>NZ_DAISLT010000023.1:0-55042 GCF_036820275.1 Novosphingobium sp.
CAGTGCACACTAAATGCCTCCTGACAACCGGCGCGTAGGGTTCTTCCCTGCCGCAATCCGTGAGCAGCGTGAGGTCCCGATGCGGACCGGCCCGGACGAGCGGTTGTCCTTTTGAACCAGCTTCCTTCTTCACGCAGGGTCGCCCGTAACGACACCTTGCTGTGTGCGCGGGCCAATAACCTTCCGCGTGCCCCGCACCTTGTGAAAGTGACACATGTCCTATTTCTCCGAACTTGGTCTGGCCGAGCCGATTCTCCGTGCGCTCGCGGCCAAGGGCTACACCGATCCCTCGCCGATTCAGCGCCAGTCGATTCCGGCGCTGCTTGAGGGCCGTGACATTCTCGGCATCGCGCAGACCGGCACCGGCAAGACCGCCGCGTTCTCGCTGCCTTCGCTGCACCGCCTCGCCAGCGATCCCAAGCCGCGCCAGAACGCCGGCTGCCGCATGCTCGTGCTCTCGCCGACCCGCGAACTCGCGGCCCAGATCGCCGAGAACATGCGCGGCTATGCCAAGTTCCTGAACCTCTCGGTCCAGTGCATCTTCGGCGGCGTGCCCGCCGGCAAGCAGGCCCGTGCGCTGGAGCGCGGCACCGACATCCTCGTCGCCACCCCCGGCCGCCTGCTCGACCTGATCGACAGCCGCGCGCTGACCTTGCGCCATGTCGAGATCTTCGTGCTCGACGAAGCCGACCAGATGATGGACCTCGGCTTCATCGTCCCGCTGAAGCGCGTCGCCGCGCTCCTGCCCAAGCAGCGCCAGAGCCTGTTCTTCTCGGCCACCATGCCGCAGGCGATCGCCGAGCTGGGCAAGCAGTTCATCAACAACCCGGTGAAGGTCGAGGTCGCCCCGCAGTCGACCACGGCCGAGCGTGTCGAGCAGTACGCCACCTTCATCAACCAGGCCGAAAAGCAGGCGCTGCTCACGCTGAGCCTGCGTGACGGCCTGGCCGAAGACGCTGCCGAGAAGGCCGAGCACGGCGCGATCGACCGCGCACTGGTCTTCACCCGCACCAAGCACGGTGCCGACCGCGTGGTCCGCCACCTCGTTGCCGCCGGTATCCCGGCCGCCGCGATCCACGGCAACAAGAGCCAGGCCCAGCGCACCGCCGCGCTCGGCGGCTTCCGCCAGGGCACAATCCGCATCCTCGTCGCCACCGACATCGCCGCGCGCGGCATCGACGTTTCGGGCGTTTCGCACGTCTACAACTTCGAGATCCCCAACGTGGCCGAACAGTACGTCCACCGCATCGGCCGCACCGCGCGTGCGGGCGCTGACGGCGTGGCGATCAGCTACGTCGCGCCGGACGAGAAGCCCTATATCCGCGACATCGAGAAGCTGACCCGCGTGAAGCTGGCCACGCTCGGCCTGCCGGAAGACTTCCAGAAGCAGGCCGCGCGCCTGCCCGCGCCTTCGCGTCAGGCTCCGGCCGCGCCGCAGGGTAACGGTCGTTCGCGTGACGGTCAGCGTCAGGGCGAAGGCCGCCGCGACGGTCGTGGCGGCGGCAACCGCAGCCAGCAGCCGCGCGGCGATCGTCGTGACCGGCCCCAGGGCGAGCGGTCGGGCGAAGGCCGCGGTGACGAGCGCCGTCGGGACGACCGTCCGCGCAGCGATGCGCCGCGTGGCGATCGCCGCGAGCACGGCGGCGAAGAGGGCGAGCGCAAGCGCCGCTTCCGTCCGCGCGGTGGCAAGACCGTCGGCACCCACAAGGGCGCCGTTCGCCGCGCCGGTTGATCCGATAAGGAAAAAGGCCGGCTTTCAAAGGGCCGGCCTTGCAGAATCGTTCCCTGTAACGATCGAGACGGCCCCCATGCCACCGGCATGGGGGCCGTTCCTTTATGCCTCTCCGGCAACTCCGTCGTCTCCGCCATTTTCGTCGATGCGGGAGACGAGAATCTTGTCGATCTTGAGGCCGTCCATGTCGACGACCTCGAAACGCCGGCCCTGGTCGATGAAGAACTCCCCTTCCTGCGGGACTTTCCGGAGCGCGGCGAGAATGTAGCCGGCGACGGTCGCATATTCGCGGTCGTCGGGCAGGGTCATGCCGAGGCGGTCGGCCAGCGCATCGGCGGGCATCGCGCCGGAGACCAGCAATGAGCCGTCGCCGCGTTCCACCACCATCGGCGCGTCGCCTTCGTCCTGATGGCCGACGAACGCGCCGGCCAGCGCGGCCAGCATGTCCGAAGTGGTGACGAGGCCTTCGAGGTGGCCGTATTCGTCATGAACCATCGCCATCGTCACTTCCGCCTGCTGCAGCTTGCGCAGCGCGTCCATGGCGTCGAGCTGGTCGGGGATGACTTCGGCCTTCTTCATCATCGCGGCAATCTCCACCGGACGCCCGGCGACGAGTGCGGCAAGGACCTCTCGCACCTTGAGAATGCCGACGATAGTGTCGGGCGAACCTTCCTCGGCGACCGGCAGCATCGAATGCGGCGAAGCCTCGATCTTGGCGCGCAGGGCGTCCTCACCCGCGTTGACGTCGATCCAGTCGATCTGGTTGCGCGGTGTCATCAGTTCGCGCACCGGCCGTTCGGCCAGGCGCATGACGCCGGTCATCATCGCGCGTTCCTCTTCCTCGATCACGCCGGAGCGGGTCGCCTCGGCAAAGATCATCTGCAGCTCCTCGGCGGTCAGCTGTTCCTGTCCGCCGCCGCGGATCGAGAAGAGGCGCAGGATCAGCGCGGAGGACGTGTCGAGCAGCCAGACGAACGGCGCCATGATCCGCGCCAGCCACGCCATCGGCCGGGCCATGACGATCGCCACCGGCTCGGCCATGCGCAGGGCAAGCTGCTTGGGGACCAGTTCGCCGACGACGAGGCTGGCGAAGGTCGTGGCGATGATGACCAGCGTGAAGCCCGCCTCTCCGGCAAAGCGCGCGGGCACGCCCAGTGCCGCCAGTCTTTCACCCACCGGCCCGCCAAGGCTGGCGCCCGAATAGGCACCGGCGATGATGCCGATCAGGGTGATGCCGATCTGTACCGTGCTGAGGAACTTGCCGGGATCGGCCGCCAGCTCCAGCGCGGTGCGGGCGGCGCCGCTGCCCTTGTCGGCCGAGACCCTGAGCCGGGCGGCGCGTGCGGACACGATGGCCAGCTCGGACATGGAGAACAGGCCGTTGATCAGGATCAGGCCGGCGATGATGAAAAGGTCGATCCAAGGAAAAGGTGTCACAGCACCCGTCGTTAGCAGAATTTCCCGCAACCGCGAAGGAAACCTGTGAACGCCGTTTGGACAGAACCGACGTAACCGACCGCTGCGGGAACAGATACGGGCAGCAATCGTTTCGCCGGGATCAGCCATCTGCTATTCATGTCCACTACCACACAGACACCCGTGGAAGTGTTTCTGAACAGGAGGGAAGACCATGAAGAAATCACGCCTGATGACCTCCGCCTTTGCCGCGCTCTCGCTGGTTGCGGTCTCCGCCTGCGTTACCGATCCGAACACGGGTGAGCGCAAGGTTTCGCGCACCGCCATCGGTGGGGGCGCCGGTGCGGGTCTCGGCTATCTTCTGGGCAGCGTGATCGGCGGCAAGACCGCCCGCATCGTCGGCGCCGGCATCGGCGGCGTGGCCGGCGGCGTGGTCGGCTACCAGATGGACAAGCAGATCAAGGAACTGAAGGAAGACACCGCCGGTTCGGGCATCGACGTGACCCAGGAAGGCGACGGCATCCTGCTCAACCTTCCGGACGTGACCTTCGCCGTCAATTCCACCGAGATCAGCCCCTCGTTCCAGGCCGCGCTCGACAATGTCGCGCAGAGCATGACGAAGTATCCGGACAGCCTGATCGACGTCTACGGTCACACCGACTCGACCGGATCGGACGCCTACAACCTCGATCTTTCCAAGCGCCGCGCCGATTCGGTGGCCCGCTATCTGATCATGCGCGGCGTTTCCTCTGCGCGCATCCAGACGCAGGGCATGGGCAAGAACTATCCGGTGGCGGACAACACCACCCCCGAAGGCCGCGCCAAGAATCGCCGTGTCGAAATCAAGATTACGCCGGTCACCAAGGACGAGGCCGCCGCCGCGCGATAATCGTAATAAAGTGTTTCCGCTGGGAAGCGGGATCGGGAAAGGGGTCGGCCTTCGGGTGCGGCCCCTTTTTTCGATTTTTCGTCCGACCTGACGGTCGGGTAAAGCCGCCTTCCGGCGACTTTACCCGGCACCAGCCCCATTTGGTTTCAGGCGCCCCCACCCGACCCCCCATCAGAATACATTAGTGGGAGGTCGGGTGGGGGCGTGGGCCGGTGCCGCTTCCGGGCGGTAAGCCCGGAAAAATCAAGCCGAATAGCGTTCAGCCCGATCCGCCAGGCGTTCGACCGCCGCCGCGTGAATCACGGGCGAACTCACCAGCACCCCGAAAGCCCGCGGGTCGTGCTTGTTGTAGTTGAGCGGCTGGCCGAAGGCGTCGGTGACAGCCGCTCCGGCCTCGCGGGCGATCAGCCCGGCGGCGGCGATGTCCCACTCGTAGCCCCAGCGCAGAGTTGCGAGCAGGTCCGCCTCGTCGGCGGCGACCATCGCCATGCGCAGGGCGATCGAGTTAGGCTGATCCACCAGCACGAGATCGGCATCTTCCGGTGCCAGCTTCTTCGCCGGAACCCGCGCGCCTGCCAGAGTCTCGCGGTGGCTCGCGCGCAGCGGTTCTCCGTTGCGCCAGCTGCCCTTGCCTGCCTCGCCGTACCAGAACTCGCCTCCGGCTTCCCGCGCCCGCGCCGGGGCGTGGAGCAGGCCAAGCAGCGGACGCCGGGTGTTCACCAGTGCTACAGAGACCGCCCAACCCGTGCGTCCGGCGATGAAATCGCGCGTTCCGTCGATCGGATCGACCAGCCAGACGAGTTCGTGATCCTGACGCGCCGGGGAATCTGCAGTTTCTTCCGAAAGCCATCCGGCCGAGGGCAGCAGGCCGGAGAGTTCCCGCTTGAGGAAGGTATCGACCGCGATATCGGCGGCGCTGACCGGGCTTCCAGGGATTTTTTCCCAGTGTTCACAGCGGTTCCCATCCCCCGGCCAGTCGGCCATGGCGATGCGTCCAGCCTCCCGGACAATGGCTTCCAGTCTGTCGCGATCGATCATGCGCGAGTCGTTCTCGTTAATCGGGTGTTTCAATGTCCCGCGCGACCCCATTGCGCAGGGAACGGGACTTTTCAAGCGCGCAGGGATGTGCTTATGCGGCCGGGATCAAGTTCGGGGCTACCCACGCCTTTTCACGGACACTCCAGCAGAAAGCGATTTCAGCGATGAACATTCACGAATACCAGGCGAAGGAACTGCTTGCGAAGTTCGGCGTCGGCATCCCTGCCGGCATTGCTGCCCTCACCGTCGAGGAAGCGGTTGCCGCCGCCAAGCAGCTCCCCGGACCGCTCTATGTCGTGAAGGCCCAGATCCACGCCGGCGGGCGCGGCAAGGGCAAGTTCAAGGAACTCGCCGCTGACGCCAAGGGCGGCGTGCGTCTCGCCAAGTCGGTCGAGGAAGTCGAAGCTTTCGCCAAGGAAATGCTCGGCAACACCCTCGTCACCGTGCAGACCGGTGAAGCCGGCAAGCAGGTGAACCGCCTCTACGTGACCGACGGCGTCGACATCGCCTCGGAATACTACCTGTCGATGGTCGTCGACCGCGCTTCCAGCCGCGTCGCCATGATCGTCTCGACCGAAGGCGGCATGGACATCGAGGATGTTGCCCACAACACCCCCGAGAAGATCACCACCGTCACCATCGACACCGCTGCCGGCTTCCAGGCCCACCACGGCCGTGCCGTTGCCTACGCTCTCAAGCTGACCGGCGACCTCAACAAGCAGGCGCAGAAGATCGCAAAGCAGCTCTACGAAGCCTTCGTGGCTCTCGACTGCGACATGCTCGAAATCAACCCGCTCGTCGAAACCAAGGACGGCAACCTGCTCGTCCTCGACACCAAGATGAGCTTCGACTCGAACGCTCTGTACCGTCACCCCGACGTGCAGGCCCTGCGCGACGAGACCGAGGAAGATCCGGCGGAAGTCGAAGCCTCGAAGTACGACCTGGCCTACATCAAGCTCGATGGCGACATCGGCTGCATGGTCAACGGCGCCGGCCTCGCCATGGCGACGATGGACATCATCAAGCTCAACGGCTCGTTCCCGGCCAACTTCCTTGACGTTGGCGGCGGCGCCACCAAGGAAAAGGTGACCGCGGCGTTCAAGATCATTCTGCGCGATCCGAACGTGAAGGGCATCCTCGTCAACATCTTCGGCGGCATCATGAAGTGCGACGTCATCGCCGACGGCATCGTTGCCGCCGCGAAGGAAGTGAACCTCTCGGTTCCGCTCGTCGTTCGCCTCGAAGGCACCAACGTCCAGCAGGGCAAGGACATCCTGGCCAACTCGGGCCTGCCGATCGTCCCCGCCAACGACCTGGGCGATGCCGCCAAGAAGATCGTGGCAGAGGTCAAGAGCGTCGCCGCCTGATAGGCGCCGTTTCTTGGGTCTCACGCGATCCCGTATCGGATAATGCAACGGCGGGGGTCTTCCGGACCCCCGCCGTTCGCATTTGAAGATCGGGTGAAGTGCGCCTTCGTGCCATCATAGTAATTCTCAGGCTGCCGTTTCTGCCGGGGCGATGCGCTTTCCCGCGGATTTGCGATATGGCACGCGCTGTGATCCCACCTCGGGCTCATCTCGCCGCCAGCAGGGCTTGACGCTTACGTCAATTGCCTATTAGGCGGGCCTTGAGTGGATTTAATCGAGCGGCTAAACAGGCCGCGCCTGAAACTGAAGAGGACCCGATCAGATGAAGATCCTCGTGCCCGTGAAGCGGGTGATCGACTACAACGTAAAGCCGCGCGTGAAGGCGGACGGCACGGGTGTTGACCTGGCCAACGTCAAGATGAGCATGAACCCGTTCGACGAGATCGCGGTGGAAGAAGCCATCCGCATCAAGGAAGCGGGCAAGGCTGAAGAGATCGTTGCCGTTTCGGTCGGCCCGGCCAAGGCGCAGGATACGCTGCGCACCGCGCTCGCCATGGGCGCCGACCGCGCGATCCTGATCGAGACCGATACCGAGGTCGAGCCGCTGGCCGTCGCCAAAATCCTCAAGGCGATCGTCGCCGAAGAGAATCCGGGTCTCGTGATCCTCGGCAAGCAGGCGATCGACGACGATTCCAACCAGACCGGCCAGATGCTCGCCGCGCTGCTGGGCCGCCCTCAGGGCACTTTCGCCAGCAAGGTCGAGATCGATGGCGATCACGTTGCCGTGACCCGCGAAGTCGATGGCGGTCTGGAGACCGTCAAGCTCGCGCTGCCCGCGATCGTCACCACCGACCTGCGCCTTAACGAGCCGCGCTACGCTTCGCTGCCCAACATCATGAAGGCGAAGAAGAAGCCGCTCGATGTGAAGACCGCCGCCGATTACGGCGTCGACATCGCCCCGCGCCTCAAGACCCTGAAGGTCTCGGAGCCGCCCGTCCGCTCGGCAGGCGTCAAAGTCGCCGATGTCGATGCGCTGGTTGCAAAGCTCAAGGAACTGGGCGTCGCCTGAGGGCACAGCCCGGGAAGGACTATGACTATGAAGACGCTCGTTTGGGTCGAACACGACAACGCGTCGGTCAAGGACGCGACGCTCCACACCGTCACCGCTGCCGCCAAGCTGGGTGAAGTTCACCTCTTGGTTGCAGGCGCGGGCTGCCGCGCTGCTGCCGAAGCCGCCGCGAAGATCGCCGGTGTCGCCAAGGTCCACCTGGCCGACAACGCCGCCTACGAACACGCGCTGGCCGAAAACGTCGCCCCGCTGATCGTGGACCTCATGGGTCACCACGACGCCTTCCTGGCGCCCGCGACCACCACCGGCAAGAACGTCGCCCCGCGCGTCGCCGCGCTGCTCGACGTCGCGCAGCTGTCGGACATCCTCTCGGTCGAGGGCGAGAAGACCTTCACGCGTCCGATCTACGCTGGCAACGCCATCGCCACCGTCGAATCGAGCGATGCCAAGCTGGTGATCACCGTGCGCGGCACCGCCTTCGAGAAGGCCGCTGCCGAGGGCGGCTCGGCTGCCATCGAAGACGTCGCCGGAGCCGGTGACGCGGGCCTCTCCAGCTTCGTGGGTGCCGAACTCGCGAAGTCGGAACGTCCGGAACTGACCAGTGCCAAGGTGATCGTCTCGGGCGGCCGCGCGCTGAAGGATTCGGAGACGTTCGAGCAGGTCATCCTGCCGCTCGCCGACAAGCTCGGCGCCGCTGTCGGTGCTTCGCGCGCCGCAGTCGATGCGGGCTATGTGCCGAACGACTACCAGGTCGGCCAGACCGGCAAGATCGTGGCACCGGAAGTCTACATCGCGGTCGGCATCTCGGGAGCAATCCAGCACCTTGCGGGCATGAAGGACTCCAAGATCATCATCGCCATCAACAAGGACGAGGACGCCCCGATCTTCCAGGTCGCCGACGTCGGCCTCGTGGCGGACCTGTTCACTGCCGTGCCGGAACTTACCGGCAAGCTCTGATCGGTACCGACAATCGCATAACGGAAAAACCCCGGCGCATTGCTGCGCCGGGGTTTTTTGTGCCCTCAGAGGGCATGATCGAGGTCTGTCGAGACAGTTCTATCCGGGCTGCCGCTCATAAAGATTGATGACGTTACTATGGCGGTCCTCGGGTTCATGGCTGTCGTAGAGCGTGAACCCCAGCGCGGCGGCCACGCGTTCGGACCCCACGTTGCCCTTCTCGATCATGCATGCGATGCGGCGTTGGCCGTGGACATGATCGAACCATTCCAGCGCGGCGCGCATGACTTCCTTGGCAAGGCCGATGCCCCAGTGATCCTGACGGACGATCCAGCCCGCTTCGGGCACGTCATCCATGCCCTTGCCGAAACCGCGCCAGGAGTGGAAGACGCCGCAGTTGGCGACGATCTCGTTCTTCCCGCGCAGGCGGATCGGGAAGGTGCCGTATCCGCGCAAGGCCCAGGACCCGGCATTGCGTTCAAGGCGTTCGTAGACGGGTTTCGCTTCGGAACTGGCGTTCCCGAGGAAGCGGCGCGTCTCCTCGTCGGCGAGCAAGCGGATCATGTCTTCGAGATCGCTTGCCTGGGGCTTCCACAGTTCGAAGCGCTCGGTGACGAGGAGCGGGCCGTCCAGCGTCGCCACGCTCATAGCCACTGGTCCACGACGTGGATGCAGACGCCGAACAGGCCGCCGACCAGGGTTCCGTTGATGCGGATGAACTGGAGGTCGCGGCCGACCGCGCCCTCGATACGATCCGTCACGGTGCGCGAGTCCCAGCGTTTCACGGTTTCCGACACGAGCCTCACGATTTCCCCCCCATAGCGCGACACCACGCCGACCAGCGTGCGCCGGGCGAAGCGATTGACCATGTACTGTAGGCGGGCGTCTTCGCCGAGTGCCAGCCCCAATTGCGCCAGACTCTCGCCGAGCGCGCCGGACAGCGCCTTGTCGGGATTGCGCACGGCCTTGAGCAGGGCGCTGCGGGTGCGCTCCCAGGTGCTGTCGAGCCAAGCGCCGACGGCGGGATTTTCGAGCAGTTCGGTCTTGATCCGCTCGACCTTGGCCTGAGTCTCAGGCCTGTTGCGGAGGTCGTCGGCGAGGCGGGTGAGGGCCTCGTCGATCCGGGCTCGCAAGGGGTGGTCGGGCTGGACGATGACTTCGGCGAGCAGGCGATAGGCGCCGTCGAGCACGCCGTTGGCGAGCCGCTCGTCGAGCCCGGTCCAGCGCATGATGGTGTTGGCGCGCTGGTGAATCATGTCGCGGATCATCGGCTCGTTGGCCTCGATGGCCTCGCCGATCTTGCGCAGCACGCTTTCGAGCAGGGGCAGGTGGCGCCGATCGGCAATGGCGTTCGACAGCATCTGGCCGAGCAGCGGGGCGGCCTCGACTTTCTCGATCTGGCGGCGGAGGCCCGCCTTGACCATGCCGCCCATCTGCTCGGGGTCGAGCGATTCCAGCACGTCGCCCAGCAGATTCGCTGCACCCGCGCGGATGCGGGACTGTTCCTCGCGCGCGGGGTTGGCCAGGAAGCCTCCGGCTGCGGCGGCGAGGTTGAAGCCCCGAAGGCGGCGGGCGACGACCTGGGGGGTCAGGAAATTGTCCCGCAGGAACGTCGCCATCGAATCGGCGATGCGGTCCTTGTTGTCGGGGATGATCGCCGTGTGCGGAATCGGCAGGCCGAGCGGATGACGGAACAGGGCGGTCACCGCGAACCAGTCTGCCAAGCCGCCGACCATGGCCGCTTCGGTGAAGGCGATCGCGTAGCCGAGCGGCCCGCTCCATTCCGGATGGAGTACCGAAACCCGCCGGAGGACGACGAAGGCTGCCGCCATGAACAGCAGCAGCCCGGTCGCGAAGATCCGCATGCGTCTGGCCCGATCGCTCACGACCGGGCCGGACCGGAAAAAGTCTTGCCGTGCCACGGGGATGCTACGCTTGAAGGCCGGCAATGTTCCTCCGATGCTATTCGGCAGCGATAGGCTGCGGCACGGCCACCGGACCATGCTCGCCGTGACCATGGGCGTGATGCGGCTCATAGGTCAACAGCTTGCGGCGCAGCCACGGCCCCAGACGCTTCTCGAAGCCGTCCGCGAGGCTGAAGGCGGCGGGGACGATCACCAGGGTCAGCGCGGTCGAGAGCAACAGGCCGCCGATGACGGTGATACCCATCGGTGCGCGCCAGGCGGCGTCGCCCGAGAGCGAGATCGCGGTCGGCACCATGCCCGCCGTCATCGCGACCGTGGTCATGATGATCGGCTGGGCGCGCTTGTGGCCGGCGTCCATGATCGCGGTGAGCTTGTCGACGCCCTTTTCCATCTCCTCGATGGCGAAGTCGATCAGCAGGATCGAGTTCTTGGCGACGATGCCCAGCAGCATCAGGATGCCGATGTAGACCGGCATCGAGATCGGCTGGCCGACGATCACCAGCGCCAGCAGGCCTCCGAGGGGGGCCAGCAGCAGCGAGGCCATGTTGACCAGCGGCGAGACGAAGCGGCGGTAGAGCAGCACCAGCACTGCGAAGACCAGGAAGATGCCGCTGATGACGGCGACGATGAAGCTGTTCACCATTTCCGCCTGCCACTTGTCCTCGCCGACGGGGGCGTTGGACACGCCGGTCGGCAGGTTCTTCATGATCGGCAGGTTCTGGATCTGCTCCATGATCGGGCCCTTGACCTGCCCGGTGCCGAGATCGGCACCGACGAAGATGCGGCGCGACTGGTTGTAGCGCTGGATCTGCGTAGGTCCGGCGCCGAAGCGGATTTCGGCGACGCGCTTGAGCGGCACCGAGCCGCCGCTGGCGGTCATCACCGGCAGGTTCTCGATCGTCGAGTAGTCCCGGCGCGAGGCGCGGGCGAGGATCACGCGGATCGGCACCTGACGGTCGCTGAGCGAGAACTTGGCGGCGTTCTGATCGATCTCGCCCAGGGTGGCGATGCGGATCGTCTGGCTGAGCGCGGCGGTCGTCACGCCGAGCTGCGCGGCGAGGTCGAGCCGCGGCAGGACGACCAGTTCGGGGCGCTGGAGGTCGGCGGCGATGCGCGGGGCGACGACGCCCGGAATCGTGCGCATCTGGTCGGCCAGCGTCTGCGCGGTCTTCTGGAGCAGTGCGGAATCGCTGCCCGAGAGCATGACCGAGATGTCGCGGCCGCTGCCGAAACCGCCCGACTGGGTGGCGAAGGTCACGCGGGCATCGGGGATGTCCTGAAGCTGCGGGGCCATGCGGCGCTCGAACTCGATGCTCGTCGCCTTGCGCTGGTCGGCGGGCTTGAGCGCGATGTAGAGCGATCCCTTGCCTTCGCGTGAGGCTTCCAGGATGTGCTGCACTTCCGGCTGGCTTTCCAGCAGGCGCGTCACCTTGTCGGCGACGGCGGCGGTCTGCTCGATCGTGGTGCCGGGCACCATTTCGAGATTGACGGTGCTGGTGTCGTTGTTGGTGTTCGGCTGGAACTGCGAGGGCAGGCCGGCCAGCAGCGCGAAAGTCAGCACCAGTGCATAGATACCGGCGCAGAAGGCGAAGAACCGGTGGTCGCGCATCCGGGCCGCGACGCGGTCGGAGAAGTAGCGATACCAGTCGCCGAAGCGGCCCATCGCGCCCAGCAGCAGCTTCAACGCCTTGCCCAGCGCAATGACCACGGCGGGGATCGCCAGCGGGGCGACGACTGCCGCCAGCACCAGCGCGGCCCGGTCGAGACCGGCCTTGGCGAGCACTGCCTTGGCGCCCATGAACAGCAACGAGGCGGCGGTGAGACCTGCGCCGAGGACGGCGAGGACCGCCACGGTCGCGACGAGGTAGTACCACCAGCGTGCGGGTGTCTTGACGAGGCGGGCCTTCAGGCGGTGCGCCTCGCTGGAATCGAGCGTCCAGGCCAGGATCTTCAGGTAGAAGTCCATGGCCTTGCCGCCGCCGTGCTCGGCATGGCCGTGGGCCTTGAGGAAGTAGGCGGCGACCATCGGCGTGATAAGGCGCGCGACGGCGAGGCTCATCAGCACCGCGGCCACGACGGTCAGGCCGAAGGCCTTGAAGAACTGACCCGGAATGCCCGGCATCATGCCCACCGGCAGGAACACCGCGACGATCGAGAACGTGGTGGCGACGACCGCGAGGCCGATTTCGTCCGCCGCGTCGATCGAGGCCTGATAGGCCGATTTGCCCATGCGCATATGGCGCACGATGTTCTCGATCTCGACGATGGCGTCATCGACGAGCACGCCCGCCACGAGGCTGAGCGCCAGCAACGAGAGGAAGTTCAGCGTGAAGCCGAGCAGGTCCATGAACCAGAAGGTCGGGATCGCCGAGAGCGGGATGGCGAGGGCGGAGATCATCGTCGCGCGCCAGTCGCGCAGGAACAGATAGACGATGACGATGGCCAGCACCGCGCCTTCGACCAGCGCCTCCATCGAACTGGTGTACTGCCCCTTGGTGTAGTCCACGTCGGAGAACAGGCGCGTGATGTGGATGTTCGGGTTGTCCTTGCGGATCTTCTCCAGCGCCTTTTCGGCACCGTCGTAGACCGCCACGTCGGAAGCCCCGAGCGCGCGGGTAAAGCCGAAGGTCACGACCTCGCGGCCGCGCAGCTTGGCGATGCGGGTCTGCTCGGAATAGCCGTCGTAGACTTTGGCGATGTCCGAGAGCTTGACCTGCCGTCCGCCGCCGACATTGATGCGCGTCTGCGAGAGATGGTAGGCGTCCTGGGCATTGCCGAGCACGCGCACGGACTGGCGCGATCCGGCGATTTCCGCCTGGCCGCCGGCCGCATCGGTGTTCACCTGGCGCAGCACGCCGTTGATGTCGTTGGCGGTGAGGCCGAGCGCGATCAGGCGCTCGGGATCGACCACGACGCGGATCTCGCGATCGACACCGCCGTTACGCTCCACCGAGGCGAGGCCCTGGATCGAGAGCAGGGTCTTGGAGATCGTGTCGTCGACGAACCAGCTGAGCTGCTCCATCGTCATGTCGTCGGCGCTGACCGCGTAATAGGCCAGGTTGTCGCCGTTGGCCTCGATCTTGGTGACGATGGGTTCCAGAATGCCATCCGGCAACTGGCCGCGAATCTGGTCGACCGCGTTCTTGATCTGGTTGGTGGCGACGTCGGGATTGGTGCCGACCGAGAAGAACACCAGCGTGGTCGAACTGCCTTCCGAGGCGGTCGACTGGATTTCCTCGATTCCCGGCACCGAACGCACGGCGCCTTCGACGATCTGGGTGATCTGCGTCTCGATCTCGGTCGGGGCGGCGCCCGGCTGCGAAATCTGGACATGGACGCCGGGGAATTCGACGTCCGGCATGTTGTTCACGTCCATGCGCATGAACGAGACCACGCCGGCGATCATCACGCCGATGAAGAAGACGATCGGAATGATCGGATTGCGGATCGACCAGGCCGAGATGTTGCGAAGGCTCATCGCGCTCTATCCGCTCAGTCGGCCGCTTTGGTCAGCCGGGGCTTGACCTTGTCGCCGTCGTTCAGGAACCCACCGGCGCGCAGGACGACCTTTTCGCTGCCGTCGAGGCCCGACTTGACCGTGATGCCGCGCGCCGTGACCAGCCCCGTCTGCACCGGACGGCGGTGGACGACGTCCTTGGCGTCGACGACGTAGACGAACGAGCCCTTGTCGTCGTTCTGGATGGCCGATTCCGGCAGGAGCGGGGCAACCGTCTGGCCGCTGTTGATCACTGCGCTGGCGAAACCGCCGGGACGCAGCGCGGCATTGTAGGCGAGGGCGATGCGGGCAATGCCCTGGCGGTTGGTGGCGTCGATCACCGGCGCGACCTGCCAGACCTGTCCGGTGAAGCTTTCGTTGCCGCCGGTGGGCGTCACTTGCGCTTGCACACCGACATGCAGGCGGGCGAGGTCGTCCTCGCTGAGCTGGGCGAGCAGTTCCATCTCGCCGCCCTTGGCAAGGCGGAACAGCACGGAACTGCCGCCACCGACGACCTGGCCAAGCTCGACATTGCGTTCGAGCACGAGACCGGCGGCCGGGGCGACGATGTTGAGGCGGGCAGTCTGCGCTTCGAGCTGACCGAGCGTGGCGCGGGCGACCTTGACCTGTGCCACGGCGGAATCGCGCGTGGCGGTCAGGCGGTCGACGTCGGCGGCCGAGATGAAGCCGCGATCCACCAGCTTGAGCGCGCGGTCGAGGTTGGCCTGGGCGAGGCGGGCGTCGGCCTGGGCCACGGCGATCTGCGCCGACTGGCCGGCCTGCTGCTGCGACTGGACCGAACGGTCGATCACGGCAAGTACCTGGCCCTGCGAGACCCAGTCGCCCGGTTCGACGAGGACGGCGCGTACCTGGCCGCCTTCGCCGACCGAACCGACCGGCATCGGGCGGCGGGCCGCCAGCGAGCCGGTGGCGGTGATGGCGCCTTCGACCGAGGCGCGGCCGGGCACGACGACGGTGACGGCAGGCATCTGGATGTCGGCGGCACCGGCCTGCTTGGCCTCGCCGCCGCCGCGCACGGCGAACCAGATGCCGGTGGCCAGCACGACCGCGGCGATGATGGCGATCGGCCACCAGCGACGCGAGCCGCCATCCTGCTCTTCCGCGCCGTCGAGCGGATTGCCGCCCAGATCCGCGCCGCCCAAGGTCGCACCTGTTGCTGCCAACCTCTCGTTCTCCGTCACGTCGATCCTGCTGTCGTAATTCATCGTGTCACCGCAAAAACTGCGATTGCCCCCAGTCCCCAATGCCTTGTCCGGAACCGGTTTCTCGCGACCCCGAGGGGTGCGCCGGGTGGCCGGAAGGCACGATCTGCCGCCGGAGCGCGGACACGTCGATCCGCGCCGCTGCAACGGCCAAATTTCCTGCGAAAGGACATATACCTGCGATGGACGGGTGGCAATCAGCAGTCGCTCTGACGCCGACCCTGATCGACCAGCGTCGACGGCAGTAACGGGCGGCGGTTTTCGTCCGGTTCCGAGAAAAGGTTGCTGGAAAAGCAGCCGGATACGAAAAACGGCGACGAACCCGAGGTTCGCCGCCGCTTGTCAGTCCTTTCGGACTTGATAGGCAGTGCACTCAATACTTCTGCTGGCGCTCGTAGAGATCGCGGTAGTGCTGGATCCGCGTGACCCGCAGACCCTGCATGCCGGAACGATCCACGGCGCGCTGCCAGGATGCGAATTCCTCCAGCGTCAGCTGGTAACGATCGCAGACATCGTCGATCGACAGCAGGCCGCCGTTGACGGCCGCCACCACTTCCGCCTTCCGGCGCACGACCCAGCGCGTGGTGTTCGCAGGGGGGAGCGTATCCAGCGTCAATGGTTCGCCGAGCGGCCCGATTACCTGGGCAGGACGGATTTTCTGGTTTTCGATCATCATCACCCTCGTACGCCGGTGCTTGGAATGCCGGCGACGGAAAGGACATTGGCCTGCGCTGGCTTGCGATTGCCTGAAGTATTTGGGTTAACAGGTATTGAGACTGGCGCATACGTATGAATCACATATGCGACCGAGCCCGCAAAACTGCCGAAGCGGTGGAGTCTGGCCGAAGCGGACGTGTCGTCGAGGGCCGTGCGCAGATCGTGCGCGGCAAAGAACCGGGAACGCAAGGAAAACCAGTCTATTGGCAAAGGGACCGGTATGAACTCCTCGCCGGCGCGACCCGACGCATGTCCCGCTTTGCAGGTTTCATGATCATGAGCGATGTTCATACGGACCGCTTGTAGCGAGGCTTGGTAAAGGGAGAGTAAGGGCCGTTTTTACCTTTTCTTAATAAATCTTAACGCCGCTTTCGGCATGAGCCTTAACGGTGCCGGGAAAATCCGCTGGAACGGGGCGGGGCAGGCAGATGTCGGGAAAGGTAGGAATCCGGTGCATTCGCCTGTATGGGGCGCGGCATGACCGCCCTTTCCGATCTTGAAGGACTGGTGGCCGGCCTCGACCCCGCCACGCTGTTCCAACTGCCTGCGCCGCTTTCGGCGCGCCGCATCGTCGTTGCCATGTCCGGCGGCGTCGACAGTTCCGTCGTCGCCGCGCTGGCCGCCGCGACCGGCGCCGAGACGATCGGCGTGACGCTCCAGCTCTACGACTACGGCGCCGCGACCGGCCGCAAGGGCGCCTGCTGCGCCGGCGACGATATCCGCGACGCCCGCGCCGTCGCCGACCGCCTCGGCATCGCCCACTACGTCTTCGACCATGAGAGCGCCTTCCGCGAGGAAGTCGTCGAGCGCTTCGCCGACGACTACATGGCGGGCCGTACGCCGATCCCCTGCATCCGCTGCAACATGGGTCCGAAGTTCACCGACCTGCTGACGATGGCACGCGACCTCGGCGCGGACTGCCTCGCCACCGGGCATTACGTCCGCCGCGTCGAGGGGGCTGCCGGTTCCGAACTGCACCGCGCCTTCGATCCGGCGCGCGACCAGAGCTATTTCCTCTACGGCACGACCGAGGCGCAGCTGGACTTCCTGCGCTTCCCGCTCGGCGGACTGCCGAAGAGCGAGACCCGCCGCCTTGCCGAAGCCGCAGGGCTGCGCGTCGCCGACAAGCCCGACAGCCAGGACATCTGCTTCGTGCCCGATGGCGACTATGCCAAGATCGTGCGCGCGGTCCGGCCCGAAGGCGAGGCGCCGGGCGATATCGTCCATGCCCTGACCGGCGAGGTTCTGGGCACGCACCGGGGCATCATCCATTATACGGTGGGCCAGCGCCGGGGTCTGGAAATCGGCGGCCAGCCCAAGCCGCTCTACGTCGTGCGCATCGATGCGCCGGGGCGCCGGGTCATGGTCGGTCCGCGCACTCTGCTGGGCGTCGCTGCCGCCACCGTCACCGAGACCAACCGCATCGGCCAGCTTCCCGATGGGCCGCTCACCGCCAAGGTCCGTTCGCTGGCCAAGCCGGTGCCGATCACCCTCGAAGGGCCGTTCGGCGAGGGTGCGGAGACGACGATCCGTTTCGAGAATCCGGAATATGGCGTGGCGCCCGGCCAGGCGGCCGTGATCTACGCGGGAGACCGGGTGGTCGGCGGCGGCTGGATCGAGGGAACCGAGGCCGCCATCCCGCTGGATTGAGGGCGACGTTTCCAAAGCCCAATTACCTTCGTCCTTGCGAGGAGGCAAAGCCGACGCGGCAATCCAGAGCGGTGTAGAACTGCCCCTGGATTGCTTCGCTACGCTCGCAATGACGATGGAAGGGGCGCGAGGCGGCTATGTGCCGCTCAGTTCGTCCAGGGTTCGAGCTGGCAGCCGCGGTCCGGCGAGAAAGTCGCGGTCTGGCTGGCGAGCAGGGGCACGCTGGCCTTGACCGTGCGGGCATCGGCATCTTCGGAGAGCCAGATCAGCGAGCCGGTGCGGCCAAGGCCCGCAACGGCGATCTGGCCCTTGCAACTGCCGAGGTCCTGCTGCGAGATGAAGCGGCAGGCGCAGGCGGCCCGTGCGCCGTAGGAAGTGCTCACCAGTGCCTCTGCGCGCAGGCCCCTCCACGAAAAGCCCAGCAGCAGCGCCAGAGCCAGCAGGACGAGGATCACGATGTTGCGCACCCAGCGGGTGGGCTGGCGGCTGTTCAGGTCTCGACTCCTGCGGTGAGGGTCAGTGCCACCGGGGCCATTGCCATCGCCGCCTTCGCCACGACCGTCTCCGCTGTCCCCGGTCCTGTATGTCGTGGCTGTTGCCATATTCCCGCGCCTCGCACATCACACCGCGCGTCATGCCGGTGCGCCGTCCTCCCCTTATCCTCGCCCTTTCCGTCCTGCCAGCCCTGGCGCTGACGGCGCTGGCAGGCTGTGGACAGGATGCGCAGCAAGGCCCGCCGCCGCCCAGTGCGGAGTCGCAGGCGGCGGTCAAGGATGACGGCGGTGCCTCGCGCGCGGCGCTCGGCCGGGCCATCGACGGCCTCTTCGCCGAGGATGTCGGCCGCACCCAGGCTCTGATCATCATGAAGCGCGGGTCGATCATCGCCGAGCGCTACGGCGAGGGAATCAAGCCGGAAACCCGGCTTGAGGGCTGGGGCATGGGCGAATGCGTCACGGCGCTGATGGTCGGCCAGCTGATCAGCGACGGGCGGCTGCGGCTGAACGAATCGGCGCCGATCCCGGACTGGCAGCGCCCCGGCGATCCGCGCGGCGAGATTACGCTCAAGCAGCTCCTCCAGATGCGCTCGGGCCTGCGTCATTCCGAATCGGTCGCTTCGGCGACCGGCGGTCCCCAGGTTCCGATGGCGCGGCAATCCGATCGCATGCGGATGCTCTACCTCGACGGCCGCGACGACATGGCCGCCTATGCCGAGGCGCAGCCGCTGGAAGCACCGGCGGGCGCGCGATTCGTCGAAAGCGCGGCGACGTCGGTGATTCTCTCCGATCTCGCGGCGCGGGTTCTCTCGCCGGACCACAATCCGGATCGCCGCCGCAAGGCCGTGGGCGACTATCTGCGCAACCGGGTCTTCGCGCCGATCGGCATGGATTCGGCCACGGCGGGGTACGACCGGGCGGGCACGATGATCGGATCTGCCGCGGTCCATGCCTCGGCGCGCGACTGGGCCAAGCTGGGCGAGTTCCTGCGCCACACCGGCTCGATCCAGGGCGCGCAGATCCTGCCGCGCCGCTGGGTGCAGTTCATGCTCGAATCCTCGCCGCGCAATCCGGGCTACGGTGCGGGGGTCTGGCTGAACAAGGCCAAGGCGAAAGGCGGGGCAGCGGGCGAGGAAGTGCTGTTCCCCGGCATGGCGCCCGCCAACGTCTTCGCTTGCGTCGGTGAATATGGGCAATACGTGATCGGCTCGCCCGACCAGTTGCTGACGGTGGTGCGCCTGGGCGAGAGTGATCCGCAGCAGGAGCGGCTGGTCCACGACCGGCTCGGCAAGCTGCTGGCGATGTTCCCCGGCGGAATCTGAAAGAGATACGAAAAGGGCCGGAGCAGCGAATGCCGCTCCGGCCCTTTTTCACGTCGATCGAAGCGGGAATCAGCCCTCGATCGTGGTCTGCGCGTCGCGCCCGTCGCCTTCGGGGGCGGCGAGGATCGCGCGGGTCACCTGACCCTTGGCGACCGTGTAAGTGGTCGGATCGCCGACGGTCGAACGGATCGACGGATCGGCCGGGCCGGCCATGCTGAGGGTCGACTTCTCGATATCGCTGCGGGCCTGCGGGCCGCCGAACAGGGCATCGAGCGCCTGCTGCTGCACCGAATCGTCGGCGGGGCGAGGCTGGCCCTGCTTCGGCGGGGCAAGGGTGAAATCGGGCGGCACCACCAGCGGCGACTGGCGCTGCACGGCGAACTCGTCGGGACCGGCGTGGTTCAGCAGGCCGGTGCTTCCGCAGCCGGACACCAGCGCCGCGCCCGCGGCCACGAGAATCAGGGCTCCGGTCTTCTTCATGGGCATCAACTCAAATCTCCGGGGCGGCGCCAGGCGCCGTGTCATGTCCGCCATTCGTTTCGGGCTTGTCGCGCGAAAGGAGGGAGCGGGCAAGGATAATCAGGACGCCGACCGTGATGGCGACGTCGGCGATGTTGAAAATGAGGAACGGACGCCATTCGCCGAAGTGGAGATCGGCATAGTCGATCACGTAGCCCATGGTGAAACGGTCGCGGATATTGCCCAGCGCGCCGCCCAGCACCATGGCGAGGGCAGCGATCTCGCCCAGCTTGCGCTCACGCAGCATCCAGATGAGGACGAAGAGCGCGATCAGGCCGGTCATCGCCACCAGTGCCCAACGGCCCTCGGGCGAATCCGCAGTGAACAGGCCGAGCGAAACGCCGAGGTTCTTGGTCCAGCGCAAGTTGAAGAACGGCGCGAGCTCGATCACGCCCACGTCGCGCAGCTTCAGGCCGGTGACGACCCAGGCCTTGAAGCCCTGGTCGATCATGAAGACGACCGCGGCGATCAGGAACCCGATCAGGCGTTTGCGCCAGACGGTCATGGTGCCGGTCACGCCGGGGTCTCCAGCGCGCCGACCACGTCGTCGCAGCGGTCGCAGAGGTCGCCGTCTTCCGAGACTTCGGGAAGGTGGCGCCAGCAGCGGCCGCACTTGTGGTCGGTGGAGGGGGTGACGGTCACGTCGTCTCCCTGCCCACGCGTGACTGTCGCGGTGATGAACAGTTCGGCCAGATCGCCCTCAGGGGCGGAGGCGGGAACCGTGACCGTGGCGGCGAGGCTGGAGCCGACGATCTTCTCGCGGCGCAGCGGTTCGATCGCTTCGGTCACCTTCACGCGCAGGGCACGCAGCTCTGCCCAGCGGGCGGCATCGGCTTCCACGGCGGGAACTTCCGGCCATTCGAGCAGATGCACGCTCTCGCTGTCGGGGAAGCGGCTCTGCCAGACTTCCTCGGCGGTGAAGACGGTGACCGGCGCGGCATAGCGCACCAGGGCGTGGAACAGCGTGTCCAGCACGGTGCGATAGGCGCGGCGCTTCGGGTCCGAAGGGGCGTCGCAGTAGAGGCAGTCCTTGCGGATATCGAAGAAGAAGGCCGAGAGGTCTTCGTTGCAGAAATCGAGCAGGGTGCGGACATAGGTGTTGAAGTCGAAGTCCGCGACCGCCTTGCGCAGCGTGGCGTCGACGCCCGCCAGCAGCGAGAGCACGTAGCGCTCCAGTTCCGGCATCTCTGCAACCGGCAGCTTCTCTTCGTCAGAGAACCCGTCGAGCGCGCCCAGCAGGTAGCGCAGGGTGTTGCGCAGCTTGCGGTACTGGTCGGCCACGCCCTTCAGGATCTCGTCGCCGATGCGGTGATCCTCGGTGTAGTCGACCGAGAGCGCCCAGAGACGGATGATGTCGGCGCCGTTGGTCTCCATCACCTTGATCGGGCTGATGGTGTTGCCGAGCGACTTCGACATCTTGAAGCCCTTGGCATCCATCGTGAAGCCGTGGGTCAGCACTGCCTTGTACGGCGCATGGCCGCGCGTGGCGCAGGATTCGAGCAGCGAAGACTGGAACCAGCCGCGATGCTGGTCGCTGCCTTCAAGGTAGAGGTCGGCGGTGGGGCCGACATGATCCTCGGCGGGCACCAGTTCGGGCCAGCGGCCGGATTCGAGCACGAAGGCGTGGGTCGAGCCGGAATCGAACCAGACGTCGAGAATGTCGACGACGCGCTCGTAATCATCGGCGCTGTACTTGGCGCCGAGGTATTCCTGCGCGCGAGCATCCGACCAGGCATCGACGCCGATCTCGCGGATGGCGTGGATGATGCGGGCGTTCACTTCGGCATCGACGAGGTATTCGCCAGACTTGCGATCGACGAACAGGGTGATCGGCACGCCCCAGGCGCGCTGGCGCGACAGCACCCAGTCCGGGCGGCCTTCGACCATGGCGCCGATGCGGTTGCGGCCCTTTTCGGGGACGAAGCGCGTCTCGGCGATGGCGTCGAGTGCGGCTTCACGCAGCGTCGGCGAGGCTTCGGCGGTCTCGTCCTGCGGATCGATGGCGCCGCCTTCACCTTCCCAGCGGCGCTCGGCGCGGGTCTTGGAGGGCAGGTGGCCGAGAACCTTGTCCATCGGCACGAACCACTGCGGGGTGCAGCGGAAGATCACCTTGGCCTTCGAACGCCACGAGTGCGGGTAGGAGTGCTTGTAGTCGGCCGAAGCCGCCAGCAGCGCGCCTGCTTCGCGAAGGTCCGAGCAGATCGGGCCGTCGGGGGCGTTGAACTTGGGGTTGATGACCGAACCCTGGCCGCCGAGCCAGCCCCAGTCTTCACGATACTTGCCATCGGCTTCGACCACGAACTTGGGGCCGATGCCGTTGGCCTTGCAGAGCAGGAAGTCGTCCTCGCCATGGTCGGGCGCCATGTGGACGAGGCCGGTGCCGCTCTCGGTGGTGACGAAATCGCCTGCGAGCAGCGGACGCGGCTCTGCGAAGAAGCCGCCCAGCGCGTGCATCGGGTGACGGGCGAGGGTGCCGGCGAGTTCGGAGCCAAGCAAAGTTGTATCGCCCGATTGCGCATTATCAGCCATCGGAGGGGTGATCGAAACGCCAAGGTTACGATACAGCAAGTGCAGTCGGCTGAGGAAGTCGGGAAGCAGTTTTGCTGCAACCAGAACGCGCTTCCCATTTAGCTGTTCAGCGACGGCTTGGCCCTTTGTGGCAAGCTCAACGTCATCCGGCTTTGTAGCTTGTGTGGCGTTCAAAGTGACAACGACGTACTCAACCTCCGGCCCATAGGCGAGCGCCTGGTTGGTCGGGATCGTCCACGGCGTGGTTGTCCAGATTACCGCATAAGCGCCGACCAGCTCAGGCACCGCGGATTCGGTGATCTCGAAAGCCACGTCGATCTGGGTCGAGACGATGTCCTCGTACTCGACTTCGGCCTCGGCCAGCGCGGTCTTCTCGACCGGGCTCCACATCACCGGCTTGGCGCCGCGATAGAGCATGTCGTGCTCGGCGAACTTCAGCAGTTCGGTGACGATGGTCGCCTCCGCCTGGAAGTCCATCGTCAGGTAGGGCTTGTCCCAGTCGCCGTTGACGCCGAGGCGCTTCAGCTGCTCGCGCTGCACGTTCACCCAGTTCTGGGCATAGGCGCGGCATTCGGCGCGGAATTCCTCGGCGGGAACCTCGTCCTTGTTCTTCTTCTTCTTGCGGTACTCTTCCTCGACCTTCCACTCGATGGGCAGGCCGTGGCAGTCCCAGCCGGGGACGTAGGGTGCGTTCTTGCCCAGCAGGGTCTGGGTGCGCACGACCATGTCCTTGAGGATGTGGTTCAGCGCATGGCCGATGTGCATGTCGCCGTTCGCGTAGGGCGGGCCGTCATGCAGCACGAACTTCTCGCGGCCCGCGCGGGCTTCGCGAGTCTTGGCGTAAATGTCCTGTTCCTGCCAGCGCGCAAGAATACCCGGCTCCTTCTGCGGGAGCCCGGCCTTCATGGGGAAATCGGTCTTCGGCAGGAAGACGGTCGATCGATAATCGCGCTGTTCGGTCATATGCGCTGCGCACTAGAGCAAATGCGCCGCTCTTGGAAGAGTTCGCGCACATGGCGACGTGTGGACTTGGGGTGGTCGTAGCGAAGGGAAAACCTCTCCCCACGCACGTTGCGTATTTGGCGGCCGAGTGTGTCGCGAGCGGGCGTTCACCCGATATGCGACAGCAGCTCCCGCGCGCGGTCGCAGTCGCGGCGCATCTGCGCGACCAGCGCGTCGAGCGAATCGAACTTGGCCTCGGGACGGAGGAAGTGGTGGAACGCCACTTCGATCTCCTGATCGTAGAGATCGCCGGAGAAGTCGAAGAAATAGGGTTCGAGCAGCTCGATCGGCGGCTCGAACGTGGGGCGCACGCCCATGTTGGCGGCGCCGGGCAGAATGCGCCCGTCCGGCATGCGGCCGGTTACGGCATAGATGCCGTAGCGCGGGCGCAGGTAGTGGTTCATGTTGATGTTGGCGGTGGGGAAGCCGATGGTCCGGCCCAGTTTGCCGCCGTGCTGCACCACCCCGCGCGCCGCGAAGGGGCGGGTGAGCAGGCGGGCGGCGGTCTCGCACTCGCCCAGCTTCAGTGCGTCGCGGATGCGGCTGGAGGAGATCACGCCCTTGTCGTCATGGACCGGGCCGACGGTGCGGCCGATCAGCCCGAAGCGGGCGCCGACTTCGCGCAGGACTTGCGGATTGCCGCCGCGACCCTTGCCGAACGTGAAGTCCTCGCCGGTGACGACGCCGGTGCAGCCGAGCTGGCGGCCGAGTACCTGCTCGATCCAGTCGGCCGCTTCCATGGAGGCCATGGCGCGGTCGAAATGAAGCACCAGCATGGCGTCTGCCCCGGCGGCCTCGAACAGGTCCTGCCGCTGGTCCAGCGTGGTCAGGCGGAAGGCGGGGGCGTCGGGCTTGAACAGGCGGACGGGGTGCGGATCGAAAGTCGCGACCACCGCCGGGCGGCCGAGTTCGCGCGCCCAGCGAATCGCTTCGCCGACCACGGCCTGATGGCCCTGATGAAACCCGTCGAAATTGCCGAGCGCCAGAATGGCGCCGCGCATCGATTCGGGAATGGCTTCGCGGTTGTCGAGACGAATCATGTCAGATCAGGCCTATATGTCCCGGACCAGCGTGACGAAAGCGTGTGCGGGAAATTCACCGGCGGCCGGATGCTCTTCGCGCGCGGTTTCGCGCCACTCGGGGCCGGTAGCGGGCATTGCGGTGTCGCCGGGGTAGTCGGCGTGGATCTCGGTCAATTCGATGCGGTGCGCGAGCGGCTGGAACAGCCCGTAGATTTCCGCGCCGCCGATCACGGCGACTTCGCCGTCACCGGCCAGGGCGAGGGCCTCTTCGACCGAATGCGCCACTTCCGCGCCTTCGGCCTGCCACGCCGCATCGCGGGTCAGCACGATATGGCGGCGGCCAGGAAGCGGGGAGGGGAAGCTGTCGAAAGTCTTGCGGCCCATGATCATCGGTTTGCCGATGGTCATGGCCTTGAATCGCCTGAGATCGGCAGGGAGGCGCCAGGGGAGGGCGCCGTCGCGGCCGATCACGCCGTTCGCGGCGCGGGCGTAGATAAGGAAGAGGTCCTGCGCCAAGGGCCGGTCAGTCGCGCTGGAAGGTCAGGCGGGTGACATGCCCCATCTTGCGCCCCGGACGCGACGCGCCCTTGCCGTAGAGGTGCAGGTGGTTGGCCGGATCGGCCAGGATCGCCTGCCAGTCGTCCGCCTCTTCGCCGATCAGGTTGCGCATTTCGACGGCGTCGGCAGCAAGGCCGGTATCGCCGAGCGGCAGTCCGCAGATCGCGCGGACATGGTTCTCGAACTGGCTGGTGACCGCGCCCTCGATGGTCCAGTGCCCGGAATTGTGCACGCGCGGCGCCATCTCGTTGAACACGGGGCCGTTCTCGGTCGCGAAGAATTCCAGCGTGAGCACGCCGACATAGTCCAGCGCTTCGGCCACTTTGGCGGCGAGTTCGCGCGCGGCGGGAACCTGTTCGAGCAGGCGCTCCGGCGCGGGTACGGTGCTGAGCGCCAGGATGCCGCTCTCGTGCACGTTGTGAGCCGAATCGAAATAGCGGATGTCGCCGTCCGCGCCGCGGCACAGGATCACCGAGAATTCGGCGAAGAAGGTGACGAAGCCCTCATAGATCAGCGGCTGGGCGGGAAGGTCGAGGCCCTCGGCGTCCCCCGGCGTCATGATCCGCCACTGGCCCTTGCCGTCGTAGCCGTCGCGCCGGGTCTTGAGGATGCCGGGCGCACCGATCTCCGCGATGGCCTTTGCCAGGTCCTCGGCCGAATCCACCGGCGCGAAGGGGGCAGGGGTGCCGCCGAGGTCCGTGACGAAGCGCTTTTCGTTCAGCCGGTCCTGCGCGGTTTCGAGCGCGAGGGGCTTTGCCAGCAGGGGCACGTCGCCGAGCGCGGCGAGCGGGCCGACCGGCACGTTCTCGAACTCGTAAGTGACGACCGCGCAGCCCGCCGCGAAGCGGGCCATGGCCTCGGCGTCATCCCAAGCGGCGCAGGTGAATTCGGCGCTGACTTCCGCGGCGATCGAATCGGCCTCGGGGGCGTAGATGTGGCAGCGGTAGCCGAGCTGGGCCGCAGCCATCGCGATCATCCGGCCGAGCTGGCCGCCGCCGAGAATGCCGATGGTTTCGCCGGGAGGGATCATCTTTGGAACTCGTTGCGTGCAGGCCCTTCGACAAGCTCAGGGCGAGCGGACTTCAATTCAATTCGGATAACACTGTTACCCGCTCATGCTGAGCCTGTCGAAGCATCATGCCCGAGCTGGCAAAACAGCCGGTCCGAAGCAATCAGACCGGCTTTTCCGCCACGCTGGCCGTCTGGTCCGCGCGGAAGGTCTTGAGGCGTTCGGCCAGCGCCGGGTCGGCGGTGGCGAGGATCGCGGCGGCGAGCAGGCCCGCATTGGCCGCGCCCGCCTCGCCGATCGCCAGCGTGCCGACCGGAATGCCGGCGGGCATCTGGACGATCGAGAGCAGGCTGTCCTGCCCCGAAAGCGCCTTCGACTGCACCGGCACGCCCAGCACCGGAAGGTGCGTCATCGAAGCGATCATGCCGGGCAGGTGGGCGGCGCCCCCGGCTCCGGCGATCACCACCTTGAAGCCTTCGCCGTCCGCACCCTTGGCGAAGTCCACCAGGCGTTCCGGCGTGCGGTGCGCCGAGACGATGCGGGCGTCATAGGCGACGCCCAGCTTGTCCAGCATGTCCGCGGCGCGCTGCATGGTCGGCCAGTCGGACTGGCTCCCCATGACGATGGCTACAGGAGTCCCCACCCCGCTCATCTCAACGCTCCGAGAGATAGTAGCGGTCGAGCACCGCGAGATCATCCGCCAGATCGTAGACGATCGGCTGGCCGGTCGGGATTTCGAGGCCGGTGATCTCGTCGTCCGAAATGCCCGAGAGATGCTTGACCAGCGCGCGCAGGCTGTTGCCGTGGGCGGAGATCAGCACGTCGGCACCGGCCTTGAGGTGCGGCACGATCGAACCTTCATAGTAAGGCAGGACGCGGGCGATGGTGTCCTTGAGGCTTTCGGTCTGCGGCACGTCGATCCCGGCGTACCGCGCGTCGGTGGAGAGATCGAACTCGCTGCCGATTTCCAGCACCGGCGGCGGCGTGTCGAAGCTGCGGCGCCAGATCTTGACCTGTTCGTCGCCGTGCTTGGCAGCGGTCTCGGCCTTGTTGAGGCCGGTGAGGCCGCCATAGTGACGCTCGTTCAGGCGCCAGTCCTTGGTTTCCGGAATCCACAGCAGGCCCGCCGCTTCGAGCGCGAGATGCAGGGTGCGGATCGCGCGGGTCTGGAGCGAGGTGAAGGCGACGGTGGGCGCGATGCCCTTGTCCTTCAGCAGTACGCCAGCGGCGCGGGCTTCTTCCTCACCCTTTTCGGTAAGGTCGACATCCCACCAGCCGGTGAAGCGGTTTTCGAGATTCCATTGGCTCTGGCCGTGGCGGACGAGGATCAGGCGAGGCAAGGCGTACTCCCAGGTCTCAGCGGCGATCCCCTCGGGAAACGCCCGTTGGCAGACTGACTCTATGTCTGGCGCAGCCCCTAGCTTTCCGATGCCGGTTTGGAAAGACCGCCCGATTCGTTTTCGCTGTCGTTTTCGCTTCCTGATTCGGCCACCGGCAGGGCTTCGTCGCTCCCTGCCTCGAAGGCTCGAGCCTGGACCTTGCGGCGACGAAGATTTTCACGGAGCTTCGCAGCGAGCCGTTCCTCGCGGGATTGCTGGGGTTGCGTCATGGTTCGGGCATCTTTCGGAGGGCCTTTGATGTCCTTCGAAATGGCTTTCTGAAAAAGAATGCGCAAGTGTCGCTTGACAATCTTCGCGGTCACGGACATTAGCGCGCCCCTGCCCCGGGTCGCCGGGACAAGCGCTTTCCGGAGACGGAAACTCAGGCGCTGCTGTAGCTCAGTGGTAGAGCGCGTCATTGGTAATGACGAGGTCGGGAGTTCAATCCTCCCCAGCAGCACCATTCTCCCCCACATCGAGAATTGGTGATCCCGCGGGCAAGCTGCGGATGTTCCACGTGAAAACCCGTGGAACTGTGACTTTTATGTTGCACTGCAACGTTGTCACGAAAGTGCCATTCCGTTGGCATGTAACTGTCATGAACCCTGCCTAGACGCGCCGCAATTCGTCGCAAAACAGGGTTCTAGTTCATGAAAACCTCCCTCCGGATTGCAGCCGGACTGCTCGCTTCGGCATCGTTCGCCACGATCGCGCACGCCGGCGAAGTCGCAGGCAGCGTCCACGACGCATCGGGCAGCCGCCCGTTGCAGTCGGCTTCGGTACGCATCGTCGAACTGAACCGCGCGGCCGAGACCGATCGCGCAGGTAACTATGTGTTTGGCGACGTGCCCGCCGGCACCTACACTCTGGAAGCGCGCTATGTCGGCGCCGAAGTGACCACGCAGTCGCTCACTGTTCCGGCAACCGGCCGCATCTCGGGCAACTTCGATCTTCCCGCGATCGGCGGCGGCGACATTCTCGTCACCGGCCAGACCGCGAACCTCACCAGCGCCCTGTCGCGCCAGAAGGCCGCCGACGGCGTGGTCTCGGTGCTGACCCGCGACGCCGTGGGCCAGTTCCCCGACCAGAACGTCGCCGAATCGCTGCGCCGCCTGCCGGGCGTCAACATCCTCAACGACCAGGGCGAGGGCCGCTACGTTTCGGTTCGCGGCCTCGATCCGGACCTCAACGGCACCTCGATCAACGGCGTGCGCATGCCCGCGCCGGAATCGGACGCCCGCTCGGTCGCGCTCGACGTGGTTTCCTCCGACACCATCGAATCGGTGGAAGTGAAGAAGTCCTTCACGCCCGACATGGACGGCGACTTCATCGGCGCCTCGGTCGAGATCAAGACCACCAGCGCCTTCGATTCGAAGAAGAACCGCTACTCCCTCAGCGCCGAAGGCAGCTGGAACGACTATTCGGGCAAGGTCACGCCGAAGGGCGCTTTCGACTTCACCCAGAAGCTGGGCGACGATTTCGGCATCGCCGGCTCGGTCAGCTACTACAAGCGCAAGTTCGAGACCGACAACGTCGAGACCGGCGGCTGGAATGTCGACGACGACGGCAATGCCTGGGCCGAATCGGTCGAGTACCGCGACTACGACGTCGAACGTACCCGCATCAACGCGGCGCTTTCGGCCGACTGGCGCGTATCGGACTCAACCAAGGCCTATGTCCGCGGCAACTGGGCGCAGTTCGACGACCATGAATATCGTCGCCGCACGACGCTGGACTTCAGCGACTTCGACGGCCCGAGCGGTGTTTCCGGTTCGACCGCCAGCTTCGACGGCAGCGACGAGCGCATCACCGTAGAGCGCGACCTCAAGGACCGCTTCGAGCGTCAGCGCATTCGTTCGGTGGCCATCGGCAGCGACACCGACACCGGCACCTGGAAGTTCAACTGGCAGGGCAGCTATGCCAAGTCGAGCGAGAAGGAGACCTTCTCCATCGACCCGACCCGCTTCCGCGCTCGTTTCCGCGCCGGCACCGTGGTCGACATGGATTACTCCAAGACCTACTATCCGACTTATTCGGTGAGCGAGGGCGCGGACGACTTCAACGACGCTTCCAGCTACGAATTCAACAAGACCGAACTCACCACCCTGTCCGACAGCCAGGACGAGGAATGGGCGATCAAGGCCGACCTCGCCCGCACCTTCGCCGGCGACAACGGCGACTTCACGGTCCAGGCCGGTGCCAAGGCGCGCTGGCGCAAGAAGTCCTACGACTTCAACATGAACTACTACGAGCTGGCCGACGATGCGCCGGACTACACGCTGGCCGACGTGCTGGGCAAGCAGACCTACCGTCTGGTCGACATGGGCCCGGTCGCCAGCAAGGGCGGTCCCGCCGACTACCTGCTGTCCAATCCCGATTCCTTCGTGGTCAATCCTTACGAAAGCGGCATACCTTCCGCCCAAGGCGACTATTCGGTACGTGAGGATATTGTTGCCGGCTACGCCATGGCCCGCTGGGACAGCGCCACGCTGCGCGTGATCGGCGGCGTTCGCGTCGAGCGCACCCACAACGAACTGAACGGCAACGATGTGACCGACCTCAGCGAGGAGGAGGAATACTCCGTCACGCCGGTCAGCCTGAAGCGTAACTACACCAACTGGCTGCCCAGCCTGACGCTGCGCTACAGCCCGCAGCAGAACCTGGTGGCACGCCTTGCCGGTTACAAGACGGTTGTGCGCCCCAAGCTTTCGCAGCTGGCGCCGCGCAACTTCATCACCAAGGATTCCAGCAGCAACAATGCCGAGCTCGAAGCGGGCAACCCCGAGCTGAAGCCCTACCAGGCCTGGAACTTCGACGCCGGGTTCGACTATTACTTCTCGAACAACGGTGCCTTCACGGTCGGCGGCTTCTACAAGTCGATCAAGGACTACACCTACAGCTATAACTCGAAGGAAAGCGGCGTCTACAACGGCATCGCCTACGACGAGCTGACCATACCGATGAACGGCGACACCGCCACGATCGCCGGCCTGGAAGCCAGCTTCAGCCAGGTCTTCACGATGTTGCCATCGCCGTTCGATGGGCTGCTGACCCAGATCAACTACACCTACACTTACGCCCGCGGCACGGTGTTCAGCGACGATGACGGCACGCAGATCGCCCGCCGTATTTCGCTGCCGAACGCCTCGAAGAACACCTTCAACGTCGTGCTCGGCTACGAGAAGGGTCCGATCAGCCTGCGTGCAGCCGGAACCTTCCGCGATAAGTATCTCGACGAGGTGACCAGCTCGGCCGAGACCGACCGCACCGTCAACCAGCACTTCCAGCTGGACCTCTCGGCCAAGTACAAGCTGACCGACAACATCCGTCTCTTCGCGGACTGGGTGAACGTCAACAACGCCAAGTACTTCGCCTACCAGAACCTCGGCGGCGTCAAGCGCGCGCTCCAGTACGAGGAATACGGTTCGACCGTGAAGTTCGGCGCACGAGTGACCTTCTGATGAAGGCTGTTTTCACGAACCTCGCCGGAATCGTGAAGCAGGGGTCGGGAGCATTGCTCCCGGCCCTTCTGCTTACCGGTTGCGCGACGACGGGCGGAGCGCCTGCCGCCGTTCGCCTGCCCGCCACCGATGTTCCCGCCGAGGCGGAGACCGATCCGGTCGGCACGGCCAACGTCGATGCCGCCGATGATCCGGCGATCTGGCGTAATGCCGCAAATCCCGCGGCCAGTCTGATTCTCGGCACCGACAAGAAGGCGGGGCTCTACGTCTACGGTCTCGACGGCAAGGTGCGCGATTTCGCGGCGGCGGGTGCGCTCAACAACGTCGACTTGCGCGAGGTGCGCATGGCGGACGGGGCGAGGCGCATTCTCGTCGGTGCCAGCGACCGCACCGACAGGGCCGAACCGCGCATCGCCTTGTTCGCCCTTGACGGCGCGAGCGGCAAGCTCTTGGCGCTCGGCGCGGAGACTTTCCTTCCCGCGGGACACGCTCCGGCCGAGGCCTACGGCTTCTGCATGGGCAATGCCCTGGCGCGAGACGAACTGGCGCGGGCCTATGTCGTGCTCAAGGACGGCTCGGTGGCGGAAAGCCGCCTGGTCGAAAAGGACGGGCGGATCGCGGCGGACTATGTGCGGCTGGTGAAGTTCGCCACCCAGTCCGAGGGCTGCGTGGTCGACGATGCGGGCAAAGTGCTGTTCGTGGCCGAGGAAGATGTCGGAATCTGGAAAGTCCCGCTCACGGGCGCGAATCTCGTGGCGGAGCCTTTCGCCCGCGTCGGCGCCGAGGACGGGCTGGTGGCGGATGTCGAAGGCCTGGCCGTGGCGCGCGAAAGCGGTGGACGGGCCTGGCTCGTCGCCTCCAGCCAGGGCGACAATGCCTATGCGCTGTTCGATCTGTCCTCGGGCAAGCCGGCTGGTCGCTTCCGCATCAACGGCGGCGCGATCGGCGGCACCAGCGACACCGACGGCATCGAGGTCATGCTCGGCGATTTCGGTGCGCAGTTCCCCGAGGGTCTGATGGTCGCGCAGGACGGCGATAACGCTCCCAAGGCGCAGAACTTCAAGATGCTGTCCTGGCGGGCGATCCGCACAGCGCTTGGAATCGAGTGAGCGTCAATGGCCCGGCTTGAGAAACCGTGCTCCGCTGGAGTATCAGGGCGGGCGATGACACGCTTTTCGAATCGCCTGAAACTCTCTGTCGGCGCGGCCGTTCTGGCCGTGTTCGGCATGCCCGGCGCGGCTTCCGCTGATGTGCTGGAAATCGGCACGAACGGCTACCAGTGGGTGGCCGGTGGTCCGGCAGGGCAGGGCCGTGACACCGTGGGCGCGGAAGTGGCTGCGATGGAGGCGGTTCCAGCGGCACTCGAAGCCTCGCAGCTTCATCCACAGTCGATCACCGATGCGCTCGATGCCGCCGGGCCGACCCGCTGGCGCGCGCGCGTGGCGGAACTGGCCGCCAAGTACGACATCAGCCCGGCGTTGTTCGAGGCGGTCGTCTGGCAGGAGAGCCGCTGGAACGAGGCGGCCCGCTCGCCGGTCGGCGCGCGCGGGCTGGCCCAGCTGATGCCGGGCACGGCAGCCCAGATGGGCGTGAATCCCGGCGATCCCACGGCCAATCTCGAAGGCGGCGCCCGCTACCTGCGGATGCAGCTCGATGCCTTTGGCGGCGATATCGAGAAGGCGCTGGCGGCCTACAACGCCGGTCCCGGCCGGGTGCAGAAGGCGGGCGGCATCCCCCGCATCCGCGAGACCCAGGCCTATGTCGCCTCGATCATGGCCCGTCTGACGGGCCCGGTTCGCCGATAGAAAAAGCGCGCTCCTTGCGGGAGCGCGCTCTTGTCATCACCGTGTTCCGAAGACAGCTCAGCCGAGCAGCTTTTTCGCGATGGTGCGCACTTCTCCGCCCATGTCGGGACGGTCGAGTGCGATGGCGAGGGTCGCTTCGACGAAGCCGACCTTCGAGCCGCAGTCGAAGCGCTGGCCCGCGAACGTCACGGCGTGGAACGGCTGCTGGCCGATCAGCTTGGCCATCGAATCGGTCAGCTGGATCTCGCCGCCGGCGCCCTTGCCCTGGTTGGCGAGCAGGCCCATCACTTCCGGCTGGAGGATGTAGCGGCCCGAAACGATCTTGTTCGAGGGGGCGTCGGCCACCTTGGGCTTTTCGACCAGGCCCTTCACTTCGGTAAGTGCGCCGTTCACCGCGCCGGGGGCGATGACACCGTAGCTGGAAACTTCCTCCATCGGCACTTCCAGCACCGAGACGAGGTTGCCGCCGACTTCGTTGTAGGCATCCACCATCTGCTTCATGCAGCCGGGCGAGCCGTACATCAGCTCGTCGGGCAGGAAGATCGCGAAAGGTTCGTCGCCGATGACGGCACGGGCGCACCAGATGGCATGGCCGAGGCCAAGCGGCACCTGCTGGCGCACGGTGACGAGATTGCCGGGCTGGATGCGGGTGGGTTCCAGCGGATCGAGCGACTTGCCGCGCGCGGTCATCGTCGCTTCCAGTTCGTAGGCCGTATCGAAATGCTCGACGATCGCGGTCTTGCCGCGGCCGGTGACGAAGACGAATTCCTCGATCCCCGCCTCGCGCGCTTCATCGACCGCATATTGAATCAGCGGCCTGTCGACGACGGGAAGAAGTTCCTTCGGAATTGCCTTGGTGGCGGGAAGAAAGCGGGTTCCAAGTCCTGCGACCGGAAACACGGCTTTGCGGACGGGCTTTTTAAACTGGGGTGCAGACATGGTTAACGGTCTGGCTCCATTTGGTTACGGTGCGGTTAAAGCTGGACTTATTTCCTATAAAGCCTGCTTTGCAGATGCAGCGCAACAGTCCATCCGTCTTTCTCCGAGGTGTGCTTGCTGCGCGGCCAAATCCCGCTAAATAGCGGCGCATGGACAAGATCATCATCCAAGGCGGCAAGCGCCTCTCCGGCACCATCCCCGTTTCCGGCGCGAAGAACGCCGCATTGACGCTGCTGCCTTGTGCCCTGCTGACCGAAGAACCGCTGACGCTGCGCAATTTGCCGCGTCTGGCGGACATCGACGGCTTCCAGCACCTGATGAATCAGTTCGGCATTTCGACGATGATCGCGGGCAGCCGTCCGGAAGACTTCGGCCGGGTGATGACGCTTCAGGCCACCCGCATCACCAGCTCGGTCGCGCCTTACGATCTGGTCCGCAAGATGCGCGCCTCGATCCTGGTGCTCGGTCCGATGCTGGCGCGCATGGGCGAGGCGACAGTCTCGTTGCCCGGCGGCTGCGCGATCGGCAACCGCCCGATCGACCTGCACCTGAAGGCCCTCGAAGCGCTCGGCGCCCAGATCGAGATGGCGGCGGGCTACGTCCGCGCCATCGCGCCTGACGGCGGCCTTCCGGGCGGTCGCTATTCCTTCCCGGTGGTTTCGGTCGGTGCGACCGAGAACGCGCTGATGGCCGCCGTGCTCTGCAAGGGTAAATCCACCCTGCACAACGCCGCGCGCGAGCCGGAGATCGTCGACCTCTGCAACCTGCTGGTCGCCATGGGCGCGCAGATCGAGGGCATCGGCACGTCCGACCTCACGATTCACGGCGTGAACCGCCTGCACGGCGCCACCTATATGGTCATGCCGGACCGCATCGAGGCGGGTTCCTATGCCTGCGCCGCTGCCATTACCGGCGGTGAAGTCCTGCTGAAGGGCGCCAAGATCGAGGACATGGAGGCCACGGTGCAGGCGCTGCGCGATGCCGGCGTCCATGTCGAGGCGACCGCCGACGGTCTCCACGTCGCCGCCGACGGCCCGCTGAAGCCGGTGACGCTCTCCACCGCGCCCTATCCGGGCTTCGCCACCGACATGCAGGCCCAGCTCATGGCGCTGCTCTGCCGTGCCGAGGGTTCGAGCGTGCTGACCGAGACGATCTTCGAGAACCGCTACATGCACGTTCCCGAACTCAACCGCATGGGCGCGCATATCGAGACCAAGGGCCGCACCGCCGTCGTCCACGGCGTGCAGAAGCTGACCGGCGCCGAAGTCATGGCGACCGACTTGCGGGCCTCGATGAGCCTTGTCATCGCCGGTCTTGCGGCAGAGGGCGAAACGCAGGTTCACCGCCTCTACCACCTCGATCGCGGCTATGAGCGGCTGGAAGAAAAGCTGGCGCTGGTCGGCGCGCAGATCGAACGGGTCGGCGGCGAATAAGGCAACCGATCGGTCCCGCGGTGCGTTGCCCCTTCGAATAAGCGACAGGAGCAACGACCATGGGCTTGATCAAGTTGGCAGCAGCCGGTGCCATCGGTTACGCACTCTACAAATATGCCAATCGCGACAAGGAGCAGGTAGCCGCCGCAGGTGGCGCCGACAGCTATCCCGTTCGCGATGCGGGGCCGGAGAACATGACTCACACCCCGCCGCGCTGGTCCAAGACCGACGAGGCGATCGACGAAAGTTTCCCGGCCAGCGACCCGCCGGCCACGTACTGATCTTTAGCGAAACCGACGCAGTGTAGCCGAGGGGGCGGAGCCGCAAGGCTTCCGCCCTTTTCCGTTCTCGGACGCCAGTATCAGGCGCCAATATCAGGTTCGCGCTGCAACCAGCCAGACGCGAATCGCGCTGGCCAGGCCGGGCGGTGTGTCGGCCTCGAGCCGCTCGGCATCGATTCGCGCGACCAGGGCGTTGATCGGAACCGCCTCGTGCGTGGCAACCTGTCGCAGCAGATCCCAGAACACCGGTTCGAGGCTGATCGAGGTCTTGTGCCCGGCGATTTCGATCGAGCGCTTGATCGGCGGATGGTAGATCGACGTCATCACCGAAGTCTAGCAGCGGGCAGGCAGACAAGGAAAGGTGGGAGACACGCCGGATGCCGGGCGCTATCTACCGGGGAATGCAAGGCATTATCATCTACATCGGCGCGGCGCTGGCCGAGATCGGCGGTTGCTTCGCGTTCTGGGCCTGGCTGCGGATGGGCAAGTCGCCGTTCTGGCTCATTCCGGGCTGCGCATCGCTGGTGCTGTTCGCCTGGCTGCTCACTTTGGTCGACAGCAGCCATGCCGGGCGCACTTACGCGGCTTATGGCGGCGTCTACATCACCTCGGCGCTGTTGTGGCTGTGGATAGCCGAGGGCGTCCGCCCGGACCGTTGGGATCTTGGTGGAGCGATGATCTGCCTGGTCGGGGCGGCCGTGATCCTGTTTGGGCCCCATCGGGCCTGAGCGGAAGAACCGGCCGGGCACAGCGCCGGGCCGGTCCTCCAACCCATCAATACATGTGCTGGCCGCCGTTGATGCTCAGCGTCGAGCCGGTCACGAAAGCGGCGTTCTCCGAGCAGAGGAAGGCGCAGCCGCGCGCGATTTCGTAAGCGCTGCCGAGGCGGCCGACCGGGATCTTGGCGACGATCTTCTCCAGGACCGGCGGGGGAACGGCGGCAACCATGTCCGTATCGATATAGCCCGGGGCGATGGCATTGACGGTGACGCCGTACTTGGCGCCTTCCTGGGCCAGCGCCTTGGTGAACCCGTGGATGCCGGACTTGGCGGCGGCATAGTTCACCTGGCCGTACTGCCCGGCCTGGCCGTTGATCGAGCCGATGTTGACGATGCGGCCCCAGCCGCGCTCACGCATGCCGGAAAACGTGGCCTTGGCCATGTTGAAGCAGCCGCCGAGGTTGATGCGCATCACCTCGTTCCAGTCGTCGAAGGACATCTTGTGGAGCACGCCGTCGCGGGTGATGCCGGCGTTGTTGATGACGATATCGACAGGGCCGACTTCTTCCGTCACCCGCGCCACGCCTTCCAGAACGGCTTCATGGTCGCCGACGTCCCATTTGTAGGCGGCAATCCCGGTCTTGTCTGTAAAAGCCTTAGCCTTTTCGTCATTGCCTGCGTAATTTGCAACTACAGTGTGGCCCCTCTCCTGGAGAGCCAATGAAACGGCCTCTCCGATACCCCTGGTTCCACCGGTAACGATAGCAACGCGCGCCATTATAAAGCCTTTCGCTTAGTGAGCATCCACCGAGCACAGGCTAGAAAATGGAATGGGACGGGGCAAGCGAAGCCTTGGGGCGATGACGGTTATTTAAGCTGAAGTGATTGAGAGAAATGCACCCATGGTTGCAAAAATCAGAACTTGAACTGGGTTCCTACGTAGACGGCCTGGCTATCCTGTCGCCCGTCCGTCAGCGGCATCAGTCGCTCGCGCTCCTGCGAGTAGCGCAGGCCTGCGGTGAGATCGAGATTGTTCGTCACCCGGTAGGAGCCGCCGACGTCGACTTCGCCCGCTTCGCCCGCGAAAGTATGGGGCGCGCGGCCCGGCGCGCGCTTCTCGTCGATGGAGAGGCGGGTGGTGAAGCGCGGCTCCTTCTGTTCGGCCGTGCCCGCCTGGAGGCTGAACTTCCTCAGTTCCGGTGCGTCGGAAATGCTGCGCGCGGCAGCGGGGGCCGTGGCGGCGGCGATATCCGGCGCGAAGTTCTGGTAGCCGCGCGCCACGCCGAGGTTGAACGCGGTCGGCGCGATCTTCAGGCCGCCGATTCCGGCCATGTCATTGCGCGCGATCGGAGTGCGATTGCGCACGATGATTGCCTGTGCCGCTTCGCGATCAATGCGGACGGCCACGGTGACCGCGCGGTCACGCCGGGCGGTGGGGCCGGCGGGGGTGAAGGGGAAGTTCTCGCCGTCGCCCAGCGACCGCATCGCGATGGCGCGCGACAGATTTTCGGGAGAAGTCTCGGGATCGAGGGCACCGAAGGAGCGGGAGGAGGAGTTGGTCTTGAACGTGGTGGTAAAGGCCAGCACGGCGCTGGGCAGAGCGAGCACGACCACACAGCACGTCAGCATCAGGCTGGTCCGCATGCCGCCTTTCGAGATGGCCCGATCCGAGAGGGTTCCATCCATTGGTCTTGCGCTTTCGCTATTCATTACCGATTTCCGCCATTCACGGCTCTCAGGGGCCTTCCGTCTACCTGTCTGAACAGGTCCGCTATCCTCATCGGCGCAGCTTAACACAGGATGATCGCCGGGGGGAGGGGGCGCCGAGCGCGTATCGGCGTCCGTCCGCAAACTGCCGCTGCCCGTTCAGCAAGCGTTTAGCCCTGCCTCGCTTATGGCGGCAAGCTGATGAAGCCGCACTTGCCGCCCCGGCAGTGGCGGCTATAGAGGCGTTTCACGGCAGGCGCGCGGAAAGTCCGGCACCTTCGCCAAGACAGGAACTGGGAATTACGATGACAGGCAGCACCCATACCGGCCTTCTCTCTGCTCGATCGCTGGCAACCGCGGGCTTCTGCGCCGTGGCCGCGCTTGCGCTGGCCGGCTGTGGCGGCGGCCGCAAGCAGGTGAATTCCTCGATCGCGCCTTCGGCGGTAACGACCATCGGCGTGAACAGCTACCTGTGGCGTGCCAGCCTCGATTCGCTCTCGTTCATGCCGCTGCTCCAGTCGGACAGCGCCGGCGGCGTCATCGTCACCGACTGGTACGTCAACCCCAAGCAGCCGGGCGAGCGCGTCAAGGTCACCGTGATGATCCTCGACAAGGACCTGCGCGCCGACGCCCTGCGCGTGACGGCTCAGCGCGAAGTTTCGGCGAACGGCGGCTGGACGGCGGCTCCGGTCCAGGCGGCCACCGTGCAGAAGCTGGAGGACATCATCCTCACCCGCGCCCGCGATCTTCGCCGCGATTCGATCGGCGGCTGATTTTTCCCCTGCGGGCTGATCCGGCCCGCAGTTTCAATTGCGCGGGTGACATGCGCCCGCAGGAGACTTGACTGAGATGACCGAGCGGTTCGATCCGGCTCAGGCGGACACGCGCTGGCAGGCTGCGTGGGACGACGCGCAGTGCTTCAAGGCGGACGACACCTCGTCGAAGCCGCGCAGCTTCGTGCTTGAGATGTTCCCCTATCCTTCGGGACGCATCCATATCGGCCACGTCCGCAACTACACGATGGGCGACGTGCTGGCGCGCTACAAGCGCATGACCGGGCACGAAGTGCTTCATCCGATGGGCTGGGACGCCTTCGGCATGCCCGCCGAGAACGCGGCCATGGAAAAGGGCGTCCATCCCGGCGGCTGGACGCGCGAGAACATCGCCAACATGAAGGCGCAGCTGAAGCGCCTGGGCTTCGCGCTCGACTGGAGCCGCGAGATCGCCACCTGCGAGCCGGAATACTACGGCCACGAGCAGGCGCTGTTCCTCGATCTCTACGCAAACGATCTGGTCTACCGCAAGGAATCGGCGGTGAACTGGGATCCGGTCGACATGACCGTGCTCGCCAACGAGCAGGTGATCGACGGACGCGGCTGGCGCTCGGGCGCGCTGGTGGAGAAGCGCAAGCTCTCCCAGTGGTTCCTCAAGATCACCGACTTTGCCGACGAACTGCTGGAAGGCCTCTCCACGCTCGACAAGTGGCCCGAAAAGGTCCGCACGATGCAGGAGAACTGGATCGGCAAGTCGCAGGGCCTGCAGTTCAAGTTCGATCTCTCGGCTGAAATCGGCGGCATCGGCTCGGTCGAAGTCTACTCGACCCGTCCGGACACCATCTTCGGCGCCAGTTTCGTCGCCGTCGCCGCCGATCACCCGATCGCGCAGGCGGTTGCTGTCGGCCGTCCCGAGGTCGAAGAATTCATCGCGCTGTGCAAGCAGGGCGGCACCACCGCGGCCGAACTGGAAACGGCGGAGAAGCTGGGCTTCGACACCGGAGTCAGGGCGAAGCACCCGTTCACGGGCGCGGAACTGCCGGTCTACATCGCCAACTTCGTGCTGATGGACTACGGCACTGGCGCGGTCATGGCCGTTCCCGGCCACGACCAGCGCGATTTCGAGTTCGCCACCAAGTACGGGCTGCCGATCCTGCGCGTCGTCGCGGCGAGCGAAGCCGATGCCGACAAGCCGTTCGACGGCGAGTCCGAAGCCGGTGACGGCGTCTGCGTCCACTCCGACTTCCTCAACGGCATGGCCGTGAAGGATGCCAAGGCTGCCGTGATCGCGCGCGCCGAGGCCGAAGGCTGGGGCGAGGGCAAGACCGTGTGGCGCCTGCGCGACTGGGGCGTTTCGCGCCAGCGCTACTGGGGCACGCCGATCCCGTTCATCCACTGCGAGGTTTGCGGCGTGGTGCCGGTGCCCAAGAAGCACCTGCCGGTCACGCTTCCCGAGGACGTCGATTTCACGACCCCCGGCAACCCGCTGGTGCGTCATCCGACCTGGAAGCATGTCGATTGCCCGCAGTGCGGCCATGCCGCGCGCCGCGAGACCGACACGCTCGACACTTTCGTCGACAGCTCGTGGTACTTCCTGCGCTTCGCCAGCCAGCCGGAGGATCGCCCGTTCGATCCGGCCAAGATCGCCGAATGGCTGCCGGTAGAGCAATACATCGGCGGCATCGAGCATGCGATCCTGCACTTGCTCTATGCCCGCTTCTGGACGCGCGCTCTGGCCCGCATCGGCAAGATCGAGGTGAAGGAACCCTTCGCCAGCCTGTTCACGCAGGGCATGGTCACGCACGAGACCTATTTCCGCATCAACGATGCCAACGGCCAGCCGATCTACTTCTCGCCCGGCGAGATCGAGCGCGGCGCGGAAACCGCCACGCTCAAGGCCGATGGCGCCCCGGTCGAGATCGGCCGCGTCATCAAGATGTCGAAGTCGAAGAAGAACGTCGTCGACCCCGACGAGATCGTCGCGACCTACGGTGCCGACGCGATCCGCTGGTTCATGCTGTCGGACAGCCCGCCGGAACGCGACCTGCCGTGGTCGGAAGCCGGTATCGAGGGCTGTGGCCGCTTCGTGCAGCGCCTGTGGCGCCTGTTCGCCCAGTACGACGCTGCGGCGACCGGCGAAGACAAGGCGATCGACCGCAAGGCCCACCAGACGGTGGCCGCTGTCGCTTCGGACATCGAATCGCTGGGCTTCAACAAGGCCGTGGCGCGCATCTACGAACTGACCGGCGCGGTCGAGAAGGCGGCCCCTTCGGCCAGCCGCTCGAACGCGATCCGCACGGTTCTGCTGCTCGTCTCGCCGATGATGCCGCACCTTGCCGAAGAAGCCTTCGCTACCTTCGGCGAAGGTCTGGTCGCGCAGGCGGCATGGCCCGAAGTCGATCCGGCGCTGCTGGTCGAGGACGAAGTGACCGTCGCGGTCCAGGTGAAGGGCAAGCTGCGCGACACCCTGACCGTGGCCAAGGGCACGTCGAAGGAAGAGCTTGAAGCGCTTGCCCTTGCCAGCGAGAAAGTGCAGCGTGCACTGGATGGAGCCGAGGTGAGGAAAGTGATCGTCGTGCCCGACCGCCTGGTCAATCTCGTCGCGTGAAGCGTTTCCTGCGCCTCTTCGGCCCCGCCCTGATGGGTGCCGCGCTGCTGTCCGGTTGCGGCCTCAAGCCGATGTATGCGGGCGGCGGCAGCGGTGCCGTGGCACAGGGCCTTAAGGGCGTGCAGGTTGCGGCGATCGAGGGGCGTGCGGGCTGGCTGGTCCGCAACGCCATCGTCGACCAGCTCGGCGCGGACAAGGGCGGCACGGCGCCGCGCTACCGCCTCGACATTCGCCTCGACGACAAGCTCGAAGGGTTCGCGCTGCTCTCCGACGATACCATCGGCCGCGAGCGCCGGACCCTGCGCGCGCGCTACCAGCTGGTGGACCTGTCGAGCAACGAGACCGTGCTCGACGCCACTGCCGGTTCGGACGCGGGCATCGACGTCGTGTCTTCCGACTATGCGACGATCGCGGGCGAGCAGACCGCATTGGAAAACATGTCGAAGGACGTGGCCACCCGCATCGTCAACGCCGTGGCGCTGCGCCTGCGCGGCGACACCAAGCAGTGATGCCGATGCGAGTCTCGGGCCGGATCGTGGCAACGTGAAAGCCACCCAGAAGGATTTCGGCGGCCTTGCAGCCCGCGCCGCACAGCAGGCGCGGGTTTTCTTCTTTTGCGGGCCTGATGAGGCCGGTGCCAGCGATGCGGCGGCCAGGATCGTCTCCTTCCTCGCCGACCCCGGCGAGCGGGTCGAGATCGCCGGTTCGGAGCTGCGCCGAGACCCGGTGAAGCTGGGCGACGAGGCGCGATCCAACTCGCTGTTCGGCGGCACCTCACGCCACATCTGGATTCGTGCCCAGGGCGACGAGGCCCACGATGCGGTCCAGATCCTGCTCGAAAGCGATGTCGATGCCTGCCCGGTCCTGATCGTGGCGACCGGGGCCACGGACAAGTCGCGCACGGCCAAGCTGCTTGCCGCCCGGCCGGACGGCTTGGTGGCGATGTTCTACCCGCCGGACCTTGCGGCGGTGACCGGCGCCGTGCGGACGATGGCCAACGGTGCCGGACTCAAGATGGGCAGCGATCTCGCCCAGCGAATCGCGCGGGCCTCGGGCCTCGATACACGGCTGGCGCGCTCGGAAGTGACGAAGCTGGCGCTCTATCTCGATGCCAGCGCGGAAACGCCCCGCGCGGTGTCGAGCGCCGATCTCGACGCCGTTGGGGCGGCGACCGAGGACGACGATTTCGGCCCGCTGGTAGACGCGGTGCTGGGCGGCAAGCGCGAGGCGATCGGGCCTGAACTCAAGCGCCTGCGCGATCAGGGCATCAATGCCGTCGGCCTGCTCCTGGCTTTCGAGCGCCGCGCGGCGCAACTGGCCGGCCTCAATTCCCGGCTCGGAAGGGGCGGGGACCCCGCAGCCCTGATCGAATCGGAAGCGGCCGCCCGCCGAATTTTCTGGAAGGACAAACCAGCCCTCGGGGTGCAATTGCGTATCTGGCGTGGTAATCGTCTCGAACGCCTGGTGGCCCGTCTTATTGCGATGCACCAATCGCTGCTGGCCAATAGCCAGGACGCCGACCTTCTGCTGGCCGAAGGGTTAGTCGAAATAGCCAGAATTTCTACGTTCGATGGCAAACAACGGATAAAAAGAACAGCTTAACTGAATCGGCTTTCCTGCACGGATGGAATGATCATAAGTGCATTCGTCTACCGCAGTGCAGCACGGACATCGAATCCGTGGCTGTGGCGATAGACGGAAGAGGGGATCCGGGGGGCATGAGTTCGACAATCGGGAGTGTTGAACGCATGAATGCGCCATTTGCAGTTACGACCCAAGCCGTTCAGCGCTCCGAGGCAGACGAACTTCTCGTCGCACCTTCGCTCGAACGCCGACGGCTTCAATGTTATCTTGCCTTGCTCGTGGGGGACCTCGTGGCCCTTCTGGCAGGCTTTGCGCTTGCCGGCTGGCTTTACGACAGCGGCCAGGGAATGGAGATGGCACTCGTCTACGGACAGGTGCTGTTGCCGATCTTCCTGACGCTGGCGTTGTACAACGCCGCCTATTCAACCGACGCGCTTCGCGACGGCTGGCGGGGCATTTTCCGAGCGGAAGTCTCGATGGTGGTGGCGGTCGTCGTCGTCGTCTTCGTGCAGTTCCTCATGAAGTCCTCGGCAGACCTGTCTCGCGGTGCCTTCAGCGGCGGGGTGATCTGCGCCATGGCGCTGATCGCCTGGTCGCGGCTCCAGCTTCGCAGCTTCGTGCAATGGCGCTGCGGTGCCAATGTCATCAATGAGCTCATCATCGACGATGGCGGGCCTCAGCTGCGCATGCCCGGCGCGATCCGCGTCTCGGCGGCGGCCATGGGGCTGCGTCCGAATCTCAAGGACCCCGATTCGCTCGATCGCGTGGGCCTGGTCCTGCGCAATATCGACCGGGTGGTGGTGAGCTGCCCCGCCGACCGCCGTGCCGAATGGGCCATGGTGCTCAAGGGGGCCAATGTCGACGGCGAAGTGCTCGACGACGAAGTGGCCCGTCTCGGCGCGCAGGGTGCCCGGGTGACCGGCCAGCACGGGCTGTTGCTCGTCTCGGCCGGGCCGCTGGGAATTCGCGAGCGTGCGATCAAGCGCATCTTCGACGTCGCATTTTCCGGCGGCGCGATCCTCGCGCTCTCGCCGTTGCTGCTGGTCGTGGCCCTCGCGGTCAAGCTTCAGGACGGCGGGCCGGTGTTCTTCGTCCAGCGCCGCATGGGCCGGGGCAACACCTTCTTCAACATGTACAAGTTCCGCAGCATGACGCAGGCCCTCTGCGACACCAACGGGAACGTCTCGGCCTCGAAGGGCGACCAGCGCATCACCCGCGTCGGCCGCTTCATCCGCGGCACTAGCATCGACGAGTTGCCGCAGCTCTTCAACGTGCTGCTGGGTGATATGAGCCTTGTCGGGCCGCGTCCCCATGCCACCGGCTCGCTGGCGGGCGACAAGCTGTTCTGGGAAGTCGACCGCCGCTACTGGCAGCGGCACAGCCTCAAGCCGGGTCTGAGCGGACTGGCCCAGGTGCGCGGCTATCGCGGTGCCACCGACCAGGAATCGGATCTCATCAACCGCCTCCAGTCCGATCTGGAGTATCTGGAAGGCTGGACCATCATGCGCGACCTGCACATCATGTTCCTGACCGCGCGGGTACTCGTTCACGACAAGGCGTTCTGATCGAGGCGGGGCCTGTCCCGAAGGCCGCCCAAAACGAAAAAGGCCGGTTACGACGAGGTGTCGTAACCGGCCTTTTTCGTTTCCTCCGGAGAGGGTCCGGGATCAGTTCTTCTTCTTGGGGACGTTGAACGTGCCCTTCACCCGGCCGCCCGAGGCCGAGGAGACGCCGCTCTTGAGGTCCATTACGAAACGTCCGCCGCGCAGGGTATCGCCGGTGCCGCGCTTGAGCGTGGCATTGCCGACCATCGTCACGATGCGCTGGTTGAGATCGTAGATCGCGGTATCGCCGGTGGCGACCTGATCCTGGCGGGTCACGACGACATTGCCGCTGGCGGTGATGCGCTGGACCTGGGTCTGGTCGCCCTTGATGAAGTCGATCACCGTGCGGGCACCGCGCAGGCGCAGGTCGGCCTGGGTGATGTCGACATTGCCGGTCAGCACGACGCGGTTCTGCTTGTCCTGGAGTTCGATGCGGTCGGCACCGAAATCGACGGGCGCGTCGGAGTTATGACCCGAGATCGCCTGGGCGCCGAGCTGCTGCCCGGCGACGATCAGGGCGAGTCCGGCCACCGGCACTGCGAGGGCGATGCGGAACTTGCGGGATTCAAACAAGCGGGGGGTCATTGCGGCATCCTCAGCTTGCCGGGCGTGATGCGCATCCGGGCATGGCCTTCGAGTGTAACGGTGCGGGTGTCGAGATCGGCGTGCATCGCATCGGCCTTGAAGGTGCCCGAGGGCACGGTGCCCTGGACGCCGCCCGATGCGACCGCCGTCTTCTGCTTGATGTCGACGTCGACCTTGCTGGTGGTCATCGTATAGCCGTCGGACGACTTGAAGTTGACCGGGCCGTCGACCGCCATCGTGTCGTTGTCGAAATTGTAGGCGCCGCGCGGCGCTACGATATCGGCGGGGCCGTCACGCAGGGCCATCTGGGCGACGAGCTTCTGCATCTCGACGATCGGAATCTCGGGCGAGCGCTGGACGGCGGTGCCCGCCGTCACCACGAAGTCGCGGCCCTGGTTGTCCTGTCCGCGATAGGCGGCGTCCGCCACGGCGATACGCTCGCCGGTCGTCGCCACCTTGTTGCGGTCCAGCAGGAAGCTGATCTCCCCGCGCGGGGAGAGCGGAACCAGGATCATGACGGCCGCGACAAGGCCGATGCCCGCGGGCAGGACCTTGGCGAGAATCGCCACCATGCGATCGTGCGAGCCGCCGGGCGCGGCAAAGTGCCGGCGGCGGTTGCGGACCTGGTTGGCTTCGACCGACATGCCTGGTTACGCTCCGATCAGGCGGCTTCGTGGCTGAAGATATCGTGGTCCGGCCAGCCGGCCAGATCGAGCCGGGCGCGGGCGGGCAGGAAGTCGAAACAGGCCTGGGCGATCTCGGTGCGGTTCTCGCGGGCGAGGCGCACGACGAGAATCTGGTGCATCGCGTGAAGGTAGCGCACGTCCGAGGCGGCATATTCCTTCTGCGGCTCGGTCAGTTCGGCTGCGCCCCAGTCGCTCGACTGCTGCTGCTTCGACACTTCCTTGCCGAGCAGTTCGCGCACGAGGTCCTTGAGCCCGTGACGATCGGTGTAGGTGCGGGTCAGCTTGCTGGCGATCTTGGTGCAGAACACCGGCGCGGCGGTGACGCCGAGATAGTGCTCGATCGCCGCCAGATCGAATCGCGCGAAGTGATAGAGCTTCAGCCGGGCCGGATCGGCCAGCACCGCCTTCAGGTTCGGCGCGGCAAAGTCGCTGCCGGGCGCAAAGCGAACGAGATGCTCGTCGCCTTGTCCGTCGGAAATCTGGACCACGCAAAGGCGGTCGCGCGGGGTGATCAAACCCATCGTCTCGGTGTCGACGGCAACGGGTCCCGGCGCAAGCACGCCTTCGGGGAGATCTTCTTCGTGGAGATAGACAGCCATGGTCCTAAAATGCTTAGGGACTGGGCCTCGGTTTCGCAAATGGTTTAGGCGGGAGTAGGGCTCGAATGGACGTCTCGGGATCGCTTCAGGGTGTACCGCCGTCGTGGCAACCGGCTCTGGGGCCCGTGCTCGATTCCCCGCAATCGCGCCAGCTCGGCGGTTGGCTCAAGGCCGAGGAAGCGGCCGGCAAGCGGATCTATCCGCCGCGCGGCACGCGGCTGCGGGCGCTGGAGCTGACTCCGCTCGATCAGGTCCGCGTCGTCATCCTCGGGCAGGACCCCTATCATGGGCCGGGACAGGCGCATGGTCTGTCGTTTTCGGTGACGGAAGGCGTGAAAGTGCCGCCCTCGCTGGTCAACATCTACAAGGAGCTGGCGACCGACTGCGGCGTGACCCCGCCCGGGCACGGCAATCTCGAACACTGGGCGCGGCAGGGTGTGCTCCTGCTCAACAATGCGCTGACGGTGGAAGAGGCGCAGGCCGGCTCGCACCAGAACAAGGGCTGGGAAGCGATCACCGATGCCGCCGTCGCGGCAGTCGCGGCCAAGACGGAGCCTTGCGTGTTCCTGCTATGGGGCAGTCACGCTCAGAAAAAGGCGATGCGGGTGCCGGGCCTGGCTTCGAGCCATCACCTGGTGCTGACGGCGCCGCATCCCAGCCCGCTGTCGGCCCATCGCGGCTTCCTGGGTTGCCGTCATTTCAGCAAGGCGAACGAATTCCTGGAAGCGAACGGCCGCGGCCGGATCGACTGGTAGTTCCTCCCTTGAGAGGGAGGAATGAGTCATCCCGAAGCGCCCGGGATCGCCTCGCCCATCAGATAGTGGCTCATCGTTCCGCTGAGGCCCATGTCGCCGAAGGCGGCGCGGAAACGTGCGAAAGCGTCCAGTCCGCGCGCTGCGTCATGTGCTTCCATGGAAGTCCAGACGACGTTGAAGGTGAATTTCGACGGGTTCTCCACCCCGCGCCCGAAGCGGATCGAGACGACGCCGTCGCAGGCGGCCAGATCGGTCAGCCCGGATTCGTGCATGGCTGCGGCGAAGCCGTCCTCGGCGCCGGGACGCACTTCGATTTCCGCGATTTCCAGCAGCATTCGCTTGTTCTCCCTCTCGCCGACAGAATCCCGAAGCGGGGAGCACCGGTCAACGGCGGGACCTCAGGGATCGCCGGGGCGAGGGCGCAAACGAAAAGGGGCGCTCCTTGCGGGAGCGCCCCTTCCGATATCGATTCAGACCCGGCTCAGCGCGGCAGTTCGGAAGCGCCCATGAGTGCTTCGTCCACTGCGCGGGCGCACTGGCGGCCTTCGCGGATCGCCCAGACCACCAGCGACTGGCCGCGGCGCATGTCGCCGCACGAGTAGATCGCGGGGTCGCTGGTGCGGTAGTCGACCATGGTGGCCTTGACGTTGCCGCGCGCGTCCAGCGTGACGCCCGACTGGTCGAGCATGCCGGCCTTGCGCGGGCCGACGAAGCCCATGGCGAGCAGGATGAGGTCGGCCTGGAGCGTGAACTCGCTGCCTTCCACTTCCTGCATCCTGCCGTCCTTCCACTCGACGCGGACGCATTCGAGGGCGCGGACGTCGTTGTCGCCGACGACGCGCTTGGTCAGTACGGCCCAGTCGCGATCGACGCCTTCCTCGTGGCTCGACGAGGTGCGCAGCTTGAGCGGCCAGTTCGGCCAGGACATCGCCTTGTTCTCATGCAGCGGCGGCTTGGGCATGATTTCGAGCTGGGTGACCGAAGCGGCGCCCTGGCGGTTCGAGGTGCCCACGCAGTCCGAACCGGTGTCGCCGCCGCCGATGACGATGACGTGCTTGCCGGTGGCCGAAAGCGTGCCGCGCGGGGCGGCGCGCAGCTCGTCGTCGCCTGCGTTGCGCTTGTTCTGCTGGGTCAGGAATTCCATCGCGAAGCGCACGCCGGGCAGTTCGAAGCCCGGAATGTTCAGCGGACGGGGATCCTCGGCGCCGCCTGCAAAGACGACGGTGTCGAAGTTTTCCTTCAGCGAGGCGACCGACACGGTCACGCCCACTTCGGTGGAGGTGCGGAATTCCACGCCTTCCGCCATCATCTGCACGAGACGGCGGTTGATGAGGTGCTTTTCCATCTTGAAGTCGGGGATGCCGTAGCGAAGCAGTCCGCCGACGCGGTCGTTCTTTTCGAACACCGTCACCGAGTGACCGGCGCGGGCAAGCTGCTGCGCGCAGGCCATGCCCGCCGGGCCGGAACCGACCACGGCCACCGACTTGCCGGTCTTCTTCTCGGCAGGCTTGGGCGTGATCCAGCCTTCCTGCCAGCCCTTGTCGACGATCGCGCATTCGATCGACTTGATGGTGACGGGCTGGTCCACGATGTTCAGGGTGCAGGCCGCCTCGCACGGGGCGGGGCAGATGCGGCCGGTGAACTCGGGGAAGTTATTGGTCGAGTGGAGGACTTCCAGCGCGTTGCGGAAGTCGTCCTCATAGACCAGGTGGTTCCAGTCCGGGATGATGTTGTTGACCGGACAGCCGGTGTGGCAGTGCGGCACGCCGCAGTTCATGCAACGCGAAGCCTGGTCCTTGAGCGCCTGCGGCGCCAGCGGGACGACGAACTCGTTGTAGTTCTTGAGGCGCTCCTTGGCATCGCCATAGGTGCGGTCCTGGCGGTCCAGTTCGAGGAAGCCGGTTTCCTTGCCCATCTTACTAATTCCCGATCTTATTCTGCTGCGACCGAAGCGGCTTCGAGGCGCTCGGCCTCCTGCTGGCGCAGAGCCTTCGCGTAGTCGCGCGGCATCACCTTGACGAACTTGCCCAGCGCGTTCGACCAGTCGTCGAGCAGTGCGCGGGCCCGCTTCGAGCCGGTGTGCAGGTGGTGGCGTTCGAGCAGGATGCGCAGGCGCTCCGCATCGTGGCGCAGCATGTCGCCCATGCCGAGGTCGCGGACCGAGACGGTACGCTGCTGCGGACGCCCGGTGCCCTCTTCCTCGCCGGCTTCCGGCGAGATGCGGATGAGATCGACCATCGCCGGGTTCACCAGCCTGTCGAACTCGCCGTCCTCGTCGTAGACGTAGGCGATGCCGCCGGACATGCCCGCCGCGAAGTTGCGGCCGGTCTTGCCGAGCACCATCACGACGCCGCCGGTCATGTATTCGCAGCCGTGGTCGCCGCAGCCTTCGACGACCGCGATCGCGCCCGAGTTGCGGACCGCGAAGCGCTCGCCGCCGACACCGTTGAAGAACGCCTCGCCGGAGATCGCGCCATAGAGCACGGTGTTGCCGACGATGATGTTCTTGAGCGGATCGCGGTTCACATGGCCGGGCTGGCGCACGATCACGCGGCCGCCGGACAGGCCCTTGCCGACATAGTCGTTGGCATCGCCGGTCAGGTCGAGCGTGACGCCGTGGGCAAGCCAGGCGGCGAAGCTCTGGCCGGCAACGCCGGTGAGCTTCACGTTGATGGTGTTGTCGGGCAGGCCGTCATGGCCGTAGCGACGGGCCACTTCACCCGAGAGCATCGCGCCGACCGTGCGGTTGACGTTGATGACGCTCTTTTCGAGGCGCACCGGCTGGCGGTTGTCCAGCGCATCGGCGGCGCCCGCGATCAGCGCGTTGTCGAGCGCGTTTTCGAGGCCGTGGTCCTGCACTTCGCTCCAGCCCAGCGAGGGGCTGTCGCCCAGCGGGGCCTGGTAGAGCACCTTGGACAGATCGACGCCCTTGGCCTTCCAGTGCGAGATCGCCTTCTTCATGTCGAGCTTGTCCACCCGGCCGACCATTTCGGCGATCGTGCGGAAGCCCAGCTGGGCCATGATCGCGCGCAGTTCCTCGGCGACGAAGAAGAAGTAGTTGACCACATGCTCGGGCTGGCCGGTGAAGCGGGCGCGCAGGACGGGGTCCTGGGTGGCGACGCCGACCGGGCAGGTGTTGAGGTGGCACTTGCGCATCATGATGCAGCCCGCCGCGATCAGCGGGGCAGTGGCGAAGCCGAACTCTTCCGCGCCGAGCAGCGCGGCCACGGCCACGTCACGGCCGGTACGCAGGCCGCCATCGGCCTGGACCACCACGCGGCTGCGGAGGTTGTTGAGCAGCAGGGTCTGCTGGGTTTCGGCGAGACCGATTTCCCAGGGTGAACCCGCGTGCGTCAGCGAGGTCAGCGGCGAAGCGCCGGTGCCGCCTTCGTAGCCCGAGATCGTGATGTGGTCCGCGCGCGCCTTGGAGACGCCCGCGGCAACCGTGCCGACGCCCACTTCGGACACCAGCTTCACCGAGACGCGGCTGGTCGGGTTCACGTTCTTGAGATCGTGAATGAGCTGCGCGATGTCTTCGATCGAGTAGATGTCGTGGTGCGGCGGCGGCGAGATCAGGCCGACGCCCGGCGTCGAGTGACGGGTGGCGCCGATGGTCTTGTCCACCTTGTCACCCGGCAGCTGGCCGCCTTCGCCGGGCTTGGCGCCCTGGGCCATCTTGATCTGGATGTCGTCGGCATTGACCAGGTACTCGGTGGTCACGCCGAAGCGGCCCGAGGCGACCTGCTTGATCGACGAACGCATGGTGTCGCCGTTCGGCAGGGGCTTGAAGCGCGAGGGATCCTCGCCGCCTTCGCCGGTGTTCGACTTGCCGCCGATGCGGTTCATCGCCAGCGCCAGCGTGGTGTGCGCTTCCCACGAGATCGAGCCATAGCTCATCGCGCCGGTGGCGAAGCGCTTCACGATCTCGCTGGCGGGTTCCACCTCGGAGATGTGGATCGCCTGGCTGGGCGCGAAGTCCATCAGGCCGCGGATGGTGAGCATCCGGGTCGACTGGTCGTTGATGGTGCGGGCGAATTCCTCGTACTTGGCGGGGATATTGCCGCGAACCGCGTGCTGGAGCGCGCCGATGTTCTCGGAGGTCCAGGCATGTTCCTCGCCGCGCACGCGTGCACCGTAGATGCCGCCGACGTCGAGCATGTTGGCGTAGATCGGGTTGTCGCCGTAGGCAGCGTTGTGGCGCTGCACGGTTTCCGCCGCGATTTCGGCCAGTCCCGCGCCCTCGATCGAGGTGGCGGTGCCGGTGAAGTACTTGTCCACGAACGCGGTCGAAAGGCCGACGGCGTCGAAGATCTGGGCGCCGCAGTACGACTGGTAGGTCGAGATGCCCATCTTGGACATGACCTTACGGATGCCCTTGCCGATGGCGTAGACGTAGTTCTTCGCCGCCTGCTCCGCCGTCACCGGCAGGTTCTTGCGAACGCGCACGGCTTCGATGGTTTCGAGCGCCAGATAGGGGTTGATCGCTTCCGCGCCGTAGCCGGCCAGAGCGCAGAAGTGATGCACTTCGCGCGCTTCGCCGGTTTCCACGACGAGGCCGGTCTGCATGCGCAGGCCCTGGCGGACGAGGTGGTGGTGGACGGCGGCCGTTGCCAGCAGCGCCGGCATCGGGATGCGGTCCGGGCCCTGGGCGCGGTCGGACAGGACGAGAATGTTCTTGTCCGCCAGCACCGCTTCTGTCGCGGCCCAGCACATTTCCTTGATCGCCATCTCCAGCCCTTCGACGCCCGAAGCGGCATCCCAGGTCATGTCGATGGTCTCGGTGCGGAAGGCGCCGTCGAGCGCGGCTTCCACCGAGCGGATCTTGGCGAGGCCAAGGTCGGTCAGGATCGGCTGGCTGACTTCCAGGCGCTTGTGGCTGCCTGCGTCATGGCCGAGCAGGTTCGGGCGCGGGCCGATCATGGTGACCAGGCTCATCACCAGTTCCTCGCGGATCGGGTCGATCGGCGGGTTGGTGACCTGCGCGAAGTTCTGCTTGAAGTAGTCGTAGAGCAGGCGCGCCTTGTTCGACAGCACCGGGATCGGCGTGTCGGTGCCCATCGAGCCGAGCGGGTCGTCGGCATTGACGGCCATCGGTTCGAGGAAGCGGCTGACGTCTTCCTGCGTGTAGCCGAAGGCCTGCTGGCGATCGAGCAGGGTGCCGGTCGGCTGGGGCAGCTCGGCCAGTTCCGGTTCGATCACGTCGAGATCGGCCAGCTTGTACTGCGCCTGCTCAAGCCACTTTTCGTAGGGCTCTTCGTTGGCGAGCTGGGTCTTGATCTCTTCGTCTTCGATGATGCGGCCCTGCTCGAAGTCGATCAGGAGCATCTTGCCGGGCTGGAGGCGCCACTTGCGGACGATGTTGTCTTCCTTGATCGGAAGCACGCCCGATTCGGAAGCCATGACGCAGATGTCGTCATCGGTGACGAGGAAGCGTGCGGGGCGCAGACCGTTACGGTCGAGCGTGGCGCCGATCTGGCGGCCGTCGGTGAAGGCCACGGCGGCCGGGCCGTCCCACGGCTCCATCAGCGCGGCGTGATATTCGTAGAACGCGCGGCGTTCCGGCGTCATCAGTGCGTTGCCCGCCCATGCCTCGGGGATGAGCATCATCATCGCGTGGACGAGCGGATAGCCGCCGGCCAGCAGCAGCTCGAGCGCGTTGTCGAGGCAGGCGGTGTCCGACTGGCCGTGCGGGATCAGCGGCCACATCTTGTCGAGATCGGCGCCGAGCAGCTCCGATTCCATGGTGCGGCGGCGCGCGTTCATCCAGTTCACGTTGCCGCGAACGGTGTTGATCTCGCCGTTGTGGGCCATGAAGCGGAACGGGTGCGCCAGCTTCCAGCTCGGGAAGGTGTTGGTCGAGAACCGCTGGTGGACGAGGCCGAGTGCCGAGACGAACTCGGGGTTGCGCAGGTCGTCGTAGAACGAGCCGACCTGGGTCGCCAGCAGCAGGCCCTTGTAGACGATCGTGCGGCTGGAGAAGCTCGGCATGTAGAGCTCGGTCAGGCCGGGCAGGTCGTGCTTTTCGGCCATGGCCTTGAGCGGGTTCTGCGTCTGCTTGCGGATCGCCAGGATCTTGCGCTCGAAAGCGTCCTGGTCCGCGCAGTTCTCGCCGCGGCCGACGAAGCACTGGCGGATCACCGGCATCGATTCGATCACGGTCTTGCCGAGGCCGTCGAGCGTGACGGGCACGTCGCGCCAGCCGATCAGGTGCTGGCCTTCCTTGGCGATGAACTTCTCGAACGTCTGCGTGATCAGGTCGCGGCTGGCGGCGTCCTGCGGCAGGAAGCACATGGCGACGGCATAGTCGCCGGCCTTGGGCAGTTCGACGCCGGTGGCGGCAGCCCAGCTGCGGAACAGGGTGTCGGGAAGCTGCGTCAGGATTCCTGCGCCGTCGCCCAGCAGGGGGTCGGCGCCCACCGCACCGCGGTGGTCAATATTTTTCAGGATTTCCAGCGCCTGAGTAATGATTGCATGCGTTTTCTGGCCTTTGATATGGGCTACGAAACCCACACCACAAGCATCGTGTTCATTACGCGCATCATAAAGGCCCTGGGGCTTAGGAAATCCCATCGATAAAAACCCATCCTGTCATTTTTTGCCGGGGACCTTTCGTCGCGCCCGCCGCGCACGAATCGTGCGGCAGCAAGGTGCGTCATGGTGGTCCCAAGCGCCCCCATGACGATTACGGGACGCTTTTGCAATGGCGAAGGCAGGGGGTTGCGCAAAATTTAGTGCGTGTGCGCGGTAAAAAAGGGAATTTTGTTATGCGAGAATGGGTCTCAATTGCGTGAAACGCATTCTCGCAGGGCAAGGGGCCGGTTTCAGGCGGCCCCGCTCATCCGCTGGAGCGTGGCCAGAGCAGCACGCAGGGCCTTCTCGGTTTCGCCGGGATCGGAGCGAGCAGGCGGATCGAACGGGCGGGCGCCGCTTCCTTCCGGGATGGCTGCCGAAGCGTCATCGGCGACCTCGGTTGTCCGGTCATCATCGCCGAGCCGGACGAAGCTCTGCCGGGGTGCCTGACGCGAGAGGTTGAGGAGCGAGGAATAGCCCTTGGCAAGGACGGTTTCTTCCTCGTCATCCTCCGGCGTTTCGTCATAGTCGAAACCCTCGGAAAGCGTGTCGAAGGCTGCGTACTGGCCGCGATCCTCGGCTTCGTTCTCCGGTTCGCCTGCGATCTCTTCCCCCGACAGGATGGGCGCCTGCGGCAGGATCGCAACCGGATTGGTCAGCGCCAGACTGATGTGGCGGGGCGGGACATAGCCGGGCAGGGCATCGTCGTCTTCGTCATGGCCGAAGGCGTCGAAGCCGATGGGGCGTAAGGCAGCGGGAATGGGGGCAGCGGAAATCGGAGTCGGAATTTCCGCTTTCGCCGAAGGTTCGCTATCCTGCCGATCGAAGTCCTGCACGTCCGGCACCGATCGCAGCGGAGCCACAAAGGGCGATACCGAAGCGAGGCGCGGAAGCGGGGAGTCAGCCAGGCTCTCGGCGGGAAGAACGACGGCTTCGGCGCTTGGCTGTGCGGGGGCGGCAGAGATAGCCGTTTCATCCAAAACGGGCTGATCTTCCGATACGGTGTCGGTCGCGGCAGAAGCGGCGGCACGGAGGCGGCGCTGCCGCTCCATGGCCAGCGCGAGACGCTCCAGCAGTTCGACTTGCGACAGGTCTTCGAGGTCCGCCCCGGCAATCCGTTCCGCAGCCTGAAGGCGTTCCTCGGATGCGGCGGTCTCTTCAAGGGGATCGGCTCCCCTGTCGGTCCCCATGCCCGCATCCGGGCCGGAGAAGAGCGGCTGGATTTCCGGCGCCTCGGCCGGTTCGCCCATTGCGCGCGAGTAGGCTTCGAACAGGCGATTGCTCAGGGCTTCGGGTGCCGGTGCGGGCGTTGACGGCTCGGAAACCTCTTCGTGCGCGGCACCCCAGCGGGCGGGGGAGAAGCTGTGCATGTCCTGGCGCGGCTCCAGCCATTCGGGAATGCGGCCGAAGGGGCCGTGTTCGTCCGTTTCGGCGGAAACGATGGTCTGGGGGGCGGCTTCCTCTGCCGCGGCAGACCACTCGGCCGCAACCGCTTCCGGCGTTTCGAGGCTGCCTGACACTTCCCTGTCGCTTTCGCCGAGATTCGGCTGGCGATAGGATTCCTCGGTGGGAAGCTCCGGGTCGGCAGGGCCGGGGACGTCGATGCCTTCGAGGTCGGAG
>NZ_DAISLT010000023.1:55052-58657 GCF_036820275.1 Novosphingobium sp.
GAGGATCGGCGGCTGCTCCGCTTCAGGGGCGGCCGCTTCCGGTTCGTCCAGTGGCGGCACGTCCTCGGCGAGGAGCGCGAGAGCACGGCGCCGACGGGGCAGAGGGTGCGACAGGACGGGAGAAACGCTCTCGTCGGTGGCTTCTGCTACCGAATCGCTTTCCGGCTTAGACGCGGCTTCCTCAGCTTCGAGGCCGGTGAAGGGCATGCGCGCGGGAGCGTCCTCGGCAGTCTGGGCGACACGACGTCCAGCGACGAGGCCGACCAGCCCGCCCAGGCCTGTAAGCGCGAGCGCGAAGAGGATGCGGGCCGTGGCGCCGAGCGGCGGCGCGGCCATCGGCAGGACCTTGGCAAGGCCCGTGGCCGAGACGATCCGCTCGATCAGCGCCGGGCTGACCATGAGCGATCCGAGCCCGAACAGCGCCGCGAACCACAAGGCGACGATCGCCGGGAACAGCGGGTGGCGGCTGATCGGTTGGGCTTTCTTGCCCTCTGGCCTGCTCTCTGGTTTCGCCACGTTCATTAACCCCGTTCTGAGTTCCGCAGTTTGGAAATTCGCCAGGTCAGGCAGCGGTTTCCAGTCTTTTTCGTGCTTCGAGAGGTGCCACCATTTGGTAAACGTCTCGATAATGCCGGGCATTGACCGCCCAGTCGTGCCGTTCGCGCACATGGCGGCGGCCCGCTTCGCGATAGGCTTCCCACGATTCGCGCGCTTCCAGCAAGTCCGCAAGCGCGGTGGCACAGGCGGCGGGATCGTCGGGCGTGAACAGCGTGCCCGTTGTTCCGTGAGTCACGAGTTCGCGGTGCCCGCCGACGTCGCTGGCGGCGACCAGCTTGCCTTGCGCCATCGCTTCCAGCGGCTTGAGCGGTGTCACCAGGTCGGTCAACCGGCTCTTCTTGCGTGGATAGGCCATGACGTCGGCCAAAGCGTAATAGCGTTCGACTTCGTGGTGCGGCACGCGGCCGATGAAGCGGATCGCCTCGGCGGCCGGGGAGGCCTGGGCCTGGGCGCGCAGGGCCTCTTCACGCGGGCCGCCGCCGACCAGCAGCAGCCGCGCCCGGGGCTGGCGTTCCAGCAGCAGGGGCATGGCGGCGATCAGGTCGTCGAGGCCCTCGTAATCGTAGAAGCTGCCGATGAAGCCGATGACCGGGTGCGCGATTCCGTCTGTTTCGAAGCCGAGTTCGCGGGCCAGTGCCGGATCGCGCGCGGGCGGGGTGCCGAAGAGGCCGAGATCGACGCCGTTGGGCATCTTCGAGATCTTGTCCGCCGCAACGCCGCGCGCGATCAAGTCGCTGCGCAGCCCGTCGCAGATCGTCACCACCGCATCGGCGCGGGCGACGACGCGGTTTTCCAGTGCCCGCGTGAGTCGGTACTTGAGCGAGCCTTCGGTGCCGGTGCCGTTGCCGACCGCGGCATCTTCCCAGAAGGCGCGGATTTCATAGACCAGCGGAATGCCATGGCGGCGGGCGACGCGCGCCGCCGCCGCGCCGCAGAGCGAGGGCGAATGGGCATGGAGCACGTCGGGCCGCCATTCCCGCACCAGCCGGTCGATCGATTCGGCGAACAGCCCGATCTCGCGCCATTCGCGCAGGCCCACCGGGCCGCTGACACTCCCTTCGGTGCGGTGGAACAGCAGGCCGTCCGCTTCCTCCACTGCCGGGCCTTCCGCCTTGTGGCGTATCCCGGTAATGCCGCGGACTTCGAAGCCCATGGCTTTCTGCGCCTTCAGGATCGCGCGGGTCCGGAAGGTATAGCCGCTGTGCATCGGCAGCGAATGGTCGAGGACGTGGAGGACACGGGTCATGGGACGGAATCCTATGTCTGCAAGGCTTAACGCCGCGTCAACCCGGCGCTGGTAGGTCCGGCGCGATGGTCGACATCCTTGCCCTTGCCGTGAGTCACGGACTGCTGGCGCTGGCCGCTTGGCGGCTGCTGCTGCGGCCGGACCTCGATGTCGAGACGCGGCGGGAAGAGTCTGCACCCGAGAGCAGGGCCTCGAAGCAAGGCGCCGTGAAACCCGGCCGGGCGAGGCGCGAGATGCGCTGGCCCGGCAAGGGGAATGGCGATGCTTGACCTTGCGCTGACCGGCTTCGTTGCCTGCTTCCTGCTGATCGGCTTCCGGCGCCCGTTCCTCTGGGTGCTGTGCTATCTCTATGTCGATATCGTCAGCCCGCAGATCATATCCTGGGGCATCCTGTCCCACCTGCCGATCTCGCTCATGGCTTTCGCCGCCGCGTTCCTCGGCTGGCTGGCGCTCGACGACAAGCGCGATTCGCGCTTCACCCTGCGGCAGGGCATCCTTGCGGCGCTGCTGCTCTATTGCGGCTATACCACCTGGGCGGCGGTCTATCCGGCCGCGGCCGCAGAGAAATGGGCCTGGGTGTGGAAAGCGCTGGTTTTCGCGATCTTCCTGCCTTTCACCTTGCGCACCCGGCTGAGGATCGAGGCGGTGGCGCTCGTCATGGTGCTGGCGGCGAGCGCGCTCATCATCGACGGCGGCCTCAAGACCGCAGGCGGCGGCGGCGGCTATGGCACCTTGCGGATCTTCGTGGAGAACAACACCGGCCTCTATGAAGGCTCGATCCTCTCTGCCGTGGCGATCTCGATCATTCCGATCGTGCTCTGGCTGGTGAAATACGGCACGGTATTTCCGGCGGACTGGCGGGTTTACCTCTTCGCCGCCGCGCTGATCTTCGCCTGTTCGCTGATCCCGGTGGGGACGCAGGCGCGCACCGGGCTGGTGTGTCTGGGCGTGCTGTGCCTGTTCTATCTGCGAACCGCGCGGCACAAGGTGCTGATCGCGGGCGGCATGGCGCTGGCGGTCATGGTCGCGGTGCCGTTTCTGCCGCAGGCCTTCCTCGCGCGGATGGGCACCATCGAGAATCACGAGGCCGACCAGTCCGCCAGCACGCGCCTTGGGGTCTGGAAATGGACCTGGGGCTACGTGAAGGAGCACCCGATGGGCGGCGGCTTCGTGGTCAACCAGTCCAGCCGGGTCGAGTACGATACGGTCGCCAAGGTCACCGTGGACGGCAGCACCGAAATCCGGCGCACCCATGTCGTGGAAGAAGGCCGGGCCTTCCATTCGAGCTACTTCGAGATGCTGGGCGAGCAGGGCTTCCCGGGCTTCGGCCTCTGGATACTGCTCCAGCTGACGGGGCTGGTGCAGATGGAGCAGATCCGTCGCCGCTGGAAGCGGCGCACCGGGCCGGACGAGGCCTGGGTGGCGCCGCTGGCCGTGGCGCTGCAACTGGCGCAAGTGGTCTATCTGATCGGTTCGCTCTTCGTGGGCATCGCCTTCCAGCCGTTCATCCTGATGCTGATCGGCCTGCAATGCGGCCTTTGGAGCTACCTCAAGCGAATCGACGTGCGGCAGGTACAAGTCCCGATTCGGACGAGCCGGCCGGTGGTCGGCATGGCCTGAGGGACGATCAAGGCCAAACTTTTTAAGGTCTGGAAGCATTGTTCAGGGAGAAATATTCCTAACAGACGCGGATTCCCTATGGTCCTGAAAAATCACGGGCAATCGTGTTTACGGCAAATTAACCTTTAACCTTCATTCGTCCTATGGTTAATACAAGGAAATATCCGTTCCGGCTGGGGAT
>NZ_DAISLT010000023.1:58667-76926 GCF_036820275.1 Novosphingobium sp.
GGATTTGAGCCGAAACGGGGGGCGAAAGGTAATTTCCGATGCGTGTCCTGCTGATCGAGGATGAACCCACCACTGCGCGGGCCATCGAACTCATGCTGACGGCCGAAGGGTTCAATGTCTACTCCACGGATCTGGGCGAAGAAGGCCTCGATCTCGGCAAACTCTACGATTACGACATCATTCTGCTCGATCTGAACCTGCCCGACATGCACGGGTACGACGTGCTGAAGAAGCTGCGCGTCGCCAAGGTGCAGACGCCGGTGCTGATCCTCTCGGGTATCTCCGAAATGGATTCGAAGGTCCGTTCGTTCGGCTTCGGTGCCGACGACTATGTGACCAAGCCCTTCCACCGCGAAGAGCTGATCGCGCGCATCCACGCCGTCGTTCGCCGCTCGAAGGGCCATTCGCAGTCGGTCATCCGCACCGGCAAGCTGGTGGTGAACCTCGATGCCAAGACCGTCGAGGTCGACAGCGCCCGCGTGCACCTGACCGGCAAGGAATATGCGATGCTGGAGCTGCTCTCGCTGCGCAAGGGCACCACGCTGACCAAGGAAATGTTCCTCAACCACCTCTACGGCGGCATGGACGAGCCGGAACTGAAGATCATCGACGTCTTCATCTGCAAGCTGCGCAAGAAGCTGGCCCATGCCTGTGGCGGCGCCAACTACATCGAGACGGTCTGGGGCCGCGGCTACGTGCTGCGCGATCCGGACGAGCTTCAGGAAGTCGCCTGACCTAACCCCTTGCGCGTATAAGCAACGTGCATGGAACGGCCTGTCCTTCGGGGCGGGCCGTTTCGTTTTGAGTACCGGTTTCGTTTGGGCGACGTTGACGTTGCCGGGCAACGGTGTCAGTGCCCCGCGCCATGACCGCTCACAAATCCGGCGATCCGACCACGCTGAACCGCCTCTACGGCCGTGCCAAGGGCAAGCCCCTGCGCGCAGGCCAGCAGGGATTGGTCGATACCCTGCTGCCGCGAATCGCGGTTCCTCTCGAAGGCCCGGTCACGTCCGAGCTGCTGTTCGGCGACGATCGCCCGATGCATTTCGAGATCGGCTTCGGCGGCGGCGAACATATGGCGGGCCGCGCCGACATGCTGCCGAACCACGGCTTCATCGGCGCCGAGCCTTTCATCAACGGTGTTGCGCAGGCCCTGACCCATGTGGCTGGAGACAACGGTGCGAGCACGCCGCTCGGCAACGTGCGCATCCATCACGGCGATGCGCTGGAAGTGCTCTCGCGCATTCCCGACGGCTCGCTCTTGTTCCTCTACCTGCTGCATCCGGACCCCTGGCCCAAGGCGCGCCACGCCAAGCGGCGCATGATGAACGACGGCCCGGTCGACATGTTCGCGGCCAAGCTGAAGCCCGGCGGCGAGTTCCGCTTCGGCACCGACCATGCGGTCTACGTGCGCCATGCGCTGATGGTGATGCAGCGCCACACCGACCAGTTCGAGTGGCTTTGCGAGAAGCCGCAGGACTTCCAGGTCCGTCCGGGCGGCTGGCCGGAAACGCGCTACGAGAACAAGGCGCGCACCGTTTACGGGCATGAGGTCTGGTATTTCCGCTACCGGCGGAAGTGACTTTGGGGCGGGGCGATTTTCGCCCCGCTTTTTTTTAATAGTACACCGTCATCCTGAAACGAGTTCAGGATGAAGCGATGTGTGGGGAGAGAGGTTGACGCGCGCTCTCGCCGGAAGACATCTCAAACGTCGAAATGCGCGCACCACGAAGCTGCGCGCATGACGAAAAAGGTCCGGGGTGCAGGGGTATTAACCCCTGCATATTTCCCCTTTTCCCTTCTTACCCGGCAACACCCGCAGCCGCGAGTACGGCCAGGGTCAGCACGTCCGGCGCCAGCGCCGTCATCGGCACGATCTGTACCGGCTTTTCCGCGCCCAGCAGCATCGGTCCGATCGAGGTCGTACCGCCGATCTCCTTGAGCAGCTTGGCCGAGATATTGGCCGACTGGAGCCCCGGCATGATCAGCACGTTCGCCGGAGCCGACAGGCGGCTGAACGGGTAGAGCTTCATGATCTTCGGGTTCAGCGCGGCATCCGGGGCCATTTCGCCTTCGTATTCGAAGTCCGGCTGTTCCTCGTCGAGGATGCGGATCGCCTCGCGGGTGGCATCGAGCCACTTGCCCGAAGGGTTGCCGAAGGTCGAGTAGCTGAGGAAGGCGACGCGCGGCTCGTGGCCCAGGCGGCGAGCGACGGCAGCGGTTTCCTTGGCGATCACCGCAAGCTGCTCGGCGGTCGGGCGCTCGTTGATGGTGGTGTCGGCCATGAACACCGTGTGGTTCTTGCCGACCAGCAGGTGGATGCCGAAGGGCAGCTTGCCTTCGGCCGGGTCCAGCACGCGGCGCACTTCCTTGATCGACTGCGCGAAGGGCCGGGTCATGCCGGTCACCATGGCATCGCCGACGCCCAGCTTGAGCAGGCCGGAGGCGAAGATGTTGCGATCGGTATTGACCATGCGCTGCACGTCGCGCTGGAGGAAGCCGCGGCGCTTGAGGCGCTCGTAGAGCATCTCCACCATCGGCGCGACGTGATCCGAGACCATCGAGTTCTCGATATGGTAGCTCTCGGGATCGGCGACGCCGAGTTCCGCCATCTTGTCGAGGATGACTTGGGTACGGCCGACCAGGATCGGTTCGCCGTAGCCGAAATCGCGGTACTGGATCGCGGCGCGCAGGACGACTTCGTTGTCCGCTTCGGCGAAGATCATGCGCTTGGGATTGGCGCGGACCTGTTCGTAGACGCGGGTCAGCACCGACGTGGTGGGATTGAGGCGGGCCTTGAGCTGGTCGCGGTAGGCCTGGAAGTCCTCGATCGGGCGCGTGGCGACGCCGGAGTCCATCGCCGCCTTGGCGACGGCCATCGACACCACTTCCATCAGGCGCGGATCGAACGGCGCGGGGATGATGTAGTCGCGGCCGAACTGCTGCGCTTCGCCGTAAGCGGCGGCGACGTCTTCATGGACCTGCTCGCGCGCCAGTTCGGCGATGGCCGTGGCGGCGGCGATCTTCATCTCTTCGTTGATCGCGGTGGCCGAAACGTCCAGCGCGCCGCGGAAGATGAAGGGGAAGCCCAGCACGTTGTTAACCTGGTTCGGATAGTCCGAACGGCCGGTGGCGACGATGGCGTCGGGGCGCACGGCCTTGGCTTCGGGCGGGGTGATTTCCGGGTCCGGGTTGGCCATCGCGAAGATGATCGGCTCGGGTGCCATGGACTTGACCATCTCGGGCGTGATCGCGCCCTTGGCCGAGAGGCCGAGAACGACGTCCGCGCCTTCGAGGGCTTCGGCCAGCGTGCGCCTGTCGGTCTTGACCGCATGGGCGGACTTGAACTGATCGACGCGCTCGCGGCCGGGATAGATCACGCCGCGCGTGTCGCAGACCAGGACGTTCTCGTGGCGCACGCCCATCGACTTGATGAGGGCGGTGCAGGCCAGCGCCGAGGCACCGGCGCCGTTCACCACGACCTTGATCTCGTCCAGCTTGCGGCCGGTGATGAGGCAGGCGTTGATGAGACCGGCGGCGGCGATGATCGCGGTGCCGTGCTGGTCGTCATGCATGACGGGGATGTTCATCCGCTCGCGCAGGGCCTGCTCGATGATGAAGCACTCGGGGGCCTTGATGTCTTCAAGGTTGATGCCGCCGAAGCTGGGTTCCATCATGGCGATGGCTTCGATCAGCGCGTCGGTGTCTTCGCTGGCGAGTTCGATGTCGATGGAATCGACGTCGGCGAAGCGCTTGAAGAGCACGGCCTTGCCCTCCATCACCGGCTTCGAAGCGAGGGCGCCGAGGTTGCCCATGCCGAGGATCGCGGTGCCGTTCGAGATCACCGCGACGAGGTTGCCCTTGGCGGTATAGTCGTAGGCGGTGGCGGGGTCGTCGGCGATCGCCTGGACGGGAACGGCCACACCCGGTGAATAGGCAAGCGAGAGGTCGCGTTGCGTCGCCATCGGCTTTGACGCAACAATCTCGATCTTACCGGGGCGCATGGTGCTGTGATAGAACAGAGCTTCACGCTCCGTGAACTGGATCTTCGATTTTTCGGACAAGCGATTTCTCCCGATTTGGGAGAGGACCTAACGAATGTTCTCGCCACGCGATAGGGGAAAGGCGCCTTGTCCGCGCTTCCCAAAAAGGGCCGTGCGGGGCTAACGCTCCGGACCATGAGCGGACATTCTGACAAGGCGGGCGTGACCCCGATGATGGCCCAGTACCTTGCCTTGCGCGAGGTCGCCGGGGACTGTTTGCTGTTCTACCGGATGGGCGATTTCTTCGAACTGTTCTTCGAGGATGCGAAAACTGCAAGCCAAGTGCTCGACATTGCACTTACCACGCGCGGCGAGCACGGCGGCCAGCCGATCCCGATGTGCGGCGTGCCGGTCCATGCGGCCGAGGGCTATCTCGCGCGGCTCATCAAGGCCGGTTGCCGCGTGGCGATCGCCGAGCAGACCGAAACGCCTGCCGAAGCCAAGAAACGAGGCGGTTCCAAGGCGCTGGTGACGCGCGACATCGTGCGCTTCGTCACCGCCGGAACCCTGACCGAGGAATCGCTGCTGGAGCCGCGCCGCGCGAACGTGCTGGCCGCGGCCTGCGAGGTGCGGGGCGTGCTCGGCATCGCCGCCTGCGATATCTCCACCGGGCGGATGGAACTGGAAGAGTGCCCGCCCGACCGGCTGGGCGCGGCGCTGGCGCGCCTTGGTGCGCGCGAACTGGTCGTGCCGGAGGGATGGGAACTGGCACCCGACGGCGCGATCCCGCGCTCGGCACACGAGTTCTCCTCCGACGGCGGCGACGAGCGGTTAAAATTTGTCCATGGCGTCGCGACGCTGGACGGTTTCGGCACCTTCACCCGCGCCATGCTGGCGGCGGCGGGCGGGCTGATTGCCTATCTCGATCACGTCGGGCGCGGCAAGCTGCCGCTGCTGCTGCCGCCCGAGGCGCGCGCCGGCGATGCCGCGCTGGCGATGGACGAGGCCACCCGCGCCAGCCTGGAAATTCTCGAATCCTCGCAGGGCGGCCGCAAGGGCAGCCTGGTCGAGGCGATCGACCGCTGTGTCACCGGCGCCGGTGCGCGCCAGTTGGCGGAAGATCTCTCGGCCCCGCTGACCGATCGCCATGCGATTGCCGAGCGGCTCGAACTGGTCGAGTGGCTGCACGACGATCACCTGCTGCGCGAGGACATGCGCGCGGCGCTGCGGGCGTTGCCGGACGTGGGCCGAGCGCTGGGCCGCGTGGTGGCGGGGCGCGGCAGCCCGCGTGACCTCGGCCAGCTTCGCGACGGTCTTTCCGGTGCCCGCCGCATCGGCGAGCGGCTGGTGCAGATGGACGGGTTGCCGGTGCTGCTGGACCGGCTGATGCCGGAACTCGGCGGGCACGCGCAGATGGTCGATCACTTCGCGCAGGCGCTGGTGGAAACCCCGCCGACCGAGCGCGGGCAGGGCGGCTATATCGCCAGCGGCTACGATGCCGGGCTGGACGAACTGCGCGTCACTTCGGGCAATGCCCGCCGCGCGATTGCCGCGCTGGAGGCGAAATACCGCGAACAGACCGGCGTCGCCGCTCTCAAGATCAAGCACAACAACGTGCTCGGCTACTTCATCGAAGTGCCGCAGCGCCATGCCGACAAGCTGCTGGAGCCGGACAGCGGCTTCTCGCACCGCCAGACGATGGCCGGGGCCATGCGCTTCAACGCGCTCGCCCTGCATGAGGAGGCGAGCCGCATCACCGAGGCGGGCGCTCATGCGCTCGCGGCGGAAGAGGCGCATTTCGAGGAGCTGGTGGCCGAGGCCGTCGCCGCCCGTCACGCGATTGCCCGCACCGCCGCCGCACTCGCCCGGTTCGACGTCGCGGCCGGACAGGCCGAGCGCGCTGCCGAGGGCGGCTGGACCCGGCCCGAAGTGGTCGACGGTCTTTCGCTGGAGATCGAGGGCGGCCGCCATCCCGTGGTCGAAGCCGCGCTCAAGGTGCAGGGCGAGCGCTTCGTCGCCAACGACTGCCGCCTCGCCAGCCATGACCGGCTCTGGCTGATCGGCGGCCCCAACATGGGCGGTAAGTCGACCTTCCTGCGCCAGAACGCGCTGATCGTGCTGCTGGCGCAGGCGGGCGGTTTCGTGCCGGCCAAGTCGGCGCGGATCGGCATGGTGGACCGCCTGTTCAGCCGCGTCGGCGCTTCCGACAATCTCGCGCGCGGGCGTTCGACCTTCATGGTCGAGATGGTGGAAACCGCCGCCATCCTGGCGCAGGCGACCGACCGCAGCTTCGTCATCCTCGATGAAGTGGGGCGCGGTACTTCGACCTATGACGGCCTTGCTCTGGCATGGGCGGTGGCGGAAGCCGTCCACGAGACCAACCGCTGCCGCTGCCTGTTCGCCACGCACTATCACGAGATGGCGCGGCTGGGAGAAACCTGCGAGGCGCTCTCGCTCCACCATGTTCGCGCCCGCGAGTGGAAGGGCGATCTGGTCCTGCTTCACGAACTGGCCGAAGGTCCGGCGGATCGCAGCTACGGTCTTGCCGTCGCGCGGCTGGCCGGGGTGCCGCCCAAGGTCATCAGCCGGGCCAAGTCGGTGCTGGAAAAGCTGGAAAAGGGCCGCGCGGAGACGGGCGGCCTTGCCGCCGGACTTGGCGATCTCCCGCTGTTCGCGGCGGCGCAGGAAGCGCAGGAGGAGCAATGCGACGCCCTGCGCGACAAGCTGCGCGAGATGGACATCGATGCTCTCAGTCCGCGCGACGCTCTGGAAATCCTCTACGATCTCAAGCGCGAGGCGGGCACGGAGTCTTAACCGGCCCGCGCTAAATTGGGGACATGTTCGGACCCAGAATCAGGAATGTCTTCCGAAGCCGCTGGCACGCGCTGTTCTGGTCGGCCGGTGTGTTGCTGACGGCCTATTGCTCCGTGCCCTCACCGGACGATGCCGGTGAAGAGAACGCGGGCGCGAAAGTCGCCGCGAAACCTGCGTACAAGAATCCGTGGGCGAAGGATTCGGCGGCGAACTGATTTCGGCTGAACCACCACTTTCTCTGTGGCGGCGGGGCGGGCCTCGGCGCGCTCTGGCCTCCCCAGTCTCAGCTATCGTCGTCTGCGAAGTCCGAGTCCGCCGCGTTTTCCTTGCCGTAGCGGTCTTCGAGGTCGTCCATCGTCTCCTCGCCGCGATAGGCAGACATGTCGATCACGCCGCTCGAATCCATCTGATTCATGTGATCGACGAGGTCTTCGATGTTGTCCTCGTCCTCGATACCGCCCTTGACCTTCTCGGTCTCTTCCAGTCCGAAGCTGCTGGAGGAACGGCCCTGTGCTTCCTCGGCAAAAGTCTGGGCCTGGGTGTCTTCGTCGTCCTGCTCGGGATTGACCGTTTCGGGGGCGCGGTCGTCGGGGCGTTCGCTCATCTAAGGTCTCCTTTGCCGGGTTAACGGCCAAGGGAAGTGCCGGGTTCCGGTTCGCAAGGGAATGATCCGAAAGTAGGGGGTGGCCCAACCACTGCCTCTCCGCCTCCCCCTGGCTTTCGTCCACCGCCTAGCGCGTGGGAACCGGCGTTTCGCCGGAATAGTCGTAGAAGCCCCGGCCCGACTTGCGGCCGTACCAGCCCGCCTCGACGTATTTCTGGAGCAGCGGGGCGGGACGGTACTTGGGATCGCCGGTGGTGGCCTGGAACACCTTCATGATCTCGTAGAGAGTGTCGAGGCCCACGAAGTCGGCCAGAGTCAGCGGGCCCATCGGGTGATTGGCGCCGAGCCGCATGCCCGCATCGATATCTTCGACCGAAGCCAGCCCCTCGCCGAGCACGAAGATCGCCTCGTTGAGCAGCGGGCAGAGGATGCGGTTGACCACGAAGCCGGGCGCATCGCCGGCCAGCACCACGGTCTTGCCCAGCGCCTCGCCGAAAGACTTCATGCGCGCAGTGGTTTCGTCCGACGTCGCAAGGCCGGGGATCACTTCGACAAGGCCCATGACCGGCACCGGGTTGAAGAAGTGCAGCCCGCAGAACCGCGTCGGATCGGGCGAACTGGCGGCCATGCGGGTGATCGGGATGGAACTGGTGTTGGAGGCGAGGATGGCGCCCGCGCCCAGCACTTCGCCCACGGCGGTGAAGATCTTGAGCTTGATATCCTCGCGCTCGGTGGCGGCTTCGATGATGAGGTCGCAGTCGCCCATTCCGGCATAGTCGCCCGCGGTCGTGATGCGGGGCAGCAGGGCGTCCACGTCGGCCTGGGCGATCTTTTCCTTCGCGACCAGCTTCGCGAGGCCCTTGGCGATGCCGGCCTTGCCCCTTTCGGCGTTTTCGATCGAGATATCGGACAGGATCACGTCCATGCCCTTGCTCGCCACGGTCTGGGCGATGCCCGAACCCATGATGCCCGCGCCGATGATTCCGACTTTCCGCACTGCCAAACTCTCCTCTGCTGATGCGCCGGAACGACTAGCATCGACGCACGAGACGCGAACCTAGCGATTCTGGCCGGGCACCCAAAGCACGTCGTCGGCCCCATTGGCATTCACCGCCCGGGCGAGGACGAAGAGATAGTCGCTGAGCCGGTTGAGGTAGCCGAGCGCGGCCGGATTGGCGGGCACTTCGGCGGCCATGGCGACGGCGGCGCGCTCTGCCTTGCGGGCGGAGGCGCGGGCAATATGGACGCGGGCGGCGGCCTCGCTGCCGCCGGGCAGGATGAAGCTCCTGAGCGGCTGGAGATGGGCGTTGATCGCGTCGATCTCGCCTTCCAGCCATGTCACCTGAGAAGCCACCATGCGCAGGGTCATCTCGCCGGGGGTGAAGTCGTCACCGGGCGTCGCGAGATCGGCGCCGAGGTCGAACAGGTCGTTCTGGATACGGGTCAGGATTGCGGCATGCGGGGTTTCGATAAGCGCGCAGACGGCCAGGCCGATGGCGCAGTTCGCCTCGTCCACCGCGCCGATCGCTTCCATGCGCGCGGCGTATTTCGGCAGGCGGGAGCCGTCGACGAGGCCCGTGGTGCCGTCGTCACCCGTGCGGGTGTAGATCTTGTTGAGCTTGACCAATGTTTTAGCGCGCCATCGCCAAGAGGATAGCGCAGACGATCACCGCCGCCGCCTGATACTTGATGCGGTTGAACATCATCTTGTTCTGGAGGAGCTGGTTCGCGGTCGGCTCGGTCGAGGCCGGATCGCGGTTCAGGTCTTCCTTCGTGCCCTGCATGAAGGCCACGATGCCGCGCACGAGGCTGAAGACGACCATGATCATCAGGATAATGATGATCGGGATGAGAAGGGTGCTCATGGGGCTTGGTGTAAGCCTTCGGAAAGCGAAATGCCAGCGGGGAAGCGGCCTTCGCGAAGCGCCTCCACGATGGCTCGCCCGTCTTCACCGGCCCGCCGCCGATCGCCGAGCGAGGGGGCGCCGCGCCGCTTGGCCAGCTTGCGGCCGTCGGGTTCGATCAGCAGCGGGTGATGGTGCCAGACCGGCACCGGCAGGCCGAGCAGGGCTTGCAGCAGGCGGTGGACATGGCTTGCCGGAAACAGGTCCATGCCGCGCGTGACGAGCGTGATTCCTTCCGTCGCATCGTCGAGCGTGGCGGCGAGGTGGTAGCTGGCGGGCAGGTCCTTCCTGAGCAGCACGACATCGCCGAAAATTTCGGGGGCGGCGCGCTGCGGCCCGGCCCGCTCGTCGGTCCATGCGAGGGGGCCGGTCAAGTCCAGCGCACGGGCGACATCCAGCCGCCATGCCGCGCCTTCCGGATCGAAGCTTTCAGAAGTGCCGGGCCGGTGGCGGCAGGTGCCGGGATAGACCGGGCCGTCGGGTCCCATTGCGGTGGCTGCGGCGGCGATCTCGGCGCGGGTGCAGCGGCAGGGATAAAGGAGACCCATGGCTTTCAGGCGCTCGCCCGCCTCGGCGTGGCCGGGGAGGCGCTTCGACTGGAAACGGGCTTCGCCGTCCCAGTTCAGGCCGAGCCATTCGAGGTCGCGGAAGAACTCTTCCACGAATTCCACCCGGCTGCGCTCTCCGTCGATATCCTCGATCCGCAGCAGGAACTCGCCGTCTTGTGCGCGCGCCAGATCGTGCGCGACCAGCGCCGCATAGGCGTGGCCGAGATGGAGCGGGCCATTCGGGCTGGGGGCAAAGCGGGTGCGGATCATCGCCTTATGCTCCTAGTCGCGCGGAGGCTGGCGGCAAGGGGTGCAAGGCTGTGGATAAGGTCTGTATGAAACGGGAAGGGCTTGTCGAGAGAATGTGGGCAATCTGTGGAATCGTTGTGGTGAAGCTGTGGATTGTTGTATGGAGCGCCCCACGTCTCGGCTTGACGCCGACTCGCGTAGATGCTGCAAAGAAACACATGCACTGCCATGAAACCGCAATCAGGGCCTGCGACAGGAGGCCATGCTCAAGTCGGAGCTGATCGAGCGCGCGGCCCGGTTCCGCAGCGCGGAGGATGACCCCTCCCGAAGTCTTTCCGACTGTCCTGCTCTAGTGCTCAATGCGGACTACACGCCGCTTTCCTACTACCCCCTCAGCCTCTGGCCCTGGCAGACCGCGGTAAAGGCGATCTGCCTCGAAAGGGTGGACATCATTTCCAGCTACGACCGGGTGGTCCACAGCCCGAGCTGGTCGATGCAGATCCCCTCGGTGATCGCCCTCAGGCAATATGTCCGGCCTTCCGAATTCCCCGCCTTCACCCGCTTCAACCTCTTCCTCCGCGACAGGTTCAGCTGCCAGTATTGCGGTTCCCCCCATCAGCTAACCTTCGACCACGTCGTCCCGCGCCGTCTCGGCGGCAGGACGAGCTGGGAAAACATCCTCACCGCCTGCGCCCCCTGCAACCTCAAGAAGGGCGGCCGCACGCCCAAGCAGGCGAATATGCCGCCGCTGGTGGCGCCGATCCGGCCGACGAGCTGGCAACTCCAGGAACGCGGCCGCGCCTTCCCGCCCAACTACCTCCACGAAACCTGGCGCGACTGGCTCTACTGGGACATCGAACTGGAAGCTTGAGGGGGCGACCTTTCTTATCAACTGGGACTACGTCATCCTGAACTCGTTTCAGGATCCATCCCTCGGTCGGTGCCAGAGACGTGGTATGGCGAGCCGCATTGTCGGTTTGCTGATCGTAGCACCGGGGTTTCGGTCAAATGGACCCTGAAACGAGTTCAGGGTGACGATGATAGAGGGCTGCCCGATAATCGGAGCTAATACCCAGCGCTCAGTATCGTTCCGGTTCCGTCCGCCATGGCAATTTACCGGCGGCGCAGTTAGAGAACGCGGGAGGGCGCCGCGCGAGCGGCCTTGCGGACGTCATCCGGCATTAACGAGACAGTCTCCAAGGGGAGGTCATGAGCAGACAATTCTTCGGTACCGACGGCATTCGCGGCCGCACCAACCAGGGCGCGATGACCGCCGCGATCGCCATGAAAGTCGGCCAGGCGGCCGGCACCCGCTTCCTGCGCGGCACCCACCGGCACCGCGTGGTGATCGGCAAGGACACCCGCCTTTCCGGCTACATGCTGGAAAACGCGATGGTCGCGGGCTTTACCAGCGTCGGTATGGACGTGGTGCTGCTCGGCCCGATGCCGACCCCGGCGGTCGCGCTGCTGACCCGCGAACTGCGCGCCGACGTCGGCGTGATGATCTCCGCCAGCCATAACCCCTACGAGGACAACGGCATCAAGCTGTTCGGCCCCGACGGCTTCAAGCTCTCCGACGAGGATGAGATGGCGATCGAGGCCATGTTGGCGCAGGACATCCCGCTCGCCGCTTCCGAAGACATCGGCCGCGCCCGCCGCATCGACGACGCTGGCGGACGCTATATCCACGCCGTCAAGCGCTCGCTGCCCGAGGCCGTGCGTCTCGACGGCCTCAAGATCGCGCTCGATTGCGCCAACGGCGCCGCCTATCAGGTCGCGCCCTCGGCGCTGTGGGAACTCGGCGCGGAGATCGTGGCCGTGGGCGTCTCCCCCAATGGCCGCAATATCAACGCCAAGTGCGGCTCCACCCACGTCGAGTTGCTGCGGGAGACCGTGGTTTCCTCGGGCGCCGATATCGGCATCGCTCTCGACGGGGACGCCGACCGCCTGATCGTCGTGGATGAGAAGGGCAAGACCGTGGACGGCGACCAGATCATGGCGCTGATCGGCACCCAGCTTGCCGCGCGCGGCGCTCTGCGCGGCGGCGGCGTAGTGGCCACGGTCATGTCGAACCTCGGCCTCGAACGCTACCTGCAAGCGCAGGGACTGACGCTCGAACGCACCAAGGTAGGTGACCGCCACGTCCTCGAACGCATGCGCGCGGGCGGCTTCAACGTCGGCGGCGAGCAATCGGGCCACATGATCCTGCTCGATCATGCCACCACCGGAGACGGCACCGTGGCGGCGCTGCAGGTGCTGGCCGCGCTCGTCCAGTCGGGCAAGCGGGCGAGCGAACTGCTCCACCTCTTCGACCCGGTGCCGCAGCTGCTGCGCAACGTGCGCTTCTCGGGCGGGCAACCGCTGGAGGCCGCCAGCGTGAAAAGCGCCATCGCCGATGCGGAAGCCGCGCTCAACGGCAGCGGACGCCTCGTCATCCGCGCCTCGGGCACCGAGCCGCTGATCCGCGTGATGGCCGAAGGCGACGATGCCGGACAGGTGGAGGCCGCCGTGGCCTCGATCTGCGCCGCCGTGGAAGAGGGCGCTGCCTGATGGCCCTCGAAATGCGCCCCGACTGCGAACGCTGCGGCACCGACCTCCCCGCCGAATCCCCCGGCGCGTTCATCTGCAGCTTCGAATGCACGTACTGCGCGGAATGCGCGGACGATCTCGACGAACTTTGCCCCAATTGCGGCGGCGAACTGCTCGACCGGCCGACGCGGGCGAAGCGGCATTTCGATTCCGCGCCGCCTTCGAAGGAGCGCAAGTTCAAGGGGTAGAAGGGAAGCAGCAGGGGCCATCGCCCCTGCACCCCATTACCGTCCAGGTCACGTGGACCAACGCCGTTGCGCGCTCATGGTGGCGTCGGGAGACTAATGGCTGCGCCGCAGGGAGCGCACACCGGATAGACGGCGCGCGACGCTGACATTCCGAGGGTCTGGGGGATCTCCTGAGCTTGTCGAAGGGCCCCAGGACTTCTCCTTTCCCTCGACACCGCCCCCACCGCACGGCAAGGGAGCGCCATGATCACACCGCCCCGCATCCTTTCCATCGCCGGTTCCGACAGTTCGGGCGGCGCCGGTATTCAGGCCGATATCAAGACCATTGTGATGCTGGGTGGCTATGCCATGACCGCGATCACCGCGATCACCGCGCAGAACACCTGCGGCGTGACGGACGTGGTGGCGCTTTCGCCGGAGATGGTGGCGGCGCAGATCGACGCCTGCATCGGCGACATCGGCGTGGATGCTGTGAAGATCGGCATGCTCGGTAGTCCGGAGATCGCCCATGTCGTGGCGGACCGGCTTGCCGGGCTGGACGTGCCGGTGGTGTTCGATCCGGTGATGATTTCGACGAGCGGTTCGGTGCTGGCCGATGCGGCGACGGTCGAGGCATTCGAGCGGCTGATGGCAGTCGCCACGCTGACGACGCCGAACGTGCCGGAGCTGGCGGCGCTGGGCGGCGACGGGGCGATGGCGGCGCGGGGCGTGGCCTATATCGCCAAGGGCGGCGATGCGGAGGGGCCGATCGTCGAGGACAGGTTGCTGCGGCCGGGTGAATTGCCTCTGTCGTGGACGGCCCCGCGCATCGACACGCGCCACACGCATGGCACCGGCTGCACGTTCTCAAGCGCCATCGCGACCTTCATGGGGCAGGGGGCAGGGCTGGAGGCGGCCATCGTCGGCGCGCGCGACTATGTGCGCTCGGCGCTGCTCAATGCGCCGGGATTCGGCGCGGGACATGGCCCGCTGGGGCATCACGTCCGGGGATAGGGGCGCCATCTTTCCCCCAAGACATGGGACGGAAGGGCAGGGGAGCGGACCATGGCCCGCCCCCTGCCCTCAGCAGCAGTCCAGGTCGTAGAACTTCTGCACCACGTTCCAGCCTTCCTCGGCGGTTTCGCACCAGTGGAACAGCTTGAGGTCGGCGGCATTGATCACGCCTTCCTCGGCCAGCGCTTCGAAGTTGACGACGCGTTCCCAGAATTCCTTGCCGTAGAGCAGGATCGGCAGGGGCTTCATCTTGCCGGTCTGGATCAGCGTCAGCAGTTCGAAGAATTCGTCGAATGTGCCGAAGCCGCCCGGGAACACCGCTACCGCGCGGGCGCGCAGCAGGAAGTGCATCTTGCGCAGCGCGAAGTAGTGGAACTGGAACGAGAGGCGGGGCGTCACATAGGGGTTCGGCGCCTGCTCGTGTGGCAGGACGATGTTCAGGCCCAGCGATTCCGCGCCCACTTCGCGCGCGCCGCGGTTGGCCGCTTCCATGATCGAGGGGCCGCCGCCCGAGCAGACCACGAACTGGCGCATGCCCTTCTCCACCACCGAGCACTGGCTGGCGAGGCGGGCGAGCTTGCGGGCTTCCTCGTAGTACTTCGCCTTGGCGACGAGGCGTTCGGCGACCTTCTTTTCCTCGTCCGTCTTGGCGCGGGCGAGCACTTCGTCGCACTGGTCGGGCGAGGGGATGCGGGCGGAGCCGTACATCACCATGGTCGAGCCGATATTGGCCTCTTCCAGCAGCATCTCTGTCTTGAGCAGTTCGAGCTGGAAGCGGACCGGGCGCAGTTCGTCGCGCAGCAGGAATTCGGTATCCTGGAAGGCGAGGCGGTAGGCCGGGTTCTGGGTCTGGATGGTGCCTTCCTGCGCATCGGCGAAGGAGGCTTCCTGTTCCGCCTTGTAGAAGCGGCGGTTGGTGACTTTCTTGTCTTCTTTTTCGGTCATCTGCATTCCATGGCCGCTGGGACGCGCGGCGTCGAGAGGGGTAAGGATTTAAGTACCTTGCGGTTGCGTGCAAGTGCGGGATTCGCCTAGCCTCTCTTCATGTCGAAACAGATATTGACGCGGCGCTCGGTTTTGGCGGGTGTCGGCACCGCCATGGCGGCGAGCCTGCTGCCCGCGATTCCGGCGATTTCCGCCCCGGCCCGCAAGCTGGTGAAGCCGCCGCGCCTGCGCGAGGGCGACGTGCTGGGGCTGGTCGCCCCGGCGCGTTTCGTGGGTGATCGGTTCGGGCTGGATGCGATCATGGCCACGGTTCGGGCCATGGGGCTTGAGCCGAAACCGGCGCCGCACGTTCTGGACCGCGAGGGCTATATGGCCGGTTCGGACGCAGAGCGGGCAGGCGATCTCATGGCGATGTTCGGCGATTCGAGCGTGCGGGGCATCATGTCGGTGGCGGGCGGCTGGGGCTGCGCGCGGCTGCTGCCCCTGCTCGATTTCGATCGGATCGCGGCGAATCCCAAGCTCTTCGTGGGGTTCAGCGACAATACCGCGCTCCACCTCGCTTTCGCGGCGCGGACCGGGGTGGCCAGCATCCACGGCCCGAACGCTGCGGCCTCGTGGCCCCCGGCGGCCTGGGATTCGTTCCACGCGCTCGCATTCGAGGGCGCGACGCCGACCTGGCGGGTGCCCGAGGGGGCGGGCGCCAATCTCGCCGGGCGCGGCAAGGACTTGCGCACCTTCCACGGCGGCCGGGCGCGGGGGCGGCTGCTGGGCGGCAATCTCTCGGTGCTTTCAGGGCTGGTCGGCACGCCCTATCTGCCCGACTTCACCGGCGCCGTGCTGTTCATAGAGGACACCAACGAATCCGAGTACCGGATCGACCGCATGCTCACCCAGCTCGCTCTGGCGGGCGTGTTCGACAAAGTGGCGGGGGTGGTCTTCGGCCAGTGCACCGGGTGTCGGAATCCGGACGGCGGCTATTCGAACTTCACGATCTACGAAGTGCTCGACCGCCAGTTTTCGGGCCTCAAGGTGCCTGCGTTCCAGGGCCTCCAGATCGGTCATATCGCCGCGCAGCTGAGCGTGCCCGTAGGCCTGCCGGTGGAGATCGATGCCGATGCCGGCACCATGCGCCTGCTGGAACCGGCGGTAAGCTGACCTTGAGCCATAGGGAAGCGGCTGTTATCGCGGAGGGATTATGGCGAACTGTGACCTCTGCGTCGTTCGGAACCGGGCGATCTGTTCATCCCTCGATGCGAAAGAGCTGGAGGCGCTCAACGCGATCGGGCGCACCCGCACGATCCAGCCCGGCGAATCGCTGATCTGGGAAGGCGAGGATTCTGTCCTCGTCGCCAACGTGATCGACGGCGTGCTCAAGCTATCGACCAATACCGAGGACGGGCGCGAGCAGATCGTCGGTGTGGTCTATCCGTCGGACTTCATCGGGCGGCCCTTCGGCGGCACCACCGGCCACGGCGCCACGGCCTTGACCGAGGCCACGGTCTGCGTGTTCTCGCGCCGGGATTTCGATGCCTTCGCGCGCGAGCATCCGGTGCTGGAGCACAAGTTGCTGGAGCGCACCCTGGCCGAACTCGACCGTACGCGCCGCTGGATGCTGCTGCTCGGCCGCAAGTCGGCCTCGGAGAAGCTGGCCAGCTTCCTGCTCGAAATGGAGGAACGGCTCCAGCCACCGGGCTGCGCGTGGAATTTCGAGGATGCCGGCCCGCGCCGGATTACCCTGCCGTTCTCGCGCCAGCAGATCGCCGATGTGCTGGGCCTGACCATCGAGACGGTGAGCCGCCAGTTCACCCGCCTCAAGAACGATCATGTGATCGACCTGCCCTCGCGGCGGGACGTGACGATCCTCGATCATCCGGCACTGGTGGCCGAGGCGGGCTGAACGAAAAAGGGGAGCCCGAAGCTCCCCTTCTCAAGACGTCTTACCCGGTCGCTCAGAAGCGGTAGGAAACCCCGGCGCTGAGCACCCAGGGATCGAGGTCGTGGCGGGTCTTCAGCGCCAGATCGCCGTCCTCGTAGAACGAAGCGGTGGGCTTCACCCAATACTTCTTGGCGTCGAGCGAGAGGCCGAGGCCCTTGTCGTTGATGGCGATGTCCACGCCGCCCTGGAGCGCAAAGCCCAGCTTGTTCGACATCTTCACCTTGTCGACGCCCAGCGCACGGGCGGTTTCGCCCGGCTTCTCGTCGAACACGAAGAACCATGCCGGGCCTGCGCCTACATAGGGCTTGAACGGGGTGCCGGTGTCGAGGTGCGCCTTGGCGGTCACCGTGGCGGGCAGGATCAGGACGTGATCGACCAGGCCTGCGCCTGCAATGTCGCCGGTTCCGCTGACATGGTGCTGGGTGAAGCAGCAGATCGTCTCCACCGAGAAGGACTTGGCGAAGAAGTACTCGACTGCCAGCGTCGGTACGACATTGTCGTTCGCCTTGGTGCCCACGTTGTCGAGCGTCGCCAGGGTACCGCCCAGCGTCGTGTCGGTGTCGATCGACTTGATCTTGTCGATCTTGCCACCCGGCAGCACCGCAGTGCCGAGGACCTTGACCTGCCACTTGCCGTCCGGGCTTCCGGCCATGGCCGGGGCGGCGAGAGCGGTGGCGGCGGCGCTGGCAACGAGAGCGGTGGCCGCGAGCATGGTCATCTTGCGCATGTTCGGTCTTTCCTGCGCCGCCGGGGCCGCACCGTGCGGGTCCCCCCTCTTGAGCGGCAGCAGCGCCGCTTTGGTCCCACGGCACCGCCAAGGAATTGATCGCGCGCAAAAATCGGCGAATTTCTGCGGTTTTACGCCGATTGATCGAGAGCAATGACGGAGCGCAGGCAATGCGCGATTCGTGCCTGCCATGTGGACCTATCATCCCGATCTGCTCGCGGTTCCCGTGCCCCGCTACACGAGCTTCCCCACGGCGGCGGAGTTCGACGAAAGCCTTGGCGTTCCTGCTTTCACGGAGGCGCTGGAGCAGGCGAGCGGCGATGTCTCGCTCTATGTCCATATCCCGTTCTGCGAGAAGATCTGCTGGTACTGCGGCTGCAATACCGGCGTCGCCAATCGCACGGGCCGGGTTTCCGGCTATCTCGACGCGCTCCACCGCGAGATCGGCCTCGTCGCGGAGCGCCTGCCGCGGAGCGCGCGAGTCACGCGGATCGCATTCGGCGGCGGCAGCCCGAACGGCATCCCGCCGGTCGATTTCGTGCGGCTGGTCGATGCGCTGGCGCTGCAGTTTCCCGCCTCCAGCCCGGTGCTGTCGATCGAACTGGATCCGCGCACGATGGGGAGCGACTGGGCGGCGGTGATCGGCGCGGTGGGAATCACGCGGGCCAGCCTCGGTGTCCAGACGTTCGCGCTGCCGCTCCAGCAGGCGATCGGCCGCGTTCAGCCCGCGCGGATGATCGAAGAAACGACGGCGATGCTGCGCGGGGCAGGCGTCGATT
>NZ_DAISLT010000023.1:76936-95258 GCF_036820275.1 Novosphingobium sp.
ATTCGCTCAACTTCGACCTGATGTACGGGCTGCCCGGACAGACGATGGCGGATCTCGACGATTCGCTGGCCCGCACGGTCGCGCTTGGTGCCGATCGCATTGCGCTGTTCGGCTATGCCCACGTTCCCCACCTGATCCCACGCCAGCGCAAGATCGACGCCCATGCGCTGCCCGATGCCGCAGAGCGATTTGCGATGGCGGCGCATGGTTATGCCCTGCTGGTCGATGCGGGCTATGTGCCGATCGGTTTCGATCACTTCGCCCGGCCCGGCGATGCGCTGTCCCAGGCGATGCTCTCCGGTCGCCTGCGCCGCAACTTCCAGGGCTTCACCGAGGATGCGGCGCCGGTGCTGCTGGGACTGGGCGCGTCCTCGATCAGCGGCTTTCCCGATCTGCTGGTCCAGAACGAGAAGAATACCGGCCGCTACCGCATGATGCTCTCGCAGGACCGGCTGACGGCGAATCGCGGCATCCGGCGCACGGCGGAAGACCGGAGGCGGGGTGCGGTGATCGAGGCGCTGCTGTGCCGGGGCAGGGCGCGGATCGAGCCGGATCTGCAATACGAGGCCTGGCCGCTGCTGCTGCCCTACTTCGACGCGGGCCTGTGCTACAGCGATGGCGAGGACCTGGTGATCCTGCCCGGAGGTCTGCCTTATGCGCGCTCGATCGCGGCACGCTTCGATCCTTATCGCAAGGATTCGCTGCGGCGCTTCAGCTCGGCGGTGTGACGGTCAGGCGCGGATATCGAATTCCACGCCGAACAGGTTGCCTTTCACCCAGCGCACAAGCCCCCACAGCTCGCGGCCGTCGTCCATTCGCGCGCGAATCACGTCGTTGCAGGCTGGTGGAATGCCGGAGGTCGCAGCGCTCAGCCCGCGCGAAGAGACGTTGCGGACGATGACCTCGATGGGATTCCCCGCCGAATCGGTCAGCGTCACATGCGCGCACCGCTTCCGCCGGCGTTCGCGGAGAATCGGCGTCGGGGTGAAATGGGGAAGGTCCATGCCGGCCAGAACGGCAGGACGTCCAAAATTTTAAGCCGGAAAGTTTCTCGGGCTGTTCCTTTGACCGCGATCAATGCCGGTTCCCGCTTCGGCTGCGAGGAGGGGCGTGCCGGTCGTGCACCGCCAAGGCGAACCTTGCGGGCGGTGCAAACCGCTTCTCCCAACTTCGGGGCGGCTCCAGTGGAGTCGCCCATTTTTTTCGAGAGGCCGCCGCAGGCTTGGCCGATTCGCGTAGCGCACGGTCAGGAATCGGTTCTCGGCCGATTCGGCATGTGATTCGCGGCTGACGGGTGATTCGCAAAAAACCGGACGCGGGCAGCCCCGAAGCGTCGCATCAGCTCGAAAGAGCGAGGCGCTTCGCCGGAAAGGCGTGATTTTCAGCGATTTAGGGAAAATTGGATGCCCCGCGAGGATTCGAACCTCGATAGACGGAATCAGAATCCGTAGTCTTACCATTAGACGACGGGGCATCGGGAGGCGCCCCTCTAGTAGGGCTTCTGATTCGCGTCAAGCACCCTTTTTGTAGTCAGGGTTGCTCCATGACGCGGGGAGCGGTAGCATCGCCTCAGGTATCCGCCGGAAATGGCGGTAGACATATTTTTTGAACGAGATTTACGACCATGGCGGAGCATGATCCGCCGGCAGCAAGAGTCGAAGTGTCGGGCCGTCCGGGAAGGCGGCGCAAGGCGAGGAAGGGCAAGTCACGCTCATCCGGACCCGACACGGCCAAGGCGAAGGCGCGTCCACCGGGCAGCGCCGCCGAGGCAGGCGGAGCGCCGCGCGAAGAGAAGAATTCCGACGCGCCGTCGTCGCCCCGCCAGTCGCCGTCGCGACCGGGAAGACCGCGTCAGAAAAAACCCCGCAAGGCACCGCCCCGGCAGGCCAAGCGCACCCGCGCGCCAAATTCTGGAACAGGCGCCGGGAAAGCTGCGGCGACTCCGCAGGCCGATTCGGTTGCCGAAACCAAGGCGGTGGCATCGCGTCTCGTTTCCGTTGCGGGGACGGAGATGGCGGGCGGTCTGCCGTCGCGCTCTTCGTACCGGCAGTCCTATGCCGCGATCGATCTGGGCACCAACAACTGCCGCCTGCTGATCGCGCGTCCCTCGGGCGAGAACTTCACGGTGATCGACGCCTTCAGCCGCGTCGTGCGGCTGGGAGAGGGGCTGGCCCAGTCCGGCCGCCTCTCCGATGCGGCGATGGAGCGCACCCTCGCCGCGCTGCGGGTCTGTGCCGACAAGCTCATGCGCCGCAACGTCTACCTCGCCCGCTCGGTGGCGACCGAGGCCTGTCGCCGTGCCGAGAACGGTCCGGAATTCATCGAGCGCGTGCGCGAGGAAACCGGCATCGCGCTCGATATCATCAGCGCCCGCGAGGAAGCGCGGCTGGCCGTGCTCGGCTGCCACGTCCTGCTGGAGGACGGTGTCGGCCCGGCGATGATCTTCGACATCGGCGGCGGTTCCACCGAACTCGTCCTGATCGAGAGCACCGACACCGTGCCGCGCATCCTCGACTGGCAATCGGTGCCCTGGGGCGTGGTTTCGCTTACCGAAAGCTGCGGCCCCGAGGGCAACACGCTGGAAGAGCGCCTCGAACGCTACCGGATCATGCACGGCCTCGTGTCCGACAGCTTCGCGGACTTCGCCAAGCGCGTCGCACCGGCGCGGGAGAGCGCGGGGCAGACCGGCCCGCTACGGCTGCTCGGCACGAGCGGCACGGTGACGACGCTGGCCAGCCTCCATCTCGAACTGCCGCAATACGACCGGCGCATGGTGGACGGCTTGATCGTTCCCGCCGAATCGATGCGCGGGATCAGTGCGCGGCTGTCCTCGATGTCGATCGAGGAGCGGCGGGAGGTGAACTGCATCGGGCGCGAACGGGCCGATCTGGTCGTCGCTGGTTGCGCGATCCTCGAATCGATCCTCGACCTCTGGCCTGCCGCCCGTCTCGGGGTTGCCGATCGCGGCATTCGCGAAGGCATCCTGCGCAGCCTCATTGCCTCGCATTCCAGCGGCAAGCCGTTTACCGGCGGCCGAAATCCGGCTTTGGCCGGGCAACACCATCAATTGGAGAACCGGCCATGAGCCGTTCCGGACGCGACCCCAACGAGCGCCTTCGCACCGGCAAGAAGCGCACGACCAGTTCGGCGCGCTGGCTGACCCGCCAGATCAACGACCCTTACGTCAAGCAGGCCAAGGCCGACGGCTATCGCAGCCGCGCGGCCTACAAGCTGATCGAGCTGGACGAGAAGTTCGACCTGTTCAAGGGAGTTACCCGCGCCGTCGACCTCGGTATCGCGCCGGGCGGCTGGAGCCAGGTGCTGCGCCTCAAGTGTCCCAAGGCGAAAGTGGTGGGCATCGATCTGCTGCCCACCGACCCCATCGAGGGCGTGACCATCTTCGAAATGGATTTCATGGCCGACGAAGCCCCCGCCGCGCTGGAAGGTGCGCTGGACGGCGCGCCGGACCTCGTGCTGTCGGACATGGCCGCCAATACCGTGGGCCACAAGCAGACCGACCACTTGCGGACCATGGGCCTGGTGGAGACGGCGGCTGACTTCGCGATCCAGTATCTCGCGCCCGGCGGCACTTTCGTCGCCAAGGTCTTCGCGGGAGGTACCGATACCGAGCTGCTCGGCATCTTGAAAAAGCGCTTCACCAGCGTGAAACATGCCAAGCCTCCGGCGAGCCGCAAGGGATCCTCGGAATGGTACGTGATCGCCAAGGGCTTCAAGGGACCGGCGGCGGAATCCGAATAAGCCGATCGAACAAGAAAAAAACGGTCCGCAAGGCATCTTGCGGACCGTTTTTTGTCGGACTGAGCCGGAATTTTCTACGGCGCGGCGGGGGCACTCGCTTCGGCGGCCGGAGCGGGAGCCTTGTCGTCCGCCGCGGGGGCGGCGTCAGCCGCCGGAGCCGCGCCGGCAGCAGGTGCGGCGGGAAGCGGCAGGTTCGAACCCTGCGCGTTGAGATAGGCGATCACGTTGGCGCGATCCTCGCCCTTGGACAGGCCGGCGAACGTCATCTTGGTGCCGGGGGCGAAGGCCTTGGGGTTCTTCAGCCAGTCGTTCAGCTTGTCGAAGTCCCACTTGCCGCCGACTTTCTTGAGCGCGTCGGAGAAGGCGAAGCCGCCCACGCCCTGGCCGATGCTTTCACCGACGACGCCGTGTAGGTTGGGGCCGATGCCGTTGGCGCCGCCCTGGTTGACCGTGTGGCAGGACGCGCACTTGGCGAAAGTGGCCTGGCCCTTGGCCGGGTCGGCACTGGCGAGGAGGGTGGCGATCGGCACGTCTCCGCCCGCTGCGCTTTCCTGTTCCACGCCTTCGATGGCGTAACCCATCTTTTCGGGACGGTGCGGCTTGTCTGCGTTGAAGTAATGAGAGCTTACGGTGGTCAGACCAAGACCGACGATACCGGCGAACAAAGCCCAGCCGGCAATGGTGTTGAAACGATCATCCATTTCTTGTTTGCCCTTGCCCCACGGATGGAGTTTTTTATCATCCTCTTTGGGCTCAGGGTCTAGAGTTGCCAGCAAGTTAGTGCAAGAGCCATTGCGGACATCGCCATTGCGGCCTAACGCGCGGGCGCTATGCATTCCTATCCCGAACCCGCTCTCGACCTGGTGGCCCGCATGACGGAGGCCGCCGCTGCCGATCCCTCGCGCGCTGCCGCCTTTCAGGGCGCGCCCGGATGCAATTCGCACCGGGCGGCACTGGAGCACGATCCCGACTGTCTGCCGCTGCCGTGCTTCTCGTTCGAGGATGCGCTGGATGCGGTGAAGGACGGGCGTGCCGACCGGGCGATCATCCCGATCGAGAATTCGCAGCACGGGCGCGTGGCGGACATCCACTTCCTGCTGCCGGAAAGCGGTCTCTCGATCGTCGGCGAGCACTTCATGGGCATCGAGCATGCGCTGATGGCGCTGGGTGAAGGGCCGTTCTCCGGGGCCTACAGCCACCCGCAGGCGCTCGGCCAGTCGCGCCATTACCTGCGCGAGCGCGGCATCGTGCCGATGGCCTATGCCGATACCGCCGGCGCTGCCGCCTTCGTGCGCGATCAGAACGATCCCGAGGCCTGCGCCATCGCGCCGAAGCTCGCCGCCGAGCTTTATGGTCTCAAGATCATCGAGGAAAACGTCGAGGACGCAGCGGACAACACCACCCGCTTCGTGGTCCTCTCGCGCGAGCCGCTCGATCCCTTCGCGCTGCGGGGCGAGAAGGCGATGACCACCTTCATCTTCGAAGTGAAGAACATTCCGGCCGCGCTCTACAAGGCGCTCGGCGGCTTCGCGACCAACGGCGTCAACATGACCAAGCTGGAAAGCTACCAGATCGGCGCCAGCTTCGCGGCGACGACCTTCTATGCCGATATCGAGGGCGCCCCCGGCGAATCGCGGATCGACCTGGCGCTTCAGGAATTGGCCTTCCATTGCAAGTACGTGCGCCCGCTCGGCACGTACCGGCAGTCCCGTCCGCGCGGATAGGCAATCGCGCTTTCGCAACGGGTTGCGCTGCCGACTCCCCCATGCCAATCATCCCTTCGATATGCCTGAAGGGGGTCACATGGCGGGGGCGGCCGCAGCCCAAAGTGCCGCGAGCGACTGGGAAGCCGTTCGGGGTGCCACGGATATCCAGTACGCGCCGCTCGCGCCGGTAAAGCCGGTTCAGGCCGAGGCGCCCGAATGGCTCCAGGCTTTCGGCCACCTGCTGGAGGCGATCTTCGCGCCGATCGGGCAGCTGCTCGGCATGTCCTGGCCGATCTTTTCCAATGTCCTGATCGCCCTGGCGATTCTTCTCGCGCTCTTCGTCCTGTGGCGAATCTTCGGTCCGGTCATCGCCGGCCTGCGGAATCGGGCGGAGGCCGAAGAAGCGGAAAGCTGGGTTCCCGTCGAGGCCGAGGCGCTGGCCTTGCTGGAGGATGCCGACCGGCTCGCCCGCGAAGGCCGCTTCGCCGAAGCGACGCATCTCCTGCTGCGCCGCAGTGTCGGCCAGATCCGCGATGCCCGGCCGGACTGGCTCCATCCCGCCAGCACCGCGCGCGAGATTTCGGCCCTGCCGATGCTGCCGGACAGCGGGCGAGAGGCTTTCGCGACGATCGCCACCCGCGTCGAACGCAGCCGCTTTGCCCTGCGCGATCTCGACGCCGGGGACTGGAGCGCCGCGCGTGAGGCCTATGCCCGCTTCGCCCGTATCGAGCTGCGCGCATGAGCGGGACGAGTCCGGCACGCGTGGCCGTGGGCGCCAATCCTTTCTCGCGCTGGGCGGTGCTGGCGTTGGTGGTGATCGGCTCGGCGCTCTTCGTGGCGCTGTTGTGGATGATCGGCACCGGGACCGGTTTCGGCTCGACCAACGACGGACAGGCCCATGCCGAGGGGCGGGGGCTCAACGGCTATGCCGCCATGGCCGCCTATCTCGAAAAGCGGGGCCATCCGGTGGTGCGCGCCCGCAATGCCGGTCTGCTCGACAAGGAAGGGCTGCTGGTGCTGACGCCGCCTGCGGGAGCGGACGGCAAGGATATCGAGAAGATCGTCTCGAAGCGGCGCTATATCGGCCCGACCTTGGTGATCTCGCCCAAGTGGCTGGCCTATCCCACGACCAGCGAGCAGAAGGGCGCGAAATCCGGCTGGGTCAATGTCGAGGGAACCAATGCGCTCCAGTGGAGGGGCTTCCTCGACGATGTGACGCTGGTGCAGGGCGATGTCGATGCCAATGGCCAGCCCGCGCACTGGCAGGGCTTCGGGCTCGGCGGGACTTTGCCCAGCCGCAAGTTCCTGCAATCGGCCAAGGGCGACAATCTCGTTCCCCTCGTCGCGGAGCAGGACGGACGGATTCTTGCTGCCTTCATCGACGACGGCGGCAGTTATCCGGCGCTTGAGGACGCGGCGCTCGGCTCCATGCAGAGCGATCCGGAGGACGAGGACCGCTATCCGCTGGTGGTGGTGTTCGAACCCGACCTGCTCGACAACTGGGGCATGGCGGATCGGCGCTCCGCGCAGCTGATCGACGCGCTGGTCGCCGCGAGCGAGGTCGCACCCGGTGGCACGATCACCTTCGACCTCACGATGAACGGCTTCGGCCGCGCGCAGAACCTGCTGACCCTGGCCTTCACGCCGCCGTTCCTGGCAGCCACGCTTTGCCTGGTACTGGCCGCGCTGGTGCTGGGTTGGCGCGCGTTCCTGCGCTTCGGGCCGCCGCTGGCCGCCGAGCGGGCGATCGCCTTCGGCAAGGGCGCGCTGGTCGCCAATGCCGCCGGGCTGGTGCGCCGCTCGCGCCGCCTCCACCTCATCGGCGGGCCTTATGCCGACCATGCCCGCGAGCGGCTGGTCCATGCCCTGGCGCTGCCCCGCACTCTGCCGCCCGAGGAAGCCGATGCCGCGATCGACCGCGCGCTCGCCTCGCGCAAGGCGGATGCCGAACCCTTTTCCGCGATCGCCGCGCGCCTCAGGCGCGCCCGGCGACCGCATGACCTCGTCAAGGCTGCGCGCGATCTTCACGCGCTCGAAAGGATGCTGACTCGATGAACGATGTTCAAACCCCCGACTTCACCGTCGATCTGGCATCGGTCGCCACGCTGGCCGGAAGCATCCGCGAGCAGATCGCCAAGGCGGTGGTGGGCCAGAACCAGACCGTCGAGCATCTGCTGATCGCGCTGCTGGCGCGCGGGCATGTGTTGCTCGAAGGGCCTCCGGGCACTGCCAAGACCTTCCTCGCGCAGTGCTTCGCGGCGACGCTGGGGCTGGACTTCGGCCGCATCCAGTTCACGCCGGACCTGATGCCGGGCGATATCCTCGGCTCGAACCTGTTCAATTTCCAGACCAGCCAGTTCACCCTGACTCACGGCCCGATCTTCTGCGACCTGCTGCTGGCCGACGAAATCAACCGCACCCCGCCCAAGACCCAGGCCGCCTTGCTCGAAGCCATGCAGGAGCGCCGCGTCACGCTGGACGGCACCGCCCATCCGCTGCCGCCGCAGTTCATGGTGGTGGCGACGCAGAACCCGATCGAGAGCCAGGGCGTCTATCCGCTGCCGGAAGCGCAGCTCGATCGCTTCCTGTTCAAGGTGGATGTGCATTACCCCAGCTTCGAGGAAGAACTGCGCATCGTCTCCCGCTTCGGCGAGAATCGCGGCGCGCCCAGTCCGGCGGACTGCGGCGTGGAAGCCGTGGCCGGCCATGCCGTGATCGAGGCCGCCGCGCGCAGCGTTGCGCAAGTGACCTTGGCCGAGAGCGTGACCGATTACGTCGTGCGCCTGGTGCGCGCCACCCGCGAGAGCCCGGACCTTGCCAGCGGCGCCAGCCCGCGCGCAGCGGTGCTGCTGGCGGGAGCTGCCCGTGCCCGCGCCGCGCTGGAAGGCCGCGACTACGTGGTGCCGGACGATGTGAAGGCGCTGGCCGGATCGGTGCTGCGCCATCGCCTGCTGCTCAGCCCCGCGGCCGAGATCGAGGGCAAGCAGGTGGAGGCGCTCGTCGCCCAGCTCGTCGAGCAGACCGAGGCGCCTCGATAATCTCATGAGCCTGCGTTCCGCTCCTCTGGTCCCCACCGCGCGCGCGGCCGGGCTGCTGGCGTTGGCCGCGCCGGTCGCGCTGGTGATCGGTGCGACCCGGCCGGAGGCCTGGATCGTGGCGCCGGTCTTCGGGCTTGCGGTGCTGGCGCTGATCGTCGTCGATGCCCTGTTGGCCGGACGGCTGGGCGACCTCGAAATCGCGGTGCCGGGCGATGTCGAAGTGGGCGCGCCGTTCGAAGTGACCGCTGCGCTGGGTCTCTCGGGCAAGCGTGCCTCCCGCGTCGAACTGGCGCTGGAATGCGATTCGCGCCTGGCACCGGGCGGTCGGGCAAGCCTGCCGCTGGAACCACGGGACACTGGCTGGCACGGTGTGCTGACCTTGCGGGCCTCGCGGCGCGGCACTGGACGGATCGCCGGGACCTGGCTGCGCTGGACCGGGCCGCTGGGCCTCGGTGCCCGCCAGTTCCGGGGCGATCTCGACAGGGACGTGCGTATCTGGCCGAACATCGCCGCCGTGCGCTCGCCCGCCTTGCAGACCTTCCTCAAGGATGCGCAGTTCGGGCTGATCGCCCGGCGCATCCGGGGTGAGGGCACCCAGTTCGAATCGCTGGCCGAGTACGAGCCGGGCATGGACCGGCGACGGATCGACTGGAAAAGCTCGGCCCGCCACGTCCATCTCTATGCCAAGGAATACGAGACCGAGCGCAACAACCAGATCGTCTTCGCCTTCGACTGCGGCCAGACGATGTGCGAGCCGATCCAGGGGATGCCCCGGCTGGACCGGGCCGTCTCGGCGGCGCTGGCGACAAGCTATGTCGCGCTGAAAGGCGGGGACCGGGTATCGCTGTTCGGCTTCGCGGCGCGGCCCGAAGTGACGACCCCGTTCGTCACCGCCTCGCGCGACTTTTTCCGCCTGCAACGCGCGGCGGCGGGGCTGGAGTACCGCTCGGAGGAGCCGAACTTCACCCTTGCGCTGGCGACCCTGGCGGCGCGGCTTCAGCGCCGTTCGCTGATCGTGGTGTTCTCCGACTTCACCGACCCCACGAGCGCGCAGCTCATGATCGAATCGATCGGCAGGCTGGTCTCGCGCCATGTCGTGCTGTTCGTGACGATGGCCGACGACGAGCTTGAGGCGATCTCCGGCGCCGCGCCGGAAGACCTCGAAACCCTGTCCATGGCGGTTTCCGCCGACACCCTGCTGCGCCAGCGCGCGCTGGTGACGAAGAAGCTGCAACAGCTCGGCGTGGACGTGGTGGAGGCGCCCTATCACACGATCGGCACCCGCCTGATCGACGCCTATCTCGCCATCAAGCGATCGGGAGCGATCGGATGAACGCCGCCAGCCTGATTCCCGATTCCGTTTCCGCCATCGAGAGCGCCGCGCTGCGCTCCGACCGCTTCCGCCTGGAGCGCGAGGCCGACTGGCAGAGGTTGGAAGCGATCGTCACCCGCATGGAGAAGGGCCGGTTGCGCCGCCTTTCGGACGAGGACCTGCTGGCGCTGCCCGGCCTCTACCGCACGGTGGCCTCGAGCCTTTCCATCGCCCGCGAAACCTCGCTCGATGCGGCGACGCTCGCCTATCTGGAGGCGCTGGTGCAGCGGGCCTGGTTCGTCGTCTACGGCCCGCGCACTTCGCTGTGGGACTGGCTGCGCGGCTTCCTCGGCGGCGGCTGGAGCGCGGCAGTCCGGGCGATCTGGATCGATCTTCTGGTGGCGCTGGCGGTCATGGTCGCCGGAGTCGCGGTGGGCTGGCTGCTCGTGGCGCACGACGTGAACTGGTATCATGCGCTGGTCGGCGGCGACATGGCGGGCAGCCGGGTGCCGGGGGCGACGCCGCAGGCCTTGCGGGGGACCTTGTTCGGAGAAGCGGAGCGGCCCGGCATGAGCGTCTTCGCGGCCCAGCTCTTCAGCAACAATGCGCAAGTCTCGATCCTGGCCTTTGCGCTCGGTTTCGCCTTCGGGCTGCCTTCGCTGATGCTGCTGGTCCAGAACATGGCCTCGCTGGGGGCGATGCTCTGGCTCTACAGCGGCGCGGGGCTGCTCGTCGATTTCGCGGGCTGGCTGGCGGTGCACGGCACGACCGAGCTTTTCGCGATCCTGCTGGCCGGAGGGGCGGGGCTGCATATCGGCCGGGCCTTGGCCTTTCCGGGCAACCGGCCGATCCTTCAGGCCGCGTCCGAGGCGGGCCGCCGTTCGGCGCTGGTGATGACCGGCGTGGTGCTGATGCTGATCGTCGCCGCACTGCTCGAAGGATTTGCGCGGCAGATGGTGGACCAGACTTTCGGGCGCTTCGTCATCGGCGGTTTCATGCTCTCGCTGTGGTGCGCCTATTTCTTCGCCTTTCGCGGGAATAGTAGGCCGATCGGCTCCGGCAAGGTGAGGGCGGCATGAGACGCAGCCACCGCTCGCGCGACCGCGTCCTGACGACGCCTGAGGGCATTTCGGTGCCCGTCACCGTTGCCAGCCGGGGCTCGCGCCTCGGCGCGCTCCTGCTCGACCTCACGTTCATAGCCCTGCTGATCGGGCTGACCACCACTGCGCTGATCCTGATGGCCGGGGGCATCGGCGCCTTCGCGATTCAGGTCGAGAAGACGACCGCGCTCGGCCATGCGCTGCAATTCCTGGTGATCGTCTGGATCGTCATCATGTTCCTGTTCCGGAACGCCTATTTCCTGTTCTTCGAACTCGGCCCGCGCGGGGCGACGCCGGGCAAGCGGCTGTCGGGCATCCGCATCGCCGCGCGCGACGGCGGCCGCCTCACCGCCGAGATGGTGATCGCGCGCAACCTGCTGCGCGACGTCGAGCTGTTCCTGCCGCTGATCTTCATCATGCAGGCGGGCGTCGAGAGCGGCATGGGCTGGCTGGCCGCGGCGGGCTGGTTCGCCATCTTCCTGCTGTTCCCGCTGTTCAACCGCGACGCCCTGCGCGCGGGAGACGTGATTGCCGGAACCTGGGTGCTGGAGCGTCCGCGCCGCAAGCTGGAAGCCGCGCTTTCGGTCAGCCGCGACCGTGCGGCGCAGTCTCGCACCGAGCGAAATGACTCTGCACCCGCACGCCGCGGCTATAGGTTCGAGGAAGCGGAACTGGCGGTCTACGGCGAGTACGAGTTGCAGGCACTCGAACGCGTGCTGCGCGACGACCGCTCGCAGTCGCTGGACAGCGTCTACCAGACCATCGCCAACAAGATCGGCCGCACCGACGGCTGGAACGACGAGCGCGCCTTCCTGGAAGACTATTACACCCAATTGCGTGCGCGACTGGAAGCGGGCATGCGCATGGGCCGCCGCAAGGCCGACAAGTTTTCCGGGACCCAGGGATGACACTCCAACTCGCCGTCGTCGAGGACGATCTGACCGATCGTCAGGTGCTCGACCTGCTCCAGCTCCATCTCGACGAGATGCGGCAGTGGTCGCCGCCCGAGAGTGTCCATGCGATGCCTGCCGAGCGCCTGCGCCAGCCGGACGTGACGTTCTTCTCGGCCTGGGACGGCGAGCGCGTCGTCGGTTGCGGTGCGATCAAGCATCTGGGTGAGGGGCACGGCGAACTCAAGTCGATGCGGGCGGCGCCCGACTATCGCGGCAAGGGCGTGGGCAAGGCGATCCTGCTGCGCCTGATCGAGGAAGCCCATGCGCGCGGTTACACGCGCGTCAGCCTCGAAACCGGGCGGCCCGAGCCGTTCCACGCTGCCCACGGCCTCTACCGCGCCCATGGCTTTGCGGAATGCCTGCCTTTCGGCAGCTATGAGCACGACCCGTTCTCGATGTGCATGACCAAGGAACTGTGATGAACCTGCGTTTCGCCGCCCCCGCCGATGCCGCTGCGCTGGCCGATCTCGGTGCGCGCAGCTTCGTCGCGAAATTCGGGTACATGTATACGCCGGAGGATCTCGAGAACTTCCTGGCCGAATCGCATAGCGAGGCGAAGGCGGCCAAGGAGATCGCGGATCCCGCCATGCAAGTTCTGCTGGCCGAGGAAGAGGGCAGGCTGCTGGGCTTCTGCAAGCTCGTCCTTGCCTGCGGTTGGCCGGACCATGCACGCGGGCGGACGGTGATCGAACTCAAGCAGCTCTACACCGATCCGGAGACGACCGGACGCGGAATCGGTTCGGCGCTGATGGACCGGGCCATGGAGATCGCCCGCGAACAGGAGGCCGACGAAATGCAGCTTTCCGTCTGGAGCGGCAACGAAGGCGCGCAGAAGTTCTATGCCCGCTACGGCTTCGGCAAAGTGGCGGATATCTTTTTCATGGTCGGTGACCAGCGGGATGACGAGTTTCTCTACGCCCGGATGATGTGATAGCCGACAACGGCAAATGCGCCCGGAAGGGCGTTTCCGGCCTGCGCCCGAAAGGCTGATCGCGTTCACGCGCAATCGTGCTTCAAACCGTCACCGCAAAGGCCTATAGGGGCGGCATGTCTTCCGTACGTCCCTGGCGCGACATCGAGCGCCGCAAGAGCCGCCAGATCATGGTCGGCAATGTTCCCGTCGGCGGCGATGCCCCGATTACGGTGCAGACCATGACCAACACCCTCACGTCCGACGCCAAGGCGACGATCGACCAGATCCGTCGCTGCGAGGATGCCGGGGCGGACCTGATCCGTGTCTCCTGCCCCGACGTGGAGAGCACGGCGGCGATGAAGGAGATCGTCCGCGCCTCCCGCGTGCCGCTGATCGCCGACATCCATTTCCACTACAAGCGCGCGCTCGAAGCCGCCGATGCCGGCGCGGCCTGCCTGCGCATCAATCCGGGCAATATCGGTTCCCATGAACGGGTCGCCGAAGTGGTGCGCGCGGCCAAGGCCAACGGCTGCGCCATCCGCATCGGCGTCAATGCCGGCAGCCTCGAAAAGGACCTGCTGGAAAAGTACGGCGAGCCGTGCCCCGAAGCGCTGGTCGAATCCGCGCTCGACCACATCAAGCTGCTTCAGGACCACGACTTCCACGAATACAAGGTGGCGGTGAAGGCCAGCGACGTGTTCCTCGCCGTCGCCGCCTACCAGGGCCTTGCGGATGCCGTGGACTGCCCGCTGCATCTCGGCATCACCGAGGCGGGCGGGCTTATCGGGGGCACCGTGAAGTCCTCGATCGGCATGGGCATGCTGCTCTGGTCGGGCATCGGCGACACCTTGCGCGTCTCGCTCTCGGCCGAGCCGGAAGAGGAAGTGCGCGTCGGTTTCGAGATGCTCAAGGCGCTGGGCCTGCGCACGCGCGGCGTGCGCGTGGTGTCCTGTCCGTCCTGCGCCCGACAGGGCTTCGACGTGATCCGCACGGTCGAGGCGCTGGAGGACCGTCTCCAGCACATCAAGACCCCGCTCTCGCTCTCGGTGCTCGGCTGCGTCGTCAACGGTCCCGGCGAAGCGCGCGAGACCGACATCGGCCTGACCGGCGGCGGTAACGGCAAGCACATGGTCTATCTCTCGGGCGTGACCGACCACGTCGTGCAGTCCGAGGACATGCTCGACCACATCGTCAAGCTGGTCGAGGCCAAGGCTGCCGAGATCGAAGCCGCGAACGAGGCGCAGGCCCAGGCCGCTGAATGAGTCCTGCTGAATGAGTTTCAGCGAGCGAGTGGGCGGGGAGGCAAGGGCTTTCCTCGCCTCGCTGCGCGGCGGCGTGATGCTGTTGAAGCTGGCGCCGATCGTACCCGCGCTCGCGGTGCTGCCGGAGTTCGCGCAGCATGTCGTCGAGATTCGTCTCGGCATGTTCGCGAGCCACGATGCCTTCGCCGCGTTCGGTTCCGCTCCGGCGCGGATGTCGTTGGGGTCGATCAAGGTGGCGGGGTTGATGCTCTCGATCCTGCTGGCGGCCCGCTTCTGGGCCAATCGCGCGGAAGGTGCGCGGTTATGGAGCCTGGCCGGGATCGGCTGGAAGCAGGTGTTGCTCGGCTTCCTCGTGCAGGTGCTGTGCTCGATCCCCGGTTTCTTCGATCTTCGTCTGCCGCCTGCGGGTGAGTTAGCGCTTTCGGCGTTTCTCTTTCTCGTCAGCCTGCCGGGTCTGGTGCTGATGATCGGCGGCCTGCTGGGCGACCGGACCAGCGGCTTGAGGGACGCCTATCGGAACGGCTGGGGCCAGGCTCTGCGCATGGCGATTTTTACCGGGCCGGTCTTCGCCGTCTTGCAGCAAGTCCATCACTGGAACCATGTCATCGCGCTGGGCAAGCCCTTGGCCGTCGTCTGGGGCCTGATGATCTGGGACGCATTGCTGGTCGGTCTGATCGCGACGCAGGTGGGGACCGGGCTTTATTACGGTTATCGTGCCGGGCGCATTCCTAGGGCCTGATTCTAATTCGTCATTGCTTCGCTACGCTCGCAATGACGAGAAAAGGGAAGGCGGCGCAGCCATTCCAACTCCGTTAGCCATGAGCGCACCGAGCGATAGGGCAGGGCGCAAGGCAGACAGTACCGGGGGTGCAGGGGGGGCCATGCTCCCCTGCTTTTCATTTCAATCTTCAGACGAACCCAACGAGCCCCGCAAGGCTGGACCAGACTGCGAACGCAGCCATGGCGATGGCGGATGCCATTGCGGCCGGTACGAACTTGGACTCGGGGTTGCCCATCTGAAGCCAGCCTTGCGGGAAGAACGGAAGGTGACGTTTCTATGCCCGTGACCGGACCGCCGGGCCATGTCGCCGGTCGAGCCCCGTAAGCCGCCCATCGAAGCCTAAAGCAAAAGGCCCCGCCGGATCGCTCCGGCGGGGCCTTTCGTGTGCCTGTCAGGCGGGAGGTCTAAGGCTTATGCCTCGCCTTCCTCGTCACCCTTGATCAGGTAGTCGCCGGCATCGGCGTCCAGACCATGGGTTTCACCTTCGACCGAAGCGAGCGGATCGTTGCCGATCGCGGCTTCCGGGCCCTGGGCCAGTTCGGCTGCATGCTCTTCTTCCGCCGTGTTGGCGGCGATCAGCGATTCCTGCAGGCGGCGGTAGGACGCGCGCAGGGCAGCGTCGCGGCTGGAGGCCGCCACGCGGACGCGGTTCATGCCGGCGCCGGTACCCGCCGGGATGAGGCGGCCGACGATGACGTTTTCCTTGAGGCCGATGAGCGAGTCCTTCTTGCCCTCGACAGCCGCCTGCGTGAGCACGCGGGTGGTCTCCTGGAACGACGCCGCCGAGATGAACGAGCGGGTCTGGAGCGACGCCTTGGTGATGCCGAGAAGCACCGGCTTGCCTTCCGCAGGCATCTTGCCCTCGGGAAGCTTGCTGTTGATCTCGAACATTTCCTCGTAGTCGACCTGTTCGCCCGGCAGCAGGGTGGTGTCGCCACCGGCCGTGATCTCGACCTTCTGCAGCATCTGACGAACGATTGTCTCGATGTGCTTGTCGTTGATCTTCACGCCCTGCAAGCGGTAGACTTCCTGGATTTCCGCGACGAGGTATTCTGCCAGAGCCTCGACGCCGAGGACTTCCAGAATGTCGTGCGGATCGGGCGAACCCGAGATCAGGTTGTCGCCCTTCTTGACGAAGTCGCCTTCCTGCACGTCGATCACGCGGCTCTTCGGGATCAGGTACTCAACCGGATCACCCTCTTCCGGGATGATCGCGATCTTGCGCTTGGCCTTGTAGTCACGCACGAACTCGATGCGGCCCGAGATCTTGGCGATGATCGAGTTGTCCTTCGGCTTGCGAGCCTCGAACAGTTCGGCAACGCGCGGCAGACCGCCGGTGATGTCGCGGGTCTTGGCAGCTTCGCGCGAAGCACGGGCGATGATGTCGCCGGCTTCGACGGTCTGGCCGTCCTCGACCGAGAGCGTGGTGCCCGGCGCCATCATGTAGCGTGCGGTTTCACCCGACGAATCGTCCAGAAGCGTGATGCGCGGACGCAGGTCTTCCTTCTTCTTCGCGGAGCGCGACGAACGGTCTTCGGTAACGACACGGCTGGTCATGCCGGTCGCATCGTCGACATGCTCGGTCAGCGTGCGGGTATCGAGGAGGTCCTGATACTTCACGACGCCCGAGGTTTCGGTGATGATGGGCAGCGAGAACGGATCCCACTCGGCCAGACGTTCGCCTTCCTTGATCGTCGCGCCGCTCGTGTGGAGCAGCACGGTGCCGTAAGGCACGCGGTGCATGGCGCGCTCGCGGCCTTCGGTGTCCAGCACGACGATTTCGCCGTTGCGGGCCAGCGACAGACGACGGCCGCGCTTGTCGACGATCGTCGGGATGTCGCGATACTGCACGGTACCGTCGCTGATCGCTTCCAGATGGCTGGTTTCGTTCAGCTGGGCAGCGCCGCCGATGTGGAAGGTACGCATGGTGAGCTGCGTGCCCGGTTCACCGATCGACTGTGCGGCGATGACGCCGACGGCTTCACCGATGTTAACCGGAGTACCCCGGGCGAGGTCACGACCGTAGCACTTGCCGCAGACGCCCGACTGGGCTTCGCAGACCAGCGGCGAACGGATGCGGGCAGCCTGCAGGCCGGTCGCCTCGATCGCAGCCACGGCGGCTTCGTCCAGGAGCTGGCCCTTGGCGGCGATGACGTTGCCTTCCTTGTCGGCAATGTCCTCGGCCAGGGTACGACCCAGGATACGCTCGGCGAGCGAGGCGATGGTGGAACCGCCCTGCACGATCGAACGCATTTCCAGCGCACGCTCGGTACCGCAATCCTCGATCACGACGACGCAGTCCTGCGACACGTCGACCAGACGGCGGGTCAGGTAACCCGAGTTTGCCGTCTTGAGCGCCGTATCCGCCAGGCCCTTACGAGCGCCGTGGGTCGAGTTGAAGTATTCAAGAACGGTCAGACCTTCCTTGAAGTTCGAGATGATCGGCGTTTCGATGATCTCGCCCGACGGCTTGGCCATGAGGCCGCGCATACCGCCAAGCTGCTTCATCTGCGCCGGGCTACCACGTGCACCGGAGTGGCTCATCATGTAGATCGAGTTGATCTGGGCCATGCGGCCCGTCTCGGGATCGATCGGCTGAGCCTTCAGCTCTTCCATCATGGCGTTCGCCACCTGGTCGCCGCAACGGCTCCAGGCGTCGATCACCTTGTTGTACTTTTCCTGCTGGGTGATGAGGCCGTCCTGGTACTGCTGCTCGTAGTCGGCAACCAGTTCCTTGGTCTCGCCAACCAGGGCTTCCTTCGATTCCGGGATGATCATGTCATCCTTGCCGAAGGAGATGCCTGCTTTGAACGCGTTGCGGAAGCCGAGCGACATGATCGCGTCGGCGAACAGCACCGTGTCCTTCTGGCCGGTGTGACGGTAGACCTGGTCGATGACGTCCCCGATTTCCTTCTTGGTGAGAAGGCGGTTGACGACGTCGAAGGGCACGGTGTGCGACTTCGGCAGGCATTCGCCCAGCAGCATGCGGCCCGGAGTGGTCTCGAAGCGCTTCATGTACTGCTCGCCGTTCTCGTCGGTCTGCGGCACGCGGGCCTCGATCTTCGAGTGCAGCGTCACGGCACCGACGTGAAGCGCCTGGTGCACTTCGGCCATGTCCGCGAACTTCATGCCTTCGCCCGGCTCGCCGGTACGGTCCATCGACAGGTAGTACAGGCCGAGAACCATGTCCTGCGAAGGAACGATGATCGGCTTGCCGTTCGCCGGCGACAGGATGTTGTTGGTCGACATCATCAGCACGCGCGCTTCCAGCTGGGCTTCCAGCGAGAGCGGCACGTGGACGGCCATCTGGTCACCGTCGAAGTCGGCGTTGAACGCCGCGCAGACGAGCGGGTGGATCTGGACGGCCTTGCCCTCGACGAGCTGCGGCTCGAACGCCTGGATGCCCAGACGGTGCAGCGTCGGCGCGCGGTTGAGCAGCACGGGGTGCTCACGGATGACCTCTTCGAGGACGTCCCACACGACCGAGCGCTGACGCTC
>NZ_DAISLT010000024.1:0-83511 GCF_036820275.1 Novosphingobium sp.
AATCACTATGAATATTGGATCGTTACCCGGCTTGCCGAGCTTTTGCCGATAGAAGTGAAGGTGCTGCTCGTCGCCGATCGCGGCTTTGGCGACGCCAAGCTCTACGGCGTCCTCAAGGACGAGCTGCACTTCGACTATGTCATCCGCTTTCGCGGCAACATCAAGGTGACGGCCGCCGGCGAGAGCCGTCCGGCGAAGGAGTGGATCGGCCCCTCGGGACGTGCGAGGCTGCTGCGCGAGGCGACAGTCACGGCGCGAGGCTGCCCGGTCGGGGCGGTCGTGTGCGTCCACGCCAAGGACATGAAAGAGCCGTGGTGCCTCGCGACCAGCCTGACCACGGTGACGGCCAAGACCCTCATTGATCTCTACGCGCGGCGCTGGGGCATCGAGTGCTCGTTTCGCGATGCCAAGGATTGGCGGTTCGGGATGGGCATGTCGGCAACCCGCGTCTCCACCCCCGCTCGGCGCGACAGGCTGTGGTTGATCGCCGCTCTCGCCATCGTGCTCCTCACCGTGCTCGGCGCCGCCGGCGAGGCCATCGGCTACGACCGCCATCTGCGCACCAGCACGACATCGCGGCGTGTACATTCACTCTTCCGACAGGGCGTGATGTACTATCAACTGATCCCCAACATGCCCGACGAAAGACTACGCCCTCTCATCCTACAGTTCGAAAACCTTATCCGCGACCATCAGCTCCTCAAACGGACTTTCGGGATCATTTGAATGAGGGGATTCATGAGATCCGCGACACATTTATATGCTTGGCAAACTTCCCAGCGCTCATGCCCATCGTGTTGAGGAATTCGTATTTGAGGTTTTCGCCGGGATGGACCGGCACTTGCAGCATGGTCATAGCAAATGCCGATCACAATTCAGGAGGCGGATCCTTGATCAGGATACGGGCTTTCGAAAAATCGACACCAGCGAACAGGAAATTCTGTCGGTTGGCCTCAGCCGGGGAAAGGCGGCCAGAAGCGAGCGCTTCGTCCAGAGCCGCTCGAGCGCGGGCTTTTTCCGCCATTCTCTCGACGGGGTCGTAGTAGCCGATACCCACAGGGTGCTCCACCAATTCGGCGTAAACTCGCCTACCATTCCACCAGTTTGTAACAGATCGCCCGTTCGGGCACTACGGCTGGGATTATATCGTCCTTGCGGCTCTGCCCCCAATCGACGGAATTGCAAATCCGGAGCGGCGGAATTCCGCGATTTTTCCAACGTCGGGCCAGTCTAATGCCCCAAACTTAAACTTCGGGCCATTCAAGTGTCGCTACGCGTGACAAACACGCTAAATTTCCCGTGAAATCGGGCCAGACGTTCTGTCGAAGGACACTCTTCTCTATCCCGGTTCGAACTGGCACTATCCCGGCGGTGATTGCGGCCTTTTGCTTTTTTGTCTGGTGGAAAGCGGGCGCCGCGGAATATCCCACGACCAGAGCAGGAGAGCGCTTATGAAAGTACTGATCGTCCTGACATCGCACGATGCCCTTGGCGACACCGGCCGGAAGACCGGCTTCTGGCTGGAGGAATTCGCGGCACCTTACTATACGTTCAAGGATGCCGGGGCCGAAATCGAGGTCGCCTCACCGGCCGGTGGCCAGCCGCCGCTCGATCCCAAGAGCGACCTTCCCGAATTTCAGACCGAGCTGACCCGGCGGTTCAGTGCCGATGCCGACGCGCAGGCCGTGCTCGCCAACACCGTAAAGCTGGACGAAGTTCGTGCGGAAGACTTCGATGCCGTCTTCTATCCCGGCGGACACGGGCCCTTGTGGGACCTTGCCGAATCCGAAGTGTCGATCGCCCTTATCGAGGCTTTCGAGCGCGCCGGAAAGATCACCGGCTTCGTGTGTCATGCGCCCGGCGTGCTTCGCCACGTCAAGGCGGCCGATGGCAAGCCGCTGGTGGCAGGTCGGCGGGTCACGGGCTTCACCAATGGCGAGGAAGAAGGCGTCGGACTGACGGATGTGGTGCCGTTCCTGGTCGAGGACGAGTTCAAGGCGCTTGGCGGTCTGTACGAGAAAGGCGCCGATTGGGCGCCCTTCGTCGTCGAGGACGGGCGCCTGATTACCGGCCAGAACCCGGCCAGCAGCGAAGGCGTTGCCAAGGCAATGCTGGCGGCGGGATGATCCGGTCCTTCCGTCGGGGATGATGGCCCTGCGGCGAAGGAACGGTTCGAACGCTGCTGCAAGTGCGCGCCACGCTTCAAGATTTTGTGCGCCCGCAGCGCGATCCGGGGGCTTTTGCTCTTCGCTCCGAGGCCTTAGACAGGGCGGCATGAACCGCCTGCTCGCTCGCCTGAACATCGATCCTTACCTGCTGCTGCTGCTCGCGACCGTGGGCCTCGCCTCGGTCCTGCCGGCGCGGGGGATATGGGCCGGGGTCGCGGGCGGGGTGGCCGATGCGGCCATCGCGCTGCTGTTCTTCCTCCACGGTGCCAAGCTCTCTCGCGAGGCGATCCTCGACGGGGCGCGGGCCTGGAAGCTGCACCTGACGGTCGCCTGCCTGACCTTCGTGATCTTTCCGATCCTGGGCCTTGGCGTGCGGGCGATTCCAGGGCTCGAACCTTCGCTGGCGACCGGGGTGCTGTTCCTGACCCTGTTGCCTTCGACGGTCCAATCCTCGATCGCCTTCACCGCGATCGCCGGAGGGAACGTCGCGGCGGCGGTGTGCAGCGCCTCGTTCTCCAACCTCGCCGGTATCTTCATCACTCCCGTGCTGACGGCCCTGTTCATTACCGGCAAGACGCAGGGCTTCTCGACCGGCCCGATCATCTCGATCTCGGTGCAGTTGCTGCTGCCGTTCGTGGCCGGACACCTGCTGCGGCCGTGGATCGGCGGTTTCGTCCATCGTCACAAGAAAGTGCTCGGCTATACCGATCGCGGCTCGATCCTGCTGGTGGTCTATACCGCCTTCGGGGCCGCCGTGCTCGAAGGCCTGTGGCACAAGGTGACGCTTGGCGAGCTGGCGCTGATCGCGGCGCTTTCGCTGGCGGTGCTGGCGGCGATCATGGTGATCGGCAATGTGATGGGCCGGATGCTGGGGTTCAGCCATGAGGACCGCATCGTGATCCTGTTCTGCGGTTCGAAGAAGAGCCTGGCAACCGGCGTGCCGCTGGCGGGCGTGCTGTTCCCGGCGGCGCAAGTCGGTGCGATCATCCTGCCGCTGATGTTCTTCCACCAGATCCAGCTGATGGTCTGCGCGGTGCTGGCCCGCAGGCTCGCGGCGCAGGGGCGGGATCACGAGGAAAAGCTCGGCGAACGGGCGACGGCCTGAGAATGGCGAGACGGTTAAAGGTTGGTCAACCGGTTTGCCTCATGATCGGCGCATGAACCGCCCCTTCCTTCCGCGTCGATCCAGACGGCATCCGGTTTCGCTGGCGGCGCAGTGCCGAACCGCCAACGGGCTGCGCGACCAGGGCGAGATTTCGGACATCACCGCCGAAGGCTGCTGCGTGCGGACCACCGGCCTGCTGCTCGGCGTCGGGATGCGCGTGGTGATTCGCCCGCAGACGCTCGAAGGGCTGACCGGCATCGTCCGTTGGATCAGCGCTGATTGCGCCGGTATCGAGTTCGATCGCCCGCTCTATGGACCCGTGGTGGATCATCTGGTGCGGCTCCATACCACGTTCACGCCCGAGCGGCGCGCGGTAGGATAGTTCAGCCCCGTTCGGCGCTCGTTCTGGGTTGCCCGAGCACCGGATAGCCGTGGCCGTCCGGAATCGTCAGCCACTCCACGCCGTCCACCGTTTCGAGAGTGGCGTGGATGCGCTCGACCGGGTGACGTTCGATATCGGCCAGAGTTTCTGCATGGCTGGCGAAGCGGGCGAGGCGCTCAAGATTGCGGCGCGTGGGGAAGATCACCGCGATCTCTCCGCGACCAGCCATATCCAGCGCCGCGGCGGCAGAGGTCCAGAACAGGCGGGTGTTCTCGGTGGCATCCACCGTCACGTCGACAGCGCCGGTACCGAGGTCGGTCACGAAGAAGCGGGTATCGAAGCCTTTGTCCCAGGGCGGACACCAATGGGCATAGAGGGCGAGGCGTTCAGGCGCGAGAGCCCAGCCGAATTGGTCCAGCACCGGCGCGAGTGCGCCGCGTTCGAGCAGCAGCAGGCGGCCTTCGGCGGCTTCGGCGGCGCTGACCGGATAGTGGGTCGCGACCATCAGGCCGGTCTCCTCCAGCGTCTCGCGAATCGCGGCGATGTGGGCGGCCGCCAGTTCGATCGGTTCTTCGGGGAGCAGCGCGGCGGCAAGCTCGCGGTCGGCGGGATCGACGCGCCCGCCGGGGAAGACCGCCGCGCCGCCCGCAAAGCGCATCTCGCGGGCGCGCTGGACCATCAGCAGTTCCGGAGGCCCGCCATCCGCCGCGTTGCGGAAGATCACGAGAGTCGCTGCGGGGATCACCTTGGGGCCGTCCGTCGGCATCGGCTCGTTGCTGGGCGGGTAGGGGGTCATGGCCGCGAGTTTGCGGTTCGTGGCGGGAGAGGCAAGCGGAATTGTGACGAGACGCGGTTATGCCGCGAGGTATCGCGGCTGTCGGCAGACTTTACAGTCTGGCCTTGGGGTGGCTTGGCCCGTCTCCGGAAATCGCGGATTTCCGCGAATGGCACGGCTCGTGCTTATAGGATAACGTACCCCGAGAGCAGTCTCGACCGAGACGGGGCCGAAAGTCTCCCGGCCCCGTCTCTCCCGAGCCGCCGGGCAACCTTGCCTCCATACGAAAAAGCGCCCGAGGTTTCCCGCGGACGCCTTTTCGCATGTCATTCGATCGGGCGGTTCAGCCCCAAGGGCTTAGCCCTGGGTGGCGAGACCGGTATCGATGAACAGCTGGTGCAGTTCGCCGGCTTCGTACATCTCCATCATGATGTCGCTGCCGCCGACGAATTCGCCCTTCACGTAGAGCTGCGGGATCGTCGGCCAATCCGAATAGGCCTTGATGCCCTGGCGGATGTCCATGTCCTGAAGCACGTCGACGCTCTCGTAAGGCGCGCCGAGCTGTTCGAGGATCGCGATAGCGCGGCTGGAAAAGCCGCACTGCGGGAACAGCGGGGTGCCCTTCATGAACAGGACGATGTCGTTGTTCTTTACAATCTCGTCGATACGGGCGTTGGCGTCGGACATTTCAGTTAAACCTTCAGACTGTGCCGACATCACTTGGGGACGGCGGTGGTGAGTTGCAAGGCGTGGAGCACGCCGCCCATGCGGCCGCCCAGCGCTTCGTAGACCATCTTGTGCTGGGCGACGCGGGGCTTGCCCGCGAAGGCGGCGCTGGTGACGCGCGCGGCATAGTGGTCGCCGTCTCCGGCAAGATCGGTGATCTCCACCGTTGCATCCGGCAGGGCGGCGCGGATCATCTCTTCGATTTCACTGGCTGGCATGGCCATGGGAACAGTTCCTTGAATTCAGCCGAGGAAAGCGCGGCGGGCTTCGACCTGCTTGGCTTCCAGCGCGGCGCGGATCTCGGGTTCGGAGGCATCGACGCCGGCGGCGATGAGGTCGCCGAGCAGCTTGCGGATCACGTCCTCGTCGCCGGCTTCCTCGAAGTCGGCCTGGACGACGGCCTTGGCATAGGCTTCGGTTTCGGCGTGAGAGAGCCCCATGCGCGCGGCAGCCCATTCGCCCAGCAAGCGGTTGCGCCGTGCCTGGATGCGGAACTGGGTGTCGGCATCATGCACGAACTTCGCTTCTTCGGCGCGCTCGCGATCCTGGAAACTCGTCATCGGATACCCTCGGGAATAGCACTTCACCCTGCCGATAGGGGGCGAAGCGGGCGGGGGCAATGCCGTTTTGTGCACCCGCCCCGGATCGTGTCCGGGACGGGTGGCGATTTCAGATGGTCGCGGGCGTCTTCGCCAGGAACGGCAGAGCGTCGCGCGCCTTGGCTTCATGGGCGGCGATCGCATCGTCCTGCGCCATGGTCAGGCCCACTTCGTCGAGACCGCCCAGCAGGCAGTGCTTGCGGAAGGGATCGATCTCGAAGGAATAGCGATCCTGGAACCGCGTGGTGACGGTCTGGGTCTCCAGGTCGATGTCGATCGGGTCGGTCTGCGCGACTTCCATCAGCCGGTCGATCGCTTCCTGCGGCAGCGCCACGGTGAGGATACCGTTCTTGAAGGCATTGCCGGAGAAGATGTCCGAGAAGCTCGGCGCGATCACGCTGGTCACGCCCATGTCGAGCAGGGCCCAGGCGGCATGTTCGCGGCTGGAGCCGCAGCCGAAGTTGTCGCCCGCGATCAGGATCGGCGCGCCCGAGAACTCGGGGTTCTCGAACACGTTGCCGGGTTCCTTCTTAACCGCCTCGAAAGCGCCCTTGCCGAGGCCTTCGCGGGTGATGGTCTTGAGCCAGTGCGCCGGGATGATGACGTCGGTATCGACGTTCTTGCGGCCGAACGGGATGGCCCGTCCGGCAACGTGGGAGATCGCCTTCATCAATCGGTCTCGGGAGCCTGTTCGGGGTGCAGCGGCTTTTCGCTCTGGCGGGCCTTGCGGCGCTTCACGAAGAGCATCGCCGCGGCGATCGCGGCGGAACCGATGGCGGCACCGGCAGCGAGAGCGGCCTTGCCGGCCAGGTTGTTTTCCGAATCGTTCGACATGTCTTGCTTATCCTACCAGTTCGCGGACATCGGTGAGCCTGCCGGTCACCGCGGCGGCGGCGGCCATGGCGGGGCTCATCAGGTGGGTGCGGCTGCCGGGCCCCTGGCGCCCGGTGAAGTTGCGGTTGCTGGTCGAGGCGCAGCGCTCGCCCGCCGGAACCTTGTCGGGGTTCATCGCGAGGCAGGCCGAGCAGCCCGGTTCGCGCCATTCGAGGCCCGCGGCGATGATGATCTTGTCGAGACCCTCGGCCTCGGCCTGCGCCTTGACCAGGCCCGAGCCGGGGACGACGATCGCCCACTTGACGTTCTCGGCCTTGTGGCGGCCCTTGAGCACTTCGGCGGCGGCGCGGATGTCCTCGATGCGGCTGTTGGTGCACGAGCCGATGAAGACGTTCTGCACTTCCACTTCGGTCAGCTTCGTGCCGGGCGTCAGGCCCATGTAGTCGAGGCTGACCTTGACGGCATCACGCTTGGAGGCGTCGGCGAAGTCTTCCGGAGCGGGAACCACGCCGCCGATCGCCGAAGTATCCTCGGGGCTGGTGCCCCAGGTGACGGTCGGCTGGATATCCTCGGCGCGGATCGAGACGGTCTTGTCGAACGTCGCGCCCGCATCGGTGGCGAGGCTCTTCCACCAGGCCACGGCCTTGTCCCAGTCCTCGCCCTGCGGCGCGTAGGGACGGCCCTCGACATAGGCGAAGGTCGTTTCGTCCGGAGCGATCAGGCCGGCGCGGGCGCCGCCTTCGATCGCCATGTTGCAGACGGTCAGGCGGCCTTCGACGGACATTTCCTCGAAGACGTTGCCGCGGAACTCGATCACATAACCGGTGCCGCCGGCGGTGCCGATCTCGCCGATGATGTGCAGGACCACGTCCTTGGGGGTGATCCCGGTGCCCAGCTTGCCGTCGACCCGCACTTCGAAGCTCTTCGACTGCTTGAGCATCAGGGTCTGGGTGGCGAGCACGTGCTCGACCTCGCTGGTGCCGATGCCGAAGGCCAGCGCGCCGATGCCGCCGTGGCACGCAGTATGGCTGTCGCCGCAGACGATCGTCGCGCCGGGCAGCGAGAAGCCCTGCTCGGGGCCGACGACGTGGACGATGCCCTGCTCGGCATCGGTGGCGTCGATGTAGCGGATGCCGAATTCGGGCGCATTCTTCTTCAGCGCGGCCAGCTGCTGGGCGCTTTCGGGATCGGCGATGGGCAGGACGTGCCCTGCGGCATCCTTGCGCGCCGTGGTCGGCAGGTTGTGGTCGGGAACCGCGAGGGTAAGATCGGGACGGCGCACCGGACGACCGGCCACGCGTAGGCTTTCGAAGGCCTGCGGGCTCGTCACTTCGTGCACGAGGTGACGGTCGATATAGATGAGGCTGGTTCCGTCGTCGCGCGTGTCGACGACGTGGGCGTCCCAGATCTTCTGGTAGAGGGTGCGCGGGTTCATGGTCATGGTGAAAGCGCGATTAGGCGCGCCGGCCCCGCAATTCAAGGGGAACCGGCGCGCCTTTTCGCGCAACATTATTCGCTATGCGGTCAACCGTGGCTTCTGGCTATCAGCGGCGACAGCTCAACGGCGGTGGCCGTTGCGGTCGTTACGCTCGGCGCGCAGCGCGGCATGGACGCGGTCGATCTTGGCCTGGAGCGTCTGGACCTCGCGCGGGGTCAGGCCGCCGCGGGCATAGGCGGTGTGGAGGCGCTGGATCTGCGCCGCATCGTTGCGCAGGCCCTGGGCTTCGCGCTGGCTGATCGTGCGGCGGGCGGCGGCGCGATCGATCTGGCCGCGCAGGCCGGCGATCTCGGTGCGAATCTTCGCTTCACGATTGGGCGTGATGCGGGCGGCCTGGTGATGCGGTGCGGCGGCTTCGGCGATGCCCGGTGCGATGGCCGAGAGACCGAGCGTGGCGACCAGGGCGGGAGCGATGAAACGGGCAATCTTGCGCATGGGACTTTTCCTTCTCGTTACCGGCGTTTGTTCCGTGCATTCAGATTTAGGAGGGTGAACATGAACGGGAGAAGACTCAGAGGTCACAGTCCTGTCGGCATTTGTAACTAAGTGTCGCATGGCGAAATCTGTAGAGCCTGTCCTGCGACCCGACGGGAGAGGGCGCCTGAAAGATAAGAGGAATGCAGGGCAGCCGTGTACCACCCCGCGTCGTCGCGGCTGCATCTGCATTCCCGATCTTGCCTCAACCTGACATTCCGGCACCTGACATTCCAGCCGTGAAGGTCTAGAAGGCGGGCCATGTCCTTCCTGTCTGCCGCCCTGATCGTGATCGCTGCCGCCGCCGCGATGGAATTCATCGCCTGGGCCAGCCACAAGTATGTGATGCACGGCTTCGGCTGGGCCTGGCACCGCGACCATCACGAGCCGCACGACAACCTGCTGGAGAAGAACGACCTCTACGCGCTGGTCGGCGCGGCGATCAGCATCTCGATGTTCGCCGTGGGATCGCCGCTGGTCATGGGCGCGCAGGCCTGGGAGCCGGGGACCTGGATCGGGCTGGGCGTGCTGCTCTACGGCGTGATCTACACGCTGATCCACGACGGCCTCGTCCACCAGCGCTATTTCAAATGGGTGCCCAAGCGCGGCTATGCGAAGCGGCTGGTGCAGGCGCACAAGCTCCATCACGCGACGATCGGCAAGGAGGGCGGGGTGAGCTTCGGCTTCGTGGTTGCCCGCGATCCGGCGGTGCTGAAGCAGGAACTGCGCCGTCAGCGCGAGCAGGGCATCGCCGTGCTGCGCGAGGCCGTGGAGGAGCGCTGAGCGCGCGCTACTCCGCCCGCGTCCAGATCCACGGGCCGATCACCACGAGCACGCCGACCGGGATCAGAACCCAGGGCCAGCCCGCCGTGAACCACGTGAACGGGATCGAACCCGTCATGGCCAGGATCGCGGAGACCTTGCCCTTGCGGCTGATCGCCCGCCGGTCTCGCCAGTCCCGCAAGTGGCGGCCGTGGGTGGGGTGGTTGTAGAGCCGCTCCGCCCATTCGGGGTGGCTCTTGCCGAAGCACCAGGCGGCCAGCAGGTAGAATACCACAGTGGGCATCACCGGCAGGAAGACGCCGATCGTGCCCAGGGCGACGAAGAACAGTCCCGCCGCCAGCCAGAGAGGGCGGCTGGCGTTCTTCATGCGGTTCCCGCGCTTCCTGCGTCTTGCGCATAGCGCGCCGCCGTCTCGCGGATCAGCGCGATCATGTTCGGTACGCCCTGCGTGCGGTTGGACGAGAGCTGGTTCTTTAGGTCGAACGGCTCCAGCGCGGCAGCGATGTCGGTCTGCGCGACTTCGGCGGCGGGCTTGTCCTGCACGGCGGAGATCACCAGCGAGACGATGCCCTTGGTGATCGCCGCGTTGCTGTCCGCCAGGAAGTGCAGCGTGCCGTCCTCACGCGCCATCGGGTAGACCCAGACGCTGGCCGAGCAGCCGCGCACCTTGGTGGCGTCCGTCTTCAGCGCGTCGGGCATGGGATCGAGTTCGGCGCCAAGGCCGATCAGCAGGCGATAGCGTTCATCGCCTTCGGAAAACTCGTATTCTTCGCGGATGTCGTCGAGGCTGCGCATGACCTGCCATTTAAGCGCGGCGCGGGGGAGGGCAAGGGGAAGTTGCCTCTCGCTTCCGATCCTGTCAGGGAATTGTCCATGAGTGCACATCCCTTTTTCGCCATGCACGAACACGGCTTCGTGCGCGTTGCCACCTCCACGCCCAAGGTCCGCACCGCCGATGTCGCCTTCAATCGCGACGCCGTGCTGGCCGAGGCGCGGCGCGCGCATGAGGCGCATGTCGACCTGCTGGTCTTCCCCGAGCTGTGCCTCTCCTCCTACGCGATCGACGACCTGCACTTGCAGGCGGCGATGATCGAGGCGGTGGAAGCTGCCGTGGTCGAAATCGTCCACGCCAGCGCCGATCTCTCCCCCGTGCTGCTGATCGGCGCGGCGCTGCCGCACAAGGGGCGGCTCTACAACTGCGCGCTCGCCATCGCGCATGGGCGGCTGCTGGGCGTGGTGCCCAAGTCTTACCTGCCCAACTACCGCGAGTTCTACGAGAAGCGCTGGTTCGCCAGCGGCAAGACGATCACGGACCAGTCCATCCGCGTGAACGGGCAGGAGGTGCCTTTCGGCGTCGATCTGGTCTTCGCCTCCGAAGTGCTGCCGAACTTCCGCTTCTTCATCGAGATCTGCGAGGATATCTGGGCGGCCACCCCGCCCAGCTCGCACGGCGCGCTCGCCGGGGCGACGATCCTGTGCAACCTCTCCGCCTCCAACATCGTCATCGGCAAGTCGGACGAGCGGCATCTGCTGTGCCGCTCGCAGTCGGCGCGTGCGACGGCGGCCTACATCTACTCGGCGGCGGGTCACGGCGAGAGCACGACCGATCTCGCGTGGGACGGGCAGGGCATCGTCTACGAACTGGGCGACCTGCTGGCCGAAAGCGAGCGCTTCTCGCTGGAGGCGGAACTCTGCATCGCCGACGTCGATGTCGACCGCATCGTCATGGACCGCATGCGCGTGCCGACGTTCAACGACGCCGCCGAAGTGGCGGGCAATCCCGACGAGACTTTCCGCACCGTGCGCTTCCGCCACGCCCCGGCGGGCGGCGACATCGGCCTGATCCGCCCGGTCTCGCGCTTCCCCTTCGTGCCCTCGCGCGCCGACAAGCTCGATGCCGACTGCTACGAGGCGTTCAACATCCAGGTCGACGGCCTGATGCGCCGCATCGAGGCTACGGCCGCCAAGTCGATGGTGATCGGCATTTCGGGCGGACTCGATTCGACCCAGGCCCTGATCGTCGCTGCCCGTGCCTGTGACCGGCTGGGCCTGCCGCGCACGTTCATTCGCGGCTACACGATGCCCGGTTTCGCCACCAGCGAGGGCACCAAGTCCAACGCCTGGAAGCTGATGAACGCCGTCGGCATTACCGCCGAAGAGATCGACATCCGCCCCACGGCGACGACGATGCTCCAGAACATCGGCCATGCCTTCTCGAACGGAGAGCCCGTCTATGACGTGACCTTCGAGAATGTGCAGGCGGGCCTGCGCACCGATTACCTGTTCCGTCTGGCCAACCAGCACGACGGCTTCGTGATCGGCACCGGCGACTTGTCCGAACTGGCGCTCGGCTGGTGCACTTACGGCGTCGGCGACCAGATGAGCCACTACACGGTCAACGCCGGCGTGCCCAAGACGCTGATCCAGTACCTGATCCGCTGGTGCGCGACGACCGACCAGTTCAGCACCGAGACCGAGGAGGTGCTGCTCGCCATCCTCGGCACCGAGATCTCGCCCGAACTCGTCCCCGCCGGGGCGGACGGCGCGATCCAGAGCACCGAGGCGAAGATCGGACCTTACGAGCTGAACGACTTCTTCCTGCACCATATCGTGCGTTTCGGTCAGAAGCCGTCGAAGGTGGCGTTCCTGGCGCTCCACGCCTGGCGCGAGGCGGCGGCGGGATCGTGGCCCGCCGGTTTCCCGGAAGAGCGCAAGAACGCATACGACCTCGCCACGATCCGTTCCTGGCTGGAGAAGTTCCTGCGCCGCTTCTTCGCCTTCAGCCAGTTCAAGCGCTCTGCGGTGCCGAACGGGCCGAAGGTTTCGTCGGGCGGCGCACTCAGCCCGCGCGGCGACTGGCGCGCCCCCTCCGATGCCAGCGCAGCGGTATGGCTGGCGGAACTGGATGCCAAGGTGCCGTAAGTTCCTCCCCCACCGGGGGAGGGGGACCACCTGCAGGGTGGTGGAGGGGCACAGGCGGCTTCCGTAACGCGGGTAGCGTATGCCCGGAGCGGGGCAGGCCGCCTTCCCTCATCTCATGTAATGCGAGAGTGCCCCTCCACCATGCTGCGCATGGTCCCCCTCCCCGGTTCGGGGAGGATCAGTCGCGCAGGGCGTCGATCTCGCGCGCGAGGTCCTTTTCGCGGCGGTCGTCGGTGGCGATGCGTTCGAGCACGGCGATGCGCTTGCGCAAGTTCTCGACTTCGCTTTCCAGTTCGTGCTCGCGCTCGCTGTGACCTTCCAGGCGGAAGCCCGGCTTTTCGCCGCGAATTTTCTGCGCGCGCAGCCAGGTGATCGAGGCGATCGCGAAAATGACGACTACGGCGGTCCAGAAACTCATTGCGTCACCTCATGGCCGATCCCGTTGCGGGCTTCCCGCAGGCCTTCGATCTGGCGGGCTACATCATAACCCTGGTCGGTGACAATCCGCTCCACGCTGGCGAGGCGGTCCTTGATCGAACCGATCTCGGCGCGAAGCTGGGCGTTCTCCTGGGTGAGCAGTTGCACGCGCGCCTGCGCCTCGTTGTCCTTGGGGTAGACGGCCTTGCCCCACGAATTCTCCAGCGGATAGCCGTGGCGCATGCGCAGCCAGTTGTTGAAGATCCAGCCGCCGATGCCCAGCGCCGTGGCGGTGACCAGTACCGGCGAGAGCACTTCGAGCGTTGCGTAGTCCATGTCGGCCCCCCGTTCAGTTCGCGCGCGGCTCGCCATCGGCGGCGCGCAGCGATTCGATCTGGCGCGCGGTGTCCCAGGCGCCGTCGGTGATGATGGTTTCAAGCGCGCGCAGGCGGTTCTCGATCCCGGCGTTGTGCGTGGCGTATTGCGCCGCTTTCTCGGCCGTCTGGCCCGCTGCGATCTCCAGCTTGCGTTCGAGGAAGGCGAGGCGGCGCTTGTAGACCCCGGCGAGGATGGCGACGATCGCGATCATCGCGCCCATCACTGCGGTCAGCCCCATGAAGTCCCCGAAGCTCACTGGCGGGTTTCCTTCGCCTGTTCCTCGGCTTCCACATCGCGGGTGTCGCGAAGCGCCTCGATCTGGAGGGCGGTGTTGTAGCCGCCGTCGGTGATGATCCGTTCCAGCACCCGCACGCGCTCTTCGAGTTCGCGGGAGTGAGAGGCGTACTGCGCGGCCTTCTCGGCGGTCGCCGTCACCTGGAGTTCGGCCATCCGGCGCTGGTGCCGCGTCCAGATCGCGAAGCCCGCGATCATGAAGGGGGCCAGCGGAATGAGGAGGGCGAGAGTGTGCGAGTCCATCTTGGGTGTGTCCCTGTTACCCGTTGTTCGTCTTCGGGGCCTGCGGTTTAGCGCAGGCTGTCGATTTCGGCGGCGAGGCGTGAATTGCTGCTGGTGTAGTGCGCTTCCATCTCGGCGACGCGGCGGTCGATGTCCGAGAGTTCGCTGCGCAGACGGCCCGAGCGGTTCGGTGCCGAACGCATGAGGCCATAGCCCTGGCGGTTCCTGCGGCGTTCCATGCGGCGCAGCAGGCGCTCTTCCTCGGCTTCGCTGTAGAGGCTCATCGGCCGCTTGTCCGCCATCAGGGCGACCGCGATGTAGATCGGGATCGTCACGAAGGAGACGAAGAAGGTGAGCAGCACGGCCGCGATGCGTACCCAGAGCGTATCGACCCCGGTGTAGTCGGCAATGCCCGAGCAGACCCCGGCGAGCTTGGCGTTCGACTTGTCGAGATAGAATTGTCCGCGTGACACTGGTTTTTCCCTTTCCCTGGGGAGGCCCGGAACGAAGCCGGGCTTCCCGTTATGACGCTGGTTCGGGTCGCTGGGACCCGCATTCCCGGTCATGGCCCTTCGCGGGCTGCATGCACCTGCCGGGATTTCAGGTGCGCCGCCGTTATTCCGCCGTACCCTTGCCCGCGCTCATGGCGCGCTTCATCTCGGCCAGTTCGGCATCGATCGTGTCGCCGTCCTGGAGCGCGGCGATTTCCTCGGCGAGCGTCGGCTGGCGGCTGTCGCCCAGGCTCATCGCCTCGGCACGGCCTTCGGCATAGTCGACGCGCCGTTCGAGCTGGTCGAAGCGCACCAGGGCTTCGTCCACGCGCTCGCTCGACAGCAGGGTGCGCAGCTTGACGCGATTCTCGGCGCTCTGCAAGCGAGCGGCGATCGAGGACTGGCGGCTGCGGGCCTCGCGCAGGCGGTTCTGGAGCTTCTCGATGTCCTCTTCGTAAGCGCGCAGGGCATCGTCGAGCACGGCGATCTCGGTGCGAAGCTGCTCGGCCATGTCGGCGGCCTTCTTCTTTTCGAGCAGGGCGGCGCGGGCCAGGTCCTCGCGGTCCTTGCTCAGCGCGAGCTGGGCCTTGTCGCCCCAGTCGTGCTGAAGCTGGTCCAGCTTGCCGACGTGACGGCGCAGTTCCTTCTGGTCGGCGATGGTGCGCGCGCTGCTGGTGCGCACTTCGACCAGGGTTTCCTCCATCTCCAGGATGATGAGGCGGATCATCTTGCCGGGATCTTCGGCCTTGTCCAACATGTCGTTGAAGTTGGCGGCGATGATGTCGCGCGTGCGGGAGAAGATACCCATCCTGGCATTTCCTTTTATCGAGGTGGGATTGAACTTGCGGGCCGGGCTGAAGCGGGAAGCCCCGGTGTCGAACGGGCGGGTGCTGCCAGCCTGGAAGTGGGGGGGCTGAAAGGCCGGGGTGTCCTGCGCCGATCCTTGCAGGATTTCGATTTCGGCGTCGAGCCTGCTCACTGGAGCGGCGCTCCGCAGACCGGCGCCGCATGGGCGGGGGGGGCGATCCGGTCGCTCATCGCGAAGAGGTTCAGCGTGCCCATCGCGAGCACGGCGGCGATGATCGCCCAGTCGAGCTTGCTGCGTTCGCGACCATGGGCCGGCTGCTTGCTCTGATGGCTGGCTACGATGCTGGCGTTCTGGAAGGACATCTTGGTGTTCCTCTGTCGGATCTCGTGAATTTGCCCATAGCTTCGCAAAGGGCGTGCCAATTTCAGAAAGGCGCGGATTTCCGCGATTTCAGAGGTTTGAAGGCGCGGTGCGAAAAAGATGAATTGCCAATGAATGGGAAAATTCGCTAATATTTGGGAATGGAGAGAGATGTTCAGTTCATCGGTCAGTCCACCGCTTTCCTCGATGCGGTGGAGCGCGCCAGTCGCGCGGCTGCGGTGCGGCGCCCGGTGCTGGTCATCGGCGAGCGTGGGACCGGCAAGGAACTGATCGCCCAGCGGCTTCACCACCTGTCGCCGCGCTGGGGCGAGCCGCTCATCACCATGAACTGCGCCGCCTTGCCGGAAACCCTGATCGAGGCCGAACTGTTCGGCCACGAGGCCGGAGCCTTCACCGGCGCGGTGCGGGCGCGGGCAGGGCGTTTCGAGGAGGCGGACCGGGGTACGCTGTTTCTCGACGAGCTTGGCACCCTGTCGATGGCGGCGCAGGAAAGGCTGCTCCGCGCGATCGAATATGGCGAGATCGCGCGGATCGGCGCCTCGCGCCCGGTCCAGGTCGATGTCCGGGTGGTCGCCGCCACCAATGCCGACCTGCCGCGCATGGCGGAGGAGGGCACTTTCCGTGCCGACCTGCTCGATCGCCTCAGTTTCGAGGTCATCAATCTGCCGCCGCTGCGCGCGCGAGAGGGGGATGTTTTCGAACTGGCCGACTATTACGGGCGGCGCATGGCGACGGAACTGGAATGGGATAGCTGGCCGGGCTTCTCTGCCGAGGCGATGGCGGTGCTGGACGCGCATGACTGGCCGGGCAACGTGCGCGAGTTGCGCAATGTCGTGGAGCGGGCGGTCTATCGCTGGGCCAACGAATATGACGCGATCGCCGAGATCGTCTTCGATCCCTTCGAAAGTCCGTGGAAGACGGCAGCGGTATCGGCCGCACCGGAACGCGCCCCATCCGCGTCGGCGCCCGCGCCGGTGGCCGCGCTTCCGGTTGCCGCGTCCGTGCCGGCGGAGGTGGCCCGGCCGTCCGGACAGGGGCTTCGCGAATCCGTGGAGGCTTACGAGCGCGAATTGCTCGTCGAGGCGCTGGACCGGCATCGCTGGAACCAGCGGCGTGCGGCCGGGGCGGTCGGGCTGACGTACGACCAGTTGCGCCATTGTATGAAAAAACACCGCCTTTCGGAAACCGGGCGGCGTTCCGAAAGCGATCCTCCAGCCTGATTTTTCGGCCAAGTAGCGGTAAACAATAAGGATTAAGGAGGTCTTAGGGAAACCTCCGGAGCGGTTTTCTCTATAATTTCTCCTAGAGAGATTTGCCGTTATAGTGCACGGCGGGCGCGAATGAGGGCCGATGTGCGAGAAATAACCGACACTTCCGTGGCGACAGAGCTGTTGGAAAACCTGACGGTCAAGCAGGTCGAGGTGCTCGACCGGCTGCTGATGCATCGCACCACCAAGGAAATCGCCCGCGAACTCGGTATTGCCCCCAATACCGTCGATCAGCGCATCAACGGCGTGCGGGATAAGTGGGGAACCGTAAACCGCAAGGATACGGCCCGCCTTTACGGCCAGCTTCTCGAACTATGTGGCAAATCCACATATGGCTTTTCCCGTGTCGACGCCGGGCCGGATGAGGGGGAAGAGAGCGACCAGGACTTGTCGGTCGATCCGGTCTTCGTTCTTTCCGATGCCCGCCCCATGGCTCCCATGGTCGGGCATCCGGAATGGTTCGATACCCGGGTCGCACAGCCGGCGGGCCTGGAGGCATTCGATGCGAAGTTCGGAAGGGCAGGGCGCGTAGGAGCGGTTTTCGTACTGGCGTTGATCATGGCGGTGACCCTTGCGGCCACGCTGGCGATCGCGGAAACGTTGGGAAAACTGCTCTAGGTCGCCATGATCCACCGAGCATCGAGTGCCTTCATCTCGGATTTTCCCCGTGGGAGGCGACGAATATGACACCGGATATTGTCGGAATGCGGATCACCCGGAGCATTCAGTCGGTCGAGAAGGACATGGATGAGCTTCTCGCCAAGGCCAGCGAACTCATGGTCGAGATCGCTCGCGGTCGCCTTGCGATCGTCGAGAACGCCCATAGCACCCAGCGGCCGATGGCCCGCGTGGCGGCCATGCAGCGCAGCCTGATCGAAGCGCGCTCGGAACTGGTGCGGGCGCACAGCGACCTGTCGAAGCTGGCCGAGACCATGGATATTCCCATCCGCTGCCCGGACAAGGCCGAGGACGAGCACGAAGTGCTGGCCGAACTGGCGGCCTGATACGCAGTCCGTTCGAAGTGGAATATGCCTTTGGGAAATGTTGAACAGCTTGCTTTCTTCCTGCTGCTCGCGGTGGCGATCGCCCTTGCCTTCTGGCAGGGCGGCGCGCCAGAGCGCTGGGGGGCTGGGGTCATCCTGGCGATGGTCCTGCTCCAGGCGGGAGGAGAAAGCCTGCTGCCCAGCGGTTTCAGGAGTGTCGATCCCTCTTCGCTCATGACCGATGCCGTGGGGACGGCCGGGTTCGGCTATCTCGCTCTTCAGGCCCGGAGGATATGGCCGCTATGGGCAACCTCGTTGCAGCTGCTCAGCCTGAGCGCGCACTTCGCGCGGTGGGCGGATATCGGAATCCCGCCGACGGTCTACGCGGTCATGCGGGGAACGCCCACGTTCCTGGCGCTCTCGGCGATTGCGGTCGGTACGATCCTGCATGTCTGGCGCAGGCGGCGGCATGGCAGCGATCCCTCGTGGCAGGACTGGTCCCGGGTTGCACTCGGGTACGGCCCCTCTCGCGGAGCGTACTCGAAACCCTGGTGATGCATCTCGGGTGCCTGCGCCGCGAGGTGATGCTGGAATTGCCCTTCGATGCCGAAGGGCGGCTGATCGGCCAGGTGGCCTGCACGACGGGTTGCGAAGCGGCGATCCGGGCGGGCTGCCGGTCCGTATTGAAACGTGTGCTGGAACAGCGGGCCGTGGGCCTGGTGCTCGTGCACAACCATCCTTCCGGCGATCCGCAGCCCAGTCGGGCGGACGTGATCGCCACGCGGCGGCTTGCGGCCTTGTGCGCAGCCTCGCGAATCGAGCTCCACGACCACCTGGTGGTCGGTGGACGCAGCGCGGTCTCCATGCGACGGGCCGGGCTGTTGAGTCGCGGCGTGACGTGACTCCTAAACTTACCGGCAGGCGGTTCTTCCGCCGCCGGACGCAGGCCGGGCGAGCACCCCCCCCCACCCGAACACTCGCCCGGCCTGCTTTTTTGTCCAACCCGACTTTTGGACCGGAACGGGCGTCCGCTCGATTTCCTTAAGGGCTTCCTTGTGGGGGCCGCCGCAAGCCTTTGATGATGCCGAAGGCGTGCCGGGCAAGGGCTTGGCTCGTTTTGCCCGGCGGCAAACACGGCGCCAGACTCCTCTCTTGCATTTTAACCGCGATGCGCTTATCTGCGCCTCATCCCGACATTGGTGAAACAAGGTTCGGGCTGGCGCCGGAAGGGGCCGGCGCGAAACTGCGTGGCACCGAATGTCGCTTGCAGCATCACGAAACGCACCGGAGAACTGGGCTTGGCCGACATCGCACGCATCACCGAAGTCATCGAACCTGAGGTCAAGGCCCTGGGATTTGATCTCGTGCGCGTGCGAATCTTCGGCAAGAGCGAAGTCGGCGACGACGAGATCGCGTTGCAGATCATGGCCGAGAACCCGGCCACCGGTCAGCTCGTGATCGAAGAGTGCGTGAAGCTCTCGCACCGCATTTCCGATCGCATGGACGCGCTTGAAGAAGCCGGCGACGTGCTGATCGAGGAAGCCTATCGTCTCGAAGTCAGCTCGCCGGGCATCGACCGTCCGCTGACTCGTCCCAAGGACTACGCCAACTGGGCCGGTCACGAGGTCAAGGTGAACCTCTCGGAGCCGGTGGACGGCAACCGCAAGGGGCTGACCGGCGAACTCGTCGGCATCGACGGCGACCAGGTCACGGTAGACGACAAGAAGTCCGGCCGGGTGACTTTCCCGCTGGGCATCATTCATTCCGCAAGGCTGGTCCTCACGGACAAGCTGATCGCCGCAACCCGCCCGCTGGATGTCAGCGGGGCCGACGAGATTGTCGAGGAACAGGAAGACTAAGCCATGGCCAGTGCGATTTCCGCCAACCGCGCCGAGCTGCTCGCGATCGCGAACTCCGTCGCTTCGGAGAAGATGATCGACAAGTCGATCGTCATCGAAGCGATGGAAGAAGCCATCCAGAAGTCGGCCCGCAACCGTTACGGTGCGGAAAACGACATTCGCGCCAAGCTCGACCCGCGCACCGGCGACCTGCGCCTGTGGCGCGTCGTCGAAGTGGTCGAGCATGTCGAGGACTACTTCAAGCAGGTCGACCTCAAGCAGGCCGAAAAGCTCCAGAAGGGCGCCGCGATCGGCGACTTCATCGTTGACCCGCTGCCCCCGGTGGACCTCGGTCGCATCGACGCGCAGTCAGCCAAGCAGGTGATCTTCCAGAAGGTCCGCGATGCCGAGCGCGACCGTCAGTACGAGGAATTCAAGGACCGCGCGGGTGAAGTCATCACCGGCGTGATCAAGTCGGTCGAGTTCGGCCACGTGATCGTCAACCTCGGCCGCGCCGAGGGCGTGATCCGCCGCGACCAGCAGATCCCCCGCGAAGCCGCCCGCGTCGGCGAGCGCGTCCGCGCGCTGGTCCTGCGCGTCGAGCGCCAGAACCGCGGCCCGCAGATCTTCCTTTCCCGCGCGCACCCGGACTTCATGAAGAAGCTCTTCGCGCAGGAAGTGCCCGAAATCTACGACGGCGTGATCGAGATCAAGGCCGCTGCCCGCGATCCGGGCTCGCGCGCCAAGATCGGCGTGATCAGCAACGATCACTCGATCGACCCGGTCGGCGCCTGCGTCGGCATGAAGGGCAGCCGCGTCCAGGCCGTCGTGCAGGAACTGCAGGGCGAGAAGATCGACATCATTCCCTGGAGCGAGGATACCGCGACTTTCGTCGTCAACGCGCTCCAGCCCGCGACCGTCAGCCGCGTCGTCATCGACGAGGAAGAGAGCCGCATCGAAGTCGTCGTGCCCGATGACCAGCTTTCGCTGGCGATCGGCCGCCGCGGCCAGAACGTGCGCCTTGCCTCGCAGCTGACCGCCTCGCAGATCGACATCATGACCGAGGCCGAGTCTTCGGAAAAGCGCCAGAAGGAATTCACCGAGCGCTCGAAGATGTTCGAGGAAGAGCTGGACGTCGACGAGACCCTTTCGCAGCTGCTGGTGGCCGAAGGCTTCAGCGAGCTGGAAGAAGTCGCCTATATCGAGCTGAACGAACTGGCCGCGATCGAGGGCTTCGACGAGGAACTCGCCGAGGAACTCCAGAGCCGTGCCCAGGAAGCGCTGGATCGCCGCGAAGAGGCGAGCCGCGAAGAGCGCCGCGCGCTTGGCGTCGAAGATGCGCTGGCCGAACTGCCGCACCTCAACGAGGCGATGCTGGTGGTTCTCGGCAAGGCGGGCATCAAGACGCTCGACGACCTGGCCGATCTGGCCACCGACGAACTGATCGCCAAGAAGCGTTCGGAACAGCGTCGCCGCGACGGTTCGGTGAATCGCCGCGGACGCGACGAAGACAAGGGCGGCGTGCTCGGCGAGTACGGCCTGAACGAAGAACAGGGTAACGAAATCATCATGGCAGCCCGCGCCCACTGGTTCGAAGACGAACCGGCAACCGAGGAGGCCGCCGATGCGGAATCCTCGCAATGAGCGCGTAAGCTCCGACATCGACGGCACCGGTCCGGAGAGGAAATGTATCCTTTCCGGAGAGATCGGTGCGCGTGAAGACTACATCCGTCTGGCGATCTCGCCGGACGGATTGGTCTTACCCGACATCCACGCGCGTGCCCCCGGGCGCGGCGCGTGGATCGGCGTTTCTCGTTCGGACCTTGAAATTTCGCTCGATAAGGGCAAACTAAAGGGATCGCTGGCGCGTGCCTACAAAGGCGCCGCGCTCACGATCCCCGAAGACCTCGCCAACAGGATCGAACAGGCGCTGATCCGCGCCCTGACCGACCGGCTGGGCCTCGAACTGAAATCGGGCAAGCTCCTCATGGGGTCCGACCGGATCGCGCAGAACGCGCGTGAGGGCCGGGTCACTTGGCTTGCCCATGCCGCCGATGCGAGCGAAGACGGCTCGCGCAAGCTCGACCAGGCCTGGAGAGTCGGGAGCGAGGCGGAAGGAAGCGGTCTCAAGGGCACACGCTTGCCTCTGGACCGGGAGACGCTGTCTGTGGCATTGGGCCGCGACAACGTCGTTCACCTGGCGCTCAACGATCGCGGCTCGGCCAAACGAGTCGCGGCGCAGTTGCAGCGCCTTCTGCATTTCCAGGGGCAGCCCCGCGCCGAGGCGGACGGGGACGGTATGGATGGTGGCACCGGACCGGCGCATCGCGCTGCACCGGCGGCGACGAATTGAGATCGAAGGGCACGACGAGAGATATGAGCGAGACCGACAACAAACCGACCCTGGGCCGCAAGCCATTGGGGCTTAAGCGTTCCGTGGAAGCCGGTGAGGTCAAGCAGACCTTCAGCCACGGCCGCACCAACAAGGTGGTGGTCGAGGTGAAGCGCCGCAAGGTGCTCGGCAAGTCCGGTTCCGAGGGCGCCGTCGAGGCCGCTCCGGCTCCGCAGGCGCCCGCGCCGCAGGCTGCCGCACCGCAGCCTGCCCCGCAGCGCCCCGCGCCGCCGCCGGCTCCGCCGCGCCGCCCGATTCCCTCGAACGAGACTCCGCAGGAACGAGTCGCTCGTCTTCAGCGCGAGGCCGAGGAAGCCCGTCTCGCCGCGCTTGAGGAAGCGAATCGTCGCGAGCACGAAGAGAAGGTGCGCGCCATCGAGGAAGAGAAGCGCCGCGCCGAAGAAAATCGCGCCCAGGAAAGCAAGCGCGTGGAAGAAGAGGCTGCCCGCGCGGCCGAAGCTCAGGCTGCCCAGGAAGCGCCTGCCGCTGCCCCGGAAGCCCCGGCCGAAGCGCCCGCCGAGGCTGCTGCTCCGGAAGCTCCGGCACCCGTTGCCGAAACGCCCGCGCCTGCTGCCGAAGCTGCCACCGAGGCTCCCGCAAAGGCTCCCGCCACCGAGGCGCCTGCCGCCAAGGCTCCGGCTCCGGCCGCACCCGTGGCCGCTCCGGCGCCCGCGCCGCGCCGCTTCACTCCGGTCGCGCGCCCTCAGCCGGTGCGCAAGCCCGAGGCTCCCGCTGCCGCTCCGGCAGCTCCGGCCTCGGCTCCGGCTGCTGCAAGCCCCGCCGCGCCGGCCGCCAATACCGGCGGTTCCACCGCGCCCAAGGCGCCTGCCGGCGTCAAGAAGACCAGCGCTCCGCCGCCGCGAAGCACCCCTGAGCGTGACCGCAAGGGCGGCGACCGCCGTCAGTCGGGCAAGCTCACGGTCAACCGTGCGCTGAACGACGACGAGGGCGCCCGCGCCCGTTCGCTCGCCGCGCTCAAGCGCGCCCGCGAGAAGGAACGCCGTGCGCACTTCGGCGGCCAGTCGCAGCAGCGTGAAAAGCAGGTCCGCGACGTGATCGTTCCCGAGGCGATCACCGTGCAGGAACTGGCGAACCGCATGGCCGAAAAGGGCGCCGACCTGGTGAAGGCGATGTTCAAGATGGGCATGATGGTCACCGTCAACCAGACGATCGACCAGGATACCGCCGAACTGCTCGTCACCGAATTCGGCCACAACATCCAGCGCGTTTCGGACAGCGATGTCGACATCGATACCTCGGTGGACGTCGATGCACCCGAAACCCTGAAGTCGCGTCCGCCCGTCGTCGCCATCATGGGCCACGTCGACCACGGCAAGACCTCGCTGCTCGATGCCCTGCGCGGCACCGACGTGGTGAAGGGCGAAGCCGGCGGCATCACGCAGCACATGGGCGCCTACCAGATCAAGACCAAGGGCGGCGATCTCGTCACCTTCCTTGATACGCCGGGCCACGCCGCCTTCACGCAGATGCGTATGCGCGGTGCCAACGTGACGGACATCGTGATCCTGGTGGTCGCCGCCGACGACGGCATCATGCCGCAGACGATCGAGGCCATCAATCACACCAAGGCCGCCGGCGTGCCGATGATCGTGGCGATCAACAAGATCGACAAGCACGAAGCCAACGCCCAGCGCGTCCGCGAGCGTCTGCTTGAGCACGAGGTCGTCGTCGAGGCGATGTCGGGCGACGTGCAGGACGTCGAGATCTCGGCCAAGACCGGCAAGGGTCTGGACGAACTGATCGAGAAGATCCTGCTCCAGGCCGAACTCATGGAGCTGAAGGCCAACCCCGACCGCGAGGCCGAGGCGACCGTGATCGAAGCCAAGCTCGACAAGGGCAAGGGCCCGCTGGCGACCGTGCTGGTCAACCGCGGCACCCTGAAGGTCGGCGACATCCTCGTCGTCGGCACCGAGAGCGGCCGCGTGCGTGCGATGCTCGACGACAAGGGCCGTCAGGTGAAGGCGGCTCCGCCGTCGATGCCGGTCGAAGTCCTCGGTATCGGCGGCGTGCCGATGGCCGGCGACCTGCTGACCGTGGTCGAAAGCGAACAGCGTGCCCGCGAGGTCTCGTCCTACCGTCAGGAACAGGCGACCGCCAAGCGCACCGCCACGGCGCCCGCCAGCCTCGACACGATGTTCTCGGCACTGGCTGCCAAGCAGAACGTCATCGAGTACCCGGTGGTGGTCAAGGCGGACGTGCAGGGCTCGGTCGAAGCGATCAACTCGGCGCTTCACGCCCTGTCGAACGACGAGATCAAGGTCCGCATCCTGCACTCGGGCGTCGGTGCCATCACCGAAACCGACGTGGCCCTGGCTTCGGCCTCGGGCGCGCCGATCGTGGGCTTCAACGTCCGCCCGAACGCCAAGGCGCGCGAGCAGATCGAGAAGACCAAGACGCCGATGATGTACTACGACGTCATCTACGAGCTGACCGCCGAGGTCGCGAAGCAGATGGCCGGCATCTGGGGTCCCGAGCGGATCGAAACCGTCGTCGGCCGCGCCGAAGTCAAGCAGGTCTTCCCGGCCGGCAAGCGCGACAAGGCGGCAGGTCTGCTGGTGGTCGAAGGCTACATCCGCAAGGGTCTCAGCGCGCGTCTCACCCGCAACGACGTCATCGTTTCGGCCACGACGATCTCCTCGCTGCGCCGCTTCAAGGACGACGTGGACGAAGTGCGCGCCGGTCTGGAATGCGGTGTCGTGCTGGCCGACACGAACGACATCAAGGCGGGCGACCACCTCGAAGTCTTCGAAGTCAGCCACCGCGAGCGTACCGTCGGCTGATAATCGGTGCCCGTATCAAGCGGGCGCCGGCCGAAAGCTCAAGGACGGCCATCGTCGGGCGACAAGCCCGGCGGTGGCCGCCTTCGTTTCGGGCGCGGTTCGGGGAAAGGGCGTCGCATAGGCAGAGCGTTCGCCAACGCTCTTGTCGATGAAGCGGTGACGCGGGCCGGATGCGGTTGTCTGGGAGCGCTCACCTGCGTGACGATACTAACGCCAATAGGACTGATGATACTGCGATGACCCGCTACTGCGCCTTTTTCGAATCCCTGACCGTTCGCGGCGATCGTCTGTCGATGGCGGACTTGCGCTATGCCTTCGAGCGTGAGGAACTGGAGAATGCCGAGACGGTGATCTCCAGCGGCAATGTCCTGTTCGATTACGAGGATCGGCCGAGCGAGGGTCTGGAAGACCTGCTGGCCTATCTGATGCGCGACCGGTTCGACATGCAGGCCTTCGTCGCGGTGCGCACGCGCGAGGAGATTCGCCTGTCGGTGGAGGCGAACCCGTTCGCGGGGGAGAGCGGCGACAGTTTCGTGCACACCGTGCTGCTGTCCGGCCAGCCGAATCAGGATCGGTTCGATCGGCTCGTGGCCGATCACGGCTCGCTGGGCGGCGAGCGTCTGGCGCTGGGCACGCGTTGCCTGTTCGTCGATTATGCCCGTCCGCCTGCGGAGAGCCTGCTGACGATGGACTTCATCGAGAAGCGCCTCGGCTGTCGCGGTACGGCGCGAAACGTGCGCTCGCTGGCGCGGATCGTCGCCAAAATGTGAAAAAACGGTGTATCAAACCGGACCGGAGCGGTCTGGAGCCGTAATCACTTGTTGCAAAATGCGGTGATCCGCCCACATGGGACAAAGCCATGGTACGCCAGCAAGTCACGCCCGAGCAGCACTCCGTCCGCCTTCTGAAGGTGGGTGAACAGGTGCGTCACGTCCTTTCCGAAATCCTCATGCGCCAGCAGGTCCACGACGCCACGCTGAGCGCGCATTCGGTGTCCGTCACCGAAGTGCGCATGACGCCCGATCTGCGCATTGCGACGGTCTATGTGAAGCCCCTGCTGGGCGAGGACGAGGAAGTGGTGCTCAAGGCGCTGCGTACGCATACGGCCTTTTTCCAGCGCGAAGTCGCGCAGCGGCTGAAGCTCAAGTTCGCCGCCAAGATTCGCTTCCTTCCGGACGAGACCTTCGACGAAGCCAGCCGTATCGATGCGCTGCTCAACGATCCGCGCGTGAAGCGGGATCTCGAGGAGAATTGAGGCCTAGCCGGCGTCAGCCGGTCTCGAACCTCAGCCGGTCTCGAAGCTCAGGCTGACGCGGTCCCAGCGGTGCCTCTCCAGATCGGCGGGCTTTATCCGGAACTGGTAGAGCCCGGTTTCGGACCAGTTCCATTCCATCATGTCGTCATGGGCGAGTTGCAGGAGCAACACGTCGCCATGCCGGTCCTCCTGTGCGGCGCGGCCGCCGGGGCAGAACAGGCCGTGCTGGTGACGGCCCGCAAGCCGGTATCCGGCATTGATGCGCGCCAGTTCCGCATCGCTGATGTGCGCCAGCGCCTCCGGAGGACCGGAGATCATGGCGCGTAAGGTAAGCGTCGCCAGTTCCGGCAGGTCTTTCGGCGCATAGGCCCGCACCAGGTCGGCGCAGTCACGCTCGACATGGGCCAGCACGTCGCGAAGCACGGCGAATTCCTCGCTCGTCAGCGGCACCCAGGGATCGCGGTCTTCCGTGAAGCGGTCCATTGCGTCCGAGACTTCGGCCAGCGCTTCCTGTTGTGTCCTGTGCTCCTTTAGGCGGGCGCCCTCGCGGTCGAATGCGCGCTGTGCGGTTTCGAGCAGCAAGGCCGTTGCCGCGGGATCTGCGCCGAGCAGTTCCAGATCCTCGCGCGCATCGCTCGTGCGGGCCATGCGCCTGTCGGCCAGTCGCAAGGCTGCGTGGAGCGCGAGACGATAGCAGTCCGCAAGCTGGATCGCGCCGTGCCACCAGATCCGATCGACCGGCTCGGCCGCCGCCAAGGGGCCGCCGCGCAGCGGATAGCGCCGGGCCAGCCAGGCGGAGATCGCTTGCGCCACGGCCTCCTCGTTTCCTGCCGGTCCGGCCGCGCGCCCGTCGTCCGGCAGGTCGACGGCAGACGGGTCGACCGGCCAGAACGGGAAGAAGCCATGCTCGAAGTCTTCCGGCGGGCTGGTGAAATCGTGATTCCCGGCAGGCACCGGCACCACCGCGCCGGTGCCGAGGAAGAACGCCAGCGAACCGGCGGGGGGCAGCGGCGCTTCGGGGCAGGCTCCGGCGATTTCCGCCAGATCGATCTGGGCGGCGAACGGAAGCGCCGTCCCGTCGCGGTCACGCGGCCAGGGGGCGTTTCCCAGTCGGGGCAGGCCGCCCAGCCAACTGGGATCGCCGAACCAGTCGCGGGAGCGCAGGCGCGGCTTGCGGACCAGCACGATCGGGCGGGAAAGCGCTACTTTCGTATCGGCGCCCTGAGGACGGCCGATACGGTGCTCATCGCCAAGGGAGGTGGCCAGCGGTTCAGGCCTCCAGACCGGCGCGGGCAGGGGCACGGGGCCTCGGCGGCCCGGCCCCGAACGAAGCGGCAGGGCCAGTACCGGCAGGCAGAGCAGGGCGCCCAGCACCAGCGGTCCGGCGACGGCGCCCTTGTAGCCGAGGATCGCCACGAGGCCTGCCGCGCCGCCATCGAGGAAAGTCGCCGTCTCCCGCCACCCGCCTGCGGCCGAGGAGGCGAGCGGGGCATCGATGACGTAGCCGGAAACCAGTCCGGCCAGCGTGACGATCACGGCGACGGCGATCCACCTTATCATGCCCAACTCCCCGTCAAGCTCGCTTCCGGACCTTGATCCGCCCGAACCTATGGCCGGAACCCGTGGCCGCAACTTCGGGCCTGCGGGATTAGATAACGCCGGGCATTTTCATTCAAGCGGGGACAATCGCCGCAAGTGCGGTGCGGGGCGGCAAGGGGCATGTTATCCCCAACAACGATGGCTAAACTCTATTTCTACTATGCCAGCATGAATGCCGGGAAGTCGGCGACTTTGCTTCAGGCGAACTTCAACTATCACGAGCGGGGCATGCGCACGATGCTGTGGACCGCCGGGATCGACGACCGCAGCGGCGAACGCGGCGAGGATTTCGCGATCGAGAGCCGCATCGGCCTTCATGCCCAGGCGCATCGCTTCCAGCCGGATACCGATCTGGTCGCCCAGGTTCGCGCCGCTCACGCGGTGGAGCCGCTGTCCTGCATCCTCGTGGACGAGGCGCAGTTCCTCACTCCGGAGCAGGCGTGGCAATGCGCCCATGTCGCCGATCGCGAGAACATTCCGGTGCTCTGCTATGGCCTGCGCACCGATTTCCGGGGCGAGCTGTTCCCCGGATCGGCGGTACTGCTGGGTATCGCCGATGCCCTGATCGAGTTGAAGGCCGTGTGCCACTGCGGCCGCAAGGCGACGATGAACTTGCGCGTCGATGGCGCAGGCGCCGCGGTGCGCGAGGGCGCGCAGACCGAGATCGGCGGCAACGACCGCTACGTCGCGCTCTGCCGCAAGCATTTCGGCGAGGCCATGGGGCGATGAAGGAGGGCGTCGAACGCATTGCGCACGGCCCTCTGCACACCTAGATCACGAGCATGAACCAGACCCTGCTGGACGCTGCCGCGCTCATCGTTCCCCTGATCCTCGCCATCGTCTTCCATGAAGTCTCGCATGGCTGGACCGCGCTGGCGCTGGGGGATCCGACCGCGCAGGAAGAGCGCCGCCTCTCGCTCAATCCCCTGCGGCATGTCGATCCGTTCGGGACGGTGATCCTGCCGGGCACTCTCGCACTGGCGGGGGCGCCGATCTTCGGATGGGCCAAGCCCGTGCCGGTCAATCGCTGGCGCCTGCGCGATCCGCGCCGGGGCATGATGGTCGTGGCGGCGGCGGGACCGGGGTCCAATCTCGTGCTGGCGGCGGTCGGCGCGGTGCTGCTGGGGCTGGTGGTGCGGTTCGCGGGATCGGCGGACAGCGCGGTGCTGGAGTTCATCGCCAAGAACTTCTTCAACTTCATTAGGGTAAACGTGTTCCTCGCGCTGTTCAACCTGCTGCCGATCCCACCGTTCGACGGGTCGCACATCGTCGAGGGGCTGCTGCCGCGCGGGTTGGCCGAAGGCTATGCGCGGCTGCGCCCTTACGGGTTCCCGCTGCTGATCGTGCTGCTGCTGGTGGTGCCCTACTTCTTTCCGCAGTGGGGCATCGTCGGCAGGCTGGTCGTGCCGCCGGTCATGTGGGCGACGGGACACTACTTCGCGCTGGCCCAGTTCGTAGCGGGGGTTTGACGCCCGGCGCGATCGCAGGCGTTGACAAAACCGGCCCGCACGACTTGGGGAGGGGCATGACTTCCGCTCCCGCAACCCGCCCGGCCCCTCATGGCTGGATCATCCTCGACAAGCCGCTTGGCCTCGGTTCCACGCAGGCGGTCGCCGCCGTGAAGCGCAACTTGCGCGAGGCGGGCTATGGCAAGAAGGTGAAGGTCGGCCACGGCGGCACGCTCGACCCGCTGGCCACCGGCATCCTGCCCGTGGCGTTGGGCGAGGCAACCAAGCTGGCGGGTCGGATGCTCGATGCCAGCAAGATCTACGAGTTTACCATTCAGTTCGGCCGACAGACCGACACCTTGGATCTCGAAGGCAAGGTCGTGGCTACGAGCGACTTTCAGCCGGGTTTCGGTGCTGTCGAATCAATCGTGCAAGAGCGCTTCACGGGTGAAATCGATCAGATTCCGCCAGCATACTCGGCGATCAAGGTCGATGGAGAGAGAGCCTATGACTTGGCCAGGGCCGGGGAAGAGGTGCAACTCAAGTCTCGCAGGGTTACGATTTTCGAATGGGAATACCTCGCCGAGGGCTTCGTCGGTGAATGGGATGCCAGCGAGCAATACGTTACGTTGCGGGTGAAAGTTTCCAAGGGAACTTACATTCGCAGCCTCGCGCGCGACATCGCAATGGCTCTTGGCACGGTGGGTCATGTCACCATGCTGCGCCGCGTAAAGGCCGGTCCGTTCGACCTGTCTCACGCGATTTCGCTGGACAAATTGAACGAAATCGGCAAGGGCGCTGCGCTTGAACAGATACTCTTGCCACTTGAGGTGGGGCTGGACGACATCCCGGCCATCGACCTCGGTTCGGAGCAGGCAAGAGCGGTCCGCCAGGGCCGTGTTCTGACCGAACTGCCCCATGAAGACGGGCTCTACTGGGCGCGAGAAGGGATCACTCCCGTCGCGCTGATGGAGCTTTCGGGCGGAGAAGCCCGCGTCGTCAGAGGGTTCAACCTATCGGATGTCGCGGAGTAAAGTACTATGTCGGTTACCGCTGAAAAGAAGCAGGACATCATTTCGGACAACGCACGCGTCGCTGGCGACACGGGCAGCCCGGAAGTTCAGGTCGCGATCCTCACCGAGCGCATCCGCAACCTGACCGAGCACTTCAAGGCTCACCACAAGGACAACCACTCGCGTCGCGGTCTGCTGGCCATGGTCAACAAGCGCCGCTCGCTGCTCGACTACCTGAAGAAGAAGGACGTCGCGCGGTACAACTCGCTGATCCAGAAGCTGGGTCTGCGTAAGTAAGACTTAACGGGAAGCGGCCCCTAGCGGGCCGCTTCTTGCATTAGGAGCGTTTTCTAATCGGGTGGGATCACCTGATGACTCGGAAAACGCGGCAAGACAAAAACCAAGGGTACGTCCGCAATCCGGCGGAGGACCCAGGAAGCCCAAAGCGGCTCCACACCGGACCGGGACGGCATACCCGGCAGTAAACCCCGCCGCGCAATAGGGCCGGTGGGCTGAGGAAAACCTCTTATGTTCGACGTCAAAACCGTAAGCATGGAGTGGGGCGGCAAGACCCTCACTCTCGAAACCGGCCGCGTGGCCCGTCAGGCCGACGGCGCGGTCCTCGCCACCTACGGCGAAACGGTCGTGCTCTGCGCGGTTACCGCCGCCAAGTCGGTGAAGGAAGGCCAGGACTTCTTCCCGCTGACCGTGCACTACCAGGAAAAGTTTTCGGCCGCCGGCCGCATTCCGGGTGGCTTCTTCAAGCGTGAACGCGGCGCCACCGAAAAGGAAACGCTGACCAGCCGCCTGATCGACCGTCCGGTCCGCCCGCTGTTCCCCGAAGGTTTCTACAACGAAATCAACGTCATCGCCCAGGTCCTGAGCTTTGACGGCGAAACCGAGGCCGACATCGTTGCGATGATCGCCGCTTCGGCCGCACTGACCATCTCGGGCGTGCCCTTCATGGGCCCGATCGGCGCCGCTCGCGTCGGCTTCGTCGACGGCGAATACACGCTGAACCCGAAGCAGACCGCCGCTCTCACCGACGGCCGCCTGGACCTCGTCGTCGCCGCCACCGGCGATGCCGTGATGATGGTCGAATCGGAAGCCAAGGAGCTGACCGAGGAAGAGATGCTTGGTGCCGTCGTGTTCGCGCATGACGAGATCAAGAAGGTCGTCGACCTCATCATCGACCTGGCCGAAGTTGCCGCCAAGGAACCTTGGGATGTCGACCTGTCGGACAACACCGCCGACATCAAGGCGAAGCTCAAGAAGGCCGTCGGCAAGGACGTCACCGCTGCCTACAAGCTGACCGACAAGTCGAAGCGCTCCAACGCCCTGAACGCCGCGCGCGCCAAGGCCAAGGAAGCTTTCGCGGACGAAACGCCGCAGACGCAGATGGTCGCCATCAAGACCATGAAGAAGCTGGAAGCGGAAATCGTTCGCGGCGCCATCCTCAAGGACGGCAAGCGCATCGACGGCCGCACGCTGGAGCAGGTCCGCCCGATCGAATCGATGGTCGGCTTCCTGCCGCGCACCCACGGTTCGGCGCTGTTCACCCGCGGTGAAACGCAGGCGATCTGCACCACCACCCTGGGCACCAAGGACGCCGAACAGATGATCGACGGCCTCGAAGGCCTGTCGTACTCGTCGTTCATGCTGCACTACAACTTCCCGCCCTACTCGGTCGGCGAAGTGGGTCGCTTCGGCGCTCCGGGCCGCCGCGAAGTCGGCCACGGCAAGCTGGCATGGCGCGCGCTGCACCCCGTGCTGCCTTCGAAGGAAGACTTCCCCTACACGATCCGCGTTCTCTCGGACATCACCGAGTCGAACGGTTCGTCCTCGATGGCCACCGTCTGCGGCGGTTCGCTGTCGATGATGGACGCTGGCGTGCCGCTGGTCCGTCCGGTCTCGGGCATTGCCATGGGCCTGATCCTGGAAGGCAAGGACTTCGCCGTCCTGTCGGACATCCTGGGTGACGAAGATCACCTCGGCGACATGGACTTCAAGGTTGCGGGCACCGAAGCCGGCATCACCACGATGCAGATGGACATCAAGATCGCGGGCATCACGCGCGAGATCATGGCCAAGGCGCTGGAACAGGCCAAGGCCGGTCGCGCGCACATCCTGGGTGAGATGACCAAGGCCCTGGGTTCGGCTCGCACCGAACTTTCGGCCCACGCACCGCGCATCGAGACGATCCAGATCGACAAGTCGAAGATCCGTGACGTCATCGGCACCGGCGGCAAGGTGATCCGCGAGATCGTTGCCGAAACCGGCGCCAAGGTCGACATCGACGACGAAGGCGTGATCAAGATCTCGTCCTCCGACATCGCCCAGATCGAAGCCGCCAAGAAGTGGATCCTCGGCATCGTCGAGGAAGCGGAAGTCGGCAAGATCTACACCGGCAAGGTCGTCAACATCGTCGACTTCGGTGCCTTCGTGAACTTCATGGGTGGCAAGGACGGCCTCGTCCACGTCTCCGAAATGAAGAACGAGCGCGTCGAAAAGCCGACCGATGTCGTCAAGGAAGGCCAGGAAGTTAAGGTCAAGGTCCTCGAGATCGACCCGCGCGGCAAGGTTCGCCTGTCGATGCGCGTCGTCGACCAGGAAACCGGCGCCGAGCTGGAAGACACCCGTCCGGCCCGCGAACCGCGCGAACCGCGCGGCGATCGTGGCCCGCGCGAGGATCGCGGCGGCGACCGTCGTGGTCCGCGCCGTGACGGCGGCCGTGGCGGCAACGACCGTGGTCCCCGTGGCGATCGCGGTCCCCGCGGTCCGCGCGGCGACAACAACGGCGGTGGCGATCCCGACCACATGCCGGCGTTCCTGAAGGAAGACTGATCCTTCAGCGCTTTCATGAGCCAAAAATAAGAAGGGGCCGCAGCGATGCGGCCCCTTTTTCGTGCTCGTTGTGAAAAGTCCCGATCTTCGTTGCCAAGTCTTCGCCCCCAGACTTCGTCATTGCGAGCGAAGCGAAGCAATCCAGGGCGGCTTTGGACCAACGCTCAGGATCGCCGCGTCGGCTTCACCTCCTTGCAATGACGAGCGGGGCATTGGCGCGCCGCGCGGCCAGAGGGCTGTTCCCCTTCAGTTGGCGGCGGCGAGCCTGGGGGCGGCCTTGTCCTCGCCGCGCTTGCGGCGCGGCGCGGTGGTCACGCGGTTCTTGCCGGCCTGCTTGGCGGCATAGAGGGCCGTGTCGGCCATGGTGACGACGTCGCCCGCGCCCGTCGCCGTTTCCGGAACCGTGGCGACGCCGAATGAGGCGCTGACTTGCGCGCCGTGCGCGGCGGACAGCGCCTCGACCCGCTGGCGCAGCAGTTCGGCCTTGGCGGCGGCATGTTCGAGGCCGCACTTGGGCATGATGACCAGCAGTTCCTCGCCGCCGTAGCGCGCGATCACGTCCGAGGGCCGCAAGGTGCTGACAAGCTGGCCCGCCACGTCGCGCAGCACGGCGTCGCCCTTGGCGTGACCGTGGTCGTCGTTCAGGCGCTTGAAGTTGTCGAGGTCGATCATCAGCACCGAGATCGAGGTGCCTGTGCGCTGCGCCAGGTTGATGTAGCGTTCCAGCGCATCTTCCATGTAGCGCCGGTTGTAGAGGCCGGTCAGCGGATCGCGCAGCGACTGGGTGCGCAACTTCTCGCGCAGGGCGATGTTGGACAGCGCGAGCGAGATCGAATCCGCCAGGGCCCGGGCGATCCGGGTGACGTCCTGAAACTGCGCATGGGCATCGGCGGCCTCGCTGGCGAGAATGAGCAGCCCGAAGACCTGCCCGCGTGCCATCATCGGTACTTCGATGCTGGAAGCCTTGCCCACGGCATGCGGGCAACAGAGCGATTTTCCCCGCCCGTTGTTGTCATCCTCGCGGTGGTTGAGATGCGGTTTGCCGCGCTTGAGCGCCCAGCAGTTCTCGGGAAACAGGGTGGCAGCGGGGGCGAAGCCCGGCCTGCGGCTCCACGATTGCGCCAGATCGAGCCGGTCGCGTGAATTGTTGAAGAGGTAGAGAGCGCCGTCGAGATCGGGCAGCAGCCGTTCCGCGCTGGCCATGAGCACCGCTGCCGCATCCTCGTGGTCGTCGGCGGCCTGCAGCATGTCGGTCATCGCGAACAGCTCTTCGACCTGGCTGCGCGCGGCGCTGGCTTCGGCCGCCAGGGTGAGATGTCCGTCGAGTTCGGCGACGGCGCGCCGCCCATAGCGAATGCCGATAGCCAGCGTGAACAGCGCCGTCATGGCGGCGATTCCTGCGAGAACGCGTGCGGGCGTGCCCTCGGCCAGAAAGCTTCCGGCGGCACAGACCGCGCTGGCGACCTGAACCGCGTGAACCGCCATCCGCCGCGCCATGGTCGTCGCCCCGCCAGACGATACCGGGCCGGGCGATATTATACTGTCGAGATTCCCCATCTGCACCCTGCTTCCGCTCGGAACGGGCAAGGTAATCGCCTGACAGCTAACGAACCGTAACAAACAGCATTAAGATGGAGTTATTATCGATTAACTTCAAGTAATTGGGTCATTGCGTGGGCTTGGATTGGTATGCTTGGCGGTTTCTTTTTCGTCTGTTGGAACCGTTTCTACGCGCCTGCGACCCGCAAAGTCATACGTGAAGAGCTGTAAGGCGCGACCAGCTCGGCAGCCCGCTTCCAGTCGCCGCGCAGCCAGAGGTCATGCGCCTCGGGCGGAAGGATCACCGGCATCGTGTCGCGGCCTTCGGCGCGCAACGCCGCGTTGGCCTCGCAGGTGAGCAGGGCGAAGCTGGGCACTTCGCTGTCCTTCCACACGCCCGCCATCGCGAACAGGGGCTGGTCGGCGGTGCCGAACCAGTTCTGGCGGCGCTTGCCGTCGGTCGGGCTTGTCCTGCCCCATTCCATGAAGGCGGTGGCGGGCACCAGGCAACGGAACTCGCTGTTGCGCAAGTTGCCGATCCAGAACGGGCTTTCGAGATTGCGCACGGTGAGGATGCCGTGGCGGCGCTGATCGAAGGCGGCAGGGGGTGGCGGCACGCCCCAGAGGCGCGGGATCATCCGGCGCGGCAGGCGCTTTTCCGGCCGGGGACCCGCCACGAACTCGCGCCCCATGGTGATGACCGGCGCAAAGCCGCCGCCCGAGACCGAACCGCCGGGCCAGGGATCGTTCCCCGCCTCGGCCCCCATGGCACGGGCGACTTCGCGGGCGGGGGCGTCGAGGCGATAGATGATCGGCATGTCTGTTTCAGGCCCTAGACGGGTGGCCAAGCCACGTCTATCGTTCGGCCATCCCCGGGGAGCTTGTGCCCAAGGCTTTTAAAAGCCGGACGGAAACAAATGGCTGAGAGGGGCAGGTCACGCTGCCCGACCCGTTGAACCTGAACCCGTTAACACGGGCGGAGGGAAGGGCGGGCCACAGGACACTTCTGTCGCGACCTTTCTTTCGTCCATAAGCCGAAGGAAAATCGCTTATGGCCGACATCAATTCCAAATTGGAAATCGGCGTTACTACCGGACCCATTCGCGGGTCGAAGAAGATTCACGTCGGGCCGCTCGGCGTCGCCATGCGGGAAATTCATCTTGAGCCGGGGTCGGGCGAGGCGCCTGTGCGTGTCTACGACACCTCCGGCCCCTACACCGATCCGAATGTCACCATCGATATCGCCGCTGGTCTTGCCGCCAAGCGCCGCGACTGGATTCTCGCACGCGGCGATGTGGAGGACTACGCCGCCCGCGCCGTGAAGCCGGAAGACAACGGCCAGCTCGGCCCGGACCGCTCGGGCGGCGTCCCGGCATTCCCCAACGTCGTGAAGCGCCCGCTGCGTGCGAAGCCGGGCATGAACGTCAGCCAGATGCACTACGCCCGCCGGGGCATCATCACGCCGGAGATGGAATACGTCGCCGAGCGGGAGAACCTCGGCCGCGCGATGCTCAAGGAGTATGCGCGCGACGGTCAGGACTGGGGCGCCGCCATCCCCGACTACGTGACGCCCGAATTCGTGCGCGAGGAAGTGGCGCGCGGCCGGGCGATCATCCCCTCCAACATCAACCACCCCGAAAGCGAGCCGATGGCGATCGGGCGCAATTTCCTGGTCAAGATCAACGCCAATATCGGCAACTCCGCCGTCGCCTCGGACGTGGCGAGCGAAGTGGACAAGATGGTCTGGTCGATCCGCTGGGGCGCGGACACGGTGATGGATCTCTCCACGGGCCGCAACATCCACGACACCCGCGAATGGATCATCCGCAATAGCCCCGTGCCGATCGGCACCGTGCCGATCTATCAGGCGCTGGAGAAGGTCGGCGGCATTGCCGAGGACTTGACCTGGGAAGTCTTCCGCGACACCCTGATCGAACAGGCCGAGCAGGGCGTGGACTACTTCACGATCCACGCCGGTGTGCGCCTGCCCTTCGTGCCGCTTGCGGCGAAGCGCGTGACCGGGATCGTCAGCCGGGGCGGCTCGATCATGGCCAAGTGGTGCCTCGCCCATCACAAGGAATCGTTCCTCTACGAACGCTTCGACGAGATCACCGAGATCATGAAGGTCTACGACGTCGCCTACTCGCTGGGTGACGGGTTGCGCCCCGGCTCGATCGCCGACGCCAATGACGAGGCGCAGTTTGCCGAACTCTACACCCTGGGCGAACTCACCAAGCGCGCCTGGGCGCAGGACGTGCAGGTGATGATCGAGGGTCCGGGCCATGTGCCGATGCACAAGGTGAAGGAGAACATGGAAAAGCAGCTTGAGGCTTGCGGCGAAGCGCCGTTCTACACCCTCGGGCCGCTCGTCACCGACATCGCGCCGGGCTACGACCATATTACCAGCGGCATCGGCGCGGCCATGATCGGCTGGTACGGCACGGCGATGCTCTGCTACGTCACGCCCAAGGAACACCTCGGCCTGCCGGACCGCGACGACGTGAAAGTCGGCGTCGTCACCTACAAGCTGGCCGCCCATGCCGCCGATCTGGCCAAGGGACACCCCGCCGCCAAGGTCCGCGACGATGCGCTTTCGCGCGCCCGTTTCGAGTTCCGCTGGCGCGACCAGTTCAATCTCAGCCTCGATCCCGACACCGCCGAGCAGTACCACGACCAGACGCTACCGGCCGAGGGCGCCAAGTCCGCGCATTTCTGCTCGATGTGCGGGCCGAAGTTCTGCTCGATGAAGATCAGCCAGGAAGTGCGGGACTTCGCCGCCAAGCAGAACCAGCCCTCGACCGGCTTCATCGCCGCCGAGGAAGGCGGCAAGCTGGCCATCGTCGAGGCCGAGGCGGGCATGGCCGAGATGAGCAAGGTGTTCAAGGAAACCGGCAGCGAACTCTACATGGGCGCGGGGGGCCGCGAGCACGACTGAGTTTCGCGAAGCGGGCCGTCGCCCCGAGATCTCTCCGGGGCGACGGCCTTCCCTGCCGAGGGCGAATCTCCTTCGCAGGAATGGTTTACGCTGCTAGGATCGCGCTCCAACAGGAGGCTTCCTTCGCATGTCCCGCAATGCCAATGGCGATTGGATCAAACTCGCCCACGACAGCTACTGGCTCTGGGCCGAGTCCATGATGGTCATGGGCATGCGCACCACCGACATGATGACCGGACGGGGCAGCAACCGCGAAAACGTGCTCATGGTCACCGAGAAGCTCCAGGCCAATGCCGAGCTGGCGATCAAGCTGGCTACCGGAGGCCTGACCTCCCCTGAAAAGACCGCGCACAAGGCCGTTCGCCACTACCGCAAGCGCGTGACCGCCAACCGCCGCCGCCTTTCCCGGCAGAAGACGCGGTGACCGCGGGCGCGCCCGGGGAGGTCCACGTCGGCATCGGCGGCTGGAGCTACGACCCCTGGCGCGAGACTTTCTATCCCAAGGGCGTCTCCAAGGCGCGCGAACTGGAATATCTGGGCAAGCACCTCACTGGCACCGAGATCAACGCCACCTTCTACGGCCGCCAGAAACCGGCCAGCTTCGCCAAGTGGCGCGACACCGTGCCCGAGGGCTTCCGGTTCGCGCTCAAGGGTTCGCGCTACTGCACGAACCGCAAGAACCTGGCCGAGGCGGGCGAGAGCGTCACCAATTTCGTCGAGCAGGGCATCGTCGAACTGGGCGACAAGCTCGGGCCGATCAACTGGCAACTGGCCGCCACCAAGCAGTTCGACCCCGACGAGATCGCCGCCTTCCTTGCCCTGTTGCCGTCCAGGCACGAGGGCCTCGCGCTGCGCCACGCCATCGAACCCCGACACGAGAGCTTCCGTGACCCGGCTTTCCTGGACCTCGTGCGAAAGGCCGGTGTCGCCGTCATCCTGGCGGACAGCCCCAAGTATCCGGCCTTCGAAGACGCGGCCGAGGCAGGCCCCTTCATCTATGCCCGTCTCCAGAACGCGCAATCCGAGATCGAGCAGGGCTACCCGGACGCCGAACTGGACCGCTGGGCCGGACGTGTCCGGGAATGGTCCGAGGCCGGACGCGACGTGTTCACGTTCTTCATCAACGGCGCGAAGGAGAGGGCTCCTGCGGCAGCGATGAAGTTGATCGGGAAGCTCGCGGATCGATGAGGCGGAAGCTTTTTTGATCCGGCCGCAATCTCAGATTTTTAGCTGAAGCCAGCCATTCCGGAACCGCTCCCTTCCGACCCCTCAGGAATCGGAAGGTCGCGCTTAATAGCCGCCTGTCCGGTGCCCACCGCTCGGGAAGAAATGCAGCCTGACCGGAGACGCCCCGTTGCGGACATCAGAAACCAGCGGTAGCATTTGTCCGTGCCACCTTTCTATCTGCCAGCCTTCATGATGCTACAGGCAGTCCAGCCCACGACGGCTATCAATTGCATTGACCTCTCGGTGGCCACTGACCTGCAAAATGAAGAGATCGAGTTGGATGTCTCATTGGTCCAGATCGACGCTCACGACCGCGTGGAAGTGCAACAGGACGGCTGCAGGTTCCCCATCACCGTTTATGAGGGTGGCCCGGCCTTGCTCGACATTGCAGCCGCGTATGTGGATCGTGCTCGGGGTGAAGTTGCTCACGCACGCATCAGAGGTAGAATGGAAATACCTCAAGAGCCGCCATCCGGCTCATTGCCCAGTCATTTGAACTTCCGGCTAACCAATGTCGTTAGAGTGTGGAATGCAGCACCTTGCTGACTTTCTAGCCTTGGCGCACTGTCAGCATATGATCCGAAAATGCATTCTTCGTGCTGCTCTAATGCTGGTTCCTGCGGTAGGATGCGCGTCCGCTGCGCCACCAATGCAAACGAGCGTCTGCGATATTTTGGCGAACCCGCAGCGGTTTCAGAGCAAATCCGTCGAGTTCTCTGCTTTTCGAATGCCTTCATTAGAAGCGCTTGCGGTGTCGGCGGAAAACTGTCGCAACAAGAGCATTGTAGTGGAGGAGCCAACCAGCGGTAGCATCGGCCTATTGCCTGATGATGCGGGGCGATGGCCTTATGCAAAGTTTACAGGGACTGTTGAGGTTACGACGCCGAGCGGTTCTAAAGAACCATTCGTGTTTCTGCTGGACGCAGTTATCAGCGAGCCAGTCTTGCGGAAGACGTCTGGCCCATATCCATGAAGACCGTCTGCTTACCACCCAATTCGGTCATTAGCTTAGATGAGCGGGTTCTCTGAAAACTGCCATTCATCGGATCTTCTTCCTGTTCGCTAGGGGCAAGGTGTGAGGGGATGTGTCGCCATCCGGAACCTCTCGCCCTTCCTTTCGTTTTAGCCGCCATGAAAAGCCTTCTTACCGCATCGGTTCTCGCCGTCGCTCTCGCGGCCTGTTCGTCCGAGCCTGCCAAGGCGCCGGAGCAGCCGGGGGACGCAGCGACCTCTTCCGCCGTTCCGGACGAAACCGTCTCCGAAACGCCTGCCGCTACGTCCCCGGCTCCCGCCTCCGAACCCGCCGATCCCAAGGTGCTTTCGCTGGAGGGGCTGGGCGATCTGAAGATCGGGCAGGCCGTGCCCGCCGGTTCGCATTGGGCCGAGCGCGGGGCGCAGGAGTCCAATGCCTGCCGGACGGTGACGTCGCCGGACTATCCGGGCGTCTATGCCATCGTGGAGAAGGGCAAGGTCCAGCGCATCACGCTCGGCAAGCGGTCCGAGGTGACGCTGGTGGAAGGGATCGGCGTCGGCTCCAGTGAGGCGGACGTGAAGAAGTGGTTCGCCGGCTTCCGCGAGGAGCCGCACAAGTATGAGGCCGCCCCGGCGAAATACCTCACCGCGCCCAACGCCGGGAGCGGCGATCCGGCCTTGCGGTTCGAGATCGGGCAGGACGGCAAGGTCGGGCTGGTCCACATCGGGATGATGCCGGTGCTCGGCTATGTCGAGGGGTGTTCCTGAGGCCTTGGTTCCGGCATTGATAAGGCCGCAGTGACGAAGAAAGCGACCGGCGTCCCTTTCTTCGTTTTCCTACAAGTCCCGTCCTCGCGTAAACCGGCGCGATGACCCGCTGGCCCGCCTACCTTCGCATTCCCGACTTTCTCCCCGTGCCCGTCCGGTCGCGAAGTGACGGCTGGACGCCGGTACGGCAGGGCGAGTTCGTCGGCTGGCTGGCGCAGACGGGATCGGTGGCCGAGGCGGCTACGCGGGTGGGATGCTCGCGGGAAAGCGCCTATCGGCTGCGGCGCAAGGCCGGGGCCGAGCATTTCGCGGCGGCGTGGGACTTCGCGGCATCGGTCGGCGCGCACGATCGTGCTCAGCGGAAGTTCACGGGAACCGACCTTCCGGCTCTGGCGCTCGGGTGCGTTCTGCGGGTGCGGATGCGGCGTGGGCGTTACGCCGGGTGCCTGCTCGTCGCGCGGGATTCCGCGCTTTTGCGGCTGATGGCGCGGCTCGACCGGGCTTGTGCGCCGTTCGACGCGAAGGTGTGGGAATGAGCGGGCGGGGCGACACTTTCTGCACGTTTCGTGTAAAGCCGAGGGTCACACGCCGAAGCACGAAAGCCTTGCGATGAACCACTACCTGCTGACCTATCACCTGGCGCCGGACTATCTGGAGCGCCGCCCGCAGTACCGCGAGCCGCATCTCGCGCTGGCCTGGGCGGCGGTGGAGCGCGGGGAGCTGGTGTTCGGCGGGGCGGTGGAGGATCCGGTGGATACGGCGCTGCTGCTCTTTGCGGGCGAGGGACCGGAAGCCGCGGAGGCTTTCGCCCGCGCCGATCCTTACGTGACCGAGGGCATCGTCGAGCGCTGGACGGTGCGGCGCTGGGCCACGGTCGTTGGCGAGCGGGCGGCCCATCCGGTGCGCGGCGGGGGAGCGGCGTGAGCGCGGCGGAACTCGCGATCCGCACGCGACGTGCGGCGTTCAACCGGGCCATTGCCGAAGGCGACGCCGCCGCTATCGGGCCGATCCTCGCGCGCGACTGCGTGATGGTGACCGGCACCGACAGCGCGCTGATCTCCGGGCGGATGGGGCAGGTGAAAGTCTGGCGGCGGGAGTTCGCAGGCTCGGCGCGGCTGCTCTATACGCGCACGCCGGAGCAGGTCACGGTCTCTCCGGTCGAACCGATCGCGATGGAGCATGGCCGCTGGGAGGGCATAGACAGCACCTCCGACGTGCTGGCGGCATCCGGGACCTATACGGCCAAGTGGCGCGAACTGGGCGGCCAGTGGGTGATCGAGGCGGAAGTCTTCCTGACGCTGGCCTGATTGTTGGCGCCTGATCTCTCAGGCGCCGTCGCGTTCGGCGGCGAGGACATCGGCGGCGGCGCCGGCGGCACGGGCGGCGGATTCGGCAGCGGAATCGCGAGAGGGCTGCGAAGGGCCTGCCGAGGTGGAGTTCCGAGGCGCGGCCTGCTGCGACGTGTAGCCCTGCGGCCCGGGCAGCGCACGCTGCGGGGCGGCAATGAACGGGGAAGCATCGCCGTCGCCGTCCTCGTCGTGCCAGCGCGGTGGGGAAGCGGAGTACCCGTCATCGACCCAGCCGGGCGCGCCGAGCACGACCATGCGCCCACGCGGAGGGCCGAAACCGGAGTGGTCGCTGCCGGTATAGTCGTCGTCGGAGAGGGCATAGCCGCGCTCTTCCTGTTCGGCATCGGCGCGATCGCCGCGCGAAGAATGGCGGGCCTCGCCGCCAAGGGCATAGCCTTCCGGATACTTCTGCATCCGGCCGGTCGTCATGCCCGCGACGACCACACCTGCGCCCACGCCGCCCGCGGCCAGCACCAGGAACCATTTGCCGAAACCCATCTCAACTCCACGTCACGCCAGCCCGACCTTCCTAATATAGGACTATCCGAGGTCCGATGTCGGTGAGGTGAATGCTTTGCGAGCGAATGCTCTGGGCAATGGGGATTATACCGATATCTGCGAAAAGAAACCGTTCATATCCCGGTGACATGGTGAACGCATGTTTACGAAACGGTCAGACGCCTACTCGCTCACGCCCTGCTGGTTCTCGCGCGTCCACGAACCCGATGGACGACGGGAGCGGGAGGACGACGGAACGCTGATTTGCACGTGCCGCTATTGCCGAAAACGCATCCGATCGCGCGAGGGCAAGACCTGGAACCTCGCCGACGGTCTCGATCTCGATGCTCTGGCCGCCTCCTGCATTTCCAGCCATTTCAGCGTGATCGATGTGGAGGAGGGGATGGTGCTGGCCCGCTACAAGGTGCCGCCCGATGCGGACGAACTCGCCATCGAGGACATGCGCGCCGTGATTGCGGCCAAGCACGACTTCGAGGAAGGCGGCGATCTGGAAATCCGCCTCATCCGGCACGAGGAAGTGCTCCAGAAGCGGCATTGAAAGTCGGCTTCCAGATACCAAAAAGGGCGCTCACCCGGCTGGGGAGCGCCCTTTTTCGTGCAGGCCTAAGCCTTGATGAGGTGCCTTACTCGGCAGCAGCCTGGGCCAGAGCACCCTTGGCGTCGGCGAGGCGGAAGTTGACGTTGCGCGAGTTGTAGGTGCCGGTCACGCGGTTGCCCGAAACGTAGAGACGGAAGGGAACCTGGCCCTGGGCGGTGCCGGAGATCACGGTAACCTTGCCCTTCTGCTCGGTCGTGTAGTTGTAGTGCACGCCGTCGTGCGAGAAATCACGCGAGTCTTCGGCGTAGGCAGTGGTGGCGGCAACGGCGGCGAAAGCGGCGCCAGCGGCAAAAACGGTCTTCAGCATGGCAAAATCCTTAGTCTGAAACGATAGGAGATTGCCTTGGGCACCCCTTATCTTGTTGCAGTGCAACATGTCTGTAGGGGGCTGCCGTCGCAATGGCATTACTTGCCACCGGTGTTGCAGAAAGTGCAACTTGGCAAATTCCTGCGACGATTGATTGTGTTAGCGGTAACCGAAATGCCGAAAAAAATGGTTCTGACGTAAAATTTCTTCATTCCAGCGTGGGACCGGCGTTCTCTTTCGGGCGAATCGATGGCCGGCTAAGAGGAAAAGAGACTTCGGAGGAGGCCGATTGCGCGATTTGCGTGAGAGCGATAGGGTCGTGACATGAAGAAAGCTCATGCAGCCATGCGACGTGCCGGGCTTGGATACTTAGCGGCTCTGGGATCTGCTTTGGCAATGGCGGCCTGCCATGGCGGCGCAAAGGACATGCCGGGAGATGCGCGGGACCATGCGCCGTTCCACGAAATTGGTGCTGAGGATACCATTCACTTCCTCGGCACGGAGCCGTTCTGGGGTGGTGATGTCACCGGCACGCGGATGACGTATTCCACGCCGGAATCGCGGGCGGGCGAGGTTTTCCCGGTCTCGCGCTTTGCCGGGCGCGGCGGGCTGTCGTTCACCGGGATGCGCGGCGGTGCCGAACTGACATTGGCGGTCGCGCCGGGACAATGCAGCGACGGGATGTCGGATCGTGTCTATCCCTTTACGGTGATGTTGAAAATTGGTGCAGAAACCCGGAATGGCTGTGCCTGGACGGATCGTCAGCGGCCGAGCGGCGGGGAGACTTCGGACCCCTCAAGGCCGCGCTGAGCGTCGGAACTCCGCGAAGAGGCTGCTTCGCGGGGCTTTTGGGGCGCTGTCGGCGGATCGTCCGCATGAGAGCCGGCGGGCAGGCAAGCGCCCGCCAGAACTCCAATCGCGATGGCGGCGACCACTGCGCCGAGCATAGGGGGCTTCATTGGCGTCTTCATCGGCAATGCGGTTCTCCGATTGCCCCCTTCCGGGATTCAAACGCCTGAAATTCCTGGCTGTTCCGATCGCGCCTGCTTAGCGTTTGCGCACGAATTCCGCGCGCAGGACCAAGCCCTTGATACCGGGATATTTGCAGTCGATCTCCTGCGGATCACCGGTCAGGCGGATCGACTTGATGAGCGTACCCTGCTTGAGCGTCTGACCCGCGCCCTTGACCTCGAGGTCCTTGATCAGCGTGACCTGGTCGCCGTCCGCCAGCAGATTGCCCACCGCATCGCGCACTTCGACCGTATTCGCGGCGGCGCGTTTGCTTGCCAGTTCGGACGCGGGCATCCATTCGCCGCTGTCCTCATCGTAGACGTAATCCTCGTCGTCGCCTGCCATGATCGTCCTTTCGTTGGAGAGGCGGCCATGGCAGGCGACGGTGACTTTTCCTAGAACAGTTTCTAACCCGGCTGCATCGGGGCAACTGCCATAGGCTTTTGATTTGCCGCATTTTCCGGTACACCGGGTGATTCCACCCGATGAGAAAATACTTTAGTTTTCCAACGACTTTTCGAGCGTGATCTCGCAATTCAGCAGCTTGGAGATCGGGCAGCCGGCTTTGGCTTCATCGGCCAGTCGCTCGAAATCCTCCGCGCTGATGCCGGGAACGCTGGCCTTTAGCGTCAGCGCGGACTTGGTGACTGCAAAGCCACCGTCGGCGCTGTCGAGCGTGACCGTGCACTGGGTGTCCAGCGTACCGTCGGCAAAACCCGCCTTGGCCAGCGCGAAGCTGGTGGCCATGGTGAAGCAGGCAGCATGGGCGGCGGCGATGAGTTCCTCGGGATTGGTGCCCGGCTGGCCTTCGAACCGGGTGCCGAAGCCGTAGGGCTGGTCGCTGAGGACGCCCGAACGCGTCGTGATCGCGCCCTTGCCCTCCTTGCCGAGGCCTGTGTAGCGGGCGGAGGCGGAGTTCGTCGTCATGCCGGTGTTCCTTTCATGGATCTACGGGAAGGTGGGGGCGGGCGCTTGGGCCGCGAACCTGGGCAAACGCGAAGCCGCGGATGTCGTTCCCGATTCGCGGACGTTATTCATGGTGCAAACGGATGCTCAGGCTGGGTGTAGTGCCCGAAAGCCCGGATTCTCGACGTTAGCGGATGCAGCATCGAATCGTTTCCAGGCGCGTTCGTGGAACCAGAAGGCTACCGCGTTGATGCACGGTTCCACAAGCGCGATCCCGCCCGCGAGGGCCAGCGAACCTGTCATTACATAGGCAACGGTGAAGCCGACCGTCAGGTGGAGGCACAAGTACGTCAGCGTCTTGGTGAGATCGCGGGACATGGTGAATTCCTTTCGCAGTGCAAAATAACGGAATTCCGCGCGTTTGCGCCAATGATCGCTTCCGATTTCTTTGATCGGCTGCTATGTGTCCAGACAGAAGAGAGGCGGGCCGCAAGAGACGGTACCGACTGGGAAGAGGGCCAGGATTAAAGGCGTCGTGAAGCAATTCATGGCGGTATTGCGGGAAGAACTTGTCCCGTTCGCGGCAGATCGGATCAAAGCCGATTTTCTACGTTCAGGCAGACAGGAGACGCCGCGATGACACCGAGCATGATCGGTGCCGCTCTCATGCAGGATAGCCCGGTTCCCCGAGCGGACGATTTCGCCCTCATCCAATCCAAGCCGGGATTCACCCCGACCGTTTTGCAACGGCGTGGCGACGGTTTGGTTCCTGGATGAGGGCGGATCGTCTTTCGGGGAAGGTAAGCAATACGGGGCGCGACGTGATCGACCGCCCCTCGGTCGGACTTCGGCGCAAGCGGGTCTGACGACAGGGAGGCGGCCCCGGTGCTGCAGTACGGCGTTTCACGCCAGCGTTGCAGGCAGGTGCCGCAAGAGGCCGAGGGAAGGGAGAAGGTCAAGGCGCGGCGGCCCCGAGGTCGGCCGCGCCTTGATGTTGCGGCTTCGGCGGTTTTGCCGATTGTCACCGCACGGCTGCGTTCCGGCTGGACCGGGGTGATGCGGCGCAGCATAAGGCGGCATGGAATTCGTCCACCAATACGAGCGCGCGATCACCTGGATCGTCGCGCAGTGCCCGGCCCCCGACAAGTTCGCGCATACTTACGCGGGCCTGACGATATGGCTTCTCACCGCAATTTTGATGAAGAAGAAGCTCAGCTCCAACTGGCCGCTGGCCATGGTGGTGATCTTCGAACTCGGAAACGAGTATATCGACCGGCTCGCGCATGGTTCCTGGGCCTGGCACGATACGATCGGCGATGTGATCGCCACGCTGTTCTGGCCCTTTGTGCTGTCCTTCGCGATGCGCTTGCGCCCGGCTATCCGCGGCTGACGCTTTGATCGCCTCTGGCGCGATTGCAGTAGCGGCGGGAACCGGCGATGCTCCAATGCGATTCGACAGGAGTCGAACGTGACGGAGGATACCGGATGCTTGACCCTGACTGGCGCGCCTTGGTGGCGGGCGGTGCTCTCGTTCTCGCTCTTGGCGGCCTGACAGGCTGCAACAAGGGTGCCGAGCCCGACGCGGTGCCGTCCTCCGTTCTTGCCGAGCGCACCGCTGCGGCCACGGAGGGAGCCGTAACGGAAGAAGCCGTTACCGCCGCACCGACAGGCGCGGTAGCCAGCCTCTCTGCCTATGTCGGCAAATACCCGCTCGACAAAGTGGGCGACTATGCGTTCTTCCAGCATCCGGTGGTGCAGGAAGGCCTGTCCCGCGCCGTGGCCGATCCCAAGGTCCTCGCCGCCATTGCGGCGATAAAGGGGCCGGTCGGCCCGGTCATGCGCAAGGACAACGACATTGCTGCCTCGCAGTGCGAACAGCACGACTGCGGCGCCCGCAACTACGCGATCCACGTCGATGCGACGACTAACCGGGTGTCCTCCGTCTGCTATTACGACGAGCAGGCCGGGCCGATCGCCACCTGGTACAAGCCGGACGGTTCGAAAGTCAGCGAGGGCGACGGCTGCTCCGTCGGCTAGTTCTCCTCGTCATCGGCCCATGATCCACCCCAGCACGCGCTTGATCCGGCCTTGCGCTTCACGCAGGCGAATGAGGCCGGAGCGGACTTCGGCCTGTCCCCCCGCGATCCGTTCCACCAGGGTTTCCGGCTCGCAGGGCAGGCGGGTGACCGGGTCTAGATAGCGCGGGTAGAGAATGAGCGTGGCCGCCACCAGTTCATCGAGCGTGCGCCGGCGGGTACGGCGGGCGGGCACGGCGCCGAGATCGTGGGTCAGGCCCCATCCGGCGTAGAACGGCACGCCGTGGGTGACGACTTCGCGCCCGCGCATCAGCGCCTCGAACCCGGCCAGCGAAGTCAGGACATGGACCGTATCGACCCGGTCCAGCAGCGCAGCGATCGACGAGGTGCGGTCGATTTCGTCGGCATATTCCAGAGCCTGGGCATCGGGAACATGGCCCTTGCGATGGCCGGCCTCGACATCGGGGTGGGGTTTGAAGACGATGTGCGCGTCCGGCTCATGGGCGCGGGCGCGGCGCAGCAGTGCAAGGTTGTCCAGCCCGCCGCCGCCGCGCAGCACCGAGCGGTCGTCTGCGACCTGCCCGGTCACGAGCACTTGCTTGCGGCTGTTCTCTCTGGACGCAACCGGGCGTTCGGTGTCCTGCCCGTATTTGCTGATTCCGCCGGAAACGAGGCGTTCGCGCAAGGATGCCGCGCGTCGGAGCATGTCCTCGGAAATCGTTGCGGTTTCGAGGAGGACTTCCAGTTCGCTCGCCTGGGCCGGGTCGAAGTGCGGGCCGTGCGCGTCGACGACGATCGAAAGCGGCGGCACGCAATTGGCGCCGAGGCCGGTCGAACGGATCATGCCGTCCTCGATCTCGCCGATCCGCACGCCGCGCGCTTCGAGTTGCGACAGGGTGCGGGCATCGCTGCGCGCGATCCAGGCGAGCACTTGCGAGGCCCCGGAGGGTAACGGGGCGGGAAGCTCGGCGGCCTTGGCGTGGCGCACCGGGGCAGAGCCGTCCCACAGCAGGGCGTCGGCGGTGATGCGCTTCCACGACGCGATGCCGTAGATGGCGGCGACGGAACGGTTCGCGTCGATCAGGCGGCGCCAGCTGGCGAGCATGGCGATTGCTTGTCGCGGCTCTAGCACGTCGCCGGTGAAGGGATCGCGGTAGGTCCAGCGTCCGAGTTCGGCGGCAAGCGTCGCTTCCAGAGTGGCGGGGTCGCCCAGAGCGGCGAACCGGCCCGCGCCGAGCGGCTGAACCCGGCAGCCGCAGAGGGCGGCGACCAGGAGCAGTTCGTCGTCGGCACCGGCGATCACGAGATCGGCTCCGGCGCAGAGGCCCCAGGGATCGGCATCGGCGGGCAGGCGGTCGCGCGAGATGGCTTGCGTTTCCAGGTCGGCCGCACGCAAGTACCGGGTGGCTTCGTCGGCTATCTCGGGATTTGCCGCAGAAACGACGATAGTGCGACCCTCGGGCAGTGAAGCCGCCGTTCCCCAATAAGCGCCGCCGACGCGTGCCTCGCGCAGGGCGGTGGCGAGGCCTTCGACCTCCGCGTGGTGACTTGGCGAGGCTTCGGCGAGAGCCGCGGCGCGGTGGCCCGGGAAGGGCGGGATGCGCAGGAAGGGAACTGTCATCGCGTGGTCTCTAGCCGCACGGTCAGCGAATCTCCAAGCGCGGAGAGGCGGCCTGCCGCCCAGTTCCATGTCTTTTCCGTGGTGGCCGCGATCAGGCCCTCGCGGCGGTCGTCGCAGCGATAGGGGCTGCCATCGGGGCGGGTGGCGCGGCCTCCGGCCTCGTTGAGGAACAGCACGCCTGCCGCATGGTCCCAGGGCAGGGTGCGGGTGAACAGGGTCGCATGGTTGCCGCCCGTTGCGATGCGGGGGTACTGGTCGGCGGCGCAGCGGGGGCTGTCGAGCACTTCGGCATCTTCGGCGAGAGCTGTGAGCAGCCGCGCGCGCCTGTCCTTGTCGGGAATGAGCCGCGTCACCGCTACCAGCGGGCGTGCCGGTTCGGCGGAGGGCGTGCGGAACGGCGTACCGTCGATCGTTGCGCCTTCACCGGAGAACGCCGCGCAGAAGCGGCCGGACAGCGGATCGAGTATCCAGCCGCCGATCGGAATCCCGTCCTGCGCCAAGGCCACAAGCAGGCCGAAGGGGCCGGTTCCCGCCGCGAAATTGGCGGTTCCGTCGAGCGGGTCGATGATCCAGCAGGTGCCGGAGCCGAGATGATCCAGCAGCTCCGGCCGGTGGTGCACGGCTTCCTCGCCGACGACATGGGCGCCGGGGATCAGGCCTGCGAGACGATCGGACAGGATCGCTTCGCATTCCCGGTCGGCGGCGGTTACCGGCTCACTGTCACCGGGGTTCTCGGCCTTGTCCTCTACCGGCGCGGCGCCTGCGGTGCCGAAACGCGGGAGGATGGCGAGACGCGCCGCCTCGCGCATCGCCTGCTCGACGGCAGGCGTGAGATGTCGGTTCATGATCGGCGGGCCTTGAGGGTCGGAACGGGGAGCGAAGGGTCACCAATGGCCGAAGTCGCCGCGCGTGTCGACACGCAGCGAGGTATAGGGAAGCTGGACGTGATCGAGCACCGAATAGGCTGCCTTGCCGAAACGGGACTCCGAGCGTCCGAACAGCAGCTCGCCCAGATTCAGGCCGAGGCCGAAGAACAGGTGGCGCTTGGGTTCGATCCCCTTGGCGCGGTCGCTGTTGAGGAAGTCGGTGGCGTAGTAGCCGATCTGGAGATCGAGGAAACGCAGCGGACTGCGCTGGAGTCCCTCGAAGCCTGCGCCTTTCAGGGCGAAGAGAAAGCGTTGCTGGGCGTAGTGCTTCTTGCCGACGTGGCTGTAGATCCGCTCGTTCGGCATGATCTCGATCTTGAAGGCGAACTTGTCCTTCAGGCCCGGAACCGTGTTGCGCAGCACGGAGAGCGTCGCGCCGGTCAAGTTCATGGCGATGTCCTGCATCGAATAGCCGCTGTCGGTTTCGATACCGTCCGATATCTCGTTGAGCGCCATCACCCCGGCGGCGAGGACCCCCGCCGTGACGGCATCGCCTTCCGAACCCTGCGTGTTGCGGTGCAGACGGGCATGGAGAATGTCGGCGATGAGGTAGGTGTTGAAGGCGTGGGTGAGCTTGTCCATGCCGATGTTGGCCGTGTCCTTGCCGAACCAGCCTTCGTCCTTGAAATGGAACGGCGCGGTTTTCTTGAACAGCTTGGGAATGCTCTGCGCACCCATGTAGACGAACAGGATCGCGAGTTCGGTCCTGATCGTCCCGGCTTGCTGGAAAACGCCGCGATAGGGGGCGTATGCGCGCGGGATATGGCCCGAACCGTCGAGACGGCTGCCGGGCGAGAAAGGCTGGGTGGGGCCGTAGGCGTCGGTCGCTTCTTCGGGGGGCTCGGCAAGCGTCGCCGGAGTCAGGTCGATCAGGGCGGACGAGGGAGCCGGCGCAGGGATATCGACGAGATTCCATTTCGATACGGTGATTGGCAAAGGCCCGATCGCGGTGTCGGCTACGGGGATTTCCGGTGCCGAAAAGGGCGGCGAACCATCCCACTCATCTGCCCGTGCCGGTGTCGCTGAAAGGCAGATGGCCAGTGCCAGGGCGAAGCCGCTGGAAGAACCCATCCTCATGAATCTTCTCATCCTGAAAAGCTGAGCCGGTTATTCGGCCAAGCCCGTTCAGCGCCCCGAAGAAGACGAAATCCGTTGCCGACGATCTCCCAAGCGGGCTGTTGCCCTGCTCCGGGGAAATCGGTAGCGCCCTTCCTATGAGAGTTCCGAAGTCGATAAAATTGCTACTCCTGTCACCTGTCTGGCTCTTTCAGCTAGGGACATCGGCCAAAAGTTTTCTCGACAATCCCCTGATCGGCTCGCAGCGACTCAACCGTCTGGGTCTTCATCGCGGAAGGGTCCGACTGGCCGGGGCACTCTGTGCGTGGCGACGCTGGCGGCTGGCGAAGAAGGTCCGCACGGACTGGCGCGAGGCTTTCGACCGGGATGGATATGTCGCGATCGAGAACGTGATCCCGCCCGAGCAGTTTGCGGCCTTGCGTGCGGCGATCCTGTCTTACGAGGGCGACGCGCGCGAGATGCGGCAGGGCGATGCGATAACGCGCCGCCTCGCCATCGACCCGGCCATGCTGCAGGCGATTCCGCAGTTGCGCGGCCTGCTCGATCGCAGCGATCTCAATGCGCTGTTCGAATATGTCGCCGGTTTCCGCATCAGGCCGGTGCACTATATCCAGACTATCGTCACCCACGATGCCAGCAACGAGGCCGATCCGCAGGAATCGCTCCATGCCGATGCCTTTCATTCCTCGTTGAAGGCCTGGCTCTTTCTCAATCCCGTCACCGCCGACGAAGCGCCTTTCACGTTCGTGCCGGGGTCGCATCGCCTGACCCGCGAACGGCTGGACTGGGAGCACCGCCGCAGCCTTGCCGATCCGCGCGCGATCGACCGGCTATCCGCGCGCGGTTCGCCGCGAGTGAGGGCTGCCGATCTGACCGAGATGCGGCTGCCTGAACCCAAGCCGCTGGCGGTTCCGGGCAATACTCTGGTCGTGGCCGATACGCTGGGCTTTCACGCGCGCGGGGCTTCGGTGCGGCCGATCGAGCGTGTCGAGATCTGGTCCTATTCGCGGCGCAATCCGTTTCTGCCCTGGCTGGGCGGCGATCTGCTGAGCCTGCCCGGCCTTGCCGAGCGCCGCATCGGCTGGCTCTGGGGAATCCGGGACCGGTTCGAGAAAGTGGCGGGTCAGCCCTGGCAGCGCGTCGGCAAGCGTCGTCCTGTAGACGCGCAGGACTGAACCAGTCGAATTTCTTGCGGCAAAAATGTCACGATTAATTTCCGTCAACTATAGCGCCTTTCTACTGGCCGGAGCCTGTGCTTGATTTGCGGCAAGTGGAGGAAATCGGCCGGCCTGCGGAGTTTACAGACTTGGCCATGCTGCGTAGCACAACGTCGCGGATTGTGCCGATGCCTAACAATACATGTCAGGACTCAGGCGTTGTGCACTGCGACAAGCAAGGTATAGGCGATGCGCAGCAATCGAAAGCATGCCACCAGGGGGGTAAAGTTGCCGAATTCCGTTGTCCCGATAGCCGTCGGGGCTAGCAATTTCATCGTCTCTCGCGCCCGCGAAGTCATCGATATCGAGGCGCGCACGCTGGACGAACTCGGTGCCTCGCTCGGCACGAGCTTCACCAAGGCCTGCCAGCTTCTGGCCGGTGCCACCGGCCGCATCGTCGTTGCCGGCGTCGGCAAGTCGGGTCATATCGCCCGCAAGATCGCGGCGACGCTTTCCGCCACTGGTTCTCCCGCCATGTACCTCCATCCCGGCGAGGCCGCGCATGGCGATCTCGGCATGGTGGTCGAGGGCGACGTGGTGCTCGCCATCTCCAATTCCGGCAATACCGCCGAACTCCAGGTGCTGTTCGACCATACCGAGCGCTGTGAGATTCCCGTCGTCGGCATGACCTCCTACGCCGATTCGCTGGTCGAGCGCCGTTCCGACGTCTGCGTGCTGCTGCCCGTCGCGACCGAAGCCTGCTCGGCCAACATCGCGCCCACCAGTTCGACCACGCAGCAACTTGCCCTTGGCGACGCGATCGCGATGGTGCTGATGGACATGCAGGGCGTCTCGCGCGAGAGTCTCAAGGCGCTTCATCCGGGCGGTTCGATCGGCCTGCGCCTCGCCTCGGTCAGCCAGATCATGCACGGCGCCGACAAGCTGCCGCTGGTCGAACTCGACCTGCCGATGGACGATGTCATCACCTGCATGACCTCGATGGGCTTCGGCATCGCCGGTGTCGTCGATCCCGCCGGTCGTCTGGCCGGGATCATCACCGACGGTGACTTGCGCCGCCACTTCAAGATGCTCGATCAGGTCTGCGCGCGCGAAGTGATGACGCCGCGCCCGAAGATGCTGCGGGCCGACATGGCGGCCGAGGATGCCCTGCGCTTCCTCAACGACGCCCAGATCACCTGCGCTTTCGTGGTCGGCGAAGACGGCCCGAACTGCGCCGTGGTCGAGGACGAGATGGTCGCCACGATCAACCAGATTCCTGTCGGCATCATCCATCTGCACGACTTCCTCCGCGCAGGGCTGAGCTGACCTTTCCGTGACTTCGACCAGTTTTGCCATCGTCATCCCGGCGCGCTTCGCGTCGAGCCGTTATCCGGGCAAGCCGCTCGTGCGCCTGGCCGGAGCCACCGGCGAGGAACGCAGCCTGATCCGGCGTAGCTGGGACTGCGCCATGGGCGTACCCGGTTCCGCCGGCGTCTGGGTCGCCACCGACGACGATCGGATTGCCGCGGAAGTGGAGAGCTTCGGCGGGCAGGTCGTGATGACCTCTCCCGATTGCGCCAACGGCACCGAACGCTGTGCCGAAGCCATTGCGAAGCTCGGCCCGGTGGCGGATGTCGTCGTGAATCTCCAGGGCGATGCACCGCTGTCACCGGCAGGTGTCGTGCCCGCGCTGGTGGCGCGCCTGCTCGAAGACCCCGAGGCGATCATGGCGACGCCGGCAGTGCGCGCCTCGCGCACGGTCTACGAACATCTGGTGCAGGATCAGGCCGAAGGCCGCGTGGGCGGAACCACGGCGGTGATCGATGGACGCGGACGGGCGCTCTACTTCTCGAAGCGGGTGCTGCCCTATCTTCCGGCGGAGGCGGCGGCGCGCAAATTCCCGCCGGTTCATCTGCACCTCGGCCTCTACGCCTATCGGCGCGAAGCGCTGGAGCGCTATGTCGCGGCGGCGCCCTGCGAGCTGGAGCTGCTCGAAGGGCTGGAGCAGCTGCGCTTCCTCGATCTCGGCCTGCCGGTCTCGGTGGTCATGCTCGATCCGCTGTCGTGGGACGCGATCGAACTCAACAATCCCGGCGACAAGCCGGTGATCGAACGCATCCTCAAGGAACGCGGCATCGCCTGAGGAGCTATTTGGAAAATGCCCGTGAGGGCATTTTCTTGCGGCACCAGCCCACGCTCCCACCCGACCTCCCATCAGGATACACTCGTGGGAGGTCGGGTGGGAGCGTGGGCTGGTGCCGCAAAATTCGCATTTAGCGAATTTTCAAACAGTCTACGCCGCGTTCTTGCTCCTTAATCAATGTCGAGCGGCGGGAAGGCCTTGACCACGCGGTCGATGGCCTGGACTTGTTCGAGATAGGCGCGCAGGCGGTCCAGCGGTAGCGCACAGGGGCCGTCGCAGAGGGCCTTGTCGGGATCGGGGTGCGCTTCCAGGAACAGTCCGGCGATGCCCAGCGCCATGCCCGCGCGGGTGAGCGCGGCGGCCTGGGTGCGGCGACCGTCGGCGCTGTCCGTGCGGCCACCGGGGCGCTGGAGCGCATGGGTGGCATCGAACACCACCGGTGCCATCGCCTTCATCTCGTCCATGCCGAGCATGTCGACGACGAGGTTGTTGTAGCCGAACGAGGAACCGCGCTCACAGAGCAGAACCTGGCCGTTCCCGGCTTCCTCGCACTTGCGGATGATGTGGCGCATTTCCTGCGGGGCGAGGAATTGCGGCTTCTTCACGTTGATGACCTTGCCGGTGCGGGCCAGCGCCACCACGAGATCGGTCTGGCGGGCGAGGAAGGCGGGAAGCTGGAGGATATCGGCGACTTCGGCTACGGCCTCGGCCTGGAAGGGTTCGTGGACGTCGGTGAGCACGGGCACGCCGAAACGGTCCTTCACTTCGGCCAGGATCTTCATGCCCTCGTCGAGTCCGGGGCCGCGGAACGAGGAGATTGACGAGCGGTTCGCCTTGTCGAAGCTGGCCTTGAATACATAGGGAATGCCGAGGTCCCCGGTGACGCGCACGAATTCGGCGGCCACGTCCATCACCGCCTCGCGGCTCTCCATCACGTTCATGCCGCCGATCAGCACGAAAGGCCGGTCGTTGGCGAAAGTGACGCCGGAAGGCAGGGAAACGGATGCGATCATGGCTGGAGTCTGTCCTTGTCGATGAAGGCCTTGCCCGTCGCCGGGGCGGGCGTTGCCGTCAAGCGGATTCGCGGCTTGCGCCAACTGTGGTTTTCCTGAGATCGAGGCTTCGCGGCGCGGGCAAGGACGGCTATTCAGGAAGCCTTCACATCCCTCCACGGTTCACGAGGTTATCATCATGCCACATCCCCTAGGCATCGACATGCGCACGGTTGCCGGCATGGGCCCGGTCGAGCATGTCCGCCTTGCCGCGCAGATGGAATGCAAAGCGGTGTCGCTGGGGCTGGAGCAACCCGCCGGTCAGCCCGAGGGCTATGCGCCCTGGTCGCTGCGGGACGATGCGGCGCTTCGCCGCGAGGTCAGGGCGGCGCTGACGGATGGCGGCCTGCGCATCGGCCTGGGCGAGGGGATCAACGGCTCGGCGACGCTGGCGCCGGAAGACCACGCTGCGGACATGGACATCTTCGCCGAACTCGGCACCCGCCGTATCGGCGCACGCGACAACGGCCTCGAACGCGAGCAGGCCTTCGACTACATGGCGCGCCTCGCCGAAATGGCTCGCGCGCGCGACATGGACTTCGCCTTCGAGTTCTCGCCGATCATGACGGTCCGCAATCTTGCGGAAGCGCTCGCCCTTGTCGCCCATATCGGCGGAGACCGGGTGAGCGTGACGGTGGATGCGCTGCACTTCTTCCGTTCCGGCGGCGCGGCGCGGCAACTGGCCGAACTCGATGCCGCCCTGATCGGTCATGTCCGGCTTTGCGATGCCCTGCTCAAGGAGGCCGCCGTGCGCGGGGACGAGCCGGGCAGCGGGCGGCTGATTCCGGGGGAGGGCGACCTGCCGCTGCGCGAGTTCGTCGATGCCCTGCCGCGCGGCAAGACGCTCGGGCTGGACATGACCCTGCCGCAGGCCGCACTCGGCGTGGAGGCGGCGCGCGACTACCTCGTGGAAGTGGTGGCCCGCACCCGCGCGCTGCTGGCGTAAGGCGTCCAGAGCTGCCGCTTATCGGGCATCGGCCAGGATCATTTCCGCCCCTTTTTCCGCGATCATCATCGTCGGTGCATTGGTGTTGCCCGAAGTGATCGTCGGCATGACCGATGCGTCGATGACGCGCAGGCCATCCACGCCCATGACCCGCAGCCGCGCATCGACCACGCGACCCATCGCCGCAGTGCCGACCGGATGGAAGATGGTCGTCCCGATCATGCCCGTCGCCTCGCGCAACGCCTCGTCGCTGGCGAATTCGGGGCCGGGGCGCAGTTCCTGCGGGGTGTAGCGGGCCAGTGCAGGGCGGGCGACGATCTCCCGTGTCAGCCGGACAGACTGCACCGCAACGATCCGATCCTCCTCGGTAGAGAGGTAATTGGGGCGGATGCTCGGTGCGGAAGTGGGATCGGCATCGGTGACATGGGTGCTGCCGCGGCTTTCCGGCCGCAAGTTGCAGACGCTGGCGGTGAAGGCCGGGAATGGGTCCAGCGCGCCGCCGAACGCTTCGAGACTGAGCGGCTGGACGTGATACTCCAGGTTTGCGGTGGCATGTCGCGCATGACTTCGGGTGAACATCCCGAGCTGGCTGGGTGCCATCGCCATCGGCCCGCTGCGGCTGAGGGCATATTCCAGACCGATCCGCGCCTTGCCGAGGAGATTGGCGGCGCGCTGGTTGAGCGTGGAAACGCCGGTGACGCGCCAGGCGCAGCGCAGTTGCAGATGGTCCTGGAGGTTCTCGCCGACTTGGGGAAGGTCGAGCACCGGCGTGATGCCGTGGCCGGAAAGCCGGGCCGCCGCGCCCACGCCGCTGCGTTCGAGGATGGCGGGCGATCCGATGGCGCCTGCCGAAAGCACCACTTCGCCCGAGGCACGGGCAGTCTTCCGTTCGCCGCCGATCGCATAGACCACCGCTGCGGCGCGGCCCTGCTCGAACAGCACACGGTCGACCGTGGCGCCGGTCACGACCTTGAGGTTGGCGCGGCTTCGCACGGGCTTCAGGAAGGCGTCGGATGCACTCCAGCGCCAGCCCCGGCGCTGCGTGACCTGGAAGAAGCCGGAGCCTTCGTTGTCTCCCCGGTTGAAGTCGGAGACCTCGGGAATGCCCTGCTGCGTGCAGGCCTCGCGGAAGGCTTCCAGGATTTCCCAGCGCAGTCGTTGCTTCTCCACCCGGATCTCGCCGCCGCTACCGTGGAAGGCGCTGGCGCCCTCGTAATGGTCCTCGGCGCGGGTGAAGTAAGGCAGGACTTCGTCCCAGCCCCAGCCGGGGTTGCCCGCCTGTCGCCAATGGTCGTAGTCGGCCGCCTGCCCGCGCATGTAGATCATGCCGTTGATCGAGGAACTGCCGCCCAGCACTTTTCCGCGCGGATAGCGCAGGCTGCGTCCGTTCAGGCCTGCTTCCGCTTCGGTGGAAAGGCACCAGTCGGTGCGTGGGTTGCCGATGCAGTAGAGATAGCCCACCGGGACGCGAATCCAGATGTAGTCGTCCTTGCCGCCCGCTTCCAGCAGAAGCACGCGGCGGCGCGGGTCTGCGCTCAGCCGGTTCGCCAGCACGCAACCGGCGCTACCGCCGCCCACGACGATATAGTCGAACTCTCCCATGCCTCAGGGCTAGGACGCGGGTTTCGGGCGATCAAGCTCTCCCCTTTGCGCCTTGACGTCCGCCCTGCGAAACCCGCTCCGGCGATACGGGGCAGGACCGTGCGGCAGTTCCCGGGCGACGCCGTTAAATTTCTGCAACGCTCTGTCCTCGCATCGGGACATGGCGAATACACGCGCCACCGAACGCAGTATCGGACCAGTAGCGAACGACGCCTGACCGTCGTTCACACGGGAGCCGTCGGTGCAGGGGCCGGTCGTACGTCGGGGGGCGAACGACAGGTTCATGGCGGGAGCACGGCCTAAGCCGCGCTCGGGACACGCCTCCACCGGCGGCTCGCTTTTTTTGCCGGGCGCCGTGCTCCTAAGGCCCGTGGGGCGATACGGCGGGTGCCTGTTGCTGGGCCGCGCCGGGCGCGAGATAATCCGGGTCGGGGCGGCTCCAGATGCCGATGGAAAGCCAGAGTATCGCGATCGCCACAGCAAAGACGCCGAAGATCGCAGCCAAAATATGCGGCAGAATCTTCAGTGTGGCGTTGCCTTGGGGAATGCGCGCGGCATGACGACCGTGCGAAGGGGTGGTTACCTCATCCTGCATCCGCTTCTCCTGTCCTGAGAACTCTGCGTCGCCCGGAAGCGCGCGGTTCCTTGTTTTCCACGGACAGGATCAGTCGAGTCGGCCGCGCTGGCAAGCGAATTCGATCGTTTACCCGCCGAGGGCGTGTTCCTCGGCCGTGACCGGATGTCCTTGAGGCGGCGGTTGGTCCCACCATGCGCGCGAAATCCAGATCGCGGACATGGCCAGGATCGCGAGCAACAGGCTCGCGATCAGGACATAGCGCACGATATGGGGCGTGCTGCCCGAGCGGGCTTCGTCCTCGTCCAGATGAACTTCTTCACCGATGCGTTGCATCTCGGCTCTCCCGTGGCCCGCAGCTTCGGGAGCGGCTCGTGGCCGCCGTGCATTCAGGGCCGACAACGAAAACGTCCGGGAGGTCATTCCGGTTCCCGAAATGCGAAAGGGGCCGGATGGCGTGCCATCCGACCCCTTCTCCAATCAGCGTCGAACGCGCGATCAGTCGCGCAGCAGCTCGTTGATTCCGGTCTTCGAGCGGGTCTGCGCATCCACGGTCTTCACGATCACGGCGCAGTAGAGCGACGGGCCGGGGGTGCCGTCCGGCAGCGGCTTGCCGGGCAGCGAGCCGGGGACGACCACCGAGTAGGGCGGAACCTTGCCGATGTGGACTTCGCCGGTCGCACGGTCGACGATCTTGGTCGAGGCGCCGAGGTAGACACCCATCGACAGCACCGCGCCTTCGCCGACGACGACGCCTTCGGCCACTTCCGAACGGGCGCCGATGAAGCAGTTGTCCTCGATGATGACCGGACCGGCCTGGAGCGGTTCAAGCACGCCGCCAATGCCGACACCGCCCGAGATGTGGACGTTCTTGCCGATCTGCGCGCAGGAGCCGACGGTCGCCCAGGTGTCGACCATGGTGCCTTCGCCGACATAGGCGCCGATGTTCACGAAGCTCGGCATCAGCACGACGCCCTTCGAGATGTAGGTGCCGCGACGGGCGACGGCACCCGGAACCACGCGGAAACCGGCGTTGCGGAAGTCTTCCTCGGCCCAGCCGTCGAATTTCACCGGCACCTTGTCGAAGGCGGGGGCGCCGCCGGCACCGTGGGCGACGGGGGCGTTGTCGTTCAGGCGGAACGAGAGGAGCACGGCCTTCTTCAGCCACTGGTTGACCTTCCAGCCACCCTGACCGTCCGGCTCGGCGACGCGGGCGGCGCCTGATTCGATGAGGCCGAGCGCTTCGTCGACGAGCTTGCGCACGTCGGCGCTGGCGGGGGTGACGGTGTCGCGCGCATCCCAGGCGGCTTCGATCGCGGTTTCGAGTTCGGACATGTTCGCGTCTCCAGAAAGTCGGCCAAAAGGCAGGTTTGCAGGCGCGCCTAGAGGCTGCGGGAGGCGAGGACAAGAAAGAAGGATGCAACCGGCATAAGCGACGCGCCGTTTTGTTGCGCGAACGCTTCGGTCGGCGGGGCCTTTCAGCGTACCGGCGTAAGCTGGGCCGAATCGATGTGCCAACGGCGCTGGCTGGCGCTGGCACCGTCCACGTCGTTCACGCGTCGTACCGTGTAGGTGCCGCGAAAGCGCTGGTGGGTGCCGTCGTCCAGCGTGGCATCCACGGTTACCGGCACCGGCTGGTAGATCGAGCCGGCACCCGCGTCCCCCGGCTCCAGATTGCCGATCGCGACATGGGTGGAGCGGGTATGGGTGAAACCGGCCTGGAACTTTTCGAGGGTCTGGTTCGGCGGGCCGTTGTCGCCCCATTGCTGCCACGCCGTGCCATAGTCGCGGGCATTGAGCGCGGAATAGTAGCGCTCGACGACCGCGGCGGCGGCTTCCTTGCTCCTGGGATCGACGGCGCATTCCGGCATCGGATCGCCGTTGGAGTCGAACAGCGCGCAGCTTCGGGCGATCTCGTCCTCGATCATCGCGCAGGAGTTGGCGATGTTGCAGGGAGGATGCGTCGCGGGGGAGACGTTGCGGCACAAGTCGGCGCGCTTCTGTGCGGCCGTGGCGCCGATCTCGTCCGCGCAGGACAACGGTTCAGCGGGCGGCAGACTCTGCGATGAAGAGGCTGCCGTGGCGGCGGGCTGTTCCGTACCGTTCTCGCTGGCCTGCTGGCTCGCGGAGGCTTCCTCGCGGGAAGGCGAGCCGCAGGCCGAGAGGGCGAAGAGGCAGGCCCATGGCAGGGCCTGCACCAGCGGGTTCTTGCGCGCAGCCATGATCTTCTCCCGTTCCGAGCGTACTCGACTATCTACGCGCGAACCCGGCGCAGGTGCCCGCAAGGAACAGGAAAAATCGCGTCAGGGCACCATCAGTTCGCGCACGAAGCCGATCAGGCCGGTCTGGCGGGCGCGGCGCATGCGTTCGGCGTAGAGGATCTGCTCCACCTTGTCGAAGCACTGGGTAATGTCGTCGTTGACCACCACGTAGTCGTAACCGTCCCAGTGGCTGATCTCGGAGCGGGCGCGTTCCATGCGCGCGGCGATCACGTCCATGCTGTCGGTTCCGCGTCCGGTCAGGCGGCGGCGCAGTTCGTCGATGCTCGGCGGCAGCAGGAACACGCGCACGACGTCGCGCTCGAGCTTCTGGTAGAGCTGCTGGGTGCCCTGCCAGTCGATGTCGAACAGATAGTCCTGGCCGTCCTTCAGACCGGCCTTCACCTGGGCCTTGGGGGTGGCGTAGGAATGGCCGAACACGGTTGCCCATTCGAGGAATTCGCCCTCGTCTGCCATGCGATCGAACTCGGCCTGGCTGACGAAGTGGTAGTCCTTGCCGTCCACTTCGCCGGGACGCGGCGCGCGGGTGGTGCAGGAAACCGAGTTGCGGATGTGCGGATCGTGTTCGAGCAGCATGCGCGCGATCGTCGTCTTGCCGGCGCCCGAGGGCGAGGACAGGATGAGCATCAGCCCGCGGCGGGCGAGCGTATCGGCAGGATTTTCCGGGGAGTTGACCATGTGCCCCGATGCCGATGCCGGGCCTGTAAATCAAGGGGGCAAAATCGGGGAAAGCGTGAGAGCCCGTTTGGAAATTCGCTGAAGGCGAATTTCGCGGCACCGGCCCACGCCCCCACCCTACCACCCAACGGTAATATCCTGCGGGTGGTAGGGTGGGGGCGTGGGCCGGTGCCGCAACGAAAATACCCGAATGGGTATTTTCCATTAAAGGCTCTGAGAGCCTTTATCCGCCGACTTTCGGCACGAGGTCCGATTCGCCTTCGCCGTCCTCGGCCATGGCCCGTATCTGCTTCTCGCCGCGCAGCTTCTCCTTGCGGGCGCGGCTGCGTTCGAAGAGGGTTTTCGCGGCCAGCCCACCGATGACCAGCGCGGCGCCGGGAGCGGAACCCAGCGCCATGCGGGCGATGGCGGTATGCAACATGGCCTGGCTGAACGAGCGCCCGCGCAGGATCTGCGCTGCCGTTTCCGGGGTGTAGCGCTTGCCGAGCAGGGCATGTTCCATCGCGCGCCGGGCCAGGAATGTCCCTCCGCGCAGGGCGATGTCGGCAATGGCAAGGTTCGTGGCGGTGTTCGGGCTGGGGCCGCTCAGGGTGCTGGCCTTGTCCAGCGCCTTCCCGGCGGTGTTCCTGACCGCCGTTCCGGCCTTGCTCACGCCTTTGCCGACACTCTTGCCGACTTTCTTCGGAACGGAAACGACGCCCATGAAGCTTGCCTTCTCGGGCCTCGTCGGCCCGTCTTACTTCTTCTTGCCGAAATCGACCGAAACGACGTTCGAACCGTCTTCGCTGGGAGTAATGCGCGAGGCCACGTCGCGTTCCGAATCGTTTTCCGGAGCGGCGAGATCGTCTTCGTCCTCGTCTTCCTCCACGGCCTGGAACTGGAGGCCGAAGTCCACCGCCGGATCGACGAAGGCAGTGATCGCCGAGAAGGGAATCACCAGCTTGGACGGCATCTGGTTGAAGCTGAGGCTCACCGTGAAGCCGTCTTCCCGCACCGCCAGGTCCCAGAACTTGTTCTGGAGGACGATGGTCATCTCGTCCGGGAAGCGTGCGCGCAGTTCGGGGGGAACCGTTACGCCGGGCGCGCCGGTCTTGAAGGTGATGTAGAAGTGGTGGGCGCCGGGCAGGACGCCGCCCGCGTCCTCGACCTGGCCGAGCACGCGGCCGACAACGGCGCGCAGGGCCTCCTGGACGATTTCGTCGTAGGGGATCAGGCTGTCTGGTGTCGTATCGTTCATCGCGCCTTACGTGCTCATGGTTCTTTTTCCGGTCAAGCGGGTTCGAGCGTAAAATAGCACGTCTCGACAGGTTTTCCCTAGGTCGTTTCGTGAACGGAGCGACCGAAGATTACATCCGAAACGCTTTTCGCGCACACTTGGTGCCGGGTGGAATTGATTCCCGTGCGTACGGGTCTATAGGCGCTGCCATGCGTACAGCCTCGATCACCCGCAAGACTCACGAGACCGACATCGCCGTGGAGGTGAACCTCGACGGCACGGGGGCCTACCAGGTCTCCACCGGGATCGGCTTCCTCGACCACATGATCGAGCAGTTCAGCCGCCATTCGCTGATCGACATTACCTGCCGCATCAAGGGCGACCTCCACGTCGACCAGCATCACACGACCGAGGACAGCGCCATCGCGATCGGCCAGGCGATCAGCCAGGCCCTGGGCGACCGCGCGGGCATCGGCCGCTACGGCGACGTCCACTCGCCGATGGACGAAGCGCTCAGCCGCGTGTCGCTCGACATTTCGGGCCGTCCCTGGCTCGTGTGGAAGGCCGGTTTCACGCAGGACAAGCTGGGCGAGTTCGACACCGAGATGGTCGAGCACTGGTTCCACTCGATCGCGCAGGCCGTGGGGATCACCCTGCATATCGAGCTTCTCTACGGCACCAACAACCACCATATCTGCGAAGGCATCTACAAGGGCTTCGCCCGTGCCATGCGCACCGCGGTGGAACTGGACCCGCGCAAGGGCGGGGCGATCCCTTCGACCAAGGGCATTCTCGGACAGGAGTCGTTGTAATGGCCAGCTTCATCGTCTCGCTTACCTATACCGCGCCGATCGAGGCGGTCGACGCACTGCTGGAAAAGCATGTCGCCTGGCTGCGCGAACAGCATGCGGCAGGCCATCTGCTGGGCTGGGGCCGCAAGGTCCCGCGCGAGGGCGGCATCCTGCTGGCCAAGGGCGAGAGCAAGGCTGCGGTGGAAGCGCTCGCTTCGCAGGACCCCTTCGTGCAGGGCGGCGTCGCCACCATCGAAGTGATCGAATGGGCGCACGGCTTCCTTGACGACAGCGTCGAGGGTCTCGCCGGATGACTTTGGCGCTGATCGACTACGGCGCGGGCAACCTCTATTCGGTGGCCAATGCGCTGCGGGCGGCCGGGGCGGAGAACGTGGTCATCACCGCCAATCCGGACGTGGTCCGGGCGGCGGACCGCATCGTCCTGCCGGGCGTCGGTTCGTTCCGGGCCTGCGCGGAGGGGCTCTGGGGCATTCGCGGCATGGTCGAGGCCATGACCGAGCGTGTCCATGTCGGTGGTGCACCGTTCCTCGGCATCTGCGTGGGCATGCAGCTTCTGGCCACGCGCGGGCTGGAGCACGGCGTGACCAAGGGGCTCGACTGGATCGGCGGGCAAGTGCAAATCATCGAGCGCACCGATCCCGCGATCAAGATCCCGCACATGGGCTGGAACGACGTCTCGCTCGGCCGCAAGGACCCGGCGCAGGGCCTGATCGAGCCCGGAGAGGCCTATTTCCTGCACTCCTACCACTTCCAGCCTGATGAAGGCGCGCATGTGGCGGCGATGACCGACCATGGCGGCGGCCTCGTCGCGGCGGTGGCAAAGGACAATGTCGTGGGCGTGCAGTTCCACCCCGAAAAGAGCCAGGCCTACGGCCTCGCGCTGCTTTCCCGTTTCCTCGAATGGAAGCCCTGAGATGATCGTATTTCCCGCCATCGACCTCAAGCAGGGGCAGGTCGTGCGCCTGGCCGAAGGCGATATGGACCGCGCCACCGTCTATGGCGACAATCCCGCCGCGCAGGCCATGCTCTTTGCCGAAGCGGGTTCGCAGTATCTCCATGTCGTCGATCTCGACGGCTCCTTCGCGGGCCGCGCCGAGAACCGCGAGGCGGTGGAAGCCATTCTCGAGGTCTTCCCCGGCCACGTCCAGCTCGGCGGCGGTATCCGCACGCGCGAGGCCGTGGCGGGCTGGTTCGACCTCGGCGTGTCGCGCGTGGTCATGGGCACGGCGGCGCTGAAGGACCCGCAGTTCGTCAAGGACATGGCGAAGGAATACCCCGGCGGCATCGTCGTCGCGGTGGACGCGCGAGACGGCATGGTCGCGACCGAGGGCTGGGCGGAAGTCTCCGACGTTTCGATCGTCGACATGGCCCGCCGCTTCGAGGACGCGGGCGTGGCCTCGCTGCTGTTCACCGATATCGGCCGGGACGGGCTGCTCAAGGGCGTGAACATCGACGCCACCGTCGATCTCGCCCGCCGCACCGACTTGCCGGTGATCGCCAGCGGCGGCGTGAAGGGCCTCGACGACATCCGCATGCTGGCACTCCATGCCAATGACGGTATCGAGGGTGTCATCACCGGCCGCGCGCTTTACGACGGCCGCCTGGATCTCGCCGCCGCGATCGCGATGGCGGAGAAGGCGTGAACGAGAACCGTCTCGTTGCGGTCCTGGCGCTGGCCATCTTCGTGCCGGGCGTACTCTTTGCCTTGCGGGACTTTCGCAAGGGCCGGGCGCGGCTCATGCTGTTCAGCCGGGCGCGTTCGAAAGTCGAGGCCACGCTCGCAGAGAACCCGCGCAAGTTCTGGGGCTACACGGCGTTCAACCTTGTCGTGAGTCTGACGGTCGGCGTGTTCTGCGCGCTGTTGTTCTTCAAGCCGGTGGAGTGAGCTAATGACAGTTCGAATCCGCGTCATTCCCTGCCTCGACGTTGCCAACGGGCGCGTGGTCAAGGGCGTGAACTTCGTCGATCTCGTCGATGCCGGCGATCCCGTCGAGCAGGCGCGCGCCTATGACGCCGCCGGGGCCGACGAGCTGTGCTTCCTCGACATTTCCGCCAGCCACGAAGGGCGCGGCACCCTGCTCGACGTGGTGCAGCGCACCGCCGAGGTCTGCTTCATGCCGCTGACCGTCGGCGGCGGCGTGCGCGCGGTCGAGGATGCCCGCGCGTTGCTGCTTGCCGGGGCGGACAAGGTGGCGGTCAATTCCGCCGCCGTCTCGCGGCCGGAAGTGGTCGCCGACATTGCCGAGAAATTCGGCTCGCAGTGCATCGTCGCCTCGGTCGACGCGCGCAAGGTGGCGCCGGGGAAGTGGGAAATCTTCACCCACGGCGGGCGCAAGGCGACCGGGATCGATGCGCTGGAACATGCTGTGAAACTCGCCGATTACGGTGCGGGCGAGCTGCTCGTTACTTCGATGGACGGTGACGGCACGCAGAACGGCTATGACCTCGAACTCACCCGCCTGATCGCGGAAAGCGTTTCGGTGCCGGTGATCGCCAGCGGCGGGGTGGGCAATCTCGACCATCTCGTGGCGGGCGTGACCGAGGGCAAGGCCAGCGCCGTTCTGGCCGCCTCGATCTTCCATTTCGGCAGGTACTCGATTGCGGAAGCCCACGCGGCGCTGCGCTCGGCGGGACTTCCGGCGCGGGGCTAAGTGCGTGTTTCGGGAGGGCGAACTTTCACCCTCCCGATCGCCCCGGATCGGGACAGGCGCCGATCGCCGCTTGTCGTTTCCGGCCGTTCCGCCAAAGGCTAATCCAACAGTTCCGCAGGAGCCCCCGCCTTGCCTTGCTTTCGCTGCCTCTCCGCCATCGCTGCGGTTTCCCTCGCCCCGATGCCCGCTTTCGCGGCCGAGGCTACGCGCCTGCCGGAGCCGAGCGGGCTGTTCCTGCTCGCCATGGGAGTGGCCGGGGTGGTGATAGGGCGCCGTTTTTCACGCAAGCGCTCGGACTGAACGTCCTTCTCTTGACCGGCCCGCGCTCGCGCCGCATGGGCATGGCATGAGCAGCCCCGACACTCTCGCCCGCCTCGAAGCCACGATCGCCGCGCGCCGCGCTGCCGATCCCGACAGCAGCTATGTTGCGAAGCTCCATGCGCGGGGCCTCGGCAAGATCGCGCAGAAGCTGGGCGAGGAAGCCACCGAAACCGTGATCGCCGCCCTGACCGAGGATGACAAGGCGCTGGTGGGCGAGGCTTCGGACCTGATCTTCCACCTCATGGTCCTGCTCGGCGCGCGCGAGGTGCCGTTCGCGGCCGTGCTGGCCGAACTCGACCGCCGCGAGGGCGTCTCGGGCATTGCCGAGAAGGCTGCCCGTCCCAAGGCCTGATTACCATTCTCCGGGAGAAACCGATGCCGATCGACCCCAAGCTGCCTTATGACGACAACAATGTCTTCGCGAAGATCCTGCGCGGCGAACTGCCGTGCGACAAGGTCTACGAGGACGACTTCGCGCTGGCCTTCAACGACATCCGCCCGCAGGCGCCGATCCATGTGCTGGTGATCCCCAAGGCGGCCTACGTCTCGTGGGACGATTTCACCGCCAAGGCGGACGACGCGGAAATCGCCGGTTTCATGCGCGCGGTGGGCAACGTCACGCGCCAGCTCGAAATGGACGGGCCGGGCTATCGCCTGATGGTGAACATGGGCACCAACGGCCATCAGGAAGTGCCGCATCTGCATGTCCACATCTTCGGCGGACGCCAGTTCTTCCAGATGATCGCGGAATGATGTCTCGTCGCCCCGGATCGGGTCCGGGGCGACGGCCATGCCGAGAATTTCAACAAATACGACAATTACGACGCAATTAACCGTCCGTTCGCCCGCGCGCGCGGGATAAGTGCGACGAGTGGATTGCACTGCGCCCGCCTCGCGCTACACAACCGGGCAGCATGAGCAGCGACCCTCTTCCGCCCAGCGGCGTCCTCGACGGACCGCTTCACCGCTATGCGCTTCGCGTGTTCTACGAAGACACCGACGCGGGCGGCGTGGTCTATCATGCCAATTACATCCGCTGGTTCGAACGCGCGCGTTCCGACCTGCTCGACCTTCTCGGCATCGACCAGCGCGCGGCGCTGGAATCCGGGGAAGGGCTCTACACCGTCGCGGAAGTGAACATCCGCTACCTTTCGCCCGCGCGCCTCGGCGATGCGGTCGTGATCGATACCCATGCGTTGCAGGTCGGGCGGGTCAGCTGCACCCTTCGGCAAGTGGCGCGTCGCGGAGAAATCCGCCTTGCCGAAGCCACGGTAAAGGTGGGGTTCATCAGTCCTGAGGGACGACCGCGCAAACAGCCCGCCGCCTGGCAACATGCTTTCGCCTCGCTCATGCAAGAGCATCCGAGAGGACCAGAATGACTTTTGAACTGCTCGCCTCTGCCGTCACCATCGGCAGCGATTCCGACCACCTCAACCCGGTAAAGCTGTTCCTCCACGCCGATATCGTCGTGCAGTCGATCATGGCGGGGCTGATCCTGGCGAGCGTCTGGGTCTGGGCCATCATCATCAGCTTCATGCTGCGGATCGGCAGCCTCAACCGCAAGTGCGCGGATTATGAGGAAGGCTTCTGGGAAGCCCAGAACTTCGAGGCCTACCAGAAGGAACGCCGCCGCGGCGACGTTCCGATGGGCAAGGTCGCGGGCGCGGGTCTTGCCGAATGGCGCCGCAATGCCGCGATGCCCAAGTTCGATCCGGACGGCGCGCGCGAGCGTATCGCGCTGGCCATGACCTCTTCGGTCGGCGAGGAGAGCGACCGCATCTCCAACCGCCTGAACTTCCTGGCGACCGTGGGTTCGGTGGCGCCTTTCGTCGGTCTGTTCGGCACTGTCTGGGGCATCATGAACAGCTTCTTCCAGATCGGCCAGCAGCAGAACTCCTCGCTGGCGGTGGTTGCCCCCGGCATTTCGGAAGCGCTTTTCGCCACCGCCATCGGCCTGTTCGCGGCGATCCCGGCGGTCATCGCCTACAACCGCTTCTCGCACCGCGTGAACCTGTTCGAATCGCGCCTCCAGCGCTTTGCCGACCGCCTGCACTCCGCGCTCACGCGTGAGCTGGAGCAGCGCTGATGGGCATGGGCGTTTCCGGCGGCGGCAGGCGAGGTAGCCGGCGCAGCGGCGGGGGACGTACCCCCATGGCCGAAATCAACGTGACGCCGCTGGTCGACGTGATGCTGGTGCTGCTGATCATCTTCATGGTCACCGCGCCGCTGCTCAAGGCGGCGGTGCCGATCGAGCTGCCCGACAGCCGCGCCAAGGCCATGAACGAGGAGCAGGACCAGATCACCATCTCGGTCCAGCGCGACGGCACGATCTATTACGAGACCGAAGCGCTCGCCCCCGGCGAACTCACCGAGCGTCTCGCTTCCGTTCCGGACGGTGCCGACGGCCGCAAGCCGCAAGTCACGCTGCGTGCCGACAAGGCGCTGGACTACGGGCGGGTGATCGACGTGATGGGCGAGCTGAACCATGCCGGTTTCACCTCGATCTCGCTGGTGACGGGTGTCAGCAGCGGTTCAGGCGGCTGAGTTAGGCTGGCACGATGGCAATGCTGGGATTGCGCAAGGACGAGGGGCTGGGGCTTACGCTGGCGGTCGCGCTGCACGTTGCGGTGCTGGCGGTCATGGTGTTGCGCCCGGCGCAGACCGATGTCGTGAAGCCGCCGCAGCGCATCGAGGTGACGCTGAGCGATCAGGTCGGCATGACCTCGACTTCGCCGGACCCTTACAGCCAGGCCGCGCCCGATATTGCGCCTGAAATCGGCGAGGCGGCGCCACCTCCGGCCCCGGCTCCCGAGCCGGAACCGCTGCCGCAGCCGGTGCCTGCACCGCCGCCTCCGGCACCCGCGCCGCAGCCGCGTCCGCAGCCTCCCAAGCCGCAACCGAAGCCGGTCCCGGCCCCCAGGCCTGCGCCGCCGAAACCGGCTCCGCCCAAGCCTGCGCCTCCGAAGCCCGCACCGCCCAAGCCCGCGCCGAAACCGGCGCCGCAGAAGACTCCGGCCAAGCCCGCCACCAGCCGCGACAGCAGTGCGATCGACCGAATCGTCCGCAAGTCTGGCTCGGCACCGAGCAAGGCGGCCACGCCGCCTAAGAAGGCCGGCGGCAGTCGCATTGGTGCCGACTTCCTTCCGGGTGTGCCCGGCTCGACTTCGACCCAAGACAAAGGTCAGCCCGCCGCGGCGCTCGGCCCGGCGGCGATTTCCGCGCTCAACGGTGCGATCAGCCGCCAGCTCAAGCCGCATTGGGCCGCGCCGCAGGGTGCCGACGCGGAACTTCTGGTGACCACCGTGCGCTTCCGCCTGAACAAGGACGGCAGCCTCGACGGCGAACCGCTAGTCCTGCGCACGACCGGCCAGACCGCGACCAACTCGGCGCAGGTCAAGCGCCACCAGGAACAGGCGATCCGCGCGGTGAAGCTTGCCGCGCCGTTCAATCTGCCGGAAGACCTCTACAACGGCTGGAAGGTCATCACGACCAACTTCGACAGAAGGCTCTCGCAATGAAAAAGATAATCCACATCGCTGCTTTCGGCCTGCTGCTTTCCGGTTCCGTGGCGGCCTTCGCCCAGAGCGCGCCGCCCGCCCCCCAGCCGGTCCCGACCGGCCAGCAGGCGCCTGCGGACGAGGACGGCGGTCTCCAGGTCACCGTTTCGGACGACAGCGACTGGCAGGACCTTGGCATCGCCATCACCACTTTCGCGACCGACGCCGACGTGCCCACCGGCACCAATGCCGGTTCCACCGCCGCGCTCGGCCGCGCGCTGTCGCAAGTCGTGGCTGCCGACCTCAAGAACAACGGCCTGTTCAAGCCCTCCGGCCCGGACGGTCTGCCGCAGCCCGCCTATGCCCAGATCCAGTCGCCGGACTTCCCGACCTGGTCGGCCCGCGCCGCGAACATGCTGGTGCAGGGGTACGTGCGTGCAGGCGCAGGCGGCCAGATCACGGTCGGCTGCTACCTCTACGACGTCGCGCTAAAGCAGCAGCTGGTGAAGGGCGGCTGGCAGGTTCCGCCGTCGGACTGGCGCCGCGCCGCGCACAAGTGCGCCGACATGGTCTATTCGCGCCTCTCGGGCGAAAGTCCGTTCTTCGATTCGAAGATCGCCTATATCGCCGAGACTGGTCCCAAGGACCACCGCATGAAGCGTCTGGCGATCATGGATTCGGACGGTGCGAACCACCGCTACCTGACCAGCGGCCAGTCGACCGCGCTGACCCCGCGCTATTCGCCGGACTATTCGAAGATCCTCTACTTGTCCTACCTCAACGGACAGCCGAGCATCTACGTCTACGATCTGGCCAGCAATACGCAGAAGCTGATCGCCCGCACCGGCAACCCGACGATGGCGCCGCGCTGGTCGCCGGACGGCAAGTGGGTGCTCTATTCGATGGCTTCGGGCGGCAATACCGATATCTACCGCATCTCGTCGGCAGGTGGCGGCACTCCGCAGCGCCTGACCAATACGCCGGGCATCTCGATCGGCGGGTCCTACTCGCCGGACGGCAACCAGATCGTGTTCGAAAGCGACCGCTCGGGCAACCAGCAGATCTACGTGATGAACGCGGACGGTTCGAACCAGCACCGCATCAGCTTCTTCGGCGGCCGTTCGGCCACGCCCGAATGGAGCCCGCGCGGCGACCAGATCGCCTTCACCCACGTTGCCGGCAACTTGCGCATCGCGGTCATGAACCCGAGCGGCGGCGGCATGCGCCACCTCACGGATTCGTGGCAGGACGAGGCCCCCACCTGGTCTCCGAACGGCCGCATCATCCAGTTCTTCCGCACCGCCCGGGGCGCGGGCACGGCCTCGATCTGGCAGGTCGACCTGACCGGCCGCAACGAGCGCCGCCTGCCGACTCCGGTGGGCGCTTCCGACCCGGCCTGGGGCCCCGTCCGCCCCTGACGCTTTCCCGATCCGTCGCCTGAACCGGGCTCCTTCCGCAAAGGAAGGGGCTCGTTCAGGTTGACAGCTTCGAAAATTACACGAAACTTCAACAAACGCAGGCCATTTATAATTGGCTGCGCACCTTAGGAGATTGCCTCATGCCTGCCCTCATGGTTCCCCGTCATGTGAAGACCGGATCGACAATGCTCCTCATCGCCGGGGCTCTCGCCATGTCGGCGTGTGCATCGAAGGCGCCGAAGGAACTGCCGCCCGAGCCGGGCCCGGCAACCACCACCCAGACCACCCCGCCGCCGAGCGGCCCGCAGGCGGGCAGCCAGGCCGACTTCGTTGCACGCATGATGGGTTCGGACACCATCTACTTCCAGCTGAACGAAGATAGCGTGGACGCCACCGACCAGGCCGCGCTGTCGAAGCAGGCCCAGTGGCTCCAGCAGTACCCGAACAAGCGTGCCACGATCGAAGGCCATGCCGACGAACGCGGCACCCGCGAATACAACCTCGCGCTGGGCGAGCGCCGCGCGAATGCGGCCAAGAACTACCTCATCAGCCTGGGCATCGATCCCTCGCGCCTGAACACCGTGAGCTACGGCAAGGAGCGCCCGATCGCTCTCGGTTCGGACGAGGCTTCGTGGGCGCAGAACCGCCGCGCGGTTACTGTCACGATCGACTGATTTCGCTGCTGCGAAATTTGACGAAGGCCCGGTTCGCAGACGCGAGCCGGGCCTTTTGCATGGATCGGCGCTTGCATTGAGTTCGAAAGGGCAGGTATCGCCCGTCGGATGAGTCGCGCAGGTCGATCGATGGACTGGGGTTTCCCGCGCTGGCGCAGCTATGGCAGCTCGCGCGAGGCAGCGCAGGTGCGCCTGTGCGATCGGCACGGCTGCACCGAGCCGGGCAATTGCCCCGCGCCCAAGAGCCCGAACAGCCCGGATCGCTGGTATTTCTGCCAGAAGCATGCCGCCGAATACAACGCGGGCTGGGACTATTTCGCAGGTCTGGATGCCGAGGAAACCGCCCGGCGCGAAGCCGAGGAGCGGGCCGAGAGTTCGGGCTACAAGGAATCGGCGCACTACGGGTGGACCGGCTCGGGCGACGGCAGTCGCAGCCGCGACGAACTGCGCGCGCTGGAAGCGCTGGGTCTCGACCCCGATGCCGGCTTCGACGCCGTCCGCAAGGCCTGGCGGACCAAGGCCAAGGAAGTGCACCCGGACGTGAAGCCGAACGACCCGGAAGCGGCCAAGGCGTTCCAGACCTACCAGCTCGCCTACGAAGTCCTGCGCGCGGCGGAAGAACGCCGCGAGTGGAAGGGCTGACGGCAATTCCGCCCGGCCGATACGGCTGAACCCAAAAACAAAGGGCGCGCCTTGCGGCACGCCCTTCGTGTTGAGGATACTGAGTCCGTCGCTTATTTCGGCGACAGGACCATCAGCATCTGGCGGCCTTCCATGCGCGGATAGGCTTCGATCTTGGCGATGTCGGCCACGTCTTCCTGCACGCGGCGCAGCAGGTTCATGCCCAGCTGCTGGTGCGAAAGCTCACGACCGCGGAAGCGGAGCGTCACCTTCACCTTATCGCCGTCACTGATGAAACGAACCACGTTGCGCATCTTGGTGTCGTAGTCGTGGTCGTCGATGTTCGGACGCATCTTGATCTCTTTGATCTCCTGCGTCTTCTGGGTCTTGCGCGCGGCATTGGCCTTTTTCTGGGCCTCGTACCGGTACTTGCCCACATCAAGGAATTTGCACACCGGCGGATCCGCGTTCGGCGAGACTTCAACCAGGTCGAGGCCGACTTCGGCCGCCTGCTCGATAGCCTGACGCGTGTACATGACGCCGATATTCTCGCCGTCCTGATCGATCACGCGGACCTTGTCCGACTGGATCATGTTATTGTAGCGCGGTCCGCTCTTGACCGGTGGCGTCATCATACGCCGGGGTGGGGGTGCTATAAGCGTTCTCCTGAATCGTTTCTGTCGCTAGGCGAGTGCGGGCGTCATTAATGCGAATCGCGTCGACACGCAAAGACCGATTTCAACGAAATCTATAGGACGCCCCAGCCATATGAAATGGCCATGACGCATATAGGGGTTCAGGCTGCGGATCGCCAGAGGGGGTAGCGCAGCAACTGCTCCTTCGCGGTAAGCAGGGCGTCGATCTGCTGCGCCGGTTGCAGGGCCTTCAGAATCGCCGGATCGGCTGCGTCCATGCCGCCGGTAAGGGCGCCGAAAGCAGGCAGGATCAGGCGATTGCCGCTGTGCACCACGCAGGGCCGGGCGATCCGGCGGCCACGGGCATGGACGATCAGGCGCGGGTGGAAATGGCCGGAAAGCTCAGGCTCCGTGGTGCCGGGCCGCGCCTCGTGGCGCAGCGCGATGCCGTCCACCACGATCTCCTCGACCCGCGTGCCGCCGGCCTCGCTGCCCAGATGCGGGTCGTGGTTGCCGGTGATCCACACCCAGTCGAGCGCGCGGGTGAGGGCGCCCAGCATGCCGGCGGCATGGGGTTCGAGCCGCTCGGTGCCCTTGCTGTCGTGGAAATTGTCACCCAGCGCAAAGACTCGCCGGGCGCCGGTCTGCCGTACCGCGAGGGCAAGGCGTTCCAATGTCTCCCGGCTGTCGTAAGGTGGCAGCATCTGCCCGCCCCGCGCATAGAAGCTCGCCTTTTCGAGGTGCAGGTCCGCCACCAGCAGCGCCTGTTCGCGCGGCCAGTAGAGCGCGGCTCCGCGCCCGCTCGCCGCGCCTTTCGGGGTCGGGACGAGCTGCAACTCCTGCGCGCAGAACGAAAAGGGAACCATGGCTTTTCCTTGCCGCAGGCCGTGCGATTTGGCAAGCGCCCGGCGGAAAAGGAAACGCCATGACTGACTGGACTGCCCACACCGACCGCGCCCGCGACTGGTTCGAGACGCTGCGGGACCGCATCTGCGCCGAATTCGAGGCGATCGAGCGCGAGGCAGGCTCGTCGGCAGCCTTCGAATATACGCCGTGGAAGCGTGCGGCGGTCGAGGGGGGCAGCGAAGGCGAGACCGGCGGCGGTACGCGTGGGCTGATGAAGGGGCAGGTCTTCGAGAAAGTCGGCGTCAACGTCTCCACCGTGGTCGGGTCGCTGTCGAAGGACTTTGCAGGCTCGATCAACGGTGCCTCGGCCGAGCAGAATGCTTTCTCGGCCACCGGGATCAGCCTCGTTGCGCATATGGCGAACCCGCATGTGCCCGCCGTGCACATGAACACCCGGTTCCTCACCACGACGAAGGCCTGGTTCGGTGGCGGCGCCGATCTCAATCCGCCGATCCCCTATGATGAGGACACCGCCGCGTTCCATGCGGAACTCAAGGCCGCCTGCGATGCCCATGGCGCGGACTATTACGAGCGCTACAAGGCCTGGGCGGACGACTATTTCTACATCCCCCACCGCAAGGTCCATCGCGGCGTCGGCGGCATCTTCTACGATCACCTGGAATGCGCCGACGAAGCAGGGTGGGAGGCGAACTTCGCCTATACCCAAGCCGTGGGCGAGGCGTTCCTGGCCGTGTTCCCCCGCCTCGTGCGCAAGCGGATGGGCATGGGCTTCACGGCCGAGGACAAGGCGCGGCAGCTGGAATGGCGCGGTCGCTATGCCGAATTCAACCTTGTCTACGATCGCGGCACGCTGTTCGGTCTCAAGACCGGCGGCAACATCGATGCGATCCTGATGAGCCTGCCGCCCGAGGCAACCTGGTCCTGAACAGACTTGTGCGTCTGAGGCAAAACTGAACGGCTTGGAAGCCGTCTAATCGCCTTGGAGTTCCGCGCCTATCTTGCGTTTCGATTGCAAGATTAGGAAGGAATTCTCCCATGGATCTCAAGCTCGCCGGCAAGACCGCACTCGTTACCGGATCGACTGCCGGCATCGGCTTGGCCATTGCCGCAAAGCTGGCGGACGAAGGCGCCGAAGTCATCGTCACCGGCCGCAACCAGGCCAAGCTCGATGCTGCCGCCCAGACCGTCGGCCAACTCGGCAAAGTGCGCGCGGTGCTGGCCGATCCGGCCACGGAAGAAGGCGCGCAGGCGCTGATCGACGCGGTTCCGCAAGTCGATATTCTCGTCAACAACCTCGGCATCTATGAGGCTCGGCCCTTCGTCGAGATCACCGATGCGGAGTGGCGCAATTTCTTCGAGGTCAATGTCCTCAGCGGCGTCCGCCTCTCGCGCCATTACTTCCCCGGCATGTTGGAGCGCGACTGGGGCCGGGTGATCTTCATCTCCAGCGAAAGCGGCCTGATGACGCCGGGCGAGATGGTTCATTACGGCATGACCAAGACCGCGCAGCTCGCGGTCGCGCGCGGCATGGCCGACGCAACGCGCGGTACGCAGGTCACGGTGAACTCGGTCCTGCCGGGGCCGACACGCTCGGAAGGCATCGTCGAGTTCATCCGTTCGGTGGTCGAGAACAAGGACGCCTCGGAAGCCGAGCGGGAAGCTGAGTTCTTCAGCACGCTGCGCCCGCTCTCGCTGATCCGCCGCCTGATCGAGGCCGACGAAGTCGCATCGATGGTGGCCTTCCTCGCTAGCCCGCTCGCAGCGGTGACCAACGGGGCGGCGATTCGGGCCGAGGGCGGTATCCTGCCGACGATCGCCTGATGGGAGAGCGCCGGCGTTACGCCGGCGCTCCTTCGATACCCGCAAAGACCGGCGCACGAGCCGGGGGTTCGAGTTGCCCCAGGAAGCGGTCGTTGCGCTTGCGATTGGCGGCGCCGAGCGCTTCGATGTCGAGGGTGTTGAACAGCTCCACGCCGAAAGCCCGTTCCTCCACCCAGCGCACCTGTGCGAGGTATTCTCCATTTTCGGGCAGGCGGATGCAGACGATTTCGTCGGCTAGCGGCAGGGCATGCTGCGACGCGGCGCGGGTGGCAAGGCACATCCCGCGTTCCGAGATGTTGCGGACGATGATGTCCTGTTGCGGAGCTGCCGCTGTTCCTACTTCATCCGGCGCACGGAGCAGTGTCGCGCTGATGAGCGTGCGTCTCCGCGGTGCACGGGGCTGGAGGCTGAGGGATGGGGGCAGCACCGTTTCCACGAGCTGCGAATCAGTCATCCCGAGGAGGGCTGCATAGATCGCCATTTTCCTGCCGATGTCGCCGTCGATACCCATTCATGCCTCCCTTCGCGGTCAGGAAGCATCGTGCTGCGGTGCGAGTTCTGCGCGACTTAACCGCTCACCCCGGAAAACCCCGAGGCAATCGATTTAAACGCCTATAGGTGGTGCAGATGCCACAGTTTCGTTGCATAATCTGCATGTGAAGACTCGGCCTCTTGCCGCGCCGCGAAAAATCCTGACATGAAGCCTGGGAATGCTGCGCCAATACGAACTTGTCGAACGCGTGAAGGAATACGCGCCCCAGGCCGATGAGGCCCTGCTCAACCGTGCCTACGTCTATACCGTACAGAAGCACGGCACCCAGAAGCGGGCTTCCGGCGACCCCTATTTCAGCCATCCGGTAGAAGTTGCGGGTCTGATGACCGAGCTGAAGCTCGACCAGCAGACCATCATCACCGCGCTGCTCCACGATACCGTGGAAGATACGCTGGCGACGATCGAAGAGATCGAGAAGCTGTTCGGTCCCGACGTTGCGCGTCTGGTGGACGGCGTCACCAAGCTCTCCAAGATCGAGGTGATGACCGAGAACGAGCGCGCGGCGGAGAACCTGCGCAAGTTCCTGCTGGCCATGAGCGAGGACTTGCGCGTCCTGCTGGTGAAGCTGGCCGACCGCCTGCACAACATGCGCACCCTCCACTACATCAAGAAGGAGGACAAGCGCCGCCGCATCGCCCGCGAAACCATGGATATCTACGCCCCGCTCGCCGAGCGCGTGGGCATGTACGAATACATGCGCGAGATGCAGATGCTCGCCTTCGAGCAACTGGAGCCGGAAGGCTACGCCACGATCACCGGCCGCCTCGCGCAGATCCGCAGCGAGGAAGGCGGGCAAGTCGACGCGATCGCGCTCTCGATCAAGCAGGCGCTGGCCGAGGCCGGCCTCAATGTCGAGGTCTCGGGCCGCGAGAAGCACCCTTATTCGATCTGGCGCAAGATGGCCGAGCGCCATGTGACCTTCGAGCAGATCACCGACATCATGGCCTTCCGCGTCCTCACCGACAACGTGGAGGAATGCTACCAGGCGCTCGGCGTGCTGCACCAGACCTGGCAGATGATTCCGGGGCGCTTCAAGGACTACATCTCGACGCCCAAGTCCAACGGCTACCAGTCGCTGCACACCGCGCTGATCTTCGAGCGGTCGATGCGCATGGAAGTGCAGATTCGCACGCGCGACATGCACCGCCTCAACGAGTTCGGCCTCGCCGCGCACTGGGCCTACAAGCAGGGCGGCGGCACCCGGCCCGATGGTCAGGTGGGCTGGCTGCGCGACCTGATCGAGATCGTGGACGCCAGCCACGATGCCGAGGAACTGCTCGAAAACACCAAGATGGCGATCTACCAGGACCGCATCTTCGCCTTCACGCCGAAAGGCGCGCTGTTCCAGCTGCCGAAGGGCTCGACCGCGGTGGACTTCGCCTATGCGGTCCACACCAATCTCGGCAACGCGACGGTCGGGGTGAAGATCAACGGCCGCCACATGCCGCTGCGCACGCAGCTCGCCAACGGCGACGTGGTGGAGATCATCAAGAGCCCGACCTCCGAGCCGCAGCTGTCCTGGCTGGGCTTCGTCGTCACCGGCAAGGCGCGCGCCTCGATTCGCCGCGCGGTGCGGGCCAAGGAACGGCAGGAAGTGGCCGAGATCGGCGCCAAGCTGCTCGACGAGATCGTCGGCCGCCTGCCGGGCCGGATCGGCAAGAAGGCGATCGACGGTGCTATCCAGCGCCTCGACATGCGCGACGAGGAAGACCTGATGTTCGCCATCGGCTCGGCACGTCTCACCGATCGTCAGGTCATGGAAGCGCTGGTTCCGGGCAGCACCGCCGAACTTCCCGACGACAGCGACTGGGCCCATGCCGAGCGGGCGATCTCGATTCGCGGCCTGACGCCGGGCGTCGGCTTCGAACTCGGCGAATGTTGCCACCCGGTCCCCGGCGACCGCATCGTCGGGATCCGGCGCCCCGACCACAAGGTGGAAGTCCATGCGATCGACTGCCTTACCCTGGCCAACGGCGCCGATGTCGACTGGCTCGACTTGTCCTGGGGCGAGCGCACGACGGGCGCGGTCGGCCGCCTCAGCCTGGTGCTCTACAACCGGCCGGGCACTCTGGCGGAAGTGACGCAGATTCTCGCCTCCAACCGGGCGAACGTTACCAACCTCCAGATGGTCCACCGCGACGAGCCCTTCGGCACTTACGAGGTCGATCTGGAGGTGAGCGATCTTGCGCACCTCACCCGCATCGTCAGCGCCCTGCGCGCCAGCGAGGCGGTGGCAGAGGCCGCGCGCATCTGACAGCCGGAACGATGCCAGCCGGGAACGAGGTCAGTATTCCAGACTGACCTCGACCTCGTTGCCTTCCGCCAACCCTTCGGCGCGGCGGACGGAGGCCTTTACCGGCAGCAGCCAGACCTGCTGCGTTTCGCCGCTATCCGACTTGCTCGGAAACACCGAGGTCGCAAAACAGGTGGCGCCGATCCGCGCCTTGACCTTGAGCGAGCCGAACCCGCGCGCCGTGCCTTCCAGCTTGCGCATCACGGCCGTTCCGGAGAGCGCCTCGCCCGCCGCGCCGTCGATGGTGAGGAAGTGCCAGGTGCCGCTGCCCGAACCACCCGTCCAGCGCCAGAGGCGGCCGGTGTGCTCGACCTGCTCCAGCAGCGTCACCGCGAGACCTCGCGGATCGGCACCGGCACGTTGCAGACATCGACGCCGCCGGCGGGGTGAATGTAGAAATCGTCCTGCCGGTTGGCACGCTTGTCCACGTAGGCGGCGAAGCTGCGACTTTCGGTGGAGAGATATTCGTAAGTAGGCAGGCCGGTCACTTCGTTGCCCATGCGGACGGAGCGGATCGCCGTGCGCTCCTTCGGCTTCTTGTAGAAGCCGATGTCCCCGGTACCGCGCGGCAGGGCGGAGAGGTTCTCGATCCCCGAAATGACCCGTCCGACGATCGCCACGTTGCGATCGAGCTGGCGCGGGGCATGGCCGATCACCGCATAGAGTTCGGCACCGGTGCCGGTGTCAGGCGAATTGTTCCGGCCGACGCCGACATAGCCGTAGCAGTGGGTGGGCCAGGTCTTCTCGTCCGCGAAGGCAATCGGCCAACCTGCGTGGAGACCAGTGCCGGCGCGATAGGAATCGTTCGGAATGGTCAGGTCGACGGCAACGCTTTGCCCGACCGCATATTCGCTTTCCGGCACGACCGTCAGCCCCTTGGGCAGCGGCTTTGCTTTCTTGGGATTTTCTCCCTCGGGATCGCCCCATTGCACGACGTAATTGTCCTGAACCCGCACCACGGCGATTCCGTCATACCAGCGCGCCGCGACCAGCTTGCGGATATTCCCCGTCCAGCCCTGCGAGAACGGCGCCGGGATCAGCTGGATCACCACCCGCCGCGCCTTGCCCGCGGCATCGGGAGCGAGGTCCATCACCAGGAGATCGGAAGGGGCGATCCGCTTCCAGTCTCCGGCGGGCGCGGCGATGACGATATCGTTGGGCGTGCGCGGCGCAGGGGTATCCTCGGCCAGCACCGGAGCGGTCAAAAGGGCGGAAACCACGAGGGCGGAAAAGAAATTTCGCATCGAGTGCGTGATGACACGTCGAGACGGCTTGCGAAACCCTTCAACGCAGGCTAGGGCGCCCGCCTTACCAGTGCATGCGGAGCGGTGGCCGAGTGGTCGAAGGCGCTCGCCTGGAAAGTGAGTATACGTCAAAAGCGTATCGAGGGTTCGAATCCCTCCCGCTCCGCCAAGCCTTTTCCCGGGCAGAAGTTGCCCGGCCGTCCCGCATCGGTGCACCGAAATTTTGCATCATGATGGATATTATGTCGAAATCGGTCGAGCAGGCCGCTATCTCGGACAGGTGGGTAGCAGCAATCTTGGTCGGACGATTCTAGCGGCGGCACTGGCGGGCGGTCTCTATTTCTTCCTGGCGATCATCGCGCTTCAGGTAACGCGCGGAGCTGACGGGATCGCTACCGTCTGGCCCGCCAGCGGCGTGGCGGTGGCGGCGCTCCTGCTCGCCCAGCCGGGCCAGCGGCGATGGGTCGTGGCGGCACTGACCTTTGCCAGCTTCCTGGCCAATCTCGTATTCAACGGACGACCGGGTCTTTCGCTTGGGCTGACCGGCGCCAATGTGCTGGAAGCGTTGATCGCCTTTGGGGTCATGCGCGATATCCAGCGGCGCAACGATTCGTTCTTCCACATCTCCGCGATCCTGCGCTTCTGCCTCGCCGCGATCTTCGCTTCGGTGGCGAGCGCGACCGTCGCCAGCCTCATTGCCGAAGACAATTTCGGCCATATGTTCCTGTCCTGGCTGACCACCGTGGCGCTGGGCATCCTGATCGTCGTGCCGCTGATCATGAACTTCGTGCATCCCGGCACGAGTGGTCCGGCCAGAGGTCTCGGGCATTTCGGCCTCACGGCGCTGGTCCTGGCGCTGGTGGCGGGGACCACCGCCGCCGTCTTCGTCCAATCGACCTACCCGCTGCTGTTCCTGCCGTTGCTCTGCGTGCTCTTCGCGACCTATTTCCTCGGCGCGACCGGGGCGACGTGCAGTATCCTGACGATCGCCGCGATCGGTTCGGTGGCGATCTGGCAGGGGCGGGGATCGATCAGTCTGACGGATGCGGGCACGGGCGTGGAAGTGCTGTTCTTCCAGTTCTATCTCTTCACCCTGCTGGTCTCGGCGCTTCCCCTGGCCGCGCTGATCGCCATGCGCGATCGCAGCTTCGCAGAAGTGGAGCGCGGCAAGCGCTGGCTGGAAATGTCCGAGGGCATCGCCAAGGTCGGCCACTGGCGACTGGAACTTGCGGAGCAGCGGCTGTTCTGGTCGGGCGAGGTATTCCGCATCCACGGCCTCGAACCCGGGCCGCTGCCTTCACTGGACATGGCGGTGAACTTCTATCACCCCGAGGATCGCTTGCTGGTGGAAGGCACGCTGGCGGAGAGCCTGGAAACCCTGAGCCCGATCGAATTCGAGGCGCGCATCGTCCGCGCGGACGGGGAAATCCGCTACGTCTACAGTTGCAGCGAAGTGGAACTGCGCGAGGACGGCAAGCCGGGGGCGATCTTCGGCATCTTCCAGGACGTGACCAGCCGCGTGCTCGCGGCGATGGAACTGGCCAGCGCGCGGGCGCGGGCGGAAGCGCGGGCGGACGAGGCGATCCATCTCGCCGAAACCGATGCGCTGACCGAGATCGCCAATCGCCGCAAGGTCATGGCCTGTCTCGATACCGAGATCGGCAGGGCGGCGACACTGGGCGGACCGCTCTCGATCGCGGCGCTGGATATCGACCGCTTCAAGCTCATCAACGACCGGTTCGGCCATGCCGTGGGCGATCAGGTGATCCGCCGGGTGGCGCAAGTCTGCGCACTGGCGGTCCGGGGGGCGGATCTTGTCGGCCGCATCGGCGGGGAGGAGTTCCTGATCGTCCTGCCCGCGACCGAAGCGGAAATGGCTTTCGCCGTTGCCGAGCGCGTGCGCCGCGCGGTGGAAGCCATCGACTGGGAGCCGCTCGACCTGCCGCAAGTGACGGTCAGCATCGGCCTGGCCTCGTGCCTCGGTGACGTCGATTGCGAGGAATTGATGGTCCGCGCGGATCGTGCGCTCTATCAGGCCAAGCATGATGGCCGCAATCTGCTGCGCCAAACCGGCTGAAGGCCTGGAGCAATCCATCATGAGCTGCGTTCATGACGGTATGCGACTTAGCGCAGTGACGTTTCGCTCACCTATAGGTTATCGTGCCTGACGGACGGCCAACCGTCCCAATGGTGCGAAAAGGACGGGCAATGAACGAAACGTCGAGCGAGGCCTCGCTGGAAGCGGGGCATTTCGAGGTATCCAGACGTGCGGTTCTGGCGGGCGGCGTGGCCAGCGTCGGCATTTCCGCCATCCCGTCCGTCGCGGAAGGAGCGGCACCCATGGCACAGCAGCCCCCGACGATGGCGGTTTCCTTCAAGGTCAACGGCAAGGCGCAGGCGCTCATGCTCGATACGCGCACGACGCTGCTCGATGCGCTGCGCGACCATATCGGCCTGATGGGCACCAAGAAGGGCTGCGACCACGGCCAGTGCGGCGCCTGCACGGTGCTGGTGAACGGCACGCGAATCAATTCCTGTCTCAGCCTTGCGGTGATGCACGAGGGCGATGCGGTGACGACGATCGAGGGGCTTGGCACGCCGGACGAACTGCATCCGATGCAGGCGGCTTTCGTGAAGCATGACGGTTTCCAGTGCGGCTATTGCACGCCGGGGCAGATCTGTTCGGCGGTGGCGGTGCTGGAAGAGATCAGGGCGGGCATTCCCAGCCACGTCCAGGACGACATCGGCGGCGCGCCGGAAATGACGGTGCTAGAAATGCGCGAGCGCATGAGCGGCAATATCTGCCGCTGCGGCGCCTATTCGAACATTGCGGAGGCCATGGCGGAAGTCGCCGGTGTCCGGATGGCGGAAACCCACGATGCGGAGGTTCGGGCATGAGGGCCTTCACTTACGAGCGCGCGAAGGCCCCGGCTGCGGCTGCGGCTGCCGTCGCCGCGCATAAGGGCGCCAAGTTCATCGCCGGGGGCACCAATCTGCTCGACCTGATGAAGCTGGAGATCGAGACACCGACACATCTCGTCGACGTGCAGGACCTCGGCCTCGACCGGATCGAGGAGACGCAGCAAGGCGGTCTGCGCATCGGCACGCTCGTCAGCAACACCACGCTGGCAGCGGATCCGCGGGTGCGTAAGGACTACGGCGTGCTGACCCGCGCCATCGTCGCGGGGGCCTCGGGCCAGTTGCGCAACAAGGCGACGACCGGCGGCAACCTGCTTCAGCGCACCCGTTGCCCTTACTTCTACGACACCAACCAGGCCTGCAACAAGCGCAAGCCCGGCTCCGGGTGCGCGGCAATCGGCGGGTTCAGCCGCCCGCTCGGGGTGATCGGCACCAGCGATGCCTGCATCGCCACCCATCCCAGCGACATGGCGATCGCCCTGCGCGTGCTGGATGCGGCGGTCGAGACCGTCGATGCCGGGGGCAAGACCCGCAGCGTGCCGATCGGAGAATTCCACCGCCTGCCGGGCGATACCCCGCATGTGGAGAACGTGCTCCAGCCCGGCGAGCTGATTACCGCCGTGACCTTGCCCAAGCCTCTGGGCGGACGGCATTTCTATCACAAGGTCCGCGACCGGGCGTCCTATGCCTTCGCGCTTGTCTCGGTGGCGGCGGTGCTCAACGAGGACGGCAGCGGCCGGGTCGCTTTCGGCGGGGTTGCTCCACGGCCCTGGCGGGTCGAGGCGGCGGATGCGCAGCTTCGAGACGGCGCCGGGGCGGCGGTGAAAACGGCTTTTGCCGAGGCGCGACCCACGCACGAGAACGCCTTCAAGGTCACGCTGGCCGAACGCACGCTGGCGGCGCTTATCGCGGAGAACCGGGCATGAAGTTCGACACGCCTGCGGGCCCCAATCCCATCGACGCGATGAAGGTCATCGGCCAGGCGGTCGACCGCGATGCGCAGCTTCGAGACGGCGCCGGGGCGGCGGTGAAAACGGCTTTTGCCGAGG
>NZ_DAISLT010000024.1:83611-94284 GCF_036820275.1 Novosphingobium sp.
CTGGCCGAACGCACGCTGGCGGCGCTTATCGCGGAGAACCGGGCATGAAGTTCGATACGCCTGCGGGCCCCAATCCCATCGACGCGATGAAGGTCATTGGCCAGGCGGTCGACCGCGTGGACGGCAAGCTCAAGACCACCGGGCAGGCGCCCTATGCCTATGAGCACGGAGAGGTTCCGGCCAAGCCCGCATTCGGCTACGTGATCGGGGCCGGGATCGCCAAGGGTCGCATCGCCTCTTTCCATGCCGAGGAAGCGCGCCGGATGCCGGGCGTGCTGGCAATTGTCTCCACCGAGAACGCGCAGCCGCTCGGCAAGGGCAACATGAACACCGCCAAGCTGCTCGGCGGGCCGAACGTCGATCACTACCACCAGGCCCTGGCCGTGGTGGTCGCAGAGAGCTTCGAGCAGGCGCGCAGCGCCGCCAATGCGGTGCGGATCACTTACGACCGCGGGCAGGGGCGCTTCGATCTGGTCAAGGAAAAGCCCGGCGCGCAGTCGCTCACCGGCAATGATGCCGACACGCATACGGGCGACTTCGCGGGAGCATTCGCCTCGGCGCCGGTGCAGGTGGACCAGACCTACACCACGCCTGACCAGAATCACGCGATGATGGAGCCTTTCGCCACGATCGCCTGGTGGGAAGGAGATGCGCTGTCGGTCTGGACCTCGAACCAGATGATCGCCTGGAACAAGCGCGAATTGGCCACGACGTTCCAGATGCCGCCGGAAAAGGTCCATGTCCGCTCGCCTTATGTCGGCGGCGGTTTCGGGGGAAAGCTGTTCCTGCGTGCCGATGCCGTCATGGCGGCGCTCGGGGCCAAGGCCTGCGGCAGGCCGGTCAAGATCGCCATGCCGCGCCCGCTGATGCTCAACAACGCCACTCACCGTCCGGCGACGATCCAGCGCATCCGCCTGGGCGCGACGAAGGACGGCAGGCTCACCGCGATCGGCCACGAAAGCTGGTCGGGCGACTTGCCCGGCGGCGGCCCGGAAGCGGCGACGCAGCAGACCAAGCTGCTCTATGCCGGGGCCAATCGCCTGACGGCGATGCGGCTGGCCGAACTCGACTTGCCCGAAGCCAACGCGATGCGCGCGCCGGGCGAGGCGCCGGGACTGATGGCGCTGGAGATCGCCATCGACGAAATGGCCGAGAAACTGGCCATGGACCCGGTGAAGTTCCGCGTGCTCAACGACACCCAGGTCGATCCCGAGAAGCCCGAGCGTCCGTTCTCGCAGCGGAATTTCGTGCGCTGTCTCGAAGACGGCGCGGCGCGGTTCGGCTGGAACCGGCGCAGTGCCAGGCCCGCGCAAGTCCGGGAAGGGCGCTGGCTGATCGGCATGGGCGTCGCGGCGGCGTTCCGCAACAATATCAACATGACTTCGGCGGCGCGGGTGCGGCTGGCGGGCGACGGCACGGTCACGGTCGAGACCGACATGACCGATATCGGCACCGGCTCCTACACGATCATCGCCCAGACCGCGGCGGAGATGATGGGGCTGCCGGTCGAGAAAGTGCACGTGAAGCTGGGGGATTCATCGTTCCCGGCATCGGCGGGTTCGGGCGGCCAGTGGGGCGCCAACAGCTCGACTTCCGGCGTCTATGCGGCCTGCGCGAAGCTGCGCGACATGGCGGCGCAGCGGCTCGGCATGGACCCGGCCGGTGTGCAGTTCGTCGACGGCGAGGTCCGCGCGGGCAACCGTTCGGTGGCGCTGGCCGAAGCGGCGAAGTCCGGCGAGCTTGTCGCCGAAGAGACGATGCAGTGGGGCGATCTCGGCAAGACGTTCCAGCAATCGACTTTCGGTGCGCATTTCGTCGAGGCGGCGGTGGATTCCTACACCGGCGAGACGCGGGTGCGGCGCATGCTGGCGGTTTGCGCCGCCGGGCGCATCCTCAACCCCAAGACCGCGCGCAGCCAGGTGATCGGCGCGATGACGATGGGCGTCGGCGGCGCGTTGATGGAGGAACTGGCGGTCGACAAGCGCTTCGGCTTCTTCGTCAATCACGACCTTGCCGGGTACGAAGTGCCGGTCCACGCCGACATTCCGCATCAGGAGGTGGTGTTCCTCGACGAGGCGGACGACAAGGTCTCGCCGATGAAGGCCAAGGGCGTGGGCGAACTCGGCCTCTGCGGCGTGGGTGCGGCGGTGGCGAACGCCGTTTACAACGCGACCGGAGTGCGGGTTCGCGACTATCCGATCACGCTCGACAAGTACCTCGAGAAGCTGCCGGCGATCGCCTGACCGGCTGCGATCTCACCCCAGCAACGCCGCGATCAGTTCCGGCGCGGACGGGAAGTAGAGGTGCATGTAGCTCGCCGTGAGCGAGCCTTGCCGGAATATCCGCTCGCCCGTGCGCCCGTCCGGCGTCCGGGCGAGCGCGATCGGTTCGAGGGCGGTCTCCAGCCGGGAATAGTGGAAGGTGTGGCCGCGCACCGTGTGCCCCGCCATGTCCGCCTCCTGCATGCCGAGTGCGACCAGACGCTTCTGCATGGCCGCGCGCGCCGGGAGCAGGCCCAACATCGGTGCGCCGGTGCCCGCCGCATCCGTCAGCCCTTCGCAGGCGTAGAGCATGCCGCCGCATTCCGCGAGGATTGGACGCCCGGCCAGGAAATGGCTCCGGACAGCCTCGATCATCGGGTGGTTGGCAGATAGGGTGGTCAGGTGAAGCTCGGGGTAGCCGCCCGGCAGCCAGAGCGCGTCGCAGTCCGGCAAGGTGACATCGCGCAGGGGCGAGAAGAACGAGAGCCGCGCGCCCGCGCGTTCCAGGAAGTCGAGGTTGGCGCGGTAGATGAAGCCGAAAGCCTCGTCGCGAGCGATGGCGATCCGCCTGCCTGCCAAGGCGGCGGGAACCGGCGGAGCGGCGCGTGGCGCCGGGAAGGTTACGGGGTCGGGCAGCCACAGCGCGCTTTGCGGAAGCAGGTCGGCAGCCCGGTCGATACGGGCTTCGATATCCGCGATCTCGCCCGCCTGCACGAGGCCGAGGTGGCGCTCGGGCAGGCCCATGTCCTCGTTGCGCCGCATCGCGCCGAGCCACTGCACGCCTTCCGGTATCCCGCATTGCAGAAGTTCGGCATGGCGCTCGCTGCCGACCCGGTTGGCGAGCACGGCGGCCAAGGTCACGTCCTCCCGATATGTGGCGAGGCCGTGGACGAGCGCGCCGAAGGTCTGCGCCATCGAGGACCCGTCCATCACCGCCATGACCGGCAGGCCGAAATGCCGGGCGAGATCGGCCGAGGAGGGCGTGCCGTCGAACAGGCCCATCACGCCTTCGACGAGGATCAGGTCGGCCTCCTGCGCCGCTTCGTGCAGCAGCGCGCGGCACTGGTCCTCGCCGCACATGAACAGGTCGAGCTGGTGGACCGGCGCGCCGCTGGCCACTTCGTGGACCATCGGGTCGAGGAAGTCCGGCCCGCACTTGAACACCCGCACCCGGCGTCCGGCGCGGACATGGCGCTGGGCGAGGGCGGCGGTGACGAGGGTCTTGCCCTGTCCCGAGGAAGGGGCGGCGACGAGCAGGGCGGGGCAGGCGGTCATCGGCGCCGGGACCTATGGCACTTCGCGAAGGCGCGCAAGCGGCGGGCTCTTGCACGCGGGGCCGCCACCCGATAGGGCCGCCCCTGCGACAGGTTCCCCGCGAGGGGATCAAAAGGGAACGCGGGTTCAAGACCCGGGCTGCCCCTGCAACTGTAAGCGGCGAGCCGTGCGGCCATTTCGCCATTGGGGGTGCAAGCTCCTGAGAAGGCGGCCGAACCGGCACCGACCCGTGAGCCAGGAGACCTGCCTGCCGCAGTCGTTCTTCGACCGGACAGGGTGAGCCGGGCGAACGGGGCCATTCCTCGCAGAGCGACAGCCACTGCCGTGCCGGTGCGGCGCGAAAGGGTCTGTCGTCGCCTGCCCGCACGACTGCCGCCTTTCGTGTGCGCGCCGACCCGGCCGGGTTCGATGCTCGCTGGAAGGACATGCCGTGAACTGCCGACTATTCGTTACCGCCATTCTCGCTTTCGCGTCGGGGAGCCGGTTCTGATGCTGCACCCCGTCGAACCCGGTCCTTCCGTGGTGGTGTGCAACACCTGCCGTCACTCCGCCGAAGCGCGCGAGAACGAAGCGGGTCAGCGCGGCGGCACCCTGCTGGCCGAGGCCATGCGGGACGTACAGGCTGCCGAACCCGCGCTTCAGGGCGTTGCGGTTCAGGAAATGCCCTGCCTCTTTGCCTGCCAGCGCCACTGCACCGTGGCGATCCGCGCGCCGGGCAAGCTTGGCTATGTCCTCGGCGATTTCGCGCCGGACGCAGACGCCGCCCGCGCGATCCTTGAGTATGCCGTGCGCCATGCCGCCAGCGAGCACGGGCAAGTGCCGTACCGCGAGTGGCCGCAGGGCGTGAAAGGCCATTTCATTACCCGCACGCCGCCGGAAGGGTTCATCGGCACATGATCCGCTTCGAGAACCGCGCCGCCTTCGCCGCCGCGCTGGCCGCCTTGCCCGAACCTGACGGTGCGGCGCTGGAAGCGGCGCGCGCACGACAGGCGGTGCTCACCAAGCCGCTCGGCTCGCTCGGTCGGCTGGAAGACATCGCGGTGTTCATGGCCGGTTGGCAACGGCGCGAACGTCCGCGGGCGGAGCGCATCCGCGCCGTGATCTTCGCGGGCAACCACGGCGTCGCCGCTCGCGGGGTCAGTGCCTATCCGCCTGAAGTCACCGTGCAGATGGTCGCCAATTTCGAGGCGGGCGGCGCGGCGATCAATGCGCTGACCGGGGCCTGCGGCGCGGAGCTGGCGGTGGTGCCGCTCGATCTCCACCGTCCGACCGGCGATATCACCCGCGAGCCGGCCATGAGCGAGGCGGAATGCCTTGCCGCGCTCAATGCCGGCGCGGCTGCGGTCGCGGCGGACAGCGACCTGTGCTTCGTGGGCGAGATGGGCATCGGCAATACGACGCCCGCCGCCGCGCTCGCGGCGCAAGTCTTCGGCGGTGAGGCGGCCGAGTGGGTCGGGCGCGGCACCGGGCTCGACGATGCCGGGCTCGTCCGCAAGGCCGAGGCGGTTGCGGCTGCCCTCGCGCTGCACGGGGCCGATTGCACCGACGCTTTCGAGACCTTGCGCCGTCTCGGCGGGCGCGAGATTGCGGCCATGGCGGGCGCGGTGCTGGCGGCGCGACACTTGCGGGTGCCGGTCCTGCTCGACGGGTTCATCGCCTGCGCGGCCATGGCGCCGCTGCTGGCGGACAATGGCGCCTTTCTGGGACACTGCCTGGCGGCGCACTGCTCGGCCGAGGCGGGACATGTCCGGCTGCTCGAACGCTTCGGACTGGACCCGCTGCTGCACCTTGGCATGAGGCTGGGCGAAGGCTCGGGCGCGGCGGTGGCAGCGCAAATCGTGCGCTCGGCGCTGGCTGCGCATGACGACATGGCCACTTTCGCGGAGGCTGCGGTCGCAGGGGCAGGGCCTGTGGAAGCGTGAACGGCGTGCTCGTCCACCTCATGCGCCACGGCGCGCCGCGCGAGCCGGGGCTGCTGCTCGGCCACCGCGACGATCCGCCGACGCCTGCCGGGGTGGCACACTGCGTGACGCGGGCGACAGGCCTGACGTTCGAGCGGGTGGTTTCCTCCGATCTGCAAAGATCGAGCATTCCCGCCGCGCAGATCGCGGCGATGCGTCGTCAGCGGCATGACCTCGACCCGCGCTGGCGCGAAATCGACTTCGGGGCCTGGGACGGGCTTGCCCCCCAGCAGCTCGATCCGGCTGTGCAGGCGCGGTTCTGGGACGATCCCGAGATCCATGCCCCGCCCGGCGGCGAGCGCTGGTCGCAACTCCGCGCCCGCATCGGCGAGGCGCTCATGCAGATCGACCGTGCCAGCCTGATCCTCACCCACGGCGGTGCCATGCGCGCGGCGCTTGCGGTGTTGTTCGGCTTCGATCACCGGCAGGTCTGGGCCTTCGAACTGCCTTACGGCGCGCTGGTCAGCCTGCGCCTCTGGCCGGGCGAGGGCCTGCCCGCCGCGCAGATCCTCTCGCTCGACAGCGGCCAGGCATCATGAGGCGGCTCGTCCTCGCGCTTCAGTTCCTGACGCGACTGCCGCTTCCGGCGGTGCGGGCCGATGCGGAGGATTTTGCCGCGTCGATGCGCTGGTTCCCGGTGGCGGGACTGGCCGTGGGCGCCGCGGTGGCGGGCGCCTGGTGGCTGGGCGCCCGGATAGGCGACGATTGGCTCGCCGCGCTGCTGGGGCTTGTGGCCTGGGTCGGGATGACCGGTGCGCTCCATCTCGACGGACTGGGCGACGTGGCCGACGGCGCCGGTGCGGCGCACAAGGACCGTGCTCGGCTTTCGGCGGTGATGGCCGATCCGCACGTCGGCAGTTTCGCGGTCGTGGCGATCGCCCTGCAACTCGCGGCGAAGCTGGTGCTGCTCCATGCTCTTGCACCGGGAGCGGTCTGGGCCTTGCTGCTCGTCGCCCCGCTCGCGCGGATCGCGCCGTTGGCCTGGACAAAGGCGCTGCCGCCGCTGCACGAGGGGCTGGGTAGCCGGTTCCGCAGTGCAGTAACGTGGTGGCATGTCGCTTTCTGGAGTGTCTCGGCGGCTATCGTCGTCCTGTTCATCGCGCCGCCGCTGCTGGCGCTGTTCCTTGCCGTCCCGGCATGGGGCTGGTGGTTGCGACACCGGATCGGCGGTATCTCGGGCGACGGCCACGGCGCCGGGATCGAAGTCGTGGAGAGCCTGCTGCTGCTGGCGCTGGTGGTGATCCGATGAGCGGGGCTTTCGTCTTCCACGGCGGCCGCGTGAGCGAGGCGGCGCGGGCCTACGGCGGTGCGCCTGCGGACTGGCTGGACCTTTCGACCGGCCTCAACCCCCGGCCCTGGCCCGTGACCCAGCCTGTCGACTGGACCGCCTTGCCCGACCCCGATGCCCTTGCCCGCCTGGAAGCCGAGGCTGCGCGGCATTTCGGGGTGGCGCCGAACCTCTGCTGCGCGGTGCCGGGCAGCGAGACCGCGCTGCGCCTGCTTGCCAAGGCGCTCGATCTGCCGGGGCGCGCGCTGGTCCCGGCCTATCGCACCCATCGCGAGGCGTTCTTCCCTTCCCGTCCGGCGCAGTTCGGTGAGCCACCTCGGGCGAAGGAGGTGTTCGTCCTGGCCAATCCCAACAACCCGGACGGCGTGCTGCGCGATCCCGAGGCGGTGATCGCATGGGCGGAGCGGATCGACGAAAGCGGCGGCTTTCTGATCGTCGATGAGGCCTTCGCCGACTGTCACCCCGAAACCAGCGTCGCCCGCGCCTGCGCGCCGGGGTTCCGGATGATCGTGCTGCGCTCGTTCGGGAAGTTCTTCGGTCTCGCCGGACTGCGGCTGGGCTTCGTGCTGGGGCCTCCGGCGCTCATGATGCTGTTGCGGCAGATGCTGGGCAGCTGGCCGGTCCACGCGGCGGCGCTCTCGCTGGGGACGGCGGCCTATGCCGACCACGCATGGATCGCACGGACGCGCGAGGAACTGCCGCTCCGCGCCGAAGCGCTCGACGCAGTACTGCGCCGGCACGGACTTGAGCCGGAGGGCGATTGCCCGCTGTTCCGGCTCGTCACCGGCTGCGAGGGACAAGTGCTGTTCGAACGATTGGCGTCCGCCCGCATCCTCGTGCGGCCCTTTGCCGAGCATCCGGGCTGGGTCCGTTTCGGGGTTCCCGCCGATGCTGCCGGGCTTGCCCGTCTCGACGAGGCCCTTTCCGGGATGGCGCGATGATCGCGCCGGTCGCGTTTGCCGCCATGGCGCTGGAAGGCGCGCTCGGCTGGCCGGGGCGCCTCTACGGCGTGATCGGCCATCCGGTCGGGCTGTTCGCGAGAGTCATTTCCGGCTGCGAGCGCAAACTCAACCGCGCGGACTGGTCCGACATGGCGCGGCGGATCGCCGGTCTCGGTGCGATGCTGGGGCTGATCGCGGCGGTACTGCTCGGCATGGGACTGGTGGTCTGGCTGGTGAGGGGATGGACCGGGGCATGGGCATGGTTGCCGCTCGCGCTGTTGGCATGGCCTGCCCTCGCGGCGCGCAGTCTCGACGACCATGTCCGCCCGGTGCTTGTCGCACTGGAGCGCGGCGATCTGGTTGAGGCGCGCCATGCCGTCGGCATGATCGTCGGCCGCGATACGGCGGGGCTGGACGCGGCGGGCGTGGTTCGTGCCGCCATCGAAAGCCTCGCGGAGAGCTTCTGCGACGGCGTGGCGGCGCCGCTGTTCTGGGTGCTGCTCGGCGGCGTTCCGGGGGCCTGGGCCTACAAGGCGATCAACACGGCGGACAGCCTGATCGGTCACCCGGAGGAACCGCTGCGCGCCTATGGCTGGGCGGCGGCGCGGATCGACGATCTGGCGAACCTCCTTCCCGCGCGGCTGGCGGGCGTTCTGCTTTGCCTTGCAGGAGGAGCAGGTTGGCGGGTCATGCTGCGCGACCATGCGCGGCACGCTTCGCCCAATGCTGGTTGGCCCGAGGCGGCCATGGCGGGAGCGCTGGGCGTGCGGCTCGCCGGGCCGATCGTCTACGACGGGACCCTTGCCCCCAAGCCGTGGATCGGGGAGGAGGGCCGCACGGCGGGTGCGGCGGACTTGCGGCGGGCGCTGGCGGTCTATCGCCGGGCCTGCGCCCTTCTCGCCATTGTTGCCCTGGGAGTGGAAGCGGGAGTCGCATGGCTGGTTTGATGTTGCAGGGGACCGGCTCGGACGTCGGCAAGTCCGTGCTGGTGGCGGGGCTGTGCCGCGCGCTGTCCAATCGCGGGCTGAAAGTCCTGCCGTTCAAGCCGCAGAACATGTCGAACAATGCCGCCGTTACTCCGGAGGGCGGCGAGATCGGCCGGGCACAGGCGCTTCAGGCTCTGGCAGCGCGGGTGCCTCTCCACGTCGATATGAACCCGGTGCTGCTGAAGCCGCAGGCCGACCGAACCTCGCAGCTCGTGGTGCACGGCGAAGTACGCGGTACGCTCGGCAGCGCCAATTTCCGCGAGGCGCGCCGCACCCTGCTGCCCGAAGTCATGGCGAGCTATCGCCGTCTGGAGGCGCGCTGCGACCTCGTGGTGGTGGAAGGCGCAGGCTCTCCGGCGGAGATCAACTTGCGCGCCGGGGACATCGCCAACATGGGCTTCGCGCGCGAGGCCCATGTACCGGTGGTGCTGGTCGGCGACATCGACCGGGGCGGGGTGATCGCGGCCGTGGCGGGCACGCGGGCGGTGATCGATCCCGAGGACGCAGCCATGATCCGGGGCTTCCTCATCAACAAGTTCCGCGGTGATCCGGCGCTTTTCGCCGACGGCTATGCGGCGATCGAGCGGCTTTCCGGCTGGCGCGGCTATGGCGTCATGCCATGGGCCCGCGCGGTCGGACGCCTGCCGAGCGAGGATGCAGTCGTGCTCGAACGCGGACTGGGCGGAGGCACCGGCAAGTTGCTGGTCGCTTTCCCGATCCTGCCGCGTATCGCCAATTTCGACGATCTCGACCCGCTGCGGCAGGAGTCGGGCGTGGAAGTCGCGATGATCCCGCCGGGTACGCCGATCCCGGCCGAGGCGGCGCTCATCGTCCTGCCCGGCTCAAAGGCCACGATGGCCGACATGGCCTTCCTGCGCGCCGAAGGCTGGGACATCGACGTGCTTGCGCACCATCGGCGTGGCGGCATGATCCTTGGGATCTGCGGTGGCTACCAGATGCTCGGGCATGCGATCGCCGATCCGCTCGGCATCGAGGGTGTTCCGGGCGAAATCGCCGGGCTGGGCCTGCTCGACGTGACGACGGTGCTGGGCGACCGCAAGGCCTTGCGGGAGGTTTCGGGCCGGGCGCTGGGCGCGGATCTGACCGGCTACGAGATGCACATGGGTGTCACCGAGCGGGGGCAGGCGAAGCCTTTCGCGCTGCTCGGCGGCGAGCACCCCGACGGTGCCGTCGATGCGTCGGGCCGGGTCATGGGGACGTATTGCCATGGCCTCCTGGCTTCGACGGGCTTGCGCGCCGAACTCATGGCGCGGCTCGGCGGGGAGAGCGACGGGCTTGATCACCAGGCCGGGGTCGATGCCGCGCTCGACGAACTCGCCGTCGAAATGGAACGGCATCTCGATATCGACGGCCTGCTGGCCCTCACGGAGTTTCGCGCATGACCTCTACCCTCGTTCTGGGCGGCGCCCGTTCCGGCAAGAGCCGCCACGCGCAGGCGCTGGTCGAAGCGGTTCCGGGGGCCGAAAAGCTGGTCTATATCGCCACCGCACAGGCGCTCGACGATGAGATGGAGGCGCGGATCGCCCGCCACCGTGAGGATCGCGGGCCGCGTTGGTCCACGCTGGAAGCGCCCACGGCCCTGGCCGAAGGGATCGAGCGGGCGTCACGCGAAGCAGATGCCGTGCTGGTCGATTGCCTGACGCTCTGGCTGTCCAACCTGATGCTCGCCGACGTGGCCTTGCAGCCGCAGTTCGACGGCTTGTGCCGGGCAATCGCGAGCTGTCCGAAGCCGCTGGTGCTGGTTGCCAACGAAGTGGGATTGGGGATCGTGCCTGATACGCCGCTCGGGCGGCGGTTTCGCGACGAAGCCGGGCGGCTCAACCAGCAGGTGGCGGCAACGGTTACCCATGCGGTGTTCGTGGCGGCGGGATTGCCGCTGACGCTCAAGTAACACGGCAAAGAAAAAGCCGCCCGGGACAGGGCGGCTTTTCCGTTTGGCC
>NZ_DAISLT010000025.1:0-92346 GCF_036820275.1 Novosphingobium sp.
GCAGCCCGATCAGGGCAATCATCGGCGGCGCCGGCGAACGAACGCCGAGGAGACTGTACACCACCCCCACCAGCAACCCGGCGGCTATCGAGAAAAGGTAGGCTTTCATGGCTGCGGGTTTCCTCGGACGTTCGTTTCCGCCTCTGTGAGACGAGAGAAATCTTTCCACTCTCAGCCTCGTCATTCTGAACTTGTTTCAGGATCCATCAAGCCGCTTGTGCTGTGCTGCACGTCCGCAAACCGAGAGTGCCGGTGGCGCAACGAGGTTCCGGTCGCAACTGCGTGATGGATCCTGAAACAAGTTCAGGATGACGGGACAAGGTTGGAATGGGGGGAAGGATGGGACCGGGAAGCCTGCGGTGAGGGCCGGTTGGGGGGAGTGTGGCTCCCCGGTCCCGAACTTCGGATCAGTGACCGCCTTCGGAGGCGCCGAACATGGTCTTGGCGTAGTTGATGCCGATGCCGTAGGCGCCACCCCACTTCCTGGCGATGCCGGTGGTGCTGTCGTAGGTCTCGGTGCGGGCCCAGTCGCGCTGCAGTTCGAGCAGGTACTGGAGCGAGGTCATCGGCACGGCGCCGAGCTGGATCATGCGCTCCACGGCGCGCTCATGCGCTTCGGTCGAGATGTCGCCGCAGGCGTCGGTGATCACGTAGGCTTCGAAGCCCTGGTCGATGGCCGAAGCGACCGGGCCGACGATGCAGACCGAGGTCCAGAGACCGGCGAAGACGATGCGCGGCTTGGCGATGCGGTTGATCTCGCAGATCACGGCTTCGTCTTCCCAGGTGTTCATCGAGGTACGGTCGAGCATTTCCTGGCCTTCGAAGGCTTCGGTGATCTCTTCGAACATCGGGCCGGAGAAGCTCTTCTCGGCAACCGTGGTGAGGATGGTGGGGACGTTGAACGACTTGGCGCCGCGCGAAATCAGGGCGGCGTTGTTACGCAGCAGCTCGGCCGAGATCGACTTGGTGGCGAACGCCATCTGCGACTGGAAGTCGATCAGCACAAGCGCGTGATTGTCAGGCGAGATCAGCGACTTGCCGGGGGTGGCAGTGGCGGTCGGGCTAGCGGTGGTCGTCATCGGTAAATCCTCCTGTTGTTGGGTGCATCAACCCGGTGGAAGTGATCTGGAGCAAATTTTCTGTTCCAAAAAGATGCATAAAATCGACAGAATACTTCGACTAAATCGAACATTCAAAAAGGGGGTGCAGTGCGACCAAACAGCTGTTTGGCTTGCCGGACGCTTATGACCCCACACAATGGGCGAGCGGAATCAACCAATCGTATATCCACTCGAATGGGGGTATTCGCCGGCTTCTGAAGGTGAACCTGTCGCTGCAGAGGGGGCAGTGATCGACGCTTGCCCCGGACATACAAAAACTCGCCATCAGCCGTTTCGGAGGCTGATGGCGAGATCGAGTATCGGATGCTCAGAACGCCAGACGCGCGTCGATTCCAATAGTCCTGGGCGTATTTACTGCGATCCTCGGGCGTCCCGCATACTGACCGATCAAGGGCGGAACATCCGCCAGATCGGCGGCCTCGTTCGTCAGGTTTTTCGCGAAGAGCGCAAGGTCGACGGTTTCGACGTGGATGCCAATTCGGGCATTCACGATGCTGTAGGACGGACGTGTCCGGGGAGTGTTGCGCGCATTGTAGCTGTCGCCAACATAGCCGTAATCCACGTGCAGAAAGCTTGGTCGGCCGGCGATGTCATGATCGATATCGAGGCCGGCATTCACCGTCCACTTCGGGACGTTCTGCACCCGAGAACCCACTTGCGCCGCGCGGGTGCCGTTGAGCCCGCCATTGTCGGTCACGACGGCGTTGATGTAGCCGCCGCCAAGCGAGATGTTGATGCCCTTGGCAGCCTGCCAACTGGCCTCAAGCTCGGCGCCGCGGTTGCGGGCAGCCCCGACGTTGATCGTTGCGGAGAAGCCGCAGGCACCGAGCCCGAGACGCTGCTGCAGATCCTTCCAATCGATTTGGAAGGCTGCAGCGTTGACGGTAAGTCGGCGATTGAGCCAGCTTGTTTTTGCGCCGAGCTCATAGCTCCACAGGTGATCCGACTTATAGCCCCGAGCCTTGTCTTCGGTCGTCCCAATTGCGGCAAAGCCCGCGTCGCAACGTCCCGCAGCGAAGGAGTTGACGCCGCCAACACGGTAGCCCTTCGCGGCGTTGGCATAGAGCATATGATCCGCGTCAAACGCATACTGAATGCCGAACTTTGGCGTGAAGCCGGATTCTTTCTGCACGCCCGTGTAAAGGCGATTGTCGCCGAGCAGGCCTTTCGACAGCGATGAGTAATCCACCTTGTTGTCGAAGTGTCGGACGCCCGCTGTAACGGCGAGGCGGTGTGTGATCTTCAGGTTGGCTTCGCCGAACACGGCAGCCTCGGTAACGGTGGAAGGGCGGTCCAGTTCGAACAGCAGCGGCGTGACCGGAAGCATGGCCTGTGCAGGAAACGCCGTCAGTGTCTTGCTGTTCTGGTAGAACAGCCCGGTGGTGATGTTCAGCGGTCCGCTGAATTTCGATGTGAAACGCAATTCCTGCGAGAAAATCTTGCTGCGACCGTAGGCGTAGAGATAGCCTGGAACCGGATCGGCGTTCTTGTTGTAGTTGGCATTGAGGAACTCGGAGCCGTCTTCAAGGTCCTCGTCGTGCTGGTCGAAGTAGGATGTCGCTGCGGTGATGTCGCCGAAGGGAAGCTCGTATCCGATCGTCAGTGTTCCCAGCTTCCAGTCGCTGCCTCCGGTTTCATTGATATCGAACAGGCGCCTGTTCACGGTGTTGCCGGCCTCGTAGTCGGCTTCGCTGCGTCCACCCCGTGTCGTTTTCTGATAGAGGAAGCGCGGGGTAATCGTCAGCCGTCCGTCATCCAGTGAAAGTAGTGCGGCGATCTGCCCGCCAGCGTAACTGGCATCGTTGAAATCGCGCCGGATCGGGAATTTCGCAGGAGCATTTGCAGATGGGGCGCGGTCGAGCCAGCCCGCGTCATGTTCTACGTAGGCGAGCGCCCGGATTGCGAATACTCCGGGCACGAGGGGGATGTTGATGACGCCATCGACCATCTCGTTCGGTGAGCCGGAGCCTGAAGTCCAGGAACCTTGGAGGTGGGCTTGTCCTTCGAAGCGGTCGAGGTCCGGCTGCTTCGTGATGTACCGGATCGTTCCTCCCATGGACCGTGCACCATAAAGGGTGCCTTGCGGGCCGCGCAGGACCTCGATGCGATCCAATTCGATGACGCGGGGATTGAGATTGGCGACCAACGGGGAGTCGTCAATGTAGAAGCCGGTTGTGCCGCTACCGCTCACACCCCGGATTTCCACGCTGGTTTGGAGGTCGGTACGGGTGCTGTCACCCGCCTGGAACGCCAGGTTGGGTATCCGATTGCCGTAATCCTGGATATCCTCGATGCCTTGGCGCTGGATCGTCGCACCGCCGATCGCCGAGATGCTGAGTGGTACGGATTGTACCCGCTGTTCGCGCCGTGTGGCCGTCACGACAATGTCCGTGGAGGCACCGACCTCAGTGGGCTTGTCAATCTCTTCTGCGTGTCCCGAACCTGCGGCTCCAAGCATGGCGAAAGTCATGGCCATCGCCGAAGCGCGATGGCCGAACGTCATTGTCATTTGGAAAATACCCCTGGATGGCTTGAACCTGACGCGCACGAGGTTTCGCTCCCCGGTGTGGAGAAGCGGTAATCCCTCGGTTGCGAATCAAACTGAATATGAGTTCATTTACGGTCGACTAATGGCACTTCTGTGTCACGCGCGTCCATCCGGGCGGGTTTCGCTCAGGGGTGATACGTTGGCTTGGGCGAGCTGTCGGGAATGGTTGCGGTGGCTGTACCTGGCGCGAGGGGGGTGCGTGTCGAGTCCACGAACTCGATACGCCAGTGGCCGTCCTGCAAGCGCAGAATTGCGGCTTCCAGCCACATCATGGGGACGGTTCCTGAAGCATCGGAGATCGAGCCTCGGTTCTTGTAGGTGATCGTGGCCAGATCGCCGGCAATATGCACCCGGGGCTCAGTGATCGACCAGGAGTAGCGGGTGCCGGTGTCATGCCGCCATTTGACGTATTTGAAAAGGTCGTCGGCGACCATCTCGTGTCCACCGTCAAAGGCGTAGAAGTTTGTCGCCAGCACGCGGTCGAGCGCCGGGCGGTCGTCCACGGCGAGGGCGTCAAACATCGCGCGCATGGTCTCGGCTACCGCGGTTGCCGACTTCGTCTCAGGCGCATGTTCGGCATGGACCGGCGTGGCCAGCAGACTCACCAGTAACCCGACACCTGCTATTATGTTTCGCAATCTATCCTCCATTGGTTTCCGGCGCGGAAAGGGAGTTGGCTGTACTCGATTCTCGCTTTTCGGGGTCAATATATGAACATAGATTCATTTCAAGCTGATGGCGGCCCCGCTGGCGGCCCAAGGTCCCACTCGACGGCTTGGTCGGTTGATGTATCGACGAGCGCCTGAAAGTGCCTTCGTGTGCAGGAGCGTGATTGCGCAGTTCTCCCGCAGCCGGGGATGTTCAGGGTACTGCCGGAAGGGTGGTTTTGCGCCGAGATTGCATAGACCCTTCATCGTCGGCGATCGGAAGGATGCTGGCACGAACTGGCTGCCACTGCCGTCGTGCCAGAGTTCTAGACACAGCGCGCCAACGGCAGGGACATTACTCGTCGGGTAACTCGGGATTTTTCCAGTGGCACGGGCCATTTTGGCCAGGGATGATCCCTGTTGGATGGCGGGTTTTCGGTTGGGGAGTGCATACCGTGCCGCATCAACTCGCCACGCGCATCATCTTCAGTTCGTGCGTCGGCGCGGCTAGGACGGGGTGGCCGCGATGCTGTAAAGGGCAAGCGCTGTGAGCATGTGCTTGGTTGGCGCACTAAGGAGAAGGCGTGTCATTGCGCAAATTCCCGTTTGGTTCGGGCGGTCGGTAAGGCGAGCCGGGTCAGTTTTCGCCGAGCCCCGGACTCAGTCCGGCAATGCCCTGAATAGTGATGAGTGACGGGTCGGGATCTACGCCGCAGAGCAACCTTTGGCGGCTGAACGCGAGCAATTCGGCCACCTTTTCATCGTTTGTCTCGTCGTCGGCGAATGCCGCGCCGAAAATGTTGTCGATGTAAATTCGGGCCATGATCTCGTCTGCAAAAGCCGTTGCGGCATGTCCGACGAATTCGGGAAATCCATCCGGTGTGCGTTTCGCGCTCATGGCCGCGGCGGAAAGCTCGGCCGCCCAGCGTGCTGAATATCGCAGCCACATGTCGTTGGCCCGTTCTTCCTGGCGCCGAAATGCAAACATGGCGCGGAAGAAAATTCGCCGTCGCCTGAATGCAGACACGATCTCGACGAACTCGGCCTTCATCTCCGTGAAAAGGCCGCTGCCAGTGCGACTGGTTGGGAGGGCGGGTTTGATGTCATGCTCCGCGAATCCTGCGAACACCTCAAGCATCAGGTCGGCGGTTGTCGGATAGTGCAGGTAGAAGGTGCCGACGGCGATCCCGGCGCCCTTCGTGGCGGCGACGATCGTGAGGGCGGAAATGTCTTCCGTGGAAAGGATCTCGAATGCGGCGCGAAGCAATTTTGCCCTCGTTCGGGCGCTTCGACCCGCGCCGTTGACGATCTGATCTTCCAGCAGAGCTAGATAGCGGTCGCCCATCGCGGAGCGCTCGGATGGCTGGGCGCTGTGGGTGGCAGTGTGAGGGGAGGCCTTCTTTTTCGACAAGTCTCATTCCCGGGACAAAGAACATCGATTCCTGCGCTATATTTATGAAATTATCGTCATATTTTCAAGCAATCAATCGCCGGGCATGGTGTAAAACCTTCCATTTTTGGAAAAGAAAATGGCGCAAACGGTGGACCTATGACATATGAAAATGCATTCATATTAATTGGTGTCCACCTATCAAATGAACGAGTAAGCAGCCGACCTCGACCGGAGGAGATCTCTTTCACGACAAGCGTAAGGATGGGGCTCGCGGGTGCCAACTCTGCCGCTTCCGAGGGTAAGCTGCAATGGCCGACGCGGCGGGAGCAAACCTGCTGGCGTTTAAGCGAAATGACGACAATTGGTCGCGACCTGACGGGGAAGCAGGGCATGAATACGGCGATAGCCATAGCCATAGCCATAGCGCACGCGGGTCGCCGCGATCTCCTTGATGCGGAAAAACCTGGCCTAGCACTATAGGCCGCCCGAGCGTTGACTGGGTCGCTGTATACTTCGCAGCGGTACGATGAGGAGGTCGCCGCAAATTGCAGCGACCTCGTTGCATCATAATCAGTTGTCCCGCTTCCATCCGAAGGCCGAAAGCATGATGTCGAACAGTCGGGTGTTCGGCATGAAGCCATGCACTTTGTCCGCACCAGGGCCGGTCGCGGCTACGATGACTTCCTCGCCCGTGTGACCGTCCTGCACGCTGATGACTTCGTTGGCGGCATTGGTCATGGCCGGCTTGGCGGTCTCGGCGTCGTACTGTTCCAGCAGCGGTGTCCCGCGCTTGCCGCCGTCCATCCGTAGGCCGAAGCTGTGGTCGGCGGTGAACAGGATCAGCGTGTCGTTGCCGGCGACTTGGCTGACGCGGCGGATCATGTCGTCCATTTCCTTGACATGGGCGAGGCCCTTCTTCGGGTCGTCGGTGTGCATGTCCCACTCGACCATCAGGAAGTAGCCCTTGGGGTTGCGCGCAAGCTGGGCGATCGTCGCTTCCACCGCCGGAATCGGCGCGAAGTCGGTATCGCGCAGCACGGCCACACGGGCGCTGTCGCGCACAATCGTCGGGTCTTCGCCATAGCGGTAGCCCGCCGCCTTGAAGGCTTTCTCCGGCGTGGTTTGCTGCGCGACAAAGGAGGTTGCGGCATCGGCGCGGCCCTTGCCGATCAGGATGTCCACGCCGTCACCGAAACGGGGCTTGAGCATCTGGCGGAAGATCTCGTCCTTGTTCTTGCGGGCACCGACGTGAGCGAAGGTCGCCGCGGGCGTCGCGTCCCAGATCTTCATATTCGTCATGACCCCGGTGGAGAGGCCGCGCTCCTCGGCATATTCGAGCAGGCTCTTGACCGGGACGACCGCGCCGCCGGTTCCCGAGGGAATGGCCGAGACCATAGCGTTGTTGGTCTTGTGGCCGGTCATGATCGCGGTCATCCCCGCACCCGAATCCGTCACCCACTGGTTGAGCGAGGACGTGTCCGACAGGCCGACGTAAGGCATCGTGTGGATGTACAGCGACTGCGGCGCGTCATTGGCAAGGATGCCGCCCGCGTTGAGCGTGGGCAGGCCGCCCGCATCGCCTAGAAACAGGATCACGTTGCGCGCTTCCTGTGCCATGGCGCTGCCCGAGGCGCTGGACAGGAGGAGAGCGGCGAGCCCCGCGAGGGCGCGGCGTGTCTTGGGAGATAGGGTCATTCGGATGCTCCTTGATGATCGGATGAAGACGCAGGAAGGCGCGAAAGGATCAGCCGGGCGCGCAGGCCGGGGTGGTTGTCCTCCAGTTCCAGCCGTCCGCCGTGCAGCGAGGCCACCGCACTCGCCAGGCTGAGGCCGAGGCCCGTGCCCGGGGTGCTGCGCGAAGCGTCGAGGCGGCCGAACTTGCGCATCGCCTCGTCGCGGCGCGATGCGGGGATGCCGCTTGCGCGATCGGAGACGCAGATCTGCGCCTCGGCATCGACGGCTTCGGCCTCCAGCGCGATCAATCCGCCCGCCGCGCCGTACTTCAGCGCATTGTCGATGAGGTTCGCCAGCGCGCGCGCCACCAAGGCGCGGTTGCCGTGCAGTTCCAGGCAGGGCGGGCAGGCGACGGTGATCGTCACGCCCCCGGCGGCGGCCAGCGGCTGGTAGATCTCGCCAAGGTCGGCCAGCATTGCGCCAAGGTCGAACGGTTCGAACGTGCCGCGCCCCACCCCGGCTTCGGCACGGCTGATCTCCAGTGCGCTTTCCAGCATGTGCAGGACGATGCCGACTTCGTGCGCGATCGCCTCGAACCGGGCGAGACCGGCCGGATCGGGTGCCGCCGCCAGTGCCTCGGTGACCTGGATGTGGATGCGAGTGAGCGGAGAGCGCAAGTCGTGGGCCAAGGCGTCGGTGAGGGTGCGATGTTCCTCCACCAGCACTTCGATCCGGTCGAGCATGGCGTTCAGCGAAGTCTTGAGCCGGTCCACCGGATCGCCGCTGCCGTCCGTCTCGGCACGGCGGCGCAAGTCCCCGGCGCCGACATGCTCGCCCACGGTGGCGATCGTCTCGACCATACGGTTCATCTCGCGCACCAGCACGATGCTGCCGAGCAGGCCGATCGGGATCGCCAGCGCCAGCGCGCCGGCAAGACCCCGCAGCAGCGCCAGCTGCATATGGATGCGGTTATCGAGCAGGCCGCCCAGCAGCAGTCGCTCGCCGGTGGGATAGCGGGTCGTCAGGACGAGAAACTCTTCCGGCCTGGCGCGGTCCTGCCGGTGCAGCAGGCCGGTTCGCCACGTCTCGGGTGCGCCGATGCCCTGGGGCCAGGCCAGGACATTGCCCGCGAGCTTTCGGCCCCATGCATCGACGAGCAGAATGGCGGTGTCGTCCTTGTAATCCGGCCCCGACCGGTCCGCGACCGCCTTGCCGAGGTTGGGAATACCGCCTCGTTTATAGTGGCTGAGCAGATGGCTCTGCTCGTGCTCCAGCGGGCGCTGGAAGTTCGACAGGAGGATGCGGTCGGTTTCGAAATAGACGTAGAGCAGCGCGGGCACGGTGCATGCGAAGCACAGCGCCAGGTACAGCAGCAGGAACTTGCCTGCCGTGGACCGCCAGGGCGCGCGTCGGCGGAGGAGGGCGGCGAAGTTCACCGCGGCGTCCCCAGCCTGTATCCGGCACCGCGAACGGTGCGGAGCAAAGGCACCAGACCCGGTCGGTCGACTTCCTTGCGCAAGTTGCTGACGTAGACGTCGATGACATTGGTGCCGGGATCGAAATCGTAGTTCCACACTTTCTGGAAGATCATCGAGCGGGTGACGACCTTTCCCTGGTTGCGCATCAGGAATTCGAGAAGCTGGATCGCCCGCGGTTGCAACATCAGCACATGTCCGGCGCGCTCGGCACGGGAAGCGAGCAGGTCCAGCGTGAGGTCTTCGCAGGCAAGCCGGGTCACGACGGCCGGTGCTGTGGCACGGCGCCGATGGAACACTTCCAGACGGGCCAGCAGTTCGGGCATGGCGAAGGGCTTGACCAGATAGTCGTCCGATCCGGCGCGCAAGCCCCGGACGCGCTCGTCGGTGGAGCCGATGGCGGAAAGGATGATGACCGGCGTGTCGCAGCCCTGCGCGCGCAGCGTCTCCAGCAGGGTCAGGCCATCGAGGCCGGGCAGCATCCGGTCGAGCACGATCCCGTCCAGTTCGTCCGACTGCGCCAGTTCCAGCCCGTGCAGGCCGTCCGCCGCGCGTTGGACGCGGTAGCCCTCCTGTTCGAGGCCGGAGGCCAGGAAGTCTGCGGTGGCGGGGTCGTCCTCGACGACCAGGATGGTCCTGTTCATGCTGCTCCGGTCTGCGGGAAGGAGGCACCCAGCGGGCGCCTCCCTCGTTTTACGCTCAGAAGTTGACGCGCACACCGGCAAGGTAGCGGCGACCGAACGTCTCGTGTTCGATCGGGCGCGAATAGACGCCCTGATAACGGATACCCGCCTCGTTGGTGAGGTTGTTGGCATCGAGATAAAGCTGGACGTTCTCGTTGATCGAGTAGCGCAGCGAAGCGTCGAGACGCGCCACGTTGGCCCAGTAGGCATCGCCGATGATGTCGCCGTCGCCCAGCGAGTCGAGGTAGGCCTTCTGCCACTGGTAGCTGACGCGGGCCGAGAAGCCGTAACGCTCGTAGTAACCCGAGACGTTGTAGATCAGCGGCGAGGCGCCCGGCAGATCGGTGGTGCGGCCGTCCGGCGTGGTCGCCTTGGAGTCGTTGAGCGTCAGGTTGGCCTGAACGCCGAAGCCCTGCGCCCAGTCGGGCAGGCCGGCTGCACGGGCAAGGCCTTCGAACGGCTGCGAGAACGCGAACTCGACGCCGGTGATATGGCCGCCGCCGCCGTTGGCGACAGTGGAGTAGCGATAGTCCGAACGGTCCACGCCCGCCGAGTTGAGAACGTCGGAACCGAACGAGGTCAGCTCGACGTCGTAGAGAATGTTCTTCAGGTCCTTGTAGTAGCCGCCGACCGAGAAGAACCCGCGCGAGGGCATGTACCACTCGAAGTAGAGATCCACGCCCTTGGCGCGTTCCGGCTTGGCCTTGGGATTGCCGCCCGAGACCACCTGCTCGACGTCGTTGTACGAGAAGTTCGGGCGCATCTGGTCATAGTCGGGACGGGCGGCGCCGGTGTTCCCCGACAGGCGCAGCTTCATGTCGCGATTGATGTCCCAGTTGATGTGGATGCTGGGATAGACCGAGGTGAAGCTGTTGGAGACGTGGGTGGGCGTCCAGGCATTGTCCACCAGGGACAGGGCCGAGCCGGTGTTGGTGATCCGCTCTATGCGGGCGCCGTAGACGATATTGCCCCAGTCGAAATAGCTGGTGCCCATCGCGTAACCGGCGATGACTTCCTCGGTCACGCGGTAGTTGTTCTTCTCGCTGGTGTCCTTCTGGATCTGCGCGGCACCGGCGGCGACGTACTTGTCGAACAGTGCCTCACCCAGTTCGCTGGAGAAGTATTTCCAGCCGTAGCCCATCGGCAGCTTGCCCTTGTAGGGAGTGTCGATGCTGATGTCCGCCTGGGTGGGGTTCGTCAGACCCGCGGCGGCGAGCGTCGCCGGGGTCACTTCCAGCACGGAGCGGGTCGAGGTCTTGACGCGCTTGTCGTACTCGCCGCCGAACTGGAACACGGTCTCGGCACCGAACAGATCGAGGTTGTGCTCGATGTCCAGCTTCGCGGTATAGGCATTGGTGCGATCGAGCTGGCGGTTGCGCGTCATCGACAGGAAATTCAGCTCGGTTGGCGAGATGAACGGGCGCGATGCACCGGCGCTATAGGTGCCGTTCGAATTGAGCACGGTGTCGTAGAGCTGGATCTTCGACAGGTTCGGGTCGGTGAAATCGTAGACCAGCGTGGGACGCTTGGTGAAATCGCTCGGGCTGGCCCACGACGACTGGAACGGCGGCTTGCTGCGGTCATCGGCGCGGGTGTAGTTCAGGCGCCACTTGACCTTCCACGAGTCCATCTCGTGCTCGCCCGCCAGGGTATTGGTGAAGATGCTCTGGCGCGAGGAGCTGGAGTTCAGCGTGCTCTCGATCTCGGCACCGTAGAGGGTGCCCTGCATCGGCGTGTTGCCGGTGCGGATATCGGCATAGCCGGTGGTCTTGCCCACCGTGCTGCTGCCGGTCTTCTTGGCGTCCTGATCGAGGTCGAAGACCCAGGCGTTGCGCAGTTCATCATCGCGGAACTGGCTGTAGATCGAGGACAGGAACACCTTGTTGTCGCTGTCCGGGCGCCATTCGAGGCGGCCGGAGAATGAGGTGTTGCTGCGCTTCAGGCGATAGAGCTTGTTCTGTGTCTTGGCGTTCCAGATGCGGTCCTCGCCGCCCGGCTGCTGGTCTTCCGGTGAGATTTCCCAGGAGTTCTCGAAGTTGTCGGTCACCATGTCGCGCTCATAGCGCGAGGCGCCGACGAGGATGCCGAGCGTGTCGTTCGCGAAGCGGTCTGACAGGAAACCGCTGAGGTTGTACTGCTTGCCCTGGCCCAGGTCGTTGTAGCCGTAGCCCGCGTCCAGCGCACCCTTCAGGCCGGGATAGTCGAACGGGCTGCGCGTGACGATGTTGATGTTGCCCGCCACGGTTTCGCCCGGCATGTCGGCCGTCACGGCCTTGCGGATGATCGTCTGGCTGGCGATCGATGAGGGGATCGTGTCGAAGCGGGTCTCGCGTCCGGCCGGGCTGATGACGTTGACGCCGTCGAAAGCCATCGTCGTCCAGCTTGCCGGTGAGCCACGCAAGCTGATGTAGCGTTCCTGCCCCTGATCTCGCCCGACGCTGACGCCCGGCAGGCGGCTGACGGCGGCGGCGATGTTCTGGTCGGGGAAGCGTCCTGCACTGTCAGCGGCGATGACATCGACCAGCGAGGTGGACGAGCGCTTGATCTGGAGCGCGGCTTCTTCCGATTCCGCGATCGGGCGGCTGCCGCTGACCACGATGTCGTTCGCAGCGTCCACCGCACGAGGCTTGAGGGCGACGCGCAGGTCGGCGGCACCGGCTTCGACCGCCTGATGGCCGGTCTCATAGCCGATATAGGCAATGCTCAGCTGCTGGGTGCCCGCGGGCACGCGCTGGAGCGTGAAGCGGCCGTCGCTGTCGGTTACGCCGACGATGTCCGAGCCGTCCACACGCACTTCGGCGCCGCGCAGGAAATCTCCCGCACCGTTCACAACTACGCCCGAAATGCGGCCCTCTGCACGCACGGCGGTTTCCGACTGGGCCTGCGCGGGTGCGAAGGTCAGCGACAGGCTTGAAACGGCGACGGCCGCAATGGCGACGTGCAGACGCAGACGGTTCTTCGAATTGCTCAGGAAAATCGACATGACAAATAGCCCCCTTGTTCGCAATTCAAATAATTGCGAATTTCCAATATGCTGAGTTATTCGTGAAGGCATTTCCCGCAGTGGCGGAATTTGCTGTACTTATACCTTGTGTATTGATTTTCCATCCGCACGGTAATTGCGGTACGACATCGTTATGGTTCGTTGGGAAGGCGCACTAGGCAGGGCTATTTACGCTTCTGTGACATTCGCGAAGATTAGGGAAATTTAAGATTTAGCCTGAGGGGCGCTCCCTTTCGACGATCCTCGCGATATCGGACCGATCTTTCCTTCAAGGAGCGACGCGCCTGTCTCGGAACTGTCACAAAGCCTGCATACCGGCTAGGGCGCACCTAACAGGGGAACTTCCCGTCATGAATCACACGCCGCACTTGCGCCCGATCGGCGCCCTGCTTGCCGTCGCTTCGGCGCTTGCGCTTTCCGCTACCGCCAGTGCCGCGCCCAAGGCTGCCGATCTGACCGTGGAGCGCGTCGTCATCTTGATGCGCCATGGCGTGCGCCCCTCCACCAAGTTCCCGGCAACTCCCGAAGGCACCACGCGCGAGGCGTGGCCCGCCTGGTCAACGCCCGCGGGAGATCTGACGCCACACGGCGCCGAGGGTATCCGCCGCCTGGCCGCCTACGACCGCGAAGTGCTGGCAATTCAGGGTCTGCTGCGGGCCACCGGCTGCGCCGCTCCGGGAACGATCAGTGCCTGGTCCAGCGGCAGCTCGCGCGCGATCAAGACCGGGCTGGCCTTCATCGAGACGCTGCAACCGGGCTGCAAGGTCGCTCTCGATCATCCAGCCGGCGAGGATGATGAGGACCAGTTCCACCCCTCCGCCTCCGAAGCTGCGATGGACGGGGACCGGGCGCTGGCGGCATCGCAGGCGCAGTTCCCGGCGAGCGGGCTGCAAGGCGTGATCGCCGCGCGCAAGGTGGACTTCGCCACGCTGGAGCGCATCGTCGGCGTGCCGGTGGACACTGCCTCGACGCTGAAGGCGACGCCGGGCGACAAGCCCGACCTCAAGGGCGGCCTTTCGTTCGGATCGACGGCGGGGCAAACGATCCTGCTCCAGTACCTGGAAGGCATGCCGATGGAGCAGGTCGGCTGGGGCCGCACGAGCAAGGCGGACATTCGCGCCATCCTGCGCTTCCACCCGATCAAGTTCCAGTACGAGACGCGCCCCGCCTACGTCGCGCAGCGCCTGGCTGCGCCGATTGTCACGCGCATCGTCGATGCCCTGTCCGGGCAGGGTGGCCGCCTGACGCTGCTGTTCGGGCACGACACCAACATCGCCGCACTGGGCGGCTTCTACGATCTGCACTGGACAATGGCCGACTACCCGCGCGACGACATCGCGCCGGGCGGCGCCATCGGCTTCGAACTGGTGCGCGACTCCGCCGGTCGGCGCTATGTCCGCGTTTTCCAGCAAGCGCAGTCGATGGACCAGTTGCGCGGCCTCGCTCCGCTAAACCAGGCCACTCCGCCAAGCCGCAGCTATCTGACACTTCCGGGATGCGGAGCTCGGGGCAAGCCATGCGACCTGGAGACGTTTGAAAAGCTGACGCGCCAACGATTGCTCGACCCGACCGACTGATGGCGAGGCTTATGCATCCGTACCGATAACCGTCGGTTGGGTAGTCAAGAGGCTCGAAGACGGTGAGATCATTCGACCTATTCGCCTTCAAAAGACCAAGTTGTTCCTGCTCGCGCGCATCGAGATCGCGCACAATGCTGTGAGGGTTGGCGATATGCAGGGGAATGAGCGAGCCGATCAGGCGCAAGCGTTCGAAAGTCAGCGCGACCAAATGCCGCGCACCTGACCTGACCCCTCGAAAGAAGGTGCTCATCGCCTTCTGCACCATACAGGACCTCACCAACGACTGCTATGTCGGCGGGCAATGGCCCTACGCATCGCCTTGGATGTGTAGGGCCAATCCCAGATATGATCGCCACGCCGTCAGGGCACGATTACGAAGTCCGGGTTGGCGACTGCGAAGACCGCGTCGCGATCGGCGGCGGGCGGGTAGATCCACACGCCATTGATCTCCTGCTTCAACTTCTTGCCTTCGGCCCGCACCAGCTTGACCTGACGGTCCCATCCCTCGGTGTACATGGCACCCCATGCGCCGAGGTCGAGGCAGGTGACGTATTTGGGCTGGCTGTAGGGGTGCAGCGGCAGTCCCACCAGTTCGGCAGCGGTCGTTGTAGCCCGCGACGCGGCCAAGACTGAGGGCGTGTTGGCATGTCATCAGGTTGAAGTTCCCCGCATCGTCGGTGGCCGCCTTGACGGTATCGCCGGTGACGAAAATTCCCGGAGCAGCCGGAGCGCGCAAGAACAGGTCGCCTACCACGCGGCCGGCAGCGTCATGCTCGCCGGGAACTTCGGCGGCAAGCGGATGGGCGCGCACCCCGGCGGCCCAGACCACGGTGGCCGCCTCGATCCGGCTGCCGTCGGACAGCTGGGCTCCGCCTGCATCGACCGCGCCCAGCAGCACGCCGGGCCGCTGTTCGATGCCGATCTCAGCCAGCGCCTCGCGTACCGTGCGACCTGCCTCGGATCCGAACTCGGCGCCGATCTCCTGCGCCGGATCGACGATCACGACGCGCGGCTGCGTATCGAACATCGTGCGCAGGCGTTCGTGCAGCTCGGTCGCCGCCTCCAGCCCGGTAAAGCCGCCGCCGGCCACTACCACGGTATTGCGCGCGGGCGTCTCGGGTCGATCGGCGAGCGCCTTGATATGCGCATCAAGGCTGTGCGCCTGATCGAGCTGATCGACGGTGAAGGCATGTTCGGCCAGCCCCGGAATCGGCGGCATGGCCACGCGGCTGCCGGTGGCGAGCACGAAGCGATCCCAGCAGATGGTCTCCCGCGTGCCGTCATTGCGCAGGATTGCCGCTTCACGCGCTTCGACGCCGATGGTTTCGACGATGCCGTCGACGAAGCGCGCGCCGACGACCTTGAGCAGTTCGGAAACGTCGGGATTCATGTTCTCCAGAACCGCTTCGTAGAAGCGCGGGCGGATCGCCAGCTTGGGCTGCGGCGCCACCATGATGACGTCGATGTGGTCTTCGCGGCCCGTCAGAGCGATCGCCCGCGCTGCTGCGAGCACCGCCCAGACACCGGCGAAACCGGAACCGGCGACTAAGATGGTCTGCTTGGTCATGGGTTATTTCCTTGGTGTTTGCCGGGCACAGGTCATCGCGCCGCCAAGCGCGGCTGCTACGCGCGTTATGCGCGAAGCGGTTTTCCCGGCCGCGCCCGGTGGACGGCGGGAATGTAAACGGAAATGTCGGAGAATGCGGTGCTACGCTGGCGCGGCACCGGGGCTCAGGCGGTCAGCTGGGGCCGTCGCGCCGGGGCCGACCGGTGCGCGCGGTCCGTCGGTCATGCCGATCGCCGAACCAGTCGCGCAGATCGGCCATGTAGGTTTCCGGAGCCTTGCGGCCGAAACGTTCGGAAACCGCCCCCAGTGTCTGCGTTGCCAGCACGTCGCGCATGGCCTTTTCGGCCTGGATCATCACGGCATGGATCGCGCACGTGCCGCTGGTTGCCCAAGGCGGAGGATTGCCGCCGAACAGGGCGCACCGGCCGCGCACCTCCTGGCAATCGAACAGCGGCTTTTCGCCTTCGACCGCATCGACGACGTCAAGGAATGTGATCCGGTCCGCAGACCGCGCGAGCCGATAGCCGCCACGCACGCCTTCGCTGGCCGAGACGATGCCTGCCTTTTCCAGCCTGGGAAATATCTTGGCGAGGAAGCTGGGCGAGATGCCCTGAATTTCGGCAATCTCCCGCGTGCTCAGCGATTCATTGCCATCCACCAGCCAGAGCAGACCGTGGAGCGCGTATTCAACGGATGTGGTCAGGTGCGCCATGAACTCGGACATACCGAGTCTGCGTTAATAGGTCAAGATAATAACGCGGACTTATTTGGTATGCGTTTACATGCCAATGGTTCGTGCGGCGGCCCTCTCCCCCACAAAGGTTCTAATCGTGGCGACCAGCGAACGCACTAAGGCGATCGCAAACTCAATTCCTCCCGTCAGGCAGTCCGAATAATGAATAAGCTCGCAGTCGAGCGGGCTCAGCACTACTGATCGGCCCCTCATCCCGTTCATGGCTGCAGCTCTGAAGACCGAGTTTGGGAACGTCGTCTGTGGACGTCCCAAAAGACGCATCCGGGGGCGATCTCAGGGTAATTTGCGACGCCGTCGCGGCCATGACGGATCCCCATTTGCTCAAGACCTATGAGCGACTTTTCAATCCGCGAATGGGATCGGTGTTCGATCGTCTGTAAGGTGCGGCGGGAAGCTGAATGATCGGATCGAAGTATTGGGCAGCACTCAGCCGGCTATATTCCGAAGTTCAGGTCATTTGAGGAGGGCCGAATCGAACGATTGGTCACGTTCGATCGGTTGTGGGCTAATTTCGCTGGTAGGCTCGGCGGTCCAGCCAGCGAAGATGCTTGGCCGAGTGACCGCGAGCGATCTCTCGGCCGTCATTGTTTAGGATAGCAAGAAGTTGAGGAGATCAGGGTTGATCGTCTTTGCCTCGGTCGGCAGCATCCTTGCGGAAAGCCCTTGTAGAGCTTGAGTTTGTTGTTTTGACGAGCTTCCCCTGCAAAATCGCTGCATTCTTGTAAGGCACGATCTGGTCGTCATCACCCTGGAAGATAAGGGTAGACATCCGAACAGTTTTGACGTCTTCCGTTGTGTGCATTGCGATACCCGCCCCGGGTGCTTGGCCCCGGCGAGCTGAGCCAGAGACAGGTTTCGGATTTCATCGCGACCCGGGTCGGGCTGACCACCGATGATCTGTCATGCGAGTTCACGAGAAGGTATAGCCACCATCGCAGAACAGCGTGCTGCCGGTCATGTTGCCATTGTCTAGGAGAAAGAGTGCGGCGTGGGCCTGTTCCTCGACATGCGCCGGTCGCTGCACGACGCAAAGCCGGCGCCAGTGATCGTAGGCGGTCTCGCGCTGTTCCTTGGGCCGGCCGCGCCAGAGTTCGCTGTCGGTCGTACCCGGAGAGAGGCAATTGACCCGGATCGGCGCGAGCTCGATCGCCAGTCCGCGTGCCAGACCTTCCACGGCAGCGTTGCAGGCCGCATAAGCCGGCGCACCGATGGGACGGGCCGAAGCCGCGCCGGACATCAGCACGATTCCGGCGTCTTCTCGCAAGTGCGGCAGGGCAGCGAAGACGGTCCAGTACTGGCTCCAGAACTTGGCGACGAACAGCGCCTCGCTCGTTTCCGGATCGCCGTCCCGGAAAGCCCCAGTGCGGTAACTGGCGGCAGAGATGAACAGACCCGACAGCCCCTCGGCTCCAGCGAAGAAGCCCGCCGCCGAGCCGCGATCGGTAGTATCGATCGGACGCCCTCTTGCCCCATCTCCCAGTTGTCGAACCGCCCCGGCGAGCCTTTCGGCCGAACGCCCCCCGATCACGACACGATCGCCGCGTTCGACAAGCGCTGTAGCAAGGGCCAATCCGATCCCCGACGAGCCGCCGATGATGGCGTAAGTTCTGTCACTCATGGACAGACGGATATTCGTGCCGGTAGGTTGGGTAAAATGAAGACTGTTCCTCCTATTCACGAACTGAATTCCTGAAATGACAGGTGCTCGCCATTCTCCCAGAGACGAAGTGCGCGTGTTCCTCGAAGTCTGCGAAGCCGGAAGTTTCGCGGCCGCCGGCCCCCGGCTTGGATTGACGGCATCCGCGATCGCCAAGGCCGTCGCTCGCCTTGAAAGCCGACTGGGAGTAAGGCTCTTCCACCGCACGACCCGACGCCTTGCGCTTACGGCGGAAGCGGATGTCTACCGCGAGGCTTGTAGTGCCGCACGGCAACGGATCGAGCGGGTCGAGGCGGAACTTGCCCTGCTGGCATCAGAGCCGGCCGGTACCTTGCGGATCAGTCTGCCGCCGTTGCTCGGCACCCGGATCATTGCGCCCGCCCTTTACCGGCTTTGCGATGCCTGGCCTCGTCTGCGCCTCGATATCTCGACTTCGACGGCCATGTCGGAACTTGCGGAGGAAGCCATTGATCTCGCCGTACGGATCGGCGAATTGCCGGAGCTTCCCGGCCTGATGGCCCGGCGTATCGGGATGCAGCGGGTCGTGCTTTGCGGATCGGCGGAATACTTCGCCGCGCGTGAGGTCCCGCTGGCCGTGGAGGACCTGTACAGCCATAGTCTGATCGCCGCTGCGCGGGGCGGACGGCCGGCATCGTGGCGTTTCCACATTCCGGGCGGCGATCTCATCGCTTTCACCCCCGACCCCAGGCTGGTGCTGGACGGCAGCCTGCTGACCCTTTCCGCGATCCGGGCAGGACAAGGGATGGGCTTGGTGCCCTACTGGCTGGTCCGCGACGAGATTGCAGACGGAAGTCTCGTCCCCGCTCTCGGGGAGTTCGTAGCCGATCACCTGCCGATCCATGCCCTCTGGATCGCCGCTCCGATAATGGTGCCGCGCCTAAGGGTAGCGATAGACGCGATCGTTGCCGCTACCCGCGAAGCGGTCGCGGCGGGTCTGCTCGACTGAGCCTATTCGAAGTTTTCCGCCGCGACGATCGAGAGGAGCCCGGGAAACCGCCCCTCGATATCGGCGCGCCTGAGAACGGCGCCGCGGCTGTTGCCGCGATTGATCTGCCTGATCAGCCCGGAATGGTGCAGCGTTCGGAAATGGTGCGTCAACGAGGCCTTGCTTACGCCCAGATCAAAGGAAGCGCAGGTTCTTTCGGTACCCTCGGGCAAGCGTGCAAGTACAGCCACGACCCGGCGGCGAAGCGGATCGGATAGTGCCGAGAGCACGTCGCCCAATTCGATCGCCCAGCTTTAACCCGTGGCTTGCCGTGGCTCTTGGGGAAATACGGCGCGACCCGCGTCATCTGATCGTCCGTCAGCCAGTACAGGTCACTCATGGCCAGTCTTCCTCGCAGAGCCTGAATCACATCCATTTTAGCCAATCAATTGGTCCTGAGCCTAGCTGAGATTCCACAAGCAAGGCCGGTACGGCAGGCGAGACACTGGTCTCGTCGACGAGCAGACGTGCAGGTTTAGAAGAACTCATACAACCGAGCGGATAACTCCATTGAATTGGTTGAGAATGAAATGGATTACCCCTGCATCGCCGCAAGGCCTTGGCACAGGGGGTTTGATTGCAGTCCGTTCGTTTGTTCCATCGGGTCCGTCGCGGCCGCCTTCATGCCTTGGCCGGGACGATATCCGTGTTGGCGATGGCGACCGCGTCTCCCGCCCTGGCGGCCGATGAGTCCGCCGATCCCGCCGCCGCCACGGCAGTCGCCGCCGAAGTCAGCGAGATTACCGTCACCGCGCGCTACCGCAACGAAAGCGCACAAAAGGTACCGATCGGCATCAGCACCATTACCGGCGATCAGTTCTCCGCACAGGGGGCCACGACCCTCAAGCAGGTGCTCCAGCAGCTTCCCAGCCTCAACATCCAAGGTTTCAGCGGCCGCAACCAGACGATCACCGTCCGCGGCATCGGCACCAATGCGGGCGGCACCAACGACGGTCTGGAGCAGGGCGTGGGTCTCTATATCGACGGCGTGTACCGTCCGCGAACCGGTTCGGTCATTACCGATCTCATGGATGTGGAGAGCATCCAGCTGCTGTGCGGACCGCAGGGGACGCTGTTCGGCAAGAACACCGTGGCCGGCGCGCTCGACGTCAAGACGCGCGAGCCCGCCTTCGATCAGGAAGCGCGCGGCGAGCTGACCTACGGCAATCACGAGCAGTTTCGCGGCTATATCGCGCTGAATTCGACGATCGGTGACGATATCGCGTTTCGCGTCAGCTATCTGCGTTCCGGCCGCGACGGCCTGATCTACAATACGACCTATCGGAAGGACTGGGACGACCAGGACAATCACGCGGTCAAGTTCGACCTGCTCTACAAGCCCGCCGACAACTTCAAGCTGCGCTTCATCGCCGATTACAGCGTGCAGAAGGGCGATATGGGCTTCCAGGTCGTCTCGGCTGTGCTGCCGACAACGCTGGCCAACGGCGCCCAAGTCCGCGGGTTCTACAGAAGGGCAGCGGATGTAGGTTACACGCCGATCGCCGTGGATCCTTTCGCGCGCAAGACCGACATCGATTCCTCTCAGTACGACGAAATGCCGAGCTGGGGCCTGCAGACCCGAGCCGATTGGGATGTCGGGCCGGTGTCGTTGACCTCCATCACCGCCTATCGCAACTGGAAGTGGATCCCGAACTACGACGGCGACCAGATCGGCGCCAACGTCGTGCCCTTCAGCGTCGTCGATACCGACCAACAGCAGTTCAGCCAGGAATTCCGCGTCGCTTCCAACGGCGAAAAGACGATCGACTATACGGCCGGGCTCTATTTCTTCTGGCAGGAAGCCGATGATAAGGTGATCTCGACATACGGTCGCGATGCTGCCGCCTGGTTGCTCACCGGCAATACGCCCACGGCATCGGTTTCGACGATCCCCTCGGCGGCGCTCGACGGAGTGACCTCCTTCGCCCACGTCGTGCCCGCGACATACAGCTATGCCGCCTACGGCCAGGCGACCTGGAATATCTCGCCGGTATTCCGCCTGACAGGCGGCCTGCGCTACACCTATGAGCACAAGACCGGCCTCTACGATGCCGGTCTGCGCGGCGATTTTGCGCCGATCGAGAGCTTCGACCCGGCCCTTCAGGCGACGATCGCCGCGACCCGTGCCAGCCTGGCGCCCACTTCGGCCTACAAGGCTTCTAACAATACCGACAATCTGTCCGGTACTTTGATCGCGGCCTACGATCTCGACGACAACCTCCATGGTTATGCGTCCTATTCGCGGGGGTACAAGTCCCCTGGCATCAACCTTGTGCGGCAGTCGCTCGGGGTCGACATCTTCGTGAAACCGGAGAAAGTGGACAACTATGAGGTCGGCCTGAAGAGCCGACTGCTAGGCGGCAAGGCGGAACTGAACCTTTCCCTGTTCTGGGCCGACATCGCCAATTACCAGGCCAATTACGTCAACAACTCGGTCACCCCGGCGGTCGGCTATATCACCAATGTCGGCACGGTGCGCTCGCGCGGCGTCGAGCTGGATGCACGTCTCAGCCCCATCGACGGTCTCTCCGTAGGTCTCGGCGGAACCTACAATGACGCCGAGTACCGCTCCTACACGAATGCCCCGGCGCAGTACCTCAACAGCTATCTCGGCGTGATCGACCTGTCTGGCCGGCGCGCTTCGGGCGCTCCCCGTCTCGCGGCCACCGGCAATGGGGAATATGTCTTCGATGCCGGTCCGACCAAAGTCTATCTCGGCGGCGACGTCAGTTATCGGTCCGGATATTACGCGGCGGTAAACCTGGACCCTTATTCCTGGGTCGCGAAATCGACGCTCGTGGGCCTTCATGCGGGCGTGCGCAGCCCGGATGACCGCTGGGACGTGTCGGTCTGGGTGCGCAACCTCTTCGACGAAAATTACTACAACACGAAAGGCGTCAGCGGCCAGTTCGGCGTGGTTCTTGCCGCGCTCGGCGACCCGCGCCTCTTCGGCGTGACCCTCAAGGGCCGCATCTGATGCGCCCCGTTTCCACCGCAAAGGAGCAGAGATCATGACCAGGCGCACCCTCAAGCTCGGCCTCGTTCCCACCGGCGTCGGCGGGCCGGGCCAGCACAACCGCTGGCTCGACCCGGAAATCCCGGCGGACGCCAGCGTCAATATCGGCTGGTACATCGATGCCGTGCGCAAGGCCGAGGCGGCGAAGTTCGACTTCGTCTTCATCGTCGACAGCCAGTTCATCACCCCGGACTCGCCGCCGCACTATCTCAACCGGCTCGAACCGCTGACCCTGCTTTCGGCCCTTGCCGTGGCGACCAGCCACATAGGCCTTGTCGGTACCGCGACGACGTCGTTCAACGCGCCGTTCAACCTCGCGCGTCGCTTCGCCTCGCTGGACCTCATAAGTGGTGGGCGTGCGGGCTGGAACGTCGTGACCAGCGGCGATGCCGGGGCAGCGGGCAATTTCGGTCTCGACGAGCACTACGACTACGAGACGCGCTACGGCCGGGCGCACGAGTATCTCGATGTCGTCCACGGCCTCTGGCGCTCCTATGAGGACGATGCCCTTGTGCGCGACCGCGAGACCGGGGTGTTCCTCGACAAGGACAAGCTCCATGCCTTGAACCACAAGGGCAAGCATTTCTCGGTGGCCGGGCCGCTCAACATCCAGCGCTCGCCACAGGGCGAGCCGGTGATCTTCCAGGCCGGCGATTCCGACCAGGGGCGCGACCTCGGCGCGCAGACCGCCGATGCGATCTTCACCCACGCCGCGACGATCGAGGACGGCAAGGCCTTCTACGCGGACATCGCCCGCCGCGCCGAAGCGGCCGGGCGCAATCCGGACGAGGTCATCATCCTGCCGGGGGTCAGCGTCTTCGTCGGCGATACGGACGAGGATGCACGCCGGATCGAACAGGAGCACAAGCTGGCCGACCACAGCTTCGACCATGCCCTGAACGAATTCGGACGGTCGTTCGGCTGGCACGATTTTCGCCAGTACGACCTCGATGCGCCGTTCCCGCTGCAGGCCCTGGAACATGCTCGCCGCAGCTTCTTCACGCAGGCGAAGAAGCTCACCGACCTTGCTGTGGAGCGCGGACTGACCCTGCGCCAGACCGTCGAACTGGTGCGGGCCGGGCACCGCAGTCCCTTCGTCGGCAGCGCGCGCACGGTGGCGGATACGATCATCCGCTGGTTCGAGGAGCGCGCGCTCGACGGGCTCAACCTCATGCTCGGCCATCCGGACCAGTTCGACCGCTTCGTGAGCGAAGTCGTGCCGCTGCTTCAGGAGGCCGGCGTGTTTCGTGGCGACTACGAAGGCGCCACTCTGCGCGATCATCTCGGCCTGCCCAAGCCCGCCAACCTGCGCGTCGCGGCGCAGGTCCCGCGCGAAGCGGCGCTCACCGCATGAGACAGAAGGCGGGGAGATATTGGCGAGGCCTGTTTGCCGTACTGGCGGCGGGCCTCCTCGTGGCCGGGTGCGGCAGTTCGGGCAAACAGGAGGCCGGGCACAGCAAGCTGCGCTGGGGCTTCTTGCTGCCCACCTCGTGGGACCCGGTAACCAGCCGGACCGGCGCGGACATCAATACGATCAGCCTGGCCTATGCCTCGCTCACCCGCCTCGACAAGCAGGGCGAGGCCCAGCCGGGCCTCGCGCAGCAATGGCGCTTTTCCGACGACGGCAAGACGTTGACGTTCGACCTGCGCAAGGGCCTGACCTTCTCGGACGGCACCGTGCTGGATGCAGGGGCGGTCAAGGCCTTCTACGACCGGGCGCTTACGCAAAAGGATTCCTTCATCAAGCGCGATCTCGGCGGGGTCGAGAGCGTTTCGGCGGACGGACCGCTGGCCGTGACCTTCCACTTGCGCGAGCCGGACTATCAGCTCCCCTACCTTCTCGGCGGACGGGTCGGCGCGATTGCCAGCCCTACTGCTGCGGCAAAGGACAAGGCGAAGCTGGCGCTTTGGCCGGTCGGTGCGGGGCCGTTCCGCATCGTCGAATTCGTGCCGGAATCCCACGCCTATTTCGAGAAAAACCCCAGCTACTGGGATGCCGCGAACATCCACATCGACCGCTTCGAACTGACCAATTCCCCGGACCCGGCAACGGTGATCGCGGCGCTGCTGTCCGGTTCCATCGACGTGGCCGGCCGCATTTCGCCGCGCCGCGTGGAAGAGGCAAGGGGCAGGGGACTGACGGTCGCCATCGCGCCTTCGCTCAACGTCCGCGACGTCTCGATCAACCGCAACCGACCGCCATTCGACAATCCCAAGGTGGTAGAGGCGCTGCGCTACGCCTTCGATCGCGGCGAGTTCGTCAAGACCGTCACCGCAGGCCTCGCCAAAGCGTCGCATCAGCCTTTCCCTCCCGGCAACGCCGCGTTCGATCCGGACACCGAAAAGCTCTGGCGCTACGATCCGGACAAGGCGCGGACCTTGCTGCGAGAGGCGGGATATGCGCCGGGCGCTCTCTCGATCGAGATCGCCGTCAACCCCACGATGAACGACGGCATGCCCGAACTCGTTCAGGCCCAGCTTGCCCGTGTGGGGGTAAAATCGAAACTGCGGATCGTCCCGCCCGGCTCCTCCACCTGGCAGAGCGAGGTCTACATCGCCAAGCGCCCGGCCCTTGCGCTCGACGGCACCATCGGCCGGGAATCGCCGGTGCAGAACCTGCTGGCGACATATGGCCCGGAAGGGATCATGAACCTCAGCGGCCCTTATGCCACGCCCGCATTCCTTCAGGCACTGGACACGGTGCGGCGTACGCCGACCAACGATCCCGCCTATACCGCACGGCTTCGCGCCGCCGTCCGTGCCGGGGTGGAACAGTCGCCGACGAACTACCTCTACAGCGAGCCGTGGATCGTCGGGGCGCGGGCCGGAGTAAAGAACCTCAGTATCCTGCCCTCGCAAATCCGCTGGGAAGGCGTGACCGTCCAATGACTGCAGACGTCCTTGTGACCCCCACCGGCCGTGCCTGGACCGTGCGTCTGCGGCATGGCCGCGCCTTGCTCAACTTCGCGGGATCGACCCTGCTGATCGCGGTGCCGGTGTTCTTTCTGGCGACGCTCATCACGTTCCTGCTCGGCGTGGCAAGTGGGCTGGACCCGGCGGCAAGCCTTGCCGGAGACAATCCGACGCCGGAAATGGTCGCGCAGATCCGTGCCCAGTTCGGCCTCGATCGCCCGGTTCCCGTCCAGTACCTCGACTGGATGGGCAGGCTGCTGTACGGCGATCTCGGCACTTCGTGGTTCAACGGCGTTCCCGTTACCGAACTGATCCTCCAGCGCCTGCCCGTCAGCCTCTCCATCGCCGGCGGTGCGCTCCTTATCGGTCTGGTGCTGGGCACCGTGCTCGGCATCGCGTCTGCGGCAAGAGCAGGCGGCTGGCTCGACCGCGCGGTGACGGTCTTCGCCTCCACCGCCGCCTCGCTGCCGCCTTTCGTCGTCGCCATCGCGATGATCCTGCTGTTCAGCCTCTGGCTCGAACTGTTGCCCTCGGCCGGATACGTTCCGCCTTCGCAGGACCCGGCAGGCTGGCTCCGCTCGATCGCGATTCCAGCCATGGCGCTGAGCGTGGACGTGGTGGCGGAGATCGCGCGGCAGCTTCGCACCGGCCTCGTCGCCGCGCTGTCGGACAACTATGTAACGGGCGCCGTGGTTCGCGGGCTGTCGCCCCGGCGAATCCTCTTTGTCCATGTCCTGCGCAACGGCGCCGGACCGGCTCTTTCCATCCTGGCCCTTCGTGTACCCATGCTGATCGGCGGCGCGGTGGTGAGCGAGGCGATCTTCAATATGCCGGGCATGGGCCGCCTCGCCGCCGACTCCGCGCTGCGCGGCGATGTGCCGGTGGTGCAGGGTACGCTCGTCGTCTCGATCGCGCTCGTGCTTGCCAGCAATCTTCTCATCAACGTGCTGCTGGGCGTGCTCCAGCCCGCCTCGCGCCGCAGGAACTGATCGCATGGCCCTCTTTCGATCCGCCACGATCCCGCTCATCTTCCTTATCGCCATAGCCCTGCTTGCGGCTTTCGGCCCCCTGATCGTGCCGCACGATCCGCTGGGGCAGGACGGAAACGCAATCCTGCAAGGCCCCGGCGCGACTTACTGGCTGGGCACCGACGCCCTCGGCCGGGATGTCCTGAGCCGCCTGCTGGCGGGATCGACCGTCTCGGTACTTGCCGCCGTGCTCTCGGTGGGCGTGGGGCTGGTTCTGGGCGTCGTGCCGGGCATGCTGTCGGTCTTCCTCGGCAGGCGGGCGGAGTGGATCAGCCTGCGGCTTGTCGATGCGCTCATCATGCTGCCGTTCCTGGTCTTCGCGATCGCGATGACGGCCATGCTCGGCAACGGCCTGGTCCAGGCGATGTTCGCCGTCGGTATCCTCATCGCACCGGCCTTCTATCGCGTGAGCCGCGCCGCCGCGCTGACCGTCGCCAATGCCGACTATATCGAGGCCGCACGATTGAACGGCGCCTCCACTGCCTGGGTGATCCGCCGCCACGTTCTGGCCAAGGTCCTGCCCGTGGTGGCGGTGACCACAGCCTCGATGACCGGCGCCTGCCTGTCGATCGTCGCCTCGCTGACCTTCCTCGGCATCGGCGTCGTCCCGCCCGACCCGACCTGGGGCGGTGAACTCGCGAGCGACCTGACCACGCTCTATGACCGTCCCTTCGGCCCCTTGGCGCCGGGGCTGCTGATCGTCGCGACCGTATGGTCGCTCAATGCGCTCGCGGATGCGCTGCGCCGCAGAGATGCGCAAATTCCGGAGGCAGGACAATGAGCCATCACGACAACGTCATCACTTTCGAGCCACGCGTTCCGGCCGCGCCTGCCGAACCTTTGCTCTCGGTACGCGGACTGACCATCGCCGCCGCCGATGGCCGAACGCTGGTGCAGGGCGTGGACTTCGATCTTCCGCGCGGCGGAACGCTCGGCATCGTCGGCGAATCCGGCAGCGGCAAGTCGCTCACCTGCCGCGCGATCCTCGGGGTCCTGCCGACAGGAACTGCCGTGGCATCGGGAACGATCCGCTATGGCGACACCGACCTTTCGCGGCTGGATGCCAGGAACTGGAAACCCCTCCGCGGTACCCATCTCAGTGCGGTGTTCCAGGATGCGGGGTCCTACCTCAATCCCTCGATCCCGGTCGGCCGCCAGATCGTCGAAGCGATGCGCGCGGTCCTCCCGGTCTCGCGCCGGGAGGCGAAGGAGAGGGCACTGGCACTTCTGGCCCGCGTCGGTTTCGCGGATCCCGAGCCAGTGTTTCGCCAGTATCCCTTCGAGCTTTCGGGAGGCATGGTCCAGCGCGTGCTGATCGCCGTGGCCGTCTGCGCCGGGCCGAAACTGCTGATCGCCGACGAGGCGACCACCGCGCTCGACGTTACCATACAGGCCGAAGTCCTGCGCCTGATCGACGACTTGCGCCGCGAACAGGGTCTGACACTGATCATGGTCTCGCACGATCTCGCGGTCGTGGCGCAGAGCTGCGACCATGTGATCGTGATGCGCGAGGGAGAGATCGTCGAGGCGGGCACAACGCGCGACGTGTTGGAGCGCCCGCGTCACGCCTACACCCGCAGCCTGATCGAGACGCACCATGCCTCTTCGCTGCAAGCCGCCCGCAGCGCTGCACCTGCTCAGGAAGCCAGTCCGGTCCTGCGCATCCAGGGACTGCGTTCCGGATACGGCAAGCGCACGGTGCTGGACGGGATCGATCTCGACCTGAAGCGCGGCGAGATTCTCGGGCTGATCGGCGAGACCGGCTCGGGCAAGACCACGCTTCTGCGCTCGATCCTCGGACTCGTGCGTCCCGCCGAGGGTTCTATCGTGCTGGACGGCGAACCGCTGGAGCGGCTGACGGGTGCCCGGCTCCAGGCATTCCGCCGCACCAGCCGGCTGCAATACGCCTTTCAGGACCCGCTGCGCAGCCTCGATCCCGATCTGACCATCGCCGGATCGGTCGGCGAAGGACTCGACATTCGCGGCGGCATCGACCGTGCGGAGCGCGCATGCCGGGTCGATGCAGCACTGGAGGCCGCCGGTCTCGATCCCGTTCTGGGTTCGCGACTGCCGCGTCAGCTTTCGGGCGGCCAGCGCCAGCGCGCGGTAATCGCGAGGGCGCTCGTGCTCGATCCCCATGTCATCCTGCTCGACGAGCCGGTCAGCGCGCTCGATGCCGTGAACCGCATCCATGTCCTGCAACTGCTCGAACGCCTCGCCCGCGAACGCGGGATCGCCCAGGTCTTCATCTCTCACGATCTTGGATCTGTCGCGGGGATTGCCGACCGGGTGGCAGTCCTCCATCGCGGCAAGCTCGTCGAAGTCGGGCCAACCGAGCAAGTGCTTTCTCGCCCAAGTCACCCTTACACCCGCGCCCTGATTGCAGCGGTGCCGAAGCTCGCAGCCGCCGATGCCACGAATACGGGCACCGGCACGCTGCGGCTCTCTCCCCACAGCTTGTGAAAGGAATAACGATGGCACGCGAGAAACTTAAGTTCGGAGCGGTCCTGATCGGCGTCGGCGATGCGTCCGGCAAGGAACTCTGGCGCGACCCGGCTATCCCGCTCAACGCCAGCGTGAATATCGACTGGTACGTCCGTCAGGCGCGGGAGGCGGAAAAGGCGAAGTTCGATTTCGTCTTCATCGTCGACAGCCAGTACATCACGCCCGATTTCCCCAACCATCACCTGAACCGGCTGGAGCCGCTGACCCTGCTTTCGGCCGTGGCGACGGCAACGCGCACGATCGGCCTCGTGGCGACGATCAGCACGACCTACAGCGAACCTTTCGACATTGCCCGCCGCCTCGCCTCGCTCGATCTCATCAGCAAGGGCCGGGCCGGGTGGAATATCGTCACCAGCCAGGACCCGGGCACAGCCGGAAACTTCAGCCGGACCGGGCACGGCGACTACGAGACCCGCTATCGCCGCGCCGCCGAAGCGGTGGAGGTGGTGCAGGGGCTATGGCAATCCTATGAGGAAGGCGCCTTCGCGCAGAGCCGCAGGGCAGGGCGGTTCCTCGATCCGGCAAAGCTGCACCGGCTCGATCATAAGGGCGAATTCTTCAGCGTCACCGGGCCGCTCAATATACAGCGCTCGCGACAGGGGCAGCCGCCGCTGGTGCAGGCGGGCACCTCGCCGCAAGGACGCGAACTGAGTGCACAGGCCGCAGATATCGTCTTCAGCTTCGCCCGCGATCAGTCGGAAGCGCTGGAACTCGCCGCCGATGTGCGCGGGCGGGCACGCAGGCTCGGCCGCGATGCGGAGGCGGTCCTCTTCATTCCCGCACTCAGCGTGACGATCGCCGATACCGACGAGGCCGCTCGCCGCAAGTTCGAAGCGCGCCAGACCTCGGGAGACTTGCGGGCGCAACTGGCCTCCCTGTCGCGGCAGTTCGCGGGCCATGACTTCTCACGCTACGATCTTGACGCTCCCTTCCCAGAGGTGCCGCGTCCCGCCGAAGCAGCAGGCATTCGCCGCTTCCACGAAGACCTCGAAGCCGCGCGGCGCGAAGGGCGGACTTTGCGGCAGGTACTCGCGGACGTCGGTTCTGCCTGGCTGCGCCTGGCCGGATCGCCCAAGACGATCGCCGACCAGATCGAGCTCTGGTATCGCAGCGGCGCTGCCGACGGTTTCAACGTCTTCGTTCAGCATCCCGACGACTGGGCTCGCTTCCGCGCGGACGTCGTGCCGATACTGGTCGCGCGCGGCCTCTTCCGCGACGAATACGAAGCCGATACACTGCGTGGCAATCTGGGACTGAAAATACCCCGTAGCCGCCATGCCGCAGAATGTCCTCTCCCCAAACAGAACGCTGCGGCTTAACCGGTCGCTTTACGCAGATGGCACCGGCGCCGACGGCAGCCGTACTCGATCATGCTGTTGATCGGGTTCCTAGGCTCAGGACCCATTGATTGGTAGGTAGCAATGTGATCAGGCTTCCGGGAGGAGAATATTGGCTGACGGACGAGCAAATGGGCCGACTGTCGCCATATTTTCCCAAGAGCCACGGCAAAACCCGGGTTGATGATCGGCGGTTTCTGAGTGGGATCATCTTTGTTAATCGGAACGAGTTGCGCTGGCGAGATGCGCCAAGGGAATACGGGCCGTACAAGACATTGTATAACCGTTGGAAACGGTGGGGTGAGATGGGCGTATTCATTCGGATGATGGAGGGCCTGTCCGCGCAGATGGCCGAGCCCTAGACCGTTATGATCGACCGACGTACCTCAAGGCGCACCGCACGGCTTCCAGCCTTGGGGTAAAAAGGGGAACTCGGGCGCCTGATCGGACGGACCAAGCGCGGCATGAACACCAAACTGCACAAATTTACCGATGTAACGGTCGTCCCTTGAGCATTTTCATTACCGCCGGCCAGATCAGCGATTACACCGGCGCGGCAGCCTTGCTCGATGATTTGCCGAAGGCGCAATGGATGCTTGCTGATCGGGGTTATGATGCCGAGTGGTTCAAGGACGCGCTCAAGCAAAAGGGCATCAAACCCTGCATTCCCGGCTGGAAGTCCGGATCGCTACCCGTCAGATACGACAAACGCAGATACAGGCGCCGGAACCGCATCGAGATTATGTTTGGCCGTCTCAAGGATTGGCGTCGCGTCGCAATGCGATATGATCGATGTCCAATCGCCCCTCGAAAACTGTTTATGGCGTCTAAGTCCGACATCCTTCGGTCCGTCCAAAGCTTGTCTAAACGCGACCGGATTGCACGCCACAACCGAGCCGTGGTGCGGAATGCATCGATCTTCGTGGGCGGGACCGACCTGTCTCAGGAAGCTTTCATCACTGCCAATTTCGGCGCTCAGGAGCATCAGGCCTTCATCAAGGGACTGGCCGACAAATATCGGAGCGCCGCGATGTGAAGAGCGCCGCTTTGAGCCCCGGCTCGCGCCTCGCGGCGCCATTTACTAAGTGGAGGAACGAGTTGCCGTGTCGAACGAGCCCAAGAAGCATCACTACGTTCCGCAGTTCTACATGCGGCAGTTTCCCTGCATGGCTGATGCCAAAAAGGTGATGACCCTCGAGCGTCACCGCGACGTTGTGGTTGCGGCCTCCAAGTCGATCGCGCGTATCGGCTATGAGGACCTTTTTCGCGCACCGTGAGGAGATCCTTGCCCGAGGCCTGCGATACGGTGACAACTGCGTTATGTGCGGCGCGCACCATCCAAGCGACGTTCTCGAAGGCCAGCTCCTGGCGGTTCAATATTTCAAGGCAGCCTCGCTGACCGCCGCATTCAGGGAGACTCTCGATTGGGCCTGCCAGGAAGAGGCGGTGATCAAGAAAAAGCTGCCCGTATTGTCGGCTGCCTGCGCAACCGGGAAGTCGGAGTAACAGCAGCCAGATCGCGGACGAGCCAGTTCACGGGCTCCGGCTTGTCCAACGATTATAAGGCCAGCCAATCGTCCGTGTTCAAGCGGCTTGCATGCCTTCGTGAATTTTCGCGACCGTCCTGTTGAGGACGTTTATCACCTTCGAGACATAGACGCCGACAAGCACCCCCTCGGACGTGAAGCGCTTCACAGCGACGGCCCATAAGGCCGGGCGAAACGTGCCTTCATCCAATCCCGGAACCAGGCCGATCACGGGACTTTCGCTCAGCCCCTTGGCAGGTCAAAGTCGCACCAGTTCATTCCGGATCATCTATGCTGGTTTATCGCGTAGCGCTCGCAAAAGCCGTGATGGTTGCGACTTCCTCCTCCGAGAGCATTTGACGCAAAAGTTCTCTGTTCTCCGGAAGATTGTCCACGGCAAAGCCTCCCTGCCGTCTTACCTGCTCGAAAGCTTGCCGCGCTTCGGAACGAAGGCGCATCACGCCGGATTTCGAGGACAAATCCGTCCTCCAGCCCATGCCGTAGAGCACGCATTGCCAGCTCGTTGCCGGGAAGATGTCGATATTGGGGTTGAAGTCCTTCTCGTTCGGCGGACGGTAGCGCCACCGATCGAGCAGTTCGTTCAAACTGTCGGGAATGGTTTCGGCCCGCACATTGTCGATCCAGAAATCGGTATCCTGTCGCCGGGTCAGGCTGTAATGCATCTTCAGGAAGTCGCGCGCCCGTTCATAGCGTTCGAGCATCACGGCGTTGAACTGGCGGGCGGAAGTGTCGTAGTCCCCGGCCCAGGGGAACAAGTTGGCAATCGCGCCGGCGGCAATTTCGGAAAAGACGATGCCCGTTGCTTCCAGCGGTTCGAAGAAACCGCTGGAAAGCCCCACGGCAACACAGTTCTTGTACCAGTTCACTTCGCGGTAGCCGGCGTTGAACTGTAATCGGCGCGTGGTCGCCGTTTCGCCCTGGGCGCCGAGGTAGCGGCGCAGGGTCCGCTCCGCTACCTCCGCATCGCAGTGGGCCGATGAATAGACATAGCCGGTCCCGCGACGGGTTTGCAGACCGATATCCCAGATCCAACCGGCATCGCGCGCAGTGGACAAAGTGCAGGACTGGATCGGCGCGGTTGGGCTGTCGTACGCCACCTGGGCGGCAATCGCGCTGTCGCAGAACAGCACGTCGGTACAACTCTTCCACTTCTGGCCGAGCGCCTTGCCGATCAGCTCGGCCCGGAAGCCGGTGCAGTCGATGTAGAGATCTGCATCCAGCACACCGTTCTGCTGGGTGCGAACACCTGCAATTGCGCCGTCTTCACCGCAGATCACCTCCTGCACGGTATCGGGAATATGGGTGACGCCATTGGCGACGCTCTGGTCGCGCAGTAACTCGGCCAGCGCGGCGGCATCGAAATGGAAAGCATAGTTGAGCACTCCGGCATATTCCGGATGCGTTGCCAGCTTCGGTCCGCGCCGGGCGTCCACGGCGCGCTTTTGCGGCGTGCTGGCCTCGTCCCACGGCATGTCGCCCGCTTCGCCCAGCAGCCAGTAGGGGAGGTACTCCGGCCCGCCGTTGCGGTCGTCCGCTTCCTGGAAGCCGTGCAGGTAATTGTCAGGGCCGCCGTGCCCGGCCGGATGCAGCCAGTCGACGAACTTCACGCCTTGCTTGAAGGTCGCCTCGCAGCGGCGCAGCAGGTCCTTTTCGCGGACGCCGATCCGCTCCAGTGTCCGGCGAATGGTGGGAAAAGTGCCCTCGCCAACGCCGATGATGCCGATTTCGGGAGATTCGACGAGGGTGATGCTCACCCCGCCGGGAAGATCGGCGCCCAGCATCCTGGCGAGATAACCGGCCGTCAGCCAGCCTGCCGTACCGCCGCCCACCACGAGAACCCGCTTCGCCCTGGCATTCATCGAACCACATGCTCCCCGATGTGGATCGGGCGGACCTTTTGGCCCGCCCGAGGTTGCTGTTATCAGAAGGTGACGTTGATACCCATTCGGTAGCGACGGTCGCTCTGGAACCAACTGCGGCCGTAAAGGGTGCCGCTGGGATTGCCGCCCATCAGGGTCTTCTGCGTGGCGTTGAGAATGTTCTGCGCCTGAAGCTGGACGTTGATGTTCTCGTTGACCCGCAATGTCAGGCCCGCATCGAGCGTGCCATAGCTTGCGCCGTAGACCGGCAGGTTGGTGGGTGTGCTCGTGCCTACGCCGGATGCATCGTAGTAAGTATAAGTATTGTTCGTGCCGCTTGCCGTGGTCGATTGCAGATACTTCGAACGCCAACTGTAGGCGATACGCAGCGAGAACGGATCCTTTTCGTAGAGGAAGGCGGCGTTCAGATTGTGCTTCGACAGCCCGCGCAGCGGAACGTCATTGCGCTCTACCCCGTCGATGTCGAAATAGAGGTCGCCCGGGTTCTTGCTATCGATGAACGTGTAGTTCGCCTCAACACCGATACCGGCGAGCCAGCCCGGAAGCTGGTCGAGGAAAGTGCGCGCCCCCAGTTCGATGCCCTTGACCGTCGCCGCCTTGTCCGATGTGCGGGCGGTGTTGGTCGTGGCCAGCCCGGTTTCGGTGGTTCCGTCCGTAAAGGTTACGGTGAACTCTTTAGGCGCGCCGCCATAGACGACAGAGTCGGTGATGCGCTTGTAGAAACCGGCGATGTGGAAGGTCGTACCCGGCTTGGGGTACCATTCCACCGAAACGTCGAAGTTGTTCGACATCGTGGGCTTCAGGGTCGGATCGCCGGCATCGACGGTGTAGTTGTTGAAGATGTTGGGGCCAGTCACGCCGTCTGTCCGGCTCGACGAGTTGACGCCGACCGCCTGCCTGGCACGCAGATCGTAGAACGACGCATTGTCCATCGTAACATTATATGCAGCGCGGATTTTCACCGGCTCGACCGGCGAATAGGTCAGGTTGATTGCGGGAAGGACGCGCGTGAATTCCGCGCTGCCGGAAATCGGATTTGCCGTTTTCGCCAGGGTGTAGATCTGGCCATCACGCTCAAACGAAGTAACCGACTGAATGACCGAGCCGGCGCTTGCATTCTTCACATTGACCACGCGCACGCCGGCGTTGCCCGTCAGCGATGATTGCCCCCAGTCGGCGCCGAAATTGACCATCGCATAGCCGGCGAGCGTCTTGGTGCTGTAGTCGGTCAGATCGTCAGGCAGGATGAAGCCCGGCTCCCGTCCCGGTGCGCCGCCGTACAGGTCGAAAATGCCCTGAACGCTGGTATTGCGGATGAAGTCCTGCGCCGGGAAGTACTGGGTTCCGGGAAGCTGGATATCGCCACGGAAGAAGTTCTTGAAGACATGCGCTTCATAGTCGCCCGGACGCCCGTCGGCGAAGGAGACGATTGGCGAACCGTTCCAGCCCTGGCCCAGCGCCGACCAGGCATAGCCGTTGTCCAGATCGCGCTCGGTCCGCTTCGACCAGCGTCCACCGACCTTGACCGACTTGAAGAAACCTTCGCTGACGTCGTAAGTCAGGTCCGCCTGGGCGGAGTCCATCTTGCCCGAATTGTTGTTGTTATGCGGCATTACCGCTTGCCAATTGTAGTTGGCGGGATCGAGCAAGGCCGCATTCGTCCCCGCCGGCACCGAGATCTGCGGCAGGCTGCCGCTGAGGTCGAGGCCGTAGCTGGTCGGGAAGTCGACGGTGCGGAATACCGAAATGCGATCGACGGTCGCGGTCGACTTGGTGTGCTGGTACGAGGCATCGACCGTGATCGGCAGGTTGGAAGGCGTCCAGTGCAGCGATCCCGAGAAATCCTCGGTCTTGTTCTTGCCTTCCCAATAGGCCGAAGTACCGCCGCTCTGGATCGACGCCCCGTTGGCCAAACCGGTCACGGGATCGCGCTGGAACACGGCGGGCGAAGAGATCAGGCCGCCGTTGTCGTCGAACACGCTCTGCGACGGATCGACCGCAAGGTTCTGCGAAGTGACGAACGAACCGTATTCGGAGTCGGTGTTGCTGTACTTCGACTGGAAGTAGATACCCGTCAGCGTCAGGTCGGAACTGGGCGACCACTGGACCGCGCCATAGATACCGTCGCGCTTGCGCTGGTAGTTTTCCTCACCGTATGTGTAGCCGCCGGGAATGAAGTAGTCGTTGCCCTGGATGTTGGTCCGGTAGAATTCTTCCATGCGAACGAATTGCGACTTCGTCGACAGCTGGCTGTGTGCGTAGTCGAACACGAAGCCGATGTCGCCGATGCCGGTGTCGAACTTGCCGGCGACAAGACCCGAAGCCGAGTAGTCCGTCTTCTGGGAAAGATCGCCGAAGCTGATGTCGCTGCTGCCCGCGAAGTGCAGGCCGTAGCCGTAGTCGAACGGCAGCTTGGTGCGCAGATCGACCGAACCGCCGGTGCCGCCTTCGATCTGGTCCGCCGTGGACGACTTGTAGACGTCGACGGCCTGCATCAGTTCGGGGGTGACATCGCTGAATTGCAGCGAGCGACCGCCGTTGGCGCTGAAGATATCGCGGCCGTTCAGGCGCGAGGCAACGCCGGACATGCCGCGAATCTGGATGCCCGAACCTTCGGCGGAATAGTGGTCAGGGTCGTTCAGCGACTGGAAACGGACGATCGTGACGCCCGGCACGCGCTGAAGGACTTCGGTGATCGAGTTGTCGGGCAACTTGCCGGCATCGTCGGCCACGACGGAGTCGACGATCGAGATCGCGTTCTTCTTGCGATCGTCCGCCGACTGAAGTGCGGCGCGGCGTCCCGTGACTACAATGGAATCGGTTTCTGCGGCAGTCGGCTCTTGCGCAGCACCGTCCTGCGCCATGGCCTGAGGGGTTATACCTACAGACAGCATACCCATGCAAATGACGCTGGCATGCGTGCGGAAGCTCAACTTGCGCATAATTCCCCTCCTGAACACTGCGTAGGAGAACTGACGCTCTCCCCACAAATTTCGTCGCCCAAAGCGATCTTCGATGTTTCTGTTAAATGACTTCTCTTAATCGATCAACGAAAATGTGAGCGATATCATTTGTCGTGGTAGGATTAGCCAACGGCTCCCCGAACGGCCGTTCGCCGCCGCTTCAGCGGCTCACGTTATTCAGTGTCTTTTCAATGGCCGCCTGTGCGATCGGAGCCATTCGGGCGTAGCCTGCGGGCAGGGGATGCACGCCGTCGTTGGTGAAAGCCCTCGCGCATCGACGAGGGCGGGAGAGTAGTTTGCAAAGGCATATCCGCGCGCCTTCGCGAGCGCTTCGAGGCTTGCGTTTATCCGGCGCAGCGATTCGGGTTTGCGTTCCCTGATCACATAGTCGGCGGTGGGAGTATTGGTGACCGGCAGGATCGAGCAGAGCACCACGCGGATACCGTGGCGCTCGGCAATGTCGGCCATGGCTTCGATATTCGAGACGATGCCATCCTCGTTCTCGATCTGGAGGAAGCCCGATACGTCGTTGACCCCGCCGAGTATCACCACCGCACGGGGCTTCAGGGCGACGACGTCCTGCTGGAAACGCACCAGCATCTGCGCCGTAACCTGGCTGCCGATCCCTCGGTTCACATAGGCCTTGCCGGGGAAATAACGGGCAAGATCCCACATGTCGGTGATCGAATCGCCGATGAAGACCACGCGCTGCTCGTTCTTCGCAGGTGCGGGCAGAGCGGCATTGGCGGGCGCGTAGAGATAGCGCTCACCGAAGTCCTGCATCATCGAGGGTACGAGCTTGTCGCGGAACGGCCCGGCCCAAGGTCCCCAGTCGCGGGTATCGGTGACAGTGCGCCGCTCGGGGCTGGACTGGTAGTGCTGCGGCTCGCCCGCGCCGATCAGCAGAGCGGCGGCGGGCAGCAACAGGGCCAGGGGCATTCTCACGCGGTAAAGATCCCGTGGCGCTTGCCGTAGGCATGGAACAGGTCCGGCCAGATGTGAGCAGGCGTGTCGCCGCCGAGGCGCGCGCCGAAGCCATGGCCGCCCTTGTCGAAGCCATGAAATTCGACAGGCCGCTGTTTGGCCAGCATGGCGCCATACATGGCTAGACTGTTGCCGATCGGTACAAGGCCGTCGTCGCTGGAAGCCGTGAGAAATACCGGCGGCGTGTCTTCACTGACGCGATTCTCGACCGATCCGGCCTGCAACAGCGCCCCACTCGCACCTTCGCCCAACAGATTGTCGCGCGAGCCGCCATGCGTGAAGGACTGCGCGAGGCTGACTACCGGATAGATCATTCCGGCCAGGTCGGGACGGGCCGGGAGCGCGTCGGCCTTGTCGACGGGGGCATAGACCTGCTCGCCGAAACGCGTGGCGATCGATCCGGCGAGATGGCCGCCGGCCGAAAAGCCCAGAACAGCCACGCGCTTGGGGTCGATGCCGAATTCGGCCGCGCGCGAACGCACCAGTCGCACGGCGCGCTGGGCGTCCTGGAGCGGTACCGTCTCACGCTTGGTCCAGCCTTCGCCGGGCAGCCGGTAGGACAGGATGAAGCAGGTGACGCCTCGCGCGGTGAGCCAGCGCGCCTGTTCCTCGCCCTCGTTGTCCCAGGAAAGGAAGCCGTAGCCGCCACCGGGCAGCAGGATCACTGCCGAACCGTCGCGATAGGCAGGTTGGCGTACTTCGAGGCTGGGGGCGGCGATACCGGTGATCCAGCGGTCGTCGAAAGCGGGGTCCTTGCTCTGCTGCTGTACCTTGCGGACCGGCAGCCTGGCGGGCGCTCCCGGCGCCTTGCCCGGCCAGAGCGCGATCGAAGGGCCGGAATAGCCGATTGCGGTGGAACCGGCGATCGCCTTGCCCGAAGTGACGGCCGCAGCCATGCCGGCAGCCGCGATGCCGCCCAGCAGGGCGCGGCGCGAGGTAGAGGTCTTGTCGCTCACAACAGGTCTTCCTTGTGGTTATCGCGGGCAGACGGCGCCGGCCGGATCGGTGGCAATGCGCAAGTCGGAAATCGTGATCGTGAAGGGGGCGTTTGCACTCAGGGTGAAGGGCTGGCTGATGCCGCCCAGATAGGTGCCGTGATTGCCGAAGCACTTCAAGGGTATGCGCAGCGACGCCCACTTGCCCGGCTGGGCCAGCGCCGTGTCGATCCGGACCGGACCCGAGCCGAGCGCCAGCGTGACCGGACCCGTCGCCGCCTTGTCGACGCGGTATAGCACTTCCACGTTCATGTCGGCATTGGCCTCGCGTTCCAGCGTGAGGTTGGGGCCGAGTACCGAGGCCTTGCCCGCACCGGCAAACGCGAGCTGGATCGCGCCTTCCTGGCGGTCGGCACTGTCGATCAGCTTCTGGCTGACGGAAGCGCCGGTTTCCAGTCTGAACGGCTTGGCAACGATCCCATCGACCACGAACAGGCTGGAATTGGAGGCGGAAGCGTCGATACCCGGTTCCTCGCCGAGCGTGGCGACATGACCGCCCTTGGCATACGTCAGGCCATAGCCCAGCGGGAACAGCGGATCGTAGCCCGGCTGCCCCTTGTTAAGCACGAACTGCGCGGCGGTCTTCGGCCAGGAGAAGGAGAGGGTGCCGTGGAAGTCGGTCCTGCCGCCGACCAGCACGTCGGCCACGCCATTGCCTTCCGAACCGGGGAACCACGCGGCGACGAAAGCGTCGGAGGCATTGAGTTCCGGATTGACCCAGAGCGGGCGGCCCGAAAGGAAGACCGAGACGGTAGGGATGCCTGCCGCCTTCAGTTTCTTCAACAGCGCGAGCGATTTCTTGTTGCCCGGCTGGAACTCCAGCGAGCGGATATCGCCGCGCAGTTCGGCGTAAGGTTCCTCGCCGAAGACGACGATCGCGACATCCGGCCTCGCCGTGAAGCTGCCGTCAGGTGAAAGCACGGCCTTGCCGCCGCCGCCCTTCAGCGCATCGGCGATACCGGCGTAGATCGAGGTGGCGCCGGGGAAGTCGGCATTGCTGTTGCCGTCACCCTGCCACGACAGCGTCCAGCCGCCGGACTGGCGGCCGATGTCGTCCGCTGCGTCACCCGCGACGAGCACGGTCGCGCTGCTCTTGATCGGCAGCACGCCTTCGTTCTTCAGCAGGACAAGGCTTTCGCGCACGGCCTGACGGGCGATGGCGCGATGCGCGGCGGAGCCCATCTCCTGCGGCTTTTGATCGAAGGGACGCGCGGCGTCGAACAGGCCGAGCTTCATCTTCACGCGCAGGATGCGGCGCACGGCATCGTCGATCCGGCTCATCGGGATGGTGCCCGTCTTGGCGGCGGCGAGGGTCGTATCGAACAGGCCCTTCCAGCTGTCCGGCGCCATGGCCATGTCGAGCCCGGCATTGAAGGTCGCAGGGCAATCGGTGATGGTGCAGCCCGGGATCTGGCCGTGGCCGTTCCAGTCCCCCACCACGAAGCCTTGGAAGCCCATCCGGCCCTTCAGAACGTCCGTCAGCAGGGCCTTGTTGCCGTGCATCTTGGTGCCGTTCCAGCTGGAGAACGAGGCCATGACGGTCATCGTGCCGGCATTGACCGCGGCGGGATAACCGGCGTTGTGGATGCGGATCAGCGTGTCTTCATCGACGCGGGTATCGCCCTGATCGATGCCGTCATGCGTGCCGCCGTCACCGAGGAAATGCTTGACGCTGGCGGCGACGCGGCCCGCCTGAACGGTCGTTTGCGTGCCCGGTGCGCCCTGAAGGCCCTCGACCATCGGACCGGCATAGGACGCGACGACGGCAGGGTCTTCCGAGTACCCTTCGTAGGCGCGGCCCCAGCGATCGTCCTGCGGCACGGCGAGCGTCGGGCCGAAAGCCCAGTCGATGCCGGAGGCAGCGGTTTCGGCGGCGGTGGCCTTGCCGATCTCCCGCATCAGCGCCGGGTCGTGCATGGCGCCCAGCGCGCTGTTGTGTGGGAACAGGGTGGCGCCGACGACATTGCTGTTGCCGTGCACCGCGTCGACACCGAACATGATCGGGATCGGTTCGTGCCCGGTACGCTTTTCCAGCGCGACGGCGTTGAAGGCGCGTGAGGTGGCGACCCAGGCCGAGGCGGGCGAGCGGTCCGGAGCACCGATCGGCGGTGAATTGCCGCCTGCGAGAATCGAGCCGAGCGGATAGTCCTTGAGGTCTTCCGGCTTGATCGATGCCGTGTCGGCCTGGATCATCTGGCCGACTTTTTCGCGCAGGCTCATGCGCGCGATGATCGCGGTGATCCGCGCTTCGGTTTTCGCATCGACAAGGCCCGGGCTCTTCGCCGCGGGCCAGCGTTCGGGATGGACCGGCGTCGGCGCCGGGGCGTTTTGCGGCGCTTCGGCCTGAGCAAGTGCGACAGATGCACATGAAACCAGGGCAGCGGTCTGCAGCAAGCGGTAGATAGGCTTCATGACATCCTCTTCATTCCCAATCGGCCTTGTTTATGCGACGGGAAATGATTGCGCTACCATAAAGCCCTGTCGACAATGACGATCTTTGTTCAGGCTTTGCAGGATCGGGAGAACTGCTAGAGAACGCTCCATGTCCGAGAGTGAGCGCAAACGCCGCAGTTCGAAATCCCGCCAGAACAAGGCCCCCACGATCGCCGATGTCGCGGCGCTCGCCGGTGTCTCGATCATGACCGTTTCGCGCGTCATCAATTCCGAACCCAAAGTGCGGGCGTCAACCCGCGATACCGTGAACGCCGCCATCGCCAGGCTGAACTATGCGCCGAACCGCGCCGCCCGAAGCCTGGCAGGGGCCTCGCAATTGCGGCTGGGACTGCTCTATTCCAATCCGTCCGAGGCTTTTCTCAGCGCTTTCGTCGTCGGCAGTCTGGAGGAGGCAGGGCGTTCGGACGTGCAGATCATCGTGCAGAAGGTGGAGGACGGCGAAGATATCTGTCTTGCCGTGGAACGCATGGTGAGCGGCGGTGTCCACGGCGTGATCCTGCCGCCTCCGCTGAACGAGGCGAACGAAGTCCTCGCAGTACTGCGCAAGGCGAATGTACCGACCGTCGCGGTGACGACGGCCGTCCCGCATGAAGGTGTCGCCACGATCATGATCGACGACCGCAGCGCGGCACGGGACATGACGAGGCACCTGATCGAACTCGGTCATCGCCGGATCGGATTCGTCGCAGGGCACCCCGACCTTTCCGCCAGCAATGCCCGGTTCGAGGGTTATCGCGAAGCTCTGGTGGAGGCAGGCATCCCGTTCGATCAAGGCTTGGTGGCGCAGGGATACTTCACCTATCGCTCGGGCCTTGGTGCGGCAGAGCGATTGCTCTCGTTCGAGGATCCGCCCTCGGCCATATTCGCCAGCAATGACGACATGGCGGCTGCTGCCGTGGCGATCGCGCATCGTCGCGGGCTGGATGTACCGCGAGACCTTACCGTCTGCGGGTTCGACGATGTCGCCCTGGCCACGACGATCTGGCCCGAGTTGACGACTATCCAGCAACCGATCGTCGAAATGAGCCGCCGTGCAGTGGAACTGCTCGTTACCATGCTGCGAAACAAACGCGGGGATGAGATTGGCGATCAAAGGATCGAAATCGAGTATAAACTGGTAAGACGTCAGTCGGATGCGCCGCCGCTTCTCCGTTCGACATCCGGTCGATATGCATAGCGCCGCCGCCGCGGATCACATCGTAGACAGTATCGCTACCCATTGAGTTGGGAGGCGGTTTCTCACGTTTCACCCCTCCTCCGCGAACACACTATTTATTTTGCCGGTGCTATTCCTCTCGAGCGATGTTAGCGGTATCGATATTGAACCGCGCGACATCAAAATGGGTCATTAAATCCTTTGGTCGCAGGGGGAAACGAGAGGGGATAGGGCGACCGTGGGCATCAACGGGGCAAATGGAGTGCCATTGTTCGCGCTCGCAAAAGCGATTGCGGCGGGGCTTTTTGTCAGCGCCGTGCCTGGCGTTGCTACGGCTGCCGGTTCATCCTCCCACATCGATTCCTCCCTGCATGACGAAGTGGCCTACGACTGGCGCAGCGTGCGCGTAGGCGGTGGTGGTTTCACGCCGGGCATCATATTCAGTCCGGTCGAACGCGGGCTGGTCTGGCTGCGCAGCGATATGGGCGGCGCCTACCGCTGGGATGCAGCGGCGAAGCGGTGGCTTCCGCTTCAGGACCGCGTATCCGAAAGCAGCTTCATGGGTATCGAGAGCATTGCGCCCGATCCCGTCGATGCGGGGACGGTCTATCTTGCCGCCGGCATGAACTGGTCCGCCCCGGCCGCGATCTTCCGTTCCACGAACTATGGCAAGACCTGGCGCGAGACACGCGTGCCTTTCGCAATGGGCGGCAACGAGAATGGCAGGGGGCTGGGCGAGCGGCTCGCCATCAATCCCTTCGCACATGATCACCTGTTGTTCGGATCACGCCATCAGGGGCTCTGGGCCAGCGACGACGCCGGGGTGAACTGGCGCAAGCTAGATGCCTTCCCGCTTGCCGGACTGGGCCTGCCGACCAATCGGCGCGAGACGCATGGCGGTCTGTCGTTCGTGGTGTTCGATGCCAAAGTGCGGGACCGCGTCTTCGTGGGAAGCGCCGATCCGGGCGCGCAGCATCTGTTCCGATCCGACGACGGTGGCAAGACATGGCGCGCGGTTACCGGCGGCCCGGCGAGCGACCTGCTGCCGGTGAAGGCCGTCATCGGCGGCGACGGCGTGCTGACGATCACCTACTGCGACGGCATCGGCCCCAACGGCATCACGCGCGGCGCGGTGTGGCGGTTCGATCCGGCACGCGGGACATGGCGTGACGTGACGCCAATCAAGGGCGCGCAGGCACCCATCGGCGGCTACATGGGCGTCGCTGTGGCCAGCGGCGATCCGCAGACCATCGCCGTCAGTACGGTGGACCGGGGCAAGCCTGTCGACACCGTGTGGCTCAGCCATGACGGCGGCACGCACTGGGACGAATTGTGGAAGCGGTCGGACCGCGACGTTTCGGCAACGCCCTTCCTCGATTTCGGCGCCAAGGCCAATTTCGGACACTGGATCGCGGGCCTTGCCATCGACCCGTTCGACGCGAACCACGCCGCCTACGTAACCGGCGCCACCGTCTATGCGACCGATGAATTGCAGAAGCCGGGCACCATGCAATGGGCGCCGTGGACGCAGGGGATCGAGCAGACCGCGATCATTACGCTGGTCAGCCCCACCGGCGGCGCGCATCTGGTTTCGGGTTTCGGCGACATTGGCGGCTTCCGCCATGACGACTTTGCCGTCTCGCCTTTCAGCCAGCATGTGAACCCGTTCCTGTCGAACACCAATACGCTCGATTACGGCGGCCGCGCGCCGCTGGTGATGGCGCGCAGCGGCAATACCCACGCCCGCGTGGTGCCGGATACCTCACTGGCGTGGTCGGCCGATGGCGGCGCGACGTGGCAGCCGTTGCACGTGCCCAGCGGCGTCCCGCACGCAGACGGCACGCCCCTGCCGGAAGAGACGGGCAATGCGGCGATCACCGTTTCAGCCGACGGCCAAACATTCCTTGTCGAGACTGACCAGCCCCGCATGACCCGGGATCGTGGCGTGACGTGGCAGGCGGTGAGCGGCTTGCCGAGCCGCACCCGCGTCACTTCGGACAAGCAGGACGCCAAACGCTTTTACGCCATCGATTTCACGAACAGCCGCGTGGTGCGCAGCGACGATGGCGGCGCCCGGTTCCATTCCGTCGCGGGCAAGGGCTTGCCGATGGACCTTGCCGCCGCGCGCAACGACAACCGCGAGGCACCGCCGCCGATTCTGGCCGACGCCAACCGCGCGGGCGCGCTCTGGCTCAATCTGGGCGGCGCGCTCTATCGCTCGACCGACTTCGGCGAGACATGGGCGCGCACCGGACAGGCAATCAGCGTCGAGCGCTACGGCCTTGGCAAAGCCGCACCGGGCCGCAAGGACGCCGCGCTCTATGCGCTGGGCACCTTCGGAGGACTGCGCGCGATCTGGCGCTCCATCGACGGCGGCGCGACATGGCAGCGGATCAATGACGAGGCCCATCAGTGGGGCCTGCGCATCCGCGTGATTTCGGGCGACCCGCGCCAGTTCGGGCGCATCTACATCGGCACCGATGGCCGGGGGATCGTTTATGGCGATCCAGAAGTGCGGCCTGCCCAGAAGGCCGGGAAGGGGACAGAATGAAAAGACAGAACTTCACCGCATCGCTCATGCTTGCAGCCGCTATTGCCGCCGCGGCGCCGGTTCATGCCCAGGATGCGGCGACCCCAATTCCCCGCCTTGAAAGCCGCGACGGCCGCCATGCGCTGATCGTCGACGGCAAGCCGTTCCTGATGCTGGGCGCGCAGGCGAACAATTCCAGCAACTATCCCGCCATGCTGGATTCCGTCTGGCCGGTGCTCGATGCGATGCATGCCAACACGCTGGAAATCCCGGTCTCCTGGGAACAGGCGGAGCCGGTCGAGGGCAAGTTCGATTTCACCTTCCTCCAGAATCTGCTCGACGCCGCGCGTGCGCATGACAAGCGGGTGGTGCTGCTGTGGTTCGGCACCTGGAAGAACACCAGCCCCAGCTATACCCCGCCTTGGGTGAAGCTGGACAACAAGCGCTTCCCGCGCATGAAGGCGCCGGACGGTTCGGACCACTACGTGCTGACGCCGCTGTCGCAGAACACCATGGCGGCGGACCGCCGCGCTTTCGTGAAGGTGATGGAATACCTGCGCGACCATGACCGGCAGAATACCGTGATCATGGTCCAGCCGGAGAACGAGACCGGGTCCTATCGCGTGCCGCGCGATTTCTCGGCAGAGGCGAACACGCTGTTCGCCAAGCCGATTCCGGCGACATTGGCGAAGAAGACGGGCAAGTCCGGCACCTGGGAAGCGGCCTTCGGCAAGCAGGCCCCGCGCGCGTTCAATACCTGGTACGTCGCGCAGTTCGTGAACGCGCTGGCAGAGGCGGGCAAGGCAGTGAAGCCGCTGCCGATGTACGTCAACGCCTCGCTCGCCGGGCCGTCCAACGTGCCCGACCCCACCGGCGTCGCCAGCGGCGGCCCGCAGTGGGACGTGCTGGACATCTGGAAGGCGGGCGCCCCGGCGATCGACTTCGCCGCGCCCGACATCTACGATCGCAACAGCGGCAACGTCATCCAGTACCTGGACAAGTACACCCGTCCCGACAATGCGCTGATGGTGCCGGAAATCGGCAACGCAAAGGAGTTCGCGCGCTTCTTCTGGGCCACGATCGGCCGCGGCGGCATCGGTTTTGCACCGTTCGGCATGGATGACACCGGCTACTTCAACTATCCTCTGGGCGCGACCGCGCTGGACAAGGAGACGCTGGCTGCCTTCGCGCTGCCCTATGGTACGCTGGCACCGATCGCCGGCGATTGGGCGAAGATCGCCGCATCGCGTCCGACCTGGGGCACCGCAAAGCCGGACGATAGTTCGGTGCGCGAAGCCGTGATGGGCAAGTGGAAGATCTCGGCCGACTGGGGCCAATGGCAGTTCGGCCAGAAGGACTGGACCTGGATCCCCACCAAGCCCGCACCCTGGGCCGATCAGCCGGTGGGCGGCGTGGCCGTGGCCCAGCTTTCCGACACCGAATACCTCGTCATGGGCGATCACGTCCGCGTCAATTTCTCGCCCGCCAAGGGCGAGAAAAACGGCGTGATCGTCGCCGTGGAGGAGGGCACGTTCAAGGATGGGAAGTGGGTGACCACGCGTGTCTGGAACGGCGATCAAACCGACTACGGCGTCAACCTGATCGACCGCCCGCAGGTGTTGAAGATCACCACAGGCTTCTATTCGTCGAAGTAACGCACCCGAGGGGCAAAGGATAATCACGATGGCTCGCATACTCCTTTGCAGCAGGTGCAATCCGTGAAGGGGCTGAGGCCGGATCGTCGCCGCTTTCTGGCGGGCGCGCTTGCCGCAGGAGCCTCGGCGCGGCCGCTTGCTGCCGCTGCCGTTTCAACTGGCGCGACCGCAGGCCCGGTGCAGGCGAACTGGTCCTCGCTGGTCGAACACTATCGTTATCCCGACTGGTTCCGCGATGCCAAGTTCGGCATCTGGTCGCATTGGGGCCCGCAGGCGGTGCCCGAACAAGGCGATTGGTACGGACGCTTCCTCTACATGCAGGGGCATCCGATGTACGAGCATCACCTGAAGACCTACGGCCATCCCACCGATACCGGCATGATGGAAATCCAGAACCGCTGGAAGGCGGAAGCCTGGGATCCGGAGGGGCTGATGCAGCGCTACGTGAAAGCGGGCGCGAAGTATTTCGTCTCGCTCGCCTGCCATCACGACAATCTCGATTGCTTCGACAGTTCGCACCACGCCTGGAACTCACAGCGGGTGGGGCCGGGCCGCGATGTGGTGGGCACCTGGGAAAAGGCCGCGCGTGCGGCGGGGCTGAAGTTCGGCGTTTCCAACCATATCTCGCACGCATGGCACTGGTATCAGCCGGCCTATGCCTACGATCCCGAAGGCCCGCGCAAGGGCGAGCGGTACGACGCCTACAAGCTGACCAAGGCCGATGGCGCGGGCAAATGGTGGGACGGGCTGGACCCGCAGGAACTCTACACCGGCCCCCACATGGTCGCGCCCGATGGGATCGACAGTGTCGAGGCAATGAACGCCTGGCACGACAAGAACGATGGCCAATGGATCGAAACCGCCCCGCCTGGAGATGAGACTTTCGCGCGCCAGTGGCTGCTGCGGCAGATGGACCTTGTGGCCAAGTACCGGCCGGACTTCTGCTACTTCGACAATTACGAGCTGCCCTTCGGCCAATACGGCCTGGCGGCGGCGGCGGACTACTACAACCGCTCCATCGAATGGCACGGCAAGATCGACGTGGTGCTCACCGCCAAGCAATTGAAATCCTACGCCCGCTTCGGATTGGTGCAGGACGTGGAGCGCGGCTTTACCGACCACCTGTGGGACGAGCCTTGGCAGACCGACACCTGCATCGGCGACTGGTTCTACAACCGGAACCGCTTCACGCAGAAGAGCTACGTCGGCGCGCAGGGTGTACTGCAGCGTTTGGCCGATGTCGTCTCCAAGAACGGCAACCTCCTGCTCTCGATCCCCCAGCGCGGTGACGGCACCATCGATAGCGAGGAAGAGAAGATCCTCGACGATCTTGCAGGCTGGATGGCGGTGAACGGGCAGGCGGTGTTCGGATCGCGGCCCTGGCACATCTATGGCGAGGGGCCGACCGTGCTCTCCGTCGGGATGCAGAACGAGGGCGGTTTCAAGGGCTTCGTCGAAGGCGACGTGCGCTTCACGGTGAAGGACGGTGCGCTCTATCTCTATTCGCTGGTGGCGCCGGGTAAGCCGCTTTCCGTCAAGGCGCTGGGCCGCCGCGCGATGGCACAGGCCGGCAAGGGGCAGGTCGCGAAAGTCACCCTGCTGGGCGGCGGCGCGGTGCGGTTCCGTCAGCGTGAAGACGCGATGGAGATCGACCTGCCGCGCGGCCTTGGCGTGGTCCCGGTCCTGAAAATCGAAGGGCGCGGCGTGGCCTGAGTGGCCCGACGGAAAGCTTACCTGAAAGGAACCCAAACCGACATGAGCAGCACCTGGAAGACCATCGCGGCCCTCTGCGCTGCTCTCGCCGTCAACTCGCCCACAGCATCGGCCGCGTCCGAGGATGTACCCCATATCGTCACCCAAAACGGTCGCCATGCGCTGATCGTCGATAGCGCTCCGTTCCTGATGCTGGGGGCGCAGATCAACAACTCCAGCGCCTGGCCTGCCACGCTGCCCAAAGTCTGGCCGACGATGGCGGCGATGCACGTCAACACCGTGGAAGTGCCGATCGGCTGGGAGCAGATAGAGCCCGAGGAAGGCCGCTTCGATTTCGCTTTCGTCGACCAGCTGCTCGAACAGGCGCGCGCACAGCACGTGCGGCTGGTGCTGCTGTGGTTCGGCACGTGGAAGAACACCAATCCGCAATATACGCCGCGCTGGGTGAAGCTGGACAATGCCCGCTTCCCGCGCATGCGCCGCGCGGACGGGACGCTGCATTACGCCCTTTCTCCATTCGGCAAGGCGACGCTGGCGGCGGACAGCAAGGCCTTCGCCGCGCTGATGGCGCATCTGGCGCAAGTCGATCGGCAGAACACCGTCATCATGATGCAGGTGCAGAACGAGGCGGGTTCCTACGGCCTGGCGCGCGATCATTCGCCCGAGGCCAATGCCGCCTTCGCCGCGCCCGTGCCCGAAGCGCTGCGTAAGCGCCTCGGCAAACCCTCTGGCAGTTGGAGCACGCTGTTCGGCCGCGATGCCGAGCTCTATTTCCACGCCTGGCACGTCGCCAGCTACATCGACAAGGTGGCGGCGGCGGGCAAGGCGGTGAAGCCGCTGCCGATGTACGTCAACGCCGCGCTGCCCGGCGATCCCTTCACCTGGCAGGACCCGAACACTTACGCCAGCGGCGGCCCGGCCAATACGGTGATCGACGTCTACAAGGCTGCGGCTCCACACCTCGATCTGGTGGCGCCGGACATCTACAACCCGAAGCACAAGGCCTATCTCGGTTTCCTTGAAGCCTATCGCCGGGCGGACAATCCGCTGTTCGTGCCGGAAACCGGTCACGCCCCCGAATATGCGCGCCACTTCTTCGCCGCCCTCGGCCGGGGCGCGATCGGCTGGTCGCCCTTCGGTATCGACCCGCTGCGCTATCGCCCCAGTTTGCCGCTGACATCGAAGCTGGATGACGCGGCGATCGCGCCTTTCGCGGCGAACTACGCCCTGTTCGCACCGATGGCCCGCGTATGGGCAAAGCTGGCCTTCGAGGGCAAAGTCTGGGGCGCCTCCGAACCCGAAGACCCCGCCGATGGCCACAAGCAGGTGATCCCGCTGGGCAAGTACGTCGCCACCGCCAATTTCGGCAACGGAGACTTCGGCCCGACCGACCCCAAGGGCAATGCCAAGCCGACAGGCGGCGTCGCCATCGCCGAGATCGGCCCGAATGAATACCTCGTGACCGGCTACTTCGCCCGGGTGGACTTTGCGATGTCTGATCCGAAAGCTGCCAACCTCATCCTCGACCGGGTGGAGGAGGGCACTTACGATGCTGAAGGCCGGTGGCAGTTCCAGCGCCTATGGAACGGCGATCAGGTGGACTGGGGCCTGAACTTCACCGCCGCCCCGCAAGTGCTACATGTGAAGCTGGCGACCTATCCGATCCGCTAGGAACTTCCGGACGGCACGGCGAACGACTCCCTATCATCGTCATTGCGAGGAGGCGAAGCCGACGCGGCAATCCAGAGCGGCGTAGGACTGCTCTGGATTGCTTCGCTACGCTCGCAATGACGAAAAGGCAGACGAAAGGCTCCCGAAGAGCCGTCAGACCGCCCGATACCGGAAGTCGCGCAACCGGGCCTGACCGCTGCCCGCCACATAGATTCCAAAGCGCAGGCTGAGGAAGCCGCCGAAGACGTTGTGGTGGATGCCAGACACTTCCATGCGGGTGCCGTGGCGCTGCCAGTGCCGGCCCTCGTCATACGAATAGTACCACGTGACCACATTCTCGTGGTTGGTGACGCGCAGACGCACACTGCGGGCCTTGTGCGACACCCCCGCCCAAGGCAGGTCTTCCGAATATTCGTAGATCTTCAGCTTCTCGGGCGTGAAGCCCAGTCCGACGAAAGCCTTGTGGTTGTAGAACAGCAGGATTCCCGCCTCGCCGTCTCCGGTAAGATCGATCGAGACTTCGGCTTCGTAGCTGCGGTCGCCCACGAGGCAGGTCAGCGGCGAGGAATCTGCAGGGGAAGCGCCGCTGCCCGCGATCACCAGTCCGCCCGGCTCGTAGCGCGCCCGCTCCGCTTCGCCGCGCTTGGGGGCGTGGAAGCTCCACTGCACGCCGAAGCGGTCTTTCGCGAACTCGTCCGACAGGCCCGGCGCCGAGGCGCTGGGAATGCCGCCCTTCGGCTTTGGCAAGGGGAGCGAAAGGTCGCCGCCTTTCGCGCGGAACCAGCCGTCCGCCGTCCACTCGATCGGCTCCAGCAGGGTCTGCCGGCCCAGCGTGCGCATGCCGTTTTCATAGCCGTGATAGACCATCCACCAGTCGCCCGCCGGGCCTTCGACCAGCGTGGCATGACCGCGCGACCACCATGGTTCGTCCACGCTGACCGTGCGCACCAGCGGATTGCGGGGGCAGTGCTCCCATGGCCCGTTGATCGAGCGCGAGCGGGCGGCGATCACCATGTGCCCGGTCACCGGCCCGGCCGTGCCGCCGATGGCGGTGACGAGATAGAACCATTCGCCCTTGCGCAGCAGCTTGGGGCCTTCGGGCGCGAAGTTCTCCACCACCCAGTCGTCCGGGTAGCGCCAGGGGTTATAGGCCTGCTCCAGCGTGCCGTCGGTCGCGAGGCCGTCATCGGTCAGGCGGACCCGGCGAATGCCGTTGGTGAAAAGATAGCGCTTGCCGTCCTCGCCGACGATATGGCCCGGATCGATCGCACCGCGAATGCCGAGGTCGATCGGTTCGCTCCACGGCCCGGCGATGTCATCCGCCCAGATCACGTAGATCGACCAGCCTTCGCCCTTGGGATCGGCGGGGATGTAGATGAAATAGCGGCCCTCGTGCTTCACCAGATCGACCGCCCAGATGGTGCCGAGATTGCGGTGCAGCGCCGGCCCCACCGGCGCCCAGTTGATCAGATCGGTCGAGCGCCAGATCACCAGCCCCGGGTAGGAATCGAACGACGAATGGGTCATGTAATAGACCCCGCCGTCTTTCAGGATCGTCGGATCGGCGTGATCGCCCGAGATGATCGGATTGCGATAGAGCCCATTGCCGAGATCGGCCTTGCGCTGGCCTTCTGCACCCGTGCCCCACTGCTGCGCCGCGCCGGGCTTCGCGCCGGTCAGGGCATTTGCCAGCGAGGGCGTAAGAGAGGGGAGGGCCGCCCCGGCCAAGGCGCCCCCGAACATCGTGCGGCGGGTAACGTCCATCGTGGTTTCCTTAGTTCGAGGCGGGTTCGAGCGTGACCAGCGCCACGTCGTTGCTGCGCATCGGGACTTCGACCGTGGCGGTGCCGTCCTTGCCGACGCGGACCAGTCGGTCCTGTTCGGGCCGGTCGGCGGTTTCCTGCTGAAGCTGCGCCAGTTGCGCGGGTGAAAGCGCGGCGGGCATGCCCATGTCGATGTAGGATGAAAGCGGGTCGTTCAGGCGATAGCCGGTCTTGTGGACCTGCAGGCGATAACTGCCCTTGGCCACGTGGCTGAACCGGAACGTCACCGGCTTGCCGGGCGTGGCGGGCACTTGCCGGGTGTAGAACGGCTTGTTGCTGACGCCCTGCACCGGCTGCTGGAAATCCCAGACGAGCGCGGCGATGCGCTTGCCGTCGCGGGCCGCCATCGCCTGCGTATCGCCGGTGGCAAGGGCCTGCCCGCGAACGGCGTTGAGGTACTTGTACGCGAACCATGCGGGCTTGCGGATGCCCTCCCGGTTCATCAGGCCGAAACCGCCGTGGAACGGGGTTGGCGGTGGGCCGGGTTCCTCGAACAGGTCGGTATAGGCCCAGTAGCTCATGCCCTGGACCATGCCCTGCGTCGCCTTCAGCTTGCTGAGGATATAGGGCGCGCTGACATAGCTGTCGTGAACGAAGTCCCGCGGGGTGTAGCTGGTGCTCCATTCGGTGAAGAACAGCGGGATGCCGGGGAAGGCCGATGCCTCGATCTCGCCGCGCACCTTGCGCACGTCGCCGGTGATGGCGTCGGGCGAGGGCGATAGCTTGGTGTCCTGCTTGCCCTGCTCGTCCAGAAAACCGCCGTCGACGCCGTAAGTATGCGTCGCCACGAAGTCGACCGGCAGCTTGTTGTCCGATGCGTACTTCAGGAATTCGGGCACCCAGGCCGCGCCTGCGGTGGCGGGGCCGCCGACGCGCAGCCTGGGGTCGATCGCCTTGATGGTGGCGACCGTATCTCCGTAAAGTTCGAAATAGGCCTGCTGGTCCGCCTTTTCCCAGAAACCGTCGAGGTTGGGCTCGTTCCACAGCTCGAAGTACCAGCTGCGCACTTCCTCGGCGCCGTAGCGTTCGCGCAGGTGGGTGACGAAGGCCTGGATCAGGTCCCGCCACATCTTCGGATCGGGGTGGGAGGTATTGCCCTTCCAGTAGAACAGTTGCTGGTCGGAGGTGCGCATGACCGCCGGGGTCCAGCCGAGTTCGACGAACGGCCTGATGCGCTTGGCCAGAAGCCCGTCGTAGAGCTGGTCGATCTTCGTCCAGTCATAGGCGATCCGGCCGTCCACCTTGCGCACCGTGCCCAGCACGTCGTGGAAGATGTCGTGGAAGCGGATATAGCGGAATCCCAGTTCGTCGGACGCCTGCTTGAGCTGCGCCTGACTGTCTTCGCGGATCAGCGTGCCGGGGAAGTCCGAACCCACCGAAAGGTCGAAGAACCGGTCCACCGGCCCGGTCGGTGCGGCAGTGTCGATGGCGATTTCGCGCGTTTCTGCAGCCATGGCCGGCTGTGCCAGAACGACTGTTGCAAGAGCCGTGAGGCCGATCCTGAGCATTCTTCCCCCCTCCGTTCGCGCGCCGTGGAGCGCCATCATTTATGCTGTAATTCTTTTGGCGCCGTCCCGGACTCGGTCCGGGACGGCGTTATGTCGGGTTTAGACCAGCCGGTTGGTGCGGATCAGTTCGCGGTACCAGTCGGCGCTGAGCTTGGGCGTGCGCTTCAGCGTCTTGAAGTCGACATGGTGGATGCCGAACAGCTTGGTATAGCCGTCCTCCCACTCGAAGTTGTCCATCAGGCTCCACAGGAAGTAGCCTTCCACCGGATAGCCCTCGCGCGCGGCGCGTTGCAGGTGGGTCAGATAGTTGCGCAAGTACATGACGCGATCCGCGTCGTAGACCTTGCCGTCCTGCGCCACCGGATCGTCGGCCGAGCAGCCGTTTTCCGAAATGTAGATCTTCTTCGGTTTCCACAGCTCGCTGACGGTGCGCACGCCCCAGTACAGCGCTTCCGGACCGACATAGAGCCAGGGCGAGGCCATGCGCGGCGAGTTGGCGAGGTGGGGCAGGATCTCGTAGCCGCTGGGCGTATCCGCGGCCCGCACGAAATTGGGCGTGTAGATGTTGAGCGACACGAAATCGAGCGGTGCGCCGATCGCCTTCATGTCGCCCGCCTTCACCTTGGGCGCATCCTTGCCCTGCGCGGCAAGATAGCTGTCGAGATAGCGCCCTTCGAGGATCGCGGTGAGGAACATCGCGTTATCCTCGCGCATGGCCTTCCGGGTTGCCTCGATGTGCTCGGGCGTCTCGATCGCGGGCACGAAGATCGTCGCGTTGTCGGCGATGCCGACCTCGGTGCCGGGCCGGGCCGCGGCACGGATCGCCTGGACGCCGAGGCCGTGGGCGAGAACGCCGTGATGGCGGACCTGGTTCACTTGGTCCATCGGCAGTTTGAGACCGGGCGCCTTGCCGCCAGTCATGTAGGAAAGGTCGGTGAAGCAGCGCAGTTCGTTCACCGTCATGATGTGCTTCACGCGGTCAGAGACCTTGCCCGCCATGTAGCCCGCATAGTCGGCGAAGGCATAGGCGGTGTCGCGCGACTGCCAGCCGCCCTGGAGACCGGTGGGCAGGTCCCAGTGGAACAGCGTCATGTGCGGCTGGATGCCCGCCGCCAGCAGACCGTCGATCAGGCGGTTGTAGTAGTCGAGCCCCTTCTGGTTCGGCTTGCCCCGGCCTTCGGGGAAGATGCGAGACCAGGCCACGGAGAAGCGATAGGCCTTGGCGCCCAGCGCCTTGAGCAGGGCGATGTCTTCCTCATAGCGGTGGTAGCTGTCGCAGGCGACATCGCCGGTGCCGCCGTCGGTGGTCTTGCCCGGCGTGTGCGAGAACACGTCCCAATTGGTCTCGCCGCGTCCGTCCTCCTTGACGCCGCCCTCGATCTGGTAGGCTGCGGTAGCGCAGCCCCAGAGGAAGTCGGCGGGGAAGGACAGCGCTTCGGCGGCACTGGCGCCGCCGTTCGCAGGCGTCGGCGATGCCATTGGGGCCGCCACACCCTGTGCAGCCGCGCCCTTGCCCCCCAGCGCCGCGCCGAGAGCGGCGGCACCAAGGCCCATGCCAAGCTGGCGGCGGTTGATTCCGGTCATTTCTGGTAATCTCCCGAAGTCTTGCAAGCGGCGTTCACTGCCCGCCCATGATCCTGACGAGGCCGTTCAGCGACTGCCCGGTCGGCAGCGGCTGGCGGCTGGTGAGCTTGCCGGTCGCATCGTCCCACACGAGTTCGGCCTTCTTGCCGCCGGACTTGCGATAGGCATTGGTGGTGCCGTCATCGTCGTAGAGCGTGAAGGTGGCATTGGCGCCCGGATAGACGCGAATGCTCTCGATCGGCTGCTTGGTGGCGGTGCTTTCCACCTGGGCACCGATGGGGACGATCGATCCGGCCTTCACGAATACCGGGATGCGCTCGATCGGCGTATCGACTTCCACTGTCTGGCCGCCTTCGAACCGCTGATTGGTCCAGTAGTCGTACCAAGCGGTTCCGGCGGGAAGATAGACCGAGCGCTTCGTCTGACCCTGCTCGGTAACGGGAGCGACGAGGAAGGCCTTGCCCAGCATGTACTCGTCACCGATGGTCGGGACCTTGGGATCGTTCGGGAAGTCCATGAACAGCGCGCGCATGAACGGCGCGCCGGTCTCGTAAGTGCCGCGCCCCAGCGAATAGAGGTACGGGATCAGCGAATAGCGCAGGCGCAGCCAGTCCGCCAGGATCGGTTCGGCTGCCTTGCCGTATTCCCACAGCGCGCTGCCGGGCCGCTGGCCATGGATGCGCAGGGTCGGCGTGAAGACGCTATATTCGAACCAGCGCACGAAAAGTTCCGGGTAATCGGTATAGTCCGCACCCATCGCCGTCGCGCCCGCAGGATCGACGAGCACCGGATGCTGCGCCTTCGGTCCGTTGGGCCACTGCCAGCCGCCGATGTCGCTGCCCCAGTAGGCGAGGCCGGAAGCGGTGAAGCCGAGGCCCGCCGGAACCTGCCGCTGAAGCGCATCCCAGGTCGACTTGATGTCCGACGACCAGAACAGCCCGCCCGTGCGCTGCGAACCGAGATAGGCGGCGCGCGAAAGGATCAGGTTGCGGAACCCCGGTCGGTCGCGCTCGGACCCTGCCGCGACGCCGCTGGTATGCACCAGCGGGAACAGGTTGTGATAGCGGTCGCCCGATCCGATCGAGTAGAAATAGCCGTCCGGCACCAGGTCCGGCTCGGTTTCGTCCAGCCAGAACCAGTCGAAGCCTTCCGAGGCGATATTGTCGCGCAGCTTGCCCCAGAACCACTCGCGCGCTTCGGGATTGGTGCTGTCGATCAGGGCGCCTGCGCGGTCGGAACGCACCGGCAGTCCGTCCACGGCATTGCCGTCCTTGTCCTTGAGCAGCCAGCCCTTGGCGGACAGCATGTCGAAGTAGCGCGATTCCCGCTCGAAGCGCGGCCAGACGCTGATGATCGAGCGCATGCCCATCGCCTTGAGCTGGTCGTTCATGCCCTTGGGATCGGGAAAATAGGTGCGGTCGATATCGAGCTGGCCCATGCGCGACCAGTAGAACCAGTCGAGCACCATGACGTCGATCGGCAGCTTTCGCTGGCGATAGCCCTGCGCGATGTCGAGCAGTTCCTTCTGCGTCTCGTAGCGCGCCTTGCTCTGGATCAGGCCGAAGGCGGCCTTGGGCGGCAGCGGGGTCTGGCCGGTGAGCTTCGCATAACCCGCATAGAGTTCATCGGTAGTCTTGCCGGTGATGACGAAGAACGAGACGCGCTCGCCGACTTGCGACTGGAACCGGGTGCTGCCGTGGAGCCCGGGCCAGACGGTGGTGCGGGCCGGGTTGTCCCAGACGATCCCGTACCCCTTGTTCGTGACCATGAACGGCACGCAGACCGTTTCGCCCGCAGGCGCATCGTAATTGTGCGCGCAGTCGATCTGCCGGCCCCTGAGGTCCAGCAGGCCTTCCTGGTTCTGGCCGAGGCCGTAATAGTGTTCGTCGGCCGGAGCGTCGAACGACGCGCCCATCTTGAAGGTCTGTTCGCCGTTGACGGTGACGGGCGCCATTTCCCACCCGGTCATCTTCGTCAGCAGCAAACCGTCCGCGTTCTTCACCGAAAGACTGACCGGCGGAAGCGAGGGCGCGAAGTAGCGCTGCATCATCGTCGGCGCGGGCGGATAGGGTTTCGCATCGATGGTGAGCGTCAGGGCGGAAGACGTGAACACATCGCCGGAGGCATCGGCACGATGGGCCCAGCCGGTGGCATCGGCCTTGGCATTCGGACCGTCACCGGGCGCGGCGCTTGCGAGCGCGGGGTCGAGGGCGATCGTCACCCGCACGATGTTGGGCGCGTAAGGCTCTACCGCGACGCGGCTGCCATTGCGGTCCAGCAGGGCCATCGGTTCCGCATGGGCGGCGCCGGCACCAAGCGCCAGCCATGACAGGCCCAGAGCGATGGTTGTCTTATATGCGGTTCTGCCGGCGGTTGCCTTGTCCTTCATTCCGAAATCCTCCCTCTATAGCCATTTCCCGAAATTCGGGTGCAGCTTGCCTCTTTCAGGCAACAGCCTGTGTGCAATCGATATTCATGAGCGGGCCGACCAGCCCTGGATGCTCCGATCAAGGCTTGTCAGCACAATCATTCCGCAAACCGGCAAGACCGGAACAGTAAATTCGCAGATCACCAGATCGGCATCCTCATCAACGCTTCGAATCCGCCGAAACTCATGTTTCAGTCTGCGATCACCAATACGAGGCTTTTTGGTACCGCTATCAATTGCTTCTGTCGAGCAGGATATTACGCATTGATGGTATTCCCGACATCAATGTTCTTGGCCAACGCTGGCGGCGGTTTAGCGAAACCCATATGGAAGGCCCCCTAAAATTGCCCGCACCAGATATGGTGTCTGGCATCTCCCGAGTGCTATCTGTCGGGCGAGGACGATTGGTAAGTAAGTTCAATCATGTGCCTGTCGTAGCGGAATAGGACCTAAGACACCGCTTGAGAATGGGTTGATGGGGCGGTTCGGGCGTAATTCAAGCTTTGGATGTGGCCCCGAGCGAGCCGGAACCGGATGGTTGGTTTTGAAAAGCGATCGAAGCGCTACCCGACCGATCTGACGGACGGAGAATGGCTGCTTATTCAACCGTTCCTCCCGCCGGTGGCCAAGCGCGGGCGCAAGCCGGCGAGGGACCTGCGTGATGTCCTCGATGCGCTTCGCTATCTGGCCCGAACAGGTGGTGGATGGCGGATGTCGCCGAATGACTTCCGCGTTGGCAAACGGTATATTGGTGGTTCCGTACGCTTCGTGCGCCGCCTACTGTTCCGACGACTTCACACTAATGCTCGACCGTGAACGCGAAGGGCGTGAGCAGAACCCGACGGCCGCCGTCGTGGATAGCCAGTCCATCAAAGCGCCAGCAGCGGAAAGGCGGGGGTTTGATGCGGGCAAGATAGTTATCGGCCGTAAACGGCACATTGCCGTAGACACCGATGGCCGATTGCTCATGCTCAATCTCACCACTGCCGACATCTCAGACAGCGCTGGCGCTCAAGCGATCGTCGCGGCCGTTCGCAAGCGATGGCCTTGGCTGGAGCATTTGTTCGCCGACGGCGCCTATGACCGCACCCGCCAACATTTCGAACATTCAGGTCGCCGGCTGGCACTTGATCGTGATGCGACTGTAGCCACCTCTATTACCCGGCGGCAAGCGAGGGATATACCAACGGTCGTCAAGGACAACCATTTTTGGATCTTTCTGCCTGCTGTCTTCTGGTTCGCACAGCGATGCCGGAGGTCTTTTTCTTGGGTTCGTTTTTACCGCTCTGACCGTCCTCCTTGGAGGCCCGATTGGCTTTGTCTTTTTGACCGGCGTGATAGAAGGAATTGAGCGGCGCGGCAGTGCAGACTAGAGGGCGCACTACCGCCGTTATGATGTGTGATTCCTCGCAGATAGCTGACGATTTCCCGAGCGCGATCAGGCCTCACATTTTTCGGCGGATGACATCCTGCAGCATCTCCTTGTCCAGGCTCAGGTTCTCCACGAGGCGCTTGAGGCGGACATTTTCCTCCCCCAGTTGCTTCAGCCGCTTGATCTCCGACGGCATCAAGCCGCCATATTTGCTCCGCCATTGATAGTAAGTTTAAATTGAGATGTCCGCCTTCCGGCACACCTCCTCAACGCTCGTTCCGTCCTCAGCCTGCTTGAGAATGAATGCGATCTGTTGCTCGCTGAATTTCGACGTTTCCATCCACGGTTTCCCTTGTTCGGCCTTCGCCAAACCTAACCGAGAATTTCTCTCCAAACTCGGACCAGTGTACGGGGAGCAGGTCAACCCGCGACCGCCTGGTGCCCGGTGCTTCTGATCCCATTTGCCACCGCCGATCTCGGTATAGTAGTTCGGGCGGTAGACGAGCGAGGTCTTATAGCCGAGCGTTCCGAAGAGGTACGAATTCAGCGCGCCGATATAGGGACCGCTGAGCTAACGGTCGGCGGCATCGTATTCCGGAGCCTCGCCGGCATCGTCGACGTCCGTTCAGGTGAAGCGCGCGTCCAGTCGGCCGATCGTCCTGCCTTGGTCGCGCAGCAGTTCCTTGTGGAAGCGGGAGAGGTCCACGCGCAGGTCGTTGCGCAGGGTGAAGGCCTCGGAAAGTCCCGTGTAGCCGCTCATATGGCGGGCGACGGCCGCGTTTTCCTCGGGCGTGATATCCGAGCGCTTGAACATGGCCGATGCGTAAGGGCCGAAGGTCCATTGCCGGACCTCGCTGAGCCACGGTTCGAGCGCCGCCGGCCGGCGTCGTTCCGGCTTTGCCGGATACGGCGCCAAACCCCTGATCTGTCGTTGATATTATATCGTATACGCATTAGCTAGGGGAGGTGCCGCCGGAAACGTCTCCCAGTGCGATGTGTAACGGGCGCCCGGCCGATCAGGCCGGCGCGAAACTTTCGGCGCTCGCCCGCGCCCAGCTGTCGCTGTAGAAGCTGGACGTGGAGCGCCCTTCGATCAGATCGTTCGGCTCGGCGAAGTAATGCATGCGGTCGAATTGCCGGATTTCGACGTTGTTCACCCGGTGGACGAGGTGGTGCGGCAGTAGTTCCTCGGGATGGGAGAGACCGGCGGCGGCCAGCATTTCCGCCAGGGCCTGGACCGTCCGCTCATGATAACGCCAGACGCGCTCCGCCTTGTCCGGCACGACGAGCGCCCGGCTGCGCTTCACGTCCTGCGTCGCGACGCCGACCGGGCAGCGATTGGTGTGGCAGCTCATCGACTGGATGCAGCCCAGCGCGAACATGTAGCCACGGGCGGCATTGACCCAGTCCGCCCCGATGGCCAGCACGGCGGCCAGATCGAACGCGCTCGTCAGTCGGCCCGCCACGCCGATCCTGATGCGGTCGCGCAGCCCGGCGCCGACCAGGGTATTGTGGACGAACAACAGGCCCTCGCGCATCGGTACGCCGATGTGATCGCTGAACTCGACCGGCGCAGCGCCCGTCCCGCCCTCGCCGCCGTCGACGACGATGAAGTCGGGCACGATCCCGGTCGCCAGCATCGCCTTGACGATCGCCATGAATTCCCAGGGCAGGCCGATGCAGAGCTTGAAGCCCACCGGCTTTCCGCCCGAAAGCGTCCGCAGTTCCTGGAGGAAGGCGATCATCTCCGTCGGAGTGGAAAAGGCGGAATGGCGCGCCGGTGAAACGCAGTCGACGCCCATCGGCACGCCGCGCGTTTCGGCGATTTCCCGCGTTACCTTGCGGGCGGGCAGGACGCCGCCATGGCCGGGCTTCGCACCCTGGCTCAGCTTCAGCTCGATCATCTTGACCTGCGGCGAGGCGGCCTGGGCGGCAAAGCGCTCCGGATCGAAGTGCCCCTGTTCATCGCGGCACCCGAAATAGCCGCTGGCGATCTGCCAGACGATATCGCCGCCGTTCTCGCGGTGATAGGCACTGAGGCTGCCTTCACCGGTGTCATGGTAGAACCCGCCCAGTGCCGCGCCCTTGTTGAGCGCCCGGATCGCATTGGCCGACAACGCGCCGAAACTCATAGCGGAAATATTGAAGATGCTGGCCGAGTAGGGCTGGGCGCACTGCTCGTTGCCGATGGTGATGCGAAACGAGGCCGGATCGGGCACGGGGGCCGGGGTCAGGGAATGCTGGATGAATTCGTAATCGATTGCGTAGACGTCCCGGATCGTCCCGAAAGGATGGTCGGAGGCGGCCTCCTTGGCCCGGCGATAGACGGTCGAGCGCTGCTCGCGGGAGAAGGGCGTCGCGTCCGTGTCGCTTTCCAGCAGATACTGGCGGATTTCCGGCCGGATCATCTCCACCATCCAGCGGATATGGCCGATTACGGGATAGTTGCGCAGCACCGAGTGTCGGGTCTGGAAGAGATCCCAGCATCCCAACAGGGTCAGAAAGCCGGACAGCGCAATCAGCGCACCGCCCCAGAAACCGCCCAGAGAACCCGACTGCCGCGATAGCAGCGCGGCGATGAAGACCGCCGCACACAGGATGAAAGCGGTGTAGCGGCCCAGTCGGAATTTCGTCATTGCCCAATCTCGGTGGTTGTTTTGTCCTGTCTGGGGGCAGCGTTAGGCCGTCGCGGTCGCCTTGGAAAGCGTCGGTGCGGTTTGAAGGGAGGGCGAGAGGCCGTCCCGCGCGGTCTGCGCGATAACGGCCTCAGGCCTTCGCCTTATCCTGCGGCAATGTCCGCAGCGGGATAGCTTTCGCTGTCAGAGGGGCATTTGCCCTGCTTCATGATGCTCGAGTGCTTGGGTTCGAACCACTGCGATGCTTGGAAATCCTCATAATCGCCAAGGCCGTCATAGATGCAGACTTCGGGCTTCGAGCCGTCCGGGGCGATCACGACCGACCAGTTGTAGCGGTCCTCGGCCCGTTTCGCGCCGCCCCACACGAGCAGGCGTCCTCCCTTGACCTTGACGATCGGGACTTCCAGTTCGCCCGGTTCGATCACGGCGCGCTGCTTCGCGTCGGGAACCGCCATCTTGATGGCGGCCTTGACCGCCGGATTATCGAGGAAGCGATGGCCATCTACGACTTCCGACGGGTATTTGCCGATGTAGGGCGTCAGGTCGATCCGGTCGTTGGCGGCGGACTCGGCGGTTGCGGCCGTGACCGGAGCCTTCGCCGCTTCGCTCCCGGTTGCCGCCGGGGTTTCAGTGGCGGCAGCTTTGTCGGAAGTGTCCGCTGTCTGGCCGCATCCTGCCAGAGCCAGAACGGCAAGAGCCGTGAAACCAAACTTCTTCATAGGATTTCCTTCATTTTTGGCGGTGCCCGTCAAATCATTTTCAGACAGGCCAGTCATTTTCCAACCGGGAAGAACCCGCCCGCAAGGCCGCCGTTCATGCCGCAATACTCGACGGCGCCGGGTTCGGTGACGATGAGGCTGGTTCCCCGGTGGTCGATGTCGAATCGGGCATCGGCAGGATCGGTGACGTGGGCCTGCCATTGCCCCGTGCCCTTGGCGGCGATCGTGCCGGTTGCCTGACAGACCCAATGGCCGCCGGTCGGCTCGGCAGTGTTGGCTTCGAACGTGAGGGCACCGGATCGGCTGCGGGAAACGACGATCTCGCCGGAGAGATTGCGCCATTTTCCGATCAGCCCCGGCGTCGGCCCCGGACGAATGGCATTCAGGAAGGCGAGGCGGCTGCGCAAAGCCAGACTGAGGTCTGCGAACGTGCGATCGAGGTAGGTGCCGTCGCGCAAGCCGATGAACCACTTCTGGTCCGCTCGCAGTTTATCGGCCGAGGGCTTGTCCATCTGCTTGAGCAATATCGCGTAGCGGGCGGCGATCTGGCGATCGAGCGAGGCCAGTGTCGGGCTGGCGCAGATAGCCTTCTCGGCTTGCGAGGAGGCGCGCCGACAATCGAACGAGGGGCCGTTTCCGGGTGCGGCAAGGGCAGTCTGCGGAAGCGCGGAGGCGAGCGACGCCAGCGCCACACTCGCCGCTGGCGCGAGCCATGAAGGGAAGGATGCCACTATGATATCTCCATCGAGGCGTGAGAGGGGAAAACGGGAAAGGTCGGTGCCGGGCGGCGGATCATCGCGCTCAGGGTCACTGCAAACGTCCTTCCGGCGGCGGCTTCTCCATGCGCGGCGTGTGATAGCCCTGGCTATGGGTGCCGGTCAGCACGCGGCCTTCGCAGGTCATCTTCGTCGTGCGATAGGAGTAGGAGATCTTCAGATATCCGGCTTCCGGATCAGCATGGTAGGTCTCGTCAAGGAAGGCATGGCAGGCGGCGAAGTCCTTGAATTCCTGCCGTGGGATCGGAATGGGCGGGAGATGGCCGCTGGCACGCGCGGCGGATGCCGGATGGCACAGCAATACGATAGCTGAGACGAGGCCGCTCCGCTGGCCGAGCATTGCGAAAGCGTTGCGAACCAAAGCATTGTCTCCCGTTGCGGAAACATGATCGGTGTTCAATTTTTTCCTGTCAAGAAAATAATCGATGTTTAATTATGGGGTTTCCGGGCCGGCAAAGGCGGTTCGTGTGGCGGATCCCATCGGGCAAACTGGTTCTCTATCGCCACTTATCTGGCGGATCGGCTCCTTGCCGGGCCGCCAGATGATCTCAAGGACGAAGTCCTGATAGATTGCCGCATCCATAAGGCGGAGCAGGGCAGGGGCATTACTGGCAGGTCGCGACCAAATTAAGTCGTTCGCCAATCTAAATGCGAACGGCAGAATATCGCCAACTGCTCGAACCGATCGGCAATATCCCGCCTGCCGAAATCGAAGCGCATCATCGTGCTGCCGCAGGGCACCATCGAGATGGTAGCGAAATTCATGCTCCGTGATCTCCGGCAAGCCGAGGGTGATTACAACCTCGAACCTATGCGTACACTCCCGGCTTCAGGGCAAGCCGCCCATACCCCGCCCGCAGATTCGATAATAAGTCGCAATAGCCTTGGCGCGCAGACCCTCAAAAGCTAATGGCGACATTGCGAGTGATTCGCACTATTGTAACGCGGGGGATACAAATGTCGTCATTCAGGATAGCGTTGATCGCATCCGCTTCGATCATCGCGATGCCGGCTTTTGCGCAGGAGGCCCCGGATGCCGAGGCCACAGCGAACGACATCATCGTCACCGGTCGGGCGCAGCGGCTTTATCGCGTCGAACAGACGACGGTGGGCAAGGTCGCCGAAGACCCGATGAATATTCCGCAGGCGGTGCAGGTCATCAATTCGGAACTGTTCGCTGACCAGGGCGCGCGGGATGCGACGGATATCTATCGCAACATCTCGGGCGTCAGCTTCTTCAGCTATGCAGGCGTGACGTTCCGCGGCTTCCGGCAGGATCAGTCCTTCTACGATGGTCAGCGTGGCAACCCGTTCATCGGCTTCTCCGTGCCGCAGCTTTTCAATGTCGAGCGCGTCGAAGTCCTGAAGGGGCCCGCAGGCCTGTTCTTCGGCCCCGGGTCGCCGGGCGGCATCATCAATTACGTGTCCAAGACGCCTCAGGAAGAATCGGGCCTGCGCGCCGTGGTGACCGGCGGCACGTACGACCGCATTGGTCTTTCGGCAGAGGCGACAGGTCCCGTCGACAAGGAAGGGGTCATCACCTACCGGCTTGGTGGCTTCTTTGAATCGATGGATCCCTATCGCCGCAACACCCAGAACAAGTCGCGCATCGGCGATGCGGGTCTGGCGATAAAGACCAACGAAGGCGGCAAGCTGACGCTTCAGGCGACGATCTATGACAGCGAACTGCAGGGCAACCGCCTGCGCGGCGTGCTGGTGGACAATGCCGGCAATTTCCTGACCAGCATCCGCTGGAACGCCAACGAGAAGACCGACTTCCTGAACCTGCGCTCGCAGGCGTATCAGGCACGCTATGCGACCGCGATCGGAGAGCGTGTCACCTTCGATGCCGGCGTGCGCTATTTCAAGGCAACCGAGACCCAACAGTATCACGAACCGCGCGGCCTGGATCCCGCGAACCCCGATCTGGTCCGCCGTGAATTCCGCGACCAGGTCCGGCCCGTCCACGGGCTGTCGCTGATGGCCAACATGACGGCGCGGGTCGACATTCTTGGCGTGGAGCACAAGTTTCAGGCCGGGGCAGATTGGTACGACGAGAAGAGCCTGCTGAACTCACGGATCTTGCGCGCCGGGGTGACATCGCTCAGCCTGAGCAATCCGGTTTATGGTCCTGGGGAAGGTGACGCTGCGCGCGCGGCGCTGCTGCCGTTCACGACCACCGACACCCGGACCAAGCGCAAGGGTGCCTACCTGCAGGACCAGATCAGCGTGACGGAGGCGCTGCTCCTTGTCGGCGGCGTGCGCTACGACAAGTTCGACGATGGGGTATCGACCAGCATGAACGGCACCGTCTCGGCACGGTCCACCTACTCGGACAGCGATGTGACGTTCCGTGGCGGCGCCGTCTTCAAGCCGCGCAAGGACGTCTCGTTCTACGCCAGCTGGTCGCAGAGCTTCGAGCCGCAGGCAGCGGCCGACCAGAACAGCGATGCCGGCGGTCCCTTCGCGCCGGTCACCGGCAACCAGCTTGAAGGCGGCGTGAAGACGCAGCTCTTCGACGGTCGCCTACAGGCCAACGCGGCCGTCTACCGCATCGTGCGCAAGAATATCCTGCAGGTCGACCCCACGCTGGAGCCGGTCAATGGCGTCGATCAGCTTGCGCCCATCGGTGAAGTCACCAGCAAGGGCTTCGAGCTGGACCTGACGACGGACATCACGCCCAACTGGGTGCTCCTGGTAAACTATGGCTACAACGATACCAAGATCACCGGCACGGCCGAGGGTCAGGCGATCGTCAATGCCGTCGGCAACCGGTTCGCGAATGCGCCCAAGCACAAGGTCGGCTTCTGGACCCGCTACCAGGTGCCTGCGATCGGCACGGCCTTTGCCATTGGGGGCGAGCATGTCTCGCGGCGGGTCAGCCTGTCTGGACAGGCGGTGAAGCCTTACACCACCTTCGACGCCTCGATCACCAAGAGCCTCGGGTTTGCGGAACTGCTGCTACGGGTGGATAACATCTTCGACAAGGTCTACGCAGCCTCGGGCTTCTCGGCACAGAGCGGTCACTTCCCAGGTGAGCCTCGCACGTTCCTGGCCGAGCTTCGCTTCCGGTTCTGATCATGGCGAAGGCGGGCAAAGGCAGTGGCAAGGGGCGCTCGCTCTGGTGGCGGGTCCATAGCTGGGCCGGCCTGAAGCTGGCCGTATTCATGACCTTCGTGCTGGCCACCGGGACACTGGCGGTGTTTGCGCACGAGATCGACTGGCTCGTCACCCCCGCGATGCGCGCCGCACCGCAGGATGGGCCTAAAGCCAGCTGGGGTCAGCTCGCCGCGGCGGCAGCGCAAGCGGCGCCGCGCGGCCGGCTGCAGACGCTCTATGCGCCAATCGACCCGTGGTTCACGGCGGAAGCCTGGGTCGACATGGGCAGCCGTGCGCCGCTTCGCGTCTATGTCGACCCCTGGAGCGGGCGGGTGACGGGCACGCATGGCTGGGCCAACGTTCACCGTTTCCTGCGACAGGCGCATCGCCACCTGATGCTGCCGACCAGGGTCGGGATACCGATCGTCTGCTCGCTTGCCCTGCTGCTGCTCACATCGCTGATCACCGGGATCGTCACGTACAAGAAGTGGTGGCGTGGCTTCTTCCGGATGCCGAGAGGTGGCGATGCCCGTAAGCTGAGCGGTGACCTGCATCGTCTCGGCGGGCTATGGAGCCTCTGGTTCGTGGCGCTGATTTCCCTGACGGGGCTCTGGTATCTGGTGGAGACGCTGGGTGGAAATGCGTCGGTGCCCAAGGTGGCGAATGTCGACGTGACGGCCCCCTTGCCGACCGGAGCACAGCTGGATCGACTGATCGCCGCCGCCCAGCGGGCACGGCCTTCGCTCGACATCCGGGAAATCCGGTTCACCGAGAAAAACGGAGTCGTCCTGCTCGGACAGGATGAGGCCTGGCTGGTTCGTGATCGCGCCAACGCCGTAGCGATGGACCCGGCGGATGGGCGCATGCTCACGTCGCTCGACGGGCGCGGTCTGGATATGCACCAGAGGATATCCGAGATGGCCGATCCCTTGCACTTCGGCACGTTCGGAGGGTTGGCAACGAAAGCGATCTGGTTCCTCTTCGGCGTAATCCTGACCGGCATGTCGGTGACGGGGGTCATCATCTATGCCAAACGACTGGAGAAGGCCGAGAAGCAGATGAGAGGTCCAGCCAGGATTGCCTGGTCCGGCATGGGCGCATGGGCCTATGTGGGGACCGCACTCGTGATCCTGGCGCTTGTCCTTACGCCTGGCGCTATCGGCGGCGCGAGCTGATGAGAACAATCGTGGTCAGCGAGGAAATCCATGCGTGATGAATTTCCAGGCATGGAAGACCGATTCGGCCGTAGACTGCCTTTTCGTCGCGGGATTGCGATCCGTGTCAAATAAGCTAAATCGCCCCAACTCGGTCGTTTGGCAGCATCGTCGTAAAATCTGGGACCGGACGCTTGACCACGTTCGCCTGAGATCGTCGGATTAGCGAGGGTTGGGACATTCCTGCCGTTCCCGAGCGTGAGTTGCAATGACCGCGTTGTTGGCGTGTCCGGTAAGGCCGCTCTCGGATTAAAATCGTGCAATCCTGCCATTCCGGTTTCGGGAGCGCGGCTGCGCGACGCCTATGACTGGAAGGGGTGGCTACCGGACTTCGGGTACATAGTAGGTATATGCTTTTCCTCGCGAATTGGGGTCCCAACCCTCCGCCAAAGCTTGCCGTATATCAGCTTCCACAAGCTTTGCTGACATAGGTGGGCGCTGCGGTGCTGGCAATGGACGTCCATCTCGCCCTTTTGGATATGGGTATTCGATGATGAGTTCGCGCCGCGCTTCGCCTGCGACTTTTACGGAAAGGCAAAGGCCCTTGTAGCCGTCTCCGCTGTTACTCCATTGGGGTTCGCTCGTGAGAGCCCAATGCAGAACGAGATCATCGATATTGACCGTTCCTTCTATGGTTCGTTTCTTGCGCTTCGAGTTTAGACCGCCTGCCATTGCTCTAGCTAGCTACCCGCGCCCTTCGAAGTCAACGTCAGCTTTGTCGACGATGTTATCCAACCAAAGAACGCGGACGGCGTTTTTAAATTAAGGTACACGGAATTGTTATCGCTGTAAGAAGAATTCGATCGGCAATGATAGTTCCAGTTCCTCCGGCTTGTCGTCGGGAATGGCGGGAAGCGGCTGCGCCCTCCTTATCGTTTCCAGCGCGGCGCGATCAAGAAAGACCGAACCCGAAGAACGCGCCAACGAAGCGGACAGAATCTTTCCTGCGCGGTTCATGCGGAAGCTGACGAAGGCCGCACCTTCCTCCCGCCGGGCACGGGCGGCTGGCGGGTAGCGGCGGTATTTCTCCAGATGGGCCAGCAGCAGGGCCTCCCAGGTCGCATCGGCATTGCTGGACGTGTGCCTTGCGGGCGGGGCGGGCAGCGTCTTGGGGGCTGTGGTCTCGGGAACCGGATCGGCGGGCTTGGCCGCCGCAGCGAGCGGTTCGTGCCGGGCCTCTGGCGCCTTGAGCTGTGGGATCACGATCTTCGGGGGTTCCGGTTGCTCTTCTCGCTCAACCTTCTGTTCCTCCTTCTCGATCCTCCGCGGCCCTTCCGGGACCGCTTCCATAGGCTCGGGCGGGGCGGCGAGCGGCTCCATCGTCACGACGAGCGCTTCGGACGGCGCGACCATCGGTTGAACCGCGTGCCAGGTGGCGAAGAGGCCCGCCAGGATCGCGAGCACGAGACCGGTCGTGCTTCCCAGCCCGAACAGTCGGGATCGCCAGTCAAGCGATTGGTCGCTGTAGCGGCTGCAAGTTGGGCGGGGCGCAGGATCGATGTGATGTTGCGATGCTTCGTCTGGATACCAGGATCGCAGCATGACGTATCCGGCCGGAATATCGCCGTAACCGTGGAGGGGCTCGTGTTTCATGCGGGACCGTTCCGTTCGGGTTTGGGTTCGGGACACCGCACGATCCAGGTGGCCCAGAACAGCAGACACGCGGCCAGCCCAAGCGCCAGCGGTAGTCCGGGCCGGACGTGAAGGAAGAACAGTCCGTAGCCTGCACCCATGCCGAGGCAGGCCATGACCTTGGCGCGGCGCGGTACGGCACCGTTCTCTCTCCATGCCTTGAGGCCAGGCCCGAAGCGCGGATGACCGAGCAGCCATGCTTCAAGGCGGGGCGAGGAGCGGGCGAAGCAGGGCAGAGCGAGCAGCAGGAAGTCGGTCGTGGGCAGCAGCGGCACGAAGATCCCCACGAAGCCGATGCCGACCAGCAACAGGCCCGCCGCCAGCCAGACCGCGCGCGTGATGCGCTTCGGCCGGGCCCGCTCGCGCCGGACCTCAGGCGATGTGGTCATCGACCAGGGCCTGCACTCGCGCGAAAGCGGCGTTGGCGCCTGCCGCGACGCGCGGTTCGGCGGTTTCGTCGAGCTCTACCGCCTCCAGCGCGGCGGTGAAGCTGCGCCAGTGCGCGGCCGGGCCTTCCGGCGCTGGGGCCAGATGGCGGGCGCCGTGGCTGTCCGACAGCCCTATCTTCGCGACTTCCTTACGCAGCAGCGCTGCGCCCATGCTCGAGCCTTCCGCGACATAAAGCCAGCCCAGCGCCGTCGGCACGTCGACGGCCTGCTCCGAAAACCGGGGGGAACCATCGGCGGTGGGCAGGTTCAGGCCGAGGTCCGTCAGGTCAGCCTCGATCAGCCGCAGTCGCTGTCGCTCCGCCAGTCCCGGCAGCAGAGCCTGCAGCGACGGCGCCTCGTAGAGCGCGGCGATATCGCGGTGGAACAGATACTGCACTGTCAGAAACCGGGCGTAATGTTCCTTATCGGCGAACGAGGCCGCCGACATGATCGAGCGGTCGACGCCTTCATGGGTATCGCGCGTAAGCACTTTCAGGCGCGCGGCGCGGGAAGGGGGTAGGGCGGGGTTGGGGGCAGGATCGAGAGTAATGGTCATGACAGCTCTTTCGATGGTTCAGAAGGTGAAAGTAACGCCGCCACGGATCGTGCGCCCCGGCGAGGCCATGAGGCCCAGGGTCAGCGCGTCCATGTAGTACTTGTCCAGAAGGTTGTCGGCGGTCAGTTCGAAGCGGACATTGTCGTTCAGCTTGAAGCGGGCCGAGGCATCGACCAGCGTGTAGGGGTTCCATTCGATGACCTCGATGGCGCCCGGAACCGCTATGGATTCCGATGGACGGCTGCCGGTGTAGGTCACGCGGGCGAAGAGATTCAGCCGCTCCTGCATGAGATCGAGTTCGACCGAGCCGCCGCCGGCCCATTCTGGCGGAACGTGGTTGCGGCCGTAGCTGCCCCGGAAACCGCCGTTGCATTCGTATTCGGCGGGCAGGGGCCGCGTGGACGTGCCCTTGCGCACCCAGTCGCAGTATTCCGCCTTGGTATAGTGCGTGGCGAAGAGCGACAGCCGGGCCGGACCGGCGCGGTATTCGAACGTGCCCTCGTAGCCCTTGAAGCGGGCCATATCGATGTTGCGGACGGCCTCGTCCGGATCGGCGAAAGTGGAGCCGACGCCGCGGGTGATGTAGTTCTTGGCCTCGTTGTTGAAGTAGGCGAGTTTCATGCGCACTGCATCACCTGCCCAGAACAGGCCATCCTTCGATACGTTGACGCCGAACTCCCAGTTGCGCGCGCGCTCGGGCTTGATCGCGTCGATCGGGTTGGCGGAAAAGCCGGTGACGGCCTCGAACAGCGAAGGCAGGCGCAGCGCTTCGCCGTAACGGGCGTAGACCTGGAGCCAGGAACGCGGGATCATCGTTATCGCCGCGATCGGCGCCCAGCCGCCCGCCTTCTGGTTCAGGTGGTAGTAGTCGCTCCAGACCTTTTCGAGCGGAAAGTAGCGGCGCGACAGTTTGCGGTCGTGCGACTGGAAGGTGGTGTAGCGCAGCGCGCCGTTGAACTTCAGGAACGATACCGGGAGGTATTCGGCATCGCCGAACGCGCTCCATTCCCGCCGCCAGCCATCGCGCGCGGCGCTTTCCAGTTTCGCGCCGGGGATGGCGTAAGTATTCTCGTGACTGAACGATGCCCCCAGGTTGACGGTGAGATCGCCCCAGGGGCCGTTCACCAGCGCGCGGTTGCTGATGTCCATGCCGTGGCGGTGGGTGCGGCCGTCGTAGGGATCGATGTACTTGAGGTCGGGCGAGATGCTGGAAAAGTCGTAGGCGGTGCGGATGCGGTTATCGAGTTCGGTGCGCGAGGCGTTGATCTTCAGGTCGATCAGGTCGCTCTCGGGCTTCCACTTGTAGCGCGCGGTATAGGTATCGACGTCGACCCAGCTCATCGGCGCCTGCAGAGCGCCATCGCCGCGAATGATCGATGAGGGCATAGCCTCGCCGAACCAGCTCTGGAACTTCATGTAAGCCAGTTCGATGGCATGGCCATCGGCGGGACGGATCGTCGCCTTGCCGAGGAAGGAGAGGTTCTCGGACGATGTGTTCAGCACTTCCTCGCCCGCACGGAAGCGGTTGAGGCCTGAAGACGCGTAATCGACGGTCGTATAATAGACTTCGCGTCCGCGCGGCAGGGTAGTGGTCGATTGCGTGTAGGTCAGGTGCGGGGCGTTGCCGTGCTCACCCGCGAAATAGTTCCCGGTATTGCGATAGGTGACGGCGCCGAGCAGATCGATCCAGTCCCACGACTTTGCGACCGCGATGCTGCCGTTGGCGGCGGTAGGCTCGATCCATGAAGGGCGGTCCAAACCGCGCGGATTACCCAGCTCGTTCACGCTCTTGAAGTCGGGCACTGTTTGCAGCGGGCCGCAGTCGTAGTTGCAGCCGGTCTTGTACTTCCCGAGCATCGAGGCGCGCAGGCCGCCCGGCGTATAGGGATCCGGTGCGCTGCGCGTATTGGTGTTGAAGCCGCCGCGTACGCGCACGCCGAAGGTCTTGCCCGGCAGCAGGATGTCTTGCACGCCGATCGTGCGCATCGAGACCACGCCGCCGATGCTGCCCACGCCTTCGACCCCCGACGTGGGGCCTTTCAGCACCTCGACGCCGCCGATCATGTCGGGATCGACGTAGGATCGCGAGGCGACGCCGGAATAGCCGCGATAGACGGTGGTGGCCTGCTGGCTGCCGTCGATCACCACCGGCACGCGTCCAACGCCTTGCATGCCGCGAATATTTACGTCGAGCGCGCCGGAATTGCGGGCATCGCCCGAGAGCACGCCCGGAGTCCCGCGAAACATGTCGCTGGGCTGGAAGCCGCGATTTCGCTCCAGCTCGTCGCGCGTGATGTAGCTTGACGACTGGGGGGAGACATAAGCGAGATCGCCCGTGTCGGTGCCGTCGCCGAAGCTGGCGCCGCCGGTCGAACCGTGGGAGCCGCCGCTTCCCGTAACTCCGCCGCCGACCCGCAAGGTGCCCAGCTGCACGGTGCCAGCCGCCGCCTGGGGCGCGCGGTCCAGCGTGTAGGTGCGCGGCGCAGTCTGGCGGAAAGTGAGGCCGCTGCCTGCCAGCAGCCGCGACAGCGCCTCGGCGGTGGAGAAGCGGCCTTCAAGCGCCGCCGAGCGGCGGCCTTCAGTGAAAGCTGCGTCATAGAGGATCTGTGTGCCGCTTTGTTCGGCCAGGCTGTTCAGCGCATCGGCCAGATTTCCGGCCGGAATGGAATAGCCGCGCGCGGTCTGGGCCGCTGCCGGGCTGAGGCCGGTCAAGGCCAGGGCTGCCATGCCGGCGCCCGTCATGAGCAGGGCGCCGAACGCGGGACGTAGCGCGGCACGGAAAGGACTTTTGTTCAAAATCACCGGAATTGCACCCCCAAAGGAAATCGGGAGGGGTTTTGCTAATGCGAATTACCCTCAGTAACTCTGACTGCCGGGCGCGCGATTTGGAAACCTCGGCAGGAGAAATTTCTCATGCTGCGGCGGATAAGCCAGCGCAGCGTCAGTCGTGAATGAAGATCAGTCTGTTGGTCAGACGCGTCGAATGCAGGCCCAGCGTGTGCTCGATGACGTCGATGGCGCCCGCCGGATCGCTGAGGTCGAACGTGCCGCTGACCGGGCGGCGGGCGATTCCGGCGCTGAGCACGCCGATATAGCCGCGATGGTAGCGCGCCAGTTCGCCCACCACTTCGCCCAGCGGCCGGTTGACGACGCGGATGCGGCCGCGCGTCCAGGCATCGATATTCGCTACGACGACCGGGTGCGCTTTGCCTATCCCATCCTTGCCATAGCGAAGCGCCTCGCCCTCGCGCAGGATCGCGGCGGCGCCGCCGCTGACGACGCGGACGCTGTGCTCGCTCACCGCGACTTGGATGTCCCCGTCCCTCCTGCGGACGATGAAGCGGGTGCCCAGCGCCGTGGTCGATCCGCTCCCGGCCGATACGGTGAAGGGGTGCGCCGGATCGGGTGCGACCTGAAAGGCCGCTTCGCCTCTCAGCAGCGTGACCTTGCGGCCGCTTGTATCGAAACTGATGGCGGTTCCGGTATCCAGGACGGCCTGCGAGCCGTCCGGCAATGTCATGTGCCGGATTTCACCGGTTCCAGTCATGGCATCGGCTTGCAACCGCATGGGCAGGTCGCCGACGAAGACGAGGAGGAGAGCGATTCCCGCTGCGATCGCACCGCTCGTCCAGCGCCGCGTGGGCGCCTTTCGCCAGGATGCCGCAACCCTTCTAAGGATCGGGCCGCGGGCCGGGCGGCTGCCGACGGATGGCGCATCCAGACCCGCCTCGTCCATGGAGGCCCAGAGCGTTTCCGCGCGTGCAAAAGCGGCGAGATGGGCTGGCTCGGCGTCAAGCCATTGCCCGAGACGCACCTCGTCGGCCGCCGACCATTCGCCCGCTTCCCGCGCCGCGAACCAGCGGGCGGCCTGACGGTTCGGGCTTTCCGAATGGGATGCCGGACGATCCACTGTCACTGTTCCTTCGAGAAGGAAGCCATGTCTTCCCTTTCATGTCTCACATCCTGCATGACGCGCGAGACCTGAAAATGGAAACCGGCTCTTGCGAATTTACTCATCGCCGGTCACCCGGTTCAGGCAATGTTCCATGGCCTGGGCGATGTAGCGCGAGACCATCTGCCGACTAATGCCAAGACGTTCCGCAATCTCGCTGGCGGACAGGTTCTCGATCCGGCGCAGGCGGACAATCTCGCGGCAGCGCGGGGACAGCTCGGCAAGGCTCTCCTGCAATTGCTGCAAGGCCTCGCGGTCCAGCAATTGCCGGTCGGCCAGCGGGGTGTCGTCGGCAATGTCCTCGGGCAGCGGCCCCTGTTCGAACAGCCCGTGACGGCGCCGCTCGCTCCTCGCCTGATCGCGCGCCAGATTTGCGGCGAGGCGGAACAGATAGGCCCGCTTGTTGAGGATCGGCGGATGATCGTCGACACGCTGCACCCGCAGCCAAAGGCTTTGCGTGACATCCTCGGTCGCCGTCATATCCCCTACGATGCGCTGGACGAGGCGTGTCAGCGACGAGCGCTCGTTCAGCAACAGGCGCGTGAGGGCACGGGCATTGAGGGACATCAAGCGCGAACTAGCTTATATGCAAATAATTCGCAATAGCATTGACGTGAAGGCAGCCAAAGAGGAAGTGGCCAGAACTGCCCATTAACAACCGCATGTATGAATAGTGGTTTCTGGGTTCGCGTTTGCTCCTAAGCTGGCTGTCGGCAGGCCCCCACAAGCGTTCAGGAGTTGACCAACTTTTACCGTTCTCGGTCCGCGAGCAGCTTGCCCCGCATGCCGATACTCCCTCTCGATGCCGAAGAAGCGAGTGCACATATTAATTGTCGCAAAAGAGGCATCGTATCATCGCTCGGTGAAGCATCGCCTGGCGTTCCAGCAGTTCCGGATCGGCTAAAGCGCGTTGCATGATTATGCCGCCGTCGATGACCACGGTCATCTGGTCGGCCAGGTCGCGGATATCAACGTCCACGCGCGGGCGATGGAGTACGACAATCTCCTCCAGCCAACGCATAAACCGCGCGCGCCAGGCTAGCATGCCTTCGCGATTAAGTCGCACGACCGAGTCGTCGAACAGACGGTCCTGATACGTGAGGGTGGAAACGATGCAGCCCGGATGCTGTGCGATCACGTCGCGGACCATCTCGGAATAGAGCTTCAGGAAGATCAGGAATGCGTGGAGTGGATCATCGCTCAATTCCCGCGCACGTGCCTCCAACTGGTCGAGCACGACCTCGTTTTCGTGCAGATAGCGTTTGAGCAATTGCCGGGCGAGATCGTTCTTGTCCTTGAAGTGATAGAAGAAACCGCTCTTGGTGATACCGGCGGCCTCCACCAATTCTTCGATGGATGTCCCGGCGAAACCCTTCGCGATGATCGCGTCATAGGCGAGATCGAGCAGCCGGTCTCGGGTCTGCGAGCCTTTCCTGGGTGACGACTGTACCCTTGGTAGAGTTTCCGGATTTGTGGCGGGACACATGGCGTTTACTCCCGGGGTCTCGGCTTATTTTGCCCGTAGAATTCAGGGCTCGCCACTATTTTTCACGACTTGACCACGTGATCGGTAGAAGCCCTCCGGTGTTGCGCCCATAAAAGCAGCCATAGCGAGAAGCCATTCCATTCTCGGTAACTGCATGGGAGAACCACAATCATGTCCGTTCTGGCCACCAATCCTAACCAAGCCCTTTGGGAAAAGGGTGATTTCACTCAGCTTGCCGCATGCATGCGCGAAAGCGGCGACGCGCTTATCGATGCCATCGACGTGAAACCCGGCATGGAAGTGCTGGACCTCGGCTGTGGCGACGGCACCACGGCTCTGCCCGCCGCACGCCGCGGCGCCAGCGTGCTAGGCGTGGACATCGCGCGCAATCTCGTCGCCGCGGGCAACGCTCGCGCTCAGGCGGCAGGCCTTGCCAATCTGCGCTTTCAGGAGGGTGACGCCTCGTGGCTCGACGGCCTGGCCGACAGCAGCTTCGATCTGGTCGTGAGCATTTTCGGCGCGATGTTCGCACCGCGCCCGCTGGACACGGCGAAGGAGATGGTCCGGGTCACGCGCCCCGGCGGACGCATCGTCATGGGCAACTGGATCCCTGGAGATTCCACCCTGGTCGCACGCGTCCTGCAGATCTGCGCCACCTATACGCCGCCGCCGCCGGAAGGATTTGTCAGCCCGGTCACATGGGGCCAGGAATCTATGGTGCGCGATCGCTTCGCGGCCGCCGGGATCGCCGACGATCGCATCGCCTGCAAGCGTGCGACCTACACCTTCCGCCATGCCGGATCGCCCAGCCGGTTCCTGTCGATATTCCGTGACTTTTACGGACCGACCATGAACGCCTTCGAGGCCGCCGCCAAGAACGGCCGCGAGGGTGACCTGCAGGCCGAGCTGGAAACTCTGTTCGAAGCCGAGAACCGTTCCACCAGCGGAGGAACTGAGATCCCCGCCACCTATCTCAAGGTTATTGTGCAAGTCTGATCACGCGCGGTCAGTTAGCTTGGTCCTATGCGGGAACGGTGGCGTCGGATCCGACGCCACCGTTCCGTTCGGCACCGCTGTCCAACTGCCCAGCCTCACCGATTACCGTGCCGCTTGCATGCGCTTCATGAAGGCATTGATATCAAGCACCGGCGATGCCGGTGTGTAGGTTCCGTCGAGAACAAACTGAAGATATCGCCCTGAAGCCTTGAGATACTCGTCATCCTGCGCCGCCGCATCATCGATCGCGGGCCGGACGAGGCTCGCCTTCGGCCCCAGGTAGGTGAGTGCGTTGATCGCCTGGAGGCGGACGCGTGGGTTTGGATGTTTCGCGAGAAGCCTGCCCAAGAGCTGAACCGGCGCATGCTCGCCGGTGAACCCGGCTGCAACTTCCGCAAGCGCAACGCATACATGATCGGAAGGATCGGAATCCATCCGCTGGATGACGTCTGCCTGGGCTGGGCGAGCGGCTTGACCGAGGATCAACAGGCCTTGCGCCGCCCAGTATCGAACAATGGCGTTTTCGTCCTTCAGGTGCGCTTGCAGGGTCTCAAGATTGGCAGGATCGCCTTTCGCGGCCAGAGCTGCCACCTCCATGATCCGGGGGAGTGGGTAGGCACCTGACTGACGACTTTGCAGGTATCCTTCCGGCTCTGCACCCTCTGGTATGAAGCCGTTGTCGTTCACTTCAACCATGTGCGCGTCCAGAGCGCGGCGCATCTCCTCGATCCTGGCGCGATGCGCCGGCGCATCGATGAGGTTCGAGACTTGGTCGCGATCGCTCTCGAGATCGAAGAATTGCTCGAACGGCTTGTGCTGCCAGTAGAGTTCCTGAACCGGGTTCAGCGTGCCCGCAAGATGCGCTGCCTCCCAATCCTGGTAGCCCTTGGCGACCCATTGGAACTGGCCGTGCTGCCCCCAGGGACGATGCGGCGAATAGTTGCGGATGTAGCGATACCGGCCGTCCGTGACGGTGCGCGACATGTCGTAGCGCTCGTCCATGCGGTTGCGCATGCCGAAGGCATACCGCTTGGGCTTGGCCGCATAGGGGCCGAGGAAAGCCGATCCCTGCATGTGTGCGGGTTTGGCTATGCCGGCAAGCGACAGAACCGTCGGGGCGAGGTCGATGAAGGTCACCGGCGCGCGCACTTCGCGGCCTGGCGCACCGGGAGCGAGGTGACGCCATTTTTCCGGAAAACGCACGATCATCGCGCAGCGCAGGCCTTCGTCGTAGCAGTAGCGCTTGCTGCGCGGCAGGACACCGCCATTGTCGGAGTAGTAGAAGACGATCGTATCTTCCGCGAGGCCCGCCGCATCGAGTTCCGCGAGGCGGGCTGCGATCTCTCCGTCCATCGCCTCCATTCGGTTGTAGTAGGTCGCGAAGTCCTGCCGGATCCCGGGGGTGTCCGGGAGATAGGCGGGCAGACGGATGTCCTGCGGCTTCACCCGGCCGTCCAGCGGCTGGAAAATCCTCGATTCATGCGTGGTTTCGGTGTTGAATACCGCGAAGAAGGGGGCATTGCCGGGCCGATTTCGCCAATGCGCGTCCTTGCTGGAGGCATTCCAGATCCGCGCCGGATCGAGGTCGGAGTTGTAGTCCGTCTTCGCGTTATTGGTGCAGTAATATCCCTCGGCCCGCAGATACTCCGGAAAACCGGCGAGCAGCGGCGGAAGCTTGGCCACGGCACGCATGTTGTGGGCGGGGCCAGCGCTCTCGGGGTGGACGCCAGTGATGATGCCGAACCGGGAAGGGGCGCATACCGGCGCATTGGAATAGACGTTGCGGTAAAGCACGCCCTGCTGCGCCATCCGGTCCAGGGTTGGAGTATGGGCAAGCTTGTCGCCATAGGCGCCGATGAAGGGATTGTTGTCCTCGCTCACGAGCCAGAGGATATTGGGCCGCGCGCGATCGGCGGGCATCGCCTGCACTTTTGCGGCAAGACCGGCCGCGGCCGCCGCCGCGCCCGAGGAAAGCAGGTTTCTGCGGGAAATTCTGGCCATGCCCTTACTCCTCAGTAGCTGAACGTGAAGGTCGCGCCGAAGTAGCGGTCGGCGTCCTTGGGGATGAAGCCGGTCAGATTGTAGGGGTTGGCGGCATTGGTCAGGACCGAGGCACGGCCCATGCCGTTGACGAAGTGCTGGTTCGTCAGGTTGCGCGCGAATAGTGTCACGCCGTAGCGGCCGTCCTGACGTCGCAACCCGAGGCTGAGGTCGAACGTGGCATAAGCGGCTTGCACTAGGTCGCGGTCCTGTTCGAGGGCGAACTGGATCCTTGACTGCGCGTTGCCGGAGAGCTGGCCGAAGGCGGCGAAATCGGTTCCGGCAATGTCGCTCTCATAGCGCAGGGTTGCGGTGCCGCGCCACTTGGGCGAATTGGGAATGCGGCCATCGCGCACGTTGAGCAGCGGGGTCGCCCCTGCTGTCGTGCGATAGCACTGGTTGACGGGGCTGTCGGCACGAACCGCTGCGGCCCCTTGATCGTATAGCGGACAGCTGAGGCCGTCGACATCGACGCTGGCGTCGAGATAGGTCCCACCGCCGCTGAGCGTCAGGCCGCGCGCGGGACGGGCGGTGAACTCGATCTCGACGCCCTTGGTCCTGGCGCTGCCTGCATTGGTCGGCACGAAGCTCGTGGTGTTGGTGATGGGATCGGTCTGGGCAGCCTGGACCTGGAGATCGGTGTAATCGGCGTAGAAGAGCGCCGTGTTCACGGTCAGCAGACGATCGAACAGGTCAAGCTTGACGCCCGCCTCCCACGCCTTGACCGTTTCGGGGCGAACCGCGCGTTGGTTCGCGAAGTCGGCGCTCACCTCAAGATCATAGGCGGCGCCCTTGTAGCCGCGCGTCCAGGTTACGTAGGCCTGTGCATTTGGAGAGAAGCGATACTGCAGGCCGATCTTACCGGACAGGTCGGTATCCGCAGTGGATCCATCGCCGATCGAGGCGGCCATGAGCGGGGTGTCGCCGCTGACCAGCGCCGTTCCGGGCCGATTGCCCGCATAGCGCACGGTTTCACGCTGGAGACGCCATCCGCCGATGAGCGAAAGACGGTCGATGACGTTCCATTCCGCCTGACCGAATGCGGCCCACTGCCGGGTCTCTCCGGAAGCCTCGTGCCAGGTCGAGAGATTGGTGACGTTCGGGCACACGGCGCCGACCGTCGTCGTGCCGCCGGCACACGATTGAAGGCGGCGGCGGAAGCCGCGGGTCAGGTCGAGGTCGAGGTAATAGAGGCCCAGCACGTAGGTGAGCGGGCGATGCTCGGGGGAGGTGAGGCGCAGTTCCTGTGTAAACTGCCGCACGCCGGCCGGACCGCCGTTGAGGAGGTACTTGCTCTGGCCATAGGGCAGCAGCAGGGGGCCGTCGTAGGGAAGGCCGTCGACATCCACGTTGTTGTCGAAGTCGAACTTCTGCCAGGCCGTCACGGAGGTCAGGGTGTGATCGCCAAGTTCGAGATTGCCTTCGAGCGAGACGATCCACTGCCGGGTATCGTTGAAGGAAGGCGTATCGATGTTGACCTGGCGGTTGTGCCGTCCGGCCACGACCGGCGCGATTAGCGAGGCCAGCAGCGGGGTGGTAACCTGAAGGTACTGCGGCTGGCAGCAATCGGCATCGGTCTTGCGGTAGTCGGCGGTCAGTAAAAGATTGAGCCGTTCCGCGGCGTCCCAGTCGAGCTTGCCGCGCAGGCCCCAGCTCCTGAAGCCGTTCTTGTCATTGCCGGTTGCCACATTGTCGATGTGGCCGCCTACATCATTGTAGAAACCGCTCAGCCGGGCCCGGAGCGTGTCCGCAAGCGGGCCGGAAACGGTGCCTTTCACGCGGTACTCGTCCTGCTCGGCGATGGTCGCCTCGGCGCGGCCCGTCCACTCGTGGGTAGGCCTTGCCGTGACCACGCTGATCACGCCGCCTGTGGCATTCTTACCGAACAGGGTGCCTTGCGGCCCTCGCAGAACCTCGACGCGTTCGATATCGGCGAGGTCTACGAAGCCCTGCGCCTGCCGCGCGAGGACCACGCCATCGACGACGGTCGACACGGAGGATTCGGATCCCTGGTTGAACAGCGAGGTGCCGATGCCGCGGATCCGAAAAGTGGAATTGGAGACGTTGTTGTTCTGGGTATAAGTCAATGACGGGATCGCGTTGGCGAGGGCATTGGTATCGTTGATCTGGCGCGAAGCCAGGGTGTCACCCGACAGGGCGGTGACGGCGAGCGGCACGTCCTGCAAACGTTCGGTGCGCTTCTGCGAGGTTACGACGATCTCGCCCGGAATCTCTTCGCGAGATTGCGCCTGCGCGCCGACCGCGCATAGCGCTGAACCGAGGAAGAGCGAAATGGCAATGAGACGGCGCCTTGAAAACCCGGATCGGTTGTTCACGCTGGAAGTCCTTCATATCTGTCTGGATCAGGCAAAGCTTCGCTCTTCGCGACACCAAGGTTTCGCGAGGCGGCAAATGCCGGATGAACCCCGTCCGAAGCTCAAGCCGGAGCGGCGGCGATCAAATGTTCAGTTGAATGCGGCCGACAGCCGTCTCCAAGGCGCGAATTGCCCCATTTTCCCTCCTGTGATGACGTTTGGCGCAGTCCTGGCGTGGTCGCCTCGGATGCTGGGTGGCTCTGCATATCGGCGCTCGTCAAACGAGCGCGTGCAGGCCGTCCCTACATTCTCAACCTATTCGGTGGATATAATTCGGTCAATGAACTAAATCTATCATTGGGAGAAAACCCAGCTTCTGGCTCAACCGGTGTAAATCCGTTCGAGCGCCAGGCTAGCCGATCCCTTCCAGATATCGTCCTCGTCAATCGGCTGCAGTCGGATGCTTGTCCGCTCTAACAGTGACGGCAGGACCTGCGAGGCGACGGTTTTGTGCAAGGCAGGCTCCATGAGCAGACCGTGCTGTGGATGCAGGGTCTGGACGACCACCCGGCCCGGATCCTGCTCGTTCACGTGGCTGGCGATGGCAGTGCCGAGCGCTCGTCCGGCGAGGTCGAATGCGGCGACTGCTGCCGGCTCTCCTCGTAGCGCATCCTCCACCGTCCGCTCGAACGAAGCGGAGAAGGCGGCGGCATCGCGGGGAAGGTCGCCTGTGAGGCCTGTGGATGTCACGATGCCGATTGCACTGGCATATGTGACGAGGCATCCCGTCCCTCCGCAGTGACAGGCTCGTCCGCCTTCGAAGGCCACTTTGACGTGGCCGAACTCGCTGTTCATCCCGTGAAAACCGCTTTGAAGCGTTCCTCCGGCATAACGAGCGGCGCCCATTCCAAGCTCCATGAGCGCAATGAGGGTAAAGTCGTCCTGGCCGCCATCCTCACCGAACCAGTGTGCTGCCCGGGCGAGAATGCTTGCGCGGTTTTCGAGAGTGACGGGCAGGCCAAGCAACTTCGACAGTTCGCTTCCCAGGGGTATCGGAGCGTGGGGCGCGGCCGGTGGCAGCCAGTGGATAACGCCTCCATGGCGATCTACATGGCCCGGAATGACGACGCCAACCCCGCCGATCGATGTGCGGTCGAGCTTTGACATAGCAACCGCAGCGTCGATGCAACCGGTTAGCCGCGCGGGCAAGCTGACAAGGTCGGTAAGGTCGCCCAGCACCGAAATGCACGAGAACAGCCGCTCACCTTGAAGGTTTACGATATCGATGGAAGCCGCGCCATCCGAGAGGGGAAAGAGCGCGACAGCGTGGCCCCGATCTTCGGCAATGGCTAAGCTGATGCGAGGGCGGCCGCGACCGATTGCCGGAACGACATTTTCGCAGATCAGGCCCGTCTCGATCATGTCGCCGACGATGGCGGTGACCGTGCTTTTCGTCAGGCCGGCCCGCTCCGCAAGCTCGGTTCGCGAAATACCGCTTTGGCGGCGGATCAGCTTGAGCAGCCGCAGGCGGGTTAGATCGTCTAAATTCTTGCGCAAAGAAGGAAACCATTCGGCAGATGGCTGACGGTCCCCGGAAATGAACCCGGGAGGGGCCGGATGTCAAATTTTCCGGCAGTTTGATCCAGATCCAGCGTGTCTTGTTTGACGACCGATCGCATCGCGGGCGTGCGTGGCAAAGAGCCTTCCCCACAAACGACGGCTTCGTTGGACGGAATAAAGCTGTGGCGTTCCCGGCATGTCGCCGCCGAACCCCGCCGCTACGCAGTCTGCGCGCGAACGTCAGCTTCGTTCCACGATACGGCGTTTAGCCGCGGTGAAACCGACCCTTATCGGACGCTCAGTATCCAATTTTGATCTCCAGGTCCTGACGGTCCGCTTTCCCGGCAGGTGTCGACCAACTTAAGCCGTTCCGAGCCGGCCTTCTGAGTGTCCACTTCTGCCAAAACTTGACAGATGTCGGCTTTGCAAGATTTTAACCCGAAACCTGCCTGACCGGAGGACCGGCGGGTCTGACAGGCCGATTTTATCCGCAACGTCGGCGAAACCCGACGTTCGCCGGCGGGAATTGGAACGATTGGGGTGGGGGCGATTGCGGACCTAGCTAATCCCTTCCGCGAGGGCGGAAGTCGCCACCCCTTCATCGTATCGGGATCGAGCGAACTTGAATGGACCAAAGCCTGTGTAGTTCCGCTTCGGGCGGTGTGGCTGCGCAAACCGATCCCAGATGACAATTTTTTCGTCTGCCTGGACGTGAGTAATGAGCGGCCAACACTCTGCTTCCCCGCACTCGCAGAACAAGGCATAGATTCCCCCTGCTTCGTCGCTCTCAATAGGACCTTCTTTTCCCAGAAAGTAGGAGGGCAACGGACTTAGATTGAAGTGACAGGGCATGGACGCCTCCGTATCCGCCAGCAGGGTCGTTGTGCCCATTCTCACGTTCGAAGTCGGTGACGAGATCGGCGAGCCGCAACCCATCGATACATGGCATCAGGGGCGCAGGCTGTCCATTAGTGCGCCCGACTTCGAAGGTAAGAGCATGAAGCATGCAACGGCTTTTAATGACCCTGAGAATGTCCGCAACGCGGCGTGTCCGGAACGGCAAGTCTCGGATAAAAATCGCGCAATCCTGCCTTTCCGGATTCGAGGCCTCCGCGATGCCATCTCTATGACCAGCATGGGGTGGAATTGACGACTGTCGGCTTTCAATCACACGCTGTTGATAGCTGCCTTTCTGCTTGCATGGGATCGAGACGAGATTAGTTTTGCGCGATGGCGCTGCGTGTTCTGCATCTATCGCCCAACCATTCTCTGCCCAGCGTAGAGCCTCGGCCCTACCGGGTAGTTTTGATTGCCGAACGGGCTGTGGCCCAAGTTTGGCGGGATGAAGTGGCATCGTGGCTAGTGGATCGCGGATGCCTCTACTTTATCGCTTGGGGTGTTGCGTGTGAGGATTGGCATGATGCCGTGGATTGGACTGTCTTAGAAGCTTTTGATTTTGGAGAGATACCGGACGACAGATTTGTAATGACGACATGGCATAGCAAAGAAACGCTACCAGAAGCGCTCTGGTTCGCTGAAAACTGTGCGACACACCCCAATGTTGATCTTACAGACACACTGATCGTCCATGTTACGTACGACGAAAAGCGCGCCGCCACATTGCAGCTTTACAGCCAAAGCCAACTGACGGCGGACGAAACCTAAGCTAAGGTCCGGTTTTGGAAGCCGACAAACGGGAAATAAATGGCGAGAATGTTGGCGCATCCGGTCAGGCGGGTTTCTGATTAAAATCGTGAAATCCTGCTGTTTCGGTTCCGGGAGCCGCCCTGTGCGGCGGTTATCTACCGGGATGTCGGGGGATCCCGTCATAGAGCCGAAACCTTGAAACAACCGGATTGTAGTGATTAACAGCAACCATGGAAAACACCGCATTTGCCCGTGCAGCAAACCATTTTGCCCTCGCTGAACGCCCGGATGACGCCATTAGTCTATACAGTCATTTATTTCACGAAACGATGACTTCCGCTGGCGAATTAGGTAGAGAGTTAAGGCTATCCCCTTGGCCGCAAAGTTCGGTTTTCTTTTTCTCAGATTATAATAGTTTGTTAATTCGACACCCCGAAATCGAGAATGCGAACTTCAATTTGTTGATTGGAAAGTGGTGGCGATATGCTCTTCTTCATCAGAAGATTCTTGATCGCAGTCCATTGATGGAACTCGAGCACTATCTTTCTCAGATAAGCGAGAGCCATGCTTCTACTAGTTGGAGCGACCACGTGGAAAAGTTGCCAGAGTGGATTGATGAAGGAGCCAAGGGCTTTCCTCCCATAGATGATCGAGATGGCGTCATGACTAAACGAATTATTGATCGAATGACGCATATCAGAGCCACAACTAAGGGGTGGCTATATGGATATATCTGGGGTAATTATTTTCTGACCGACGCCCAATTGCGAGAGGTTCCATCTGATGAACCTTTTGCTTACCTCGAGGCAACAAGAACGGCTCGGCCATCATTTGAAGGTCTCTGAACAATTCTGCGACCGCTCTGTTGGCAGCTCGGGAATGGCCGAAAATTGCCGCAACGTTGGGATTGCTGACCGATGGCTTTGGGGCAAATTGAGGTAACATCGCCATCGGAGCTTATCGATGTCTGAAGTTCGCCTTGCCATCCATTCGGATCTGAATGGCCTGCTACACCTGTTCGATGTTTCGGAGGTGAGTAATTTTGCCCAACCCTTGGCCCGAGCTAAGCAGATATGGGAAGAGACGTTGGCGAACAAGAATGTCTTCGTTTTCGTCGCCCAGGTTGATGCGGTGATCGCTGCGACTTGCATGCTGATCACCGCTCCTAATTTGCTGAGGCAAGGGCGCTCTCACGGATTTCTCGAAAACGTTATGACACACCCCGATTATCAGGGGCGAGGGCTTGGTAAAGCCGTGGTGGCGAACGCGCTCGAGCATGCCTGGTCGATTGATTGCCATCATGTGCTTATGCAGAGCGGTCGGTCTGACCCCAAAGTACATAGGTTCTATACGCAGTTAGGATTCAAACCGGGCTTGCGCGTCGGATACGTCGCCATGCGGCCGCCAAGATAACGGCGGCTTACCTTAGGCGTTCTTCATCACGATCTGCATCGCGGCTTTTGCGCTTGGCGACGTGCTCGGCAACTTCACGCCGGCGAGGATCTTGAAGAAACGAGAATGCAAGTCCAATGGTGAGGGCCACGCCCGCCATTCTGCCATTTCCCCTGACGGATTTCTTCGCTGCCATGATCGCGGGAGGCAATGCAACAATCAGGATAACTGTTACGCTTGCTGTGACGAGCCATTCCACCAATCAGCGCATCAGCGGAAGCAAGCCCCCCGCTAGGCCGAATAGAACCAGCAGGGTGATCACTATTGGAAGGCGATTATTTTCCTGCAATCTCGCGACATAGCGCGAGATGATCGCGTCGTCTCGCTTGCCGGTGAAAGCCCATGCAACGAGAACCAGCCATAGAACGAACGAGAAAAGACTGAGCGGGCTCAACTTGTAGATCAATTGGCGCTCGGGGTGCTGCCTAGCAAGGGCTACGATGGGCGGGATAGCGGTTAAAATGACCAGTCCGAGCAGTAAGGTGATCAAGACAAGCATAGCATTCGACATGATGATTACCTCGGGCCGGTGTCTGACTTGAAGGGGTTCTGGAACAGAGTTTCGACCGGCATGTTGAAGTATGCCGCGAGTTTGTAAGCAAGAGGTAGGGATGGGTCGTATTTATTGGCTTCAACTGCGTTTATGGTCTGGCGAGAAACGTCCATACGTTCCGCTAACTCGCCTTGGCTCAAGCCCCGTACGGCTCGCTCCTCCCGCAATCGGTTTTTCATGCTGCTTCCGACCGATGCGAAAGCCACCATTGCAGGCGTGCCAGCGCATAGCCCGCAAATTGGAGGAACCAAACCAATGCGGCGCCAGCGAAAAGCAGGCTACGGCCTCCTGCTAAGATTAGCGCCAGCAACACGCCGGCGCCGCCAGAAAAACCTCCACCCCAATACCAACTGGATAGGCGGCTATCGCGCTGCATGTGGTCCAAACTGCGCCATCGCGGCAACATAGTCAGGAACACTCCGGCCAAGACCGCTATTGCCACCACGCCCTGGACCATTGGAGGAAGATGCTCTGGGATGATGCCGATCAGCAACCCGCCTCCCGCGGCAGTCGCCGTCATCGCAATCCCCGCAATTCCGATCTTTCTTTGCCTTGCCGTGACCGCCATGTGCACTCCCTCGATGTAAAAAGAGTTATACATGTCTACTCCGCTGTCAAATTCTTTTTACAGGATGCCATTTCCTGAGCCGGTTTGTAGAGATGGAAGGTTCCGAGTTGGCGGCTAACCTCAAGTCATGCCCGTAACCTGTCAGTTTCGAACGGCGAGACTGCTCGTCCGGCGGCCTACCTCACGGATTCGTGAACGAACTCTTCGATAGAAACCCAACCGCCCCGGGCATGCTCGTTAATGGCAGGTTTGTCGGCGGTTCCGAACAGGCTATTATCAGGTTAAAGTCCTGAAAAGGCGCCATCTGGCAGTCTGAGGGGAACGGCATAAGCTGCTCGCGAACCACCGGATTAGCGGACGGGTCGCAGTTTGGGATTTGAATTTGGCGGCTTAACGACCGAGAAAGGTCGCGCTAGAGGCGGGCTATGACATTGGTATGACTAACTTCCTTGCTCGCTTGCCGATCCGGCCTTGGAAGGCGTTCGCCACAACATCCGCTCCAAGCTGGCTTGCAGGCCTGGAAGGGCGGGAGGCGAGGAAAACATGCCATCGATCGGCAGATGGCTGGGCAGGGCAGGGCACACCCATTGCCATCCTACTTCTTGATTGTTTGGCTGATAGCATTGATCGCAAGGCTTTCTGTTCGGGGGTGTCCCGAGCGTTGCCCAAATGTCGCACGACTTTTCGAAATCACTGTGCATAAAGTTGAATCCGCCGGATTCATCACCTTTCTCAACATTTCCAGCAAAATTCGGTAACAAGACTGTCATTGAGAGAAAGTAACCGCGCTTCCAGTTTTTGATCGAACAGGGAATGCGACGTGTCCAGGAAAGTGATCGCCAAAAAAGCTCTGCATCTGACCTGCGGTCTGGCTGCGCTTTGTATTTCGACCCATGCTTTCGCACAGGACACTTCGCCTTCCACGGAAGGTCTCGGCGATATCGTTGTTACGGCGGAGCGGCGCACCGAGAACCTCCAGCAGGTGCCGATCTCGGTCGGCGTGGTCGGCGGAGATCAGCTTCGCAGTTTCCAGGCGGCGGGCGACGATATTCTCTCGCTCTCCGGCCGCGTGCCCGGCCTTTATGCCGAGACGACGACCGGCCGCATCTTCCCGCGTTTCTACATCCGCGGCCTCGGTAACATCGACTTCTACCTTGGCGCCTCGCAGCCGGTCTCGATCATCCAGGACGACGTCGTTCTGGAGCATGTCGTGCTGAAGTCCAATCCGGTCTATGACCTCGATCAGGTGGAAGTGCTGCGCGGGCCGCAGGGCTCGCTGTTTGGCCGCAACACCACGGCCGGTATCATCAAGATCGACACGATCAAGCCGAGTACCGATCACTGGACCGGTCGTGGCAATGCCAGCTACGGTTCCTACAACTCGGTCAACGTGGATGCAGGCGTCGGCGGCCCGATCATCCAGGACGTGTTGGCGGTGCGCGTTTCGGGCCTCTACCAGCGCCGTGACGACTGGATCGACAACACCTACAGCGGCCCGAGCGCCGACGGCACCGTCTCGCCGAAGAAGGACGCCATGGGCGGCTTCGAGGAACGCGACGCGCGCATCCAGCTCCTGTTGGCGCCGACCGGCACGGGCTTCTCGATGCTGACGAGCTTCCACGCCCGCAAATATTCGGGCACTTCGACGATCTTCCATCGCGGAGCCTTCACCAAGGGCTCGAACGACGTCAGCGACGAACCGCGCAGCCAGATCGCACTCGACGAAGCGCACAACAACCCGCAGGCCTACGACACTTACGGCGCGTCCAGCCGCATCGCGATGGACTTCGGCCCAGTCACGCTCACCTCGATCAGCGCCTGGGAGACGACTTCGGGCTACAGCCGGGGCGATACCGACGGCGGCGCCGGAGCGGACTATCCGGTGAACGGCGTGGCCAATGGCTTCGGTCAGTCGCAGGGCAATGTGCGCGATCTCGACCAGCTCAGCCAGGAACTGCGCTTGTCGAGCAATGGCGACACCCGCTTCAAGTGGCAGGTTGGCGGCATGTGGTTCAACCAGCGCGATATCACCGAATTCTACCAGCGTGCCTATTTCCTGACGCCCCCGGCGAACAACCCCAACAACTGGGTGCGTCTGCGCAACGAAAACACGAGCTGGGCGGTGTTCGGCCAGGCCAGCTACGAACTGGTGCCGGGGCTGACGGTCATCGCCGGCGGTCGCTACACCAAGGACACCAAGAAGACCCGCCTCCTCAAGACTGCCGACACGGCCGCGGGCGCGGTCACTTATCGTGGACGCCGCTATGTGCGCCTTTCGGGCGAAGAGCCGAGCTGGGACGTCAGCGTGAACTATGAGGTCAATCCGAACGTCAACGTCTACGCCCGCGTCGCGCGCGGCTTCCGTGGACCGACGATCCAGGGCCGCTCGGCGGTGTTCAACTCGGACTTCACCACGGCGGATTCGGAAACGATCCTCTCGAGTGAAGCGGGGATCAAGACCCAGCTGTTCGGCAATCGCGTCCGCTTCAATCTTTCCGGCTTCGCCTACCGGGTGAAGGACATCCAGCTCAACGGCAACGACAGCGACGGTAACGGCGTCCTGTTCAACGCCGACAAGGCCGAGGCCTACGGCATGGAAGCCGAGCTGGAAGCGCGTCCGATCCCGAACCTCACGCTGACGGCGGGCCTCAGCCTGCTGCACACCGAGATCAAGGACAAGAACGTCTACGCGCAGGTCTGTGCGCTCAACGGCGTGGTGGTCTGCACTGTTCAGGACCCGACGATCACCAACGCCCGCGGCACGTTCGCGCAGATCGACGGCAACCCGCTGCCCAATGCGCCGAAGTACACCGCCAACCTCACCGCCCGCTACGACGTGCCGCTGGGCAACGGCGGTTCGCTGTTCGCGGCGACCGACTGGACGTGGCAGGGTTATACGAACTTCGTGCTCTACAAGACGGGGGAGTTCTATTCGAAGGGCGACTTCGAAGGTGGCCTGAAGGTCGGCTACTCGGCGCCAAATGGACGATATGAAATCGCCGCTTTCGCGCGCAACCTCACCAACGAGAAGAACCTCAAGGGTGTGATCGAGAACTACATGGCCGCCGTGTTCAACGAACCGCGCGTGATCGGTGCCTCGTTCTCCGGCAAGTTCTGATCTGAAGGGCGGTGCAGTCTGTTCCTGCACCGCCCTTCCGAAACAGGCTAAATCTCTTGCGAGATGTCCGGACTGCGTTCGCATATGTCACCAACCATGCGGATAATGCTGCAATCCGCTCGGGCTTTCTCGGCGCCATTATGGATATGATCATCGAGCCGTTCCAGATTGAAGCGCTCTCCGCCCAAATAGGTGAAACGCTCGCTTACTGAGAACATTTTCCGCTTCTCCCGTGCGTTCAGGCCCATCGAGTGATCGATGAACGTAAGGCATCTTTGCAAGGCTTCGCGGACGTTCGCAACCTGGCCGACGTGCCGGGCTTCGAGAACGTCACCTTGACGCGGACTTCCGGCCAGCACGGATCAGACGCAACAATGGCGGCCGCTGGGGCGGTTCTCGGCGAGGTCTGCGGCGTAGTCTTCAGCGCAGAAGGCGAGAAGACCCTCTACCTCGCAGGTGACACCGTTTGGAACTCGTCGGTCGAGGAAGTCCTGGCCAGCGCCCGGCCCGAGATCGTCATTCTCAATGCCGGCGACGCGCAGATCCCCGGTCTTGATCCGATCATCATGGGCAAGGAAGATGTGAAGCGAGTCCATGATGCCGCCCCCTTCGCGACCGTGATCGCGAGCCATCTTGAGAGTGTCAACCACGCTGTACTGACGCGAGCCGAACTGAACGCCTTCGTCACAGAGCACGATCTTGGCGACCGTGTGCTCGTCCCGGCCGATGGCGAAACTTACTCATTCTGAAAGGAAATTTGATGACCACCGAAGCAAACAAGGCCGTCGTCCAGGCATTCTACGACGCGATCAACCGCCGGGAATTCGATACACTCGCGCAATACTGCCACCCCGAGCTAAAGTTCTATCATCAGATGGACACCCCCCATTACGGAGTTGAAGGGTTCGTGGCATCGGAGCAGCAGAATTTCGAGGCCTTCGATGACTGGACCATGCCGATCATCGAGATGATCGCTGAAGGCGACAAGGTTGCCGCCTACCTTGTCTTCCAGGGCATCCACAGCGGCGTGCATCAAGGTTTGCCGGCAACCGGTAAGCACATTCGCTTCTCGCTGCTGATGCTGTTGACCCTGAAGGACGGCCAGATCATCGAAAAGCGCGCTCATTTTGATCGCACGGATATTCGCAACCAGCTTACCTGAGCGAGGCGCCGATGCAGCGAGGCACCCGCTGCATCGGCCCTGCTAACGTGCCGCGAGTAACGGATGTAGCGGCCGATCGTTGCGGAAGTGCCTCCCGTGCCTGCACCGCAGACGATCCAGGCGGGAACCGGATGTTCCTCCTGCGCCATCTGGTCGAAGATGCTCTGCACTATGTTGTTGTTTCCGCGCTAATCTGTCGCCCGCTCGGCATAAGTGAACTGGTCGAGATAATGCCCCGAGGTTTCGCGTGCGAGCCGCCGGGCTTCATCGTAGACCTGGCGGGGATCTTCCACCGTATGGATTTGCCCGCCGTAGAAGCGGATCGCATCGATCTTTGGTTGCGCCGTGGTGGCCGGTACTACGGCGATGAACGGCAGCCCAAGCATCCTGGCGAAATAGGCTTCCGAGACGGCGGTCGAGCCCGAGGAGGCCCAGATGACGGTCGTGTCGGGACCGATCCATTCGTTGCACAAGGCATTGAGGAACAGCGATCGGGCCAATCGGTGTTTGAGGCTGCCGGTCCGGATGGGAGCTTCCGTTGGGAAGTGCATTCGGGTCATTCAACGTCCAAGGAATTGACTGGGCATCGCCTGCGAAGGTGCGAATTCTCAAACAGCCGGGCGCCGACAAACCGGCAATGTTAACTCCGCGACGGGTGGAACAAGGCCTATCAGGTCACGATCTGGAACGGTGGCCACGATCGCCATCCCCATTCAGCGCAGCGCAAATGGCCGCAATCGAACGTGTTCGCTTGTTTGAAGAAGTACAGCAGCCAAGCGGCTGCAAACTACGAACGATCTTCGTATGGTAATGAAGGCTGTGAGACGGACCCAGCGCTCCTCAATGTCGGTGTGTCCGGACAGGCGGCTGCTGGGTTAAAATCCTGAGCTTACGACAAAACCAGACAGATGGCGCCATTTCACGATTTTAACCCAGAACCGGCCTTTCCGGAGCCGCCGACGTTGCGGTCGTTCCTAAATTTGCGAGTCATGTGCTAATCGCCAGGAATGTGGAAGCGCGGTTTACTCATCGGAATAGGAGCAACGCTGGCCTCGATTCTCATTGTCATCGCAGTAGTGTGGCCCTTGACGATTTTCCTGAGTTACGGATTAGAGCCATGCCAAAGCGACGATTTGATGCAAGCGACAAGCCGTATTGCACTTCCGCTTGCGTTCTTGGCGGCTGCCCGATTGCTTATCCGAGCGTGTCGAAAAAACTCGTGGCAGGATTTCGGGATCGCATTAGCTATTGTGGTTGCTTTTATTTTTCTTTCGGCGCTCACTTATAAACTCAATGAGAGCAACCAACGCCTGTGCGCCAAGAGGAGCTGGAGTGAAGCCGCAAAATATTGTGAAGCGAATATGAATTACTATCGGCGCAGCACAGATGCATATGGGTATGCAGTTTATACCCTGCAAGCACCGGGAACTACGGACGATGCGTGGGACTGTCTGCAGCGTTGGAAAACGCACAATGGGACAGTTTCTCTTGAAATAGACGAAAGCGTCCACGAAGCCGCAAGAGCGCATCATTTCGCGAATTGATAAATCGTCCGCTTCCCACCCATGCCGATCATAGAGATTGCATCACGGATGCCTTGAACCCGGAACGACAGGATTGCGCGATTTAATCGGAGACTTGCCGTTCCGGACACGCCGACGACGTTGATATCAATCCGACACGCCCGTAGCATTCAACAATGATATTCATTCGTGCAACGCTTCGTCTCAGCTTGACCATCGGCTGCAATGCCGACGCTATGATGCCGATTTTCGATGTTAGTCGCGGCAAAGCCTTGGAGTTTCTCTCTATCTCCTGTGAAAAGTCATGACTGCAGCCATCTCCATTGGGACATTGCTAGCGCAGGTGCCAACCGGCGAAGACCGGCTTTTTCGCGCCCCCATCACCGGTGCTATCGAGGAGCGATTTTTCAAGGTTCACAGCAACCGGGATTATATCCTCAGGCCTGATTGGCAAAATCAGCCGTCAATGGAACAGGCTCCATGGACAGGTGCTCGAACCATGCAGCGAATATCGCTTTCAACGCTACCGGCGCCATTTGTGACGTTTGAAGGTGCTTCAGAGGACCTCACTGACTTTTATTCCACCGGAGGCCATGTCTGGTTCCTTTCGGACCGTTTAGTGACTTTAATCGAGACTTTGGACCCAGGGTCGCTCGACCGTCTTCCGATGACGATTGAAACTCAGGATAGAGGTGGCCGGGTTGGTCTGAACAGGGATCGGCGACGGCTAAGTGGATCGTCTG
>NZ_DAISLT010000026.1:0-85488 GCF_036820275.1 Novosphingobium sp.
ACCGAGCGCAGCAGGCTGTCGATCGCATCGCGCACGAGGGCATCGTCATCGAGGATGATGACCAGACCGACCTCGTCCTCTGCCGAAGTGCCGCGCTCGCTCATGACGATGTCTCCGAACAAGGGGCGGTTTCTAATGAATCTCTGCTCATGGATGGTTCCCCGAATTGACTGGTCATCGCGCGATCGCCTGTGCGATCGCGTCAAGAAGTTCGTCCGGATCGACCGGCTTGGTGAGAAATCGCATGGCTCCGGCGGCCATGGCCTGGGCCTGGGCTTCGGGCGTCGGAAATGCGGTCATGAAGATGATCGGCACTTGCCAGCCTTTCCTCACGACTTCGCCCTGCAGTTCCAGACCGGTCATGCCGGGCATGTTGAGGTCCGTCACGACGCAGCCGATTTCGTCCGTCCGGTCGAACCCCAGAAGCTCGCGTCCACCGGCGAACATGGCGGTGGCCAGCCCCTCGGAGCGGACGAGGCTGTCGATGGAGTCGCGGACCAGCGGGTCATCGTCGACGATGGCGATCAGGCACGTCCCGGACACGATGCGCTCCCGATCTTTCGAGGTGTTGTCAGGTGCAAGGGCATTGTCCCGAATAAGCAGTGAGATTGTCTGAACATGGTGGCCGGGGCGGGGTCAGGCTGCGGCCGGGATCGAAAAGCGGAAACACGCACCTCCTTCCGCCCGGTTCGCGGCCTGGATGGCACCCCCGTGCTGCTCGACGATGGACCGGCTGATCGCCAGGCCGATCCCCATGCCGTCTTCCCGGCCGCTGAAGAACGGTTCGAATATCTCGCGCGGATCGCTGAGCAGTCCGGTTCCGCTGTCGGCGACTTCCACCGTGATCATGTCGCCCTGGCGGAAGGCGTCGATCCACAAGTCGCGGGGGCTGCCGGGTGCCTGGGCGATGGCCTTGCGCGCATTCAGGATCAGGTTGACCAGCACTTGCTGCAACAGGATGCGGTCGCCCATGATGCGGGGAAGATCGGGCGCGGCGCTGAGGTGGAGCGTGACCGCGCTTTCGCGCAGTTCCAGGTCCAGCAGGCCGGCGGTCTCGCGGATCAGGGTCTGCACGTCGAGTTCGGTCTGCTCGGATTCGCCCTTGCGGAACAGCCGGCGGACCCTTGCCACGACATCCGCCGCGCGGGTGCCGCTCAGCGCGATCTTGTTCAGGCAGTCCGCCACTTCGACGGCATCGGGTGCCTCCCGCGCAAGCCAGCGCTTGCCGGAACTGGCAAAGGCGGTGATCGCGGTCAGCGGCTGGTTGATCTCATGGGCGATGAAAGCCGCGACCTGGCCGAGCGTGGTGGCGCGATTGACTTCGGTCAGCTCGCTCTGGGCCTGCGCCATGCGGCGGTGCAGGCGATTGCGTTCGGTGACGTTGACCGCGAGCATCAGCAGGCGGCTCCAGCTGTCGTCTTCCTCCAGCAGGGTGAGCCGAAGCACGACATCGACGAGCGTGCCGGACTCGGTCAGGAACTGCGCTTCTTCCTCGATGTCGCGCTGTCCTGCGGCCAGCGCGTCGAGCAGGCGACCGAGGGACTGCTCGGCCGACGGAGTGTGGAAGCGCAGGAGCGAGCGACCGATCAGGTCTTGCGCGCCGGCGACCCCGAACAACTGCACGGCAGCCTCGTTGGCATCCCTGACGGCGGCCTTGGCCGCGACCCGGTTGATGACCTCGACATCGACTTTCTCGGTCCGCTCCATCGTCGCCCTGGCGGCGGAGAGGTCGATTTCCAGGATGGGCAGACCGGCTGCGTGGAAAATCGTGTGGTAGCGCTCTTCGGACTGGAGCCGTGCGGCAACCTCGGCGCGCTGCTGGGTGACATCCGCGCTGGTCTCGAAAGTCCCGGTCGCGCGGCCGAGATGGTCGAGGCGCGCAAGCCAGCGGCTTTCGAGGAGGATGCGGCGGCCGTCCTTGCGGACCCGGCTGATCTCGCCCGACCAGCATCCCACCATGTCGATCACGGTCTGGGGATCGCCGGTGGCCTGGGTTTGCAGGAGCTGCTGCGCGGATTGGCCCAGGGCTTCCGCGCGCGTCCAGCCGTAGAGCCGCTCCGCGCCTTCGTTCCAGTACTGGATGGTGTCGTCTGGCCCTCGCATCACGACGGTATCGTGGGTCAGTTCGAGCATTCTGGCCTGTTCCGCCAACGTATCGCGTGCCGAGCGGTGGCGGACCGACAGCATCGTTATCATGCAGATGGCGAACAGCGAGACGCCCAGCCGCATGGCCGGCGATCCGAAGGGCGCGGCCCAATGGCTGTACAGGAAGCCGATGAACGTCAGGACGCTGCACGCAATCCCGGCCATGACCGTGGCGCCGCGTCTGTTCGACCAGGAAGCGATCAGGACGGTCGAGGTGTAGAGAACCGCCACGGCGCCTTGCAATGGGCTGAAGATGTCGAGAGCAAGGACGACCAGACCGGAAATCACCGCGGCCAGACAGGTCGATCGATCCGATCGCATGAGCGGCCCACCTCTCACCTTCCCTGTGATCCTGACAAAACGCACCCGACCAGATCCATCGATGCCTCGGCAAGAGTGCCGCATCCTTTGAGCGGTGCCGGACCTGCGATCGCACCGCATGCGAGCGGAAACGTTCATGGCCGACACTATCGACGCTTATGCCGGGTATCGTGCTGCGGCGGAACTATACGCTGGTTGGGGGCGCTCCGCGGCGACGGCGCGGGCCGTCCGGTCGGCGGCCGTGTCGTCGGCGAGGGTGAAAACTGCGAATCGAACCGGTTCGAATTCGGCGCGGGAAGGGCGAAATGAGAGTCGATCGGTTGGATTGCGGAGTTAGCTAACCATAATCTGCTCGAAATCGGATCGAATGTGCGAAGGTGCATGAAGTTCAATAAATCGCAAGAATCCCGGATTTTCGACGAATCTAATCGATTGTAATAAATGATGAATGATATCGACGGCTTTGAAAATGTCCCAAAATGGGCACACTAACCGTTAGTGAATATTTTGTGATTGCTTCACCAATTCTCCCTTCCTAAGTCCTCGACCGCGCCCGGTGCGGGGCGTCCAGTGGCGAGCGGCAGGGGGCTGATCGCGCCGGTCATGCATTAAGCGGGGGGCTTAATGATGTTCGATCGTTTGCGGCGGCTGTCGCATGCCGTCTTCAGTGCCCGCAGCGCCTTGCTGCTGGCCCTTCCATGGGCGATGTTCCTGTCTGGAGCAGGCCCGGTTCAGGCCGCCACGGATTCGGTGGCGATCGATGTCGTCGCCCGGATCCGGGAACGCTGCGGTTTCGCTTCCGGCGTCAATGCCGGCATTGCGGCACCGCGCGATCTGGAAAGTGCCGCGAACTTCTCCCTTGCGATCGGTCTCGACTGCAACACGCCCTATGCCCTCGGCGTCACCTCGCAGCGCGGCGCGCTGACGAACCTGGATGCCGCCGACGACGGCTCCGGCTTTTCGTTCAGCAAGCGTTACCGGGTCTCGCTGGCGCTCGATACCGACCAGGGCATCGTCCGCAGCGCACCCTGCATTTCCGACGAGATGGCCGACGGTGGCCGCTGTGCCTTTGCCACGCTGATGCCCGGCCGGGGCCTTCGCTCCGGCGCGGGGATCAGCGTGGGCCGCAATGCCGTGATCTCGATCGACTGGGCGGCGCAGGCCGCCGCGCAGCCCCGCCTCGCTGCGGGGCATTACAAGGATACTCTCATTCTGGTGGTTGGACCACGCGCATAATTGCAGTCCTCCAGCACGAAGGGCGGGGCGTTGGGTCGGCGCGTCGCTCAATCACCGGCTGCCTGTCCCGGTAGCCGGTGCAAGTCGCAAGACCCGCGAAAGCGGTCTTCAATCCTCCGGCGCGTTCCTGCGCCAAAGTACCCTAGGAGCTGAATATGAAGCGTTCGATCCTCGCCGCCAGCGCGGCAGCCGTTTTCGCCCTTGCAGCCGGTTCGGCCCAGGCCGCCACCACCAGCATCGACATCAATGCCCAGGTCGACAGCAAGTGCGGCATCTCGTCGCAGGCCTCGTCGATCTCGCTCGGTGACCTGACCGACGCCAATGCCAAGATCCGTTCGACCGTCACCGAGGAAATCGCCCAGAAGCTGACCGACGCCCGCGTCGTCGCCTTCTGCAACAACGGTGGCAGCAACGTGAAGGTCGAGCGTGCGGTTCTCGCCCTTCAGGGCGCGAGCGGCAACGGCCTGGCCCAGGGCGATTTCGCCCAGTTCATCCGCTACAACCTCGACACCTCGATCAACGGTCTGGCGCTTGACTCGACCTCGACCGACGGCGGTTCGACCGTTGCCCAGCGCTTCGGCGGCCACGACAGCCTGAGCTCGGCTGCCACGCGCGTCCAGTTCGTGAAGGCCGCCAGCCAGGGCGCCGCCGTCGCCACCTCGAACGGTTCCAACCGCACCGCCACCAACTGGTCGTCGCTGACCGACCGTAGGCTGGCTGCCGGCACCTACTCGGGTTACGTCTCGATCGAGCTGACCCCGGCTGCCTGATGTCGTCCGGAGGCGGGCTTGTCGCCCGCCTCCGGCTTCTCCCGATCCGGCTTTTCGAGTGATTTCCATGATCCCGCATCCTGCCCGGCGCATCCTGCGTCCGCTGCTGTCGCTGCTTGCCCTGCTGGCAACCACCGGTCCCAGTCTGGCGCTGAACGTCCAGCCCGTCGTGGTCGACCTGCAAACGGCGGGGCGCCGCACTTCGGCCGTCGTCACCCTGCAGAACACTTTCCCGGACACCGTGCCGGTGGAAGTGACGGTCCATCCCGTGCGCGTCGTGGACGGCGAACTGCGCGAGGCGGAGGACGTGGAAAGCGACGATGTCCTCGTGTTCCCCAGCCAGGCCACGCTTGCGGGCAACCAGTCGCAGGCATTCCGCGTGCAATGGATCGGCCAGCCGCTGGAAGGCGAGAGCCGCCATTTCTACGTGACCATCGCCCAGCTTCCGGTCGCCATGCCGGAAAGCCAGAATGCGATTCAGGTCCTGCACCGCTTCAAGGTCCTCGTCAGCGTCGGCACCAACGGCGATGCGCCTGCGCTGAAAGTGGTCGAGGCCAAGGTCGGCACCGATGCCGCCGGAAAGCCGCAGCCGGTCCTGACCGTCTCCAACGAAGGCACCAGCTACGGCTACGTCGCCACCAACCGCATGACCGTGATCGAGCGCCGGAGCGACGGTTCCGAGGCCTATCGCAAGACTTTCGAGCCGGAGGAAATCCGCGAAAGCATGGGTCTCGGCCTCGTGCCCTCGAAGGCCAGCCGGATTTTCCCGATCAATGTCGAACTTCCGGAACCCTCCGGTACGCTGTCGGTCGAGCTGAATTCGGCCGGAAGCAAATGACGCCGTGCCGGATCGCCGCGCCCTCTATCTTCTCGGCCTGGCAGGGCTTGCGCCGGGACTGACGCCGCTCGGCTCGCCGACCGCGCACGCGCGGACGACCGTGCCTGCGCGTCTGGTGACGCATACCGCGCCGTTTCGCGGCATGACTGCGGCGGTCTTGCCGGTGCCGGTGTGGGACGTGATGCCGACGCCCGCGTGGGAGACACCGCCCACGGCGCCCGCGCCTCCGCAGGCCGGTCTAAACAGCACTGGGCGCGACATTCCGATGGGCGGCCCGCTCACCGACAATGGTTTCGTGCTCGGCGAAGTGTCCTACACACTGGCGGCCGACGACCGTATCCTGGTCGATACCGGGGAATTCCTGGCCCTGCTGCGCGGTGTTCTGTCCGCCGAGGCCTGGTCGCGGATCGCCGAAGCGGTGGAGGGCAGGTCCGATATCGCCACCACCGAGCTTGCGGCGCTGGGCGTGACGCTGGCTTACGATCAGGCCAGCCTCGGCCTGTCGATGACACTGGACCCCGCCTTGCGCCAGCGCCAGTCGATCCGGGTCATGGGCGGTTACGATCCCGTCGCGGGGCCGGTCCAGACGCCGGCGGGCCTGTCCGCCTATCTGACGGCCTTCGTCAACAGCGACTACGTGCATAAGGGGACCAGCACCGGCTTCGTCACGCCGAACGTGGTCTTCGACAGCGCGGTGCGGCTGCGGGGACTGGTGCTGGAGAACGAGGGCAGCATCCAGGACAGGTTCCGGCGCGAGGGCACGCGCATCGTCTACGACGACGAACGCCGCACCGCCCGCTATACTGCCGGTGATCTGGAACCGGTCTCGCGCGGGTTTTCCGGATCGAGCCCGATGGCGGGCCTCTCGCTTTCGCGCGTCTATGCCGACCTCGATCCGCAGCGCAATATCCAGCCGCGCGGGCAGCGCTCCTTCACGCTGACCCGTGCCTCGACGGTCGAAACCATCGTCAACGGCCAGTCGGTGCAGGTCACGCGGCTCAATCCCGGCACTTACGACATCGGCGATTTTCCCTTCGCGCAGGGCGCCAACGACGTGCGGCTGGTCGTGCGCGACGACAGCGGGCGGGAGAACGTGATCGCCTTCTCGATCAATTTCGACCGCACGCTGCTGGCGGCCGGACTGAGCGAGTTCGGGGTCTACGGCGGCGTCAAGGCGCCGTTCCGCACCGGCGGTCGGCATTACAGCGGCGCGCCTGTCGCATCGGGTTTCTATCGCCGCGGCCTGACCGAGGAACTGACGGTCGGCGCCAACTTTCAGGCCCAGCGCCGTGGCGGCGTAGGCGGCGCGGAAGTAGTATGGGCCTCGCCGGTCGGCACGCTGGCCTTCAACCTCGCCGGATCGCACAATATCGATGCCGGGCAGGGCTATGCCGTGAACATCGGCTATGAACTTTCGCGCGTGGGCACGGGCAGCAACGCGCGCTCGCTGACCGCCTCGATCCAGGCGACGAGCCGCAACTTCGCGCTGCCGGACAGTCTGTCCGCCAGCAATCCCTACGTGCTGGACATCGGCGCGACCTATTCCCAGTCGCTCGGCGCGGACCACTACTTCAGCCTCGACGGGTTCCATTCGATCGGGCGCGGCGGCAGGCGGGACCAGTCCACCGCGCGTGCCACGTACGGATGGCGGCCCAATCCGCGGCTGCTGCTGACGGCGGAAGCCTCCTATCGGCGCAGCGAGCGCAATTCCGGACCCGGCGCGCGGATCTCGCTGATCTACCGCTTCGACCGCAGTTCCAGCGTCACCACCGATCTCGACACGCAGCGCGAGCGCGCCAGAGTCAGTTACCAGCGCTCCAGCGGCACCGGAGTGGGATCGTACAACGCCTCGGCCAACGTCGATCGCGTCGAGGATTCGGTGGGCGTCAACGCCGCCGTCAACGTGCTGACGAACCGCGCGGAACTGGGCGCGGCGCACAATACCGCGTTCTCGAACGGCGGCGCGATCATCGACCAGCGCACCTCGCTGCGGGCGGCCTTCTCGCTCGCCTATGCCGGCGGCAGTCTCGCGCTGTCGCGCCCGATCTACGACAGTTTCGCGATCCTGAAGACACATGCCTCGCTGGACGGCAAGGCGGTCTACATCGATCCGCGCAAGAACGAATACATGGCGAAGTCGGGCCTGTTCGGCGGCGCGGTGATGCCGCAGCTGACATCCTATTCGCCGCGCCTGCTGACTTACGACGTGCCCGAGGCGCCGTCGGGCTACGATATCGGCAGCGGCATCGTCCAGGTAAGGCCGCCCTACCGTGCGGGCTATCTGGTCACGATCGGCTCCGATTACTTCGTCACTTATACCGGGCAGTTGCTGAAGCCGGACGGTGCCCCGCTCGAACTCGTCGGCGGCAGCGCCTTCGAAGTGGCGGTTCCCGATCATGCGCCGGTGCAGATGTTCACCAACCGCTCCGGTCACTTCGCCGTGCAGGGCCTGCGCGCGGGCAGGTGGCGCATCGAAATGCCGACCGATGCGGGCAAGCTCGTCTACCTGATCGACGTGACGACAACGCAGGCCGCCTTGCAGCGCGGCGGTGCACTGAAGCCGGAGGGAACCCCATGAAGATCGTCGCCACGCTCCTGACCTGCGGCGTCGTCGCCCTGGCCCTGCCGCAGGTCGCCAGGGCCGACTGCGCCGATTTCCGCGCTTCCGCCAGCGAACTCACGCTGGATTACGATCCGTTCAACCGGGCGGAGGTGGAGCGTGCCTTCACCATTCATGTCCGGCGGCTGGACCCCAGGGTCACGGCCGTGCGCCTCGTCCTCGCCAATCCGGGGGCGATCAACCGCGGCGCGGCGCTCGGGCGCAACAGTTCGGTCCGCTACGACATTCGCTGGATCCGCGACACCGGCCGCATGGTGCTGGTGTCCGGCGCGGAGCAGCCGAATGCGACCAACGGCGCGCTCGTCCAGTTTTCCCCCGGGGCCGGGGGCGATAATGTCAACGAGACGTTCCGCATCCAGGTTCCGGCCGGGCAGGGGATCGTCGCCGGGAACTACTACCAGCCGCTCGAACTGCGTTTCGTGTGCCTGGCGGGGCGGGACGAACTGGATCGCGGCATGCAGCTCGGCAGCCAGGTCGCGGTGGACCTGACCGTGCCGGAGCGCATCGCCACGTTCGTGGGATCGGCGGGCATTCAGCGCGGCCGCATCGATTTCGGCGATGTCGACGGTTCGGGCGGCAATCTCACGCGCGGGCTGACGGTGACCGCGCAGTCCACGGTGCCCTACGAAATCCGCGTGGCCGAAGAGCGCGGCGCTCTGAAGCGCTTCGACGGCGACGAGGCCGCGCTGCCCTATGCGCTCAAGATCTCGGGTTTTCCGGTGTCCGACCGGTCGATGATCGCCTGCAGCCAGACGCCCGCGCCCGGCGGGCGGAACCACGGCGTACAGGTGGAACTGGCGGGGAAGGACCTGCAACGCCTTCCGGCGGGGCAGTATGCCGATGTGATCACACTGACTTTCTCGCCGCGCCTCGGACTTTCGGGCGGCGAGGGCTGTTCTTCGGTCAGGCCTTAAAACACTTCGCCCTTGGGCTCGGCTTCGAGGCTGAGGTTCATCTCTTCCGACGGGGCCTGGTTCAGGATCAGCCGCAGCTGCCGCTCGCGGAAGGCCGGCGCGCGGTTGTCGACGATGACGGTATGGGTCCGGTCCGAGGCGAGCGGCACGCGGACGCCGCCCACTTCGACCCAGGCATTGATCAGCCCGGCCGGATGGTTCAGCGTGACCGTGTAGCCCGCCAGGCTGTTGCAAAGCTCGTGCATGGTGCCGAGGTCGTTGGCCCCGGTCTGGATCGCATGGGCGGGCGCGGCGGCCATGGTGACGCGGCAGACCGTGGGCACCCGGCCGGACACGGCGATGGAGGCCCCGTCATAGGCGGAGGCAGCCGTTGTCGGCATCAGTACGGCCGGCATGAGCACCAGGGCCAGCGGCAATGCGTAACGCTTCATTCCAGACATGGACATACGATCCTCCTGCTGAAACCGACTATCGCTGTCCGGACTGAAACTACCGTATAATACCATAGTTAATGGGCGCTAAACCTCGGGTTATCACTTATTTTACGGTTGCCTCGGGCATCTCCTTAACGGCCAGGTCATGGCATGGTTGCCTATCGGGGGCCGTCTGTTCGGCTCCTTACCGGAGGCAGGCTGCCCACATTTATGGAACGGTGCGTGCAGGATTATGATATAGATTAGATGGGGCGAGGCCTTACGCCTGTAAGACCTGTTGGCGGCGTCGATGATACGGCCGCCGCCGGACAAAGGGGATGGGCAAGATACCAAGCGATGTTCGAGAGGTCTTCGTGCCTCAGGTACCATTGAGCGACGAGCAGATTCTGGAAGCTGCAAGGCTGTGGAACATGTCCGTTCCCGAGGCGTGCCGGGACGGATTGAGAGCGAACATGCACCTCATCTCCGCGCACGTCGGGACGATGCGCTCAGGCCTGGTGGACCGAAAGCCTTGAACTCCGTTCACGAGATTTCCCTCGCCGTCCGTTCGAAACGCATCACGGCCCTGGATGTGGTGGAACGATGCCTTGCCGCCCTGCCGCAGCCCTGCGCGGACCCGCTTGTCGCCGTCACCCGCCTCTTGCCGGAGCGCGCCCGCACCGAAGCGCGGGCAGTCGACGCCCTGATCGCTGCGGGAGGCGATCCCGGACCGCTGGCGGGCGTGCCTTACGGCGTGAAGGACCTGTTCGACGTGGCCGGCCTGCCGACCACGGCAGGCTCCGCGATCTACGCCGATGCGCCTCCTGCCGTCGCCGATGCGGAAGCGGTCGCGCGTCTCCGGGCTGCCGGCGCGGTGCTCGTGGCGACGCTCAACATGGACGAGTTCGCCTATGGCTTCGCGACCATCAATGCGCGCCATGGCACCACGCGCAATCCGCACGATCCTGCCCGGCTGGCGGGCGGCTCGTCCGGTGGTTCCGCTGCCGTCGTCGCCGCAGGTCTGTTGCCCTTTTCGCTCGGGTCCGACACCAATGGGTCGGTGCGCGTTCCGGCCAGTCTCACCGGCCTCTACGGGCTAAAACCCACGCATGGCGGCTTGCCGCTGGCCGGGGTGTTTCCCTTTGCCGAGAGCTTCGACGATGTCGGGCCGTTCACGACCGGCGCCGCAGATATGGCGCTCGTGTGGGAGGTTCTTTCCGGGCGTACGGCCGGGTGTGACGGACGTTCACTGCGGCTCGGACGGCTTGGCGGGCGTTTTCGCGACAACGCCGATCCGGGCCAGCTTGCCGCTATCGACGCCATCGCCGCGGCTACGCCGCTGCTGGAGTTTCCCGATATTGCCCGCGCGCGGTCGGCGGCATTTCTCATCACGGCCTGCGAGGGCGGCGCGCTGCACCGCAGGGCGCTCTCCGAGCGGGCCATGGCTTTCGATCCCGCGACACGCGACCGGCTGCTGGCAGGCGCCTTGCTGCCCGGTGGTCTTTACGAGGAAGCGCTGGCGTTCAGGGCGTCCTACCTCGACGTAATCAGCGCGGTCATGGAGGATTTCGATGTGTTGCTGGCACCGGCGACGCCTTGCACTGCCCCGCCGATCGAGGACCAGCGCATCCTGATAGATGGCGCACTTTCACCCGCGCGCGCGGATCTCGGCATTCATACCCAGCCGATCACCTTTGCCTGCCTGCCGTCGCTCTGCGTTCCCCTGCGCAGGGCGGGCCAGTTGCCGATCGGCGTGCAACTCATCGGAAAACCGGGCCGAGAGCCGGACCTGATGCACTTTGCCGCGCGACTGGAGCGGGAAGGGGCGATCGGCACCACACCGCCGACCGGCATGGCGACGCCCGCCTGGCAGGGGCTGGTCGCCGCGTGAGCGTCGTTGATAGCCTTGCCGTCAAGGGCACGCGCGGTATCGTCACCGCCCCGCACTATCTCGCCGCCGAAGCGGGACGGTCGGTGCTGATGGATGGCGGCAATGCGGTGGAGGCGACCGTTGCCGTCGCTGCGACGCTGGCAGTGGTCTATCCGCATATGACCGCCATCGGTGGCGACGGCTTCTGGGTGATCCGCGAGCCGGCCAAAGACGGTGGCGGACGGGTCCATGCGGTCCACGGCTGCGGCGGCGCGGCTGCCAGGGCCGACTTGTCGCTCTACGCCGGGCTGGACGCCGTGCCGACGCGAGGGCCGCTGGCGGCCAATACCGTGGCGGGGACGATCTCGGGCTGGGCGGCGGCGCTGGAGAGTGCAGGCAGCATGCTGCCGCTCGAACGCCTGCTGCGCGACGCGATCCGTTATGCGGAAGAGGGCGTTGCCGTTACCGCAGGCGGCGCGGCCATCGCTGCGGCCAAGGGCGATGAACTGCGCAAGGGACCGGGGGCCTATTCCGCGGTGTTCGAGCCGGAGGGCCGTCCGCTGGCCGAGGGTGACGTGCTGCGCAATCCGGCGCTTGCCCGGACCTTGCGCAAATTGGCCGAAGACGGGCTGGACAGCTTCTATCGCGGCGATCTTGCGGTGCTGATCGCTGAAGACCTTGCTGCCCTCGGCAGTCCGGTATCGGCGGCGGACCTTGCCGCGCACCATGCCACGCGGCCCGCACCGCTCTCGGTATCGATCCGGGGCGCACGGCTCTATAACAGCGCGCCGCCGACGCAGGGCTTCGCCTCGCTGGTTATCCTCGCGCTGTTCGACCGGCTCTCCGCCGAGGCGCCCGACAGCTTCGTCCATGTCCACGGATTGGTCGAGGCGGCCAAGCAGGCCTTCCTGCTGCGCGATGCCCATGTCGGCGACCCGGTCTATACTGACTACGACTTTCAGGGCCTGCTGGACTATGCGGAAGCGCTCGATGCCATGGCAGCGCGGATCGATCCCGCGAAAGCGCTGGCATGGCCGCGGCCGCCGCAATGGGGCGATACCTGCTGGTTCGGCGCGGCGGACGCGGAAGGGCGGGTGGTCTCCTCGATCCAGTCGACCTATTTCGAGTTCGGTTCGGGCCTCGTGCTGCCGCAGACCGGGATCGTCTGGCAGAACCGGGGCAGTTCGTTCCGCCTTGCCGGGACGGGCTGGAATGCGCTGAAGCCCGGCCGCAAGCCGTTTCACACGCTCAACCCGGCGCTGGCGGTGTTCGAGGACGGCCGTGTCATGGCCTATGGCACCATGGGCGGCGAGGGGCAGCCGCAGACGCAGGCCGCGCTGTTCAGCCGCTATGCGCGTTTCGGCGTCGATCTCCAGCAGGCGATCTCTGCGCCGCGCTGGCTGCTGGGACGGACCTGGGGCGACGTTACCACCTCGCTCAAGCTGGAGGACGGCTTCGACGAGACGCTTTACGCGGCCTTGGCCAAGGCCGGGCACGATGTGGAGCGGGTGGGGCCGCTGACGGCGATGATGGGCCATGCGGGCGCCTTGGTGCGTCTGCCCGATGGTTCGTTCGAAGGCGCCACGGACCCGCGCAGCGATGGCGGCGTGGCGGCATGGTAGAGGCCAGCGGCATCCGCGCGGTCACCCGCTGCGATGCACTGGGCACCGCGCCTTACAGCCAGAGCGAGCAGGGCCTCTATCGCGGCTACCTCAGCCCCGCCTATCACGCGACGGTCGATCTTGTCGGCGCATGGATGGTCGAGGCGGGCATGCGCGTCGATCTCGACCCCGCTGCCAATCTGCGCGGCCGCTACGAGGGTGCGGCGCCCGGCGCACCGGCGCTGGTGATCGGCAGCCACCTCGATTCCGTGCGCGACGGCGGCTGCTACGATGGTCCGCTCGGCGTCATGCTCGGCATCGAATGCGTCGCCGCGCTGCACGAGCAGGGCCGCCGCCTGCCTTTCGCCGTCGAGGTCTACGGTTTCGGGGACGAGGAAGGCTCGCGCTTTCCCGCCGCCATGCTGACCAGCCGCGCGGTGGCCGGAACGCTCGATGCCGATCTCGACCGGATCGCCGATGCCGAGGGCGTATCGCTGGAAGTGGCGCTCGCCTCGTTCAAGACCGATTACGACGTGGTGACGGCCAAGACCCCCACGAACACGTTCTCCACCCAGACCTACCGGGCCGCGCGCCGCGCGCCGGAAGACATCCTCGCCTATCTCGAAGCCCATATCGAACAGGGGCCGGTGCTGGAGGCGGAAGGCCTCGCGCTCGGCACCGTCACCGGCATTGCCACACAGCTAAGGTATGCCGCTGCGGTGCGCGGAATGGCGGGGCACGCGGGCACAAGCTCGATGCCGCTGCGCCGCGATGCGCTGGCGGGGGCGGCGGAAATGGTGCTCACCATCGAGGATATCGCGCGCGCGGACGGCTCTGACCTCGTCGCCACTGTCGGCAAGCTGGAGGCCATACCCGGCGCGGCCAATGTGATCCCCGGCGAAGTGCGTTTCACTATCGACGTGCGCTCTGGCGATGCGGTCCGGCGCGACCGGGCGGCGCAGGATATCCTCGCGCGGTTGGAGCAGATCGCCTCGAAACGCAGCCTCGTGCTCGATCTGGCGCTGGTCCACGATTTGCCCGCCAGCCCTTGCGATCCCGCGCTGATGGACCTGATGGACGCCGCCATGGTCGAGGCCGGTCAGCCGGTGCGCCGCCTCGTCTCGGGCGCCGGACACGATGCGATGGTGATGGCGGCGCTTTGCCCCACCGCGATGCTGTTCATCCGCTGCAAGGACGGCGTCAGCCACAACCCTGCCGAGCATGTCGAACCCGCCGATGCCGATGCGGCGCTGCGGGTCATGCTGGGCTTTATAGACAGATTGGGAGACAGCTTTGCCGACCGACCTTGATCCGCTTCTCTTCGGCGAGATCGACCCGCCCCAGCGCCTGCTCATGGGCCCCGGCCCGGTCAACGCGCACCCCCGCGTGCTGCGGGCGATGAGCGCGGACCTGCTGGGTCAGTTCGACCCGGAGATGACCGGCTACATGAACCAGGTCATGGCGCTCTACCGTCCGATCTTCGGCACCCGGAACCCGTGGACCATGCTGGTGGACGGCACCGCGCGCGCCGGTATCGAGGCGGCGCTGGTCTCCATGGTGGCGCCGGGCGATGTGGTGCTGGTGGTGAACTTCGGCCGCTTCGGCCTGCTGCTGACCGAAATCCTCACCCGCATCGGCGCGGTGATCGAGACGGTGGACGCGCCTTGGGGCGAAGTCGTCCCGCTGGAGCGGATCGCCGAGGCCATCGCCCGCTGCCATCCCAAGGTCGTTGCCACCATCCACGGCGACACCTCGACCACCATGGCGCAGCCGCTGGAAGGGTTCGGAGAACTCTGCCGTCAGGCAGGCGCGCTCAGCTATGTCGATGCCACCGCGACCATCGGCGGCATGGAACTGGCGGCGGACCGGTGGGGTGTGGATGTCGTCACCGGCGGCTTGCAGAAGTGCATGGGCGGACCTTCCGGTTCCGCGCCGATCACGATCTCGGACAAGGCGGCCGAGCACATCGGGCGCCGCCGTCACGTCGAGCAGGGCATCCGCCGCGATGATATCGTGGACGGGCAGGGGCCGCGCATCCGCTCCAACTATTTCGACCTCGCCATGGTCATGGACTACTGGTCGGACAAGCGCCTCAACCACCATACCGAGGCGACCTCGATGCTCTACGCCGCCCGTGAATGTGCGCGGATTGCGTTGGGCGAGGGGCTGGAGGCGCGTTACGCCCGCCATGCCGCAGCGGGCCGGGCGATGACGGCGGGGCTGCGCGCGATGGGCCTCACGGTCTTCGGCGACGATGCCCACCGGATGACCAATGTCACCGGCGTCTTCATCCCCGCGGGCGTGGACGGCGAGGCAGTACGTATGGCCATGCGCGAGCAGTTCGAGATCGAGATCGGTACGGCGTTCGGCCCGCTTCAGGGCCGGATCTGGCGCATCGGCGCGATGGGCTACAACGCCATGAAACACAAGGTGCTGCTGACTTTGGCGGCGCTGGAAGCGTGCCTTCGGATGGAGGGCTTCAGGCTGCCGCTGGGCGATGCGGTTCCGGCGGCGCTGGAGGCCTGGGAGGAATGACCCGCGATCTCGTCGGTTATGGCCGCAGGCCGCCCGATCCGCAGTGGCCCGATGGTGCGCGAGTAGCGGTGCAGTTCGTCATCAATTACGAGGAAGGCGCCGAAAACTCCGTCCTCAACGGCGACGAACGTTCGGAGGCCTTCCTTAGCGAGATGGTCGGCGCAGCCAGTCATGCGGACCGCGCGATGGCGATGGAGAGCCTTTACGAATACGGCAGCCGCGCCGGCTTCTGGCGGATCCACCGGATCTTCACCGAGCGCGGCTTGCCGGTGACGGTGTTCGGCGTGGCCAAGGCCATGGAGATGAACCCCGAAGCCGTCGCCGCGATGCAGCACGCGGACTGGGAGATCGCCAGCCACGGGTTGCGCTGGATCGACTATCAGTACGTGCCCGAAGAGGTCGAACGCGCTCACATCGCCGAGGCCATCGCGCTTCACGAAAAGCTAACCGGCAGCCGCCCGCTCGGCTGGTATCAGGGCCGGACCTCGCCCAATACCGCGCGGCTGGTCGCGGAAGAGGGGGGCTTCCTCTACGATGCCGACAGCTATGCCGACGACTTGCCTTACTGGGACCGCCAGCACGGCAAGGCACAGTTGATCGTGCCCTACACGCTGGACGTGAACGACATGAAGATCGTCGCGCTCAACGGCTTTACCGAGGGCGAGCAGTTCTTCCGCCATATGCGCGATACTTTTGACCAGCTTCGCGAGGAAGGCGGGCGGATGATGAGTGTCGGCCTTCATGGCCGCATCGCCGGCAAGCCCGGCCGCGCCCGCGCGCTCGCCCGCTTCCTCGATCACGTCACGGCCAGCGGTGACGCATGGATTTCCCGCCGCATCGACATCGCCCGCCACTGGATGGAGGTTCACCCCGCATGACGGCGCTGTTCGAGTATAGCCCCTGGGTTGAGGAGCGCGCTGATGCGCGGGCTTCCTCGGGGGACCGGCTCGCCGACCTCCTGGCGGTGATGCAAGAGGCGAGCGCCGAGGAACAGCTTGCACTGTTCCGCGCGCACCCGGAACTGGCGGGCAAGGCGGCGATCGACCGGACGCTGACCGATGCTTCCGCCGCCGAGCAGGCCAGCGCCGGGCTCGATCGGCTGACCCCGCAGGAATTCGAACGCTTCCACGCGCTGAACGCCGCCTATCGAGACCGTTTCGGCTTCCCTTTCATCGTCTGCGTGCGCCTGACCGACAAGGCGGGCATTCTGGCGGCCATGGAACGTCGGCTCGATAACGGGCGCGATGCGGAAGTGGCCGCGGCGCTGGAGCAGATCGGCGAGATCGTTCGCCTGCGTCTTGAGGACATGCCATGACGTCTACAGGCGCCGTCGGCCTTCCCGCACTGGAAGCGCGGCTTGCGCGCGAGATCGATCTGATCGGTTTCGTCCGCCCGGAATGGGTGCGGCCCCGTCTACACGAGGGCGAATTTGCGGGAGAGCGGGTGCTCGACGTTGCCGTGATCGGCGGCGGCCAGTGCGGGCTTTCCGCCGCTTTCGGCCTGCGCCGCGAGGGCGTGGCGAATGTCATGATCTTCGACGAGAACGCGGCCGGGTTCGAAGGTCCTTGGGAAACCTACGCGCGCATGGTCACCCTGCGTACGCCCAAGCACCTCAACCCCATCGATTTCGGCATTCCCTCGCTCACCTATCGCGCCTGGTGGGAAGCGCAGCACGGCGCTGCCGGTTGGGACGCGGTGGACAAGATCGCACGTGGCGACTGGATGGACTATCTGCGCTGGTATCGCCGCGTGCTGGACCTGCCGGTCGAGAACGGCGCGAAGCTGGCGCAGATCGAGCCGCTGCCCGAACAGGGCCTGCACCGCCTGCACTTCGCCGGCGGCGCGGTGAAACTGGCGCGCAAGGTCGTGCTGGCCACCGGCATCCAGGGCGGCGGTGAGTGGCACACGCCGGCGATGGTGCGCGACAATTTGCCCAAGTCGCTTTGGGCGCACACCAGCGAGCCTATCGATTTCGATGCGCTGCACGGCAAGCGGATCGGCATTCTGGGCGGCGGGGCCTCGGCCTTCGACAATGCCAATCACGCCCTGTCGCAAGGCGTGGCGGCGGCGGAAGTCTTCATCCGCCGCAAGGACCTGCCGCGCGTCAATCCGATCCGCTTCATGGAGCGCGTGGGCTTCACCGCGCGCTATCCGGCGCTCGACGATGCCACCAAATATGCGGCGATGGACCGCTTCCTCGGCCACAACCAGCCGCCGACCAACGACACGTTCGAGCGGGCCGCCGCATTTCCGGGCTTCCATCTGCATCTCGGCGCGCCGTGGCTGGACGCGGCCGAGCACGAAGGCCGCGTGCGGGTGACGACGCCCCACGGCCTCCATGAATTCGACTTCGTGGTGGTCTCCACCGGCCTTGTCAGCGACCCTGGCCTGCGTCCCGAACTGGGCGCGGTGGCGGACGGAATCCTGCGCTGGGGAGAGCGGGTATCGCCCGCCGGGCCGCGTAACTTGCTGATCGATGGGCATCCCTATCTCGGCCCGGCGTTCGAGTTCGTGGCGCGCGAGGGCGCGAATCCGGCGCCGCTGCACGGACTGTTCGCGTTCAACTATTCCGCGCTCGTGAGCCTCGGCCTTTCGGCCTCCGCGCTCTCGGGCCTGCAGAACGCCCTGCCGCGCCTTGTCCGGGGCATCGCGGACCAGTTGTTCCTTGACGACCGGGAGGAACTGGTGCGAGATTTCATGGCTTACGACGAGCATGAATTCCTCGGTGCATGGCCGCCGATGGACCGAGGGGAGGAGGCCGCATGAGCAGCCTGTCGACCCACGTTCTCGATACCGCCCACGGCTGTCCGGCCGAAGGCGTCGCGCTCGAACTGACCGACGCTACGGGCGTGGTGCTGTTCACTGGCACGACCAATGCCGACGGCCGCTGCCCCGGTATTCCGGCGCTCGATCCCGGCACTTATGCGCTGACTTTCGCCGTGGCCGAATACTTTCGCGTCAAGGGCGCCGAACTGCCGCAGCCGCCGTTCATCGACCGGGTGCCGATCCACTTCGGAATCGCCGAGGCAGGCGGCCATTACCACGTGCCGCTGCTGGTCTCGCCCTTCGGCTATTCGACGTATCGGGGAAGCTGACATGACGGTGCGCTTCCTCCTCGACGACGAGCCGATCCTGCTCGAAGCGGTCGATCCGGCTGCGACGCTGCTCGATTTCCTGCGCTACCGCCTGCGGCGCACCGGAACCAAGGAGGGCTGTGCGGAGGGCGACTGCGGGGCCTGCACGGTTCTTGTCGGAGAGCCGCAGGGCCGCGATGTCGTCTGGCGTGCGGTCAATGCCTGCATCCAGTTCCTGCCCATGCTGCACGGCAAGGCGCTGAAGACGGTCGAGAGCCTTTCGGCAAAGGGCGAACTCGATCCGGTTCAAGCCTGCATGGCGGCCAATGGATCGTCCCAGTGCGGGTTCTGCACGCCGGGTTTCGTCATGTCGCTGCACGGCAAGGCGATCGGCGCGCTCGGCTGCGACTTGCCGGTGGCGGATGTGTTGGCGGGCAACTTGTGCCGCTGCACCGGATACGGCCCGATCATCGAGGCGGGCGAGCAGGTGGCGACGCTGGCGCCGGACGAACGCGAACTCGCCGCACGCCTGCAAGACATCGCGAGCGAAAGCGCCGGGGGAGAATGGCGGGACCGCAAGTGGTTCGCACCGCGCAGCGCCGAGGAACTTGCCGGTGTTCTGGCCGAATATCCCGAGGCGCGGCTGGTTGCGGGCGCGACCGACGTGGGTCTCCGGGTCACCAAGGGCCTGCGCGATCTTGGCGACGTGGTCTTTCTGGGCGACGTGGCCGACCTTCGCCGCATGGACGAGGACGCCGAGGGTCTCACCCTCGGCGCCGCCGTGCGCTATGCCGAGGCTCATGCGGCAATGGCCCGGCTCCATCCCGATCTCGGTGAACTGGTTCGGCGGATCGGCGGGCTTCAAGTCCGCAGCGCCGCAACCGTGGGCGGCAATATCGCCAACGGCTCGCCGATCGGCGACGGACCGCCCGCCCTGATCGCGCTGGGTGCGGAACTGACGCTGCGCAGCACCGCCGGGCGCAGGACGATGCCGCTGGAGGCCTATTTCCTCGACTACGGCAAGCAGGACCGGCACCCGGGCGAATTCGTCGAGAGCCTGCATATCCCGCGTCCCGGCCCCGATGCGGTAATCCACATCGCCAAGCTCTCGCGCCGGTTCGACAGCGATATCTCGGCGGTCTGCGGGGCGTTTCATCTCACCGTCACCGATGGCACGATAACCGCCGCGCGCGCGGCGTTCGGCGGCATGGCGGCCACGCCCCGGCGCGCGAAGGCCTGCGAGCGGGCGCTGCTGGGCCGCCCCTTCGCCGAGGCGACCATGATCGCAGCCGCCGAGGCTCTGCGCGCCGACTTCACCCCGCTGAGCGATGTGCGCGGCTCCTCTGCCTACCGCTGCCAAGCCGCCGCGAACCTGCTGCGCCGTCTCTGGCTGCGCGAACAGGGCGTGGGTATCTCGGTGCTCGATCCGGAGATGGCCCATGGCTGAGCGCGATCCCGCCTGGAAAGTCCTCTCCAAGCCCGACAACCAGCACGATTCCGCACATCTCCACGTCACCGGCCTTGCCCGCTATGCCGACGACGCGCCCGAGCCGGTGGACATGCTGCATCTCGCCTTCGGGCAGGCGAGCGAGACCTCTGCGCGGATCATCTCTATGGACCTTTCCGCCGTACTGGCTGCCAAGGGCGTCGTTGCCGTCTATACCGCCGCCGACATTCCTGGCGAGAACAACACCGGCCCGGTCCGCCACGACGAAGGGCTGCTGGCGGAGGGCGAAGTGCTGTTTCCGGGCCAGCCGCTGTTTCTCGTCGCCGCTACCAGCCAGCGCGCGGCGCGCAAGGCCGCGCGGCTCGGCAAGGTGGACTATGAGACGCGCCCGGCTGCGGTTTCCATCGCCGAGGCGCGCGCGGCGGGCAGTCTGATCGAACCGACGCAGCGCATGGCGCGGGGCGATGCCGCCGCCGCGCTCGGCGCTGCGCCGCAGCGGATTTCCGGGCACTTCGCCATGGGCGGGCAGGATCACTTCTACCTCGAAGGCCAGGTCTCGGTGGCGACGCCGGGCGAGGACGGGCAGATGCATATCCTCTGCTCCACCCAGCACCCCAGCGAGGTCCAGCATCTGGTCGCGCATTTGCTGGGAGTGCCGTCCGCCGACGTCACCGTGGAAGTGCGCCGCATGGGCGGCGGCTTCGGCGGCAAGGAGACGCAGGCGACCAGCTTCGCGGCCGCCGCCGCGCTGGTCGCGGCAAAGACCGGCCGTCCCGCCAAGTTCCGCGTCGACCGCGACGACGACATGGTGCTCACCGGCAAGCGCCACGAATTCGAGGTCGACTACGAGGTCGGCTTCGACGCGGCGGGTCGTATCCTTGCGCTTTCGCTGCACCTCGCCTCGCGCTGCGGGGCCAGCCAGGACCTTTCCCCGGCCATCAACGACCGGGCGATGTTCCATGTCGACAACTGCTATTTCCTGCCGGATGTCGAGATCGTCTCGGAGCGGCTGAAGACCAACACGGTCTCGGCCACGGCCTTTCGCGGTTTCGGCGGTCCGCAGGGAATGCTGGCGATAGAGCGGGTCGTCGATCATGCCGCCTTGGCGCTCGGCAAGGACCCGCTGGAGATCCGCGCCGCCAATTTCTACGGGCCGGGCCGCGATGTCACGCCCTATGGCATGACCGTGGCCGACAATATCGCGCCGCAGCTGATCGCGCGTCTGCGCAAGGACACCGACTATGACGCGCGGGCCGCCGCGATCGCCGCGTTCAATGCCGCCAGCCCGGTCATCAAGAAAGGCATCGCGCTGACCCCGGTGAAGTTCGGGATCAGCTTCACCACCACGTTCCTCAACCAGGCGGGGGCGCTGGTCCACGTCTATGCCGACGGTTCGATCCAGGTGAACCACGGCGGCACCGAAATGGGGCAGGGCCTCTACGTGAAAGTGGCGCAGATCGTGGCGGACGTGTTCGGCGTGCCGCTGTCGCGCATCCGCACCACCGCCACGCGCACCGACAAAGTGCCCAACACGTCGGCAACGGCGGCCAGTTCCGGCGCGGACCTCAACGGCATGGCCGCGCACAATGCGGCGATGACGATCCGCGACCGGCTGGCCGCGTTCCTTGCGGACCTCCACGAATGCGCCGAACATGAAGTCCTGTTCACGGACGAGGCCGTGCTGGCGGGCGGACAGCGGCTGACTTTCGCCGATGCCGTTCGCAAGGCCTACATGGCCCGTGTCTCGCTGTCCTCGACCGGCTTCTACGCGACGCCCGGCATCGTCTACGACCGCGCGGTGCACCGGGGTCGCCCGTTCTACTACTTCGCCTATGGTGCGGCGGTGTCGGAAGTGGCGATCGACACCCTGACCGGCGAGCACAAGGTGTTGGCGGTCGATATCCTCCACGATGTCGGCCGTTCGCTCAATCCGATGGTCGACAAGGGGCAGGTCGAGGGCGGCTTCTTGCAGGGGCAGGGCTGGCTGACCACCGAGGACCTCGTGTTCGACGACAAGGGCCGCCTGCTCACGCACAGCCCGGCGACTTACAAGATTCCCACCGCCTCCGACCGGGCGAAGCACTTCACCGTCAGCCTGTGGGACGGCGAGAATGTCGAGCCGACGATCAACCGCTCCAAGGCCGTGGGCGAGCCGCCGTTCATGCTGGCGATCTCGGTCTTTTCGGCGATCAACCGCGCCATCGCGGCCACCGCGCCGGAGCTCCGGGAAATGCCGCAGCTCGACGCCCCGGCGACGCCCGAGCGGGTGCTGAAGGCCATCGCCGAGTTTGCCGCGCGATGACGCAGTGGCTCCGATGGCTGCGCGCGTTGCCGAAGGAGCGCGCGGCGCTCGTGACCGTGCTGGCGACCGAAGGTTCCGCTCCGCGCGGGGCGGGGACGCGCATGCTGGTGACGGGGCAGGGGCAGGAAGGCACCATCGGCGGCGGGCAACTGGAGTTTCGCGCGCTCGAACAGGCCCGCGCGATCCTGGAGCGTCCGGCCGGGACCTGGCGGGTGCAGGACTATCCGCTCGGGCCGCTGCTGGGCCAGTGCTGCGGCGGGCGGGTGCGCCTGCTGATCGAGCACCTCGACCTCGCCGGACTCGATTGGCTGACCGCAGCCGAACCGGGCCGCATGCTGGCGACGACACTGGGCGAGAACCGGGTCGACCGCGCGGTCTTTGCGCGCGAGACGGCGACGCGACAGTCGGCGCGGGGCGATCGGCCGGAGATCGGCACGCGGATCGTCGAGCCGGTCGGCGAGCGGCCCCGGCCGTTCTACCTGTTTGGCGCAGGCCATGTCGGGCAGGCCATCGCCCGGCACCTGACCGGACTGCCGCTGCAACTCGCCTGGTTTGACACGCGCGAGGACATGGCGGGAGTGGACGGCGTGACGGTAATGCCGGAAACGGAGATCGCCCGCTGCATCGAGGAAGCGCCCGAGGATGCGGCGCTCGCCATCCTCACCCATGACCACCCGCTCGATTATGTCCTGACGCTGGCGGCGCTGAAACGGACACCGCTGGCTTTCGTCGGTCTCATCGGTTCCTCGACCAAGATCGCCCGTTTCCGCTCGCGTCTGCTTTCCGACGGGATTTCGCCGGAGGCCCTGGCGCGCCTGACCGCACCGATCGGCATTCCCGGAGTCGCGGGCAAGGAACCCGACGTGATCGCGATCGCTGTCGTTGCCCAACTTCTGCTGCTGGGGCGGCCCCAGGCCTGAGCGGAACGGGGCGCGGCTGCTCCTGCCCGCTTCGCTGCAGCGCGCAACACATACCGAAATATTATAGGAAGCCGCGGCGCGCTCGGCGAAAAGATGCGGATGTCAGGGGAAAGGCGGCAATTTGTGGAGGACATGCCTTCACCTTCATCTTTTCGCGCGGCCTTCGGGCCTTTCGTCCTCCATGCGGGCGAGCGTCTGCTGACCCGTGACGGCGTACCGGTCGAGATCGGGGGGCGTTCGCTGGATCTGCTGACGGCGCTCGTCGAGCGGGCCGGGGCGGTCGTCGGCAAGCGCGACCTGCTTCGCCGGGTCTGGCCCGATGTCGTCGTCGAGGACGGTAGCCTGCGGTTTCAAATGGCGGCGCTGCGCAGGACGCTCGGCGAAGGCGTGGATGGTGCACGCTACATCAGTACCCAGGTCGGCGTCGGCTATGCTTTCGTTGCCAAGATCTCGCCTCGAACGGAGCGGGAGGTGACGGTGCATCCGCGCACCGGGACGATCACGTACCGGCAATCCGCGCCTCCCCTGCCGTGCCGGTCGCGCCGCCTGTTGGGGCGCGATGACGATGTGCCATTCCTGATCGCATCGCTCGGCGAACACAAGCTCTGCGCCATCGTCGGCGCGGCGGGGGTCGGCAAGACGACGCTCGCGGTGGAAGTGGGGCACCGGGTTCTCGGGAAATTTGCTGGCCGGGTCCACTTCGTCGATCTCGGCGCGCTGGACCGGGCCGAACTCGTGGCATCGGCAATCGCCGACGCCCTGGGCATTCCCGTGCAGGCGGAAGATCCGCTGCTCGTCGTGCTCGGGCACTTGCGCGACCAGCGGCTGCTGCTCGTGCTCGACAATTGCGAGCACCTGATCGATGCGGTTTCCGACACGGCGGAGCGGATCGGCGAGGCCGCGCCCGGGGTGCGCATTCTCGCAACCAGTCGGGAGCCGCTGCGGATCGTCGGCGAGCAGGTTCACTGGCTCGGCGCACTGGCCTATCCGGGCGACCGGGCGGATGCCTTGGAGGCGGAGGAACTGGCCGCCTTTCCCGCCGTTGAACTGTTCGTCGAGCGGGCCATGGCGGCGAACAGCGGGTTCCGTGTCGACCGGGAGGCAGTGCGGGGAATCGCTGATCTGTGCGCCCGGCTCGACGGCATGGCGCTGCCGATCGAACTGACGGCCGTGCGCGCCGCCGTGCACGGGCTGGAGGCGACCGCGCGGATGCTGGGCGCGCGTTTCAGTCTCGGCTGGACGGGCCGGCGCACAGCGGTCGCGCGGCAGCAGACGCTTCAGGCGACGCTCGACTGGAGCTACGATCTCCTGTCCGAGACAGAGCAGCGGACGTTCGAGCGCCTTTCGGTGTTCCTCGGTCCGTTCTCGCTGGAGGCGGCGCTGGCGGTCGGGGCGGGTGACGATCTCGATGCCGCGGCAGTGGCCATGGCGCTCGATGCGCTGATCGCCAAGTCGCTGGTCGCCGCCGATCGCGGCAGCGGGCCGAATGCCTATCGGCTGCTCGAAATGACGCGCGCCCATGCGCAGGAAAAGCTGCGCGGGCGCGGCTCCGTAGAGGCTGCCGCGGCCGCGCGCCGTCATGCGGCCTTCTACCTTGCGCTGCTGGAAGACATTCGCGCGCAGGACGGCAGCTATTCCCGCGGCCGCATTCGCATCGTCGGCCAGATCGGCAATATCCGCAGCGCGCTGGCAACCTGTTTCGACAACGGCGAGGATCCGGAGCAGGCCTTGCGGCTCAGTGCCGTCAGTGCGCCGATCTTCCTCGAAATGTCGCTGCTGGCGGAGAGCCGGGACTGGTGCGCCCGCGCGCTCGCCCTGCTGGAGGAGGAGAGCGGCGGGACTCCGGAAGAGTATGAGCTTCAGGCCACGCTGGGCCTCACGCTCATGTTCACGCGCGGCAACAGCGATGCCGTGGAAGCGGCGCTGCGGCGGGCACTCGAGATCGCGGTATCGCTGGGCGACGCACGGCGGCAGTTGCGGTTGCTCGGCCGGTTGCACATCTTCCACGAGCGCATCGGCGACTATGCCGCGGCGCACGAATGGGCGGAGATGGCGCTGGCGGTGGCCGCGACGCTGGACGATCCGGAAGCGAGCGCGGTGGCGGCATCGCTCTCGGGCATTTCCCATCACCTCGGCGGCGACCAGAAGCTGGCGCGCGAACGTCTGGAGCGGGCGGTGCGGCTGTCCCTGCCGTCCGAGCGGTGGCGGACGATCCACTACGGTTTCGATCATCGCAACCGTTCGATCATCGCCCTGGCGAGAACGTTCTGGCTGCTGGGCCATGCCGACCGGGCACGCAGACTTGCGGAAGAGGCGGTGCGGGAAGCGGAACGGCTGGACCATCCGACGACCCATTGCATTGCGCTGATCTGGGCGCTGCCGATCCATATCGCGACGGGCGACCTTGCGCGTGCGGCAGCGACGCTCGACAGTTTCGAGGCGGCGGCGCGGCGCAATGCCTTTGCGCCCTATGTCGCTGCCGTGGGCGGTCTGCGCGGCAACCAGGCCTTGCGCAAAGGCGACTGGCGCGCGGCTCTGGACGGGGTGGGCGACAGCCTGATGCAATTGCAGGCCTTGCGCTACGATCTGCTGACGACCTCCTTCTCCTCCACCCTGACGCTGGCGTTGATGCAAGGCGATCGGCGGGCCGAGGCGCTCGAGCGGATCGACGCCACTATTGCGCGCTGCGCGGCCAATGGCGAGCATATCTACACGCCGAACCTGCTGCGGATCAAAGCCGCGATCCTGGTGAAGAAGGAAGGCGGGCGGCCGGAATGCGGGCAGGCGGAATGCGGGCAGGCGCTCGCACTGCTGGAGGAAGCCCTGGCATGGAGTCGCCGCCAGGGCGCGCTCGCCTGGGAACTGTGGATCATGCTCGACCTGGCGCCCTTGCTTGCCGCGCAAGGCCGCGGTGACGAAGCGTTGGAGCGGCTGGCTGCGGTCAGGGCGGCCTTTACCGAAGGTTTCGACACCGGCGACCTTCGCCGGGCCGACGCCTTGCTGGAAACGCTGCGCGAAGAGCGGGCGTTTTCGGTCGAGAGCGCCTCGCGAAACCAAATGTAACTCTCAGTCCATCCAATTTCACAAGCGCTCCGATAGAGGCCGCGCCCGCCTGCGCCGGTTGCGATGACGCGGCGGGCAGTGAAAAGGGACTATCACCGATGGCCGGCCATTCCCCCCAGCGGATCGACTGGGGCACATTCATGGGCTGGGCGCGCGGCGTGCTGGCGCCCGACCGTGCCTTCATGACGATGGCGATGATCTACGGCGCCGCGATCGGCCTGCTGTCGCTGGCGACGCCGATCTCCGTGCAGCTGCTGATCAACTCGGTGGCCAATACTGCCCTGCCGGTGCCGCTGTTCACGCTGGCCGCGGTGCTGTTCGGCCTGCTGGCGCTGTGGTCGCTGCTCGGCGCGATGCGCAGCTATGTGATGGAAATCTTCCGTCGCCGCCTCTTCGCGCGCTCGGTTGCGGAGATCACCCTGCAGGCGGTCCACGCCCAGAACCCGTTCTTCCAGGACGAGCGCCGGGGCGACCTGTTCAACCGCTTCTTCGAAGTGGCGAATGTACAGAAGGCCGTGCCCTCGCTGCTAATCGGCGGCTTCACGATCTTCTTCCAGGCGATGATCGGCTTCATCGTCACCTCGTTCTACCATCCGGTATTCCTGGCCTTCAACCTGCTCTTCGTGCTGGCGGTCTGGATCATCTGGAAGATCTGGGCGCGCAGCGCGATGGAAAGCGGCGTGGCGCTGAGCCACCGCAAGTACGAGACCGCGCACTGGCTGGAAAGCGTGGGCGCCTCCAACGGCTTCTACAAGTCGAGCCGCCATCTCGACTATGCGATGGACATGTCGGAGATGCGCACGGCGGCCTATGTCGACGCGCACCGCGAGCATTTCCGCGCGACCTTCCCGCAGAGCGTGGCGCTGCTGCTGCTCTATGCGCTTGCCAGCGCGGCGCTGCTGGCGTTGGGCGGCTGGCTGGTCATTCGCGGGCAGCTCTCGATCGGCCAGCTCGTCGCGGCGGAACTGATCCTGTCGAGCGTGTTCTACGGCGCCGCGCAGCTCGGGCCTTATCTCGACACGTTCTACGATCTGGTCGCGGCGGTCGAGGAACTCTCGCTGTTCCATGCCATCCCGGTCGAGGACATGGCCCCGCGCAGCGAGGGTGATGCCCGGCCCCGCGACGGCGGCCTGTCGCTGCGCCGGGTGGCGATCGCCGCTGGGGGTGACCGCGCGCGCTTCGATCTCGACGTTCCCTCGGGAACCCATGCGGTGGCGGCGAGCGATCCGGGGATCGACCGGCTGTTCAGCCGGATGCTCAAGCGCCATTACCGCCCCGACGAAGGGCTCATCACGCTGGGGGGCGCAGATATCGCCGCGCTCAATATCTACCGCCTGCGCAGCGACGTGATCGTGCTCGACCGGCCGGACATCGTCGAGAGCACGATCCGCGACTATCTGCGCCTCGCCAATCCGCAGGCCGATCCGGCGCAAGTGCTCGACGTGCTGGAGCTCGTGGGGCTGGGCGACCGGATCGTCAGCCTCGACGGCGGCATGGACTGCCTGCTGTCCTCCAGCGGCTGGCCGCTGACCCGCGCCGAGACGATGCGCCTCAAGCTGGCGGGAGCCCTGCTGGCCCGCCCGCGCGTGCTCATCCTCTCGGGCCTGTTCGACATGGTGCCGGTGGAGGAACTGCGCCCCGCGCTGCGGCAGCTCGACGACCGCGAGACGACGATCATCGTCTTCACCTGCCGCCCCGATGCTTTCGAGTTCGACCACATGCTCTGGCTTGGACGGGATTCCCAATTGCTGACACAGGACCGCGCGGCTTTCGCCGCCGCCCGCAACGCCGCGAAAGCCAGAAACTCTGCAGAAGGAGGTTTTCATGCCCTTCCGCGATGACCATATCGTTCACTTCAGGACGCTCCAGGGACTGCGCCCGCCGCGCCCCGCGCGGGTGCTCGCCTGGATGCTGCTGATCGCCATGGCCATTGTCCTGGCCTTCCTGCTGCTGGTGCCCTGGCAGCAGACATCGAACGGCAATGGCTCGGTCATCGCGCTCGACCCGCGCGACCGCGTGCAGAACTTCACCGCGCTCGTCCCCGGCCGGGTCGAGGAATGGTATGTGACCGACGGCGAACTGGTGAAGAAGGGCGACCGGATCGCCCGCATCGCCGACAACGATCCCAACCTGATCGCCCGCCTCCAGGCCGAACGCGCGCAAGTCGATGCCGAGATCGCGGCTACGCGTCAGGCGATGGGCGTGGCCCAGCGCGACGTCGGCCGCATGCAGCAGCTGTACGGCGAAGGGCTGGCGCCGCGCCGCGATCTCGAACTCGCGCAGATCAAGGTGGCGGACTATGATGCCAAAGTCGCCAAGAGCCTGGCCGATCGCAACCGGCTGGACATCAACATCAACCGCCAGTCGGTGCAGATGGTCCATGCCCCGCGCGACGGGCGTATCCTGCGCATCCTCGGCGGCGATAGCGCCACGATGGTCAAGGAAGGCGACGTGATCGCCACTTTCGCGCCCGAGCAGGCGGTGCGGGTGGTGGAACTCTACGTGGACGGACGCGACGTGCCGCTGATCCATCCGGGCCGCCCGGTGCGGATGGAGTTCGAGGGCTGGCCCGCGATCCAGTTCAGCGGCTGGCCCTCGGTGGCGGTCGGCATGTTCGACGGGCAGGTGCGCGCGATCGACGTCTCGGCATCCGCGAACGGACTGTTCCGCGTGCTGGTCGAGCAGAAGCCGGGTGCGCGGCCCTGGCCGAAGGAGCCATTCGTGCGCCTCGGCGCCAAAGTGCGCGGTTGGGTGATGATGGACACCGTATCGAGCGGCTATGAACTCTGGCGCCTGCTCAACGACTTCCCGCTGCAATATCCGGTGAGCGCCCTCGACGCGGGTACTTACGCAGGCAGCGTGAACGAGGCTGGCGGCAAGGGTGGTTCGGCCGGGAAGGACGGCGGCAATGCCAAGTAAACGCCCCCATGGCCCATTGTTTGTCGGGGTACTGGCGGCCGGTTTTTGCGCCTTCGCCCTACCGTCGGCGGCGCAGCAGATCGCACCGCTGCCCCGGCCCGCGCCGGTCGATGCGCCGGTGCTGCAACTGGACGACCTGCTCGCCAATTCCGCCCGCCAATCGCCGCAGATCATCGAGGCGCTGGCCCGCACCCGCGCCGCCGATGCCAAGCGGCTGACGGCAGAGGGCGCCTTCGACACGGTCTTCTCCGCCGAGGGCGGATCGCGGTTGGTCGGCTATTACGGCGGCACTTATGCGGATGCGAAAATCGCGCGCCCGCTGGAGAACTGGGGCGGCCAGATCTACGGCGGCTACCGCGCGTCGAGCGGTCGTTTCCCGATCTACGAGGACAAGAACTACACCAACGAATTCGGCGAGATCCGCGCGGGCGCGGTGTTCTCCCTGCTGCGCGACCGGATGATCGACGACCGCCGCTTCGGCCGGGTGACGGCGGACGCGGATCGCGCCGTGGCCGATGCCGAGCGGCAGATGGTGGCCATCGGCGTCCAGCGCAAGGCGCTCGACGCCTATCTGAGCTGGGTGGCGAGTGGCGAGCGGCTCAAGGTCTATCGTCATCTCCTCGATCTGGCGGAGGAGCGGCAGCGCGGGCTGCAACGCGCCTATCAGGCCGGGCTGCGCCCGCGCATCGTCCTGACCGAGAACGACCAGATGGTGCTGCGCCGCGAGGCCATGGTCGTCCAGTCCGAACAGGCCATGGCCGCCGCTGCCAATGCCCTGTCGCTCTACTGGCGTGACAGTGATGGCAACCCGACGATCCCGCGCCGCGAACAGTTGCCCGCGGCGCTGCCGGATCCGGTCGTCACCGCGATGCCGCAGGACGTGCAGCGGCCGGACCTGTTGGTCGCGGAACTGAAGACGCGGCTGGTGCAGGATCGCCTCGCGCTCGACCGTAATGCCCTGCTGCCGCGTCTCGACCTCAACATGGAAGTGGCGCGCGACATCGGCGATATCGGTCCCGGCGGCGCCTCGCGCAGCGGCAACGACGTGCGCTTCGGGGTCAAGTTCTCGGTCCCGCTCGAACAGCGCACGGCGCGCGGCAAGCTGATGCAGACGCAGGCTGAACTCGATGCCAACCAGACCCGCGCGCGCTGGCTAGACGAGCAGATTCGCGCCGAAGTGGACGGGATCGTCATCGCCTTCGATGCCGCCACGCAGCTGATCGCCCTGTCCGAGCAGGAAAAGCAGCGCGCCGACACGATGGCGGTGGCCGAGCGGCGCCGGTTCGAGATGGGCGCCAGCGACCTGTTCCTCGTCAACACCCGCGAGGAAACCGCGGCCAGCGTCGCGCTGGGGCTGCTCGACGGCCGGTTGAAACGGCTGGCATCGAGCGCCGATCTGGCCGCTGCCTCGGGCAATGCCGCCGCACTGGGTCTCTGAACAGACACCTTGCATGGTTCGCCCGGCGACGCCAAGGAGCCGGGATGCGTATTGCTCTTTTCGAACCGGAAATCGCTGGAAACGTCGGTGCTGTGCTGCGTCTCGGCGCCTGCATGGGGGCGGCCGTGGATCTCATCGAACCCCTCGGGTTCGAATGGGACGATCGCCGGGTGCGCCGCACGGCGATGGACTATATCGATCATGTCGTCGTCCGGCGCCATGCCGATTTCGACGCGTTCAGGGCCACCATCGGGTCGCAGCGGCTGGTGCTGTTCACCACCAAGACCCGGCAGTCGTCCTACGATCTCTGCTACAGGCCCGACGATATCCTGCTGTTCGGAAAGGAAAGCGCAGGCGTTCCCGAGGCGGTTTCCGAGGCCTGCCATGAACGCGTGCGCATCCCCATGCGCCCTGAGGTGCGCTCGATGAACCTGGCGAGTTCGGCCGCTCTCGCCCTCGGCGAGGCCTTGCGCCAGACGGCAAGCCTGCCGGGCTGACGCAGCGGTCTCGACGGCCCGCGCCGAGATGGCTAGAGCGGGGCGTATGACCTCACAGATCACCATCCGCCGCCCCGACGACTGGCATGTGCATCTTCGCGATGGCGAGATGCTGAAAGCGGTCGTCGGCTACACCGCGCGCCAGTTCGCGCGCGCCATCGTCATGCCGAACCTGACCCCGCCGGTCGTCACCGTGGCGGCGGGCGAGGCCTATCGCCAGCGGATCCTCGATTCGCTGCCGGCCGGATCGGACTTCACCCCGCTGATGGTGGCCTATCTGACCGACGATGCCGATCCGGAAGAGATCGCGCGCGGCTACGAGCAGGGCGTCTTTGCGGCCTGCAAGCTCTACCCCGCCCACGCCACCACCAATTCGGCGCACGGCGTCACCGACATCCGCAAGCTCACCGGCCTGCTGGAGACCATGCAGCGGATCGGGATGCCGCTGCTGATCCACGGCGAAGTGACCGACCGCGACATCGACATCTTCGATCGCGAGGCGGTGTTCATCGAGCAGGTCCTGGCCCCGCTGGTCCGCGACTATCCCGGCCTCAAGATCGTGCTCGAGCACATCACCACGGCCGAGGCGGCCGAGTTCGTGGAAGCGAACGGCCCGCTGATCGGCGCCACGATCACGGCGCAGCACCTCATCATCAACCGCAATGCGATCTTCGACGGCGGCATTCGGCCCCACGCCTATTGCCTGCCCGTCGCCAAGCGCGAGCGCCATCGTCTGGCGGTGCGCAAGGCGGCGGTTTCGGGTTCGCCCAAGTTCTTCCTCGGCACCGACAGCGCGCCCCATGCGATCGGCCGCAAGGAAGCCGCCTGCGGCTGCGCGGGTATCTTCAACGCGCCCTTCGCGCTGGAAAGCTATGCCAAGGTGTTCGACGAGGAAGGCGTTCTCGACCGGCTGGAAGGCTTCGCTTCCGAACATGGTCCCCGCTTCTACGGCCTGCCCCTGAACGAGGGCACCGTGACCCTGAAGCGCGAGGACGTGACGGTTCCGGACGTGATCGCCGAGGGCGACCTGCGCATCGTGCCGTTCCATGCGGGCGAGACGCTCCGGTGGCGCTTCGTCGACTGAGCTTCTGATTGCGAGCGGTGCGATCGATGGTTCCTGCCGTCGATCGCGCCCTTTCAAGTGGCCGCAAGGGCCTTGCGGAACTGCTCTGTGGCCGATGTCAGCCGTGCTTCGCCGACATCGAAAACCCAGCGTTCTAGGCGGGGCGCCTCGGCCAGACCCATCTTCACCAGAACGTCGCGGGCTTTCAGCGCCGCTGCAAGCCCGCCGGTCATTTCGGTGGGCGCGCCGAGGGTCTGATCCGGCGCAAGACCGCTGTCCAGCATTCCCGGCGCAAAAGCGGCGCTGCGCACGCCGAGGGCCAGCGCAAAGGCGCCCGCCGCGCGCAGGGCTTCTCGCAGGCTGGCAGTGGACCAGCCCTCCGGCTCACCGAGACCGACCAGCAGGACGGCGCGGGCACGAATGGCGGCAGGAGGGCTGTCCAGCAACAGGCATTCGCCTAGACGGCCGGTAAAGCTGCCGCTGCGACGCAGTTCCAGCAGCCGCCCTTCCAGTGCCGCATCGAGATGGGCCAGCCCGCCGGACAATTCCGCTCCAACTTCGCGGGTAAACATGCCGGCGCAGGACAAGTCCACCTCGGCGCCGACGGCATCCCATGCCGCGACTTCGATGGAAACGCCGAAAGCGGAGCCGACGGGGTGAGGAGGGATCATTTCGTATTCCGATCGTTGGGTCAGGTTGGGTGTGCTTCCTGTCTATGGCAGTCGAACCTCGCGATGAACCTGAATAATCCTGTCCGTCGCGTTCGTAAAAATGGAAAAGAAGCCCGGACGGCGAGCGGAAAAATCCGGGGCATTCCTCGATGATGCCGCCGTGCAGGACCGGCTCGGCTCGGCTCGGCTCGGCTCGGCTCGGCTGCTCGCTGCACCGCTGGCGTACAGACTTCTTCAGTGCACGCGACGTTCGCGATTGCGCGGACTGGCAGGCTACCCAGCGCGCCGGGCTAATGGAATGGATCAAAAACCTCCTGCGCAGTACAAGCCGAATCCGTACTGCTGCGCGATAGGGTTTGCCAGGTTCGCGCCGTCCGATTGCATCGACGGGGCGAGTTTGAAGGGGAGGAACCGGATATCCGTTGCCACCTCGTCTTCGAGGTGACCGAGCGCAATCGGCCGAGCGCTTTTGCCGAATGACGGGCTATCTTCTCTGCAAGAAGAACTTTGTGTCATATTTCAAAAACTAAACAGACACATTCGCCCCTTCCATGCCATCCACCCCGGAACAGAAAGCCACCGCGAGGGCACCGCAGCCCGCCGCGCAAGGCGCACCGGCTGCGGGAGACAGCGGCAATAGAGGTTCAGGACATGTCGCGAGCGGACCGCCCGGTCTTCCCGCGCGAGGAGATTACGATGACGTTCAGAAGTGCGCTGTTGCTGGCCGCCGTTTCCGGCCTGGCCCTGGTTCAGGGCGGCACCGCCCACGCCCAGCAGGCCCCCGCCGAAACGACCGGAAACGACGAGATCGTCGTGACCGGAACCCGCACCGAGGGGCGTTCCAAGCTCGACAGCGCCTCGCCGGTGGACGTGGTGACGGTGCAAGAACTGAAGCAGCAGGGCACGACCGAACTGGCGACGGCGCTGGCCAATTCCGTTCCCTCGATCTCCTTCCCGCGCCCGGCCGCCAACGACGGGACCGACGCGATCCGTCCGGCGATCCTGCGCGGCATGAGCCCGGACCAGACGCTGGTGCTCATCAACGGCGTGCGGGCCCATACTTCGGCCTCGCTCAACGTCAACGGCGTCGTCGGACGCGGTTCGGCGGCGGTCGATCTCAACACGATCCCCTCCACCGCGCTCAGTTCCATTGAAGTGCTGCGGGACGGCGCCTCGGCGCAGTACGGTTCCGACGCCATCGCCGGCGTCGTCAACTTGCGCCTGCGCGAGGCCGATCACGGCGGCGGCGCTACCGTCACTTACGGTTTCTACGATACGCAGGTCGACACCGCGCGCGACAGCCGCCACGTCACCGGCGAAAGCGTCGTCACCGCCGCCGGGTGGCAGGGCATCAAGCTGGGGCAGGACGGCTTCCTAACGGTCTCGGGCGAATATACCCATCGCAATCCGACCAGCCGCGGCGATGTCGATCCGCGTCTGGCCACCCCGGTCGTGGACAACCGCTTCGGCGATCCCAAGGTCGACAGCTATTCGGTCTACGTCAATTCGGCCAAGCCGCTGAACGATACCTGGGAAGTCTACGCATTCGGCGGCTACCAGTACCGCGATACCAGTTCGGCCGCCTTCCCGCGCTTGACGGAGGGCGCCACCGGAGCAGGCGCCTATGGTCTCGAAGGTTTCCTGCCGAAGATCAACACCCATTCGAAGGACCTGACGGTCACCGGCGGCTTGCGCGGCGAGATCGCGGGCTGGAAAACCGACGTCAACGTCAGCTACGGCCGCAACCGCATCGATTACTGGACCCGCGATTCCGCCAACTATACCTATGGTGCGACCAGCCAGACCGACTTCTACGACGGCGCCTCGATCTACGACCAGTGGGTCGGCGGCGTGGACTTCTCCAGGCAGTTCAACGTCTTCAAGTCGCTGAACGTGGCATGGGGCGTCGAGGGCCGCCGCGAAAGCTACCAGATCAAGGCGGGCGAAGAGGCCTCCTACGGCTATGGCACGGTCTTCCGCGCGGCACCGCCCGGCGCGCAGGGCTTCCCCGGTTTCGGACCGAAGAACGCAGTCGACCGGCACCGCCAGAACGGCTCGGTCTATCTCGACCTCGAAGCGCAAGTGACCGACAAGCTGCTGATCGGCCTCGCCGGTCGCGGTGAGGACTATTCGGACTTCGGCACGACCGGCACCGGCAAGCTCTCGCTGCGCTACGACTTCGCGCCCGCCTTCGCCATCCGCGGCACGGCGTCCACGGGCTTCCGCGCGCCCAGCCTGATCCAGCAGTACTATACCTCGATCACGACGGTCGTGCAGAACGGCAATCCGCTCAACACCGGCACCTATCCGTCCACGTCGGACGAGGCGGTGTCGCTGGGCGGCAAGGCGCTGGAGCCGGAGAAGTCGACGAACCTCTCGGCCGGTTTCGTGGTGCGTACCGGCGGCTTCTCGCTGACCGTGGACGGCTATCGCATCCACGTTCGCAACCAGATCGGCCTCTCCGAAAACATTCCCGTCACAGGTATCTCGGACGTTTCGGCGGCCCGCTTCTTCCTCAACGGCCTGGCCACGACCACCAAGGGCATCGACGCGGTGGCCAACTACAAGCTCGTCACCGAGGGCGCGGGCACTTTCGACCTGACCGTCGCCGGCAACGTCAACGACGTGAAGGTCACCAAGGTGCCGACCAGTCCCCTGTCGACCCTGTTCACCCGCAGCCGCATCCTGACCATCGAGGACGGCACGCCGGGCGAGAAGGTTTCGGGCACGGTCGTCTGGACCGGCAGCAATCTCGGTGCGACGGCCCGTGTCACTTACTATGGCAACGTCCTGCAACCGGGCACCGTTGCCACGAGCGACCTCAATACCGGCAAGCGCGCAATCACCGACCTCGAACTGCGCTACCAGCCGCGCGATTCCGCCCTGAACCTGGCGTTGGGTGCCAGCAACCTGTTCGACGTCTACCCGCGCAAGACTCCCGCCTCGCTGAACAGCTCGGGCGTGACGGCTTTCCCGTATTATTCGCCTTTCGGCTTCAACGGGCGCTATCTGTATGTGCGAGCCGGGTTGACCTGGTGATTTGAACAAGAACGGAGTGTGGGGGCCGTCAGCAAGCCGCTCGAAGGCCCCCTCTGTCCGGCGACGATATGTTCCTTCCTGAAAATCGAAGGGTGGTTCGCGCGCGCAGACCTGCTAGGCGACCGCTATGACAAACAAGACAGCCGGTATCGTCGAGGTGGATGGGCTCCAATACGAATGGGAGCTTCGCAGTGAACCGCAGTGGGGGGATGCTGAAGGCTGGAGGGGCATGACCGTTGCGCTGCTCCGCAAGCAAACCCAGCGCGAAGCCGTGCTGGAGTTCCCCGCTCCCAAGCGTTTGGTGAAAGGTCTGCCGCGAGGGCGGCTCCAGATCAGCGACGCGCTCGTGTCACGCGGTATCCGGGCTGCGTTGCAAGCAGGGTGGGAGCCCGCCTCTCGCGGCAAGCCCATGGTCTTTTCCGTCGATGCGGAGGGCAACTGAATCATGACGATCTGCCGGATCGGAAGAGATCGATGAGCGCTTCGTCCAAACCGTGGGACAGCGAGTTGGTCTCGATGTGGCTGGAAGCGCGCATCGAGGCGGCGGCCCGCGATCAGGCGACGGCCGACAGGCAAGGGTATGGGGCCGAGGACGACTATGACAAGGCGGCCGCCGAAGAGTGGGTGTGCCGAAGCTTGAGAGCCGCCGCGCGCGAGAGCGAACAGGCCGCGTTTGCGCTTCGGATCAAGCAACTGCTCGATCAGGAGGACTATCGGATCACCGGCATCCACGATGATCGCCGCGTCGAACGACATGTCCGCGGAACCCTCCGGAAGATTGCCAAGATGACCAAAGCCAATGAAGGGTTCGAGAACAAGCTTCGCTATCAGTGAATGCCACGGGCTGGAGAAAGCGCGTTCGCGCGGATTGGGATAGCTCGGGTACTGCGCCTCCCTTTTGATGCACGAGTTCGCTGTGTTCGGCGCGCGAATGTCGCGCGAACGGGTGACGCGGCCCGTCCGTCCACATGACGGCAAACGCCTTGCGTTCGCCGGAATGGGCGGGCAGGCTGCTGGACCGAAGCTGGCGCGATGGCGGGGTTGTCGGACATCAATCGTCACAAACGAGCCAATCGCTTGTGATCGAAGATGACCATCTCCCGGTCCGTTCTTGCAAATCAACGAGGAGAATTCTCATGGCGACGTCAAGCGGTACGCTTCCTGCTCAGCCGACACCGGACGAGGCGCTGCAGCGGCTGATCGACGGCAACGAATCTTTCGTAGCTGACCGGCCTGCGGATTCCGACATATCGCGTGAGCGCCGCCTGGCGCTTGCGGAAGGGCAGCAGCCCTTCGCGACGCTGGTGGGTTGCTCTGATTCGCGTGTCGGCCCCGAACAATTGTTCGGCGCTGGATTGGGTGAACTGTTCATCGTGCGAACCGCTGGCAACAACGTGGATGCGGCGGGGATGGGGTCCATCGAGTATTCCGTGGCCGTCCTGAACGTGCCGCTGATCGTCGTGCTCGGTCATGAAAAGTGCGGCGCTGTCGCAGCGGCAGCGGATGTGGTGAGGAAGGACGTTCGCTTTCCCGGCAGCATCGGCCGCATGGTCGAGCCGATCATTCCGGCCGTCCTCGCGGCGCAGCGCAATGCCGGGGAAGAAGAGCTGGTCGATGCGGCCATCGAAGAGAACGTTCGGCGTATGGTCGAACGCTTGCAGACCTATTCCGAACCGATGCTGATCGATCCGCAGGCGCGCGGTGAGTTGAAGGTCGTCGGCGCGGTCTATGAGCTTGCGACGGGCCGGGTTCGCTGGCTCTAAGGCTTCATTCCGAATTCTCTGGGTAAGGGTGCGCGGCCGGTCGGCCGCGCATCTCCATCAGGTCTACGAATAGGTTTTCGAACACCGGTGCACCGGCAGCGTGAAGCTGACCTGCGTGCCCGGGCCTTGCGAAGTCGAGACCCGGATCTCGCCGCCCTGCGCTTCGAATGACCGCCGATCGTCCTGCAATGGGCAGTTCCGGTCGCAGCCTAATTCTCCATCGGTTCCGTGACAAGATGCCGCTTATCTACAAGCGATGCCAAGGTCGCCGCCCAACTTGTCATGAATGGACAAGAAACGCCCCGATGGAATTCGCGAGTACGACGAACCCGCAGGTGGTTGGGACGCTCTCAAGGCTGTCGCGATTGCGCTGAAGCGGGAGCAGATCGTCGCCCAGGGAACCCGTACGCTGCTGAAGAACAATCAGCCTGCCGGGTTCGACTGTCCCGGCTGTGCCTGGCCTGACCCGAAGCATACCTCGGCCTTCGAATTCTGCGAAAACGGCGCCAAGGCCGTCACCTGGGAATCGACCGCCAAGCGCGTTCCGCCCGAATTCTTCGCCGAGCACAGCGTCTCGCAGCTATGGGAACGGCCGGATCACTGGCTGGAAGGGCAGGGGCGCCTCACCCACCCGATCCGCTACAACGCCGAAACGGACCATTACGAGGCGGTCGAATGGGACGAGGCGATCGCGGATATCGCCACGCGCCTGAACGCGCTGGACCATCCGGGCCAGGCCGAGTTCTACACCTCCGGCCGCGCGTCGAACGAGGCGGCCTTCCTGTTCCAGCTTTTCGCGCGCGGGTTCGGAACCAACAATTTCCCGGACTGCTCGAACATGTGCCACGAGCCGACCTCGGTGGGCCTGCCGCGCTCGATCGGGATCGGCAAGGGCACCGTCACCCTCGAAGACTTCGACCACTGCGATTTCATCCTCTCGATCGGGCACAATCCGGGCACCAATCACCCGCGCATGATGACTTCGTTGCACGCGGCGTCGCGGCGGGGGGCGACGATCGTGGTGATGAATCCGTTCAAGGAACGGGCCTTGCAGCGCTTCCAGGCGCCGCAGGAGCCGCTCGAAATGGCGACGATGACATCCACGCCGATCGCCTCGACCTACTTCCAGGTCAAGGTCGGCGGCGATGCGGCGGCGCTCAAGGGCATCTGCAAGGCGCTGGTCGCGATGGACCGCGAGGAAGTGGCCGAGGACGGCGCGCGGGTGCTCGACCACGATTTCATCGCCGGGCACACCGCCGGGTTCGAGGCATTCGTGCGCGACCTCGACGCCGCGCTCTGGAAGGATATCGTGGCATCGAGCGGACTGTCCCGCGCCGATCTGGAAAGCGTCGCGCGGGCCTATGCGCGCTCGAGTGCGGCGATCGTCTGCTACGGCATGGGCATCACCCAGCACCGCACCGGCACCGCGAACGTGCAGCAGATCGCCAACCTCCTGCTCCTGCGCGGCAACATGGGGCGGGTCGGCGCGGGAATCTGCCCGCTGCGCGGCCATTCCAACGTCCAGGGCAACCGGACGGTCGGCATCACCGAACTGCCGTCTCCGGCCCTGCTGGAGGGCATCCGGCGCACGTTCGGCTTCGAGCCGCCCGCGAACGACGGCCATTCGGTGGTCCATGCGATCGCGGCCATGCGCGACGGCGCCTCGAAGGCGATCATCTGCCTGGGCGGCAATCTGGCCGTGGCCGCGCCGGACCCGCAGGCCTGCTATACGGCGTTCCGCAATCTCGATCTGGCCGTATCGATGGCGACCAAGCTCAACCGCACGCACCTACTGACAGGCCGGAGAGCGGGAAGCGCGACCTATATCCTGCCGGTTCTCGGACGCAGCGATGCCGATATCCAGGCGACCGGAATCCAGTCGATCACCGTCGAGGATTCGATGTCGATGGTCCATGCATCGCGCGGGTTCCTGAACCCGCCTTCGGGCGAACTGCGCTCGGAACCTTGGATCATCCGCAAGCTCGCCCAGGCCACGCTGGGCGACCGGGTGCCGGTCGACTGGGAAGCGCTGATCGGCGACTATGCCCTGATCCGCGACAAGATCGAGGGCGTGTTCCCGGACTTCGCGGGCTACAATGCCCGGATCCGGCAGCCCGGCGGGTTCCAGCTGGTCAATTCGGCAGCGATGCGGATCTGGAAGACGCCGACCGGCAAGGCCAATTTCCTGCTCTTCGACCATCTGGAGGAAGACCTGGCGGCCGCGGATCACGATGTCCTGCGGCTTGCCAGCATGCGTTCGCACGACCAGTACAACACGACGATCTACAGCCTCGACGACCGCTATCGCGGCGTTTTTGGGCGGCGCGACGTGCTGTTCCTCAATGAACGCGACATGGCGCGGCTGGGCTTTGCGGAAGGCGATCTGGTCAATGTCGAGGCGGCGCTGGCCTTTGCGCGCCCGGACCGCATCGTCCGCGCGCTGACGGTCGTGCGCTACGACCTGCCCGACGGCTGCTGCGGAGCCTATTATCCCGAAACCCAGCCGCTGATCGCGCTGGAGCATCACGATCCCGACTGCCTGACGCCGTCCTACAAGTCGATGCCGGTGCGCCTGCGCCGCGCCGGACCGGAAGACGCGGCACGCAGCACGGTCGTGCGCGAGGGCCTCGTGGGGCGCGCCTCCAACGCCGCCGCATAGAGGAGCCGCTCGATGTCCGCCCTGATCCTCTCGCGCCTCCAGTTCGGCTTCACCATGGGATACCATATCCTCTGGCCCGCTTTCACCATCGGCCTGGCATGGTTCATCGTCTTCCTCGGCATCGCCTGGCTGCGCACCGGCGATCCGGCCTATCGCCAGCTCCAGCGCTTCTGGATCCGCATCTTCTCGCTGGCTTTCGGCATGGGGGTGGTGACCGGGGTGGTGATTTCCTACCAGCTCGGTCTCAACTGGTCGAACTACGCGAGAATGACGGCCGACGTGATCGGCCCGCTCTTCGTGCTGGAAGTGCTGACCGCCTTCTTCCTCGAAGCGGGCTTCGTCGGCGTCATGCTGTTCGGGCAGGGTAGGGTCGGCGACAGGTTCCATCTTGCTGCCTGTGCCATCGTCGCGACCGGCACGGTGATCTCGGCATTCTGGATCATCAGTGCCAACAGCTGGATGCAGACCCCCACCGCCTTCACGATCGCGCCGGACGGCCGCTTCGTCGCCACCAGCTTCTGGGGCGTCGTGTTCAATCCGTCGATGCCGTTCCGGCTGGCGCATATGCTGACTGCCAGCTTCGTGACGGGATCGTTCGTCGTCGCCGGCGTGTCCGCATTCTGGCTCTGGCGCGGGCGGAAGGAAGAGCAGAACGCGGCGCGGGCCTGTTTTTCGCTCGCGCTGTGGCTGGCGGTCGTGCTGGTGCCGCTCCAGATGGTCCTTGGCGATCAGCAGGGCCTCAATACGCGGCAGTACCAGCCGATGAAGCTGGCCGCGATCGAGGGACGCTGGGAAACGATGTCGCGCGCGCCGATCAACCTCGTTGCCTGGCCGGATCAGAAGGCGCAGAAGAACGACTTCGCTCTCGAAGTGCCGCTGCTCGGCAGCATCATCCTCACCCATTCGCTGGACGGCACGATCAAGGGCCTGAAGGAAGTGCCGCCCGACGAGCAGCCGCCGGTGCTGCCGGTGTTCTTCGCCTTTCGCGTGATGGTCGGCTGCGGCATGGCGATGCTGGCGATTGCCGTGACCGGGCTGGTCCTGAGGGTGCGGCGGCGTCTCTTCGCCTCGCGGCGCTTCCTGCTGATCTGCATGGCGGGTGTGCCGCTGGGCTTCATCGCCACGATCGCGGGCTGGATGGTCACCGAAATCGGAAGGCAGCCTTACGTGGTCTACGGCTTCCTGCGGACTTCCGACGCGGTTTCGCCGGTGGCAGGCGGCGCCGTCGCCACATCGCTGGGCATTGCGCTGGTGCTCTACAACCTGCTGCTGCTGGGCTTCTTCCTCTACGCCGGGCGCATGGTGTTCAAGGGACCGGCCAGTCCCGGCCCGGTCGCTCTCGTGGGGCGCAAGGCCGGGGCGATCGGCCTGACTTCGCCCCGGAAGGATGCCGACCGATGAGCTGGATCGATTTTCCGACATTCTTCGCCTGCGCGGCAGGCGTGGTGATCGCGCTCTACGTCACGCTGGACGGCTTCGACCTCGGCGTCGGCATTCTTTTCCCATTCGCGCCGCGCACGAGCGACCGCGACGTGATGATGCGCTCGCTCGCCCCCATGTGGGACGGTAACGAGACATGGCTGGTGCTGGGCGGCATGGTCCTGCTGGCAGGCTTTCCCGTCGCCTTCTCGATCCTGCTCCCGGCGTTCTACGTGCCGCTGGCGCTGATGCTTCTGGGACTGGTCCTGCGCGGCGTCGCTTTCGAGTTCCGCGCGCAGGAAGGTTTCCTCGAACTGACCTGGTCGATCGCCTTCACCGCCGGTTCCGTGCTGGCGGCGTTTTGCCAGGGTGCCGTACTCGGCGCCTTCATCGGCGGCGATATCCAGGTGACGGACAGGCAATTCTCGGGAGGACCGTTCGACTGGCTGAGCCTGTTCTCCTGCCTGACGGGCCTCGGCGTCGTCGCCGGTTATGCGCTGCTGGGCGCGGGCTGGCTGATCTGGCGCACCGAAGGTAATACCCGGATCTTCGCGCGCGAGATCGCCCGTCCGGCGCTGCTGGCCACCGGCGCGGCCATCGCGCTGGTCAGCATCTGGACCCCGATCATGTTCCCCCATGTCGCGGCGCGCTGGTTTGCGTGGCCGTCCGCCCTGCTGCTGGCTCCCCTGCCGATCGCGGCCGTCATCGCTTGGCTTGCCGCCTGGCGCGGGCTGTGGGGCGAGCGGCAATGGTTGCCGTTCACAGCGAGTATCGTGCTGTTCGTCGTCTCCCTCGCCGGGATCGGGGCGAGCATCTGGCCCGATGCCATTCCCGGGGTGATGACGATCCGGCAAGGCGTCTCCTCGCCGCGCACCCAGGCCATCGTAGCAGGCGCGGTGATCGTGATCGTCCCGGTCATCCTGGCCTATATGACTTACAGCTACTGGGTTTTCCGGGGCAAGATCGGCCCGCGCGAGACGCTCTGAGAGCGGTGCGGCTATACGAAAGTCCAGTCCCGGTGATGCTCGCGCATGGCTCGCCGAAGGGAATATCCGGCTCATATGGAAGCGTGTCGGTTTGCGCCGATCGTCAACCAAGAGCCAAGGACAGCTTCGATATGCCCACCATCACAGTCGCCGACGGCACCGAAATCTTCTACAAGGACTGGGGTCCGAAGGACGCGCAGCCGATCGTGTTCCACCATGGCTGGCCGCTCTCGTCGGACGATTGGGACGCCCAGATGCTCTACTTCCTGGGCGAAGGCTTCCGCGTGATCGCCCATGATCGCCGCGGCCACGGCCGTTCGACCCAGACCGACACCGGCAACGACATGGATACTTATGTCGCCGACGTGATCGAACTCACCGATTATCTCGACCTCCGGAACGCCGTGCACATCGGTCATTCGACCGGCGGCGGCGAAGCTGCGCGCTACGTCGCCCGTGCCAAGCCGGGCCGCGTCGCCAAGGCGGTCCTGGCCGGAGCCGTGCCGCCGATCATGGTCCAGTCGGACGAGAATCCGGGCGGCACACCGCTTGCCGTGTTCGACGGTTTCCGCGCCGCTCTCGCCGCCAACCGCGCGCAGTTCTACAGCGATGTCGCGAGCGGACCCTTCTACGGCTTCAACCTTCCCGACGCCAAGGTCATCGAGGCGACCGTCCATAACTGGTGGCGCCAGGGCATGGCAGGCGGCGCCAAGGCCCATTACGACTGCATCGCGGTGTTCTCCGAAACCGACTTCACCGAAGACCTGAAGGCGATCGAAGTCCCCACCCTCGTCATGCACGGCGAGGCGGATCAGGTCGTGCCGATCGCCGACGCGGCGCTGCTGTCAATCAAGCTGCTGAAGCGCGGCGTGCTCAAGACCTACCCCGGCTATCCGCACGGCATGCTGACGATCCATGCGGACGTGCTCAATCCGGAGATCCTGGCCTTCATCAAGGCCTGACGCGGATCTGCGATGGCGGGGAGGGGCTGCCTTCTCCGCCATCCCAAACCATCGAAGGGATGCTATCCTCCCGGTCCGCGAGTCGGTCGAGGGGGAGCAAGGCGAATGCACGGCAGCGGTGGCATCGTTCTGATAGCTGCGGTCGCGGTCTGCGCGTCCGTGACGCCTGCCGGGGCAGCGACGCCTGATGAGGTGGCGGCGGTCCTGGAACGCTGGGACCGCGACGATCATCCCGACTTGCGCGGCGTGGTCGTGCTGCGCGGGGGCAGGCGGATCGCGGAACGCTACTACAACGGCGCTGTGCCCGATGAACTGCACGACATCCGCTCCGCCGGAAAGAGCGTGACGGCGCTCGTCACGGGGATCGCGGTCGATCGGGGCGCGATCCACTCGCTCGGCGATCCGGTGTCGCGCTACTGGCCTGCCTCGGCAGGCAGTGCGATCGGCCCGGTGCCGCTGCGCGACGTGCTGACGATGCGCTCGGGCCTCGCCGCCTTCGACGAGGACCCCGCCTCCCCCGGCAATGAGGACCGGATGGACGCCGCGCCCGATCCTGCGGCCTTCGTGCGCGGCGTGCCTCGGGCGGACTCGCCGGGCACGCGCTATCGCTACAATTCGGTTACCGCCTATGTCGCGGGACTGGCCGTCGCCGGCGCGACGGGATCGACGATGGCGGAATTCGCGGGACAGCATCTGTTCGCGCCGCTGGGGATCGCGCGGTGGCACTGGGACGCCGATGCCGCGGGCATGACCAAGGGGCAGGGCAATCTCCGGCTCACTGTCCGTGACCTTGCCGTGCTGGGCGAGACGGTGCGCAATCGCGGGCGCTATCGGGGCCGGCAGGTGGTCAGCGCGCGGTGGATAGCGGACATGACCGCGCCCCACGTGACAATCGCTGCCGACGATGCCTACGCCGACACCTACGGATACTTCTGGTACGGCAAGACCCATCGCGTCGATGGAGCCGCCATCGACGTTTCCTTCGCCTCGGGGAACGGGGGCAACAAGATCTACGTCGTTCCCGCCTGCCGTCTCGTCATTGCCGTTACCTCTTCGGCTTATGGTAAAGGCTATGGCCAGCGCCGTTCCGAAGCGATCCTGAAAGCCCTGCTCGAAGCCGAAACGACTGCGGGCAGGTGCCGGACGTCCTCCCGGCGGTAGGGGCGAACACGCGGCACGGGGCGAAAAAATACGGTTTGAAAGTCCGTGTCTCCCGGAATTCCTCTAGAATCAGAACATCCCCCCGTTCGCGCCGACGCGATTTCTTCCGTCGGCGAAATTCCAGAGGAAGTAATGCGCCAGTCCTTGGTAGTACCGGATTCGGTGACGGTGCGTTCCGCTCGCCAATTCGCTGGTATTCTCTCCGCCGAGTACGATACGGAGAGGGATCTAGATCTTGACTTGTCTGCGCTGAACGAAGTCGATCTTGCCTTTGTGGAGATCCTCTACGCTGCCCGCGATCAGTGGACGCGGGCGGGGCGCGACTTGCGCCTGACGCATCCTGCCGGGGGCGCGGTCGTCCGGCTGCTCGAACGCGCGGGCTTCCTCACGGACCTCACCCCTCAGGATCTCGAATTCTGGTTCCACGGAGAACTGCCGCAATGACTGCCTCTATCCTTACCGTCGACGATTCCCCCAGCCTGCGCATGGCGATCCGCATCGCGCTGACCGGCGCGGGCTATGACGTCACCGAAGCGGGCGACGGCGTCGAGGGGCTGGCCGCGGCAGGCGGCAAGCGGTTCGACCTGATCATCACCGATCTCAATATGCCCAACATGGACGGGCTGACGATGATCCGCGAACTGCGCAAGGCGCCGGAGCAGGCGGGCATTCCGATCATCTTCCTCACCACCGAGAGCGATGACGCGATGAAGCAGCAGGCCAAGGCCGCCGGAGCGACCGGCTGGCTGGTCAAGCCCTTCGTGCCCGAACAGCTCATCAAGGTCTCGCGCAAGGTCCTGGGCCGGTGAGCACGCAGGACCCGATCGCGGCGTTCCGCGTCGAGGCGGGCGACCTGCTCGACCAGATCGAGCAGGGCCTGCTCGATCTCGGCCATCGGCTCGACGATCGCGGCCTGATCGACGAAGTGTTCCGGGGGCTGCACACGCTCAAGGGCTCGGGCGCGATGTTCGGCTTCAATGCGCTGGCCGAGTTCACCCACCACTGCGAAACCGCCTTCGACCGCGTGCGCAAGGGGCTGGCCCCGGCGACGCAGGAACTGGTGGCGGTGATCCTCTCGGCCCGCGACCACATGCGCGCGCTGATCGAGGGTGATGGAGCGGGCCTGGAAAGCGCGGGTGCGGCGATCCTCACGCAGCTTCAGGCCGCCATCGACGGTGCTTCGGGCAGCGAGTCTGTTCCCGCCGTTCCCGCCCCTGCTGTTGCCGCTGCGCCGAAGGGCTGGCGCCTGTTCTTCCGCCTGCCCGCCGAGGCCATGGCCAACGGCACCAACCCGCTGATGCTGCTCGACGAGCTGCGCGATCTCGGCGAATGCCGGATCGTCGCGCGCACCGACACCATTCCGCCGCTGGCGGAACTGGTGCCGACCGAATGCCACATCGGCTGGGACGTCGAACTGCGCGGCGACATCTCGCGCGACGACATCGACGACGTGTTCATCTTCGTGATGGACGACATGGAACTGACCGTCGAACCACTGGAGGTCGGGGCGGGCATCGACGTACCGGCGGAAGTGCCCGTCGAAGCAGCGGCTGCGCCCGCAGTCGATGTGCCGACGGCGGCGCAGGACGGTCCTGCTAGCCGCACGCCTGCCAAGCCCGCCGGGGAAAGCGTGCGCGTGCCTGCGGAACGTCTCGACGAACTGATGGACCGCGTGGGCGAACTGGTGATCGTCCAGAGCCGCCTCTCTCAGCTTGCGAGCGGCCATGGCGCCGCGGTCGGCAACGAACTGGCGCTGCGCTCGATCTCCGAGGAAATCGAGCGGCTTGCGGGCGAGCTGCGCGACACCATGATGGTGCTGCGCATGGTGCCCGTCGCCAGCCTGTTCAGCCGTTTCCGCCGTCTGGTCCACGATCTGGCGCGCGAGACCGGCAAGACCATCGAACTCTCCACCGAGGGCGAGACCACCGAAGTCGACAAGACCATGATCGAGCGTCTGGCCGATCCCATGGTCCACCTGATCCGCAATGCCTGCGACCATGGGCTGGAAACGCCCGAGGACCGGCTGGCAGCCGGCAAGCCCGCAGCGGGGCAGGTCCATCTCTCGGCCCATCAGGCGGGCGGCGAGGTGCTCATCACCATCCGCGACGACGGGCGCGGCATCGACCGTGCCCGCGTGCGCGCCAAGGCGGAATCGCAGGGGCTGATCCAGCCCGGCCAGTCGATTTCCGACCACGATCTGCTCCAGATGATCTTCCATCCGGGCTTCTCCACGGCGGCGCAGGTCACCAACCTGTCCGGCCGCGGCGTCGGCATGGACGTGGTGAAGCGCACGATCGAGAGCCTGCGCGGGGCCATCGACATCACCTCGGCGCCGGGCGAAGGCTCCACCGTGGTGCTGCGCATTCCGCTGACCCTGGCGATCATCGACGGGCTGCTCGTGCGCGTGGGCGAGGGGCGCTACGTGATCCCGCTCGGCGCGGTGGAGGAATGCCTCGAACTCAGCCTTGAGGAAGACCTGCGTTCGCGCGGACGCAGCTTCATCACCTTGCGCGACCGGCTGGTGCCGTTCCTGCGCCTGCGTGAGATCTTCGACACCGGCACGCGGCCCGATCCGCACCAGAAGATCGTCGTCATCGCCACCGGCAGCGAACGCGTCGGGCTGGTGGTGGACCAGATCATCGGCAGCCACCAGACGGTCATCAAGTCGATGTCTCCGCTGCACCGCGACGTTGCGACCTTTGCGGGCGCCACGATCCTGGGTGACGGCGGCGTCGCCCTGATCCTCGATGTCGCGCAGCTCGTCCTGCTCGGCCAGAACCAGGAGGAGCGGCTGCGCGCCGCCGGATAAGCTTATGCCCGAACCGACTTCCACGCAGTGGGACGGCGAAGGCCGTCTCGAAGTGCTGACTTTCAACCTCGGCGAGGAGACTTTCGCGCTGGAGGCCACGCTGGTCCGCGAGATTCTGGACCTGCTGCCCGAAACCCGTGTGCCCGGCGCGGCACCGCTGCTGGGCAGCGTCGTCAACTTTCGCGGCAAGATCATCCCGATCGCCGACCTCCGCCTGGCCTTCGCCATGCCGGCGGCCGAAGCGACCGTCGACAGCCGCATCGTCGTGATCGAGACCGAAGCGGAAGGCGAAACCTTCCAGATCGGCATCCGCACCGACAAGGTCCACGAAGTGGCCACGCTCCAACGTGACGCCAGCGAGGAGCCGCCTGCCGTCGGCATGCGCTGGCGCCGCGATTTCGTCCGCGAACTGGTCCGCAGGCAGGACGGCGTCGTCGTCCTGCCCGACCTTGCCGCGATCTTTCGTTCGCTGACCGGGGGAAGCGATTCCGCTGCCGGCCAGCCATCCACACTGCACTGAGCCGGGGGGCCACCATGCGCGCAACCATCAAGCTGAAGCTCTGGGGGACCTTCGGGCTCCTGCTGATCATCCTCACCGCGACCATTCTGGTCGGCATTTCCCGCCTCACCACGCTCAATGACGCCATCGGCGAGATCGTGACGGGCCCCGCCAAGCAACTCGACCGCGCCCGCGCGATCGACAGCGGCGTGAGCATGATGGTCCGCTCGGAAAAGAACCTTGTCCTCACCGAGGACCCGGTGGAGCGCCGCGAGCTGGAAACGCGCATCACCACCTGGCGCGACCGGGTCGAGCAGGACGTCGAGCAGGCCAATGCGGTTGCCTCGGACGACACCCGCGCAACCTGGGCGCAACTGCGCGAGCAGTGGAATGCGTTCAAGCCGGTGAACCAGCAGGTCAGCGAACTCAGCGGCCGCGACAAGGCCGCCGCCGCCACGCTGACGATGGGAGAATCCCGCGAACGCGCCCAGGCCGTGACCAAGACCGTCGAGACCCTGGTCCAGGCCCAGCAGCGCAAGATGACCCAGGCCGATGACGATACCGAAGTGACTTACGGATCGGCGCGGTCGCTGATGATCGGCATGGGCGTGGCGGCCGTGCTCATTACCCTGATCGCCGCCGCCTATCTCGCGCTGCTGATCGCGCGCGGCCTGAAGGCGGCCGGGGACGCCATGCGGCAGGTGGCCGAGGGCGACCTGACTCGCACGGTCGAGGTGACCTCCAACGACGAGATCGGCGACCTGCTCGGCCATGTGAACACGATGATCGAGCGCCTGCGCGGCGTGGTCGGCGATGCGGGCGTGGCGGCCGAGAACGTCTCGGCGGGCAGCCAGGAGCTTTCGGCCAATTCGGAGCAGGTCTCGCAAGGCGCGACCGAGCAGGCCGCCGCCGCCGAACAGGCTTCGGCCTCGATGGAAGAGATGGCCGCCAACATCAAGCAGAACGCCGACAACGCGGCGCAGACCGAGAAGATCGCCCGCCAGTCCTCGAAGGATGCGGAATCGAGCGGCGTCGCCGTCGAGCGCGCGGTCGGCGCGATGCGCACGATCGCGGAGAAGATCGGCATCGTCCAGGAGATCGCTCGCCAGACCGACCTGCTCGCGCTGAACGCGGCCGTCGAGGCGGCGCGTGCCGGGGAACATGGTCGCGGTTTCGCGGTCGTCGCCTCGGAAGTGCGCAAGCTGGCCGAACGCAGCCAGCACGCCGCCGCCGAGATCGGCGCGGTCTCGACCGAGACCGTGCAGGCCGCCGCCCAGGCGGGCGAGATGCTCTCCAAGCTGGTGCCCGACATCCGCCGCACCGCCGAACTGGTCTCCGAGATCAGCGTGGCCTGCCGCGAACAGGATATCGGCGCTTCGCAGATCAATGAGGCGATCCAGCAACTCGACCAGGTGACCCAGCAGAACGCCGGAGCCTCGGAGCAGATCTCGACGACGTCGGAAGAACTCGCTGCGCAGGCGGAGGAACTTCAGGCTTCGATCGCCTACTTCCGCACCTCGGAAAGCGGCAGCCGCCGCGCCGTGGCGCCCGCGCCGATCCGCAAGCCGGTTCCGGCACCGCGCAAGGCGGCTCCGGCCCCGGCGCGCAATCCGCGTGCGCTTTCGGTCGCCGACCAGCAGGCGCGCGCCCGCGGCTTCGCGCTCGATCTTTCGACCGGCGGTCCCGACAGCGAGGATGACGCGTTCAGCACCCACGCGGCCTGAGGCTTCCGCCCGCACCATTCGATCCCGATTACCGACTTTCCCCCCATCCCTTTTTCAGGGTTCCCATTGCCATGCGCGCAACAATAAAAATGAAGCTGGGCGTCACCTTCGCCATTATCCTGATCCTGCTTGCGGTCGTCGTCGGCGTCAGCCTGACGCGGTTGAGCACGCTCAACACCGCGATCACTGATCTCATCAACGGCCCCGCCGCCCGCCTCGACCGTGCGCAGCAGGTCCAGGTCGTGTTCGGCACGCTGGCGCGCAACGAGCGCAGCATGACGATGACCAACGATCCCGCGCAAGTGAAGGAGTTCGACGACAAGGCAACGCAGTCGCTGTCCGAATTCGAACGACTGCTGGGTGAGGGCGAAGCGAGTGCAGTGCCTGAAACCAAGCAGACCTGGCGCGAGATGCGGACTTCGTTCGAGAGCTTCAAGCCGCTGGATGCCCGCATTCGCGGCATGGCGCGCGCCAATCAGAACGACGAGGCGGCCGTGCTCGCGCTTGGCAGTGCCCGCGAAGTGCTCGACCGGGTCAGCAAGCAGACCGATGCTCTGGTTGAGCGCGCCCGCGAGGACATGGGGCAGGTCGATGACGAGACCAACGCGCTCTATTCCTCGGCGCGGGCCACGCTGCTGACCGTCGCCGCCGTCGCCATCATCGGCGCGCTGGCCGGTGCGGTGTGGATCTCGCTGATCGTCTCGCGCGGTCTCGGCCGGGTGGGCAATGCGATCAACGCGGTGGCCATCGGCGACCTCGACAACGACGTGGAAGTGACCTCGAACGACGAGATCAAGGACCTCGTCGATACCGTCAACCGGATGACCGCCAACTTGCGCCTCAGCGCGGCCCTGGCCGACAAGATCGCCGACGGCGACCTGACCGTCACCCACAAGCCGTTGTCCGAGCAGGATACGCTGGGCCATGCGCTGGTCCGGATGATCGAGCGCCTGCGCGGCGTGGTCGGCGATGCCACCGTGGCCGCCAACAATGTCGCCAGCGGCAGCCAGGAACTCTCCTCGACCTCCGAGCAGGTCTCGCAGGGTGCGACCGAGCAGGCCGCTGCCGCCGAGCAGGCTTCGGCCTCGATGGAAGAGATGTCGGCCAACATCAAGCAGAACGCCGAGAACGCGGTGCAGACCGAAAAGATCGCCCGCCAGTCCGCGCAGGACGCGGAAGCCAGCGGCGTGGCGGTGGACCGTGCCGTGGGCGCCATGCGCACGATCGCCGAGAAGATCGGCATCGTCCAGGAAATCGCCCGCCAGACCGACCTGCTCGCGCTCAACGCCGCCGTCGAGGCCGCGCGCGCCGGTGAGCATGGCCGGGGCTTCGCGGTGGTCGCTTCGGAAGTGCGCAAGCTGGCCGAGCGCAGCCAGGGCGCGGCAGCCGAGATCAGTGCGGTTTCGTCCAACACCGTGGACGCGGCGACCGAGGCGGGCGAGATGCTCTCCAAGCTGGTGCCCGACATTCGCCGCACCGCCGAGTTGATCTCGGAAATCAGCGCCGCCTGCCGCGAGCAGGACATCGGTGCGGGCCAGATCAACCAGGCGATCCAGCAACTCGACCAGGTGACGCAGCAGAACGCCGGGGCTTCCGAGCAGATCTCCTCGACCTCCGAGGAACTGGCGGCGCAGGCCGAGGAGCTTCAGGCCTCGATCGCCTACTTCCGCGTCGAGGATGCCGGCCGGGCACCCCGCGCTGCCGCCAATGTGCGCAAGCCGGCCCCGATCAAGACCCCGATCAAGGCAGCTGGCAAGGCACCGGTGAAGCGTCCTTCCGCCGCCAACGGTCAGGGCAAGACCAACGGCTTCGCGCTGGACCTCGCCATGGGCGGTCCGGACGACCACGACGACGCATTCGGGATGCACGCGGCATGAGCCGGGAGCAGGAAATCCAGGCGGTCACGTTCGGTCTGGGGGCGGAGATCTTCGCGGTGCCGGTGGCGCTGGTCCGCGAGATCCTCGACCACCGCGAAGCCTTCCGCATTCCGGGCGGCCCGGACTACCTGCTCGGCCTTACCGACATGCGCGGCGAGGGCGTGACGACGATCGACTTCCGCCTGCGGCTTGGATTGCCGCCGGCGGAGCCGACCCCGGCGACGCGCATCCTGGTGGTGGACATTCCGCTGGAAGACCGCGTGCTCACGCTCGGGCTGGTGGTGGACCGCGTGATCGAGGTCACCAGCTTCCGCGGCGACCAGATCGGCGGCGCGCCCGACGTCGGGGTGCGCTGGCCTTCCGAATATATCGGCGGCGTGGTGAAGCGCGAAGAAGGCTTCACCGTGCTGGTGGACATGGCGCGCATCTTCTCGGCGGAGGAAGCCTCGCGCCTCTCCGCCGCCGCTGCCTGACGAACCCCTTGATTCCGGAGCCGCACAGATGACCGCAGCCGCCTTAGCCACTCGCAGTTCGCCCGCCGGGAACCCGCATGCCAGCGACCCGATGAGCAAGCGCAACTTCGCGCGGCTGGCGGCCTACATCTACGAATATTCCGGCATCAAGATGCCCGAGAGCAAGAAGACCATGCTCGAAGGCCGCCTGCGCCGCCGCCAGCGCGCGACCGGCGCGCAGACCCTCGACGACTACTGCGACTATATCTTCGCCACGGAAAATCTCGCGGAGGAGGGGCTGTCGCTGATCAATGCGGTCACTACCAACAAGACCGATTTCTTCCGCGAGCCGGGTCATTTCGATTACCTGAGCAAGGTGATCCTGCCGGAGATGACCGCGCGCGGCGTCCGCACGATCCGTGCCTGGAGTGCGGCCTGCTCGACCGGGCCGGAACCCTATACCCTGGCCATGGTGCTGGACGATCATGCCGAGACGCAGGGCGGCCCGGCTTACGGCATCCTCGCCACCGACCTCGATACGGACGTGCTCGAAACCGCGCGCACCGGCATCTATCCACGCGAGCTGGTCGATCCGGTGCCCGATGCTCTCCAGCGCAAATACGTGATGTTCCCGCGCGATGCGGCGCGGCGCGACGTGCGCATGGTGCCGGCGCTGCGCAGCGCGATCGGCTTCGCCCGGCTCAACCTGATGGACGATCGCTATCCGGTGGGCGAGCCGATGCATCTGGTCTTCTGCCGCAACGTGCTGATCTATTTCGACAAGCCGACCCAGAAGCAGGTGGTTTCGCGGCTCGTCGATTGCCTCAAGCCGGGCGGCCACCTGTTCCTCGGCCATTCGGAATCGATCACCGGACACGACCTGCCGCTGACGCAAGTGGCCAACACCGTGTTCCGGAAGGGCTGAGGCGATGCTCGCGAACAAGAAGATCCGCGTCCTCGTGATCGACGATTCCGCCAGCGTGCGCCAGACGATGACCGCGATCCTCCAGGAAGACCCGGAGATCGAGGTGATCGGCTCCGCGTCCGATCCGTTCAGCGCGGCGCGCCGCATCCAGGAGGAAGTGCCCGATGTCATCACCCTCGACGTCGAGATGCCGCGCATGGACGGCATTACTTTCCTGCGCAAGCTGATGTCGCAGTGCCCGGTGCCGGTGGTCATGTGCTCCTCGCTGACCGAGGAAGGCTCCGAAACGCTGCTCCAGGCGATGGAAGCGGGCGCGGTGGACGTGATCCTGAAGCCGCGCATCGGCGTGGCCGACCATCTCGCCGAGCACAATCTCCAGATCCGCGACGTGGTGAAGGGCGCTTCCCGCGCCCGCGTGCGCGGACGGCCCGCGGTGCGCGAGGCAAAGCCGGAAGGTCCGGCCAAGAAGCTCACCGCCGATGCCGTGCTGCCGCCGCCGAGCGGACGGGCAATGAGCCGCACCACCGAGATGGTGGTCTGCCTCGGTGCCTCGACCGGCGGCACCGAAGCCTTGCGCGAAGTGCTGGAAGCGCTGCCCGCCAATGCGCCGGGCGTCGTCGTGGTGCAGCACATGCCCGAGAACTTCACCCGCGCCTTCGCCAAGCGCCTGAACGGCCTCTGCGAAGTCGACGTGAAGGAAGCCGTCGACGGTGATCCGGTGCTGCGCGGCCATGTGCTGATCGCGCCGGGCGGCAAGCACCTGATGCTCGAACGCCAGGGCGCGCGCTATCACGTTTCGGTCAAGGATGGTCCGTTGGTCTCGCGCCATCGTCCTTCGGTGGACGTGCTGTTCCGCTCGGCCGCGCGTTCGGCGGGCTCGAACGCAGTGGGCGTCATCATGACCGGTATGGGCGACGACGGCGCGCGGGGCCTGCTGGAAATGAAGCAGGCCGGTGCCCGCACTTTCGCGCAGGACGAGGCGACCTCGATCGTCTTCGGCATGCCCAGGGAAGCCATCGCCCGCGGCGCGGCGGACCGGGTGATCCCGCTCGGTTCCATCGCCCGTGAACTGCTGGCGGCGACCAACCGATAATGACGATGCCAGAACATGGCCCAGAACAGAGATTTCCGATGACCGATATCGCCTATGCCCCCGAACCTGTGCTGGCATCCGCCACCGGACCTTCGCTCGCGGAACTGAGCGAGGCCATCGCCGCCATCGCGGCGGGTCTCGACGCGCGCTTCGTGGCGGCGGGCACGGCGCTGGCGCGGGCCTACGAGATCGTCGAGGGCCTGATCGGGGCGCTCGAGAACGTGACCAACGCCTTCGAGCGCGACGCCGCCGATGCCGCCGTGGGCAATATGCGCGGCACGGCCGACCGGCTGATGCAGTTGCCCGAGATCCAGGCGACGCGCAAAGCCGCGCTCGTCTCGATCGAGCAGGCCAGTGGGGCGCTTTCGCACCAGATCGACCAAGTCAACCGCACGCTCAGCTTCCTGCGGATCTGCGGCCTCAACATCAAGGTGGCGGCGGCCGGGTCGGGCGACTTCTCCGGCTTTGCCGATACTATGTTCGTCAAGCTGGACCTCGGCGAAACCGAAATGGAGGGCCTCTCGCGCGAGATCGCCTGGCTGGCCGAAGCCGTGCCCGCCATGTTCGAGGTTGAGCGCCAACTCGCCGGGGAATGCGCTCTGGTGATCCCGCATATCCCGCGCAAGCTGTCTGACGATGCGGTGGCCTTGCAGCGGCACCAGATCGATCTGGCCGAGCGCGCCTTGCGGATCGCCGAAGTCGCTCGCCATATCCGCGCACAAGTCGGCACCGCGCTCGGCGCGCTCCAGGTCGGCGACAGTACGCGGCAGCGCCTGGAGCATCTGGCCGACGGACTGGTCGATATCGAGGCCTTCATTGCCGCTCCCGGCGACCTTTCGGCGGATGTCGCGGCGGTAATCGCAGACCATGCCGTGGCGCTGATTTCGGCGCAGGCGGCGGACACCCTGGAGACGTTCCAGCGGGAATCGCGGTTGCTCACGGGCAGCTTGCGCGGCATCGGCCCGAGTGCGGCCAGCCTGCTCGAATTGCGGGAAGGCGGGGACGGGGAGGGGGACGGCGTGTTCCTCCACCGGCTGGAGCGGAGCGTGGCTGACGTGGCGAGCGTCACCGAACGCTTGCGGGAGGCCGATGCACGCTCGAACCGCCTGAGCGGGCTTGCTTCGACGACCGCCGAAAATCTGACGCAGCGACTGGCGACGGTTCACCGCATCACCAGCGACGTGCAGCAAATGGCCTGGAACACCGACCTGCGCTGTTATCGCATGGGTCCCGAAGGGCGCGGGCTGGCCGTGGTCGCGTCCGAAATTCGCGGTTTCGCAGCCACTCTGGCAACGATCGCTTCGGGCATTGCCCAGTCATTCGACGGGCTGACCGCCGCCGCCGCCGTCATTCGCGGTTCGGAGGAGGACGCTCCCGCCGATGCCGGCGCGGCGCTGACGGAATCGCTGGGCTGCATCCGCGAGGGCGGCGAACGCATGCGTTCCGGCCTGTCGGACCTCGACGAAGGCGCGGTTTCCGTAACTGCGATCCTGGAAGAGACCACCGGCGCGATCGACTGCGAGGACGATGTGGGCGGTCCGCTGGCGGCGATTGCCGAACGGCTTTCCGGCCTCGGCCGCGAGGCTGAGGAAATTCCGGAAGCGGGCGAAGCTGCCTTCGGCGCTTTGCTGGGATCGGTCGCGGCGCGCTATACGATGGCGCGCGAACGCGAAGTGCATCGCGCATTCCAGCCCGGCGCCGAAGCCGCGCCGAGTTCCGACCCGTTCGACTTCGATGATGACGACTTCGACGACGGTCTGTTCTGAGAAATCCGGCAGGCGTAAAAAGGGGCGTTTCCGCTAAGTGCGGAAACGCCCCTTTTTACTGGCGATGACTTGCCGTTAGCGATGAAATCAGTTGGCCGCGATGCCGAGCTTGCGGCGCCCCTTTGGCTTGGGCTTCTCGGCTGCGACTTCTGCTTGAGGCGCGGCCTTCGGCTTGCGGCCGCCCTTCTTGCCGAGACCGATTTCCATGGCAAGGGCCTGGCGCTTGGCGGCATAGTCGCTGCAGACCATCGGATAGTCCGGCTTCAGGTTCCAGCGTGCGCGATAGTCTTCCGGAGTAAGGCCATGCGTGGTCAGAAGATGGCGTTTCAGCGATTTCAGCTTGGTGCCGCATTCCAGGCAAGTAATGGCATCCGGCTTGACCGAAGAACGGATCGAAACGGCAGGTGAAATCTGCTCTTCGATGACCTCCGGCGCCTCGCCCAGGCCTGCGAGCGAGGCATATACCGAAGCGATCAGTTGCGGGAGCTGTTCCGTCGAGACGGCATTGTTGCCGACATGAGCCGTAACGATATCGGTGGTGAGTTCCAGAAGCGCTTCTTGTGGCATATCGATGTGTTACCCGCCTGTTTTTGAGTGCCTACCCGAACAGATAACAAACACCGTAATCCTCACGGTGCAATACTTTTGTGCCAGTTTTTCTTGATTTATCTACAGTGGCATGGCCGAATAGAGCGGGTGACCGGCAGTTCCGATGCCAAACCGAAACAATATGTGCACGGCCTATTTCGGTGGCCAACTTTTCGCTGCCCCTTCCGCGAAGCCGAGCAATGCGAGCATCAGCAGTGCCAGCAAGGCGATTGCGCCGCCGAGTGCCGTCCAACCCCAGCCTTCGACAATCAGGCCGCCCAGCGGCGGGCCGAGCAGCGCGCCTCCGGCACCGAACTGGGTCAGCAGGCCGTTGGCTGTCGCGATGCGCGGATCGTGTGGACTTGCCGCACCGGCGAGGACCGGCAGCCGGGCGAACATCAGCGGCGGGACGAGGCCGCTGACGAGTACGGCGGCAACCACGACCGCGCTCGTTGCGGCAAGCCCGGTCGAGGCGGCGAAGGCAGGCGGGACCAGCAAAGCGGTCACCGCCAGTGCGGGAGCGGCGATGAGGAGGAGCCGCCGGGCTTCAAGGCTGCCGTTTCGGATCAGGAGGACGGCCAGCCCCGAAGCGGGCAGGGCGGAGAGCGAGGCCAGCGATGCGACAAGTCCGGCCTCGCCCAGCGTCGCGCCGTGGATTTCGGTCAGGAAGCTGGGCAGGAGCATGGTCAGCGCACAGAGGAACAAGGTGTAAATTCCGAAGGCGAAAGTCGAGATCCAGGCGGCTGGGGCGGGCAGGACGATCTGCCGCGTGCCGCCATGGCCGAGATGGAGACGCGAGGCGGGCGCGATGGCCAGGGACAGCAGGACGGCCCAGAGCATCAGGATGCCTCCGAGACCCAGAAATGCCGCGCCGCTTCCGGTCACGGCGCTGCCGATCGCGATGCCAACGGGAACGAAGGTGCTCCACAAGGCCAGCGCGCGGGGACGGCTGCGATCGTCGGCGACGGCGGCGATCGCGGTGGGCGCGGCAATGACGACGAGCAGATAGCCGATACCTTCTGCCGCCCGTGCGACGAACAGCAGGGTGGGATCGGTCGTCACGGCTTCCAGCAGACTCATCGCGGCCAATATCGCCATGCCGCCGATCAGCGACCGGCGGAAACTGATCCAGCCCAATGTCAGCCCCGCCACGAACCCCAGCGTCGCGCCGCCCACTTCGAGCAACGAGATCAGCAGGCCGGTTTCAGGCAGGGTCAGTGCGAAGCGGGCGCGCAGCAGCGGTGCGATCGTGGAGAATTTCGCCAGCTGCGCGGCGGCAAGCACCCCAACGAGCCAGAGGAACAGGATGGTGCGCCAAGGTCTTTGCATGGGGGGCGCGCTAGAGCATTTTCAAGCCGGGTGGAATTACCCGGTGACTCGGAAAATGCGATAAAACCGACACGCATTTTCAAGCCGGGTGGAATCACCCGGCGGTGAAATCGTCGATTACTTGTCGGAAGCGGGTTTCGCCGGGAGCAACTTGTTCCAACGGGCATCGAGTGCGGCCTGTGCGCCGTGCTCGCGGACATGCGAAACCAGCGATACGCCGCGCAGGGTGATGCTGTGGCCGCCCAGCCAGTGGCCCGAGATGCTGTAGCCGATGTCGTAGACCGCCAAGTCCTCGTGCGAGGCGCCGTCGACCAGGAAGCGGGTGGTGACGAGCACCGGCAGGCGTTCGTCGCCGCGGCTATCGTCGGGCAGCCTCGCTTCCTTGCGGGCCTTCTTCAGCGCGCGTTCGAACCACGCGGCTTCGATTCGGGGTTCGCCGGTGGTTTCGGCGGGCGACAGGGCGAGCGCGCTCGGGAAAGTCACGCGCTGGCTCTGGACGGACTGGTCGGCGGAGGCGGGCTTCAGGACGAGATCGTCGCCGGAGCCGGATGCCGTGAGCACGAGCATCGCCGCCCGTGTCGAGGCACGGCGGGCATCGGCGCTCTTGGAGGCTTCGGTCTCGCTGCGCTGGCTCCAGTTGTTCCAGAGCGTCAGGCCGGAAATCGTGACGGCAATCACCGTCAGCACTTCGCCGAGGGTGATCCAGCGGCGCCGGATCGCGGCGGCTTCGTCGGCGCGGGCCTCGGCTTTCGCCTTGGCTTCGGTCTTGGAATCTTGGGGGCTATCGGTCGGGCTATCGGTCACAGGGCCGATTCAACACCGACAGGCCGCGCCGTCAAGCGCCAACCGAGGGACGGCCCCGACGCGAAGCGCGCCGGGGCCGTCCAGGGAACCGATCAGTTCGCCAGCGTGGCGTTGTCGATCACGAAGCGGTACTTCACGTCGCTCTTGACCATGCGGTCGTAGGCCTCGTTGATATCCTTGATGTCGATCATCTCGATATCGGAGACGACGCCCTTCTCCGCGCAGAAGTCCAGCATTTCCTGCGTTTCGGCGATGCCGCCGATTAGCGAGCCGGCGATCGCGCGGCGGCGGAAGATCAGTGCCGCGACGTTCGGCGAGGGGTGCGCATGCTCGGGAACGCCCACCAGCGTCATCGTGCCGTCGCGCTTGAGCAGCGCGGTGAAGGCGTCGAGGTCGTGGCTGGCGGCGACGGTGTTGAGGATGAAGTCGAAGCTGTTCGCGTGGGCGGCCATCTCGTCCGCATTGCGCGAGACGACGACTTCATCGGCGCCGAGTTCCAGCGCGGCTTCGCGCTTGCTCTCGGACGTGGTGAAAGCCACGACATGGGCGCCGAGGGCATGGGCGAGCTTCACGCCCATATGGCCGAGACCGCCGATGCCGACGATGCCGACCTTCTTGCCCGGGCCTACGTTCCAATGGCGCAGCGGCGACCAGGTGGTGATGCCCGCGCAGAGCAGCGGCGCCACGGCGGCGAGCTGTTCGGCGGGGTGGCTGATCTTCAGCACGAATTTGTCGCTGACGACGATGCTCTGCGAATAGCCGCCCAGCGTGTGGCCGGGGGCATCGGCGGTCTGGCCGTTGTACGTGCCGGTGAAACCGTTCTCGCAATACTGTTCCAGACCTTCGTCGCAGGAGGAGCAGTGCTGGCAGCTGTCGACCATGCAGCCGACGCCGACCGTGTCGCCGACCTTGAAGGCGGAGACTTCGCTGCCGACGGCGCTGACGGTGCCGACGATCTCGTGGCCCGGAACGCAGGGGTAGAGCGTGCCGGCCCATTCGCCGCGCGCCTGGTGAAGGTCGGAATGGCAGACGCCGCAATAGGCGATGTCGATCGCGACGTCGTGCGCGCCGGGCGCGCGGCGTTCGATGTCCAGCGCCACGAGCGGCGTCTTCTCGGTGACGGCACCATATGCTTTCGTCATCGTTGCTTGTTCCTTGATCGGGGAGAGAGGGAGGAGACGGCAGGAACCGCCACGCAGCCCCAGATAGGCGGCAAGGGAATGGAGATCATCCCCGCGCGCGTCGAATAGGGTGATGAATGAAATTCATCATTGCAGATATCAGAAACCCAGGGGGCGCATCTCGCGGATGAGGTCGATCAGCAGGCGCAGGCCCGAGGGAAGCTGGCGGCGGCTGGAATAGTAGACGTGGAAGGCGCCGCCCATCGATCCCCACTCGTCCAGCACCACGCGCAGCCTTCCGGATGCCACGTCCTGCGCGATCGTCGGTTCCGTCGCATAGATCAGGGCGGCGCCGCTGCGGGCCATGTGCAGGCCGATCTGCGAGTTGCCTATGGTGATCGGCCCCGGCACCGCGATGACTTCGGATTCCTCGCCTTTCTCGAACTCCCAGTGGTAGATACGGTCGTTGCCGAGCCTGATTTTCATGCAACGATGGCGCATCAGGTCCTGTGGCACTTGCGGTACGCCGAAGCGCTCGAAATAGGCGGGCGAGCCGGCCACGACCCAGCGCAGCGGCGGGGAAAGCCGCTGGACGATCATGTTCTCGGGCACGGTGCCGCCATAGCGGATGCCGGCGTCGAAACCCTGCTCGATCACGTCCACCATGCGGTTGTCGATCGAGAGGTCGATCTCGATGTCGGGATAGCGCTCGACGAAGGTCGGCAGCACCGGGGCGAGGATCTGTTCAGCGGCGTCTTCGGGCACGTTGAGGCGGATGCGCCCGGCCGGCGCGTCGCGGAAGCGGTTGAGCACTTCGGCGGCATGGTCGATGGCGTCGAAGTGCTCGGAGATGGCGTCACGGAAGGCTTCGCCCGCCGTGGTGAGGGTGACGCTGCGGTTGGTCCGGTTGAGCAGGCGCACGCCGTGCCGGTCTTCCAGTCCCTTCAGGGCATGGCTAAGCGCGGAGGCACTGATCCCCAGTTCAAGGCTGGCGCGGCGAAAGCTGCGATTGCGGGCGATGGCCAGGAAATAGGCGAAGTCCGCCAGGTCGGAACGGCTGAATTTCATGACAGCCGTCTTCGATCCTGACCCGGCGGATGTCCAGCCCCCGCCCCCTGGTTGCCGCGCTTATCCCAGCCGGGGATCGATCAGGAACTTCTCGCCGGTAGCCTTGCGCTCGTACCGGCGCAGGATATCGGGTTGCAGGGCCTGGGCCAGGCCGACGACTTCGGTGTATCGCATGGCGAAAGTGGTCGTGAGTTCGTCCAGCACCCGCGTGCGGAAGCGAGCCATCACTTCCGGCCCGGCCTTCTGCAGGAACGGGAAGAGCAGCCAGCCGCCGACCGCCCACTGGAAGCCGAAGGTCATGCGGTTGAGCGTGGTCGGCGCCAGATCGAGCGCGCCGTAGATGTAGAGCTGCTTGAAGGTGTCCGAGCCGTAGCGGCTGTAGCTGCTGGAACTTTCGACCGCGGCGCGTTCCATCGCGCGCAGGATGTCGCTGCCCAGCGTGCCGCCGCCGATGGCGTCGAAGGCGATCGTCGCGCCGGTTTCCCGGATCGCGGCGGTGAGCTGTTCGATGAAGTCCTCGTCGCGGCTGTTGACGACATGCTGTGCGCCGATGTCGCGCAGGATCCATGCCTGCTCCGGCGAGCGCACCACGTTGACGAGCGGAATGCCGTCCGCGAGGCAGACCTTCTGGAGCATCTGTCCGAGGTTGGAGGCGGCGGCGGTATGGACGATGGCCTTGTGGCCTTCCCGGCGGGCCGTCTCGACGAAGCCGAGGGCGGTCAGCGGATTCACGAACATCGCGGCGCCGTCGGCAGCGCTGGCGCCTTCGGGGAGCGGCACGACGTCTTTCGCCGCGATCCTGCGGTAGTCGGCGTACATGCCGCCGCCGATCATGCCGACGCGCTTGCCTTCCAGCGCCTTGGCGTTGCTGCCCGCTGCGATCACCGTGCCCGCGCCTTCGTTGCCGATCGGCAGCGACTGGCCGATCCGCCCGCTCATGCTCGGCAGCCGGCTTTCGGGGACCTGGAAGCGCAAGGCGCCGTCGTCCGACGCCGCAAGCGTGGCGAGATCGGCCGGGCCGAGGAGAAGGCCGAGGTCGCTGGGGTTGATGGGGGCCGCTTCCACCCGCACGATGATCTCATCGTCGCCCGGCTCGCCGAGCGTGACCTCTTCCAACGAGAGCGTCAGCGTTCCGTCCTTGTCGATATGCGTGCGCATCTCGCGTCCGGTCAGGGTCATCTTTGAGTCCTTTGTCGTGGTCGTTCCCGAAGGTAGTTATGCCAGATAGGCTTGCAACCGCTTCCAGATGGACAGTTTGTCCACCCGGCTCAGACTGGCATGGGCGGCGCTGGAAGAAGGCAGGTCGAGGAGGGCCCATGGCAGCTCTCCTGCCGGATTTGAGCCGCCAAGCTGCCTGCGACCGCGCTCGGCTGCGCTCTTGCCGTTGAAGGCGATGACGCGGAGGTTCGGAAGGCTTCGTGCGAAGAGAGTGAGGTCGCGGTGCTCTGCGTCGCGGATCGCGGTGTCTAGGCTGCCCTTCCGGCTGGCGCTCTCGATCACGTCCCAGAGGCCCAGACCATGCTCCAACAGACGGGGCAGGCGCTCCTCGTAAGGCTGCTGCGGCAGGCCGCTTTCGCCGAGGACTTCTCCGATCAGCCACCAGAAGGCATTGGAGGGATGGGCGTAATATTCCTGCGCGGCGAGCGAGCGCTCCCCCGGCAGGCTGCCGAGTACGAGCACCCGCGTATGAACGTCGACACAGGGCGGCAGGGCGGATTTCCTCAAAATTCGGCGATCTGCGCGGGCAGCAAGGCGGCAAAGCGCTGCGGATCGATGCCTTGGGCGAGCAGACCGGCCTGGAGGCGATAGGCGGGGTCCTGCCAGGGTTCGTCGGTCAGCTTGAAAGTGCCCCAGTGCATGCCGAGCGCGGCGCGGGCGTCGAGGTCGAGCATGATGCGGATCGCCTCCTCGGGGTCGGTATGCTGGGCGGCCATGAACCAGCGGGGATCGTAGGCGCCGATCGGCAGGATCGCCACGTCCACGGGGCCGAACTCGGCGCGCAGGCGGCGGAAGATCGCGCCGGTGCCGTAGCCGGTGTCGCCTGCGAAATAGACCAGCTTCCCGGCTGCCTCGATCATGAAGCCGCACCACAGCGCCATGCGCCGGTCCCTCGGCCCGCGCGAGGACCAGTGCAGGGCGGGGACGACATGGGCTTTCACCGCAGGGTTCACGGCAATCGCATCGCCCCAGTCGCCGGTGGCGATCCGTGCATCGGGAATCCGTCGGCGGACGATGGCGTCGTTGCCGAGCGGGGTGACGATCAGCGGACGGTGGCGGGCGTGGAGCGCCTTCAGGGTGCCGATGTCGAGGTGATCGTAGTGGTTGTGCGAGAGCAGGATCGCGTCGATCGGTGGCAGGTCTTCCAGCGCGATGCCGGGCAGGTTCACGCGTTTCGGCCCGGCGAAGTTTACGGGACTGGCGCGGTCGGACCAGACCGGGTCGGTCAGCAGGTTGCAGCCGCCGACCTGGATCAACAGCGTGGCGTGGCCGACCATGGTGACGCGCAGGCCCTCTACCCGCGCGTCCGGCACCACCGGGGTGACCGGCGTGGCTTTGGGCCAGGGGTTGTCGGGCGCGCTGCGCCGCCACTTGAGGACCTCGCCGAGGGAGCGGTCGGTTTCCGGTTCGCCGTGCAGGTTGTGGAAGCGCACCCCGTCGAAATGGTCGGTGACGGGGCCTTGGTAATAGGGATTTTTCGCGGGCATCCGAAATGCGGCCTCCAGGTTCAGGCAGCCTATTTCGGCAGGATAATCAGCCATTCAAGCGCCGCCGATCGGGATTTCTGCATTCGGGCGCTGGAGGGCGATGCTTGACGCTCTGGAAAATAGGGGTAGGGGGTATGGGTATGTCACATCTCCACGAATCGAAGGACAGCCTCATCGCGCGGGTGCGCCGGATTGCCGGTCAGGTCGCAGCGGTAGAACGCGAACTCACCGGGGACGCCTCCTGCGCGACGGTGCTCCACCGGGTCGCGGCCGTGCGCGGCGCCGTGAACGGGCTCATGGACGAGATCATCGCCGACCATCTCGAAGCGCATGTCTCGCGTCCGGGCCTGACCGACGCGGAGCGGGCCGCGGGGGCCGAGGAACTGCTGGCGGTAATCCGCCGCTATGCGAAATAGGACGGACTGAAATGACCATCGATCCGGCGGGACATACGCACGATCACGTATTCCTCGGCGCCGCCCATGACGAGAACGCGCGCCGCACGCTCTGGGTCGTGGCGTTGACGGCGGCCATGATGGTGGGCGAAATCGTTGCCGGATACTGGACCGGCTCGATGGCGCTGCTGGCCGACGGGTTCCACATGGCGACCCATGCCGGGGCGCTTTCGGTGGCTGCCGGGGCCTATGCTTTCGCGCGGCGCCATGCCAGCAACCCGCGCTTCAGCTTCGGCACCGGCAAAGTCGGCGATCTGGCCGGTTTCGCCTCGGCTTTGGTGCTGGGGATCGTCGCCATCGGCATCGGCGCGGAATCGGTGCTGCGGTTGCTGGAACCCACGACCGTCGCTTTCGGCACTGCCACCTGGATCGCGGTGGTCGGCCTGCTGGTGAATATCGCCAGCGCCTTCCTGCTTGGCGGCGGGCACGCGCATGGTCATCACCACCATCATGACCACGATCATCATGGCGGCCATCATCACGGCCATGGGCATGGGCACGACAACAACCTGCGTTCCGCCTACGTCCATGTTCTGGCCGATGCCCTGACTTCGGTGCTTGCCATCGCCGCGCTGCTGGCCGGGCGCTATCTCGGCTGGGTCTGGATGGATGCGGCGATGGGGATTGTCGGCGCCGTGGTAATCGCGCGCTGGTCGTGGAGCCTGCTGCGCGACACGGCGGCGATCCTGCTCGATACCGCCGACGAACATGTCGCCGGGGAAATGCGCGAATTGGTGGAAGGGCCGGGGGATGCGCGGATTACCGACCTTCACGTCTGGCGCGTCGGGCCGGAAGTCCATGCCGGGATCGTCAGCGTGGTCGCCGCGCCGGGCCTTTCGGGCGAGACGATCCGCCAGCGCCTGCGACCGGTCCACGAACTGGGCCACCTGACCGTGGAGATGCACCCGGCATGAAGTCCCCCTGCATCGAACTCTGCGTGTTCGACGGCAAGACCGGCTGGTGCCGGGGTTGCGGCAGGACCAAGCCGGAATGCCGCTCTTGGAAGAAAGCGCAGCCGCATCAGCAGCGCAAGGTGGCGGCAGAACTGCCCCGGCGCCTTCAGAAGCTGGGAGCGAAGTAAGCCTTCTTACGCCACCGCCGGGTCCAGCGCCTGCGAGGCGCGGACGAGATCGGGCACCGAGCGCAGCTGCATCTTGCGCATCAGGCTGGAGCGGTGGAGCTTCACCGTGATCTCGCTGATCTCCAGTTCCCAAGCGATCTGCTTGTTCATCAGCCCCCGCACCACACAGGCCATGACCTGCCGTTCGCGCGGGGTTAGCGTGTCGAAGCGCTGCCCCACCGCCTGTCGCTGCCGCGCAGCGGTGCGGCGGGCATGGTCCCGTTCCAGCGCCTGGTCCACCGCGCCCAGCAGGTCGTCCTCGTTGCAGGGCTTGGAGAGGAAGTCGACGGCACCCGCCTTCATCGCGCGGACCGAAAGTGGAACGTCGGCATAACCGGTCAGGAAGATTACGGGAACCGGCTCGCCGCGCTGCTTCAGGCGTTCCAGCAATTCCAGCCCGTTGATTCCGGGCATCCTCATGTCCGCAACGATGCAGCACGCGGTATCGGGAAGCGTCGAATCGAGCAGGGCGCCGGCAGAGGCGAAGCAGGTGACCGCATGGCCTTCCACCCGCAGCAGCGAGCACAGTGCGTCACGCACGCCCGGATCGTCGTCGACGATCAGGACCTTTCCTTTACCTGCACATTCGCTGGCCGCTGTCTCGGGGGGGTGAATTGCGGTTTCTCCTGCCGGGCAAGGCAGCAAATGGCGTATAGTGAACATAGGCGGCAAGCCCCCCTTTCGGGGGGTCTGACGTCCATGCGAGATAATTTTGCGGCAGATCGTCAAAAACATGCAAACGTTTCCCGAGGGAAACATGCGCGGTCATGATCGCTGCCCGCTACCTGATGGAATATGGCATGTTTTCCTGCACTTACCGGTAATTCGATCGTTTCGGAGCAACGATCTCAGCGCCAGCCCAGGGCCGGAGCGACATGGGTGAGGATCGCTTCCAGAACGTGGGCGTTATAGGCGACCCCGAGCTGGTTCGGCACGGTGAGCAGCAGCGTATCGGCTTCGGCGATCGCCTCGTCCGCGCGGAGCTGCTCGATCAGGCGATCGGGTTCCGCTGCATAGGAGCGCCCGAACACGGCGCGCATGTTGTCGATGATCCCGACCTGATCGCTGCTGTCACCGCGGCCGAAATAGGCGCGGTCCTGATCGTTCATCAGGGCGAAGATCGAGCGGGACACCGAAACGCGCGGCTCGCGGGCATGACCGGCTTCTTTCCAGGCCTCGCGATAGGCGCGGATCTGCCGGGCCTGCTGGACATGGAAAGGCTCGCCGCTCTCGTCGGCCTTGAGGGTGGAACTCTGGAGATTCATGCCCATCTTCGCCGCCCAGACGGCGGTGGCATCGGCGCCCGACCCCCACCAGATCCGCTCGCGCAGCCCTTCCGAATGCGGCTCCAGGCGGAGCAGGCCGGGCGGATTGGGGAACATCGGGCTGGGGTTCGGCTGGGCAAAGCCCTGTCCCTTGAGCAGTTCCAGGAAGACTTCGGCATGGCGGCGCCCCATGTCCGCGTCGGTTTCACCCTCTGCGGGGGCGAAACCGAAGTAGCGCCATCCGTCGATCACCTGCTCCGGCGAACCGCGACTGATGCCGAGTTGCAGGCGGCCCTGGCTGATGAGATCGGCTGCACCGGCATCTTCCGCCATGTAGAACGGATTTTCGTAACGCATGTCGATGACGCCGGTGCCGATCTCGATGCGGCGGGTCTTCGCGCCGACCGCCGCCAGCAGCGGAAAGGGCGAGGCAAGCTGCTGCGCGAAATGGTGCACGCGGAAATAGGCGCCGTCCGCGCCGAGTTCCTCCGCGGCGACCGCAAGGTCGATAGACTGGAGCAGCACGTCGGCGGCCGAGCGGGCGCCCGAAGCGGGCGATGGGGACCAGTGCCCGAAGGACAGGAAACCGATTTTCTTCATGGGGATGATCTACCTCGTTGACGGCAGCAACGTGGTTTCGACCTCGCTGAATCGCAAGGGGCCGTTCGATGACCGGTGTTTCGGCAAACGGTCTTGCGGTGAGCCCATTGGCTAACGGGCGGCACGGGTCACGCAAAGATGTCGCATTTCCCCAAGCCATGGTTCATGGGCGCTTAATCGAAATTGGGGTTGGTCGCCGCGCCGGGTGATCCGCGCGTATAGTCTGCCTGGATAGTATGAAATGACAATGACACAGCGGTCGTGGTCCGTTCCCTCTTCCTCGGCTGCGATCCCGCATGGAGCGGTCGCGCCGGGTTCTGCCGTTGTCCCGGCGGCGGATGTCGCAACGTCCGCTGCCGCGACGGCCGCTGCCGTGGCGTCGTTTCCGGGCGAGGGCTGGTCGCTGCTGCGGCGCCATCTGTTCCTTGCCATGGCGGCCAGTCTGGCGGCCCTTTATGCGTTCATGCATCTTGCGGAACTGCGCATCGATCCCTGGCGGGCGAGCAACCTGCCGTTCTTCGTCGCCGGTCTGCTGGCGCTGGGAGTGCGCTTCGCCCTGCCGCGGAGCAATTGGCGTCATGCCGCGCCGTTGGCGCGTTTCAGCGAGTATGCCGCGCTGTTCGTGCTGATCTCGCTGATGGGGGCGACGGCGAGCTATCCGGTCTCGGGCCTGACCCATGGCTATGCCGATGCGAAGTTGCACCGGATCGACCTTGCGCTCGGCTTCGACTGGATCGGCTGGTACAGGTGCGTCGCCGCCCATCCCGTGCTTCAGGTGTTGGGAACGGCAGTCTACCGCAGCATCTACGTCACGCCCGCGCTATTGCTGGGGGTGGCGGCGTGGACGGGGCGCCACGACCGCGCCTATCACTTCCTGGCGACGTTCTGGCTGGCGGCCTTCATCACCCTCTGCCTGTTCAGCCTGATGCCCGCCGTCGGGCCGTTCTCGTACCTGTGGCACGGACCGATCACCTACATGCCCGAGAGCGAACTGTGGCAGCCGGGCCTGATCCCGGCCCTGCGCGCCCATTCGGTGCATGTGGTGGACCTGGGGCAACTGCGCGGGCTGGTCTCGGCGCCGAGCTTCCATACGGCGGCGGCGGTGCTCTACATTGTCGCCGCCTGGCGGGTGCCGTCGCTGCGTTGGCCGCTTCTGACGCTCAATGCGTTGATGCTGCTGTCCACGCCGGTCGAGGGTACGCATTACCTGAGCGACATGATCCTCGGCGCGATCGTGGCCGTGACCGCGCTGGCGCTGGTGGGGCTGTATCGCAAGCGGCTGGGGATTTAGAGCATTTTCTAATCAGGTGGTATCACCTGATGACTCGGAAAATGCGGTAAACCAAGAACCTAGAGCAGTCGGGCTGACGCAGTCAGATTGAAACCTGCTCTAGGCGGGCAGTTCGCGCAGCGCAGCTTCTGCGTCCCGGCGCGCATAGCGGCGGGCCATCGTCGCGCAGACGAACAGCTGGGCCTGATGGAACAGCATCAGCGGCAGGACGATCAGCCCCACGGCATGGCCTGGGAACAGGATCGTCGCCATCGGGATGCCGCCTGCCATGCTCTTCTTCGAGCCGCAGAAGACCACGGCGATCTCGTCCTCGATCGGGAAGGACAGGGCACGGCTCGCCAGCGTCGTCGCCAGGATGACCAGCGCCAGCACTGCCAGCGAGATGCCGAGGATCGCCGCCAGTCCCGGAACCGACATCTGCTGCCAGATTCCGGCGACCATGCCCGCGCTGAACGCGGCATAGACCACCACCAGCACCGAACCGCGATCGACCACCGAGGTCAGCACGGGATGGCGCTTCAGCCAGTCCGCGATCCATGGACGCACGACCTGCCCGGCAACGAAGGGCAGCAGGATCTGCAGGGCGATGTCCTCCAGCGCCTTCAGCGAGAAGCCGCCGGTCGCGGCGGGCAGGAGCTGCGATACCAGGATCGGCGTCAGCACCACGCCGAGCATGTTGGACAGCGAGGCGCTGCACAGCGCCGCCGGTACGTTGCCTCGCGCGATCGAGGTGAAGGCGATCGAGGACTGTACGGTCGATGGGAGCAGGCAGAGGAACAGCAGTCCCGTGACGACATCCTGCGGCAGGTGGCCGCGCACCGCGAAGGACACGGCGATCCCGATCAGCGGAAATAGCACGTAAGTGCTGGCGAAGACCAGCGCCTGGAGCCGCCAGTTCGAAAGCCCGTTCCAGATCGCCTCGGGCGCGAGCCGCGCGCCGTAGAGGAAGAACAGCGCGGCGACGGCGCCGACCACGGCCTTGTCGGCGAGAACGGCGCCGACACCCTCGGCCGGAAGCCAGGCCGCGAGCGCTACGGTGGCGACCAACAGGACCAGGAAGCGGTCGACGGGGATACGCGCGATCAGGTCGGCAGCGGAGCGGAAAGGTGTCGTCATGGCAGGGCCTTCTCTATGCAGGCCCGAAGTAGAATTGGCCGGTGACATGCGCAATTGCGATGGCATGGATAACAGTCATCATGTAATGTGATGACCATGGACCTCGTTCCCGTCGATCTTCTCCAGACTTTTGTCGCCGTCGCCGATGCCGGCAGCTTTACCGGCGCGGCGCGGGTTCTGGGGGTGCGCCAGTCGACCGTCAGCCAACAGATCCAGCGTCTCGAACAGCGCATCGGCAGGCGCTGCATCGATCGCAGCACCCACCGCATGGCCCTGACAGCGGACGGCGAGGCGCTGCTGGCGCATGCCCGCTCGATCCTCGACGGCCATGCGCGCCTGCAAACCTATCTCTCGGCGGTGCCGCTGCGCGGGCGGTTACGGCTCGGCGCCTGCGAGGATTTCGTGCTCTCGGCCCTGCCGGACGTGCTGGCGGCCTTCGCGCGCCGCCATCCGGACGTCGATCTCGAACTGCGCGCGGGCCTCAGCGAGAATCTCTACGAGGCGTTCGACGCGGGCCTGCTCGATCTGATCTTCGTCAAGCAGAGGGAGGGAGACCGGCGCGGCACGGTCGCCTGGGAGGAGCCGATCGTCTGGTCGGCCCACCCCGAGTTCCGCATCGATCCTGAGGCGCCGCTGCCGCTTCTGCTCTATCCGCCGCCCAGCGTCACCCGCACCCGCGCCATCGAGGCGCTGGAGCGGGCAGGGCGGACATGGCGAGTGGCCTTCACCAGTGCCGGGCTGACCGGCCTGAGCGCGGCGGCACGCGCGGGGATCGGCCTGCTGCCCCATTCGGCGCGGCTGCTGCCGCCCGGTCTCGTCGTGCAGCCGACCCGGAGCGGATTGCCGGAATTGCCCCGTATCCGCTTCGTGGTGATCGGGCCGAGCGGATCGAACCCGGTGGTGGAGGCCCTGGTGACGACGATTCTGCAGTGGTCGAGTTTCTAGGGGTCGAGTTTTCGGGAAGCTGCTAACCGGGTCTTTGCCACCTATGAGAAAATTTGAATCGGAAGGCGCCCGCCCGGCACTGGATGCCCGGGCCGTGCTTCGCTATTGCCCCATTTTTCCCAAGTTGCTGCCGGTTCGGAGATAATGCGCGTTTTGGTCCAGTTCCCTCAATCTTGCCCGGTGATCGGCGCATGATCCGCCTAGAAGGCGTGCACAAGGCGTTCGGCGGCACCCATGCGGCGCTCGCCGGTGTCGATCTGGAGATCGCGCGGGGCGAAGTGTTCGGCATCATCGGCCGTTCCGGGGCGGGCAAGTCCACGCTGGTCCGCCTGCTGAACGGGCTGGAGCGGCCGACTTCCGGGCGTGTCCTGATCGACGGCACCGATGTCGCCGCGTTGGACCCTGCCGGGCTGCGCGCCCTGCGGCGGCGCGTGGGCATGATCTTCCAGAACTTCGGGCTGCTCTCCTCGCGCAAGGTGTTCGATAACGTCGCCCTGCCGCTGCGCATCGCCGGAGCCTCCAAGGCGGAGATCGCCGCGAAAGTTCCGGGGCTGCTGGCGCGGGTGGGCCTTTCCGATCATGGCGGCAAGTATCCGGCCCAGCTTTCCGGCGGCCAGAAGCAGCGCGTGGGCATCGCCCGCGCCCTCGCCACCGATCCCGAGATCCTGCTCTGCGACGAGGCGACGAGCGCGCTCGATCCGGAGACCACGCGCTCGATCCTGACCCTGATCGCCGATCTCAACCGCGAACTGGGCCTGACGATCGTGTTCATCACCCACGAGATGGACGTGGTGCGTCAGGTCTGCGACCGGGTGGTCGTGCTCCATGCCGGACGCGCGGTCGAGACGGGGACGGTCGCCGACGTGTTCCTCCGCCCACAGGCCAGCGAGACCCGCGCCTTGATCGACGAGTCCGGCGAACAGGCCGAGCCGATCGGCTTCGACGGTCCCGTCGTACGGCTGACCCTTCACGGCGGCGCCGTGCTCGACCCGGTGCTGACGCGCATCGCGCGGGATACCGGCACCGACTTCATCATTCTGGACGGCCGCATCGGCCGGCTCAAGGACACCAGCTTCGGACGATTGACGCTGGGCCTGCTGGGCGGCGACACCGACCGCGCCATCGCGGCGCTGCGCGAAAAGGGCGACGTCGAATGAACAGCTTTTTCGCAAATGTCGATTGGGCGGAGATCGCCCAGGCCTGCCTCGATACCCTGACCATGCTCGGCGGATCGATGGCGCTCACCGTGCTGCTGGGCCTGCCGCTGGGCGTCGTGCTGTTCCTCACCGGGCCGGGTCAGGCCTGGGAGAACCGTCTGGGCCATGGCGCACTGGCGTTCGGGGTGAACCTGCTGCGTTCGGTGCCCTTCATCATCCTGCTGATCGTGATGATCCCGCTGACGGTCCTGCTGATGGGCACCTCGCTGGGCGTTGCGGGGGCGATCCCGCCGCTGGTGGTGGGCGCCGCGCCGTTCTTCGCGCGCCTTGTCGAAACCGCGCTGCGCGAGGTGGACCGCAATACGGTGGAAGCCGTGCAGGCCATGGGCGCCACGACGCGGGACCTCGTATTCCGCGCGCTGCTGCCCGAAGCCCTGCCGGGGATCATTGCCGGGGCGACCGTGACCGCGATCTCCCTGATTTCCTTCACCGCCATGGCCGGTGCGGTCGGCGCGGGCGGACTGGGCGACCTCGCCATCCGCTTCGGCTACCAGCGCTTCCAGACCGACGTCATGCTGGTGACGGTCGTGCTGCTGCTCGTCCTCGTCCAGTTCCTTCAGGCCGCGGGCGACCGTCTCGTCCGGCACTTTACCCGCAAATAGGAATTCCCATGCAGCGACGCTTGCTCCTTGCCGCCTTCGCCTCCCTGCTGCTTGCCGGTTGCGGCAAGTCGGCCGCGCCCGCCGACCCCCATGTCCTGACGGTGGCCGCCACGGCGGTTCCCCATGCGGAAATCCTGGAAGTCGTGAAGCCGGTGCTGGCCAAGGAAGGGCTCAAGCTCGACGTGAAGGTCTTCAACGACTACGTCCAGCCCAACGTCCAGGTCTCCGAAGGCCGGATCGACGTGAACTACTTCCAGACCGGCCCCTATCTCGAAGAGTTCAACAAGGCCAAGGGCACCCATCTCGTGCCGATCGCCGGCATCCATGTCGAGCCGTTCGGCGCCTATTCGCGCAAGTGGAAGAAAATCGGCGAACTGCCGGACGGCGCCACTGTCGCCATTCCCAACGAGCCGAGCAACAGCGGCCGCGCCCTGCAACTGCTCGCCAAGGGCGGCCTCATCACGCTCCGCGACCCCAAGAGCATGTCCGCCACGCCGAAGGACGTCGTCACCAACCCGAAGCACCTGAAGTTCCGGGAAATCGAGGCCGCTACCCTGCCGCGCGTGCTGGGCGAGGTCGACCTGGCGATGATCAACACCAACTACGCGCTCGACGCCGGGCTGAACCCGGTGCGCGATGCGCTGCTGATCGAGGACAAGGACAGCCCTTACGTCAACTTCGTGGTGGGCACCGAGAAGGCCAAGACCGATCCGCGCGTCGCCAAGCTCGTCGCCGCGCTGCGCAGCCCGGAGGTCAAAGCCTTCATCCAGCGCAAGTACGAAGGCGCCGTACTTCCGGCCTTCTAAGGCTCAGTAGACGCAGATCCGGCGGCTGGTTCCCTGAACCCAGCAGGCCGGATCGCGCTTGCTGCGCGTGAAGGCGCCCTGCGACACGAGGCGGGCGCCGTTGTCGTAATCCACCACGATCCGCGAGGGGCTGGTCTTGTCCGCGTAGTAGGCAAGGCCGTCCACGTCGATGGCGAAGCTGCCGTCGCCGTTGCGGGGATAGAACGTGCAGACCCGCCGCGCGCCGTCGTCGATCCTGCACTGGGCGGCGCGGCCCTTGCTGATGGTGCCGCCGTTGTAGTCGGCCACCGGCTTCAGCGGCCTGCCGACAGTGAGTTCGTTGCCGTGGCTGTCCTTCACTTGCGCGCCTGCGGGCAGGGCGAGGGCGGTGAGGGAAAGGGCAAGAAGGGCAGGCAGACGCATGGGCTTTTCTCGCTGTTTGCAGGCGGTTGCGGCAGGTGATCTCACCGAGGCCGGGCGGCGGCAAGTCCCCCACAGCAAATGTCATGACTCGCTCAGGCCGGGAAACGCGCCTTGGCCCGCCGGGGAAGCTCCTCTAAGGGGCCGGGCGAAGAGCGATAGAGCAGGACAAGTTCGAACAAGATGACAGTGGCAAAAGACCTGATCCAGCTGGGCAAGCTGGTCGCCGCGCAGCACGGCTGGGCCGAGGCCAAGGCGTTCAAGGCTTACGAGATGGCCGATGCCGACAAGGCGCGGCTGGCGGCATCGGCGGTCGAGATCCTGAAGGTCTTTCCCAAGGCCGAATCCGGGGAAAACGCGCCGATGGCGGCGTGGCTGAGCGCGGCTCTGGCGGTGCAGCTCGAACGGCACCTTTCGGCACCGGTCCATGTCGTGGCGGGGGTGCTCTCGGTGGACGGGGTGCCGGTCTACGGGCATCGCGGGGCGGTGGACGGCGCGGCGGTGTTCGGCGCCGAGGAGCTTCACTGGAGCGGCCACGTCTGGGTCATGGTGGGGCCTTACGTGGTCGATATCGGCCTGTTCCGCGCCGCCTATTCCGCCGATTGCCCGGCGGAACTGGCGCGCCACGTCCATTCGGTGTTCGGGCAGGACAAGGGCCTCTACGTCGACCTCTGGCGCCGCACCCGGCAGTCCGGCCTCGGCTACGAGCCGCAATATGTTCTGAGCCGCGAGGAAGTGACGCGGCTCATGGGCGGGGCCTACCGGCTCATCGCGCCGAACTGAGCCGCATCATTCCTTCTGGCCGAACCCCTTCAGCGCCGCGAAGGGGCTGTTGTCCTCGGGCGTGCCGATTCCGGCGGCCTTGCGCGCGCTGTCGGCCTCGGGGCCGGTGAGGAACGGGTCGATCGACAGGGCCAGGCTCTGGGCCACCGCTTCGCCGAGGTCGATGTGGGTACCGGCATAGTCGATCTCGTCGCAGTCGTCCGCATCGAGTTCGATCTCCTCGTCGGGGACATGATCGTCGGTTTCCGGCACGAAGCGGAAGAACACCGGCTCGTCCAGCGAGACCGCGATGTCTTCGGCCGAGACGGCGCAGGCCTGGACGTAATCGGCCTTTATCCGTCCGCGCGCCTCGACCTTGCGGTCCTTGCGTTCGAGTTCGAGATCGGCGGTGAGCCGGTCGATCCGCACGAGGCCGAAGCGGGCCGCGAGAGCCTCGCGCTCCGCGGGGTCGGCTTCGACGGCGTGGCTGGCCTTGCCTTCGGCCTGGCGGATGTCGACAGGGCGGGAGAATTCGGGGGTATGGGCGGGAATATCGGTCATCGCGTAATGCTCGCGTTCATGAGGTCGTGGTCGGTAACGGCATCGAGCTGGCGGGCCAAGGCCTGAACCTGCCCGGCAAGAGCGACACGATCGGCGCCTTCGGTCAGCGTCATGTTGCGACCGAGCACTTCGGCCAGCGCCGCGTCGCCCTGCGGCAGGGCCTCGCGCAGCGCGCCGATGCGCCCGCCGAGCACGCTCATCAGCTTGCCCATGCGTTTGCCCACCACGAGATCGCCGACGCCGGACTGGCGAAGCTGCCCGTCCATGTCCTCGACGAACAGTTCGGTCAGGCGCACGGAAGGCTCGATCAGCAGTTTGTCGCGCTCCATGCGCAGCATGACGAGCGCGAGCACCAGCGTCACCGCATCGAAGCGGCCCGCTACGGTGTCGGCCACGCCGAACTGCGCATACCAGGGCTTTTCGCGGGCGATCTCCACCACGCGGTGCCAGAGCGGGCGGACTTCGGCGCGCGGATCGGAACTCTTGCCGACGAGACGGGAAAGCAGGGACATCGGACAGTCTGACCTTTCGTTCATCGGCAATTCAATCGACCTGCCCCAACGCCCATTGCGTGACGGGCTGACGGACTATAAGGCTCGGTGCCGTTATCTGGCCGATATATGGGCCCTGCGCCGGGTGGCAATGCCCGAGGCGGGTTCTGGCCCCGAATGGAGTGGGAAAATGCGCAGTTACGGTCACATGGCTAAAGCGGCAGGCATCGCGCTGGCGCTGGCTGCGCTGACGGCAGGGTGCACTTCGGTGCGCGATCACCGCGGTTACCTGATCGACCAGACGCTGCTCGATTCGGTACAGCCCGGCATCGACAACCGCGTCTCGGTGGAAAAGACCCTCGGCCGCCCGACCTTCGTCAGCCAGTTCGGCGAGAAGGATTACTACTACATCTCGCAGACGGTGAAGACGCCGCCGTTCCGCCGCCCGCAGACGTCGGAGCAGACGGTGCTGCGCGTGCGCTTCGATGCGTCCGGCAATGTGGTCGGCGTCGACAAGCGCGGCATGGAGCAGGTCGCGCGGATCAGCCCCAACGGCGACAAGACGCCCACGCTCGGCCGCCATCGCGGTCTGCTGGAAGACCTGTTCGGCAACATCGGCCAGGTGGGTGCTTCCGGCATGGGCAGCCCCGGCGGCCCGACCGGCCCCGGTCCGAACGGCAGCTGATCCTGACGGGAAATGGTGGGAACTATCGTTCCCGCAAAAACGTCCGCGGAACCACATCGGTTTCGCGGACGTTTTTTGTTGCGAATAGGACATGTCGCAGTGCGTCTTCGGTGGTTGAACCGCGCAAATGCAGCCATATATCCGCGGCATGGATAATAGCGCGGCCAGCCACGGCCTGATCCAGTGGCACGGAACGACCATCATCGGCGTGAAGAAGGGCGGCAAGACCGTCATCGCCGGTGATGGACAAGTCTCCATGGGCAACACGGTGATGAAGCCCAATGCGCGCAAGGTGCGCCGCATCGGCGACGGCAAGGTGATCGCGGGCTTCGCGGGCGCCACCGCCGACGCCTTCACCCTGTTCGAACGACTGGAGCGCAAGTTGGAGCAGCATCGCGGCCAGCTCATGCGCGCCGCCGTCGAACTCGCCAAGGACTGGCGCACCGACAAGTACCTGCGCAATCTCGAAGCGCTGATGATCGTGGCCGATGCCGATACACTGCTGGTCCTGACCGGCAACGGCGACGTGCTGGAGCCGGAAGGCGGGCCGGAAAGCCAGATCACCGCGATCGGCTCGGGCGGGAACTATGCGCTTGCCGCTGCGCGCGCGATCGACGGCTATGAGACCGATGCGGAGCAGATCGCCCGCCGCGCCATGGCCGTCGCCGCCGACATCTGCGTCTTCACCAACGACCGCGTGACGGTCGAGACCATCTGAGATCATCGACATCATGAAAGACAACCTGACCCCCAAGGCGATCGTCCGCGCGCTGGATGAGCACATCATCGGCCAGAGCGAGGCCAAGAAGGCCGTTGCCGTCGCCTTGCGCAACCGCTGGCGCCGCCAGAAGCTCTCGCTCGAACTGCGCGACGAGGTGACGCCGAAGAACATCCTGATGATCGGCCCGACGGGCTGCGGCAAGACCGAGATCAGCCGCCGCCTCGCCAAGCTGGCCGATGCGCCCTTCGTGAAGGTGGAAGCGACCAAGTTCACCGAAGTCGGCTATGTCGGCCGCGACGTGGAGCAGATCGCCCGCGACCTCGTGGAGGAAGCGATCCGTCTGGAAAAGGAACGCCGCCGCGAATCCGTGCGCGACGCTGCTTCCAAGGCGGCGATGGAGCGCCTGCTCAACGCCCTCGTCGGCGAAGGCGCTTCTGAGGCCACCCGCGCCTCGTTCCACCAACGCATCACCGAAAACGCCATGAACGAGACCGAAGTGGAGATCGAGGTCGAGGATACCCCCTCGGCGCCGATGGAAATCCCCGGCATGGGCGGCTCGGTCGGCATGATCAACCTGTCGGACATCATGGGCAAGTTTGGCGGCCAGAAGCTGACCCGCCGCAAGATGAAGGTGCCCGACGCTTGGGACAAGCTGGTCGACGAGGAATCGGAAAAGCGTCTGGACCAGGATGACGTCGCCCGCACCGCGCTGGCGAATGCCGAGACCAACGGCATCGTCTTCCTCGACGAGATCGACAAGATCGCCGTGTCCGACGTGCGCGGCGGTTCGGTCAGCCGCGAAGGCGTGCAGCGCGATCTGCTGCCGTTGATCGAGGGCACTACCGTCGCCACCAAGTACGGCCCGATGAAGACCGATCACGTGCTCTTCATCGCCAGCGGCGCCTTCCACGTCGCCAAGCCGAGCGACATGCTGCCCGAACTCCAGGGGCGTCTGCCGATCCGCGTCGAGCTGAAGGCGCTGACCGAGAAGGACTTTGTGCGCATTCTTTCGGAAACGCGCGCGAATCTCGTGGCCCAATACAAGGCGCTGCTGGCGACCGAGGAAGTCTCGGTGGACGTCACCGAAGGCGCTGTCGGCGAAATCGCCCGTATCGCCGCACAGGTGAACGAGACCGTCGAGAACATCGGCGCCCGCCGCCTCCAGACGGTCATGGAAAAGCTGCTGGAGGAACTCAGCTTTGAAGCCGAGGACCGGAAGGGCGAGACCGTGACCATCGACGAGGCCTATGTGCGCGAGAAGCTGGAAGGCCTCGCAGGCAACGCGGACCTTTCCAAGTATATCCTCTGAAGTACCATGCGTCGTCCCGGGGAATCCGGGACGACGCATTTGTTCCTTGAATGTTCCTTCGGATGGATTAGCCTCTCCCGCATCGTCAGGGAGATTCGCGATGAAGTTGGAAGGTGGATGCCAGTGCGGCGATATTCGCTACACGGTCGAGGGTGAGCCGGAGCACGTCGCACTTTGCCATTGCGCCGACTGCCGCAAGTCGTCCGGCGCGCCGACGGTGGCCTGGGCCGCGTTCAAGACGCCGGAGTTCGCACTGATTTCGGGCAAACCGTCGATCTACAATTCCAGCGGCGAGGCCATGCGCCACTTCTGCCCGCGCTGCGGCACCGGCATCCTTTATACCAACGAGGCCTATCTGCCCGGTCTCGTGGATATCCAGGTCGCCACTCTCGACGATCCGGATGCCCTTCCGCCTCAGGCCCACATCCAGGTTGCTGAACGCATCGGCTGGATGAAGCATCTCGGCGGGCTTCCCGAATTCGAGCGCTATCCGGGGTGAACGAACGGGCGGGGGACTTGCCAGCACCGCTGGAGTGGCTAGGCATCTGACGTTCGATATCGAGAGAGATGCCAGATGTATCAGACCCCCGAAGACCGCCCGATCTACCGCCTGCTCACCGGAGCTGACGACCGTGCCTTCTGCGAGCGCGTGTCGGAAGCGCTGGCGCAGGGTTGGCGTCTTTACGGCTCACCGTCGCTGTCGTGGGATACGGCCGAGAACTGCATGAAGGCGGCGCAGGCCGTCGTCTGGCATGAGGCCGATGTCGTGAAGTGATCTCGTGAAGCGACTGGGGCATGCGCGGTCGGTGCAGATCGGGACTGGCCGTCTCCGTCTCGCCTGACCGTGATGCCTACGATCCGAAGAGGACGCCCGGGATCAGCGCCGCGGAGATCAGCGGGGCCAGTGCAGCCATGTGCAGCAGGATGGCGGATAGCGGCGGGATTCTCACGAGGTGGCAGGCTCCGGTTTGGACATCTCCGGTAGTTTCCCGGATATGCTGCATCCCTTAACCCGGAAACCTCGGCCGCGTTCCCGCCGCCTCTCGCTTATTGTGCGGCTTCGATCATCGCTTCGGCTTCGGCGGCCTGACGCGCCCACATTTCGGCGTAGAGTCCGTCTTGCCGCAGAAGCGCGGCATGGGTGCCGCTTTCCGACAGGCGTCCTTCGTTCAGCACCAGAATCCGGTCGGAATCCGCGATTGTCGAGAGCCGGTGGGCGATCGACAGGCTCGTGCGGTTCTCGGAGACGCGGTGGAGTGTCGCGAGGATGTCCTGCTCGGTGCGGGTGTCCAGCGCGGAAGTCGCCTCGTCCAGCAGCAGGATCGGCGGGTTCTTCACGAGCGTCCGGGCAATCGCCACGCGCTGCTTCTCTCCGCCCGATAGCTTGAGTCCGCGTTCGCCGACTTCGGTGGCGAAGCCTTGCGGCAGCCGATCGATCAGGCCCATCAGCGCCGCGCCGCGCGCGGCGGATTCGACGTCCGCCTGCGTGGAATCGTCACGGCCGTAACCGATATTGTAGCCGATGGTGTCGTTGAACAGCACTGAATCCTGCGGGACGATGCCGATCGCGGCACGCAGGGATTCCTGCGTCACTCCGGCGATGTCCTGCCCGTCGATCAGGATGCGGCCTTCCTGCGGGTCGTAGAAGCGGAACAGCAGCCGCGCGAGGGTGGACTTGCCCGCGCCCGAGGGGCCGACGACGGCGAAATTCTGCCCGGCGGGTACCTCGAACGACAGGCCCTTGAGGATGCGGCGGTCGGGCTCATAACCGAACACCACGTTGTCGAATACGATCGAGGGCTGCCGGATCACCAGCGCCGGAGCGCCGGGTTTGTCGGAAACTTCCTGCGGTTCGTCGAGCAGGCGGAACATCTCTGCCATGTCGATCAGGCCCTGGCGGATCGTGCGATAGACCATGCCCAGCATGTCGAGCGGACGGAAAAGCTGGGTCAGGTAGGTCTGCACGAACACGAGCTGGCCCGCCGTGTAGTTGCCCTTGTACCAGCCCCAGACGGTGTAGCCGAGCGCGCCCGCCATCAGCAGGTTGATCACCACGCCCTGCGCGATGTTGAGCAGGCCGAGCGAGTTTTCGCTCTTCACTGCCGCCACTGAATAGGCCCGTGTAGCCTGGGCGTAGCGCTCTTGCTCGCGGTGCTCGGCGGAGAAGTATTTCACGGTCTCGTAGTTGAGCAGCGAATCCACCGCGCGGGCCAGCGCCTGGCCGTCGAGCCGGTTCATCTGCTCGCGCAGCTTGGTGCGCCATTCGGTGATGGTGCGTGTCACCCAGATATAGGCGGCGATGGCGACGGCGGTGGCGATGACAAGGCCGGGGCCGAAATTGAGGTAGAAGATCACCGCCACGACCAGCAGCTGCAGGATCGTCGGCGCGATGTTGAACAGCATGAAGTAGAGCATCGTGTCGATGCTCTTGGTGCCGCGCTCGATCGTCTTGGTCACTTCGCCGGTCCGGCGCGCGAGATGGAAGCGCAGCGAGAGGCGGTGGAGCTGGCCGAAGACGTTCTCCGCCAGTTCGCGCGTCGCGTCCTGACCCACGCGCTCGAACACGATGTTGCGGAAGTTGTCGAAGGCGGTCTGGATCAGCCGCCCCGCCGCGTAGCCGAGCACCATGAGCATCGTCAGCTGCACCAGCTTCGGTCCGGTGGCGCCCATCAGGTCGACCGCCCACTTCATCAGGTAGGGCAGGGCGAGCTGGGTCGCGGTGGAAAGCAGGATGAACAGGCAGGCCCAGACGATCCGCCAGCGCAGCGCCGGATTCCCGGCCGGCCAGAGGTACGGCATGAAGCGCAGCAGGGTGCGCCAGCCATCGTGGCGGGCGCGCGAATCGTTGACGGCGGTATCTGGTGGCATCGGCGCTATTTAGGGTGCCGGGGGCGATAGACAATCGTAAGGTGTAGCGAGAGAGCTGCCCATTTCCTTACCGGCATGGCGGGCAAGGCGCGTCTCACGATCCCCGGGAATCCGGCCCTTTCGAATCTCCCTTACCCTTCTTCGGCACGTCGAACAGGATACGCCGCGTCGGGAAATCGATGGCGACGCGGCGGAAGGCCCGCAGTTCGTGCATGCCGAGGAAGATCGCCGGGCGCTTGACCAGCTTCAGTTCCTTGAAGGCGGGCGCATCGGCGAAGGCGATCAGCACGTTCGACAGGAAGGCATCGTCGATCTGCAACTTTTCCGCGAAGCCGAGGCCGGCCGGCAATTCATGTCCCGTCACCGAAAGCAGGGTGGTCTGCCCGGCGAACCTGTCACGCACCGCGCGTTGCAGCGCGAGGTTGCCGATCGTGGTGCTGGAGCCGGTATCGATTACCACGTCGACGCGGATACCGTCGATCGTGGCATTGGTCATGATCAGCCGCCCTTCCTTCTTGCGGGCGCGCACGACGATCTCATAGCCGCTGTTGTCGCCGAGGCTTTTGGCGTCGCCGATGGCGATGGTGTTCTTGGTGAAATCGAGCACGACCCGCTGGTTCTGCAGGCTGTCGGTGCCGACGATGCCGTCGGCGCCGATATGCTGGCGGTCCAGCAGCGGCACGGTGAGGTCGAAGTAGGATTGCAGCCCGATATCGAGCGATTCGAGCCGCGCGGTGGCGACGCGGGTGGTGCCGCCCATGCTGATCACCGTCACCGGCGGTCCCTGCACGAGCCCCAGCGCTCCGGCGAGCGCCGAGGAAACGACGGTGGCCTGCGAACCTGTATCGATCAGGAAGCGATAGGGGCCGCGCCCCTGAAGGCCCACGGATACGGTCATGCGATCGTCGTTGTCGGCCTGGCCCTGGATCGGGGCGTCCATGTCGGTGTCGAGGTGCTGTATCCCGGCTTTCGGTGTCTGGACGGCAAAGGGCACGGGTTCGGCAGGCCCCGGTTGCGCCGGTAGGGACGGGACAGTCGAGGGCTGTGAGGGTACAGGCTTGGCGCCCATAATCGCCAGTTCGGCGAAGAGGAGCGTCAGCCCGAGGGCTGCTCCTGGCATCGTTCTCTCCTGCGCACCGCTATATTGCGGATGTCGCAGGGCTGATAATAGCACCGAGCCTTACGCTAACCTAACTTTTCCGTATCTCGCGCGTCCCGATCCGGGGCACTCGGCGCCCCCGGCAACGTGAGGAAGAACGGATCGTGCGCGGCCGAGACCTTGCGCATGAACCAGTCCCCGCTGTCCGCGATTTCGGGAAGGTCGTGGCGGTCCAGCAGGCGCGGACTCGAGGCGCCTCCGGGGAAGCGTACGAAGCGCCGGTTTCCGGCGATACGGTTCGGGAAGAAGTGGGCGACCAGGGTGGGCACGACATGCTCGTCGCAGCAGAGCGTGCCTTTCAACCGTCCGCTGCGCAGCAGGCGCGGCAATTCGCGGGCGAGCATCTCCAGCGCATCGGCGGGCAGCGACCACCACTGCGAGCCATAGGCCCAGGGACCGAACGGCTGCGAACGCTGCCGCCCGAACCTGCCGCGCGTTTGGTCGAGCCAGCGCGCGAGGCGGCGAAGCTCCCAGGTCGCGGCATAGGCGATCCGGTCCCGCGCGGGATCGAGCCGCAGCCAGCGGGTATCGAAGCGATAAGTCTGCATGCGCTCGGCCATGTGGCCCGGGCGGACTTCGACTTGGCAAAGGCCTCGTTCGAGCTGCGCGGCCATCCGGTCCCGCGAGATCGTCGGCCAGTCGGCGCCGCTGAGCAGGTGGGCATGATCGCAGCCGAGGCGAAGGGCCTCGCGCACCAGTCTTTCGGTGGCGGCGACCTGACTCCAGTGCCCCCAGCGCACAGCCACCGGGTCCGGCACGAGATGGACCCGGCCCGCAGGGCCGGGCAGGCGGCGGCGCAAGTCCTGCCAGAGCGCCGAGCGGCGATCGGCATGGATCACCGCGAAATCCTCCGGGCTTTGGGCGAGCAGGGTCTCGATCAGCCGTTCGAGCTGTTCGGGCGCATCGTGCGCCAGCAGCAGGTAGGCCATCCGCATCGCCGGTCAGCCGGCGCGGCGTGAAAGGATCGGGCGGGAAAGCGCGTCCACCATCATCCGCACTTCCTTCCAGGCGGGATGGCGCGTCGCGGCGAGGGCGGCTAGCCAGGCGAGCACGCCGCTTGCGCTCAGCAGGAGCAGGGCCAGCAGTCCGAGGTCCATGCCCTGCCAGCGCGCGATCATCAGCGGCACTCCGGCGGCCAGCGCGCAGATGCCGCTGCGGGTGTAGACGGTCATCAGCGCGCCGAAGCGGAACCCGATCAGGCGGCCGAGGTAGATCGCGTAGATCACCCACCAGACGAAGCCGTAGACCACCCGGCTGATCCCCGCCGCGTCAAGGCTGATGAAGCAGCCCGCGGTCAGGATCACGACGGCGGCGGCGGTGTCGAGCAGGTTCACCCAGACGAGACGGCGGATCTGGCCGAGCAGCAGGGGCACGTCCATCTGCAAGGGGATGGCGACGAAGAAGATTTCGCCCAGCGCCGTCCAGCGCAGCAGCGGCGCCGAGCCGATCCAGTTGGGACCATAGAGCAACATGACCAGTGGCTCGGCAGCCAGCGCGAGGCCGATCATCGCCGCCCAGTTGAGCGCGGTATAGCAGGCGACGAGGTGGAGATAGGGTTCCGCCAGCGGTTCCCCGGCATCGCGTTTGCGGGCGAAGGCAGAGTAGAACACGCTGCCGATGGCCCCGGTCACGAGCGTGGTGAGCTGTCCGGCCAGCGCACTGGCGCGGCTGAACAGGCCGGTCGCGGCGATGCCGAGCAGACGGCCGACGATGAGGTCCTGCGAGCGTTGACCAATCGCCGCGCTGGCGCTCAGCACGAAGGACATCGAGCTGAAGCCGAGCATGGGCCGTACCGATCCGGTATCCTTCGGCATGCGCGGACGCACCGGGCGGTGGAGGTTGGCGATGGCGGCGCGGGCGATCGCGGTCGCCAGCACGCCCCAGGCTAGCGAGGAGGCTCCGAAGCCGCAGGCGGCGAGGGCGATTGCCGTGCCGTTCCCCGCCAGCGCGCTTCCGGCATTGACCTGGAACAGCGTGCGGAAGTCCATCTCGCGCACCAGCAGGGCTGCGGGAACGGTGGAGTAGGGCGTGATCAGATAGGAAGCCGCGATCAGCCACAGCAGCGGGGCGATGGCGGGCTGGGCATAGAAGTGCGCCACGAACGGGGCTGCCACCGCGACGATGGCGGCCACGCTCCACCCGATGGTCACGGCGACCGCGGCATAGTGGGGCAGGGCGGCCGGGCTCATTTCTGGCTGACCGGAGATGAAGCGGGTGATCCCCAGGTCCTGGAAGATCGAGACAAGCATGGCGGCGGCCAGCGCGATCGAGAACAGCCCGACATCGGCGGGCAGCAGGAACAGTCGCGAAATGACGACGCTCGCGACGAACTGGACCGTGAAAGTCGCGTATTGGGCGGCGAGCGACCAGAGTGCGGCGCGGCGGACCGACATGGCCGTCAGTTCCGCGCCAGCGCTGCGGCGAGGCGCACGGCGCGTACCGGCTCGCCGAACCGCATGAGCCTGGCCACCGTTCGCCACAGGCCGTCCCGACGTCCGCCATCGCGCACATGGTCGAGGAGAATATCGAAGCCGCCGTCGCGCATGGCGGCAGGCGACCAGCGCAGGCCCAGCGCGATTCTCTCACGGGCGATCCGGGATAGGCCGGGCCGTGCGAACAGATCGTCGAGTTCGTCGATGTCGGGAAGGCGAGCGAGATGCTCGGTGGGATCGGGCCGCCCCGCGCGGCGCTCCTCCCAGGCGAGGCGGGCGATCACCGAGCCGATCTGCTGCTCGGTCGAATGGCGGGCGGAGACCTGGTCCGGATAGCGGCGATAGCGCAGGAGCCTCTCGGGAATGTTGCCCATCCGGGTCACGCTCGACAGCCGCAACCACAGGTCGAGGTCCTCGCAGTGACGGAATGCGGCGTGATAGCCCCCGACCGCCAGCACGACCTCGCGGCGATACATGACGGCGGGATGGCAGATCAGTTGCTCGCCGTTCTCGATGGCAACGAGCATGTCCTCATGCGTGAGCGGATGATCGGCTCCGCTGCGGATCAGCGCCTCGCCGTGTTCGCCGATATCCTCGCTCCAACTGCCGACGACGCCGTAATCGGCATGACGCGCCAGAAACTCCACCTGACGGGCGAAGCGTTCCGGGCGGCAGATATCGTCGGCATCCATCCGCGCGACGAGGGGGGCTTCGGCCAGAGCCAGAAGCTCGTTGAGGCTGGCGATGAGACCGCGATTCTCCCGAATGATCGGACGGATGCGGGAATCCGATGCGGCATAACCTTTGATGATCTCGGGCGAACCGTCGCTTGATCCATCGTCCAGGACCAGCAGTTCGAAGTTCGTGAAGCTTTGCGCCAGCACGCTCTCTATGGCGAGAGCCAGGAAGCGCTCGCCGTTGTAGACGCTCATAGCAACGCTGATCGCCGGCTTCGGCATGAACTTTTCAGGTCTCCGTTCGGGCACTCGTGGAGGATGCGCCCTTCGATTAAGGCCCTAAGCCAGGCTGGTAAAGAAAGCGTGAGGCGCTGTCTCGTCCTTCCGGGCGAGGGCTCTCGCGGCAGGCTGGAGGCGAAAGGTTGATAACCGGCGGTTCGTCCCCATATTGGTCCGGCGAGAAGGCCGAACCTATGGAAAACCGCCATTTTTCTGAAAATGTCGTTTTTTTGAAATTAGCGTGTTGACCGAATCGTGAGCGGGTTTTAGAGGGCCTCTCACCGCAGCGGACCACCTGGTTTAGCAGCGGTCGCCAAGACAT
>NZ_DAISLT010000027.1:0-61762 GCF_036820275.1 Novosphingobium sp.
AACGCATGTCCGCGATTTTGTGAAACGGCTGTCCAGAACTTCTGAAATACGCAGCGGTTGGCGATGCGCCGACCCTGCCGGACCTGCTGACACAAATCCCGGCCGATGAGACCATAGTTAGCGTCGGCGGCGACGGTGCCTATGACACCAAGGACTGTCATGCTGCCATGGCCGGGCGCGATGCAGAACCGATTATCCCGGTTCGGCGCAATGGCTGACCATGGACAAAGGACGGGCCCGGCGTCGATGCTCGCAATGAAACGCTACGATCAATGAAGCGGCTTGGTCGTACCATCTGGAAAAAATGGAGCGGCTATCACCGGCGCAGTCTGGTCGAGACCAAAATGCATTGCTTCAAGCTACTGGGCTCACACGTCGCTGCGCGCACCTTCGAACGTCAGGTAAACGAACTCAAATTGCGCGCCACAATCCTCAATCGCTTCTCTGAAATAGGAACGCCCGTTACTGTCCGCGCTGCATAATATTAACAAGTAATTAGAGGTTTGCGTCGTCATAGGGTTACACAACAAAGCCATATCAAAAGGCAGTTGACCGGCGCCTACAGGAAATATTTGGCGACAATGTATTTCGATAACGAAGGGTGGTGGACACTCAAATTCCATTTCCCGCACAGATCCAATTCAATACTAGCGAAGGGATTTCGGGAATTTACTCCCAATCAAAAGAGACAAACTTCCACCAACTACCAGCGCGATAAATGAAAAAGCGCCGACTGCATGTGTCAATCCGCCGAGTACCGCCGTCACACAGATCACAAGAACAGGGCTGAAGAACTGACCCGACCAGAAGCTCGATTGCCACAGCCCCGCTCCCAATCCGCGCTGCTCCGGCGTTAACAAAGCCATTGCCCCTGTCACAAGGTTCGGTAGTGCTATTCCCCCGGCAAAGCTCGCCATGACGAGGCCCAAAACAAGTCCCGGATAAGTTTTGGCATATGCGGCCAGACCCAGCCCAACCGCAATCAACGTAAAGCACACCAAGCTAATCGAACTCAAGGGCCAGCGCCTGATCAGTACAAAGCAGAATGATCCTGCGACCACGGCGCTATTCGTAATGGCCGAGACCAAACCGACCGTGGCGGGGGACACCTTACCAATAGCATTGAGCAAATAAGGCGTTTGAATCTGTGCCACGTAAAAGCACAGCGAAAAAATCACCGTCGTGACGCAAACGATGAGGAGGCGCCTCCATGGAAGTGGAGCGACGCAAAGCGCTCGAACCCGGCGCTCGATTTCGACGTTGGGAATGAAATAGAAGACGGCGGGAACGAACAATAGGGAGAGTCCGTAGACCATGAACGGCGCCCGCCATCCCAGCTCGCCCAACGCGCCACCGATCATAGCGAAAGCCACAGCGGCAATGGACGCGCAAGCCGTCTGGAGGGAAAGAAGTCCTTCACGCCTCCCTTGGGTATAGAGATCGCCGATCAGCGCCGTCGAGCAGGTGATAATGACTCCTTCCGCAAGGCCCATCCCCGACCGCACTGCGATGATGGCCTCCAAACTCTTGAGAATGAGCGGAGACAGGCCGAAGATCGCGTAGAAAAACAGCGCGACAAGCAAAAGACGGCGCTTGCCCATCCGGTCTGCCAACCAGCCTACACATCCCGAGCTAACGGCAATAGCAAGAGCTGGGACGGTCAGCGCTATTGAAACCTTGAGGCGAAGGTCCGCCGTTCCGGTGAAGGCTTCTTCCATTTGCGGCAAGACCTGTGCGATCAGGAGCGTGCCGGCGATCGGCAGGCAAGCCAGTAGCGCGAGGATGATCCCGGGAGCCCGGCTCTCGACCAGATCACCGTGTGCGCTCAATGCCGGGTTGTCATGATGAACGATACTATGCATGACGCCTCTCCTGTGGCCGGTACGATCTCATCGGATCGGTACTATGAACAAAATGTTCAGTTGTGGTCCGTTCGCCAGATTACGGGTTTTGACCGGCAAATAGGCATTGATGTTTATTCGCCAATTGGGTAGCCGATCTATATATAATCCGGGTCCAATATATACGGCGGATCGCCTGGTATTGGGCAGGCTTATTCCGTTGATGCGATCGTTGGTTATTTGTTGGAGCGCATAGCCATTGAGGCCCAGTCCAACACGTGATGCTACCTCACGCGTCACTGTGAAGTTGCTCCACATCAGTTGCCCGGCCTGGCCATCCACAAACCTGAACCCGGGAATTTCCGGCGCATTGGGAATTTTCGATGTTTTGAAATTGTATAGATACTGCGCTCTTCCAGAGATCTCCCAACCTTTCGCGGGCAGGGCAGTCCACGCGACATAGGGATTGATCGACCAATAGCCGCTGCTCTGGTTGAGGTCCCGACGGCTGTTGAAACTACCTGTCGGCGCAATCACGTCCAGGGCGATCCGGAAGGATGCGATCGGTCGATGGTTCCGCATGATCGGCTTGAACTGCAAAAACGGGCCGAAGGTCAGATCACCGAATTTTGTTCCATTATCGGCCAGGCGCTGCCCGCCATTGCCGAAACGGGCATCGATGCGTGTAATCGGGACCAACAGATCGAAGCCCAGGGCATTGCCGCCGATCGTAACCGGCGAGGTGATCGAGAACTGAGTCAGCGATGTAGTAGTGTCGATCCGCGGATCGTCGAAAGACGACGATTCGTGCGAGTTCGAATCGGTTATTGAGTTCAGGTGATTGTGCCGAAAATATTGAAGTACAGTTATTCCGGGCTCCAGTGTACTGAAGCCGTCGTTGAAGCTCGTACTGCCCAGATTGATGCCGTTCGGAGGAACCACAAGATCGGGTATCTGGGACGCTGGCAAGCTGGTGGCGGATGCACCCGCCGACTGGGCCGTCACAGGGCTCGAGACCACCAGCGTAACTACCGAGCAGAATGACCAGCCAAGAACATTTGCTTTCAACACACTTCTCCCCCGGGGTGGGGAAATCCCCCACCCTCATTATCGTTATCGGTACCGTATGGCGCCGTTTGTTTAGCGTTATTCCCGGATTTGCGGAATAATGTCAATATCACAAAATTCCGTTATAGGTGGGATTTTGCGTTTTATATTGGCGAGGAGCTATCCATCCCTATACCGGGCGGACCCTCACGCCACCAAGCGAGAAAGGACCGGTTTTCCCGGGCTCGCACCGAGCAAATTTGCGAGATTATCGGCAACCTCGGCTGCGTCCTCCAGGGCGAAGTTCGCCAGTACATATCGATCCGGTCGGATGAGAAATACCGCATCACCAACCTGTCCCGCAGCATCGGCCAAAACCCCGGAAGGATCGGTCACGATGTCCACGTCCTCATGAACGATGTCTGGAACCGCCGCATTTGGAGGCAGAACCGCCACCATCTTAGGTTGTAACCTGGCGAGCGCTGGCTTGCGCACCAGTTTACTGAGTTCCCCGATGTTTTCGGTAAGCGCAACAAGAGCAAATCCATTGCCCATGATCTCATCGAGTAACACCAGACTGCCATCAGCACGCAGGACCTGAGGTTGCGGCAGGAGACGACCTACGCTCGTGGCACGCACGGACTTTCCGTCCGGCAGCAGGAAGCCCTCCCTGAAACGAGGTTTGGGTTTATATTTCATCTGTGCGAAATAGTCCCGAGCGCGGGGCCAGCAGCCAAGCAGATGAAACAGACTTCTGGTCACGAAGCCAATCGCCGCATTGCGCGGCCCCATGATCCGCCCCATCCGCAGAGCCAACCCGATCATCTCCCGAACATGGTCACGCCGTTCGGATTCATAGCTCTTGAGAATGTCGGCCCGCAGGATTCCGCCGGTCACCCAGGCAAGTTTCCAGGCAAGGTTGTGGGCGTCACGAATGCAGCTGTTCATGCCCTGACCGGCAAAGGGTGGGGTGAGGTGACAGGCATCACCCGCCAGGAATACCCGCCCCGACGACCATTGTGGTGCGACCCGGGCGTGGAAAGTATAGACGACTTTGCGACTGATCCGGCTGCCTGGATGTACCCCGTGATCGGACAGAAGTTTCTCCACCCGCTCCTGGCTAACCATATCGTCCGGGCTTTCCCCGGTGAGCAGCTTGAATTCGAAGCGCCGTGTCGCGTTCGGCCCGGGCAGCGCAATACATGGGCGCCTCGTATTGCAGAACACCATGGTCTCTCGGCTCAGTGTCGGCGAATCCTCAAGATCAACGATCAGCCATTTCTCCTCGAAGGTTTCGCCATCGAGCCGCAGCCCCAAAGCACCGCGAACCGGGCTTTTCGCGCCATCCGCGCCGACCAGATAGGCACAGCGGACCATATGCCTTTGTCCAGCAGCATTTTTGAGATGAACGATGACGTTCTCTTCGACCTGCTCAAAGCTCTCCAGCGTCCAGCCGAACAATGCGTCGACCGTTTCTGACGACACGAGTGCTTCGCGCAGTTGCGACTCAAACAGGGGCTGACGGAAGGCATTGCGCCGCGGGTAGCCGTATGGTTCCTCGCTGGGTTCCACCTTCAGAAAGAGATCGCCGGCGGGGCCATAATATTCTGATCCATAGCCAGCGACGATGTCTGGCATCACCCTGTCGATCACGCCTGCCGCCTGCATCGTGCGCAAAGACTCATCGTCAATCGAGACCGCACGAGGCTCCTGTACGGTCGTCGCGTTACGCTCGACCAGCAGCGCGTAAGTTCCATAACGTGACAGGAGATTGGCTAGCGACAGGCCGGTGGGCCCGCCACCAACGATCACCACCGGATAAAGACTCGAGACATGCCTTCCATTGATGGCGATAGGACCGGATGCCGGGGAGGGGGGCAAGTCGGTCACAGTTCTGCCTGCACGTCGTTGATAAGCAGGCCGACACCCGGAATGTCGATTTCGACGCGGTCACCGACTTTGAGCCAAAGCGGCGGCTGGCGCTTGGCGCCGACACCGCCGGGCGTTCCGGTCGCGATTACATCCCCGGGCGAAAGTGGGGTGAAACGAGAGATATAGGAAATGATGAGGGGAATCGGGAAAATCATGTCCGAAGTCGGCTGAGACTGGACAATCTCCCCGTTGAGCCGTGTCGTTACCGACAAACGGCTAGGATCGGGAATTTCGTCGGAGGTGACAAGCCAAGGTCCAAAAGCGCCGGTGCCTGGGAAGTTCTTGCCTGGGGTGAACTGGCGCGTATGCCACTGCCAATCCCGCACCGAGGCATCGTCGTAGCAGGCATAACCAGCGACATGCGACAGAGCCTCGGCTTCGGAAATCGCACGTCCCCCCTTGCCGATCACGATCGCCAGTTCGCCTTCGAAATCCAGCATTGTGGAGACTGCAGGCAGAATGATCGGTTGTTCATGGCCGATCTGGCTGTCCGCGAAGCGCGTAAAGATCGAGGGGTACTCGGTTTTGTCGCGCCCCGTTTCCTGGCGATGGCTTTCATAATTGTGACCAACGCAGAAAATCTTCGCCGGATTGGGGATGACGGGAGCAAAGTGGATGTCTGCAATCGCAATGCGCGGAGCCGTATCCTTCGCGCTCTCGATCTCGTTCAACGCGCCATGAGCGAGAACCGCCTTCAGGTCGCCATGTTCCCCGCCAAGCACAGTGCCGACATCGATCACCACGTCATTTTCAACAATGCCATAACTCGCGCGACCATTGCTTTCGTAACTCGCCAGTTTCATGAAAAATTCCTTGATACGATTATTGAAATCAACTGCGCAAGAGGCCTTGGCCCCAGCTGTTCAGGGTGCGCTGTTCGTGCGGCCATTGGCCCACAGGGCGGTCGTGTTTTACGACTTCCAGTTCAGCGGATATTTCGACCCAGTTGCCGTCTGGATCGTGAACAAAGATAAACAGGTTGTTGCCTGGACCATGCCGTCCCGGCCCCCACTGCACCTTGATATGACGTGCTGCCATGTGATCGGCCCAGTCGCGGATCGCATTCCAATCCGTGGTCTCATAGCAATGATGATCGAGCCGGTCTTCAGGCGCGAGGAAGACAGCGAAGCTATGATGCTCTTCACTGCAGCGCAGGAACGAGGTGCGCACTTCTCCCTGATCATCCAGCACGACATCGGACAAAGTGAAACCCAACACGTCCGTGAAAAAGGCGATGATTTTATCTGGGGTCCGACTGGCGAGTACCACATGCTGGAGGCGCGCGGACAAGGCGTGGCTTGACACGGAAGGCGGGCCATCATGGGCAAGACCGAACACAAAGCGATTGCCATCCGGATCACTGACCTCGACCGCTTCATCGAACATCAGTGTCGGACCGTCATGATACGGCCAGCCGGCCTCCCGAATGCGACTGCGCAGACGCGTAAGTTCGTCGGCGCCGGGAAGAGCATAACCGGCGCACACGAGCGATTTGGGCTTTCCGGCGACGAAAATCAGGTTGCGATCCGGTGCGCGCGCCACGATCGCATCGCCCTGTCGAGAAAGGCTGTAATCCATGACTTCCTCGTAAAAGGCAGCCGTTCGAGCGGGATCAGCACATGCGATCTCGAGATAATGGAGGTTCGCGAGCAATGTTTCGGGCGGGCGGCCCCAACGGTCTTGGGGAAAATTCATCAGGCTCTCCTGTTGGGATCAACCACTTCTGGCCAATTGCCTCAAAATCACATGATTCCTATATACACGGAAAAATGTTGTCAATTGTCTTGCACTCGCTATATCGATTCCGTCGATCGCGGCCTTACGCGATCCGATGGAACGCGACGCAGAACCGCCCATGTTGAGGAAGGAACTCCTGGAATGGCCCTTAAATTTCCCGATACGCCGGATTTCACCGGGCCCTTGTATGCACCGTCCCGGTTCGAAGGCGTCGTGCGCGACCTCGAGGTGATGGGCACCGTTCCGGCGGAGTTGAACGGGCGATTCGTGCAGGTGTCGCCTGATCCAATCTACCCGCCGATGCTGGGGGATGATATTTTCTTCAATGGCGACGGCGCGGTGACCTCATTTCATTTCAGTGGCGGCCATGTCGATATTCAACGCCGTTATGTGGAAACAGAACGTTTGACACGTCAACGCGCTGCGCGCCGGTCGCTTCACGGCCTTTACCGCAATCCCTTTACAGACGATCCCAGCGTCAAGGGCCTGAATCGCAGCACCGCCAACACCAACATCGTTCCCTTCAATGGTATGCTACTGGCTCTTAAGGAGGACAGTCTTCCTTATGCGATGAATCCGGCAACGCTGGACACCATCGGGGAATGGGACTTTGGTGGTCAGATCGGGAACGCCCCGTTCACAGCACACCCAAAATTCGATCCTGAAAATGGAAACCTGCTTGCGATCGGCTATGAGGCGCGCGGTTTAGCCACACGCGATATCGTCTATTACGAATTTTCCGCAGATGGGAAAAAGCTGCACGAAATCTGGATCGAGGCACCTTATGCCAGTTCCGTTCATGATTTCGCGGTCACTCCCAACTATGTGATCATCCCGGTCCCACCTTTAACCTCGGACCGAGACCGAATGGAAAAGGGCGGACGCCATTTCGAATGGCAAGCCGATCTTGAGTTCCAATATGGTGTGATGCGACGCGATGGCGACGGGAGCGATATTCGCTGGTTTACCGGGCCCGGTTGCTTCCAGGCCCACGTCCTCAATGCCTATGAGGAGGATAATGCCGTCCACATCGATATGCCGAGCGCTGACGGAAATGTTTTCTTTTTCTTTCCCGAGGCCGACGGCAGCGCCCCGGCACCTGAAACACTGCACTTCCACCTGGCTCGCTGGACGTTCGATCTGCAGAGCAACTCGAACATTGCCGTGCATACCAACTTGCTCGACTTGCCGTGCGAATTTCCGCGCTGCGATCCCCGTGTTTCAGGTCTACCCTATCGCCATGCAGTCATGCTCGGTTGCGATATGAGCCTTTATGCAATGGATCGGCTGGGGCCGCCGCCGTGGCAGTTCTTCAACATGCTTGCCCATTTCGATGTTGCTACGGGAAAATATGAGGCCTGGTCGGGCGGCGATGCTGAGTGTTTTCAGGAACCGACATTCGTTCCGCGCTCCCCTGATGCTCCCGAAGGTGATGGCTTTGTCCTGGCTCTACTGAACCATCTCGAGACGAGGACGACGGAGTTGGTCATCCTCGAAGCGCTCGACCTTGCCAAGGGTCCGATCGCGCGCGTCAAACTGCCATTCAGGCTGCGCATGAGCCTGCATGGAAACTGGCTCCCAGAAGCCACGCAAGCTGCATGATCCAGGAAATTACAGGAAACGCGAATGACATTGAACCCAACAGCCTATAGCGATCTCGATCGCCAATTCATCAATGGTATCTGGCGATCGGGACGCTCGGGTAAAACCCTGAGCAATACGAACCCCTATGATGGCAGCGTCATCAACGCGATCTCGCTTGCCAGTGCCGACGATCTTGACGACGCCTATTGCGCCGCAGAGACGGCTCAGCAGCAATGGGCTCTGACTTCGCACGGCGAACGCAGTGCTCTCTTCCTGCGCGTCCTGAGTATTTTGGACACGCGCAAGGAGGAGATCATCGCCTGGCTGGTGCGCGAAACCGGTGCGACCCTGCTCAAGGCGACTGTCGAATGGAACGCCTTGCGCGGCGGCACGCTCGAAGCGATCGCACTTCCGTCACGCGTCGAAGGCAAAATCATGCCGATCGACATTCCCGGGAAGCAGAGCTTCGTATTTCGCGAACCGCTGGGAGTGATCGGCGTGATAAGCCCCTGGAACTTCCCGATGCATCTGTCCAACCGTTCGATCGCACCGGCGCTCGCCTTGGGCAACGCGGTGGTCGTGAAGCCGGCGGAAGACACACCTGTCACCGGCGGCTTATTGCTCGCCAAAATTTACGAGGAAGCGGGACTTCCTGCGGGACTCCTTAATATCGTTGTCGGTGATGTCACAGAAATCGGTGACGTCTTCACACTCCATTGTGCTCCCAAGCTGATCTCATTCACCGGCTCGACGCGTGTCGGTCGGCGGATCGCCGAGTTGGCGGTTACGGGCAAGCGTCTCAAGCATGTCGGCCTCGAACTGGGGGGCAATGCGCCAATCGTGGTGCTGGATGACGCTGACCTCGACGTGGCGGTTCGGGCTGCCGCGTTTGCCCGCTTCTTCCATAACGGTCAGATATGCATGAGCGGGAATCGCATCATCGTTGACACCACGCTCTATGATGAGTTCGTCGAGCGCTTCGTAGACCATGTCCGCACGTTCAAGGTCGGCGATCCGGCCGATCCGGCGACCGTCATCGGCCCTCTCATGAACCTGAAGCAGAAAGAGGCAGCTCTTCAAAATATCGCAATGGCTCGTGCTGCCGGTTTCGAAGAAAAGCTGGGGGGCGAAGTCGATGGCCTGTTGGTGCCCCCACATGTCTTTGCAGGCGTCCCCAATGACAGTGCTTTCGCGCAAGCTGAACAGTTCGCTCCTGTCGCGCCGATCATTCGCGCGAATAGCGAACAGGAGGCTTTACAGCTTGCGAATGCAACGGAGTATGGCCTTTCAAGTGCCGTTTTCACGCGCGATCTGGGACGAGGCCTTCGCTTCGCCCGCAAGATCGAAGCAGGCATGACGCATATCAACGACATTTCTATCCAGGATAGTCCTTTCAATATGTTTGGCGGAGAGAAGAACAGCGGCATCGGCCGGTTCAATGGAGACTGGATCCTCTCCGAACTCACCACCGACCACTGGATTACGCTCCAGGACACACCTCGCAACTATCCATTCTGACGTCGGGCGATCGATCTTTTAAAACAGGATCGATCGCCGATCGGATCGCCTGTCATCTTTCCTGCAACGCTTGGGTCACACTGCGCCCAGCGTCGATAACCGCCCGCTTCACACTTTCCAACCTTGCAGGGACGTCCACGAAGGGTGGGGAGGGGACAACCAGGCCGATACTGCCCATCACAACGCCATCGCTATCGAATACGGGCGCCGAGATACCCATGAGGCCAGGATCGAGTTCACCAATCGTGACCAGCACGCCTGGCTTGCGCAAACGGCGCATTTCCCGCTTGAACTCATCCCAATCGCTCCCCAGGCCCGCCTTCGCCACGTCCGAACGAGCGGCGTCGTAAAATCTGCGCAAAGGACGCGAAGTGAGATGGGCGAGAATGGCCTTGGAAGCGGCACCACGTTCAAGCGGCATCGGACGGCCACGCTCGTAGCTGATCGCAAAACTTGGGGCATGCGGGACATATTGATCCACGCACATCACCTGCAGGCGATAAATGCGGCAGAGCAGACCAACGGCTTCGCTGTCCGCTGCAACTACGAGGTCCTGCAAGGCGCCTTGAGCTTCGTGGATGAGCGGATCGAATCTGCGCGTCAGCCGATCCAGTTCTATAACCGCGGGGCCGATGCTATAACGTCCGCCTTTGCCTGATACTAACAAGCCGGCTTTCACCAGGCTCCCGACATATTGATAGGCCGTGCTCCCCGACAGGTTGAGCCGAGCCCCCACCGCGTCAACAGTCCACTCCGGGTTGTCGATTGTGAAAAGCTCGAGAATCGAAAGCACTTTGTCTGCCGTCGACATATGTTTCCCTGTTTCCCCCTCCTGTCTGGCATAGTAGGTGAGGATAGCAAAATTATCTGTTTAGAGGAAAGGCTTACCCGCCGCTATCGTGGCAACCACGCCAAATTTATAAATTTTTTGTCCGAAATTCAAAACGTATCTCTCCCATGCCAATCGTGGACCGTCACCCTACGGATCGGAGATCTGCATAGCATGGGCGACGATCTCGCGCTCATTCAGACCCAATCGCAGCATTCCGAGGACGGACAGGTTCTTTCGGATGCTCACCCCGATTTGGTTCAATCATTTTTCCGGCTCATCCGGCCGCGGCGAGCGTGATGTCCGGGGCTACGCGCCGGGGAGAATAAGGTGCGTAAACACTGTCCAATTTGATACTCAGTCTGATGGACAAGGGCGGGACAGGCGATCACGCAAACGCTCGTTTCTTGGAAGCGCAAAACCCTGTAATACCTCACCCTGGACCGGGGTCTTGTGCGAGCGCTCCCGAAACGCCGTCGGCGTTTCCCCTGTTCGGGTGGCGAAGAAGCGACTGAAATAGGACGGTGACGAAAAGCGAAGATCGTAGGCGATGTCGGCGATCGGCCTGTCGCTGAACACCAATTGCCGCTTGGCTTCGAGCATCACGCGATCATGTATCAGTTCGCCCGCGGTGCGACCGGTGACGGCCTTAATGCTACGCGAAAGATGGGTCGGCGTTATTGACAGCATGGAGGCGTAATCACCGACCGAACGAGTCTCGTCGAAATTTCGATCCAGCATCTGCTGGAAGCGGCTGGCCAGTTCCTGCCTGCGGTCGGTGATGCGGGTCAGCGTTTCTTCGGCGTCCGCCAGGCCGCGGTGCAGGGAGATTAGCAAGAGAAAGAATAGGGCCTCCAACGCCGCATATCGCTCCTCGCCCTGTTCTTCCTTCTCATTCTCGATCCTTTGTGCCCAGCGAAGGGCATTTTCGACAGCATCGCCGTGCGTAGGCCCCAAAACGATTTGTGGGCGGCTGATCCAGCGATCCAGCCAAAGCTTGCCGTCCGATAAACGGGCGATGTTCGCGGTCGGGACGGTGAGAACCCAGCCAGTTATCCCGCGTGGATATTCGAAGGCGTGGTTGCAAAGCGCTGGTATCCAGACGACCGCAGGACCATCGATGCTACAGGGCTCGTGGTCGACGCGCCCCTCGATCCGGCCTTCGCCAAAGACAAATAGTTGCGCCAGCCCTTCATGATAATGGGCATCAACCTGCCATTCGTGAATGTGGCTGCGATCGGATACCCGCTCGCAGTTGAGGAAGCCGACATGGGCAGAGACGTCCCCAGCAACATATCTATTGCGATCGAGTGTGCCGAGGGTCATCGGTCCGCCTGATGTTGGAATTGTGCTATTCTTTGTCACATCGCTGAATTGATTCCAAGCGCTCGATGCGTGATTTTTCTCTCACGAAAGGTAGTCGTTCTCCCGCGCCGGGCGCTTTGGAGACGGCAATGGGAGAGAGGAATTATGACATCCATCTCGATTGCGGGCGCCGGTATTGGCGGCCTGACGGCAGCTTTGTGCCTCCACGCCAAGGGCTTTACAGATATCAGGATCTTCGAGGCCGTGCCCGAGATCAAGCCGCTCGGTGTTGGCATCAACGTCATGCCGCACTCCTCGGAGGTCCTTCATAATCTCGGTCTTGGCGAGGCTCTGGACGAAATTGCCGTGCGCACGCGTTGCATTGAATATCGCACGCGCTTCGGTCATCTTATCCAGTCCGATCCACGCAGCGTCGAGGCAGGATTTGCCGCCCCGCAATATTCGATCCATCGTGGCGAGTTGCAGTTTCTGCTCTTTGAAACCGTTCGCGAGCGCCTCGGCGCCGACGCCATCGAAGTTGGCAAACCCGTGACCGGCTTCATCCAAACCGATGACAAGGTGACCGTGCTGTTCGAGGATGGCGATAGCTACGAGACCGATATCTTGATCGGTGCCGGCGGCCTACGCTGCAAGGTGCGCGCGCAACTTCACCCCGATGAAGGGCCGCTGTGTTACGAGGGAACGATGATGTTCCGTGGCGCCACGCAAACCGATGTGATCGGTGACGGCCGCACGATGGTGATCGCCGGCAACCACGACGTGAAGTTCGTGACCTATCCGATCAGCGAGAAGCAGCGCAAGGAAGGCAAGGCGCTCACCAACTGGGTGGCCGAAGTGCGCGTTGATCGCCCGCGCCACATTCAGGACGCCGACTGGAACCGGGATGCCACCTTCGACTATCTGACACCTTTCCAGGATTTCCAGATGGCCGACATGGATATCGTCGCGATCATGAAAGCCGCCCCCTCGGTGACGGAATTTCCGATGATTGACCGGGATCCCGTTGCCTTCTGGACACAAGGACGTGTGACGCTGCTCGGCGATGCCGCCCACCCGATGTATCCGATCGGAGCCAATGGCGCGAGCCAGGCGATTATCGACGGTCGCGCGCTTGCCGAAGCTCTGGCCGCCGATGCGGGTACCCAGGGCCTGCAAGCCTATGAGGCCGAACGCCGGCCGGTCACGGCCAAAGTCGTGCTGATGAACCGCCAGGGCGGCCCGGAACAGGTGCTCGACATCGCGGACGCGCGGGTGAAGGGGCCGGACGACAAGATCGAAGATCTCATCACGGCCCAGGAACTCGAAGACGTCGCGGCCAATTATCGCGCCGTGGCCGGTTTCCAGAAGCGGACGGTGTAAAGCCATGCCGGTTTTCCATGCAGGCTTCGATCCAGCCAGTCCACCAACGCGCGTTCGCTTCGAATGCGGCGCGCGCCATGGCCTCGCCCGGGAACTCGACGCACTGGCGCTTGCCCGTGCGCTGGTGCTGACAACGCCCCAGCAGCGCGGGCAGGGTGAGGAAATTATCGGGAATCGGGGTGACCGCGCCGTAGGCCTGTTCACCAATGCCACGATGCATACGCCGGTCGAGGTTACCCAAGCCGCGCTTGCCGAGGCCTCCCGCACCGGGGCGGATTGCGTGATTGCGATCGGAGGCGGCTCGACGATCGGGCTGGGCAAAGCGATCGCGCTGCGCACCGACCTGCCACAAATCGTGCTGCCGACCACCTATGCGGGGTCCGAAGCAACGCCGGTGCTTGGTCAGACCGAGAATGGCGTCAAGACCACGCTCAAATCCGAAAAGGTCCAGCCCGAGGTCATCATCTACGACGCCGAACTGGTCGCAACGCTGCCGGTCACAATGACCGTCACAAGCGGTCTCAACGCCATGGCGCATGCGGTGGAGGGGCTTTACTCGCAGGATGCCAGCCGCCTTTCGAGCGCGCTCGCGATGGACGGTATCCGGGCGTTTGTTGCCGGTCTCCCCGGTGTTGTTGCCGAGCCCGGCGATCTGGCGTCTCGCGAGGACACGTTGTTCGGCGCCTGGCTTTGCGGCACCGTACTTGCTCAGGTCGGCATGGCGCTCCATCACAAGCTTTGCCACACACTTGGTGGCACGCTGAACCTGCCTCATGCGGAAACCCATGCCATCATTCTTCCGCACGCGACTGCCTATAACGAGCCATGCGCGCCAGCGGCCCTGAAGCCTGTGGCTGAGCTGCTGGGCAGCGACAGTGCCGCTGGCGGGCTCTATGATTTCGCCGAGCGCATGGGCGCGCCCACGGCACTCAAGTCCCTTGGTGTCGCAGAGGAAGATCTGGACCGGATCGCCGATCTTGCGTCCCGTTCGCCTTACCCGAACCCGCGCCCGATCGAGCGCGACGGCATCCGTCACCTTCTTCAGGGCGCCTGGGAAGGTCGGCGTCCGGTCGAGGAGGCTTGAAAATGACCTGCTATTTCACAGAGGAAGGCTCGGTCGAGGCGGTTAACGTCCGCATGGGCGAAAACATCAATCCCCGCCTCGCGGAGGTCATGAGCGCGCTGGTCCGGCACCTGCACGGCTTCGCCAAGGAGGTCCAGCTTACCCAGGACGAGTGGGACCTGGCGATCGCCTTCCTGACGAGGACCGGCCAGATCTGTTCGGAAGAACGGCAGGAGTTCATCCTCCTGTCCGACACGCTGGGCTTTTCCATGCTGGTGGACGCGATCAACAACCGCCGTCCCTCCGGTGCGACGGAAAATACCGTCTTCGGCCCGTTCCATGTTGATGGCGCGCCGGTCCGGCAGATGGGCGACTGCATTTCACTGGACGGCAAGGGCGATAGCTGCCTCTTCGAAGGTCGGGTGCTCGATCTGCACGGCGAGCCGATCGAGAATGCCTGCGTCGATGTCTGGTCGGACAATTCCGAGGGCTTCTATGACGTCCAGCAGCCCGATATTCAGCCTAAGTGGAACAATCGCGGTCGGTTCGTGACTGGCACTGATGGTGTATATCGTTTCATCGGGATTAAGCCGGTCAGCTATCCGATCCCTGATGACGGTCCGGTCGGGCAAATGCTGGGTCACCTCGGACGGCATCCCTATCGGCCCGCGCATATGCATTTTCTGGTGACCGCGCCAGGCTTCAAGAAGATCGTCACGCACACGTTTGTCGGCGATGATCCTTACCTCGCATCGGACACCGTTTTCGGTGTCAAGGAGACCCTCATCGCGCCATTTGAGCATGTGCGCGGCGAAACCGAATGGCGCTCGCCGTTCGACTTCGTGATGGTGCCGGAGGAGCGATCCAGCTGATGTCAAGGCCTCACCTCTGCCGCCGATCCATGCCGAAACGGCGGTTGCCGCGCTGATTAACGGATGCATTTCGGTGCTTTGAATGATATGCTGTTAGAGCGTCATTTTTGGATTTCGGACGATTTTACATTTGCTGCGTGAACGGCTTACTTTTTCCGCAAACCTTCGGGTCGCAAATAAACTGAAAGGTGGCGGTACTGGGTCTGGATGATCAGGTGATGACGTCACCTGCGACAGCGCCCAGTTGGGTCGCTGCGTCGCGGAGGCATGGCAGAACCACGGCCTGTAATTTCTCGGTGCTGTGTTCGAGGGCGTTGACGCCAACATTGAGCGCGGCGATCACGCGGCTCTGGCGGTCGCGTACGGGTACTGCGATCGAACGCAACCCGATTTCCAGTTCCTGATCGATCAGCGCGAAATCTTCGCGGGCGACGATATTGAGAATATCCGAGAGCCGCACGCGGTCGGTAATGGTGTGATTGGTATGGGCCGTCAGTTCGCCAGGAAGCAGTGCCTCGCGTTCGCGCGGGGGCAGGGCGGACAAAAGCACACGGCCCATTGACGTGCACCAGGCCGGCAGGCGACTTCCGACATGCAGGCCGATCGCCATGATCCGGCTTCGCGAGGCTCGCGCCACATAGAGGATATCGGTCCCGTCGAGTACGCCGAGCGAGCAGCTTTCGCCGAGCTTATCACGCAATTGTTCAAGGATCGGCTGCGCGAGCGCGGACAAGGAACGATCCGACAAATATGTTTCAGCCAGGCGCAGAACGCGTGGACGCACGGCGAACTGCCGCCCGTCCTGCGACACGTAACCCGTTGCCGCGAGCGTGTGCAGGCAACGCGCGACTACCCCGCGCGGCAGGCCCGTATGGCTGGCAAGACTGGCGACGCTCTGCCCTGGCCCCAAATCCGCGAAAGCTTCCAGAACAGTGAGACCACGCGCCAGCGATTGCATGAAATTCGGATCGGAAGAACTCACACTCGCTCCAGCAGGACGGCAATGCCCTGACCCACACCGATACACATGAACGCTATGGCATATCGCCCGCCGCCACGTTGCAGTTCCTCGACCGCGCTCATCGCGATACGCGCGCCTGACATGCCCAGCGGATGGCCCAGTGCGATCGCTCCGCCATTGGGATTGACGCGCGGGTCCGCGGGATCGAGGCCGAGGTCGCGCAGACTGGCGATGGCCTGGGCCGCAAAAGCTTCGTTGAGTTCGATCACGTCAAGCTGGGCCATTGTCAGCCCGGTGCGGGCGAGCAGGCGCTTTGCCGCATCGACGGGTCCGATCCCCATGACACGCGGTGCGACACCGGCGCTTGCCATCGCCACAACGCGGGCGCGGGGTGTGAGGCCATGGGCCTTGGCAGCAGCCTCGCTTGCAACCAGCATTGCTGCGGCGCCATCATTCAGGCCACTCGCGTTGCCCGCCGTGATCGTGCCGTCGGCGCGAACCACGGGCTTCAGCTTGGCCAAGGCCTCAAGGCTGGAAAGGCGAGGGTGTTCATCCATGGCGAAGATGACAGGATCTCTCTTCTTTTGCGGGATCTCCACCGGGACGATTTCTGCCGCGAGGCGTCCATTGGCCTGCGCCGCTGCACATTTCTGCTGGCTGGCCAGCGCAAAAATGTCCTGATCCTCGCGGCTGACGTTCCAGTCGGTGGCGACGTTCTCGGCGGTCTGCGGCATGGTGTCGACGCCCCAGGCAGTCGCCATCCTGGGGTTGATGAAGCGCCAGCCGAGCGTTGTATCCTCGATCTTCTGGTCGCGGGCGAAGGCGCCTCCCGCCTTGCTCAGTACATAGGGCGCGCGGGTCATGCTTTCCGCGCCGCCGGCGATCATCAGGTCGGCATCGCCGCTGCGGATCGCCTGCGCGGCGATGCCCACTGCGTTCAGTCCCGAGCCGCACAGGCGATTGACGGTGGCGCCGGGGACTTCTTTGGGCAGGCCCGACAGGAGTCCGGCCATCCGCGCCAGATTGCGATTGTCTTCACCCGCCTGGTTAGCGCAGCCGAGGATGATATCGTCCACAGCCCCCCAGTCCACGCCCGGGTTGCGCGCTATCAGCGCCTTCAGGGGCAGTGCTGCCAGATCGTCAGCACGGATGGTGGCAAGCGAACCGCCCAAGCGACCGATCGGTGTGCGGATAGCATCGCAGATAAAAGCTTCGGTCATGCTGCGGATACTTTCAAGGGGGCTCCGGTTTTGGCGATTACCTCATCCGTCGACACGTCAGGCGCGGTTTCAATGAGGGTGAGACCCTCGCCATTTCTGTCGACCGCGATCACGGCAAGATCGGTGATTATCAGGTCGACAACCCCTTTGCCGGTGAGCGGCAATGTGCACTCGGGCAGGATCTTCGGCGCGCCGGACTTCGCACAATGGTCCATTACGACCACAATGCGCTTGACGCCCGCCACCAGATCCATTGCCCCACCCATGCCTTTCACCATCTTGCCGGGGATGGTCCAGTTTGCGAGATCGCCATTGGCTGCAACTTCCATTGCACCCAGCACGGCCATGTCAATATGGCCGCCCCGGATCATGGCAAAGCTGTCGGCGCTGGAAAAGAAGCTGCTGGTAGGGAGCGCTGTGACAGTCTGCTTGCCGGCGTTGATGAGATCAGGATCGGCTTCGCCCTCGAAAGGGAAGGGGCCGATGCCAAGCAGGCCATTCTCGCTTTGCAGGGTCACGGTGATGTCGTCCGGCACGTAATTGGCCACGAGCGTCGGTATGCCGATACCGAGGTTCACATAATAGCCGTCCTGCAATTCCTGCGCGGCGCGCGCGGCCATCTGGTCACGGGTCCAGGGCATTATGCCGTCTCCTCTGCCGAAATTTCACGAGGGCGCGTGGTCAGTTTCTCGATGCGCTTTTCATTGATCGTCGCTAGTACGATACGATCGACATAGATGCCGGGCGTATGGATGCAGTCAGGATTGAAGCTGCCCTCGGGAACGATCTCCTCAACCTCAACCACGGTGACCTTGCCAGCCGTTGCCATGTTGGGGTTGAAGTTGCGCGCTGTCTTTCGGAACATCAGATTGCCCGCCGGATCAGCGCGCCAGGCCTTGATGATCGATAGATCGGCGCGCAGCCAGGTCTCGCGGACATAGTCCTCGCCCTCGAACGACTCGACCGGTTTGCCCTCGGCCACAACGGTGCCGACACCGGTCTTGGTATAGAAGGCCGGGATGCCTGCGCCGCCTGCCCGGATCCGCTCGGCCAGCGTGCCCTGAGGGTTGAGTTCCAGCTCCAGTTCGCCCGAGAGATACTGCTGCTCGAACAGCTTGTTCTCGCCGACATAGGAAGAGATCATCTTCTTAACCTGGCGGCTTTTCAGCAGCATCCACAAGCCAAATCCATCGGCCCCGGCATTGTTGGATATGACCGTGAGCTCCTTCACACCGCGCGCGCGAATCTCTGGGATCAGGCTTTCCGGATTGCCCGAAAGGCCGAAGCCACCGGACATGATCGTCATGCCATCGAACAGCAGTCCTTCAAGCGCTGACGCGGGACTTGAAAAGATTTTACTTGCCATGCCGCTCCTCAAATCTGAATGTCCGATTATCGGACTTAATGTTTGATTATCGTTCTTGATACTGTGGGCCATTCCTCGGGTCAAACCATGTTTTGCGATCGGCACCAGACACGACATGCCCTTGGCATGAAGTCAAAGTGTTGAGAGAACTCACCGAGCGTTTGGTTACAGACGGCGCGGCCATCCTCATCCTCGCCCAGAACGGCTGTTTTCATTTGATCGCAAGGGGTCTCGGCGACACCCCGCCCATCGCAGCGAATACCGCCCTGTGGCAGATGAGATGAGTACGATCTGCACCTGCCAGCCGAGGGCACATGGCCCCAAGGTGTTCAGGGCGAGGGGGGGGATGTTGCCTCTCCGGTCGCAGTACGGTTTGATGAGGAAGGCTGCGGGCCCGGTTGAAAGATTGACCGTGTAGCAAATCGGCAGGGCGATCTCTTCGCGTGAGCGCCAAACGCCTTATGAGGCGACTCCAGCCCATTTGTGCTGACATGACATAGTGCTGGGTTGAAATTGACAAAAAAGGTTTGCCGGAATCTGGGGTTGATTCAGAGAATTCCGCGCGACTGCGCCACAGCAGCTTCAGGGTTGATAACGACAGCCCCCAGTTGTCAATGAAATCGTCGTCCCCTGTTCGGGCGGCAGATATTGGGTAATCTGGTAGGTCCCATCGGCAGCTTGCGGCTTCGCTCGCCCGTAAGCTCCGCCTTTCGGGTTCCTTGACCCGGGCCGGGCGTTCAGCAGCCTGCCAACCGGAAACACGTGGCGAAGCGTCCACGATCGGCTGCATTGACGCCGGCCTGGGTGAAGTGCTCCTCCCAGCCTGCACCCACCTGCGCGCGCATGTCTTCGACCATGCTGGTAGCCTGGTCGACACCAAGGTCGAAGCTAGCAGCGCCAGCAAGAGCATTGGCAATTGTGGCATCCCTGCCTTGCGGGCCGACTCCCAACACGAGACGCCTTTCCAGACCAATCTGCGGCTTGGGTACGACATCGTAGAGCGGTGACAGCCGCCAGCCTTTGCTGTCGAACAGGAAGCCATGATTGCGTAGGTGGTCGTCGTCATTCGTGACGAGGATATTGAACACCATGCGCCGGAACAGTTCATGCAGATCGCGGCGCACCTCGGTGCCATGCTGACGAAGGACGGCGGCGAGGTCCGCATAGCTGTAGCGGCTCACTTCGCTTTCATGCGCACCGAGCATGGTCAGGCCGGAGGCGAAAGGCCGCCGCTCCAGCCAGTTGCCGTGCGACACGCGATCGAATCGTTCGATCAGGTAAATATCGCGTTCCAGCACTTGCCTGAAGTCGAGTGCTGGAACGTCGAGACCGCAAGTCGCGGCAAGGCGCATGGTGGCAAGCTCGATCCGGCATTCGGGGAAGCTGTCCCCACGCATTTGGAACTTGGCGATCCATGGCTGGCCGTCGAGTTCGGTCGCTGCTTTCGGACGTGCGCCGCCGAGTGACGAACCGGCGGTCAGCAGCCGTCGCAGGTTTTCGTCGAGCTGATCGACATGCTGTGCGCGCTCGGCAGCTTCGGCCAGTTCTTCCAAGGTAAAATGCTCGCCCGGCGCATCGCTTGTCCCCCATGGTGTGATGCGTTCCGGGCGTTCGGGCGTAGGGCCGAACGCCAATGCGCCCACCCTGTAGTCGCCCGAGGCGAGGATCAGGTCGATGTCGCTCGGCAGGCGATCCCCCATCGCCTTGTACATCAGGTACTGGCCCCAGCCATCGGGAGCCGCATCGCGGATACCGCCAAAGACGGCAAAGCCTTCTTCGGTCCGGAATGTGCGTTCGGTGCCCGGATCGTGAAGCGGCAGTGCCACCGGATCGACGGGGACGCGATCCGAACGGGTGAGGTAGCGGCGGCCATAGGCAAAGGTCGCGAACTGGTTGCGCGGCTCATCGGTCATCGTTAGCAGCCCTGCCGGGACAGGGCCGCCTTCGAGATGGAGGAAAACGTAGGTACGGACCGTCGCCATGGCGGTCAGAAATCCAGCTCGTCGCTGCTGACAGCGTGCGTCGTCTTGGGCAGCCGGGCGAGGTCTTCGCTGATGCCAGCCCGGTCGGTATCGGGAGCCACAAGCTCGGCCAGGCGCTGGGTCATGCCAAAGACGTGAAGGGCACTGGCCAGCACGGCCAGACCCACGGTCGCATCGCCCGCCTCAAGTCGCTGGAGCGTCTGCACCGAAACCAGCATGCGTTCGGCCATCAACCGTTGCGGCAGCTTGCGGCGGCGGCGGGCAATGGAAATGTCCTTACCCAGCTGCGCAATCGCGCGTTGGCTCTGAGGCGGCAGACCGCTAGCTGCTCTGGATGCGCGTGACATTAGGGGATTATGACATATCAGGTTAAAAACATCAATCTAACATGATATGTCATGCTCATGTTGCGATGTCAGATTATCGATTCTCGCAATTACGCCGCCGCGACCGGCTTGCGACAGAGACCAGCACAGGTGGGCAATGAACCGCGGAGCGGCGCGGCAATACCTGCCGCGCCCGTTCTACCCTTCATTATCGGTTTGCGATCGCCTGGCGATACCCTGAAACTTCAACGCTGCGTCAGAAGAAGGAGCTTACTGTCTGGCTGTGAATGACGACAGGCGGTGTTTTGAAGAAACCGCCGGCGGCGTCACGCCAGAGTTGAAAGGCGGGAGAATTCCGGAAGTCGACCATATGGGCGTCCACCGTCTCCCAACGCACCATCAGGCGGTAGCGGGATGGATCCTCGATCTCGCGTTCCAGGGACATGCCATGGCAGCCCGGTGCTGCGCGGAACACTGAGGCAACCGAGGTCACGGCGGTTTCAAAGGCTTCCGCCTGGGCAGGATCGATGGTGAGATGGGCGACTTCGGTGATCATGGTGAACCTTTCGTTTCGATAATGGGCTTAGCTTTGCAAAGGGTGCCGAGCAAGTCTCCCGGGGGCTTTTGCGAAAAGCGCTGGACGGAAAATAGATCGATGGCGGAGGGTCGGCGCATCATGGTCGGTGCCCATTCGGGTCTGGACGCACACTACTCCGAAAATTGCAGTTCGATGGCGTCCATCCCTTGGCCTTGAACCTCGGTTTGTGTTGCCAGAACCGGGTAGCGCGGGCTAGACGACTGATATGCGTTTTCAGAAACTTGACCTCAACTTGCTCGTAGCTCTGGACGCTTTGCTGCAGGAGCGAAGTGTCAGCCTTGCGGCGGATCGCCTGCATCTTAGTCAATCCGCCACGAGCAGCGCGCTCGGGCGGTTGCGTGACTATTTCGAGGATGAACTGCTCATCCTCAAAGGACGTCAGATGGCGCTGACACCACGTGGTGAGGAACTCATGGAACCGGTGCGTGCCGTGCTCGATCAGATACGGTCGACCATCGCCAAGACCCAGCCATTTGATCCTGCTATTTCCGATCGCGCTATCAGCATCATGGCGTCGGATTATGTACTGGAGGTGCTGCTGCGTCCCGCCCTCCTGCATTTCGCGGAAGAAGCGCCGAACATGTCCTTCGAGATATCGCCGCTTGGTGATGATGTTGTCGAAGAACTCCAGCGCGGACGAGCGGATATCCTGATCGGCCTCGATACGGCTATATCGACCGAACTACCCAGCATGCCTTTGTTCGAGGATGATTATGTGGTGGTAGGCTGGTCGGGGAATCGGGCGCTCAAGGGTGAAATGAGCCGCGAACTTTATGAAGAGTTGGGTCATATCACCGTGCGCTTCGGTCGGCAGCGCACACAGAGTTTCGAGGAGCGCGCGCTCAAGGGGCGGTCCATCGAACGGCGCAATGAGATCATTGCGCCTTCCTTCACGGCGGTTGCCAGTCTACTGGTTGGCTCCCAGCGTATCGCGACCATGCACCGCATGCTCGCTAGACGAATGATGAAGAGCCTGCCCCTCAAAGCGATCGAGGTTCCATTCGACTTGCCGCGCATCTGCCTTGCCGCACAATGGTCCCCTGCCATGGCGAATGACGCAGCCATTAACTGGGTGGTAACGCGCCTCAAGGAACTGGGAGCGGAACCTGATATTTGGATGACCTAGAGCATGATCCGTTCATACTGAGTCGGATCATGCTCAATTTGTCTTTTGTTTTCCGCATTTTCCAAGCCAGCAGATGATGCCATCTGCTTCGAAAATGCTCTAGGCGAACCATCGCATTTGCCTCAGGATGATAGGTCGATAGCCTGTCGTCCCCAGGTCACTGCGGTCTCAAGGCATTGTGACTTTCATTCTCCTCGAAGCGCCTGAGGCGTGGCAACGAAAGTGGCAAAAGCAACGATACAGCCAGCGATGCCGCACAAGGCGACGGTGGCGACCATGGGAAGCGCTGTTCCATTGGCCATGACACCGACGGCAAACGAGGCCAATACACCAGCCCCGAACCGGAGGGCGCCCATGAGCGCGGATGCCGTTCCCGAGATCGCGCCATGCGCCTCCATCGCCAGGACGCCGCCCAGCGACATGACGAACGCCATGGCCGTGATGACCACGAAGAGCAGGAGGGAGAGCATGAAGACATTCATGTGGTCCCACCAGGCTAGAGCGGTGAGCAGGACCGCCGCGATCGTGTAGACCAGGATCGCGGCCTTCACCATGGTTTCCGCCCGGACATAGCGCATAAGGCGCGCCGATGCCTGCGCGCCCGCCATCAGGCCCAAAGAGTTGACGGCAAAAATCACGCTGTAGACGGTCGGCGTCAGGCCATAGAGCGAGATGAAGACGAAGGACGATGCGGAAAGGTAGGCAAAGAAACCTCCCTGCGCGAGCGCCATAACTGCCACATAGGGGATGAAATCCCTGCTGACCGACAAGCGCAGATAGTTGCGGACCGTTTCAATCGGGTGGCTAGCGGTTCGCAATTCCTTCAAGCGCGTTTCCGGCAAACCGAGCGCCACCAGCGCGATGCAGATGGCGCCGAACGCGGCCAATACCTCAAAGATTGTCGGCCAGGGTGCCAGTGCCAGAATGCCGGTCCCGAGTAATGGCCCGATGATGGGCGCGATGCCTTGCACAATCATCATCAGTGCGATGAGGCTTACGGCTGTACGACCGGTGTAGAGATCACGTACCACGGCAAAGCCGATGGCCATACCCATCGAGCCCCCAACTCCCTGGGCCAACCTCCATGCTGTCAACTGTCCGGCTGTCGTCGCCATAGCGGATCCGAGAGAACCGATGATGAATATCAGGAGCCCGATATAGATCAGAGGTTTACGACCGAACCGGTCCGATAGCGGGCCGAAGAATAATTGCCCGATCATCATGCCACCGAAGAAGCTCATGAGACTGAACTGGATCGCGCCTTCACCGGTGTGCAAACTTGCGGCAATCTGAGGCATGCCTGGCAAGTACATGTCAGTGGATAAAGGGCCCAGGGCTCCGATCGCGCCCAGGATAGGGGCGATATGGCGGGACGATCTTTGTCTCGCAGGGTGTCTCTCGTTGTCGTTGTGAAAGGACGAGCCAACTGTCATCCCGCGATCCCTCCCCCAAAGGCACGATACAGCTCGATCAGATTCGAACTACGATCGAGCTTCGCCGTCACCAATGCCTGTCTGGCTGCATAGAGTGTCCGTTCCGCATCCAACGTCGTCAGAAAGCCATCGACGCCGGCCCGATAGCGCGCCTCCGAAAGGCGTGCGGCAATTGCTGCGGCGTCTGCCCGGCTCGCGAGCGCGCCAAGCTGCTCATCGATGGTGCCACGCTGCGCAAGCGCGTCGGCGACCTCCCGAAAGGCCGTTTGGACGGCTTTTTCATAGGTGGCGATGGCAGCGTCACGACCGGCTTCGGCATATCTGAGATTGGCGCGATTGCGTCCAAAATTGAAGATTGGCACGCTCACCTGCGGCGCGAAGCTCCAGGTGCCCGAGCCGTTTCCGAAGAGGCTGGAAAGACCTGAACTTAAAGCTCCGGCGGAAGCGGTGAGTGAAATCGTGGGAAAGAAGGCTGCCCGCGCAGCCCCGATGTTGGCGTTCTGCGCTATAAGTTGCCGCTCGGCCTGGCGTACGTCTGGTCGATGCAGCAGCACTTCCGATGCCAGGCCAGCTGGCAGGTTCGATATTGTGAAAATACCGGTTCCCAACTCTTTTGGGAGATGGTCAGCCGTAACTGTGGCGCCGACAAGCAGGTTGAGGGCATTTTTATCTTTTGCGATCTGCGTAGTGGCGACCGCTATGTCGTAACGGGCCTGATCATAATTGGTCTGGGCTTGACGGACTTCGAGTTCCGAGCCGATTCCCTGGGAAAAACGGGCCTTTGTAAGGTCAAGCGTTTGCCGATAGGCATCCAGTGTCTGGCTTGAGAGCGTGAGCTGATCCTGATCGGATGCCAGGGTGAGCCAGGCCGAGGCGATTTCGGCGATGAGGCTGATCCTCGTTGATCGCTGAGCCTCCTCCGTCGCGAAATATTGCTGAAGTGCTGCTTCGCTCAGGTTGCGAAGCCGACCGAACAGGTCGAGTTCGAAGGAGGAGAGCCCAATATTTGCGCTGTAGCTCTCGGTGTCGCGGTTTGCGCCAGGCAGGGTTGCATCCACGGCTGTGCGTTCGACTGTCGCATCGCCACTGGCTGTCACCGTCGGAAGCAAGTCGGATCGCTGAACCCGGTAGGTCGCGCGCGCCTGGAGCACATTAGCCGCTGCGATCCGCAGATCCCGGTTGTTGCTAAGTCCCTGCGCAATCACCAGACGCAGTCGCGCGTCCGTGAAGAAGGTCTGCCAGGGGATGTCGGGGATAGAGTTCTGCATGTCGGCCTGAGCCCCCGAGGGTTCAGCCTGAGGGAGATTGGCCGGAACGGCCAGCGCAGGGCGATGATAGCTTGGCGCGAGGTTGCAACCGCCAAGCAGGGAGGCGCCGGCTATCAGGGCAAAGGGCGTGCGGAATGACAACATGAGATCAGGCTCCGTGCGGCGCGGTTGCCTCGTCCACGGCGCCTTCCGGCGACCCTGGTGATGCAGATTGCGCGCTGCGCTTGAACAGGCGGTTCACGATGACGAAGAATACCGGCACCAGAAAGATCGCGAGCACCGTCGCGGTCAGCATGCCGCCGACCACGCTGCGACCGATAGCGTTCTGACCACCCGCGCCGGCGCCGTTGGAAATCGCCAGCGGCAGGACGCCGAAGATGAAGGCGAGGGAGGTCATCAGGATTGGGCGGAGGCGCAGCTTCGCTGCCTCTATGACCGCCTGCACACTCTCCATGCCCAATCGTACCCGCTCCTCGGCAAATTCCACGATGAGGATCGCGTTCTTGGCCGCAACGCCGATCGTCGTGATCAGGCCGACCTGCAGATAGATGTCATTGGTGAGCCCGGTGATCCAGGCGGCCAGCAGCGCTCCGACGACACCAAGTGGCACCACGAGAATAACCGAGAAAGGCACCGACCAACTCTCGTACAAGGCGGCAAGACAAAGGAACACGATCAGGAGAGACAGCGCATAAAGAGCGGGGGCCTGCCCACCTGAAAGCTGTTCCTCGTAAGAAAGGCCTGTCCACTCGAAACCCGTGCCAGCAGGCAGTTTCGCATGGAGTTCCTCCATTGCCTGCATCGCATTGCCCGAGCTGTAACCGGAGGCCGGCGATCCGAGTATCTCCATGGACGGCGATCCATTGTACCGGTTGAGCTGGGCGGGGGCCATTTTCCATTGCGAACTTGAGAAAGCGGAGAAGGGCGCCATCGTACCGCTTTCGCTCCGTACGAACAGGTCGTTGAGGCTTTCAGGGGCCATGCGATAGGGCGCGTCGGCCTGGATGTAGACCTTTTTCACGCGTCCCCGGTCGATGAAGTCGTTGACGTAGGAGCCGCCCCAGGCCGTCGAGAGCGTGTTGTTGATCGTCGCTAGTTCCAGGCCCAAGGCGCCTGCCTTGTCCTGGTCGACATCGACCTTGAATTGAGGTGCATCGTCCAGGCTCTGAGGGCGCGTCTGGCTCAGCCGCTTGTCGCTGGCGGCCATGCCAAGTAGCTGATTACGGGCCGCCAGGAGCTTTTCGTGACCGATATCACCGGTATCGACGAGCTGGAAATCGAAACCCGAGGCATTCCCCAGTTCCTGAACTGCTGGCGGGATCATGGCGAATATCTGACCGTCTTGCCATGAGGCGAAGGCGCTGGCGGCGCGCGCCATGATCGCGGGCGCCTTGTTGCCACTTCCGCTGCGCTCGCCCCAATCCTTGAAGGAAACAAACGCCATGCCGGTATTCTGAGCCTGACCGTTGAAGCTGAAGCCCGACACGGTGAAGACTGCATCGACATTGCTTTTCTCGTCTCCCAGGAAGTGGTTGCGAACCCGGTCGAGCGCGGCGTTGGTGCGATTGGTGGTAGCGCCGGCGGGAAGCTGGACAAGCGCCACCGCCATGCCTTGGTCCTCTTCCGGCAGGAAGCCGCTTGGAAGCCGCATGAATATGAACACCATGCCGCCTACGATCAGAAGATAGACAAGAAGCGAGCGCTTCCAGTTCCTGGTCGCCTTTGCCACGCCGCGGCCATAGCGTTCGACATTGTTGTCGAACATCGTGTTGAACCAGCCGAAGAAGCGACCCAGAAGGCCATTCCCATGGTCCTTTTCGGGGTCGTGCGGCTTGAGAATGGTGGCGCAAAGTGCCGGGGTCAGAATGAGGGCTACCAATACCGACAGCGCCATGGCCGACACGATGGTGATCGAGAACTGGCGATAGATAACGCCGGTGGAACCGCCAAAAAACGCCATTGGCAGGAACACGGCCGAGAGCACGAGGCCGATGCCGATCAGCGCCCCGCTGATCTGGTCCATCGATTTTCGCGCGGCCTCGAGGGGGGAAAGATGTTCCTCCTGGATTAAGCGTTCGACATTCTCGACGACAACGATCGCATCGTCGACCAGAAGACCGATCGCCAGCACCATGCCAAAAAGTGTCAGCGTGTTGATAGAGAAGCCGGCCAACTGAAGAACTGCGAACGATCCCAGCAGCACAACTGGTACGGCGATCGTCGGAATAAGTGTTGCGCGCCAGTTCTGCAGGAACAGAAACATGACGAAGAAGACGAGCACGACCGCTTCAATAAGCGTGTGAATGACCTGTTCGACCGAAAGCCTGACAAAAGGCGATGAGTCGTAAGGATAAGCGACCTTGATATCCGCTGGGAATGATTCCGAAAGTTCTCCCATGCGCTCCTTGACGGCGGCGACAGTGTCAAGAGCGTTCGCGCCTGGGGCGAGCTTGATCGCGAAGCCCGCGGCCGGGCTGCCATTGTACTTTGCATTGATGGAGTAATCTTCAGGCCCGATCTCGATCCGTGCGACGTCGCGCAACCTGACGATGGCACCGTCGCTGCCGGACTTAAGGCGTATGGCGCCAAATTGCTCTGGGGTCTGCAAACGTGATTGTGCCGCGACGCTGGCATTGAGCATCTGCTCTTTGGGCGCGGGTAGCGCACCAAGCTGGCCTGCGGAAACCTGCGCGTTCTGGGCTTCCACGGCAGATGTCACATCCGCCATGGTCAAGGCGTAATTGGTGAGCTTGGTGGGATCGACCCAGATCCTCATTGCATATTGGGCACCCAGTATCTGCGTGTCACCAACGCCTTTGACGCGGCTTAGCGGATCTTGCACACGCGACGCGATATAGTCCGAAAGGTCACCCGAACTGCGTTTCCCACTGTCTGAATAGAGACTGATAACGAGAAGGAAAGTCGAGGACGATTTTGTTACCTTGATGCCTTGCTGTTGCACTTCCTGTGGGAGGAGTGGCGTAGCTGCCTGTAACTTATTCTGCACCTGCACCTGAGCGGTGTCGGGATCCGTCCCTTGTTCGAAAGTAAGCGTGATCGTCACGCTGCCTGAAGAACTGCTGGTCGAGGAGAAATAGCGCAGATTATCGATGCCTTTCATCTGCTGTTCGATAATCTGTGTCGTGGTATTTTCGAGGGTCTGTGCATCGGCCCCCGGACAGGTCGCGGAAATCTGAACGCTTGGCGGTGCGATCGAAGGGAATTGAGCGACCGAAAGACTGCGGATTGCAATGCCGCCGGCGAGCATCAGGACAATGGCGATGACCCAGGCAAAGATCGGGCGATCGATGAAGTAGCGCGATATCGACATGGGCTCAGTTCCGCTTTCCGGCATTCTGCGCCTGCCAGGCGACTGGTTTGACACTCGCACCAGCACGAAGGTTCTGGCCGCCTTCCACGATCAGCCTGTCGCCCGCTTTAAGTCCTTTCGTGACGAGCCAGTTTCCGCCCATGGTGCGTGGTGCTGTTAGCGTGCGTTGCTCGGCCTTGTCGTTCGAGCCGACCACCCAGGCGGTCGGGTTGCCGCGCTCGTCCCGGGAAATCGCTTGCTGGGGGGCAAGGATGGCGCGGGCCTTTCGCCCTTGCACGAGTTGCGCCCGCACATACATGCCCGGAAGGAGCAATCCCTGCGGGTTCGGAAAGAGGGCACGTAGTGTGACTGAACCCGTTGTCTGATCCACGGTCACGTCGGAAAATTGTAATGTGCCGGTCTGGTCGTAAATGCTGCCATCCTCGAGAAGGAGGCGCACCGTTGCGTTTCCCGAACCGTCGCGCGAAAGTTCTCCCGACAGCAGTTGCTTGCGTAGCCGGATCAGGTCCGCGCTAGACTGGGTGAGGTCTACATAGATCGGGTCGAGCCGCTGGATGGTGGTCAATGCATTGGTCTGGCTTGCCGATACAAGTGCCCCGACCGTGTAGATTGATCGGCCGATCCGTCCGCTGATTGGCGCGGAGACCCGGGTCCGGCGCAGATCGATCTCTGCTGTTTGAAGTGCGGCTCGCTGCGCGGCAATTTCTGCTCGAGCTTCGCCTGCGCTGGCGACCGCATTCTCATAATCCTGTTTACCAACGGCGTTGATTTTGACCAGTTCGCCATAGCGCCTCGCGAGGCCATCGGCTGCCGCGATCGAGGCTTGGGCTTTGCCAAGCGCCGCGCGCGCGTTGGCCGCCTGCGCACGATAAGGTGCAGGGTCGATCTCATAGAGTGCCTGTCCGGCACGGACCATATCACCTTCGCGGAACAGGCGCTTGAGGATGATGCCGCTGACCTGAGGGCGTACATCCGATATCTCATAGGCGGTCGTCCGGCCCGGGAGTTCGGTAGTGAGGGTCACGGCCTCTTCCTTGACAGTGACGAACCCAACAGTGGGCTGGACCGCTGGCGGGGCGGCGTGCTCTCCACAGGCAGTCAGCATCAGCGGCAAAACCAGGAGTGACGGTAAGCGTGGCAGCAAGCTCATAGGGGCGACTCGCAAAATATGTTAGTGATCGATTACAATCAATTTTGCTGCTAGTGCGAAGAGCCAAGAAGGTCAAGGAGGGGAAACGGTGATGGGAGCAAAGGGCGCGCGCGAAAAAATCAAGGGCGGTCCGGAGGCCCGGCGCAGGCATGTTATGGGGGCAGCGAGAAGGCTCTTTCTGGCGCATGGCTTCCATGCGACCGGTATTGCTCAAATCGCGAAAGATGCTGGGGTGCATGTCGTCCAGATTTATCGCGACTTTGGAAGCAAGGAGGATATCATCGCAGCTATTGCTGAGGATGAAGTCCGCGCTTCCATGGAAGAAGCTACCTGCGCCGCGAGTGGGATCGGTGGCGTTCAGGGTTTTCGGCGTTGGATACGGGGGCATATCGACCGCCAATTGCATTCCGACGAACCGGACCTGTTCCTCGAGATCGTTGCGGAAGCATCAAGAAACCCTAGAATTGCTGCCGTATTTCAGAAAGTCGATAGTCACGCCCGCAAGGCCTTGGCAGAAGTATTTGCACGACTTGCGCCGGCATCGGTGACAGCTGGCGAACTGGAAACGCAGGTGGAACTCTTTATCACTTTGACCGCAGGACTCTATGCGCGCATGGTCGCCCATCCGCATCTGGACAAGCGAAGTTTTGTCGCCAGGATCGAGGCCATTCTGGAGCGGGAGATTTTCGGACCAAGCGCTCGCACAGAGTAGCTGATAATAGGTGTTCGTGCGCGATATGTGCCGTTGTATCGGAACAGCAGGAGGTGTATTTTGCTCTCCAACCAGCATGATGGCTGGGTTGGAGAGCGAACATGACCAGAAGAGGAGAGGTGGTCTGCCACAAGCTTGTCCTGGCAGCATTCCTGATGGCGCCGCTATGGTATGCCTTCGATGCGTGGATATATGTCATGCGATAATTAGATGGTTGTCCAGCGAAAGCCAAAAGGTCGCTCCATCGGCCAGTTGCTGCGCGCCAAATAGAATTTGCGAGCTGTTTTATACGATCGTGCTGGCCGTATCGGGTTATGGACGGTGGTACACGGATTGGCGCATTTCGGAATCCACGGGGTAGCAATAGCGATCCAGCCATTCCTGTTTTGTATTTGGAGCCGATTAGTGATCAAGCATATCGTAATGTGGAATGTGCGCGGTGAAACGCCGGAGGAAAAGGCTGACACAGCTGCCCTTGTAAAGTCGAGGTTCGAGGCATTGGCCAACCTTATCCCGGGCCTTATCAAGCTTGAGGTGGGGGTTGATTGCAGCAACGTCGACTATGCCTGCGACATGGTCCTCTACACTGAGTTTGAGAGTGCCGAAGCCCTTGCCGCCTACGCCATTCATCCGGAACATCTTCGTGCGCGCGATGAATTGCTCGGCACACGCGTCGCCCGGTATCAGGTTGACTATTTCATATAAATGCCTTTGAAAATGAAACATTATTCATCCGCTTGGCTCACGCAAATTGCAGCGTGTCGATTGGCCAGCATCGGCGCCCGTGCAGCGGCGGCCTAAATTACGAGATCTGTTGCGCCAAGTGCGTGAGGAGGGGCCCCTGCTAGGTCCAGTCCGTTAACACCGCTGCACCTCAAGCCTGCTTGGATCGTGTGAGGCATGCATCGAAAGGACTGTCCCGCAAAGCGCCGTGATGCGGCGACCCATGTCGATCGCGGGGAGGACCGTGCTCCCGGCAAGCATCTCCCGCACAAGAAGGCGCTTGCAAATCCCGCCATTAGAGCGGTTTTCGACCGTTCTGAATCGGCATGGGATTCCCTTTGGGCGCGATTTCTGATTCAGAATCCGTGCTGGTGAAGGAGGCCGGCATGGATGGCTCTTTCGATGGATTTGCGCACTCGGCTCTTGGCAGCGGTGGATAGTGGATCGAGTTGCCGTGCTGCGGCGGCCCGGTTCGGTGTAGCACCATCAACGGCGGTCCGCTGGCGAGCACAGCAGCGTGAGACGGGTGACATTGCCCCAAAGCCCCGCGGCGGGGATATGCGCTCGCGGCGGATGGAAGAGCGGGCAGCGGACATTCTGGCCATTTGGGAGGAGCGCAGGGACATCACCCTCGAAGAACTGCGGTTGGCGCTTGCGGACAAGGGCATGGACGTTTCCGTTGCCGGTCTACATCGCTTTTTTGTTCGCCGTGGACTGACGCGCAAAAAAAGACAGGCCATGCGATAGAGCAAGATCGACCCGACGTCCTGAAGCAGCGTCAGGACTGGTTCGAGGGTCAACTCGATCTCGAACCGGAGCGCCTGGTCTTCATCGACGAAACCTGGACTGCGACCAATATGACCCGCAGCCACGGTCGCTGCCCTAAAGGCGAACGACTGCGGATGGGTTTCCCGCACGGCCACCGCAAGACCACCACCCTGGTCGCTGGCCTGCGCATGACCGGCATGGTCGCGCCCATGGTGCTCGATGGGCCGATCAACGGCGACTGGTTCGAAGCCTACGTCGCTCAGGTCCTCGTCCCCGAACTGCGGCCCGGCGACGTCGTCATCATGGACAACCTGTCGAGCCACAAGCGCGCATCGGTGCAGGTGCTCATCGAGGCCGCAGGCGCAACCCTGCGCTTTCTCCCGCCTTACAGCCCCGACTTCAACCCGATCGAGAAAGCGTTCTCCCGCCTGAAGGCCATGCTCCGTAAAGCGGGCGAGCGAACGGTCAGCGGCCTGTGGAGCTTGATCGGCAAACTCGTCGATATCTTCCAGCCCCAGGAATGCGCCAACTACTTCAGATCATGTGGCTATGAGCCAGAATGATCGAAAAATGCTCTAGACGACCGGGAGGCACGCTGTTGATGGTGACGTCGCGTTTCTATCGACAGGTGCGGAATGTTCATTCTTCGATCGACATCATGCGGACGAAGCTGGCTGCGCCATCGTCTCGAGCATGATCGTGTTCTTTTTGCCCTGCATTTTCGCGCCGATGTAGAGATGCCGAAGCTTCGCCAAAGATGGCCTGTATCATCTGGATATCCGGTTTGTTGTGCGGATTTGCCAGGGAGTAAAAGACCTGCTTGGCCTGTCGACGGGTCGTGACCTCGCCGCGACGGCGAAGCTCGCCCAATTGCTGGCTGAGTGCTGGCTGACCTATTCTGGTTACTTGATCGATTTCGGCCACGGATTGCTCACCGACGTCCTGTAGCAGTGACAGGATCATCAGCCGCTGTGGTTGTGCGAACAGTCGGAGGCGCTCAGCTGCAGATGCTGCGCTTTCGCGGTCCCTATAAAAACTCATGACGCGTACCTGCAAAACCAGTCCGCTTCCGCGTTATCGTCTGAGGCTGGGAGCAACAGGGGCTTGCCCGGCTGCCAACCTTCCGGCGTGAACAACTGAGTGTCCTGCGATGCTTGAAGTGCCGCAAGGGTGCGAATCATTTCGTCAACCGATCGACCTATGGAGAGCGGGTAATGCGTGATGGCGCGAACTATGCCGTCGGGGTCGATAAAGAAAGTCGCGCGAACGGCGGCGCTGTCGGTCGAGCGGCTGTCGATCATCCCATAGGATCGGCCGATCACCATGGAGGGGTCTTCGACGACCGGGAAATCGATTTCAACGTCGAATAGTGTGCGAATGGCACGCATCCACGCGCGATGGGCGTAAAGGCTATCGACGGACAAGCCCAACAGCCCGCATCCCATTTCTTCGAAACGCGGCTGCGCGCGCGCAAAGGAGACAAATTCGGTCGTGCAGACCGGCGTGAAGTCAGCCGGATGAGAAAAGAACAGCACCCATTTGCCTCGGAAATCGGAAAGCCGCATTTGTCCTTTGGTGGTTCGAGCTTCAAAATCGGGCGCCGGATCTCCCATGCGAGGGATTGTCGGGGCAGGTGGTCGGAGTTCTTCTGTCATCTGTTGCCCTTTTTCACTGAGAAGCGGGCCGCGCAAGACAGTTTCATGATCGGCAGGTCGTGAAACTGTTTGCAATTGCCTCATTGACCTCCGTCAAAATTATAATTACAAAATACTGTAAATATCAATATGTAAGATATGTAAATGACGGATATTCCATTGCACGAAGCGGCCAACCAGGTGGCCAATCCGGGCGCAAGGCCTCGTGTTCAGGCCTTTTTCGACGGCGTTACATCGACCGTCACTTATGTCGTGCATGATCCCGAGAGCCTGGAGGCAGCGGTGATCGACAGTGTGCTCGACTATGATCCCGCGTCGGGGCGGACCCAAACGGTAGCGGCAGACAAGGTCATCAAGCATGTCCGCGATCTGGGCCTGCGCGTTACCTGGTTGCTGGAGACCCATGCCCATGCCGATCATATCTCCGCTGCCCCCTATTTGCGTGAAAAACTTGGCGGTGCTGTAGCAATCGGAGAGGATATCTCGGCAGTCCAGGAAGCCTTTCGCCCCATTTTCAATATGGGATGTGAAGCTGAAAATGCAGAATGCGGTTTCGACAGGCTATGGCGTGATGGCGATCATTTCGCCATCGGCGCGTTGCCGGTGACAGTTCTCCATGTGCCCGGGCACACACCCGCATGCGTCGCGTACGTCATCGCGGACACGGTCTTCGTCGGTGATACGATGTTCATGCCCGATTACGGAACCGCCAGAGCGGATTTTCCCGGAGGAGACGCCAGGGTGAGAACGGCGGAGCAATATTCGGCCACGCTAGCGGCGGGATAGTCCCGCTGCGGGCGGCGTAAAAGTCGTCCACCTTGAAGCCTTTCTGCCAAGTCAGGGAGGTGTGGGGATCTACAGCGTGGAACTTTATCTTCAGGTCCGTTTGGCTTGCGCGGATGGCATGAGCCAGCGGGCGGCGGCGAAGCGTTTCAATGTGTCGCGCGATACGGTGCGCAAGATGCTGTCGTTTTCATCGCCGCCGGGTTACCGGCGTCAGTCTGCACCGCAGCGCCCGAAGCTGGACGGGTTTGTGGGGATCATCGATGGATGGCTTGAGGGGGATCGCGGTGTCCCGCGCAAGCAGCGCCATACGGCGAAGCGGGTATTCGACCGTTTACGCACCGAGCATGGTTTCACTGGCGGCTATACGATCATCAAGGATTACATCCGGGAGCGCGAGCAGCGCAGCCGGGAGATGTTCGTGCCGCTGGCGCACCCGGCAGGCGATGCGCAGGCCGATTTCGGGGAAGCTCTGGTGGAGATCGGCGGGGTGGAGCAAAAAGCCTACTTCTTTGCGCTCGATTTGCCGCACAGTGACGCCTGCTATGTGCGGGCCTATCCGGCGGCGGTGGCGGAAGCCTGGGTGGACGGACACGTCCATGCCTTCGCGTTCTTCGGCGCGGTGCCGCGCTCTATCGTCTACGACAACGATCGCTGTCTTGTTGCGAAGATCCTGCCCGACGGCACGCGCAAGCGTGCCACGCTGTTCAGCGCTTTCCTGTCGCATTATGTGATCCGCGACCGCTATGCCCGCCCGGGCAAGGGGAACGAGAAAGGCAATGTGGAAGGGCTGGTAGGTTACTGCCGCCGCAATTTCATGGTGCCGATCCCGAAGTCCCCGACCTGGGAGGCCTTCAACCTGTGGCTGGAGGAGCAATGCCGCAAGCGCCAGCAGGACAAGGTGCGCGGGGAGAGCGAGACGATCGGTGAGCGCTTGCAACGCGATCTCGCGGCCATGCAGCCTCTGCCCGCTACACCCTTCGAGGCCTGCGATCAGGCGGGCGGGCGGGTCTCCTCGCAATCCCTGGTGCGCTACAGGACCAACGATTATTCGGTTCCGGTGGCCTGGGGCCATCAGGAGGTCTGGATCAGGGCCTATGTCGATGAAGTGGTGATCGGCTGCCGCAGCGAAGTCATCGCCCGTCATCCTCGTTGTTATGCCCGCGAGGAGGTTATCTTCGACCCGCTCCATTATCTCCCGCTGATCGAGCAGAAGATCAACGCATTCGACCAGGCTGCCCCTTTGCAGGGCTGGGATTTGCCCGAAGCGTTCACGACACTGCAGCGGTTGATGGAAGGCCGCATGCACAAGCATGGCAGGCGTGAATATGTACAGGTGCTGCGCCTGCTGGAAACGTTCACCGTCGCCGATCTCCAGGCGGCGGTGGAACAGGCCATTGATCTTGGCGCCATCGGCTTCGATGCCGTCAAGCACCTCGTCCTGTGCCGGGTCGAACGCGTACCGCCCAGGCTGGACCTGGACGTCTATCCCTTCCTGCCACGCACAACGGTCGAGAAGACCTTTGCCAGAGCCTATCTGAGCCTGCTCTCCGACCAGCAGGAGGCCGCATGAGCGATCAGGCCCCGGAGCTTCTTCTCGCTCACAATCTCAAGGCACTCAAGCTGCCTACGTGCCTGCGAGAGCATCACAAGCTCGCGCGGCAATGTGCCGCTGAAGGCGTCGATCACATCCGCTTCCTTGCTCGTCTCGTCGAGATGGAGATGATCGACAGGGAGCGTCGTATGGTCGAGCGGCGCATCAAGGCCGCGCGCTTCCCCGCCGTCAAAAGCCTCGACAGCTTCGACTTCGCCGTCATTCCCAGGCTCAACAAGATGCAGGTGCTCGAGATGGCGCGCTGCGAGTGGATTGAGCGGCGTGAGAACGCCATCGCTCTGGGGCCATCTGGCACCGGAAAGACGCACGTAGCTTTGGGGCTCGGACTGGCAGCATGCCAGAAAGGGCTGTCGGTGGGCTTCACCACTGCGGCGGCGCTGGTCAGCGAAATGATGGAGGCGCGCGACGAGCGGCGTCTCCTGCGCTTCCAGAAGCAGATGGTCGGATACAAACTGCTCATCATCGACGAACTGGGCTTCGTACCGCTCTCCAAGACCGGCGCCGAACTGCTGTTCGAGCTGATCTCCCAGCGTTACGAACGCGGCTCCACCTTGATCACCAGCAACCTGCCCTTCGACGAATGGACCGAAACCTTCGGATCCGAGCGTCTCACAGGCGCGCTCCTTGACCGCCTGACCCATCACGTCAGCATCCTCGAGATGAACGGCGAAAGCTATCGCCTCGCTCACAGCCGGGCCCGCAAGGCTAAAACCAAACCCTGAAAATTACGCCAAAGCCGGGGGGAGTGCCCCTCGGGCTACGCCCTCACGCCACTCCCCCCGGCGTGTAACACGATGGCCTGGTTTTACGCCGCCGCATGGCCGACTTTTGCTCCGCCGTTGACAGCGAACGCACAGGATTTACAACGAGTTGGGTCTTCAGCTGCGAAACAAGACGCCCAAGCGAAGGGTGAAGGCAAAGCTGAGGGAAGACCGCTGCGCGGCCTCCCGCATCAACGATGTGTGGGCCATGGACTTCGTCCATGACCAGCTTGCAACGGGCCGCAAGATCCGTGTCCTGACCGTAGTCGACACGTTCTCACGGTTCTCGCCGGTGCTCGATCCGCGCTTCAGCTACCGCGGCGAAGATGTCGTGCAGACCCTTGAGGTGGCCTGTGCCGTGGTCGGGTATCCCAGGACGATCCGAGTTGACCAGGGTTCCGAGTTCATCAGCCGCGATCTGGATCTGTGGGCCTACACCAACGGCGTGACGTTGGACTTCTCCCGGCCTGGGAAGCCCACCGACAATGCCTACATCGAAGCGTTCAATGGTCGCTTCCGGGCCGAGTGCTTGAACACCCACTGGTTCCTGACACTTGCAGATGCCCGCGAAAAGTTGGAGGATTGGCGCAGGTACTACAACGAGGATCGGCCGCACGGTGCCATCGGCAACAAGCCCCCGATCACGCTGATGAAACCCGATGACGCGCCCAGCCCGTCACCGTGAACTTGGCCGGGAAACTCTAGCCCGGGGTGGTCCAGAGAATGGTGTCGGATCACAAACCGGCAGACTCTCGTTATGACCGCGGGACCAGCGGGGAGCAGGTCAGTCCAGATGACCGGGGTTTAGCCTCTGTATATCATTCGCTGACGCGCTTCCATAACTGAGACTTGCACCCTATCCGGCCAAACAGGCATCCTTGAGCCTTGATAGTGTCCTGATCCACTATGGTGACCGTTCCAGTAAAAGTCTGGCGAAGATCGGGGATATAAACCTTTCCACGCCATTCCCTATCGCTTTGCTGAATGAAATCCCTGAACAGCTGTGCGCCCACCAATGAATTGGTTCCCCCTTTGCGGGCATCCGCTTTCGCCTTTTCACTGGCCCAAACGACAACGCCACATATCCGCCCCTCACAGGTTTCTGCACGAACGTGCACGCTATCCTGAGGATTTCGCCATGTTCCCAGGGTCGTAGCCTGCGCATGTGCGTCGCGGACAGGAACAACCACCAACACAACAGCCGCCATCAGAGCCGAGAGCAGGGGGGCACGCCAGTGCGCCGTCGGTTGTTTCAAGTGCTCTTCCATATGCGGACAGGAAGGGGAGGATTGATACATCAGTCCAGAACCTCGCATCAAAATTGATGATTACGGGCGACTATCGCACCAGGGCGAAGCCGATCCGGAATCGGCTGCTACGCCGGTTATAGTCGAGCAGGTTCTCGCCATAGCCGTAGAAGGATTGCGCAAAGAGGTAGAGGTCAGGACCTCCTCCCAGAAGGCGAGGAAGCGGATAGGATATGTCGCCGTTGATTGCACCCTTGCCTGTATCAAAATTGAACCTTGTACTGGTGGAAAGCCGTAGTCCTTCTGTGGCCCCGATCTCCATGAACAAGCTGGCGTGGCCGCGATAGCGTGCAATATCCGGATTGTCGGACTTGTCGCCAAAATAGACAGAAAGCCGGGGAGCAATCGTCAGGCTATAATCACCATCCAACGGAAGGGCAGCCATCGGCCCGGCATAGATGCTGTTAATGCTCCGCGACTGCGGGCCATCACGCCCATTCGATTCGTGACGGATACCAGCCTGTGCCGAAAGCGAAACACCGCTGTTAAGGGTCACCGATGGGGCGATGTAAATCAGTTCAGGCTGGAAATCGATGTTCCGAAAGGGCGAGGAGTTCGCCCCCAAATCCCAGAACATACGCTGGGTATAGGCAAAATATACACCATCGCGCCAGGAGGAGGTCTTTTGCGCAACCGTGCCGAATAAGCGATATTTGAAGCTGAGCTGGATCCGGGCTTCACTGTTCGTTCCCGGCCCGTAGACAGCGTAGGTGGGCTCGTAGGGCGACAGGTTTTTCGCAAAAGCATTGCCGGCGGTTCGATCGGTTGGAGGCGCGGCAGGTTGCCTGCTGCTGGGCGCACTCATGGTGGCCGGATTCTCGGCAGCGGGCGGCGCTGAACTGGCGATGGCAATCCTGACGGCCGGCGTCGACCAGGCAGGAATGGAAAGCAGGCGGCCAGGTTGCAGCTCGTTCCGGGCTGACCGATAACGCGCCTGCGCAAATGATACAGCGGAAATATTCATATGCGGCGGTGTTTCCGGAGCCCGTTCCAGCACTATCGTGCGTTCGCCTTCATTCGCATCCGTTCGTGCCTCGATACGGTCCGGCAGCACCATCTCTGCTTCGAGGTTGGTCGGGTTGAGCAAACGCAACTCTACAGCGGTATGAGCCGGCCCATCCTGAAAAAAGTGTCCGATCAGGACTTCGACGCACGTCTGGGCGTGCGCCGCCGCCGGCAATGCACAGCACAGGAAGGCACTCCCCGTCGATACAAGGATGCGCATATCAGCTCAGCCTTTCCTTAGGGCGGGCGGGGGAAGCCAGAATCTCGGCAAGCCACAGCAGGCTACCGCGCACCGGACCATAGATGCGAGCCTGATGACGACGATAGAGAAACGCATGTCCCAATTGGGCTACCCGTCCGCGCAGGAAACCGCCCTTGAAGAAGCCGAAACGACCCATGGTTCCATAGGCGGCATATCCCCCAAGCGAGACCAGCGAGCCAAAATCGCGATAGCGAAACTCCGGCACATCGCATCCCTGCAGCATCGCCGGGAGATATCGTCCAAGATAGACGCTTTGCTGAAAGGCGACTTGCGCTGTGGTGGGTAAAGGCGCGTCATTTTGCTTCGCCACCACGCTGGCGCAATCTCCCAGGGCATAGATGGCAGGGTCGGATGAAGCGAGCCTGGCATTGACGACAATCTGGCCCAGCTTGCTGTGGTCCACACCATCGATGTCGGCGATGAAACGGGGCGCGCGAACACCTGCAGCCCAAAGGAGGATGTCGGCATCTATCCTTTCGCCTCCGTTGAACGAAAATCCATGGCTGTCCGCACTCGCGACACGCCTGTTCGTCAGTACCTTTATGCCCAGATCTTCCAGCACGCACAAAGCCGCTCGCGCCACTTTTTCCGGGAACGGTCCCAATATGCGAGACTGCGATTCTATCAGCGTCACCTGAAGATTGTCTCGCGCGCCTGCAGCGCCATGCTGCTCGACCACTTCGGCAATCCGGATGAGTTCGGCGGCAAGCTCCACCCCGGTCGCGCCGCCGCCGACAATCGCGATTGCGATCGGCCTGCCCAATGCGACGGCGCGCACCAGATCGATACGCAGGCGGTTGTTGAAAGCCATCGCCTCCTTTCGGCAGTCGATGGTCAGACAATATTGGGCAACGCCGGGTGTCCCGAAATCATTTGCCCGGCTGCCGGCTGCCAGGATGAGTGTATCATAAGCGATGTCGCGTTCAGGAACGACTTCGACGCCATCGATCTTGAGAGGAGACAATCTGATCTTCCGTCTCGTCCGATCAATCGCGATGACCTCCCCGGGATCGAAGCGAAAGCCACGTTTGCGTGCCTGCGCAATAAAGCTCGCCTCTACCGCGCTTGCATCCGCCGTGCCGGCTGCGATCGTGTGGAGCATGGGTTTCCATATATGAGCGGGCTCCCGATCTACGAGGCGTACATCGAACTCCAACTGTTTCGCCGGTGTTCCGGCCAGTTGATTGGCGAGATCGAGGCCAGCAACGCCCCCGCCCACGATCACGATTTGACGCTTCGACATACTAACATCCCTTCGAGCTTGCGGATGATTATGGTCGGAAGTCGGTAAACGTGCGAACCGCCGCAGACATTGCGGTGCTTCGCTCAACGGTCACGATGAGGAGAAAAACTCCGCGTAGTATCAAGCACAAGCCCAGCATTGAGGCCGCATATCCGATAGCCGTGATCGGGTTTGCCGCTAGAAGAACGCCACCGCAAATCAGCTTCACGAGAGCAATACCCAACAGCCAGGGCCTGCCGAACGACCATCTGAAAGCGAGAAGGAGCATGGCGATGCCAGCTAATAAAAACCAGGCGCCAGTCAGCCAGACCAGCGCTGTTACAGCAGACAAGGGCGTTACCAGCGCGATCGTACCGACAATGGCTGTTGCACATCCCAAGGCAACATCGGATCGCTCCGTCTTGCGTCTCGCAAAACCGGCGACGATCATCAATATACCATAAGCGACGAGCGTGATACCAATCATGATCCCTATCGAAAGACCTGCCGTCAGGGGAAAGATCAGCGCTAATATCCCGAGGGCAATGATCGCCGCCGCATAAATCTGCATCCACCTTGGTTCATTCTTTAGTCGGAGGCGCTTTCTGAGTGGTTTGACCGTCTTCATTGGTCATCTCCCTGTCGTTCTCGCTCCTCGAACCAGGTCCGGACACGGGCCAACCAGTCATTGATCTGCTGCGCGGCGGCGTCTTCGGAGAGCCGGTAGCGCTGCTTGAGACAATCGATCAGTTCCTCGGCATCGCGGACAACGCGCTCTCGCCTCTCTTCGAGTTGCACGGCAGTTGCATTTGCGTCGATCTGCAGGTCGCTCCACCGATCCCGCATCGCTTCACTAAAACGCGTCCACTGCGCATCGACCCATGCCCGAGGTTCGAATTCCTTCTGCCAACGCCTGAGGCTGTCCTCCGCCTCTTCGCGCGCAAGTCCGAATTCTTTTTGCAGATGTCCCGTGATCTCCTGCAGGTTGGCGCGCAGCTCACCTTTATGATCCTCAAGGCTTTCAGCCCAGAGCCGCTGGATACGACCGTAAATGATCTTCCAGTTTCCTTCGATTTGGTCCTTGTTCATCATTGGCTTCCTTCATGGGATGACAGGGAAGTTGGTTGACGCTCCGGCGATGTGAATTCCTGTCGGATATCGCTACAACACAGAAGCCAGCGCTCGATGCGTTCGGCGAGAGCCTCTTTGTCCTGGCCGTCTTCAAGGCCGGCGAGCAAGGCGATCTGCGCATCGGCGACCACGCAAGCGAGGAATAGTTCGGCACAAAAGTCCACGTCAGTGAGCGCGCAAGGGGTATGAGACGCATATTTTCGTAACAGGGAACGGACCTGTACGCGCAATGCCGAGGAAAGGTCGCGATAGAGATCCGCTATCAATGGGTATTTATGGCCCTCGGCGATGATCATCCGCAGAAGATCGATAGCGTCCCGCTCGGTGACGACCTTGACCAACTGATCGATGGCATCTCTCAGATTGACGATGTCGGGTTTACGAGGCGACGATATGTCTGAAACGGCATCGGTAAATTGTGCGGCTTCTTCGCGGACGACTGCCTCGAAGAGGCCAAACTTGTTTCTGAAATGAAAGTAGATCGTTCCGCGAGATCCACCAACGCGCGCGATAATATCGTCGATGGTTGTTGCGGCATAACCCTTCACGCGGAAAGCGTCCCGCGCCGCGCTCATCAGTTGCTCTCTGCATGCCTGAGCGCGCAGCGATCGGCGGGAGACGGGCCGATCGCTGCGGGCCTGGATGGACGACATAGCCATGGCTTTCTTGTATTCCACCATCTCAATCACTCTCCCGGATCTAGCGCGGTCACATGGCTGGCAGGCCTAGTGGCCACCACTGGTGTCAATCGGCCCCTTGGGCTTGGGCGAAAGCCATATAACCGTCGCGGCGAGCGCGAAGCACAATGTGATGGCAGCGAACATATCGAGGGTGGCGAGCATGACGCTTTGTGCCTCGACGATGTTTGTGAGCGTCGCGGTGGCGGCATCGGTCGACATGCTGTTGCTCAGACTATCGATGGCCGCCTGCCCGTTTTGCATAGCGCCAGCCAACTCAGTCTGGTTTTCTCTCGCCGCATCCGACCATCCTGTCTGAACGACGGAGGTTGCGATCGCGCCCCCCATGGTTCGCATGAAGCTGGCAAGGCCCGCGGCATTCACCTGCTCCTGCGGGTCCACACTGGCGATCGCGATCCCCGAGACAGGCACGAAGAGCATCACCATGAAAGGCCCGGTCAGAAGCGTTGGCCAGGCCATCTGCAGGAACGTCACATCCTGATTGAAACCCATCCGCCAGGCCGTCATCGCTCCAAGCCCCAAAAGGCCGATGGAGACGATCAGGCGAGGATCGTATCTGTTCACCGCGATGCCGACGAGTGGTGAGGCTACGACCGCCAATACGCCCATGATGCCGGTTGCATAGCCCGACCATGTGGATGTGTAGCCCATATTCTGTTGCAGCCAGAGTGGGATGATGACGATGGAAGCAAAGAAGGCGCCGAATCCACAGGCAAATGTCAGCGCGGCCGCGGTGAAGCCGCGATGGCGAAATACGCGCAGATCGACCACGGGATGCTTTTCCGTGAATTCCCAGATCAGGAAGGCAACAAATCCGATTGCGGCTATGACTGCCAGCCACCTGATTTCGGCCGACGCGAACCAGTCGTGATTGCGCCCCTCGTCGAGCATGATCTGGAAGGCAGCGACCCAAACGACCAGGAGGGCAAAGCCGATCTTGTCGATCATGGCCGGTTCGGTGGGATCGGGCTGCCCCTTGAGCAGAATGACAACCATTGCGCCGCCAACGGCTGCGACTGTCGCAGGCAGGATGAAAATCCACTCCCAGCCCATATTATCGCAGATGATACCGCCGAAGATGGGGCCTGCAATTGGCCCCACCAGCGTGGTCATCGCCCAGATCACCGTGCCTTGCGTCGCCTTTTCTGGAGGGAAAATGCGCAGCAGCAGGATTTGTGCAAGCGGCATGATCGGGCCACCGACAAAGCCCAGCAGTACGCGCCCCGCAATCAACATGCCAAGCGAGCTCGCCAGACCGCAGAATACGGAAATAACGGCAAACGCCAGGTAGCAGGTGATGAACACGCGCTGCGCCCCGAATCTCTTGGTCAGCCATCCGGTAAGAGGAACGGTAATCGCCTCAGCGACTGCGTAAGAGGTGATGACCCAGGTGCCCTGGGTCGAGGATACCCCGAGCGATCCTGATATGGTCGAGACCGAGACATTGGCGATGCTGGTATCGAGAACGACAAGGAAGTTCCCGAGGCCGATCGCTACGGCGGCAAGCAGCAGCTTGGCGCCGGTCAACGGCCCTGCAGGTTCGCTTGCACGAAGGGCGGTGAGAACATTGGCCACGGCAAGCACTCCCGCTTAGTTGGAAACGTCGATGTCGACGGTCATCGACAGGCCGACCCGCAGGGGATGCTCGGCCAACTGCCTGGGATCGAGGGCGATGCGAACCGGCAGACGTTGCACGACCTTGATCCAGTTGCCGGTGGCATTTTGAGAGGGCACAACGGCAAAGGCCGATCCGGTGCCACCGGAGAAGCCGATAACTTTCCCGGTGTATTTCACATCGCCGCCATAAAGATCCGACGTCAGCGTAACAGGCTGGCCCGGCCGCACTTTTGCCAATTGCACTTCCTTGAAATTGGCATCGACAAAAGCTGCCTGGACTGGAACCACGACCATGAGGCTCTGGCCGGCCTGGACACGCTGACCGACCTGCACCTGACGTTTCGAGACGGTCCCGTCCACGGGAGCACGAATGATGGTTCGCTCGAGATTGACACGCGCCTGGTCCAGCGCGGCCCGGGCTGCGAGAACCTCCGGATTGGTGTCGACGCTCGTACCTTCGATCTTCGCCCTGTTCGCGTCGCGATCGCCGACGGCGCTGTCGCGATTGGCACTCGCCTGAGCCTGCGAGGCCTGAGCACTGCGCAGATTTGCCGCCGCGCTGTTGAAGGCGTTGCGCGCGCTTGTCACTTCATCCCCGGACACCGATCCCGAGGCAACAAGTGCCTCGCGCCGTTCCAGATCGATACGCGCCTTTTCCAGATCGGACCGTGCTGCGGCCAGTTGTGCGCTTGCCCGCGCCTGATCGGCGGCACGCGAGGCAATCTGCGCCTTGAGGCCGCTATCGGTAGCGACAAGACCCCGCACCTTGCGTTCGGTCATGGCGAGTTCCGCCTCGGCCTGAGCTACGGCGATCCTGGCGTCGGTATCGTCCAGCTTGAGGAGGATGTCCCCACGTTTCACCATTTGCGTGTCGTCAACGAGCACCTCAAGCACGGGACCGCCGATCAGCGGCGTGATCTGCGCGCTGTGGGCGCCCACATAGGCATTGTCGGTTTCGACATGGCGTGACGCGACGAGAACGTCATAGGCATAGTAACCGCCGCCCAGAATAGCGACTGCGGCGCCAAGCGTGAGGAACATCTTCTTGCGCTTGGCTGCGGTCGCCGCATCGTCGGCTTCTTCGCTACCTGCACCCGAAGCGGGTGCGTCCTGATCTCTTTCGGAGGAAGAACTGGTCATCAAAATATCCTTCAAGAACGAAAGCCGCCGCCCAATGAGCGGATCAAGGCGATGTCGAGACTGAAAACGCGGGTTTGGAGCGAAGCCACGGTCTGTCTGGTGGAGATCAACGTGTCTTCGGCCGTGAGGACGTCGAGATAGGTTGCAAGCCCCCCTCTGTAGCGGTTGTTGGCAACGGTCCATGCGGCTTGCGCGGCGCGTTCGGCGGCCTGTGCTCGATCGAGGCGCGCACTCAGGGCACGCTGGCTCGCCGCAGCGTCGGCGACCTCGCGAAGAGCCTGCACGAGAGTTCCGTCATATTGCGCGACCGCGGACTGATAGTCCGCCTCGGATCCCCGGTAATTGGCCCGCAGGCGCCCACCGTCGAAAATAGGAAGCGAAAGAGCAGGAGCGACCGAGCCATAGTCCGATCCGGACTTGAAGATCTTGTCGATCCCCATTGCCTGCATCCCGATCAGGCCGGTCAGGTTGATATTGGGGTAGAAGGCTGCCCGTGCCTGCTTGATCCGGCTCGCGGCCGCTTCCGCAGTCAAGCGCGCGGCGATGATGTCGGGCCTGCGTCCGATCAATTCTGCCGGTATATTCGCGGGCAACCCCTCCACACCCGATGTCCGCAGCATCGGACGGGTAATCGTCAGTCCGCGATCGGGGCCCGCGCCCATAAGGGCGGCAATACGGTTGCGGGTGAGAGCAATTGTCTCCTCGAGCGCAGCCAATTGCCCTTGTGCGGACGCCAAGGATGAGGCGGCGCGTTGGACCGCGCCATCATTTTCAAGGCCCTTGTTCCGACGGCCGACGATCAGATCATGCGTTTGCCCACGCACGCGCACCGCATCCTGTGCCGCGTCCAGCTCGGCATAGTAACCGGCAAGGTCGGCATAGGCGTTGGCAATACCAGCCGCGACAGTGAGCCGCGTAGCGGCAGCTTCGGCCTGTGCCGCCTGCGCATCGGCTTTTGCGGCAGCGAGCGCAGCGCGGTTCTTGCCCCAGAAATCCAGCTCCCAGTTCAGACTAAGAGAGGCCTGGCCATAGTCGGGCCACCCGCGCGGCGCAAAACCGGAAGGGAAGAGATAATTGTCGCTCTGCTGGCTGAGGCCGCCTTCGGCGCTTGCGTTAATGGACGGCAGGAGTTGACTGCGCGCTTGTCCCACAATGGCCTGCGCGCGATCGAAACGCGCTTGCGCGACACGAATGTCCGTCGCTCCACCCAAGCCCTCCGCGATCAGACTGTCAAGTTGCCCATCGCCAAATGCTTTCCACCATCCATCGGACGGCCACTCCGCTTGCCCGGATTCCAGAGCCCTGGCCGCCTCAAAGCTTTGCGGCCCCGCGATCGGCTGAAGAGCGGTTTTATGAGGCGCAGTAGCGCAACCACTTACCGCCAGAGCTGCAACGAGTGTCGTTGCAAGCCGCAACCTTCCAGCACTTCCCTCAAGAGATATCTGCACGGACGACTCCGTCGTAAACTGAACGGTACGGTCGATAATCCGATCAGCCTTGCGTCGTCAACTGAAAAGTGTACAGGTCGGTCGGCAATTTGTTTACGAGAGGAGATGGCATGCGCACAAAGAGCGATGCCCGCAGAAAAGCCATTGTGGAGATCGCCACTCAGCTGTTTCGCGAAGTGGGCTATGAACGGGCGAGCATGGCGTCGATCTCTGCCAGGGTCGGTGGATCGAAAGCTACGCTTTATCATTACTTCAGTTCGAAGGATGAGCTTTTCGCGGCGGCGATGATCGAAGCGATCGAAGAGCAGGCCGAAGAAATTGCGACGATTCTCGATCCGACCAACGATGATCTCGATCAGGTTTTGCTGAAGTTCGGGGAGGCCTATCTGCGTCTTATGACGGCGCCTGAGGCGTTGGCGATCCTTCGAACGGCGGTTGCCGATGCAGCAAAGAGTCAACTTGGACCCGATCTTTATAGACGCGGGCCTCGGCGTGGGCTGGAACAGATCGCTGAATATTTACGCGCGCTGCAGCAACGCGGGTCGCTGGTGCAGGCGGATTCATTTCTGATGGCGGCACATTTAAGAGGATTGCTCGAGGCCGGTCAACTTGAACCACTGCTATTCGGCGCCGATATCGAATTTAAATCATACTTGGCAGTGAAAGCAGCAGTCGATAGTTTTCTGAAAATCTATCGAAATTAGCTTGGTGGCGCGTCGCCTCGCGATGACGCCAGAGTGTCATGAGTTTAAAATGGGCGTTCTTGGTGTTTTGGCATCGGGAACATTACAGAGATGGCGATCCAGGTGCGATGCGCCATCCCTTCTCACTCATCTGCCCCTCGCCATATCTTGACGGCGATCACTATGAATCAGCTTTCGATTTCGGATCAAATTTGTGCGGCTAGACAATATGAGGCGAACAAACCGACGATGGCTGCCAACACATCCTCATGCTTGAACTGTCGGGCAACGATGATCGCCATGATTTAGCTGCACAGAACTGCATTCCTCTGCCGACTTCGGCAATGAACGGTCGGGATGCAAACACCTTTCAACAAAGGCTTAAGTCCCCCACCGGGCCTGCCTCGAATAGCAATGTCTCAGGATCGACGGAACTGATAGCGTGATTTGAATGCTTCAATACCAGTACCGACGGCAAAGCGTTTTGGCCCCTCCGGCAACATTCTCGGCACACCTCTGCGAGGCAATGCTTCAGCTAGTCAAAACGACTTTCTCGACCGCTTGAAATCGCCGATCCAATCGCGTCCTGCCTGTTTTCGCAACGCCAGTCGAACGGGAAAGGCTTTTCCCGATCCCCCCAACATCCTGAGTCGCGGTTCGTCGCCACACAAGCGTGGATAGCTCATCTTTACGCAATGGATTTGACTGACGGCGCACATCCCCGTCTTTTCGCGCTCGCAGAGACCGGCATTCCAAGTCGGCCAATTGGGGAGAGTGATTAATGAAACTCGGCAGTTATTCTTTTAGCGCAAGCACTTGCGCTATCATTTTCGCGACGATAGCCTCGTCGCTCGCATTTGTTACACCCGCGCAAGCCCAGAACGTTTCGACCGGTCCCGGCGGAGATCGGGCTTCGGTTGCGGGGCAGCAGGGTGGACAAGCCGTAAGTGACAGCGGCGTCCAGGACATCGTCGTGACAGCGCAACGGCGGTCTGAATCCGTGCAAAAGTCGTCTGTGAGCATCGAGGTTCTCGATAGCAAGCGGCTGCTAGAAGGCGGGATCACGAGCGCGAAGGATTTGGCCACGCTCACGGCTGGAGTCCAGATCGGGCAGGGCGGCGCCGAAACCCAGATATATATCCGGGGCGTGGGCGACTTTGGCGGCAATGTGCTGGCGCAGGGGTCGGTCTCGTTCAATATCGACGGTGTGGCAGTCGGCAGTCCGTCCTCGTTCGGTCCAGAATTCTACGATCTCGAACGCGTCGAAATCCTGAAAGGACCGCAGGGTACCTTGTACGGCCGCAATTCCTCGGGCGGCGCCGTCAATTTGCTGACCGCGCGTCCCAAGCACGAGTTTAGCGGCTATCTGCAAAGCGAAGTTGGCAATTATGATCTGGTCCGCCTGACAGGTGCGGTGAACGTGCCGATTTCCTCGACGCTGGCGATGCGTGCGTCGTTTCAGGGGACGCATCGCGACGGCTACCTGTCTGACGGCACCAATGACGACAAGTCTGTCGCCGGAAGGGTTCATGTCCTTTGGGAACCGAGCGCGGATGTCTCCCTGCTCGTCACCGGTAGCGCAGCTCATGTCGGCGGGAAAGGGCAGGGCGCTGCACAATTGCCGGTCATCGATGGAGATCCGTGGCTCGGTACGTCAGATCCCAAGGTGTCCGCCTACTATAACAGTATCGGGGTGGCCTCGCTTCCAGACAATGCGCGGTTAAGAAATGACCTGCGTAACATTTCGGCAGAGTTGAACGCAAACCTCGGCTTTGCCAAGCTCACGTTCATCCCGGCCTACCGCTATGGAAAGATCGACGTCCGCCACACATCCCTGGGTTTTCCTGCCCAGGACAAGCAGACGTCCAAACAAACCAGCATGGAGCTGCGGCTTTCGAACGAGACGGACAAATGGAAGTGGGTGATCGGCGGGTTCTTTTTCGATATGGACCAGCTTTCGGATCTCTACGTCGACCAGCGCCCGGTCCAATATGTTCATATCGATGTTCCGAACCTGGGAACACGCAGCTATGCCGCGTTTGCCGATGCGACCTATAGTCTGACGCCCTCCTTCCGCCTTCTTGGCGGACTGCGCTACACGCATGAGAAGCGCTCGATTGATGGAACGGTCACTGTCACCAATTCCGATGGGTCAATCGGTTCCGGGTTGCTGGGTACATCCTACAGTGGGAGCAAGGTGACCTGGAAAGCCGGCTTCGAATATGATGTGGCTCCGCGATCGATGCTCTATGGCACCGTGAGCACCGGCTTCAAGGCAGGGGGCGTCAATTTTGCTCCCTCCGGACCTGAGGCGACGTACAAGCCCGAGCGGATTACCGCCTACACGATTGGTTCGCGCAACCGCTTCTTCGACAACAAGGTCCAGCTCAACCTGGAAGGGTTCTACTGGGACTACCGGGATCACCAGGAGAATGTCCTGGGACCGGTGTCGGGTGGACTGGTGCTGGTGACCCTGCGCAACGCCGGCAAGGCGACGATCTATGGCGGATCGGCGGATCTAGTCGTCAAGCCAAGCAATGCCGACACCCTGCACTTCGCGGTCGAATATGTCCATTCGCGATATGACAGCTTCCTGCTGCCGACCGCCGACGGCGGCCCGCCGAGCGCTGCCCAGACCGGATGCAAGGATGCTGGATCGGGGTATGCCGATTGCTCCGGCTTCCAACTCCTGCGCGCCCCGACCTGGTCGGGATCAGCCCGCTATGAGCATCGTTTCGACCTTGCCAATGGCGGCACTATTACACCCAGTTTCGATCTGACCTTTGCTTCCTCACGTTGGCTCCAGGCGAGTTTCCTCGCACCCAATGCGCTGGCACCGGCCTATGCCACCGGGAATGTTCAGCTGAACTATGAAGCGCCGGGCGAGCGGTTCTCGGCGGGGCTGTGGATGCGCAATATCTGGAACGAGGCCGTCTACACCAGCGCGGAGCAATCCTTCTTCGCGAGCAGTCACTTCTTCGCGAACATCGGTGCTCCCCGGACATACGGTGTGCGGGCCGGGATCAAGTTCTAGGCGGCCTGACGGTTCGGCCGAAAATGTGGGAACGAAAGGGGCGGTCGGCTGGAATGTCCAGACCCGATCCGCCCCTTCGGAAATGTTATAATTGATCTATTCTTCGGAGTGATGCGTGATGAAAATTGCTGTCATAGGTGGGACCGGTTTCGTCGGTTCGTTTGTCGTTGAGGAGGCCCTCAAGCGAGGTCATGAGACCACCGCGATCGTACGGCGCCCCGAAACAGTGCCGGTTCGTCCCGGACTGACCGCGGTAGGTGTCGATGTCCAGGACCCTGACCGGCTGGGCGTGCCCTATGACGAGGATCGTCTGGTCCGCGCATTTGATGGCCACGATGTTATCATCAGCTGCTTCAACCCAGGTCATGACCTGCGCGTCAATCCGAACCTGTACCGAGACGTTATCGAAGGGACCCGCGCTATCATCGATGGCATGAACCGTTCCGACGTCAATCGGATCGTCTATCTCGGTGGGGCAGGCAGCCTTCATGTGCCGAGCGGCAAAATGCTGGTCGATGATCTCGATTTTTTTGCAAGCCTGGTGGCGAATACTCCTGAAGGCACGCTGGTTCCTGAAGGGCCGCCGATCATCGATATTCCGCGTGCCGCGCGGATTGCGCTCTATCTCTTCGAGCTGGAGAAGGCGCTTGAATGGACCTTCTTCTCTCCGCCGCTCTACATGGGCAATTTCGACCGCGCCACCGGCCGCGTCCGTTACGGCAGCGATGCCATGCTACTCGATGAAAACGGCAATTCCGCCTTGCTTGATATCAGGGATCTGGCCTTTGCACTCGTCGAGGAAGCGGAGAAGGCCCAACACGTTCGCAAGCATGTGACTGTCGCGACAGAGCCTCCAATCAAAATGTGAAGTGATGCCGCCCCGGACCGGGCACGGCTTCAGCAAGACCGCTGGTCCATATGGTCGAATGTCGAGAATGCGAAATCGTTGGTTACTTGAAGCTGCGGACCGATATTGCCGATATGGATCGATCGTCCCGCTCGGCTTCAGCAATCCAACTTTTGATACAATGTGAGGATGTCGGGCATGGAGGTAATTGCTGCCGGAGACGAAGTGGCTTTTGGGCCATCATCGCGATCGCCATTGGGCGAGCTTGGGGTCGCCATCATATTGGCCGGCGCATTCGGGGCAGTAATGCTGGATCGCATGATCCAGCTTTTCCTGGCGCCCGCTTTGAGCGAAGATTTGCATTTGACGGCGAGCCAGTTGGGCGTTTTGGCCGGTGTAGTGAGCTTCGCATGGGCGGTATCCACCGTGCTCTTCGGGGTGATATCGGATCGTGTTGGGCGCAAGCGCGTCATTGTTCCCGCCGTCATCGCTTTCTCTATCATGTCGATCTTGTCCGGTTTGGCGCGAAACTATCATGAGTTGCTTATGGCCCGGGCACTGCTTGGCCTTTGCGAGGGCCCATGCTGGTCGGTCATCATGGCACTGATGGCCGACCTTTCTTCGGAAAGCCGAAGGGGGCGCAACATAGGCATCATCAACTGTGTTGGAGCATTGGCAGGATCCGCTCTCGCACCGATTTTTGCCACGCAGATCGCCGCCGCTTTCGGCTGGCGCATGGCCTTCTTTCTCGCCGGCATACCCGGTTTTGTCTTTGCACTGGGGATTCTGCTGTGGGTTCCCGAGCACAAGCGAATACCTCCAAAAACGAAAGAACCGCCGCATCTGGCTGAAATCGTGAAAAGCCCCGATATGTGGTTGTGCCTTCTGGCAGCGACATGTTTCACCACTTTCCTGATGTCTTTCTCCCTGTTTGCGCCTCTGTTCCTGAGCAAGGCGTCAGGGCTCGACGGCCGGACAATCGGCTATGTGATGGCATTGTCTGGGGCAGGGGGCGTCGTTTACGGGCTGCTCGGACCGGCAAGCTCTGATCGTTTCGGATATACGCGGGTCCTGCTGGTCTGCGCAGCCGCGAGTGCCCTGCTGGCAATCCTGTTTCTTACGGGCCCCAATCTTCCCTGGCCGTTGCTGGGGTTCGGGGCGTTCATCTTGACTACGGTTCCGGCGGTCGGCACGCTTTTGCTCGTCCTCCTGCCTGTCGCGTTCGCACCGGCACGAGCCGCGGCATCGGCCATCGGCTTTGTCGCGATCGGCGCGGAAGGTGTCGGCGCCGCACTTGGACCCGTCATAGCGGGCTATGCATCGGATCATTGGGGCATGTCGGCACCGTTGCTGCTGTGCACCGGGACAATGTGCGTCGTTATGGTGATCGGCCTTATCTTGCATCAAAAGTCTCGAGCCAGCCGGTCGAAGCGCTCGACCGAGTAGCGGCGGCAAGTGACCCCGGATGCGCCGGACGATCATCGCGGCGGCAAGCCGACGAAGAACCTGCCCTTCGGATGCGCCGGCGTGCCTGTCCATCCCGAAACGTCGATGCGCGACATTGATGATATGCTTTTGTGATTGGGAATTGTCCCATTTACCCGTGCCCTATTTGTAACATCGGAGGAAAAGGATGCGTTTGGCGACATTGAAAAGCGAGACACCCGACGGCCGGCTGGCGGTGATCGCGCCTGGCGGAGAGGCGTTCGCGTGGGCGCCTGTGGCGACTCTGCAGCAAGCCCTGGAGAATTGGACCGAAGTGGCGCCGCAACTGGCCCAGATCACGTCATTTCCCGAAGCGCTCGAGCCGGAACAACTCTGCGCGCCGCTGCCGCGGGCCTGGCAATGGCTGGACGGGTCCGCGTTCCCCAGCCATGGCGATTTGATGGAGCGACTCCTCGATGTGCAGCCTCTTCGAACCGGATTGCCCTATATGTATCAGGGCGTCTCGGACCGTTTCTATGGTCCTCACGACGATGTCCGCTTCAACGACGAAGCGCTCGGCATCGATTTCGAGGGCGAGTTCGGCGTCATTGTCGACCATGTCCCGATGGGCACGACGGCTGCCGAGGCCATGGATCACATCAAGCTCATCGTCCAGATCAACGACTGGTCGCTACGTATGCTGGCCGGCCAGGAAATGAAGACCGGCTTCGGCTGGGTCCAGGCAAAACCGCATTGCAGCATGGCGCCCTTCGCGGTGACGCCTGATGAACTGGGTGACCAGTGGCGCAACGGACGCATCTGCGTCGATCTTCTCATCGACTGGAACGGTCGCAGGTTCGGCGCGGCGAACGGCGAACCCATGTCCTATGGCCTCCATGAACTGGTCGCCCATGCGGCGCGCACGCGTGACCTGGTGGCCGGCAGCATCATCGGGTCAGGCACCGTCTCCAACGCCAATTATCGTGAGGTAGGATCCTCCTGCATCGCCGAACACCGTGCGATCGAAACACTCGATCAGGGCAAGCCGCAGACCGAATTCATGCGCTTTGGCGATCGCGTGCGCATGGAAGCCAAAACCGCCGACGGACGCGCGCCGTTCGGCGCCATCGAGCAGAAGGTAGTAGAAGCATGAGCGAAGCATTGTCTGATTCCGGACTTCCCCTGGTCCAGCGCGTCGTCACCGGGCATGACGAGAATGGGCGCGCGATTTTCAAATCCGAGGACTTCAGTCCGACCAAGCTCATCCCGGCCGGTGACGCATCGATGCTGTTGATCTGGACGACGGCGACCGTTCCGGCCGACAATAATGACGAAACCGACGGGCGTGAACGAGATGCGGGTCTCACTCTCAACAAGGGCTCCGTGATCCGGGTGGTCGATACGCCTCCCGGCAAAGAGAGCCCGATGCATCGCACGAACAGCATCGATTATGGCATCGTTCTCAAGGGTGAGATCGAGCTCGAACTCGATGACGGAACCAAGAAGACCGTCCACGAGGGTGGGATCATCATCCAGCGTGGCACCATTCACCGTTGGCGCAACACATCCGACAAAGTGTGCCGCATCGCTTTCATCCTGATCGAAGCGCCGGCCTATCTTCACAACGGCAAACCGCTCGAGGAAGACAAGCCGGAGGACAAACATTAAGCGTAGCGTCTGTCGGGGCCTCGCCTGTTACGCTAAAAAAGCCGTGCAAGATGGATGATCTTCACGAGTCCCGTTCAGGCGAGGCCCCGAAATGCGTTCGAGAGGAAAACAGCCGGTTTGTTGCACGCGCGCCTCGCGTGAGGCAATGCGTCAACATCAACGCTGTGGCTGGCTTCTCAGGATTGCCGAAAGACCGGCAAGGGATTTTTCTTCTGCCGGACGCTTGGTGGCAAGAATCAAAACAATGATCCGAATAGGTGCGTCGTTCGCATGCCCACCTTCATGCAGGTGTCATGGCTTTCCAGTTCGAAAGCGCCAACATCATTGCCTAATACGCGACACGATCGCACACTCTGGCCTCGTCGAAGCCATTGAAATCATATAAGGGAGAGCGCCCGCTCTAGTTTGCCGCGAAGGCATACTTGAGCGGGCGTGCTCCCTTACGCTATTCTCCAAGCCTTCCTTTACTTCAGCGTTGCCAGAGCACTGGTCACCAGTGCTTCCAGGCTGCCGTCGTGGACAAAACCGGCCTTGTCCGCGAGCGGCGTCGCAAGGGGGGGCTGGGCGGCGAAGGCTACTTCAAGCGCGTGGTCCGGGACATAATTGACCAGTTCGGGAGAGACGCCGCATTGACGTGCGATTTCCTCTGCCAATGCCTTCATAGCGATGCGCTGGGCAGGCAGCGCCACGGCGCGCGTAGGTGGCAGCAGCGTCACATCAAGATCAAGCGCGTGAAGGAAGTTTCTTGCGCAACAGGCAACCGACTGCGCCCAGATCAAGCCATGCGCGGACACCGGACAGGTGAAGCGCTCATTGGCCTTGAGGGCATGAAAGATATTGCTCATAAATGCCGACTTCAGGCCAGATGGCGCCTTTGGACGGGCCAAAATGCCCGAAAGCCGCACGGTCACCCCGTCCAGCAGCCCGCGATTGGAGAACATAGCGACGGCGTCTTCCATCATGGCCTTATGTCCGCCGTATATCATCTTGGGCGATAGCGGGGTCGCGTCATCGACATGATCAGGGAAGGGGTCGCCGTAGACTGCGATCGAACTGGCGTAGACAAATCGGGGGCAGGAGGCCACTTCGGCTGCCTCCAACATAAAGTCGTACATGGCATCGACATTAATCCGGCGCGACGCAACCGGGTCCGCTTCGGCCGCGCCACCTGGTACAGTCGCAAGATGAATGATTGCGTCGCATCCGTTGGCCAGTGCTTCGGCGCGAACAGCCGGATCGGAAAGATCGCCAGCCACTTGCTCAACGCCGTCCGGAAGACCAGGCAGCACCCGATCCAGAGCCATCACATCGTTGCCGCGGCTGAAGAGTTGCGAAACAATCTCGCGCCCGACGAACCCGCCGGCGCCCGTAACGATCACGCGCATACCATGTCTCTCCTCACCATCTGATTTCTTGATGCTGCCTCCCTCAAAACGACGGCGGCCAAGGGCAACGAATAGGTCCTGTCGCCCCAAACGTCCTATCCATATCGTGAATGGTTCGCATTGACGGTCCTGAAAGCTGTCTACAGGGTGATGCATCCATGTGAACTATGAAGCGGTGCCCGCATGTTAGAATATCGCGGCGGCGTATCACAAAGCAGAACCCGACCCGGCGCTACCGCCGTGGGAGCGGATCGGAAAAGACTGATCATCATATGGTCACTTTAACAATCTTTCGTTTCGGCGGGGTCGATAGGTGGGCTCTACCAAAAGCATTTCCATACCACCTCTCCAGCGACGATGATCCGCCAACAGAACTTTGGAGCGGACGGCTGACATGAGCATATTGGGTGTCGAAAGCGTGGTGTTCGGTGTCGAGGATGTCGAGACATGTGCGCGTTTCTGGAGGGACTTCGGTCTCGTGGAAATTTCTTGCGCTGCCGATGAGGCCGTGTTTGAGGTTCAGAGCGGGTCGAAGGTCATTGTATGGCATGGCGATGACGGGCGGTTGCCTCCCCGCAATTTTGCAGGCAACGGAATCCGTCTGACATATTGGGGTGTCGATACGCAGGAAAGCCTGGACCGGCTGGTCGCCGGGATCGAGACGATGTGCGAGGTTTCGCGCCATGCCGATGGCTCGGTCATCTTCCAGGCTCCCGACGGTCAGCATCTTGGCTTGCGCGTATGGGCCAAGCGGCGCGTGCTCTCCTGTCCCGACCCGGTCAATGCGCCCGACAACATCAAGCGTCTCAACCAGCACCGCCAATGGCGCCAGAAAGCCATCCCCAAGACGATCAACCATGTCGTCTTCTTCTCACCCGATTATGTCGGATCGTACGAATTCTATCGCGACAAGCTGGGATTCCGCTATTCCGATCACAGCAAGGGCATCGGCATCTTCGCGCGTTCCGACGGCACGTTCGAGCATCATTCGATCTTCTGGGTCAATTCCGACCTTCCGTTCGCACCCGATGGGCATGCGTTCATGCATATCGCTTTCGGGGTCGACGACATCGACGAGGTGATGCTCGGCGCCAACATCATGGAGAAGAAGGGCTGGAAGAACACGAGCATGAACGCCTCGGGCGGCATCTCGCGCCACCGTATTTCCTCTGCGATTTATTATTACGTGGACAATCCAGCCGGTGGCGAAGCCGAATACCATGCCGACACCGACTATCTCGATGATAATTGGGTGCCGCGTGCCTGGGATTTCAAATTCGGCTCTCTTCTCTGGGCAAACAACGCGCTCCCTATCTTCCGCGGCGATGACATTCCCTGGGATATGAGCTTCGATGCCGAGGAAAAGTCGTTCGATCCCTATCGCAAGGGGAAGCCTTCACCGGACGTGGAACGATTGGCGGCACTGACCAAAGACGATGAGCACGCGATCTAAGTGCGTAGCAGAGGGGTAACATGGCAAGCTATAATATTCTCGTCGTGGGCGGCGGGATCGGGGGCATGGCATCGGCCGTCGCTCTCACCCGGGCCGGTCACAAGGTTGAGCTCATCGACATCGACCCGCAGTGGCGCGTATCCGGCGCGGGGATCACGATCACTGGTCCCACGTTGCGTGCCTATAAGCAACTTGGGCTGCTCGAAGAGATCAAGTCGCAAGGCGCTGTCACGACCGGCGAACGCATCTACCGCTATGATGGCGAATTTCTCGTCGACATGGATAAGCCTGTGCTGGAGGAGGGGCTTCCCGCTACCGGCGGGATAATGCGCCCCGTGCTGCATCACATCATGCAGAAACAGGTCAACGAACTGGGGGTGACCGTTCGGCTCGGCCTGACGGTCGACGGCATCGAACAGCGTGCGGATGCCGTCGATGTGGCATTCAGCAATGGCGATCAAGCCCGCTTCGATCTCGTCGTTGGGGCGGATGGCATTGCGTCAAAGGTGCGCAGTCTGGCGTTTCCAGGCGCTCTGGAGCCGAAAGAAACCGGTCAGGCGTGCTGGCGTATCGCCATGCGACGTCCCCCAGGATTTGAACGAGGAGAATTTTATCTCGGTCACGCCAATCCGGCAGGCATCACCGCCTGCGGGCCGGACAGCATCTATATGTGGATGTTGACTCGCCACGAGCCGGGCGCCTGGCTCAATGACGAGGACGCCTTCGATCGCCTGCGTGAGGAAATTCGCGATTTCGGCGGGACCATCGCCTGGATCCGGGACAACATGACCAAGGAGGACTGGATCAACTACCGGCCCTTGGCCGCGATCCTGCAACCGGCCCCCTGGATGGAAGGACGTGTAGTTCTGGTCGGCGATGCGGCGCATGCGACGACGCCACATCTGGCCTCAGGCGCGGGCATGGCCGTCGAGGACGCGCTGGTGCTCGCTGAAGAACTTGACGCAGAAGGGAAGGGCATTCCCGCCTGCCTCGCTGCCTATAGTGCGCGGCGTTATCCCCGTTGCGCGGACGTCGTGAAGACCAGTGTATCGGTTGGCCAGTTGCAACTCGATGGCGGCTCTCCCGAACAGGTCGGGGGCCTGATCGGAACCGCATTGCACCGCCTGGCCGAACATTATTGAAGCATCCGGATTTCAGCGGTCGCACCGCAATGGCGCTTGGCAACACACTTTAACTTCCAGTCAACTCGACGTTGAAGAAGCGAAATGTCCATTCTGCGATCCCCTGAAATCGGTGCGTCCGAACCGCAATAATCGGTACTGGCCGTGTGCAAGCGGAGCGCGCTGGCTGGCCTGCTTCCCAATTCAGTCATAACCGCAATCGCCGCATGGTTGGTCTTCGCAGGACGAAATGACATCCCCATCACAGGTTGGGATGGGGTCGCATTCGATATATTGCCACAATCCGGTGCCATCGCATTCATGATATTTTTAACGATTGGGGTTTCAATCGCGCGACAACCTGGCCCCGTTCGTCGCTGGCTTCCCGGCTTGCTTAGACAAGCGATGTTCTTGAGCACGATCGCGGCGCTGTTGGGATTTGGCGCCATCTCCTTGCCCTTCCGGCCATGTCCCTGCCGCGATGGTCTTTTACGGCGGTATTGCTGTTCAAGGTGGGATACGCCGTTGTGTTTGGGCTGTTGCTCGCCTGGCCTGCATCACTGTTCGCGCTGCGTTATGCATCTTCAGGCTCTGTTCCTGAAGTTGGCAGGCGGATCGAGAAATGACCCCCGATCCCACAAGGCATGTTCAGCATCCGGTGTTGCTAGGCTTTGCAATCGTCGGCGCTCGCATCGGACTGTAACGCTGCTACCAGCAACTGTTCGAAGCGGCGTTCCTGTGCAGCATCTTCTCCGCCGGGCGAAGGTGGAAAAAGTACCCGGCTCATAAGCATACCCCCCACAACCGCCATTGCGAGCCTGGCACGCAATCCCGCGTCAGGGCCAGTAAGAACATGCGCCAGCGGCCCAATGACATGATTGCTGACCCGTTCCCGAAGGATATCTGTAACTTCTGGCGAGGAAATAGACCGCATTGTTATCAGTACATCGTCAATAGGATATCCTTGGCCGTCCGGATGAAGGGCCTGCTGCACGATGCTTCTTGCAATATGCTGGTTGTCGCCATTTTCTGGCTGAGCGACACGCAAGGTTGCTAATACAGCGCGGAAAATCTCCTCTTTCGATCCAAAATACCGATGCACAAGCGCCTTGTCGCAACCAGCCTCAGCCGCAATCTCGCGCAAGCCAACGTGATCATAGCCATGGTTTCGGAAGAGACCGCGGGCGGCTTCGAGGATGCTTTCCTTGGTTTTGGTCATGTCACGGCGTCGGCGCACGGACTTCTGTTGTATCTCCGCTTTTGTCATGAACTCCACTTCCAGATCGGCTCCAATGTGGACCGATTGCGTCACGCAGTTATGAAACAACGACCTTTGCTGCCGGAATGTCAAGCATGGGGGCAGGGGTTGCGTCGCGCTGAAGTTTTAACACTGCCAAGCCTGCGGAATGTCAACATATTAACGACATCAGGAGATCAATCCGTCATAAGTCCCCAGTCGTTGACCTAAGAGCGAAAACCTGTCATTCCGCGTTCAATAAAAGAGGAGGATCTGAGATGGCAACTTCGTTACGGCACCCGGTGATTGATCATGCGCCCGCGTGGCGGACCGATAATCCGCACCTAAACGGAGCATGGGCGCCATGGACGGAAGAAACGTCAGCCTTCGATGTACCCGTCGAAGGCACCATTCCTGAAGATCTTGCTGGCGCCCTTTTCCGGATTTCAGCAAATCCCCGCTTTGAGCCTATCGATCTGGAAACCTACCATTGGTTCGATGGAGACGGCATGGTGGGTGGGATTTACATTCGTGACGGCAAGGTCAGCTACCGTCAAAAATGGGTGGAGACTGCGTCGATGGCCGTGGAATTGGCGGCGCGGCAGGCCTTGTATCCTGGCCTAGTGAATGGCTCGAAAGGCCGACCTTTGCCGGCTGGCGCGCCGCCGATGAAGAACGTTGCCAACATTACCGCCGGTCTTTTTGCCGGCCGTCTTCTTGCCTACTTCGAAGGCGGTTTGCCAACGGAGATGCATCCGCTGACTCTCGCCACGCGCGGTAGCTTCGATTTTCATGGTCGCGTCAATCAGACCTGTGCGGCCCACTATAAAATCGATCCAGTAAGTGGCGACATGCTTTGTTTCGGTGCGCTCGGATCGCAGATCACTTACTTCCAGGCCAACGCAAGCACGGCCGAAATCGTCGATATGCATATCTTCGACATCGGCTTGCCCGTGATGATGCATGATTTTGCGGTCACTGAAAATTACGCCATTTTCTTTGTCACGGCTGTTCAAATCCGCGTCGATCTGGCCATGCAAGGAAAACCAGCGATGGTTTGGGATGAATCCGGCTTGCCCAACGGAACGAGGATCGTTCTGATGAACCGGCATACGCATGATTTGACTTGGCATGACGTCGGTCGCCAATTCGTTAACACGCACAATTACAATGCCTACGAATTGGACGGGAAAGTCTTCATCCATGGCCATTCTCTCGATCGCATGGGGACGCCGATCGAACATCTCGATAGGCCAGTCACGTCGAAGGAATGGATGGAATCACCGCCCTCCCTGCCGCATCGCTGGACCATCGATTTGTCGACAGGCCGCGTCCATGAGGAAAGACTTAGCGATCTTGCTGGCGATTTTCCCAAAATCAACGATGCCTTGACGACACGGCATCATCGTTTCGGCTATTGGACGGCAACCACCAAGTCTGGTTCGGAAGCAATGACCTTCGGGCTGGTAAAGCATGACCTCGAGCGAGGCAGCATCGATCTGATCGAGAGTCCGGACGCCAGCCTTACCCAGCCAACGGAAGTCGTCTTCGTTGCCCGGCGTGGCGCAGTCGAAGAGGATGACGGTTATCTCCTGTCGCTGTGGTGGAACCGCGAAACGCGATTGAGCGAATTGCTTGTGCACAGCGCGAAGGAACCAAGCCACAATCCGCTGGCGCGAGTGCGCCTTCCCGCCCGCCTTCCTTACGGCCCCCACGGGAACTGGGCTGATGCCGAAAGTCTGGATCAGGCGGCCGCTGCTTATGCGACGGGAAATTGACTAACCTGTAGCTTCCCGGCACTGTCAAAGGCATTGAAGATAATCTAGTGAATTGATTCCAACACTTGGTGCCCGCGCCGTACAGCGGCTATAATTTCGTTCGGATCGGCCTTCCAGATGAAAGGTCGGGGGTCCTCGTTATGCTCCTTGATAAAGCGGTTGATGGCTGCCTGCAGATCTACGACCGAATGAAAGACGCCGTTTTTCAGCCGCCGCCGTGTGAGCTTGGCGAAGAAGCCCTCGACAGCATTGAGCCATGAGCACGACGTCGGGACGAAGTGGAAGGTCCAACGCGGATGTCTGGCTAACCAGGCGCGGACCTTGGGCTGCTTGTGGGTCGCATAATTGTCGAGGATGACGTGGATCGCCTTGTCAGCGGGCATCTGGGCTTCGATCGTGTTCAGGAACCGGATGA
>NZ_DAISLT010000027.1:61772-84135 GCF_036820275.1 Novosphingobium sp.
AACTCCTGATGCCGGTGTCGTTGCATGTTGCGGCCGATCACGGAGCCATCCAGGACATTGAGCGCGGCGAACAGGGTCGTGGTCCCGTTGCGCTTGTAGTCGTGCGTCATGGTTGCGCCGCGACCGCGCTTCAGCGGCAAGCCCGGTTGGGTCCGGTCGAGCGCCTGGATCTGGCTCTTTTCATCGACTGACAGCACGATCGCGTGCGCAGGCGGTGAGACGTAAAGCCCGACGACATCGTGAAGCTTCTCGGCAAAAGCCTTGTCGTTCGACAGCTTGAAGCTGCGCCAACGATGGGGCGCCAGACCGTGGTCGTGCCAGATTTTCACGACCGATGACGCCGCGATACCAACGGCTTTAGCCATCGCGCGCACTGTCCAATGGGTAGCCTCGTGGCCGGGCGTCTCCAGCGTCAGCTTCACGACCTTGTCAACCAAAGCAGCGTCGAGAGGCGCAATCCCCGGTGGGCGGGTCTTGTCGCGCAGTAACCCATCCACGCCTTCGGCCATGAACCTTTCCTGCCAGCGCCATACGCACGTCTTGGATTTGCCCGTCGCCATCATGATCGCCTGAGTGCCCAGGCCGCGAGCCGTCAGGAGAATGATGCGCGCCCGCCAGACATGCTTCTGCGGCGAACCCCGCGCCGCAACAATCGCCTCAAGCCGCTTCGTGTCCGGTGCAGTGACCTCGATATCGATACCCGTTCGCATGCCGCATCGTCGCACGGCACCGACGGTATGGGAATCCCTCAAGCGGACTCATTCGTTCCGATCAATCCACTAGAATTATTACCCAATAATAATGTCTAGTATTGTGTCGGGAAGCTCCCTGTTAAAGGAGAGGAAAGAAATGCAGTCATTCGTGGAGACTTCGGTGCATCCAGATGCGGAACGTCTCGAAACAGCCCGCCGTCGGTTCGTGGCAGAACTTGGTGCAGAAGCTGTAAGGGATGATGAGATCGGCGTGAAAGAATTTCACGACCCGTATGAAGGACCCGGCGCAGTCTCTCATCAACCTTCATTGATCGTTCAGCCCGTATCGGTGGAGCAAATTCAAGCCGCTGTGCGTATCGCGGCCGAAACGGGCGTCCATCTCTGGACGTCCTCGATGGGGCGCAATTTTGGTTACGGTGGTTCCGCACCGGCCGCCAATGGGGCCATTGTCCTGAATTTGCGCCGGATGAACCGTATACTCGATATCGATCCAAAAAATTGCTTTGCCCTGCTTGAGCCGGGCGTAACCTTCCAACAGCTTTACGAGGAAATTAGGAGGCAAGGCCTGCCGCTGGCCATGTCCGTCCCTGACCTTGGCTGGGGAAGCATCATCGGGAACGCGCTGGACCATGGCATGGGTTATCATGTCATGGGCGATCACGCTTCCTCTCTATGCGGTCTTGAAGTTGTCTTGGCCGATGGTGCGCTTGTCCGCACGGGACAGGGTGCAATCACCGGAAGTCCTCTCTGGTCCTGCCATCGGCGCGGCTTCGGACCATCCATGGACGACCTTTTCAAGCAGTCGAACTTTGGGATCGTAACCAAGGCAGGCGTGTGGCTCACTCCCCGCCCGGAACAGTTTGCGGCTGGCTTCATCCGTTGTCACCAGGACGAGGATGTAATTCGGTTGGTCGACATGCTTCGTACGCTAATGCTGGAGGGAGTGCTTCAGGGTACACCCATGTTGCTGAGCTCGCCCCGTGCCATGGCAGATGAAGGCGAGGCAGGAGGGGGTAGATACACCATGGCAAACCTGCGCAGTATGCTGCCGCCCGGCCGATGGAATGCTCGCTTCGGCTTATATGGCAACCGCCGAATGGTAGACGCGCGCAGCGAAATCTTGAAAGAAGCTGTCGCGACCATTCCCGGAGCGATGCTCGATTTGCAAACTTACCCAGGTGATGTGGATCCGCACGACGTTGCTCCTCCTCATCTCGTACCTGCGGGCATTCCCAACCAGTTTCTCAAGGATCAGTTTGAATCGATCTTCGATCAGTTTGGGCACATGGATTGTTCACCGGTCATCCCAATGACCGGTGAAATGGCCTTGAAAGTTGAGAAACTGGTTAGCGAGATATTGTCCCGTCATGGATTGCTAGGCGCATTTGGTGCCGGCTTAACCAACCGCAGCATGATCTGCGCTACGATGATTCTTTTCGATAAGAGCGATCAAGATCGTGTTACCGCCGCGAAATTGGCGGTAGGACAACTATACGATGAAATCGCAAAATGGGGATGCGCTCCTTATCGAGCCCATATTTCTCTGGTTGATCAAGTGGCCGATAAGCAAGATTACAACAACCACGCGCTTGCCAAGCTTTATCAGAAGTTAAAGGGAGCACTCGACCCGTCCGGTATTCTCTCACCTGGCAATCACGGTATCTGGCCAGTCAACTCGGGGGAACGATGATCTTGTCAACCTTTTACGGTAGGTGGTAGCCTACGACCTATCGCGTGGGGGGGATAGCTGAAGAATGCTGATCGCCCCTGCCCGATTAGGGCGTCGAGATGGAACGCCTCGAGGCACAGAATGTAAAGTGACTTCCACAAACCGATCGGTACGCAAGCAATACGATCCGGCAGCGTCACGATCAGTTCCTTTGTGTCCGGCAATATCCCACTGTTCATGATGCAGTTGCAACCTACGCACAAGCATAGCTCTACTTGTCTGGGGCTATCTCAATCTTGTTTCGACGGTGATCTGGGTTTTGCACGCTAGATTAAGGCACCGAGCACCTCGCCTACTTCCTTGCCGATTGGCAGGAAGTCTCGCGCCGTAGCCTTTCAGGATTTCCTTGGCGAGAGGTATAAGAAGGGATCTCAAATGACAGGTTCCTCAACAAATTCGATCAGGTTGCCGGCGCAATCGCGCAAGAAGCAGCCTTTGCCGAATGCCTCGCGCACGATCATGGCAATATCCGCGCCCTTGGCCTCCATTTCAGCAAGAAAGAGGTCGAGATTCCCAATCCGGAATGCGACATGCTTGTTGTGACCTGCCCCCCGTCAGTCCCTCGATCATAACGAGAGTCCAGCGGTTGAATACGATGGCCCGGACGCCTGCACAAGCGCGTCGGGCATGATGGTCTCGTCCTGCACGAAGGCTCGACGCGCTTGTGCAGGCGTCCGGTTTCCCAAAGATGAGTGGGGCCGGACATTGTTGTAATCGTAGCGCCAGATCGCCAGCTTCCGGCGGGCATCGGCCAGGCTGTCGAACAGTTCCTCATTGAGCAGTTCATCGCGCAGCGAGCCGTTGAAGGACTCGATGAACCCGTTCTGCTGAGGCTTGCCCGGATCGATGTAATGCCATTCGACCTGGTTCTTGCCGGCCCAGTCCAGGATCGCCCGACTGGTAAATTCGGTGCCATTGTCGCTGACAATGCAAGCCGGTTTGCCATGGAGGCGCACCAGCGTGTCGAGTTCCCGCGCCACCCGGGCGCCCGAGATGCTGGTGTCGCCCACCAGGCACAGGTTTTCCCGGCAGCAATCATCATTGATGGCCAAAATCCTGAACTTGCGCGAGGCGCCGAATGTGTCGGACACAAAGTCCATCGACCACCGCGCGCCTGGGATCAGCGGCACAGGCATCGGCGTGCGACTGCCACGCGCCCGTTTTCGGCCACGACGGCGGCGCACCGACAATCCTTCCTCCCGGTACAGCCGGTAGAGCTTCTTGTGGTTCATGCTCATCCCCTGGCGTTCCAGCATGATACCGATCCGGCGATAGCCAAAGCGACGGCGCTGGCCTGCGACCTCACGCATGGCAGTTCGGATGGCACCGTGGTCCGGCGGGCGTTCGCGCCGGACCGTCTTTGGGTCGACACCAATCAGCACACAGGCCCGGCGCTGGGAAATCTGGTAACTTCCCAGCACCTCGAGCACAGCGTCTCGCCGCTGGCCTGGCGTCGTCAGGCTTTTCCCAGCAGATCCTTGAGGATCACATTGTCGAGCATGCTGTCCGCCAGCAGCCGCTTGAGCTTGCCGTTCTCATCCTCAAGCTGCCGCAGCCGGCGGGCATCGGACACTTCCATCCCGCCGTATTTGCCCTTCAGCTTGTAAAACGTCGCCGTGCTCAGCCCATGCTTCCGGCAAATCTCGACGGTCGGCAGCCCGGACTCCTGCTCCTTGATCATCCCGATGATCTGCGCCTCGGTAAAACGGCTCTTCCTCATGCGTCTGCTCCTTCTCGTGGGCAGACTCTACATCAGAATGAGGGATCTTTCGGGGGGCAGGTCAGTTGCCATGGGTTCTGAGATCGCTTGGCGGGAAGCGGCGCTCATCAGGCAGAGGGGCTGCGCCGACAACCTCGAACAGTTCGAAACGCAGCGAGCCATTCTTTACGAAAGCGGCCTTGGCGTTGGCCTTCTCGATGAAGAAGCGATGCTCGAGCGCGAATCCCAGCATCTCCCCATACCAGGCGATCGCGGCTTCAAGGTCGGGAACGCTGACCCCACCGTGATGAAAGGCGAACACCGACCTGATCATCACCCCAGTTCCGCGAAGGTTTCGGCACACCAGTCCGCGATATAGTCGCGCATCGCTGTCCCATTATCGGCACCGCAATGCTCGACCTCGAAATCCATTTTCGTGAACATGCGCAGGTGGCGTTTGGAGCTGTTGACAGCCTGATCATAGCTCATCTGCGCATTGAAGGCCGGGATCTGCCGGTCGTTCTCGCCATGGGTGACGAGGAAGGGCACCTTGATCTTCTCCACCTGGCCATCGAGTGTGATCTGATCGGCATAGGCGAGGAACTCATCGCGATCGTTGAAGCCGAATACCCACAGCACATGGTCCCAGTAATGCGGAACAGGGTTTTCCCCTTCATTCTTCACCCGTTCACGCTGGCGCTTGCCCCAGACATGATTGGCCCCCATCACCGCGCACAAGGCGAAACGTGGGTCATTGGCGGCAATGCGCGGCGCATGATAGCCGCCGAAGGAGAGGCCAAAGATGCCGATCTTGTCGTGCGCCACATCGCCGCGGGTCAACAGATAGTCGAAAGCGGGACTACCCCAGCGCTCCGCGTCATAGACTGCAGGTAGCCCACGGTTGCGTATCGCTTCACCCGTACCGGGCTGGTCGACGAACAGGGTATTGATGCCGCGCTCGAGGTTCGACTTGCCATGGCCCGCCATGTTCACCTGTTCCTTCATGGAATCGAGGCCGTTGACCGAAACCAGGGTCGGCCGCGGCGTACCCGACCCGTCATGCACGAAGATGCCGGTATAGCTCGCGCCTTCATAAGGGATCTCGACCTTGTCCACATGCAGGCCGCGCAGGGCCGATCCTTTGTGATAGAGTTCCAGCCCCTTTTCATAGGCGGCCCAGCGCGGCGCGTAATCCCGGCTCTGCATGCGCTCGGCAGCGAGATAATAGCCGCTGGCACGCAGGAACTTGGTGCCGGCGGACAGAGCGTAACCCGCAGCCAGATCCGCCTCGGCATTGGCCGCCACCTGATCGGCGACCGCGATCCAGCTGTCGAACAGTTGCGCCGAACCTGCATCAGCTCCGGCGAGCGAAGCCTCGCGCACCGGCCGGCACGCCTCGTCTATCTCGCCATGGTTGCCTCCGCACACCAGCGCGAGGTTGGTGGCGAGGTTCCACACATAGTTTCCAGGAAAGGGTTCGAACATAACAAAAAACTCCTAGTCGGCGGTCCAACCGCCATCGACCAGCAGGCTGGTGCCCGTGATCAGCGCGGCCGCATCGGATGCGAGAAAGGTGACAGCGCCCATCAAATCCTCGAGGGTACCAAGCCGCCCGAGCTTGATCTTCTGCAGCACCGAATTCTTGAATTCGGCATTCTCGAAGAACGGCCGCGTCATCGGCGTTTCGATAAATGTGGGAGCGATCGTATTGGAACGGATGCCGTGCGGCGAGAGGTCCAGCGCAAAGGCTTTGTTCATTCCTTCCAGCGCCCATTTGGAGGCGCAATAGAGCGATCGATTGGACCCACCGACATGTCCCATCTGCGAGCCGATATGAATGAGGCTGCCGGCGACCCCACCGGCGATCATCCGGCGTGCGGCGGCCTGCGCGACGAAGAAGGCACTCTTGACGTTGAGGTCGAGCACTGCGTCGTAATCGGCTTCTTCCACGTCCAGCATGGACTTGGGGCGATTGGTTCCGGCGTTGTTGACGAGGATCGAGAAAGCTGGCCGGCTCTCGAAGAACGTCGCGACGGCGGAGAGGTCGGTCACATCCAGGCAGGCAGCTTGGGCATCTCCGCCAGCCGCTCTGATAGCCGACGCTCCCGCCTCGATCTCTCCGCCTGATCTTGCCGCCAGCGTCACGGCGGCGCCGGCTTCCGCCAGCGCAGCCGCGAGCGCGAGGCCGATCCCGCGGCCGGCGCCGGTGACGAGCGCAGGCCGCCCATCGAGGCGGAAACTCGGCGTCTTCGGCAAGTCCATGACCGCTTACTCCGCCGCGTCCAGAGCCTCGGCTTTTCCGGCATAAGCGATGTTGCGATGACCGTAACGGCGCACGCGGATATTGGCCTGCTCGCCATGACCGGCAAAGCCCTCGAGCGCACATAGCCGCGAGCAATATTCGCCGATCATAGCCGACGCCTCGTCGGTGAGAACACGCTGATAGGTGCAGGGCTTGAGGAACTTCCCGACCCACAGACCACCGGTATAGCGCGCGGCCTTTTTGGTCGGTAGCGTGTGGTTCGTGCCGATCACCTTGTCGCCGAAGGCGACATTGGTGCGCGCACCCAGGAACAGCGCGCCGTAATTCGTCATGTGGTTGAGGAAATAATCCGGCTCGGCGGTCATCACCTGCACATGCTCGGACGCGATCTCGTCCGCGATGCGAAGCATCTCGGCGTCATCTTCCGCGACAATTACCTCACCATAGGTTTCCCATGCCTTGCGGGCATAATCGGCGGTGGGAAGAATTTCGAGCAGCCGCTCGACCTCCTTCATCGTCTCGCGGGCAAGCTTTTCGGACGTGGTGAGCAGCACCGCCGGGCTGTCCGGGCCATGCTCGGCCTGACCGAGCAGGTCGGTCGCGGCCAGTTCGGCATCGCAGCCGATCTCATCGGCGATCACCAGCGTTTCGGTTGGGCCGGCGAAAAGATCAATGCCCACGCGCCCATAGAGCTGGCGCTTGGCCTCCGCCACGAAGGCATTGCCGGGGCCGACGAGAATGTCGACCGGCTTGATGCTCTCGGTCCCGATCGCCATCGCGCCGATAGCCTGGATGCCGCCCAGTGCATAGATTTCGTCGGCGCCGGCAAGGACCTGAGCGGCGACGATCGCGGGTGCGGGCTTGCCATGGAAGGGGGGCGCACAGGTGATCACTCGCGGCACACCCGCGACCTTGGCTGTGATCACCGACATATGCGCGGAAGCGAGCAGGGGATATTTGCCGCCTGGCACATAGCAACCTGCCGCATTGAGCGGCAGGTTCTTGTGGCCGAGCACGACGCCGGGGAGGGTCTCGACCTCGACATCCTTCATCGAATCGCGCTGGATTTGCGCGAAATTGCGCACCTGCGCCTGCGCGAATTCAATATCCTTGAGATCCTGTCCGGAAAGCTGGTCAAGGCAATCCTGCTTCTCCTGTGCGGTTAGCGCGTAGCTTTCGCGATCCCAGTTGTCGAACTTGATCGACAGTTCACGCACCGCTGTATCACCGCGTGCCTCAATGTCGGCCAGAGTCGCTTCGACAATGTCGCGAACCTTGCGGTCCGCTTCCGCCCGAACGTCGGCGGCCGCACCGCGCTTGAGATAAACTGCCATGAAATCCTCTCTTCCATATGACTCGCGGCCGACCGGAGGCCAGCATCAGGATGAGACCATGGCGGCGATCAGGGGCTGTGATCCAATCGATTTGGTCAAAGGCTGGTATCGACCGATTGCCTTTGTAAGACCGGGTGCGCGCGCGGCACTGCGAATCCCATGCGAAGAGCTGGGTCTGTCCTGTCAAGCTGGTCCAGCCTCTTGCACGCAACAACGACCTTCCCGCGATGGCACGCCTGGAACGTCATAACACGGAGAGTTTGTCAGGATGGCAGATACACAGGCGATGATCGAGCGCGAGGCACTGGATTTCCATTCGGTCGGACGGCCCGGCAAAATCGAGATCGTTTCGACCAAGCCGATGGCAACCCAGCATGATCTGGCGCTCGCCTATTCGCCCGGTGTCGCAGTCCCGGTGAAAGCCATCGCCGCTGACCCCGCAACCGCCTACGACTATACCGCCAAGGGCAATCTGGTCGGGGTTATCACCAATGGGACGGCGATCCTGGGCCTCGGCAATCTCGGCGCGCTCGCTTCCAAGCCGGTGATGGAAGGCAAGGCCGTTCTGTTCAAGCGTTTCGCCGATGTCGATTCGATCGATCTCGAACTTGCCACAGAGGATGTCGATCGCTTCATCGACGCCGTTGAGCTGATGGAACCCAGCTTTGGCGGCATCAATCTCGAAGACATCAAGGCACCTGAATGTTTCGTGATCGAACAGACCCTGCGGGAACGTATGAACATTCCCGTGTTTCATGATGACCAACACGGCACCGCTATCATCTCCGCCGCCGGCCTGATCAACGCCTGCTATTTGACCGGCCGAGAATTGTCGGACATCAGGATTGTCGTGAACGGCGCAGGCGCCGCCTCGATCTCCTGCACCGAACTGGCGAAAGCGCTGGGCGTAAAGCCTGGCAATGTTACGCTCTGCGATTCCAAAGGCGTGATCTACAAGGGGCGCACCGAGGGCATGAACCAGTGGAAATCCGCGCATGCCGTCGAAACCTCAGCGCGCACGCTCGAAGAGGCGATCGTGGGCGCGGATGTTTTCTACGGCCTCTCCGTCGCCGGCGCGCTTACCAGGGAGATGGTGGGTAAGATGGCGCCAAGCCCGATCATCTTCGCGATGGCGAACCCGGATCCGGAAATCGACCCTGCCGCTGCGCGCGAGGCGGCACCGGATGCGATTATCGCAACTGGACGCTCGGACTATCCTAACCAGGTCAACAATGTACTGGGCTTCCCCTTTATCTTCCGCGGCGCGCTCGACGTACGCGCCACGAGGATCAACGAGGAGATGAAGATTGCCGCCGCTCATGCACTGGCCAATCTCGCCAGGCAGCAAGTCCCTGAAGAGGTGGCGGTTGCCTATGGTGTGGCGCATCGTTTCGGGCCGGATTATATCATTCCGGCGCCGTTCGATCCGCGCCTGATCGAGGTGGTACCCGCCGCTGTTGCTCAGGCCGCGATGGATACTGGCGTCGCGCGCAAGCCGATCGAGGATATGGCGGCCTATCGTGAAAGCCTGCGCGCTCGGCTTAACCCGACGACATCCGTCCTCGCCTCGGCCTATGAACAGGCCCGCTCGCAACCGCGACGGGTGCTGTTCGCCTAAGCCGAGGAGGAAGTGGTATTGCGCGCGGCGATCGCCTTCAGGGATGGCGGCTACGGTATCCCGGTTCTGGTCGGGCATGATCACACATGGGACATGCTGGTGAGACTGGGAGCTGATCCAGCGGATTATGAACTGCACAATGCGCGTCATTCGCCCCTCGTGCCCCGCATGGTCGAACTGCTTTATGACCGCGTTCAGCGCCGGGGATATCTGCGCCGTGACGTCGAGCGCATGGTCAATCGCGACCGAAACATATTCGGCGCGCTCATGCTCGAACTGGGCGAGGCGGACATGATGGTGACCGGCGTCACCCGGCCTTTTCGGCAGACAATGATCGAGGTCATGCGCGCGATCGATCCGGCGCCTGGGCATACGCCTTTTGGCATCCATCTTCTGGTTGGACGAAATCATTCGGTCTTTTTAGCCGACACAACGGTGAACGAACGACCGTCGGCTGAGCAGCTTGCCGATATCGCTGAGCAAACGGCTGCCGTAGCCCGGCGCATGGGCCAGGAGCCACGCGTCGCCTTCCTTTCCTATTCCACTTTCGGCAACCCGCCAGGGAAATGGGTCGGCAATATCCGCGACGCGGTAGCGGCACTTGACGCGAGAAACGTCGATTTTGAATATGAGGGAGAAATGGCGCCCGATCTGGCGCTCAACCCCGCGCTTCAGAAGAACTATCCGTTCAGCCGTCTGTCGGGGCCGGCGAACATACTGGTGATGCCGGGGCTGCAATCAGCCAACATTTCGGCCAAACTGCTCAAGGAACTAAGTGGCGAACACATCATCGGCCCCATGCTGATCAACATGAAGCATTCGGTCCAGATCGCGCCGATGTCCGCCAGCGCATCTGACCTGGTTACGCTCGCCGTGCTGGCGGCCGCCGGGATCGCGCGCTGATCACAGTGATCGGGGCGGTGCTGGCCATGGAGATCGTGGGGGCTCGGTCGCGGCGTGTTGTGACATTCGTGGTCGCCCTCGCGCGTTCCTAACTTTCTGCGTTTCTGGCCATGGGCTCGGCATCCATGCCGACCCGGCCTGCGCGAGCGTCGTCATGTTCGATGCACGCCTGTGTGGACTGGAGATAGCAAACGCTCATGTTCCATGGGATCTTCCGGATCCCCGATGGTCTGGGCCAGATCTGGTGCGTAAGCAGATGGCATAAAGGATCTCAACGATCGCTGCTCCACTTCCTGGTATCAGGAAGGTACTGGTCTTTCCGCTGGGCACGTACTCTACGAAGGACGACAAAAAGCTAGCCATGAAAAATCGCCACTGAGAGAACGGCATGACAGCGGCCTCTTATGAGACCTGTGCGCAAGTAGGCGTAAAGCTATGAAATCACGTACGTTCTCAGAGGATGGGTTGGCCCGGTATCTGTTTCAGTATCGGTTTCATTTGGATGGTGCTGAGATTCATGCCGGACCCACGAGGATATTCATGATGCCCTTGAGATTGTAGGCGATGACGGTGAGGTGGACTTGGAAGGCGGCTTTGGGAGGACACGCCATCGCATTCGGCGCAGGCCATAGCATCGCTTCCATGTCCCGAAGATTCTCTCGATCCCGCCACGCATGCGATGGATGGGTTGGTTCGACTCACTCAGCTTCCGCACCTTTTCCTGTTTGTCGCGATCCCACGTGCCAGTGACGACGAACTGCGGGATGCCGCCCCTGAAACGCATGGCATCGCGAAAGTGGTTACCGCGATATACGCTGTCGGTAAACACCTCCCCGAGGTCCTCAGAAGGGCGTCAGCTTCCGCTTTCCCGTAGTTGATCTTGGCGGACGTGATCGACACTTCCTCGACCAACGCCGTGTCGGCGTCGGGTCCGAAATGGGCCTTGAACCCAAGAGCTGCTTCTCTTTCCTATGTGCTTTACCAATTGCGCATCTTCGTCACCCTCAGTCGCGGAGGCAATGATAGTTTCATCGACGAGGGTTTCGGTCTTGACCGTCACCGCCTTTGAGCTGAGCTGTGTGGTAACGGTCTCGAACTGTGTCCGGTCAACTTTATGGGGTGCCAGCATCCTACGAAATCTGACAAAGACGGTGCGTTCGGGCCTCGTTTCATTTGCTGGAAACCCGCAAAAGTGGCGGAAGGAGGCGCGATCGTCGAGCGCCTCGACCAGCTTTACGTCAGACAGGTCGTACCAGTTTGATAGTAGTAGCGCCTTGACCGTTGCGGACGGTGGCCATGCGGGCTCGCCCTTGAGCGGGTCCAGAAGTACCGCGATCGGCGTCCATTCGATCAGGGAAGGAAGCGTGTCGAGTGGTGAGGTCGGTCGGCCGCCGCCAACAAAACCGAACTGCTCCTGACCGATCGAACGACACGCCATCTGCTGCTCTCCCTCTTGGAGAGTCCATAGCATCAGCTATCACGCCTACCCGCGCACAGGTCTCATTAATGGTGCGGGTTTCACCACACTTCTTATTTCTCTAACCACGCGCCGAGGTTGGCAGCGCACGGCGACCAAGCGTACAGCCCCTTGATAAACGGAGGGCCATCAGCGACTAAAGCGTTCACGAGCCATCACTCACTCACTTCTGCGCTCCGGGCCGTGGAAGTTGGATGAATCATGGAGTCGCGATGAAAGACCTCGCCCGCCTTTCTCCTGAGCCAATGCTCGAAGTCGTCGACATAAGTGAAGATGACTGGCACGACGAGCAGGCTGAGCGCTGTGGACGTGATCAGCCCGCCGATCACCACGACCGACATGGGCTGGCGGAAACTGGGATCTGCTCCAAAACCCAGCGCGGTGGGCAGCATGCCCGCGCCCATGGCGATCGTGGTCATCAGGATGGGCCTTGCACGCTTGTGGCAGGCATCGATCAGGGCTTCGTAGCGCGACAGTCCGCGATCCCGCCTGGCCATAATCGCATATTCAACCAAAAGGATCGAGTTTTTGGTGACAATGCCCATCAGCATCAGAAGCCCGATCACCGCCGACATTGAAAAGCTCATGTTGAAGATAAGCAGCGCGAACAGCGCGCCGCCGAGCGAAAGCGGCAATGCCGAGAGAATCGTGGCAGGTTGCAAGAAATCATGGAACAGCAACACCAGTACCGCATAGATGCAGAAAATGCCGATTGCCATCGCGAGGGCGAAGCTGCCCATCATTTCCGTGGTGCGCTGCAGTTCCCCTTGCTCGACAAGACGCACGCCGCTGGGGAGGGTCCTGAGAGCGGGGAGCTTTTTGGCTTCGTTCATGACCTCGCTGAGCGGCCGGCCGTTAAGCTCGACCGAAAGCGTGACGTTACGCGATCGATCGATGCGGTCGATTTGTGACGGGCTGCTTCCAAATGCGATCTCGCCCAGCGATGCCAGTGCGACGGGGCCGTTGGTTCCATTTACGCGAAGCTGACCGATCGCGTCGGGATTTTCGCGCAAAGAGGGGTCCATACGCACCCGAATATCGACCTGCCGCTCGGACAGGTTCATCTTTGGTAGCGAGGCCGAATAGTCGCCATAAGTGCCGATCCGCATGGCGTCGGCGATATTCTGGCTGGTTACACCAAGTTGAGCGGCGGGGGCGTAATCGGGCCGAATCTGGATTTCCGGACGCTGCAAAGCCGCGCTTGAGGTCACATTGCCGATACCCTTTATGCCGCCACGGATTTCGCCCTCCAGCTTTGCAGCGGTACGCTCGAGTAACGATCCGTCATCGCTCGCCAGAACGATCTCCAGCACCTCGCCATTCCCCATTCCGCCGATGCTGACGCGTGTGCCGGGAAGAACGCGCAAAGCCTCGCGGATCTTCGCCTCGACTTTCGACTGCTTCATGCTCCGCTCGCTTCTGGGGACCAGGTCCACAGTCAGCGACGCGCTGCCGAGATTCGTGGTCGAGGATGTGCCTTCCGGACCATTGGAACTGGTCGCCGTCCCCACCGATGAAAAGACGTGAGCGACCTCAGGCAGCCCGCGCAGGATGGTGTCGGCCTGCCGCGTGATCGCGACGGTCTGTTCAAGCGTACTACCGGGTGGAAGTTCGAGCGAGACGCTGGTCTGGGCGTTGTCCTGGGCGGGAATGAAGCCCGAAGGCAGGAACGGAATCATCGATAGCGACAGGATCAGAAACAGCCCGGCAAGCGCCACGGTGGTTTTGCGATGATCGAGAGTGGTATGGATCCATCGCAGATACCGCGTCATCAGGCTCCCATCCTTATCCTCATGCAAGGTCGCCTTGAGGAAATAGGCCGCCATCATCGGAGTGAGAAGCCGTGCAACCAGCAGCGAGCACAGCACCGCGATCGAGGCGGTAATGCCGAACTCGCGGAAGATTTTGCCGGGAATTCCACTCATGAACGCCGTCGGCAGGAACACCGCGACCAGCGTGAAGGTGGTTGCGATCACCGCCAGACCGATCTCGTCGGCCGCCTCCATGGCCGCCTGATAGGCGCTTTTGCCCATTCGCAGATGTCGCTCGATATTCTCGACTTCGACGATCGCATCGTCGACAAGAATGCCGATCACCAGCGCGATCGAGAGCAGCGAGACCATGTTGAGCGTGAAGCCGAACAGATAGATGGCGCCGAAGGTAGGGATAATCGACAACGGAAGAGCCGTCGCGGAAATCAGTGTCGCGCGCCAGTCTCTCAAAAACCACCAGACGACAATGACCGCGAGGAACGCCCCCTCGATCAAAAGATGCATCGAGCCTTCATAATTGTTCTCGATGGGCTCGACTGTGTTGCTGATCTCCGTGATCTTGGCCTGGGGATGCTGCTGCGTAAATGTCGCGATGCGCTCGCGCACTTTCTTTGCGATGGCGACATCGCCGAAACCGAGGGATCGCTCCACGCTGAAGGCGATGATTTCCTTGCCGTCGCGATAGGCACGAGTCGCGCGTTCCGCATGGGCGTCGCGGATCGTCGCGACTTGCGCGAGGGTCACCATTTTCCCGTTGGTGGCAGGGACGCTGATCCTGGCCAGTTCCTGCGGATCATGCATGGCGGCAAGCGTTCGCAGCGATTGGCGCTGGTTCCCAACATCGCCCTGCCCGCCGCTATTGTCGCTCTGCATCGCCTTGAGCTTGGTGCTGACGTCGGAGGCGCTCACGCCAAGACCCGCCATCAAGGCCGGATCGAGATCGACATGAACCTCACGATCGACACCGCCGATGCGCGATATGCTTGAAACACCCTGAACAGCTTGCAGCGCCTTGGTGACGTCATTGTCGATGAACCAGGAGAGCTGCTCCTCATCCATATTAGGCGCACTGATCATATAGGTGAGCATCGAGGAGCCCGCGCCGGTCTGCCTGGAAACCGTGGGCGTTTGCAGAGCCGACGGCAGATCCGTCCGCGCGCTGTCGACAGCATTGCGCACTTCCTCGACCGCTTCGTTAGGATCCTTGTCGATGGCGAAACTCACCGAAATGCTGACATTGCCTTCGGTGATGGCCGTGGTGACATGGTCGAGATAGCGCAGCGAGGTCAGCTTATCCTCGATCTTGCGGGCGACCTCGGTTTCCATCTGCTCCGGCGCCGCGCCTTCGAGCGTCGCGCTGATAGTCACGGTGGGCTGATCCATGTCCGGGAAATTCTGGACCTGAAGCCGGTTGAAGCCGACGATTCCGAATACCGTCAGCATGATGAACAACAGCACCGCAGGGACCGGATGTTTGATCGACAGGGACGAGATGTTCATTTGCGCGCGTCCTTTGCGGCCACGACCCGCACGACGAGACCATCACTCAGAAACGGACCGCCGCTTTTGACGATTGCGGCGTCGATCGGGACACCGGTCACCGCGACCCGCCCGTCACGCCGCTGCCCGGTCGTAACAGAGGTCTCCTGCACCTTGTTCCCTTTGCCGAGAACGAAGACAGAAGACTTGCCATCGCGCAGGACCACCGCTGTATCAGGCACCGTGAGCACTTTGGAAGATCCGGCTTCGAGCACCCCACCGGCGTACATGCCGGCCTGCGCCGGCGATCCGACAGGCAGCTGGACATAGGCGATGCCGCGACTGGTATCGGTGCTCAGCGTCGGTGCAACGAGGCGGATCGTGCCAGAAACCTCCGCGCCGCCCGGCAATGTGACACGCCCTACCTGGCCTGCATGGACGGATTGCAACTGACGCGAATCCAGCTCGGCCTGCCACTCGACTCGTCCCTGGCGGACCATCCGGAACAATTCTCCACCGGCGCTGACAACCTCGCCGAGATTGGCCGAGCGCGAAGATACGACACCGGAATCGGGTGCGCGCACCATGGCCTGGCCGAGCGAGACTTCCGTCGCGCGAAGTTGGGCTTTTGCCGAGTCGAGCGAAGCCTGCGAGGTCTGCAGCGTGACCTTGTAGCTTTCGATCTGCTGTGCCGAGAGCGCACCGCTGTGACCCACCTGCCGCGCTCGCTCGACGTCGCTTCTGGCCTTTGCAAGGTTGGCCTGTGCCTCCGCCACGGCAGCGACCTGTTGCGCCCGCTGCGCTTCGAGCGTGTCCCTTGCCAGTACCGCGAGAACCTGTCCCTTTCGGGCCCAGGTGCCGACATCGGCGTTAAGGCTGGCAACGCGATAAGGGCCGGTCTCGGCGGAGATGACCATCTCCTGCCACGGCTTGAGCGCGCCGCTTGCGGTGATCTCATGCGGCCAGAGACGTTCTTCCGGCTTGGTGACGTCGACAGCAAGGGCCGTGGAGCCCTCATCTTTCGTTCCAGTCGTGTCCGAAGACGAGCAACCGGCCAGCGACAGGGCGCCCAGCGCAATGGTGCATGCAAATACGCGAGATAACGATTGGCGTGTCACGGGTGGGTAACTCCGATCGAAGATGGCTTGGTCACGCTGCGGTCAGCGGCGTTCCAGCCTCCGCCCAGCGCCTTGTATAGAGCAATCCAGTACTGCACCTGAGACTGGCGCAGACTGACAAGACCACGCTGCGCATCAAGCGCATCACGTCGCGAACTTTCGCGGTCGAGCAGGCTGCTGGACCCCGCCTGGTAGAGTTTATCATTGGCTACGAAGCTGGCCTGATATCCCTGTGCCGAACGTTCTGCGTCGATTTCGCGCGCACGCGCTGAACCGAGCCGGACAAGCGCCTGCTCCACCTCGAGCACCGCGCTTCGTACTGTCTCGCGGTAGGTGGCAAGTTGCAGGGCATAGGCCGCTTTCTTGCTGCGCACAGCCGCGCGGTTCCTGCCCCCGTCGAAGATCGGCAGGCTGAGCGTCGGGCCGAAAGACCAGCTTTTCGTGCCGCCACCCTGCGAGATCGATCCGCTAAGCGACAGGCTGGGAAAGAGATCCGCGACCGCCGCGCCGATTTCGGCGCTGGTCGCCGCCAACTCGCGCTCGGCCGAGGCAACGTCGGGCCTTTGGCGCACCAGATCCGCAGGAACCGAGGTCACTTCGAATATTTCCGGCCGGGGCAGTTCGCCGGTGCCGGCGGCGAGCACCGCGCGCAGGGCCGTCTCATCTTCTCCGGTAAGCGAGACCAGGCTTTTGACCAGAAGGTCGCACTGCGCGACCTGATCGGTATAAGTCGAGCGGATGCTTGCGGCGCTTGCGTCCGCCAGATCGGCATCGGAAGGCGCCGTGAACCCGGCCCTTGCGCTGATCCGGGTCAAACGCGCTGTTTCGCCTTGTGACTGCGACTGCTGGCTGTAAAGCTTGGCCAACTGCTCGCATCCGCGCAATTGCGTGTAGTCGTCCGCGACTTCGGCAGCGAGAGAAACGCGGGCATCGTGCCAGTCGTCAATCCGTTCGTCGATGCGCGCACGCGCGGCCTGGTTGTTGCGCCGCACCTTTCCGAACAGGTCGATTTCCCAACTGGCGTCGCCACCCCACTGGAAACCCGCGGTGTCGGAGGTGATCCCGACACCGCCAGTGCTGAACGTCTGGCTCGAGCGGGTATATTTGCCCGTGCCGGTGAGGCTGGGCAGCGCGTCTGCTCGGCTGCTCGAAAGGTCTGCGCGCGCGGCATCGATCCGCGCCACGGCTTGCTCGAGCGAAGGGCTGTTCTTCTCCGCCAGTTCCTGCAAATGAACCAGGATCGGATCGTCGAAGCGTGACCACCAATCGCTCAATTGCGCAAGATGGCCGCCATGGGGGCGCGTCGCCTGCCAGGCGGATGGTGTCGCTATCTGCGGTCGGTGATAGTCGGGCCCGACGGTGCAGGCGCTTGCGAGCAGCCCTGCCAAAAGAACCGGCATTCGCAAACGCAGCATCCACCTTCATCCGAAAATTGTCAGAACCATAGCTAGCCCTGTAGCAGAGGATTTTGCGGCAGTGCGCGCGGGACAGGTAAAGATAGGCAAAAGTTGCGCTAAGAAACGTAAAGCCGGGTTCTCGTCGCTAATGACATTTGGCATTCCGACCATGAACCGAAGCCATCATCTGCTGACCCGGACAGATTGTGCGAACACGCAGGCGCGGCTTCCCGCTCCAAAGAACCCAGGCGTACGGTCATGCAGGATTTGCTATCGAAGCACGATCGACCGCGCTCAGTTGCACCCGGGCGCTATGGAAAGGGCGTGTAGCAACAATGGAAAAGATACTTCTGGTCGACGACGATGTTGAACTCACGACCCTGCTCAGCGAGTATCTCGCCGAGGAAGGCTTTTCCGTAGACGCCACCGACGACGGACGTGCTGCGATCAGCGCCGCGCAGGCTGGTACGGCGGACATTATCGTGCTGGACGTGATGATGCCGCGTATCAACGGGATCGATGTGCTGCAGAAGATCAGGCGGGTGAGTTCGGCACCGGTGCTGATGTTAACCGCCAAGGGCGACGATGCGGACCGGATCGCGGGGCTCAATCTTGGCGCCGATGATTATGTATCCAAGCCCTGCTCTCCAGGCGAACTCGCCGCCCGGCTCAAAGCAATCCTGCGCCGAGTGCGCCGGCCGGGCGCCAGTGTGGTGCCCGACGTCGTGCATGCCGGCAAACTTACTCTAAACGCCGCCAGCCGGACAGCTGACTGGGACGGCCGATCGCTCAGCCTGACCGGGACGGAATTCGGCCTGCTCGAAATCCTTGCCCGCAATGTTGGGCGGCTTGTCTCTAAGGATGAACTCTCGAGGCTGGTGTTCGCAAAGCCGGCGACCTCGTTCGATCGCCGGATCGATGTGCATCTCAGTTCGATCAGACAGAAGCTGGGCGTGCGAGGGGATGGCCAGGCGTGGATACAATCCGTGCGGGGCCAGGGCTATCAGTTGGTGCAAGGCTGACCATGCGGACCTTGTACTGGAAATTCTTCGTGATCGTCTGGCTCACGCTGTCAGCAACGATCATCGGCGCGATCATATTCGTGGTTACCTTCCAGCTTCTTCCGTTCGCTGAGGAAGTCGAGCGAGGCCAGCGTAGCTTTGCTCTGCAAGTGACCGAGCGGCTGCTTCGCACAGAAGGAATTGGGTCGGCGCGAGCCTTCGCGGACGCGGCCGCACGGGCAGCCCCGGCAATGCGACTTTTTATCCTTGATGTTCCAGCGGCTCGCTGCACCGCGCAAAGCGCCGACGTGCCAAGCGTCATCGGCGTCGGTTCGCACTGCTATCGCATCCAGATGGAAGCTGCGTCCGCCCGAACTCTCGCAAATGGTCTGCAGAGGTTGGCGCCCTGGATCACTGCTTTACTGGCAAGCGCGATCGCGGCTTTCTGGCTGGCACGATACATGATCAGACCTGTTGCCTATCTTCGACAAGGGTTGGCTGCTCTGGCGCAAGGTCATTTCGATGTCCGGATCGGCGACAAGATGGACGGGCGCAAGGATGAAGTGACGGCGCTCGCGCATGATTTCGACAGCAGCGCGGAGCGACTGCAACAACTGCAGCAGACTCAGCAGCGTCTGTTTCATGACGTCTCGCATGAACTGCGTTCGCCCTTATCGCGACTGCAGGCATCTTTGGGGATTTTGCGACAAAGTCCAGGCAAGCTGGTACCCCTGATGGACCGTATGGATCGCGAAATTCAGCGGATCGACGGTCTGATCGGCGAGATCCTCACTCTTGCCCGGCTGACAGCCGACTCTGCCGATCGATCCGACTTCCAGGTTTTGGACATCATCGACCTGTTGAATGAGATCGTCACCGACGCATGTTTTGAAGGTCAGGCTCGAGGCGTCAGGATCACAGCCGACATCAGCGGATCCTTCGTAACACAAGTCAGCGGCGAACTCATCTATCGCGCGCTTGAGAATGTGATCCGTAATGCCGTCAAATATACGGCTGAGAATTCCATGGTCTCAATCAAGTGCATGATCGCCCCCGATATTCTGCGTGTAACGGTAACCGATGAAGGGCCAGGGCTGCCAGCTGAAGATGTAGACAAGATCTTCCGCCCTTTCTGGCGCAGCGACAACGGCGCCCCCCATCAAGGCTATGGTCTGGGGCTGGCGATAGCGAAGCAAGCGCTCGATCGCCATGACGGCCATATCGCTGCTGCTGTCGGCCAGAACGGCGGCCTTGAAATCCGTCTGGAAATACCACGTGTCCGGGCCGGCGTGGAGCGCGACGGACCCGCGGACAAGATGACCTGATTTTTCGCGTAGGGGGCCAGAGGGCCACACAGCCACCGAAGGATGATTTTGATGCAATGCTCGAAGCCCATCAAACTTGTTGCCGCCTCTCTCCTTTTGACATCGAGCGTGTCGGCGCTGGCTCAGGAGCCAGATTCCCCGCCACCAGCCAGCGGACCACCGCCTGGTGACCACGTGCTTCTGGGCATTGGCACGATCTATATGCCAAGCCGGCAAGGCTCCGACAATTACCGCGTTCTGACGCTACCCGCGATCGACATCGCCAAGGGAAGGCTCTTTGCCAATCTGAAGGACGGTGTCGGCTTCAATCTGGTCCAGACGCCGGTACTCAGTGTTGGTACAAGTGTCGCGGTGATGCCGGGCTTCAGGCAGCGCGACGTTCCCAAAGGCATTGATAGCGTCGGCTTCGGGGCCGGAGCGCGCGTGTTCGCCAATCTGAGGGCGGGTGGACTTATCGCGACCATTGGCGCAACGCAGGGCTTTGCAGGCAGCACAAAAGGTCTTATCGCCGATGCGAGCATCGCCTACCCGATCTCGGTGTCACCACGCTTGATGGTCGTTCCAGCGCTGTCGACGAGTTGGGCAAATGGCAAACACAATGATCGCTATTTCGGGATTGATGCAGCAGAGGCGCAGGCATCCGGGCTTCGGGAATACCATCCCGGAAGCGGGTTCAAGGACGCCTCGATCAGTGTCTCGGCGAATTATCGATTGAACAGTCGGCTCAGTCTGGGCGCTACGGTCGGCGTCACGACATTGATCGGCGATGTGAAGAATAGTCCCCTGACTGAGAAGTCGACCCAACCCCTCGCTATCCTGTCCATGACCTACCGTCTCAGCCCTTGAGCTGACAAGTCAGCGGTTCGTGGCCCAAGGTTGACTTGCGTCCGCTGCGCAGGATTTTACCAAACGCGAACAGAGCATAAAAGACATTCACAAGCTGAATGGGAGCCATCTACAAAAGTGTGCTTTTCATGCTCGCCATGGCCCCTAAGGTGAACGTCGAACTAAGAGGACCAAAATGGCATCGATCATCATCGTGGGCGCGAGCGGCAACATTGGCAGTTGCATTCTTCGCGAGGCAATAGCCAGGGGCCATGCGGTTACGGCCGCATCGCGCGATCCGGGCAAATTCCCCGAGGCGACTGACTTCAAGATCGTACGCGCTGACACGCATGAAGTCGAACATCTCGCCGAATTGTTGCGCGAAAACGAAGTCGCGATCTTCGCCGTCAAATGGAACGAGAACGATATCGATAGCGTGATAGAGGCCATCCGCCTCAGCGGCGTGGCGCGCGCTATCGTAGTTGTAGGAGCGGGCAGTCTCGAGCGCGAGGATGGTCGCCTGCATTTCGATCATATGAAGGATAAGGGCATCGAGCCGCCGACTTCGAGGCCGGCGATGCTAGCTCTCGACGCCCTGCGCGTGCAGGCGGATATCGTCTGGACGGCTATTTCGCCACCCGTCGAAATCTATCCTGGCGAACGCACCGGCGTTTACCGGCTCGAAGGTGATATCATGCCCGAGCCATCCGTCGGCTTTCCGCACGCCCGCATCTCACGTGAGGACTTCGCCGTCGCCATTCTCGACGAAGTTCAAGGCTCACAGCATCTGCGACGGCGGTTCACCGCCGCCAACTGACACGTTCAACGCTCGCCTTCGGGAAGTCGCGTCATACCATTCTTGCCCAAGCGTCAAGGTCATCTTGCGGGTGTGGCGGCGTTGGACAACATTAAGGCGCGGACAGGGTGAAGCGCCCCGGGTTTTCCGGGGGCTATCTGGTTTGACTCAGGCAGCCATATCGAGGGTCTCGATGGCTGCATAGTAATTTGCCTCTGCCTCGGCGGGCGGAATGTAGCCGATGGGACCGGAGAGGCGATGCTCGTTGTACCAGTCGACCCAGCGCAAGGTCGCCATTTCGACGGCCGACGCACTCGGCCAGGAGCGCTGGCGCCAGATTACCTCTGCCTTGTAGAGGCCATTGATTGTTTCGGCCAAGGCGTTGTCGTAAGTGTCCTCGACACTGCCGACTGAAGGAACCAGGTTGGCTTCGGCAAGGCACTGTGTGTAGTTCATGGCAAGGTATTGAACGCCCCTGTCACTGTGGTGGATCAGGCCATCCTCAGGTCCGGGGCGACGAGCATGAATGGCCTGCTCCAGGGCATCCAGAACGAACACCGCGGTTGCCGAGGTGCTGACCTTCCAACCCCCGATACGCCGCGCATAGCCCGACGTAAACGAAACCTGCCCAGGTGTGCACGTACCTGAAATCGACCACCCACAAGGCGTTGGGCCGGGCGACGCGGAACTCCCGGTTGACCTTGTCCAGCGGACACGGAGCCTTGGGATTGCTGACCGTGGTGACGGTCGTCTTGCCCCGCCGGATGCCGGCCAGGCCCATGCTGCGCATCAATCGTTCCACCGTACACCTGGCAATCGAAATTCCCTCGCGGCGCAGTTGATGCCAGACCTTGCGCGCACCGTAGAGGCCAAAGCTGTTCTCGTGCACGCGCTTGATATGCTCGCGCATGTCG
>NZ_DAISLT010000028.1:0-82501 GCF_036820275.1 Novosphingobium sp.
TCGTATACCCTTCCTCTCAAGAGTTAGGGCCTCCGGCAATCCCGGAGCGGTTCAACCAATGGCGTTTATCAATCTGTATAAGAGCAACAAGGTGGCGCTCGGATTTACAGATTTCGAGAGTTTTGCCCTCAGTTTTCACGCGCACGGGTTTGAGCTTGCTGGGCTCAAGGGGTAGTAGCGAACCGTCATCGCTCATCATCCAAAGACGGCCATCTGCGAAAACCGCGCGGCTTATAGCCCGCATTTGATATTGTTCGGCCTTGGCTGGAGCATCAGCACTGTTAAATGCCCACACCCCGGCGATACCGGATCCGGTGGCAACAACAAGCATTGCTACAAGCAATGGACGAAATGCTGGTCTTTTCATCTTGGAAACATGCCCGAACGATGGTGCAGGTCAATGGCCGCTTCCCCCGACGTTTCTGTCATAGGCGACGCGCAGCCACGCTCCCGAAACCGGAATGGCAGGATTGCACGATTTTAATCCGAGAGCAGCCGTTGCGGACACGCCGACAATGCGGACACTCCCAGACGGCCAAGACTAGTCAATCCACACCGACCATGTACACTGGTTCTATGATCCTGTTACCTGCCACTATCATGCTGTCGCTCGCTGTTTCCAGAGCAAGTGTTGAAGGCGACTGCCATGTGCGACCTCCCGACTTTTTGAGTGGCGAACAATACTGGAGCAGCATACCGGAGATTTCCGAACTTCCGGTCAAAAACAGGATTTATGTCCTGAAGTCAGGGCAAATTACCTGGAACCATGCCGTTACTACAATCGATGAGTTGGAAACTTTATTAAGGAAAGTCAGCGACTTCGATCCGCTGCCCCTTACGCAATTGGAGTGGGATGCTGGAGCACCCTGCGATAGCCTTGAACTCGTGCGCAGCATGATGCGACAGCGGCTAACGTGTGCCAATACACGAAATTGTATGGAAGGCGCGGATCCAAGAGAATTGTCACCGCCAAGCCAACTCTGAGGTCTGCTCCCGTTGCCAAGAGGAAAGGCAGATTTTCAGAATTCTAATCTGACACTCACCGTTCCGGACACGCCCCTATGATGACACTTCGGGGCGCTACGCTCTCAAAGACTGCGGCCCATCGGTATGTCGTCTTCCACCGCGCCGTTCGGGAGCCGCACACGGCCGACCAACCGGCCTTCCCGTATGAACCCGAGACGTTCATAAAGTCGAAGAGCACCGGCGTTGCCAGACCGCGCCGTCAATTCGACCCGTGTTATTGCAGGAATGACTGACGCCGCTGCTTCGAAAAATGCGGCAAACAAGAGCGAGCCCACGCCGTTTCCCTGCGCTTCGGGGTGAACAGCGATGGTAAGGTCACCCAGCACATGATCGAATTGCCTTGGCCCAAGGCGAGCCGCATGAATCTCGCCAATGAGATGGTCATCGTGAAAAGCGCCCAGCGTCACTCCGGTTCGCCATGCGCGTTCCACGAAGGCTTGGACATAGTCTATAGTGATCTCGTCGTGAGATCGGGCCAAACCCGAACCCTCTATTGACGCGGCAGCCTGATGAAGAGCGAAGACGATTGGCGCGTCTACGGGGGTCAGCGGACGGATGTTACAGGCGATCATGCTGCTATTTAGTCAGGACGGCCAAGTTGGGCAACACTCTGCCAGATGTTCCCAGCCAACGATCATTTTCAGGAAGGCAGCGATCCCCGGCCTCGCCCAGAAACGGTCAGTCTCGCATCCCGACTTTTGGGCCATTCGGGCCGGGAAGCCAGCTTGCCATTTCCAGCCGTCCAGTCAGGCGCCGTCTGCCAGCTTGCGGGATCGTAGGAATGGCCGTTGAGCGTCTTGAATGGGTGCTAACGGCCGATAGTCCTCACCCACTCCCTCATATCAACTGCAAAACGGCTCAACTCGCTTTCATCCTCGAATACCGAGTGACCTGCTGCATAGATTTTGGAAACACGGCGGTCCGGTCCGATCCCGGCATGGTCGAGGGCGAACTGTCCGGCGGTGACCGGGGTGGTGATGTCGTAGTACCCGCCCACCGTCATCAGCTTCATCCCCGGCTTTTGGGCCATGGCCTTGGCAAGGAACGGCGCGAAGCGGACGGTGCGGTAGACTTCGCCCCGGCCCCAGTCCCACTTGAAGTTGATGCCAAGGTTGAGTGTACGATACGTGCTCGGCAGCGCGTAACCGAGGTCCTTGCCGATATAGTCGGCGATCAGGTGGCCGGTCTCCGCGCCCAGCGTCATCGAGGGATCGTCGAAAGGCGGGTGCATGTTGGATTCCGCGATCGCGCGGGTCGCACGGCCGTCGAGCTGCCCGGTGCGCAGTCCCTTGGCGGCAAGCAGGCCCAGCATGAAGGACTGCCGATCGAGTTGCAGCCCGTCCTTCGCCAGTTCCGCGGCCGGAAGCCCGATCAGTTCCGACATCCGCGCGGCGACTTTGGCCCGCTCCCCTTCGGCAAGCGAGGCACCGGCGATCAATGCGCGAGCATAGTCGTTCTCCGCAAAAGAGCGCGCTTCCGCGAAATGTTGTTCGACAGACCTGCCCTTGCGATCGATCGCCTGATGATACCATGCAACGGCAGCCAACGTCGGCAGCAGCGACACGTCAGCGATCACCGGCCCGTCGTTGTCGCCCAGCGAGAGCGAGAAGAGGGCCACGCCGTCGGGCAGCGGCAACCCGGCCTTGCCCTCGGCATCGAGCATGGCCGCAGCGCGCGCCGTGCCGTAGCTCTCGCCCACCAGCGCGAACGGCGCGTCGGTACGGCCATTGGCACGGCGCCAGCGCTGGACCACGTCGGCCACGGCCGCCGCATCTCCGGAAACCGAGAACAGGCCGGATGCATCGGCACCCTTGACCGGCATCGACGCGCCCGTTCCCGGAGGATCGATGAACACCAGATCGGCGACGTCGAGCAGGCTGTGCGGATTGTTCTCCAGCCGCGCGCCATCGCCCTTGCCGACGATGCGGCGCGGACCGAAGGCATTCATGTGGAGCGGCGAGGAAGAGGCGCCCGGTCCGCCGTTGAAGAAGAACAGCACCGGCCGCTTCGCCTTATCGGCGCCTGCACCGCGCGCTGAATAAGCGTAAGTGACGACAACCGCCGCCGCCTGCCCCTTCGCATTGACGACCGGCGTTTCGGTGACGATCGCATCGTAGGATAGCTTCCTGCCGCCGAAGGTGCCTGAATGGCGCGTCACCACGACCTTGTCGCTGGCCGCCGCGCGCTCCACCATCGGCTCCATGGCCTTGAGAAACACCGGCGGCATCGGCAGGCTCTCATCCTGCGCCAGCAGCGGAGCCGCCGGCAGGAGAGCGGCGAGAGCAAGCAGGCTGGAACGCACGAAAACGGTCTTCTTGGCGGACATTGCGTCAGGTTCCGATCAGGAGGGGTTGGCTCAGGATAAAGTCGGCAGGGCGGCGATCAGGCGCTCGATGTCGTCCATCGAGTTGAACCATGAAGGGCAGATGCGGAACCGGTTGCGGCTCAGCGTGATCGCCACGCCTGCCCGGTTCAGCGGTTCGGCCAATGTCTTGTGGGCATCCGGCAGGACGCAGGTGAGCAGCGGGCTGCGGCAATCCCGCGGCGTCGCCACCTCGTAGCCCTTGGCGGGCAGCGCCTCATGTAGGCGGCGCAGCATGGGCTGGCGATGCGCCATGATCCTGTCCACGCCGAGTTCGAGCAGCTTCGCCAGCGACCAGTCCAGCTGCGCCATCACCGCGTGGGAATGGGTGCCCATGGCGAACATGCCCTCGGCATCGGCGCGCGGCGTCATGTCGGCAATCGTCTGCCCCGGCTCGTCATAGGGATAGACGTGCGGCTTGAAGCCATCGAGCTGATAATAACCGAACCGCTTGCGCTTGAGGCGCGCCAGCCGATCCGGACGGACATAGAGGAAGCCCAGCCCGAAATCGCCCATGAGCCACTTGTAGCTGGCCGTCGCGGCGAAATCGACGCCGCTGGCCTTGACGTCGATGGGCACGGTGCCGGCCGCATGAATGATGTCGGCATAGACCAGCGCGCCGCGCGCGTGGGCGATTTCGCAGATCCGCTTCAGGTCGTGCTCGAAACCGTTGTAGGTCGAGACCAGCGAGAGGCTGACCAGGCGCGTGTCGGGGCCGATCGCCTTCTCGTAGGCATCGGGGTCGATGCGTCCGGCCGTCGGGCGGATCCAGCGCACGTCGACGCCCTGCTTGCCGAGTTGGTCGTAGAGCCAGAACGAGCCGAAGAAATGCAACGTATCGGTGACGACGCTGCCCTTTGCTGCTGGCAGATCGAGCGCGTCGACGATCGACTGTTCGCCGGCCGTGGTGCTCTGGACGAAGGCAAGGTCTTTCGGTGCGGCATTGATGAGGCGTGCGAAGGCCGCCTTGATCCGCACTTCGGTATCATGGCTCGACCATTCGCGCATTTCCGCACGCGACTGGAAATAGGCATCGACCGCAGCCTTGGCCGGGAGAGGCACCGGATGCATCGTGCCGGAGTCGAGGTAGACTTTCGCCATCGGCGCGAAATCGCCCGGCTTCGCGAACGAGGTCGGTGACGCGGCAAGCGCCTCTCCTGCCACCGCCGGAGCCAATGGCAGCAATGCCGCCCCCCGCAACAGCGTGCGGCGGCAAAGCGCGGGTTCGGAGGGCGAATCGGATCGCTGGATCATTTACGCATCCTAGGCAAAGGCTTGCGCATAAGAATTGCGCATTTCAGGTGTTAGTGCGCAGCCCATCACGGCGATGTACCGGACGCTATCAGGACGATAGTGCCGTTCGTGCATAAACTTGCCTCGACATCTCGGCTAGGCTTGCCGGAAAGCAGAACCCGTGAAAGGCCGTCCATGCCAGCCAAGTCCAACCGCCTGCTCGGCGCCGCACTGTTTATCGCCGCGCTTGCAGTGTGTCCCCAGGCCCATGCGGGAGGGGCGGAGAGATCCTGCGCTCCGGACGAAGCCGGTGCCTCGGCCCACCTTGGCAAGCTGGACTATGCCGCCTGCGCCGGCACGATGGCAATCTCCGATCGCCAGGGCGCCACGCAGGCCGACCTCTTCTACACGGCCTATTTCGCAAGTCGTCCGCCCCCGGAAACGCGGCCCATCACCTTTGTCTGGAACGGCGGTCCCGGCGCGGATTCCCGCCTGCTCCAGTTCCATGCGCTCGGCCCGCGAACGCTGCACGGCGCCGAACTGGCCGACAATCCGAACAGCATTCTTCCCGCAGCGGATCTCGTGTTTCTCGACCCTGCCGGGACCGGCTTCAGCCGGGCAACCTCGGACACGGCGGCCAGGAAGCTCTATTCCACCACGGCCGACAGCGACGTCACCGCCACCTTCATCCTGACGTTCCTCAGGAACCGAGGCCTTGCAGGTTCTCCCGTCTACCTCGTCGGCGAAAGTTTCGGCACCTGGCGTGCGGCGAGCGTAGCGGAAACCTTGATCGAAGCCGGCCAGCCGGTCGCCGGGATCGTGCTGGTCTCCGGCGGCATCCCGATGGGGGAGGAACGCGACCGCTCCCTGATGCGCGCGCTGACCCTGCCCAACCGCACCGCCACGGCCCTTGCCCTCGGCAAGCTCGACCCGGCCTTGTCGGCCCGCCCCGCCAAGACCCTTGCCGATGCCGAGAAATGGGCACGCGACGTCTGGTATCCCGCTCTCGCCCATCCCGAAGCGCTCGACGACCGCACGCGGATGCAGGTGGTGGCGGGCCTGGCGCGCTACACCGGCCTCGCACCCGCCGCGATCGACAGGCAGACGCTCTGGGTCTCGCCGCAGGACTTCCGCACGAAGCTGCTGGCTTCGGAGGGCAAGATGCTGGGCATCTTCGACATGCGCCGCACCGCGCCGCCTGCCGACGAAACCGCGGGAGATGCCGCCATCCTCAATTTCTACCGCGCGACGCTCGGCTATCGCCAGGGCCAGTATGCCGGGATCGAGGTCCCGGAACTGCCCGTCGGCAACGACTGGCAGTACGATCAATCGCCGATCACCAAGGAATCCCTCGCCCGCGCCATGGCCGGCGAAGGTCCGCCCAGCGCCTCGCAGCCCTGGGTCCTGCGCGCCATGGAAAAAGCCCCTGCCATGCGGGTCATGGTGGCGACCGGCCTTTACGACTCCCTCAACGGCTGCGCCGCCAACCGGCAGGCCGCCGCCGATTTTCCCCGGGCCCTGTCAGAGCGGATCACCGCGCACTGCTATCGCGGCGGCCATATGATGTATGAGGAACCCGCTGAGGCCGTGCAATTCGCAAGCGACCTCTCAGCCTTTATGCGCAATTCACATTCTTCCGCAGAGTGAGGCTAGAAATTTCGCGATCACACTTGAATGCGAAATTTCAATTCAAACGCCCTTGCCCGTACATCGCACAACGCAACCCCCTCGCTGCCTGTCTGCGCTAGTCTCTCGATCAGGGATTAAAAATGCATAGAGCAATGAGGGGTAGTTCGATGATCCAGTCACGCATGGAGAGGGTCGGCCTGGCGGCCCTTCTGGTTTCCACCGCCGCCGCCGCACTGCTGACCACACCTGCCTTCGCGCAGGACCTTGCGCCGGAAGCCGACGAGACCACTCCCACCACGGACATCGTCGTCACCGGATCGCGCATCCGCCGCGACGCATCGGACGAGACCGCCCCGCTCAATGTCGTCGACAGCCAGACGATCGCCGATCGCGGCTATATCAGCGCCTCGGAAGCGCTGAACCAGCTCACCTCGAACAGCCCCATGCTCAACCAGGCCGACGGCAGCGGCGAGGGCAGCGGTTCGGGGCAGCAGTTCCCCAACCTCTTCGGCCTGGGCGCCGGGCGCACGCTGACCCTGCTCAACGGCCGCCGCATGGTGACCAGCTCCTCGGGCCTGGGCGACGCCCAGGTCGACGCCAACATCATCCCGCTCGGTCTGCTGGACCGGGTCGAAGTGGTGCAGGGCGGCGGCGCGGCGGTCTACGGATCGGACGCCATCGCCGGCGTGGTCAACTACGTGCTGAAGGAAAGCTTCGAAGGCCTCGAACTCGATGGCCAGAACGGGATTTCCTCGCGCGGGGACTATCACACCTACAGCCTGCGCGGCACTGCGGGCAAGAACTTCGCGGGCGGCCGCGGCAATGTCGCCATCGACCTGAACTACGCCCGGTCGCCGTCGCTGATGTTCGCCGCGCGCCCGCTTTCCGCGCTCGGCCGCCTGACGGTGAGCAACCCGGCAAACACCACCGATCCCAACGACGGCATCCCGGCACTCAAGGAACTGCTCGACGCGCACTTCTGGGAATTCAACACCAACGGCGTCCTGTTCAACACGCCCGCCCCCTTCACCCGCTTCCTGACCCAGTCGAACGGCACCCCGCTCCAGTTCGATCCCAGCGGCAACGTGGTGCCCTACGATCCCGGCACCGATGTCGGCATTCCCTTCTCCAGCGGCGGACAGGGCTTCTCCTATCGCGATCTCGCGGGGCTGCGCACCGGCGTGCAGCGCTTCACCGGCAACCTGATCGCGCACTACGACCTGACCGACGCGATCACCCTGCGCACCGAACTGCTCTATGCCCACACCGAGGGCACCGAGATCCCGCAGGGCCAGAGCCGCACGATCCTGAACTACGGCACTTACGCTGGGCCGGTGATCTTCACGATCGACAATCCCTACCTGACCGACCAGGCCAAGGCGACGCTCTCGGCGGCCCGTCCGGCCTTCGCGGCCGGTGCGCCGCTGTTCCTGTCCAAGTACTTCAACGACCTGACGCCGGACAACCTCCAGCGCTACAAGACCGATACCTATCGCGCCCTGCTCGGCGTGGACGGCGAGTTCTCGGCCGGCAGCCGCAACTTCTACTGGTCGGTCTCCGGCAGCTATGCCCGGGTCGACGGTTCGCAGCGCCGCTGGGAAGTGGACAACGCCAAGTATGCCAACGCCATCGACGCGGTGCTCTCGGGCGGCCAGATCGTCTGCGGCATCAATGCCGACGCCGACACCACCAATAACGATGCCGCCTGCGCGCCGATCAACCCGTTCGGCAACGGCAATGTTTCCAGCGCCGCGCAGAAGTACGTAAGCGTCCGTGCCGGTCTCGACTACCGCAACGAGCAGACCGACTTCCTCGCCACGCTGGGCGGCGACGTGGTCCACCTGCCGGGCGGCACGGTGAAGTTCAGCCTCGCCTACGAGCACCGTGACGAGCAGGTCTCCTACAGCCCGCTCGCGGCCAACCGGCAGGGCCTGTTCGGCGGCGGCACTCTGGAAGTCGCGCAGTCCGCCAGGTACAATACCGACGAGCTTTCGGGCGAACTGCTGATCCCGCTGATCGACAGCGCGATGAACGTGCCGATCGTGCGCATGCTGGAAGCCAGCGCGGCGGGCCGCCTCGTCGACAACTCGATCGCCGGCAAGGAACAGGTCTGGGATCTCGGCCTGCGCTGGCAGCCGGTGGACGGCATTACCCTGCGCGTCAGCCGCAGCCGCAACTTCCGCGCGCCGACCCTGGCGATGCTCGCCGCGCCGACTGCGACGACGCTCGATTCGATCGGCTTCGACCCTTGCGATGCCGATCGCATCAGCAGCGGGTCCAACCCGTCCGTACGCTACGCCAACTGCCTGGCCGCCTTCACGGCAAATCCGGGCTACGGCGTGGAAGCGGACGGCACCAATGCCGGTCTCAGCCCTGCCGAACGCCTCGCCCGCTTCCAGGATCCGGCCGAGAACTTCCCCCGCTCCACCATCACCACCGGCGGCAACGCCAACTTGCGCAACGAGATCTCGGATACCTTCACCTACGGTATCGTGCTCCAGCCCAAGTTCATCCCCGGCCTGACGATCAGCGCCGACCGCATCGAGATCGACCTGAAGGACGGCCTCTCGGCCTTCACCACCGAGGACTTCACGGCCGCCTGCTACGACAATACCAACCCCGATCCGGCGGTCTGCAATGCGTTCTCGCGCATCGCCTCGTCCGACGGCGTGAGTCCCGGCGGCACGATCCTGACCGGCACGACCACCACCTTCAACGCCGGCGTCATCAAGTATCGCGGCGAAGTCTACGCCGTCGACTACACGTTCGAACCCGGTCGGATCGGTGCGTTCCATGTCGGCGTGAACGCCACGCACAACACCCTGCTGACCACCTCGGTCACCGGCGAGAACTTCATCCGTACCGACAACACCTACGAGAAGCCGACCTGGGAAGGCCGCTTCAACCTCGACTGGACCAAGGGACCGGTGCGGGTGAGCTATCAGGCCTACTACCTCGACAAGACCCGGGCGGCCTACGACGCCACGATCGAAACCAACCCCAACCCTCTGCTCGACAGCAACCTGACGCATTCCATCTCGGCGCAAGTCGAGGCGGGCCGGATCACCTTGCGTGCCGGCATCGACAACTTCACCGACAAAGCCCCTTCCTACCCGCAGATCGCCTATGGCGACATCCTCGGCCGCCGGTTCTGGATCGGCGCCAAGCTGAAGATGTGACGGGTTCCGGCGGCGTCGGGGAACATTCCCTTCCCGGCGCCGCCGCCAACCCCGAACACTCGGCACAATCCGGCAGATACGAGACAATGGCTTCCCGCCCAGACGACCACATTGCGAAGTCCTATGCCCAATGGGTTAGGCGCTCTATCCTCCGGAACAACAATTCCCGCAGCCTTCTCGTCAGCCTGTTCGAAAGCTCGGTTCCCGAGCCGAAGGAGCTGCTGCGGGACGTGCTTCTCGAAGGCTTCGCGGAGGGGATCACCGCCCGCTACGCCAGCACTTTTGTGAAGGGCAATCCCTATCTCGTGGCCGCGCTGGCCCGCGACTACGGCGTGCGCGAGGAACAGGTCCTCACCACCACCGGCGCCACCGGCGCACTTTCGCTGATCTACCGCGCGTTGCTGTCGCCGGGCGACCGGGTGCTGGTGGAGAACCCCAGCTTCGAGCTGTTCGGCAGCCTGGCCGAGGCCAGCGGCATCGCCGTGGACACGTTCCAGCGCCCCGCGCCGCGCTTTGCGATCGATCCTCGGGAAGTCGAAGCCCGGATTCGCCCCGAGACGCGGATGATCGTGATCTCGAACCTCCACAATCCCTCCGGCATGGCAGTGGACGACGCCGCGATCATTGCTCTCGGCGAAATCGCCGACCGGCACGACCTGATCGTCGTCGTGGACGAAGTCTACGCGCCTTATGCCGGAACGCGGCTTCGCCCGGCCGCCTCGCTCGGCACCTCGCCGCGCCTCGTTTCGGTCAACAGCCTGACCAAGATCTTCGGCCTCAGCAGCTTGCGCTGCGGCTGGATCGTCGGCGACGAAAGCGTGATCACGCCGGTGCGCGAACTGGCGCAGGAGGTCGATTTCGCAATCTCCAACCTTGCCCACGCCGTCTCCGCGCTCATCGTCGAGAACCCCGCGCGCTTCCAGGAAAACACGTTCTCGGTGCTGGCCAAGGCCCGGCCGATCATCGCATCCTATCATGCCTACTGGCTCGCCGAGGGGCTGGCCGAAGGCGATCTGCCGGAAAGCGGCTGCATCGCCTTTCCCCGCCTTGTCGGCATTGCGGATACCGAGCGTTTCTCCGGCTGGCTTTCCGACCGATGCGGAGTACTGGTGGCGCCGGGGGAATATTTCGGCGCGCCCGGACATGTCCGCCTCGGCTTCGCGATGGAGCCGTCGCGCCTCGATTACGGCCTTCAGGCCCTGACCGACGGCCTCCTTACCTATCGGGAAAACCACAGGAAGCTGGAAACGCCATGACTTTCACGACGCCGCAGCCCTTCGGTCGCAAACAGAAGTCTCCGCTGCGCCTGAGGGTGCTGACGGGGATCGCGCTTGTCGCGGCGTCTGCCGGACCCATTCCGACGCAAGCGGCCGAGCCGCCGGCCGAAGGGGTCCTCATTGATGCGCGGGTTTCGCAACCCGATGCCGCGCATCCTGTCCGCGCCGAGCTGGGACTCGTCCCTGTCTCGGCCGGCGCGGACAGTTCCCCCGCCACCGCGGGCTACCTTTCCTACACCCGCAGGAATGCCGGGCCGGGCCGACCGGTGATATTCGCCTTCAACGGCGGTCCGGGCGCTTCGGCCTCCTATCTGCACATGGGCCTGCTCGGCCCGGTGCTCGCCCATGTCCCGCAGGACCCCGCCGCTACGACCGCGGAGTCCGGCGGCACCCTGCCCGGCCCATCGAAACTCTATGACGTGGCCGACGTGGTCTTCATCGACCCGCCCGGCACCGGCTTTTCCCAGCGCCCGGCAGGCGCCGCCGCCGCGCCCTACAGCACGGTCGAAGGCGATGCGAACGCCGCGGCCGATCTCGTCCGGCAATGGCTCGCCGCCCACCGGCGCCTCGATGCGCCGGTCTACATCCTCGGCGAAAGCTACGGAACGATCCGCGCCGTCGCCATGCTCGATGCGCTCGGCAAAAAGGGCCTCGCCGCCAACGTGCGCGGTGTCGTCCTGCTGGGGCAGGCGCTCAACATGATCGAGACCTCGCAGCGCCCCGACAACGTGGTGACTTACGCCGTATCGCTGCCGACCCTGGCTGCGATCGCCTGCTACCACGGCATGGTGAAAGCCCCCTGCACCGCCGAAAACGTGACCGAAGAGGCCGCCCGCTTCGCCCGCGAGGACTACCTCCCCGCCCTCTATCGCGGCCGCGATCTCCTCCGGGCCGAGCGCGAGCGCCTCGCCGCCCGCCTCGCCGAACTGACCGGCATCCCCGCCGCGTTCTACCTTGCCAACGACCTGCGCATTTCGAAGGAGCGCTTCCGCGTCGAACTGCTGCGCGCGAAAGGCAAGGTCATGGGACGCTACGACGCCCGCTATCTGGCCGACCGCCCCGCCGACGTCACGACGATGATGCCGGGTGACCCCTCCTCCTCCATCTCCGATGCCTTCGGCAAGGCGATGACCGGCTATCTTGCCGACACGCTCAAGGCGCCCGGCGCCGATGCCTACAAGGTGATCGCGCGCTTCGACGGCACCTGGAGCTACGGCAGCGAGGATTCGCCTTTCGCCGACTGGCCGTTCATGTCCGTCGTCGAGCGCCACGCAGCCGGCAATGCCTGCCTGCGTCTGTTCGTCGGCACCGGCATCTACGATACCACGACGACGATCGGCGCGGCCGACTATCTCTTCGCGCAATCCAGCCTGCCGCAGGCGCGCTATCGCAACGCGCGCTATGTCGGCGGCCATGTGTTCTACTCCGACGACGGCAGCCGCGCGCGGTTCCAGTCGGATCTCGTCGATTTCATCAAGGCGGACAGCTGCCGGGGGGCACAAAAGTGAGCGAAGCGGAACAGGCCCTGCGCAAGGGTATCGGCCTCTGGGGCGTCGTCTCGCTCGGCCTCGGCACGGCGGTCGGCGTCTCGATCTTCTCGGCGGTATCGCCCGCCACCGCGCTCGCCGGACCGGCCATGCTCCTCTCGGTCGTGATCGCGGCGCTGCCGATGTATCTCATTGCCGTGAGCTACGCCTACCTCGGCTCGGCCGATCCGGTGTCCGGTGCCAGCTTCGTCTGGCCCTCGCGCTATCTCCATCCGACACTGGGCTTCTTCATCGCCTGGATGCGCATCATCGCCAACATGGGGGCGATGGTGGTGCTGGCACTCGTACTGGTTCGCTACGTCTCGATGCTGGTGCCGCTGCCGGTCAAGCCGACGATGTTCGCGGTGCTGGTGCTGGCCCTGCTGGCCAATCTCGTCGGCGTCCATGTCGCCACCCGCGCGCAGACGGTGATGGTCGGCGCGCTGATCCTGCTGTTCGGCCTCTTCGTGGTCTGGGGCGGTTTCACGGTTTCCGAACCCGTCCGCCTGGAACCGTTCCTGCCCAAGGGCCTCCACGGCGCCTTCGCCGCGGCACCGCTGCTGATGGGCCTGTTCTTCGGCATCGAGGCGGCAACCGAGGCCGGGGGTGAAGTGGCGAACAGCCGCCGCAACATCCCGATCGGCATCGCGGTCGCCATCGGTTCGGCCACCGTGCTCTATGTCGCCGTAGCCTTCGTGGCCCTCACCGTGCTCGGACCGGATACGCTGGCAGGCAGCGAAGCGCCGATCCTCGACACCGCCAAGCGCTTCATGGGACCGCTGGCCGTCCCGGTCATCGTGCTCGCCGCCATTGCCGCGATCGGCACCAGCCTGAATTCGATCTTCACGATGTTCAGCCGCAGCCTCTTCGCCATGGCCGAAGCCGGGGTACTGCCGAAAGCGATCGCCCGGGTCCACCCGCGTTCGCACGTACCGCACATGGCCTTGTTCACGGTGTTCGGCATCGGCTGCGTGGGGCTGCTCATGCCGATGGAACTGACCTTCCTGTTCCTCGCCGTGAATATCCCCAATCTCGCGAAGTACGGCAGCATCTGCCTCTCCGCCGCGCGGGTGGCGCGCGATCATCCCGAGCTTCATGCCGGCGCGGGCTTCCGTCCGGCGCGCGGCACGATGATGACGCTGGGGCTTGCCGGAGCGCTCTGCGCGCTCGGCCTGATCGTGATCGGACTGGAGGCGGACTGGCGCCCCTATGTCCTGCTGCTGGTATGGGGAGGCGTGGGCGCGATCTGGTATTTCGTCCGCCGACGCGGCTAGTCTTAAGGAACGCCGTTCACGAAAAGAGGCAGGGAGCCATGTGCCCCCTGCCTCTTTTTCGATTCAGAACGCGAAGTCCTCGTGAGCCTCCGCGCCCGATCCATGGATCAGCGCAACGGGCTTTGCCTCGACCTTCGGCAGGATGATCCTGGGCGCTTCGGCGAAAGGCTTCACGCCCACTTCGCTCCAGATCTCAGAGGGGAAGTAGACCGTCCCGCCCTTCACCACCATCGCCATGCGGTGGATCGCCGACAGGTCTTCCAGCGGGTTTCCATCCAGCAACACGAAGTCGGCATACTTGCCCTTCTCGACCGAGCCGTAGGACTGATCGCGGTGCATGTACTGCTCCGGCCCGAGCGTGCCGATCTTCAGCACATCGGCGACGGGCAGCCCTGCCTCGGCATAGATCTGCAACTCACGGTGGACCGACAGCCCCGTCGCATCGTCAGTGCCCGGCAAAAGCGTGATGCCGCGCCGGTGCATGTCGCGCAGCAGCGCCTTGATCGTCACGAAGGCGCCGTCATAGCCGGCGGCATCTTCGGGCGTCTTGATCGGGGCAATGCCCTGACGGCGATTGCGCTGCACGCCGACGGGCAGATGGTCGAAGTACCCCGCCACCGCCGGGCTGACCTTGCCGTCCCGGCTCATCATCAGCAGTTCCAGCGTCACCGCCGTGGGATCGAGCGCGATATGCTTCGTTTGCATCGTGTCGAGCGTGGAAGCGACGCGCGGCGAGGCGAGATCCAGCCCCGCCGTCCGCCGCATGGCCGTGAGGCGCAGCGGCGTGCGGGTATCTTCCTTGGGATCGAGCACCCAGCCCAGCATGAGCTGGTTGATATGCGTCACTTCGTCATAGCCCGCCGCGATCATGGCATCGGCATTGGTGAAGGCCGGGATGTGTCCGGTCACTCCCATGCCCAGCCGCTTGGCCTCCCTGACCACGCTCGGCACCCAATCAGGGTTGAAGCTGTTGTAGATCTTCACCTGCCAGTAGCCGCGCGCGCCATACCAGCGCACCGCGTCGAGCGCCTCGGCCTCGCTGCCGGCGATGAAGCCGTTGCGCGAGCTGTAGGGACTGCGCCCTTCGAGGAAACCGTTGCGCACGATGCGCGGCCCCGCCACCTCGCCCGCCTCGATACGGTGTGTCAGGTCGATCAGGAAGGCATTCTCGTTGCCCATGTCGCGCACGCTGGTCACGCCCGAGGCGATGTAGAGCAATGCGGACTGGAGCGAGACGTGGGCATGCATGTCATGCAGTCCGGGTATGACCACCCGGCCCGCACCTTCGACCGTGGCTTCGCCGGGCGAGGCGGGACTGTCGAGCGGCTCGACCGAGGCGATCCTGTCTCCGAAGACGACCACCGAAACCGGATCGCCCAGCTTGCCGCTCGCCGGATCGAAGACCCGCACGTTGCGAATGCGGATCGGCGCATCGTAGTTGTGCGCGACTTTCTTCTGGATCGCCGCGAAGCGTTCCGCAGACCGGGTTGCGGCGATCTTCGCCAGCTCTCCCGCATGGGAGACCAGATCCTCGCGGACGGTGGCGCTGGTCGGCGAGTAGGTCGCGACCAGCGCACCCTTGTCGTCCAGCAGGATCGCACTGGGCGTCAGGCCGATGCCCTTGACGAGGAAAGCGCGATAGGCCGTGCCGCCCAGCGACACCGGCGCTTCCTCTTCCAGCGAAAGCGCTCCGCCGGGCGCGGCGGGCAAGACATGGTCGCCATCCGCCAACAGCGCACGGGCATAGATCCCGAGTGCGAACGGGCTCCCTTCCTGCGCCACATAGAGCGTCGGCACCCTCGCCTGCATCGCGCCCTTGCCGGTCGTGTCCACCCAGGACAGCCGCTTGCCCTTGGCGATGAACCGCTCGTCCACCTTGTTGCCGAAAGTCGAGGTGCCCTGGAGCGCCCAGCTTGTCGGCAGCCCCTGTGCATCGAGCACGATCGTCTCCTGCATGGTGGGGCCGCGACCGTTGCTCTTGACGTCGTGGTCGATCGAAACCGTATTGCCCGCGATCTCGGCATAGACGTGACCGACGTTCTCGCCGTTGTCGATCACCGCGAAGCGCTGGCTTTCCGCGTGGAGCGTGGCAGTCGTCAGGGCAAGCGCCGAGCAGGCGAGCCAGCGCAGGGCTGCGGTTCTTTTCATCGTCATCCGTTCCGGCTCTTGTGCGTCTGGTAGATATGGGCGGCCGAGGCGAGGTCCTGCACGGCGTGACCGAGCGACTTGTAGGCCGTGATCTCATCGGCGCTCCGGCGGCCGGGAACATGGCCCAGCAGGACTTCACCGATCTCCGCGACGATGTGGTCGTCGCCGACCACGCCTGCGTCCCTGGCGACGAGAAACTCCGCCGCCGCATCGAGAGCGGAAGCCTTGCTGTCGGCAATGAAACGGGAGGCGAGGACCAGCGCGCTGTCCACCTCGACCGGTCCCGGACCGCTGGAGCCGACGATATTGACGTGGGTGCCGGGCCGCAGCCATGCCCCGTGCAAAATAGGCTGGCGCGCGCCGGTGAGCGTGCAGATCACATCGGCCTGGCCTGCCGCCGCCCGGGGATCGGGCGCGACTTCCACCGGCAGACGGCCCTGCCAGGCCTCGACCACCTCGCGCGCCTTGGCGGTATCACGTCCCCAGATCAGGACCCGCTCGAAACGGCGCACCAGCGGCAGGGCTTCGAGGTGGGAATGCACCTGCCCGCCGGTGCCCATGAGCAGCAGGACTTCCGCATCCTCGCGCGCCAGCGCCTCGGTGGCGACGGCGGTTGCGGCGGCGGTGCGGATATGGGTGATCTCCTCGGCATCGGCGACGCAGACCGGGCGCCCTTCGAGCGGCTCGAACAGGGTGACGATGCCGCGATGGCGGCGCACGCCGGGATTGTCCGGCTCCGCGAAGACGCTGATGAGCTTGGCTCCGAACATCCCCCGGTCGGACAAGGCTCCGGGCATCTGGGCAAAGGTCCGGCCTTCGCCCATGTGGATCATCGTGCGCAGCAGCTGCCGCGTCTCGCCCAGCGACAGCGCCTTCATCGCCTCGCGCACGGCCGCGATGCAGGAAGGATAGTCGAGCAGCGCGCGCACGTCCTCCGCATCGAAGACCGCCAGTTCGCTCCGTTTCATATGCCGACCCGCCCCTGTTGCCATTCACCGGTTTTCATCGTGCATCCGTGATAGCGCCGGGCGGCAAAATATCTCTGCCTTTGTTGCGCCCGATCGCTTCCCTATGGCATGTTCAAACCAACAATCGACAACAGGGAGCATAATCTTGCCTGCCGAACTCGACCGGCTCGACATGAAGATCCTCGATCGCCTCCAGATCGACGCCTCGGAATCCTCCAGCGAGATCGCCGACCGCGTCGGCCTTTCACAGTCGCCCTGCTGGCGGCGGATGCAGCGGCTGAAGGAAGAAGGCTACGTGCGCCACACCGTGGCGGTTCTCGACCGGGAGAAGTTCGGCGAGAGCATGTTCATCTTCGCGCAGCTCAAGATGTCCCGCCTGTCCGACGAAGAGCGCGACCGTTTCGTCCACGCCGTGGAAGCGACCCCCGAAATCCTGGAGGCCTATACGCTGTTCGGAGAGATGGACGTGATGCTCAAGGTGCTTGCCCCCAACATCGCCTGGTATCAGAACTTCACTTTCCGCACGCTTTTGCGGCTGCCGGGAGTGGAAGACGTGCGCTCCACCGCGACCCTTTCCGAACTGAAGTGCACGCATCGACTGCCGCTGCCATCGTTGCCGTCCTGATCCGTGCCGGTGCGCATATTTCATGCACGCCGCCGGTGCGCCGCGGCGTTCTTTGCACATTTCCGTTCGGAACCGCCTGTTAGCCTCCGGTCATGACATCGCCCCGCTCCGCCCTGCTCGCCGTGCTTCTGGCCTCGGCTCCGTTCACCGCCGCACGAGCCGCCGATGCCCCGGACATTTCCATTACCCTGGCGCCCGTCGCCGACCCCCGCGGCGCGCTCACCCGGATGGACGTCTCGGTCCGCTTCGAAGCGCCTCCGCAAGGGGCGGCACTGGCGGCCATCGCGGTAACCGCGAACACCGTCGAAACCTCGGCTAGGAGCATGACCGCCCTTGTCTTTTCCGACGCCAGGGGCGTTCTGCCCGTCGAAGCCCGTGACGCGGAAAAGGATGGCGACAATCTGGAGCGGACGTGGAAGCCGCTCCGCCCAGTCGAAGGCCCTGTGACGGTGGCCTACCGCGTCTCGATCGACCCCACGCAACCCGGACTGGCCAAGCCCCAGTACGAACTGCGTGCCAGCGACGGCGGCCTGTCCGGAGCGGGCAATGCTTTCCTCATCCTGCCTGCCGACGAACGGCCACGCGCCCTCTCCGTTCACTGGGATCTCGCGCGCGCCGGGAAGGATGCACGCGGCGTTTCCAGCATCGGCGCCGGGGACAGCCGCAGCAGCCGCCCTTTGCGCGCCGACCAGATCAGCGGCAGCTATTATATGGCCGGTCAGGTCGGCACTTACGCCAAGGGCACGTTCTTCGGCACCTGGCAGGGGCGCTTCGGGTTCGACGGCCCCGAACTGATGGATTGGGCCGCGCGTCTCCAGAGCTTCTACGGCACGTTCTTCGACCAGCGCCCCGCCAGCTTCGGCGTCTTCGCCCGCACCAATCCGGTCAATCCCGGCAGCGGCATCGGCCTTACCGACAGCTTCGCCTTCACCTTCAGCGAAAAGACCCCGATCGCCGACCTGGAGAGCCTGCTGGCGCACGAGATGGTCCACGCCTGGATCAATTCCCTGAGCGATTCCATGGATGCGCCGGGCGGCCTCGGCCTCTCGTGGTTCGGCGAAGGGCTGGCCGTCCACTACCAGCGTCTGCTGCCCTGGCGCGCCGGGCTGATCTCGCGGCAGGCCTTTCTGGACGATCTCAATTCCACTGCCGCGCGCTATTACACCAATGCCCTGATCGCGACCCCGAACGACCGGATCGCCGAGGGGTTCTGGAAAGACACCCGTATCCGCGTGCTGCCCTACGACCGGGGATCGCTCTACTTCGCTTCCGTGGACTCAGAGATCCGCGCGGCCTCGCAGAGCAAACGCTCGCTCGACGATCTTGTCCGGCGGATGCTGGCCGAGCGCCGCGCCGGTCATGCAATGGACCTGACGCTCTGGAAGAAACTGCTCGGTCAGGAACTCGGCGCAAAGGGCCTCGCGGATTTCGACGCCATGCTGGCCGGCGGCACTGTCCTGCCCCCTTCCGACGCCTTCGGCCCTTGCTTCAAGCGCGTGACGAAGCCGCTTAAACGCTTCGACCTTGGCTTCGATCCGCTGATCCTCGTGACCCCGGATCGCGTGGTGAAAGGTCTCAAGCCCGGCTCCGCAGCCGAAGCAGCGGGACTGCGCGACGGCGACCGCATTCTCAACCGCTTTCCGCAGGACGCCCTGCAAGGCGATCAGGACGCCGCGCTGACGCTCGACATAGAGCGGGACGGACAGAAACTGAGCTTTACCTACAAGCCGCGCGGTGAAACCGTCGATGCTTATCAATGGGCAAGTTCTGCACACGGCTGCGCAACGAACTGAAAGAGGGGCGATGCGTGCGAGACGCGCTTGAGCCTCGGTCCGCGCGACCTCGCCATCGGCAACAGCCTGCTGCGATCCGACCTGAGCCAGATTGGTCAGCGAATTGGTCGGCACTCCACCCGCGGCGGTGGGAGGAACCACGATTTCGCCGGTCACCTGCCGCACCTGCCGCACCTGCCGCACCTGCCGCATCTGCCACGCCGAGCCTCCGCCTGCCGGCTGGATCACAAGGCCAAGTCGCTGCTGCGCCTGAGGCTTCAGGGTCACCCGCGATCATGAGGCCGGACATGCCGGACAGGATCTTCGCCGAGGCGAAGCTGGTGGCGGCCAGGCTGGAGCCGCAGAAGCGGTTTAGCGTGACGCCGCCCGCCTTCACGTCGTAGCCTGCGTCGAGCGCGGCCATGCGGCCGATGTCGCCGACTTGCAGGCCGATCGCAGCGGAGACGCCCCAGATCACGTCGTCCACCTCGGCGGTATCGAAGCGGTTGCGCTCCTTCAGCGCGGCGAGGACGGCGGCGGAAAGCGTGCTTTGTGGCACCCGGCCTGTTCTGTCCGGGGGCATGCTGGCTCACTTGGGAAATTGCAGTTGGAGGTCTGTTTCCTATCGCCTTGGCGATTGCTTTCAGGTGAAAGCATATCGCGGGGGCGGGGCCTCGGGCAATCGCGGGCGGTGCGCTTGACGATCCCACGGCCGGCGCCGACATTCTCTCGAAAAGCAAGGCGAAGGGGAGGGCGTGGAGGAAGTGGAACGCGGGGAGCCGTCCGTCGATAGTCTTGCACCTTCCACGGCGGAGGGCGGCGCTTTTGCACCGCTCCGAGAACCGACCTTCCGGAGGATATGGACCGCGAGCCTGTTCTCCAACTTCGGGCAGCTCTTCCTCGGCGTCGGTGCGGCATGGGAGATGACCCGGCTCAGCAGTTCGCCCAGCATGGTTGCGCTCGTACAGTCCGCGATGATGCTGCCGCTGGTGCTGGTGACACTTCCCGCCGGGGCGATAGCAGACATGTTCGACCGTCGCCGCATCGCCATGACCGGCCTGACTTTCAGCGCGATCTGCGCGGCTGTGCTGGCGGGCATCGCCTTCCTCGGCCTCGTCACGCCCTGGTTGCTGCTGGGTTTCTGCGTGCTGATCGGCGGCGGCGTCGCGCTCTATTCGCCCTCGTGGCAGGCCTCGATCCCGGAACAGGTCTCGCGTGCGCACCTGCCCGCGGCTGTCGCGCTGGGCACGATCAGCTACAATGTCGCGCGTAGTTTCGGTCCGGCGCTCGGCGGGCTGATCGTGGTGATCTACGGGGCGAAGGCGGTGTTCGGCATGACCGCGCTGCTCTATCTGCCGCTGCTCTTTGCGTTCTTCCTCTGGCGCCGTCGCCATGTCCCGTCGCGCCTGCCGCCGGAGCGGATGGACCGCGCGATCGTCGGCGGCGTGCGGTATGCGTTTCATGCTCCGGCGATCCGCACCGCGCTGGTGCGGGTGCTCGTCTTCGGGCTCAGCACGGCGACCGCTTCCGCCCTGGCGCCGCTGATCGCGCGCGACCTCCTGCATGGCGACGCCTCCATTTTCGGCGTGCTGCTGGGCGCGCAGGGCGTGGGTGCCGTGACCGGCGCGCTCTTCGTCAGTCGGATCGGCGAGGCAATCTCGACCGAACTGGCCTTGCGGATATTCGCAGTCGGCACCGGCCTCGCGCTCGTCACGATCGGGATGAGCCACGAGATCGTCCTGACTTGCGCGGCCTTTCTGGTGGTCGGCGCCTGCAACATCCTGACCATCGCGATGCTCAACGTGACCGTGCAGCTTTCGGCGCCGCGCTGGGTGACGGCGCGGGCGCTTTCGCTGTTTTCCTCGGCGATTACCGCGGGGATCGGGCTGGGCGCCTGGGCCTGGGGGGAAGTGGCTGCCGGCCGCAGCGTGGCCTTCGCACTCGTGGCCTCGGGTATCGCGGTCGGCGCGACGGCGCTGCTCGGCCTGCTCCTGCCCGTCGGCAGCGATCTGGCCGATACCGCCGAAGTCGCGCTCGGTCACGAACCGGCGGTCGGGATGGCGCTGACCCTGCGGTCCGGTCCGGTCGTTATCGAAGTCGATTACGACGTCGATCCCGAGCGTGCGCGGGACTTCTACGCGGTGATGATGAAGATGCAGTCGATGCGAAAGCGCAACGGCGGCTTCGAATGGTCGCTCGCGCGGGACATCGCCGCGCCCGCACTCTGGACCGAGCGCTACCATTGCCCGACCTGGGGCGACTACTTGCGCCTGCGCGACCGCTTCACCCAGGCCGATATCGAGCTTCAGAAGCAGGCGGATACGTTCAACCGCTCGCATCCCGGCAGCCGCGTGCGCCGCCGCCTCGAACGGCCTTTCGGATCGGTGCGGTGGAAGGCCGAATCCCCCGACCCTCGGCAGGAAACCGTGAGCTGGATGACGCCCTGAACGATCCCGAATGGACGAACTTGGAGAGAGACGATGGCGGAAGACCGGACCTGGCGCGTGATCCAGTGGGCGACGGGCAATGTGGGCAGCCGCGCCTTGCGCACGGTGATCGAGCATCCGCGCATGGACCTCGTCGGGCTCTGGGTCAGTTCGCCCGAGAAGGTCGGCAAGGACGCGGGCGAACTTTGCGGCTTGCCGCCAACGGGCGTGAAGGCGAGCCATTCGCTCGAAGAAATGGCCGTGCTGGATGCGGACTGCGTGCTCTACATGCGACAAGGCACCGACTTCGACGAGATTTGCACCTTGCTGGCATCCGGCAAGAACGTCGTCACCACGCGGGGAGACTTTCACAATCCGGCGCGGATGGACCCCGCGCTTCGCGAGCGGGTGGAAGCAGCCTGCCGGGCGGGGAACGCCTCGATCTACAGCACCGGGTCCAGCCCAGGTTTCGTGACCGAAGCGCTGGCTATTCCGCTGCTGTCGCTCCAGCGTTCGCACGGGCTGCTCACCATCGACGAGTATGCCGACGTATCCAGCCGCAATTCACCGGAAATGCTGTTTCAGGTCATGGGTTTCGGCGCGCCGATGGCGCCTTTCGACCAGCGCCGGGCCGAGCATCTCAAGGGGGACTTCGGCAGTTCGCTCTCGCAGATCGCGGATGCGATGGGCCTCAAGGTGGACGAGATCGAGGCCGTGGGCGAGCTTTCGCCGGCGCGGCGCGACCTGACGATCGCGGCAGGCACGGTCGCCGCCGGGACAGTGGGCGCGATGCGCACGACGATAACCTGCAAGAGCGGTGGCCGTCCGGTCCTGCGCTTCCGGGCGAACTGGTACGTCACCCGGGATATCGAGCATGACTGGGACTTGCGCGAATCCGGCTGGCGGATCGTTACCGAGGGGGACACCCCGGTGAAAGTGGACGTGACTTTTCCGGTCTCCGGGGAAGACTATGCGGCCTATACGCCGGGTCTTACCGCGCACCGGCCGGTCAACGCCGTTCCCGCCGTCTGCGCCGCGCCGCCGGGCATTCGAACGACGGTCGATCTGCCGCAGATCCTGCCGATCTACGGGTAGATTTTCACGCCCCCGTAAAGGCGTGGTTGCGAAACAGCGCGATCGCGTCCTTCTCGGTCTCGGCGCCCTTGGCGGTCGTCGACATGCCGAGGCTCTCGGCCCGCGAACATCAGTTCATGACACAAACCAATTTCGGCAAGAGCTATGTTGCGTTCAGCTCCGCTTCTGGAGAACGTCCAGACATGCATCGTGCATACGATTCAGAATAGCCTCTAAATCTTCAATGTCCTTTTCAGAAACCCCTGCAAGCATCAGCCGTTCACTGGCGTGGATACAGTCTGCAATCCGATTGATTTCGGCTTCGCCTGCCGCAGTTGCATACAGACAATAGCGTCGACCATCATCCTCGGATCGACGTCGTTCGGCCCAGCCTTTTTCCTCAAGTGCATTCACGAGCGGTACGACATTAGACTTATCTGTCCCGCTTATTTGCGCAATTTCCTTCTGCGAAATACCTGGGTTGCTCGCAATCAGGGCCAGAGTCGAGACGACACCGGATCGCATATTAGGCTCGGCGTCATGGAAAGCCCTCGTGAGCAGGATATCGACGCGCCGCAAACGAATACTGATAAGATCGGATAGCGGGCCGATGCTCCACTCTCCAAGCGAGAGATCCGTATCACGACGAAGTATCTGCTTCTTCCCGCCCATGCTCTGCCTTCCCGTCCGCAGCAAGCGGCACGAGGCATGCACGACTGGCTGGAAAAGACCGCGTTTGGATGCCAAGCACGCACGCGTCAACGCAGATCAGCTGTGCATTGCGACAAACCGGCCCTGGCCGATCCCATCGTCAGCAAAAGGCCAGGCAGAACGAGCCGTCTGGTTCCAAGGCCTTCGATCAGCGCACAATTATCTCCTTCTGCCGCTGGCAGGATCATGTTCGCTTTTCGCAGGAAGACGCGCCGCCCTGTAAAGCGGCGCGCGATTTGCTTCACGCGTTGAGATAAACCTCGTTGTCCTCGGTCCCGCCATCGACGGGACCATTTTCGTTCACCGCCCAGTTCACGAAGCGATGGAGGGGATACATGCCGTCCCATGGGGTGCCGAAGGTGGAAGGCCCCGCTTCGCCCAGCGGGCACACGCGCTGCGCCCCGCCTGCGCTCAGGCGGTCGCGATAGTCCGCCATGCGATCCGACGGATAGAAGCCGATCGTCTGGGTCGCGACATTGACGTAGCGGACAGCGTCATCGAGGGAGTCGACCCGCACGACATTGCCGATCTTGTTGATCGGGTGGAAGTCCACCGGCTGGTCGGAACGGATGACCAGCCCCTTGCCGTCGGACCGGCCCCAGACGCCATATTCGTCATCCATCATCATCAGCGCCTCAACCTCTTCCTTGAGGTCGGAGGAGAGAGGGCGCACGTCGCCCGAGAGCGCCGCGCGCTCGGCGATACGGCGATGGAATTTCTCCGAGAACCGGTCGACCAGATCCTGCGGCCCCTCCACGAATTGGAAGCGGCTGGCGGCGCAGGCTTCCTGATTGAGCATCATGAGATCTGCGGAAGCGCGGTCGGCTGCAGCCTCCATCGTCTCCTCGGATACCAGCGCTTCCCGACCGATCATGGAGATCGAGGTCTTGGGATCGAAGGACACCAGCTGGAAGCCCGGCCCGATATATTTGACCACATTGTTGATGGCGTCGCCGCCGCCCCAGGCCACGATCTTGTCGAAATACTGGGGGCGATAGATGACGTTCTCGACCGCGGCGTCACCGCCGCGCCAATAGGCGGCCGACATGGAGCGAACGATGGGATGCTCCGGGTCGATCGCCGCCATGGTGCGCAGGATGGCCACCATGTAGAAGGGATCGGCCGAAGACATCTTGAACAGGTTGATCCCCTTGACCAGCGCGCCCTGCGCGACCGACTTGATCGCCACGCCGGGCGAATTGCCGGGCAGCACATGGATCAGCCGGGGTGCGAAGGCGCGGACCCATGCCTTGCGCCCGGTGAAATCCTGCAGAGGCACCCACCGGTCGAGCGCGCGCGTATCGGGGAAGTTCTGCTCCAGCTCGGCCTTGAGGATACGCTTGTCGAGATAGGCAACCGCATGTTTGCCGACATTCTCGAACACGCTGCGTGGCAGGATGTGGGTTGAGGCCATGCGGTCGAAACAGTCATGGACATGCTCGTTGTCCGGCGCGACGAGGCGCTGCCCCGTCTCGACGAGGAAATCGATGATCTCGTCCGTCGGCACATTGAGAAGTGGCGGCACCTCCGTCCGAGGCGGAATCGCCTTATCGAAAGCGAAGCGCGGCGTGGCGAAGCTGACGCCCAGGTCACGGGAGCGGTGGATGCTCTCGTCCCCCTCGACGACCTCGCCCCGATAGAAGAAGGGCGCGGAAACGGTGAAGTCGGAATGTTCGCTCATGGTCGGTTCCTCTTCACGAAACGCCGCGGACATAGGCATCGACCGTGCCTGCGCAGCCGATCTTGTCGTCGCCTTCGAGGTCGGCGTAACGCGCGATATTGTCCCGGATGGAGGGACTGCGCTGGCCGCAGGCGCAGGGACGATAGTCGACCGAAATCTTGTCTCCGGAGATCACGCCCCCCCAGCGTCCATCGAGGGAGAGATCGAAGAAGGCGGCACGCCCCTCGACTTCACTGTTCCAGTCATGCGCGATCAGCGCGCTACCATCCTTGTCGAGGATGAGCGGCACCACCCAAGCCGGGATGTGATAGCGATTGCCTTCGCGGCATTTGGGCATGCCGGAATTCAGTTCCTGCATGGAGTAATTCTGGAAATCTCGGTTTGCCGGGATGTTGAACGTCTCCTGCACGAATTCCTTATAGTCGTCGGGCAGCTTTGCGCGCTTGAGACCGCCGCCCACATAGATGGCGTTGTCGGGGTGGAAATCCTTCCCGCTGAACCCCTTGTCGCGCACGGCCTTCGCCACGGCATGGAGGCCGCTCCACAGGCCTGCGATCATCAGCTTCTTGTCGCGATTGGCGATCAGGAAATCGGCGGTGGCGGGCACGGCCTCCTCCACAGCCTTCGCGCGCTCGGCCGAGATACGCTCGAAGTCGGCGATTTCGTCCGGCCGGGCGGTGCCGTCCGCGATCTTCTTGCGCATGACGACCTGCCCCGTGAGGGCGCCCACCGTGATCGGTGGCACCGGATAGTGCCATGCCTCCCAGGCGGGATTGGCAAATGCCGCGCGCTGGGCCGCCGCGATTTTAAGGTTCTTGGGCACTGCCGCGACCGGGCCGGTACCGACCTGCAACCTGTCCTGCGCAGGCTCCACGCCCGACCCCCAGGAGAAGACACCGACCGTATCGGCCTGCGACCAGACCATGTCCTTTTCCGAGGCGATCAGCATGGCCGATTTGCCGGTCGTGCCGCTCGAGGCGGAGACATAATGGCCCGCGGCTTCCAGCCGCGCTATCCACTCGTCGATGCCGGCGATCCCGGCCGTGTCGATCGTGATGGGATAGGGCGAAACCGTTCCCAGCCATTTCGTCAGCCGATCCCATTTACCTTCCGTCAGGAAGCTCTCAGGATAGCTCTTGTAGGCGGTATGCGGGAGGAGCAGCGGGACGATGTCCTCCAGCGCCACGACCTGCGTCAATTCTGCCTCGCGTGCCCGCATGGCCAGCAGCTTGATGGCGTCTTTGCGCTCCTGGAAACGCTCGTTCAGCGCCTCGACCTGAGCATCGCGCAACTCCGCCGGATCGTAATCGAAACGCTTCTCGTCTCGCGCCATCGCGGTGAGTTTGTCGGCAGCTGTACCCATCGTGACCTCCTGCAATTCCACATCTTCAGGTCAGCCCTGAAATTCATGACACCAATGAGTTTCGTTAGAACGCCTGCCGGAACAGCAGCCGAGACTCATAGTTTATCATCTAAACTATCTCCACTCGATGGCGATCGGTCAAGCGCGAAGGGCAACTGAACTCAAAGGACCGGCTCAACGATGCTTGGTCACCTGCGCCGACGACACCCCGCTCGCCCGATTGCTGAAATGGCTGCGCAAATAGCTTGCAACCGCTGCGACATCCTCGCCCGACAGGCGCTTGCCAAAGCCCGGCATCCGCGTTCGTCCAGATGTGAAAGGCGGCGGCGGCAATTAGGGGCCGTAGAGGATTGCGTTCAGCAGTGAAGCAGGGTCTTCCGCCTGCACGATCGCATTCTTCTCCAGCGACACGCCCGATATCCGGTCGCCATTTCCATCAGGCAGGTGGCATCAGCACCTCGCTCATCGGACCGTGGGCCACCACATGTCCGTTCCGGCTCGTCGTCAGACAGTCGGCAATGTCCGATGCGCTCCGGCAGGTTGCGGGGCGTATGGCAGGCCTCAATGGGCGATCCCGCGCACGAGATAGGGATCATCTTCTGATGGATATTAGCTGGAATCACTCCCCCTTCGGTGCGTCGCAGCCATTCCGACCCAACAGCAGAAGCAGGGCGGCACCCAAAACGACCGTCACGCCGCAGAGCGACAGGAACGGAGCAAATCCTCCCCCTCCGCGAAGCATCAGGCTCAGAATAATGGCCCCCAATGAAGCAGCCCCGGCAATAATCGCGGTCATCATGCCCATCACGGTACCGTAGACTTCGACACCAAAGGCCCGCGCAACAAGATAGCTGATCAGATCACCTTCCGCACCAATGGTAAGGCCGATAAGAACAACGGAAAGGACTATGAACGGGCTCGAGACAACAGAAGAAGCCATGAGGAAGAGACCGACCGACGAAAGTGCCATGAAACAGCAGGCAACCAGATGCGAAGGCAGCCTATCCAGTGCCAGTCCGCACACAAACCTCCCTGCCAGCGTCCCCATCGCAAAGCTCGAGATCATGATGGCTATGCCCTCCGGCCGCACCCCTTTGTCGAGCAGCATCAGATTTAGCTGGGTCAAGGCAATGATCTGGGGAAGATTGCACAGGAGCATTGCCGAAGCGAGAATCCAGAACGATCGGTTTCGGAAGATCGCTCGATAATCGTCACGTGCAACGCGCGTGGTTCGCCCCAGTGCCCCTGGCGGTCCTTCGCGCGGCATGAGGAGGAGCGCTGCAACGCCCAGCACACCAGAGAAGGTCGCGACAAGGAGATAGCCCGGCCGCCATCCGTAAGCCTCTACGAATTCGTTTAACAAAGGAGCCGCGATCACGCCCATTGCTGCCGGCCCGGATGCGACGATCGCCAGCGCGACCCCGCGTGCGTGAACGACATGGCGCACCACAACGCGGCTATATACTGTGGCGGTCGTCGTGATGCAGATAAGTCCCATTGCCAGGAAAATCGCGATGTAGACGCGGATATCGCCGTTCATCCGGCTCAGAAGCGTATATCCAATCGGGCAGGCGACGACACCGACAAGAGCGGTGCGCTTCACTCCGGCGACGTCGGTCAGACGACCGATGACGGGAAATACCAGCACGCACACCAATGTGAGGCTGCTGACGGCGGCAAATTCTGCCTTCGACCACCCGAACTCACGCAGCAGGTGAGGCGCCATGATGCTCGTCACATAGCTTATGATGGAGTATCCCGAACTCAAGCCAATGACCGCGGCAAGCAACGGTCGCCATTGCTCACGCAGCTCGCGTACATAAGCTGGCATCGTTCTCTCCGATCGATTATTGCGCGACACTTTGATGCGCTTCGAAAGGAGTGGTCATTCATAATGCCCGACGCATCAAGGGTGCGACACATCATCCGCGCGATATTACCAGGCTCGGGACTCACTAATCAGAGCCAGAAGAGGACAGTTGCAGCCAAAGCGAGTGCGGAAAAGTAGACGGGGGGCAGCGATCGTATCGTGTGGCGACGCGACGCCAGTCCTTCTGGCCGCCGAACATGATCTCGATACGGTTGCGGCGCTTGTCGTGTTTGACGGACATGGAGCGGGATTTGCGGCCGGGAATACAAGGCTTGACCCTTTTGCTCGAGCGCATCCCGGAACCATTCAGCGTCATAGCCTCGATCAGCCGGCATCCACTGGGCCTTGGGCAGATCATCGAGCAGGGTCGCCGCCCCGGTGAAATCGCTAATCTGGCCTGCCGTGATGAAGAAGCTCAATGGGCGGCCGTTGGCATCCGTGACAGCGTGAAGCTTGGTGTTCATGCCGCCCTTGGTCCGTCCGATCAGGCGCCCAAGGTCCCCTTTTTTACCCCAAGGCTGGAAGCCGCGCGGTGTGCCTTGAGGTAGGTCGCATCGATCATGACGGTCTGGAGTTCAGCGCGTTGGGCTGACAGGCCTTCCATCATTCGGGTGAATACGTCCATTTCGCCCCAACGTTTCCAGAGATTATACAATGTCTTGTGAAGCCCGTATTCGCAGCCCGTTGCGGTTGACGAAGATGATCCCGCTCAGCCCCCGGCGATCATCCACCCGTGGCTTGCCGTGGCCATGACGGCATCCTGACACTTATCGTCGCACTGCTCGCTGGCAGAACGATGAAGTGCCTGGAACGCCGCGCGGCAGATCGACGGGCTTCCCTGCGGCTCGAAACCACCAATGCGTATCACACCCATCGTTCGACCGCCGAACTGAGCCGTAAACGAGCGCCCCGCATTGGCCGCTTGCCGTTAGCTTAGCCGACCAACCCTCGCCCTGTGTAGAGCAGGACAGTCACGATCAGAGCCGCCAGCAAGGCCAACCGGCCAATGCGGCCCAGGCGCGCGCCGGAAATGCGCCAGGGCAGCGCGGCACCGGCAATCGTGACAAAAGTAAGCGCAAGCCAGGCGGCAACCAGCGGAGCGGTCGGCATGAGGAAGGCGAGGATCGCGGTGAGCGCCAAAACCAGCGGCTGCCCCCAGCAAACGGCGGCCCAAATGCGTTCCCACTGCGGCGCGGGCCTTCCGCGGTCGCGGCGCCGGGCAAGCCAGATCGTGACCCCGCTCGACGTGACGACGCAGAGCGCCAGACCGAGCAGGCCATAGGCGATCCGCACCGGCAAGCCGCCGTACCACCCGAAATGAATCTGGCCGATGCCGCCAAGTACACGGGTTCCGACGACGAGGTCCTTGGGGTGCTCCTCGTGGATCAGTTTGCCTTGGGCATCGAACTGCACTTCGTCTTGCGGAACCAGCAGTCTTGCCTGGCGTCCGTGGACCGCGATGCGCATGTCGGCGCGGCCGGGGCGTTCGACCATGATGCTGTCCGGCGTCGTTCCCGGCATGCGGGCGCGGGCCTGGGCCATGAGGGCGGCGAGGTCCGGCATCGGCACCACGCGGGCATCGACCGGCGGGGGCGGATCGAGGAACAGGGCGTAGACCTTCTCCATCTCGCCGCGATAGAGCAGCAGCGCGAGCACGGCGACGATCAATGTGCTCAGGCCCAGCAGTGCGCCGGTCAGTGCCAGCGTGAAGTGGAACGGCAGCGCCCAGATGCCCAGACGATTGTGCAGATCAGCCTCCTGCAACCGGCGCGATCCGCCAAGGCGCAAGTGGAAGGCATCGCGCACCACACGGGGATGGGCAAGAATTCCCGAGACCAGCGAAGACAGCAAGGCAACGCCGGTCAGGCCGACGATGAAGCCGCCCCAGCTTCGCGGCAGGTGCAGGCAGATGTGCAGGGTGATCAGGAATTCGGTCCAGACCGCGTCCAGCAAGGACAGCCTACCGTCCTCCGCGACCGCCCAGTTCCGCTCGAAATCGGGCTTGAAGGCGACCAGCGTCGCGCCTTCCCGGGCGGGGCCGGGCATCGTCAGGTAGAGCGAGGCGTCGGCCGGAACCTGCCTTGCCGCTTCCGTCAGCGCGCGGGCTGCGGCTTCGTTCGACACTTGCCTGGCTATCGGCGTACCCGAGACTTCCAGGCGCTGAAGGTCGGGCGCGAAGACGGCGATCGTCCCGGTCAGGCAGACAAGATAGATCACGGCGGCAAAGGCCAATCCCAGCACCGAATGGCTGCTCAGCACCGAGCGCACGGTTTCGGGCGAAATCGGCCATCGCCACTGTTTCTTGCGGGTATTGCTCATGCCCTGCCTCCCAGAACGGCGCCGCCCAGGAAGGCGAGACCGAACCCGACCAGGCTGGTTCCCACCAGCACCGCGGTTGCCCGCAACAGGCGGCGGTCGGCCAGCGTCCATGTCATCGCCAGCCCCCAGAGCACCGGCATCAGCAGGCCTCCGGTCACGATCCGGGTGCGCGGATCGCCCGGCATGTAGACGGTCACGCAGAAGGCAACCGCCATGGCCGCCGTCATGCCGAGCGGCCCTGCCAGCAGCGTGCGCAAGACGCCGCGCCAGAAGCGGCCGGGTTCCTCCAGCGGTTCCGGCGCGGCTTCGGTTTCACGGGTCCGTCCGGCCTTGCGGCGCACCCGCCCCTGCCAGATCACGCAAAGCGCGCCGATCCCTTCCATGACGAGTGCCAGGGCCGGTCCTTTCACCGGACCGATCAGCCAGGCGGCACCGGCCGCAAGGCCGATCAGGATGGCCCATCCCCCCGCGAGCGGCACCGGCGCCGCGCCATCGCGCTTTCGCCACGACGCGCGCAGCAGGACGGCGCCCAGCGCGCCGCCTGCCAGAAGCGCGAGAACGGGTAGCCAAATCACCAGTGCACTCCGGCGCCGATGCCGAAGGTCTGCGGATCGCCGAGGATCGCCTGATGGATTGCGGCATATTCGTACTGCTTGTACTTCTCGTCGAAGAGATTGCGTACGAACGCGAAGATCTGCCAGTTCCCGGTCTCGTAGCCCAGCTTGCCGTTGACGACGGTGCGGGCCGAAACCTTGAACTGCCCCTGATCCTGCCCGACCCCGGTGAATACCGAGGTGCGGTAGTTGGCATTGAGGTTCGCCGTAAAGCCGCCACCGAAATTCGCGTTCACGCCGCCCGCCAATGTCCAGCGCGGAGCATAGGGGAACTGCGTGCCCTTGAGGTCGACCGTACTGGTCGCGCCCGCAGGCAGGTCGAAATCGTCGAACTTGGTGCGGACGTGTCCGACCGAAGCGTAGAGATCGATACCCTGCGCGACTTTCGCATTCGCCTCCACTTCGAAGCCATAGAGGTGCGAACCGGCCGCATTGACGGTGTTGTAGTCGTAAGAGTTGAGGCCGAAATAGGCGGTGACCTGCTGGTCCTTCCACTTCATGTAGAAGACATTGGCATTGACCACCAGCTTGCCGCCCAGCCACTTGGAACGCAGCGAGCCCTCGTAGTTCCAGCTATATTCGGGATCGTAAGCCACCAGTTCGGCGCGGGCCGGGTTCTGGCTCGATCCGCCCGAGCGGTAGGCGCGCTGCACGGTGAAGGCGGTGGTGAGGTCCGGTGTCCAGTCCATGCTCACGCCCACCTTGGGCAGGAAGGCGTTGAACGTGCGGCTGTTCGACGCCAGCGGCGAGGACGCATCGTCGACAAGCCCGAGCACGCCCTGATTGATAAGCCCGATGATCGGGGCATAAGCCGTGCCGAGGAAGTTCACGGCCGGCAGAGTGCCGTTGAAGGTCGCCACGGTCTCGGCGGCATAACGGTTGCGTTCGTGGTCGAAGCGGAAGCCGCCGATCAGGGTGAGCTGGTCGGTGACCTTGAAGCGCGCGTCCCCGAACAGCGCCATCGTCTCCACCTTCTCCGGCTGCTCGGCATGATAGAGCACCGGGATCACCGGAAGCTGCCCGGCATAGGCATTGGCGATGGTCTGCGCCTGCACCGCGCTGGCACCATTAGCCTGGAGCAGCCCGGCGATCGTCGATGTGGGCGTTGCGATATTGACGCGGCTGTTCTGCTCAAGCTCGCCGGTGCGGCGGTAGTACCAGGCCCCCAGCAGCCCGCTCAGTCGCTCGCTTTCGTAGTTGAGGCGGAGTTCCTGCGTCAGCGTCTTGTAGAAGTAGCGATTGTCGATCGCCTGGATGTCTTCGGGGGTGCCGTCGGTATCGATCACCGAGTGGACCGTCGAGCGGTTCCACGAGCTGACGCTCGACAGCTTGAGCTGGTCGGACAGGGGATAGCTCAGTTTGAAGACGGCGATATCGCTGTCGATCTTGCCACGGCTGGGCTGGTCGCCGGTCGAGATGCGGTGATCGTAGAAGTCCGGCACGTCGGTGCGGGCATATTCGTAGAGATAACCGCCGTCGCGCCGCACGCGGTTGTAGCTGGCGACGGCTTCGAGGCCGGGCAGCGCGCTCGGCGTCCACAGCACCTTGCCCCGCAAGTTGAGTGACTTCAACGCGTCGTCGTGGCCGCCGCGCGTCACGTTGCGGATGATGCCGCGGTCGGCACGGCGCTCGGCCGCGAGACGAATTCCGAGTTCGTCGGCGACGATCGGCCCGCCCACGGCGGCCGAGAAGGTGCGGTCATTATGCTCGGTCCAGAGCACACGGGCATCGCCGGTCCAGCGGGTGAGCGAAGGGTCCTTGGTGGTGATGACGATACCGCCCGCCAGCGCGTTGAGGCCCTGAATGGTCGACTGCGGTCCGCGCAGCACTTCCACCTGCTGGACGTCCCACATGTCGGTGGGGCCGCCGTAGAGCGCCGACTTGGGGATCGGCGCACCGTCGACATAGACGCTCGCCGCATCGGCCTGTCCACCGGCGCCGACGCCGGAGTTGCTCACCCCGCGAATGGTGAAGCCCGAGGAACCGTACATCTCGGAAAGGTTCGCGGTGCGGTTGTAGACGTCCTGGATCGAGATCAGGGTTTCCCGCTCGATCTTTTCGGACGTGGTGACGGCAATGCTGGTCGGCGTCTGCTGCAAGGTGCGCGTCGACTTTTCGCCGGTGACGATGATGTCGCCGGGCGCTGCATTCTCCTCAACGCCAGGCACAGCCTGCGCGTAAGCGGGAACGGCGAGCGCCGCCAAGGCAGCACCCGAAAACAGAGCGGAAAAACGGATCAATGGAACCCCCCTTTGGATTTCCACAGGCTGCTAATATTGGCAATATTGCGAGTCAATAGCATTGCGAGTGTCTTGCGATCTTGCCATGCAGGAGGTCGTTCCAGACGCGCAGCATCGCTGCCACCCTCAGGTTCGAGTGGATCGGGCCCAAGTCCTGCAAGGCGTGCTGGCGGGCGTGGCTATCATAGTGGTCGCCGTACTGATCTCGGCGTTGACTCTCAGCGCGTATGGCTGGGGCCTATTCGTCGCGACACCCTTTGTGGTCGGCATGACGACTGGGTACATCGTGAACCGTCGCGTCCCGCAGACCGGGGCGCGGACCATGGCGCATGTTCTCGCGGCCGGAGCCTTGGGCGGGCTTGCATTGCTTATGTTCGCCCTGGAGGGCTTCATGTGCATCGTCCTGGTCGCACCGCTCGGTCTGGCTGCCGCGGCGCTTGGCGGCACCTTCGGCCGGGCCATCGCCTTGTTCGGACACGATGGCAGCAGGCCGCTAATGTCCGTCGCAGTGCTTCCCGTCCTGTTCGCGCTGGAAGCGAGCATGCCGCCCGCGATTTCCATCAACACGATCGAGAGCATCGAAATCGCCGCCTCGCCGGACGCGGTGTGGCGGGCGATCACCAGCGAAGCACCTATCGGGTTATCGCCGGGGCTTCCCGGACTTGCGGGGTTGGCCTACCCTGTCCGCAGTAGCCTCAAGGGCGAAGGCGTGGGTGCTACGCGCCTGGGTGTATTCTAGACCGGAACCGCGGTGGAACGTGTGACCGAATGGAAGCCTGGCCGCGTGCTGGCCTTCACCGTCCTTTCGCAGCCCCCGGCGATGGAAGAAATGAGCCCCTATCGCCATCTTCATACCCCGCACCTGACCGGGTATGTCGTCACCGGCGACACAAGATATATGCTCTCGCCCCTGCGCAATGGCGGCACGAAGCTTACGCTGCAGGCACAGACCGTGTTGCGCATCGACCCGATCGCCTATTGGGAGCCGATCGCGCGTCTCGCCTTCCATTTGAACGTTCGTCGGGTGCTCGAGAGCGCCAAGATGCAGGTCGAGGGGTTACGCATTGAATGAAAGAGCCGACGCTTTCAGCAAGGCGATTGACGCCCGCCCTATTGGACTGATCCGCATCCTGGGCTAGGCAATGGGGATGCGGGGGTTGAACATTGCTATTGCCGGCTGTGGGCCGTGCGGGCTGGCGGCGGCGCTGTTGCTTCACCGTGCAGGGCATCACGTTACCATGTTCGAGCGGTTCGAGACGCCCCAGCCTATCGGTTCCGGACTGATGATCCAGCCCACCGGGATGGCGGTCCTCTCCAAGCTCGGCTTGCTCGATGCGGTGCTGACTCGGGGCGCGCGCGTCGATCGGTTGTTCGGGATGGCGGGCAAGCGGGTCGTGCTCGATGTACATTACGCTGCGCTGAGCCGTCCCGACACGTTCGGCATCGGCATACATCGTGCCAGCTTGTTCGCAGTCTTGCACGAGGCCGTCCTGCGATCGGGCATTCCCCTCCACTCCGGGCGCGCCTTGGCCGGGAGTGCGCTACTGGGGAACAAACGCGCGTTGCGCTTTGCCGATGGACAGACGAGCGACCCTTACGATCTCGTGGTGGACGCGCTGGGTACGCGCACGCCGCTCGCCCCGCCGACGGGCCGGGAACTGGCCTATGGGGCGCTGTGGGCCAGCCTCGACTGGCCCGAGGGTGCCGGCTTCGATCCCCATGCCCTTGCGCAGCGCTACGACCGGGCGAGCATCATGGCGGGTGTCCTGCCCATCGGGACGCCGCCGGGCGCGACCGTGCCCAAGGCGGCTTTCTTCTGGTCGATCCGGGCGGATCGGCTGGACGACTGGCGCGAGGCCGGACTGCCCGCCTGGAAAGTGCGGGTCGCCGCGCTCTGGCCGGATTGTGCAGTGCTGCTCGACCAGATCACCGATCCGAGCCAGTTGACCTTCGCTCGCTATGCGCATCGCACCTTGTCCTCGCGGGCCGAACCGGCGCTGGTCCATATCGGCGATGCGTGGCATTCCGCCAGTCCGCAGCTGGGGCAAGGCGCCAATATGGCCCTGCTCGACGCCTGGGCGCTGTCCCGCGGCCTGGACTGTGCGGACAGTGTCGACGAAGGGGTTCGGCACGGCATCCGTCTGCGCCGCCGTCACGTTCTGACCTATCAGTGGCTCACAGCGCTGTTCACCCCCGTCTATCAATCCGACAGCCGCCTGCTGCCGTTGATCCGCGACCGTCTTGTCGGTCCGCTGTCGAAGCTATGGCCGGCCACCGTCATACAGGCATCGATGGTGAGTGGGCTGGTGGGCAATCCGCTGCAACCGCTGGGGCTGGAGGATGACCGTCAGATGGCTCGGCCCGCCGTGGAAGCGGCATGACCGTCCCATCGGTCGGCGACGACCACCCGGTCATCGTATTCGACGCGCTGTGCGTGCTCTGCTCCGCCAATGCCACTTTCGTGCTGCGGCACGACCGGAGCGGGCGTTTCCGGTTGGCTTCGATGCAGGGTGAGGTCGGCGCTGCGCTCTACCGCCGGTTCGGGATCGACCCTGCCAATCCAGAAACTCTGATCCTGGTCGAAGGCGATAGATCCTTGCGCAACAGCGATGCGGTGCTGGCCATATGGGCAGGCCTCGATCGTCCGTGGAACGCTCTGGCGATGCTGCGGATCGTGCCGCGCTGGGTGCGTGATCCGATCTATCGCTGGGTCGCACGCCATCGCTATCGGCTCTTCGGGCAAAGGTCGGAGTGCTGGGTGCCGACGCCCGAGCAAGCCGGCCGCATCCTGTGACCCGCATCCTGCTCCTTGGCGGCTATGGTGGCTTCGGTGGACGCATTGCGCGGCGCCTTGCCGCGGCAGGGCATGACGTGCTGGTCGCGGGCAGGTCCCTCGACAAGGCGCGAGCTTTTTGCGGGGAAACGCCCGGTCTCTTCCCGTTGGCGTTGGACCGAAGCCGGATCGCCGAGGCCCTGGAGCAGCACCGGCCTGCCATGGTGGTGGATGCATCGGGCCCGTTCCAGGCGATGGATCATGCCATTCCCAAGGCCTGCATCGCCGCTCGGGTCCATTATATCGACATCGCCGACAGCCGCGATTTCGTATGCGGTATCGCGGCGCTCGATGCAGCGGCGAAAGACGCTGGTGTCGTCGTTCTCTCCGGCGCATCGAGCGTGCCGGCCCTGTCGGGCGCGGCCGTGCGGTATCTCGCGGAAGGCATGGACCAGGTCCGCGCGGTCGAAATGGCGATCAGCGCGTCGAACAAGGCAGCGGCAGGCCCGGCCGTATCGGCGGCGATATTGGGCCAGGTCGGCCAGCCCCTGCGCCTGTGGCGGGGGCAGCGCTGGATGCAGGCCTTCGGATGGCAGGAAATGCATTCCGCCCGGTTCGAATGCGCGGAGGTCGAGGTGATCGCCGGGCGCAGCGTTGCACTACTCGACGTGCCCGACCTTGCCCTTCTGCCCGAGAGGCTGGCAGGCCGCCCCGCCGTCGCGTTTCGCGCGGGCACGGAACTGGGGTTTCAGAATTGGGCGCTCTGGTTCGCAAGCTGGCTGGTGCGCACGCGCATCGCCGCGTCTCTTGCGCCGCTCGCGCGCATCCTCAACCCGCTCCAGGCGCTGACCCGTTCGTTCGGCAGCGATCGCTCCGCCATGATTGTGCGGCTGTTCGGCGATGCGGCCGGACGACGAGTGGAGCGGCGATGGACACTGATTGCGGAACGGGGGGATGGGCCGGAAACACCGACCTTGTCCGTCGCGCCGATCGTCGCGCGCATCCTGTCGGGCGAGGAGATGGCGGGCGCGCGGGACGCCGGAGAGGCGCTGACGCTCGACGACTATGCCGATGCCTTCGGGAAGCTGGCCATCCATTACTGCACGCGGGAGCTGGCCGCATCGGCCTCTTTGTACGAACGGGTGATGGGCGACCGCTTTGCACAACTGCCGCCGGAACTCCGCGCGATCCACGATGTGCACCGCGATGCCGGCGCGACGGGAGAAGCGCAGGTAACGGGAGCCGCGAACCCCATCGCCGCTTTCATCGCCCGGATCGTGGGCTTCCCCAAGCCCGGCCACCATCGCCTTCACGTCCATTTTCGGGAGAGCGGCCGGCACGAAACTTGGACACGCGATTTCAATGGACAGCGTTTCCACAGCCACCTCAGCCAGCGCGGTTCCTGGCTTGTCGAACGGTTCGGTCCCCTGCGTTTTGCCTTTGACCTTCCCAGTGATGCTCAGGGATTGAGCATGGTGATACAGCGGTGGTGGATTGGCCCGCTGCGATTACCGAAATTCATGGCTCCGCGTTCGACCGCGAAGGAATGGAGCGAAGACGGGCGTTTTCATTTCGACGTCCCCATCGCGCTGCCGGTGATAGGACGACTGGTCCATTATCGCGGATGGCTGGAGAAAGCGTAGAGGACGAGATAATCCAGTCCGCCAATTTCCATTTCGACCCTTCCCGGTCGTTCAATGGGCAATTGCCGGTCCCTAGGTGCGAGCCGGCAGCTATTCCGGCGGGTCTCGACCCAATGTCGGACATTCAAAGCTTCAGGCACCCAACGGCGGTTTGTTACAGAAACCGCCGTTGGGCATGTTCTTCTGCACGGTGGCTGGCTTATTGACCAGCCTGCCCGAACCAATGAACGGCGGTCGTGCCGCCATCGACCAGGAAGTCGCTGCCCGTGATGAACGCACCGTCCGCCCCCATGAGCAGGGCTGCAACGTTGGCGATCTCGTCGGGCGTCGCGGCGCGGCCGGCGATCGAGCTTTCGATCATCTTGCGATAGCCCTCCCCGCGCGGCCCGGTCAGTTCGTCATTGGCGAGCGGTGTGATGACGATGCCGGGGCTGATGGCGTTGATACGCGCGCCGCGACGGCCCCAGCGCACTGCTTCCGCCTGTACCCGCAAGCCGTTCCCGCGCTTGGATAGCTGGTAAGCGTGGAGCGTGTCCTTGACCTCCCCAGGCTGCAGGAACGGCAGCGCCAGCAGTTCGTCGACCGCCTTGGTGGCCAGTTGCCCGCTTTGCTCCACGGTCAGCGGACCCATCCGGTGACCGGACTGGGAGGAAATGACAATCCCGGCGCCACCCTTGGCGATGACCTTGCCAAACTCTTCGAGCAGCAAGGCCGTACCATAGAGATCGACCTTCAGGATCGCCTCTATCGGTGCTTGCGAGGGTGAGACCCCCGCCGCTTGGATCAGGCCGCTGACATCGCCCAGCGAGGTCGCCGTGGCGACCAGCGCTTCCACGGACTCGCGCGACGAGATATCGACGCTGGTTGTCCGGGCGTCATAGCCCGCATCACGCAGCACCTTGGCGGCAATCTCGGCATTCTCTGACCGCATATCGGCAAGCAGTACGATCTTGCCCGCGCTGATCCGCCTGGCGATGGCCTGCCCGATCGAGCCTGCCCCGACGACGACGATGACTTCACTCATCAGCTTTGCTCCTTCTCGGGCGTATCAGCGCCAACAAGGGCCATATTGGCCGCGGTGTAACGGTCGCCCTCCACCTCCAGGCCGGCTAGGGCATCCGTGATCTCGGCCTTGTCGGCATCGGTCAGGGTCACGTCAGCCGCGCCGAGATTTTCCTCCAGCCGGTGCAGTTTGGTCGTTCCGGGGATGGGTACGATGTAATCGCGCTGGACGAGCAACCAGGCGAGCGCGATCTGCGCCGGCGTCGCGTCCTTTTCCGCGGCGATGCGTCTGAGCAGGTCGACGAAGGCCTCGTTCTTGGCCAACGCCTCGGGCTGGAATCGCGGGGTGCTTGCGCGGAAATCGCCCTTTTCCAGTTTGGTGGCCGCGCTTATCGCTCCGGTCAGGAATCCCTTGCCGAGTGGGCTGTAAGGCACGAAGCCGATGCCGAGTTCGTCACAGGCCGCGAGAATGCCGTTCGTCTCCGGCGCGCGCCACCACAGCGAATATTCGTTCTGGACAGCGCTGACGGGCTGCACGGCATGGGCGCGGCGCAGCGTCTTGGCACTTGGTTCGGAAAGGCCGAAGGCCTTCGCCTTGCCTTCCTGAATAAGGTCGCGCACGACGCCGGCGACATCCTCGATCGGCACGGTGGGGTCCACGCGATGCTGATAGATGAGGTCGATCGTCTCAATCCCAAGCCGCTTGAGCGAACGCTCCACATGGCCGCGTATATTCTCTGGGCGGCTGGACACGCCGCGATTTTCGGACGTTTGCGGGTCGATGTCGAAGCCGAACTTGGTGGCGATAACGACCTGGTCGCGGATCGGGCGCAGCGCCTCACCAACCATTTCCTCGTTGGTGAAGGGGCCATAGATTTCGGCGGTGTCGAAGAAGGTCACGCCGCGGTCCGCGGCTTGACGGATGAGTGTGATGCCCTCCTCGCGGGTCAGGCGGTGACCATAGCTGAAGTCGAGGCCCATGCAGCCGAAGCCTAGTTCGCTCACGGCCAGCGGGCCAAGCATACGATTTTTCATGATCGTTCCTTTCACGATGCTGATTTGTTGCCATGAACGCCAAGGCTTTCGCCGACGCCGAAACCAGGTTCCTTCACAAGACGCACGATCAGATCACCGATACTCGTGCGAGAGACAGTGGGTTTGGCGAAGGCCTCCCCTTTTCGCGTCATGCCGTACGCGATTACATCGTCGTCATTGAGCCAAGCCGGGCGGATGACGGTGAAGTCAAGACCTGAATTTTCGACGATTGCCGCGCTGTCGCGATAGGGGTCGAGGATGCTTCGGTAGCGTTCGCCGGGCACCTCGCCATAGATGCCCATCGAACTGATGAAGATGAGCCGGCGCACGCCCGCCTTCTTCATGGCCATCACGATTGCCCGCGCTTGACGCGCCATGTCGCCAGACAGGTTGGCATAGACGATATCCTGACCGGCCATGGCCGTTTCGAGAGCCGATTCATCGGTCGCATCCGCTTCGACAAGACGGACACGCGGGTTCGACGCGAGGGCTTCCAGCCGCCGTGCGCGACGAAGACAGAGGGGCAGCGTCGCATCGGTTCGTTCAAGCAGAAGCCGGGTGGCGACACGCGCAATCTGCCCGTGCGCGCCGATGATCAAGATGTGGGCCATGGCGTGACGCTCAAAGATATTGTTCCTGCCCGGTCCCGCGTCCACCCTGGATCGGGATCGAGTCCGCCGCATGGGTCAATCGGTCGAGTTCCGCGCCCGTCAACTCGACATCGGCGGAGGCGATATTCTCTTCCAGCCGGTGCAGTTTGGTGGTGCCGGGGATCGGCACGATCGCTGGATCCTGGGCCAGGAGCCAGGCGAGAGCGATCTGAGCCGGGGTCACCCCTTTGGCATCCGCAACCTCGGCCACAACATCGACCAGCGCCTGGTTCGCATCCATCGCTTCCGGTGCGAAGCGCGGGAACCAGGACCGAACATCGCTTTTGTCAAAGCGCTGACCGGACTTGACAGTGCCCGTCAGGAAACCCTGGCCGAGCGGGCTCCAGGGCACGAAGCCGATACCGAGTTCGCGGCAGGTCGGCAGCACTTCCGCCTCCGGGTCACGCGCCCACAGCGAATATTCGCTCTGCAGGGCCGCCACGGGCTGCACCGCATGGGCGCGGCGGATCGTGTCGGCGCCAGCCTCCGACAGACCGAAATGCTTGACCTTGCCTTCCGCGATCAGATCCCGGACGGTGCCGGCCACATCCTCCATGGGCGTCGCGGGATCGACGCGATGCTGGTAGAGCAGATCAATCACGTCGGTACGCAGCCGCTTCAGAGAAGCCTCGACGACTTTGCGGATGTGCGCGGGCTTGCTGGTGAAGCCGTGGCGTTCGTGCGACGCGGGATCGATGTCGAAACCGAATTTGGTGGCGATCACGACCTTGTCACGGACGGGGGCCAGCCCTTCGCCGACCAGTTCCTCATTGACGAAGGGCCCATAGACTTCGGCGGTGTCGAAGAAAGTGACGCCCCGATCCACGGCATCGCGCAGCAGTCGGATCATGTCGCCCTTATCGCGCGGCGCGCCGTAATTTGCGCTCATGCCCATGCAGCCGAGGCCAAGGGCAGAAACGGTGAGATCGCTGTGGCCGAGTTGACGCATTTTCATGCCTGGTTCCTTTCAGTCAGCGGTACGAAAATTGCAGAATGGCAGCGGGAAGACGATCGCCGGTAATCGGGATCGCGGCGACCGCACGCTCTATCCTTTCGAGATCCTGCGCTGTCAGCACGACGTCGGCCGCGCCTGCATTCTCCTGCACGCGGTCAAGACGCCGCGTTCCGGGGATCGGCACGATGAACGGCGCGCGGGCAAGCAGCCAGGCCAGCGCGATCTGGGCCGGGCTTGCCTGCTTATCCACGGCGATCCCGGTGAGCAGATCCACGAGAGCCTGGTTGGCAGTGCGTGCTTCCGGGGTGAAACGCGGCGATCCTGCGCGGAAGTCGCTGCTGTCGATCGGCGTCGACGGATCGATCTTGCCGGTCAGATAGCCCGCACCCAGCGGGCTCCACGGCACGAAACCGATGCCGAGTTCGGCGCAAAGCGGCAGGACCTCTGGCTCCGGCTCGCGCGTCCAGAGCGAATATTCGCTCTGGATCGCGGTCACGGGCTGTATCGCATGCGCCCGGCGGATGGTGCTGGCGGCCGCTTCGGACAGACCGAAATGCCTGACCTTGCCCGCCGCGATCAGATCCTTGACCGTGCCCGCCACGTCCTCGATCGGAACGGCCGGATCGACGCGGTGCTGATAGAGAAGGTCGATGGTTTCGATGCCGAGGCGCTGAAGGCTGGCGTCCACGACCTGGCGCACATGGTCCGGACGGCTGTTGAGGCCCGCCCCTCGCTCGCCAGTCTGCTGGTCGATGTCAAAGCCGAACTTGGTGGCGATCACCACCTCGTCGCGAACCGGGCGGAGAGCTTCGCCCACCAGCTCTTCATTGGTCCAGGGACCATAGGCTTCGGCCGTGTCGAAAAAGGTCACGCCGAGGTCATGTGCGCCCCGGATGACGCGGATCGCTTCGGCGCGATCAGGCGACGCACCATAAGTAGAGGCAAAGCTCATCGTGCCGAAGCCGATTTCGCTGACTGCGAGGCTTCCCAGTTTGCGCTGTTTCATAAAGATTGTACTTCGAGAATGGGGTGGGCAGTTCGCGCGGATCAACCGGGTGTCGGCAGCTTGCCCGCCCGCATCGCGGCGATCACGCCGCCATCGATCAGCAGGTCGCTGCCCGTGATGAAACCTGCGTCGGGACCAAGCAGGAAGCTGGCGGCAATCGCAACTTCCTCAGGGGGCGCCATCCGCTTGGACGGCGAAGCCTCGACCATGGCGCGGTAAATGTCGCCGATCCCCGAGTTCAATTCATGAGCCGCCAGCGGCGTCACGATGATCCCGGGGCTGATCGCATTGACCCGCGCGCCGCGCGCACCCCAGTTCATTGCCTCCGCCTGGACCCGGAGAATGTTGGCGCGCTTCGCCACCATGTAGGCGACGAGCGTGTTGGGGATCGCCTCCGTCCGCAGGCAGGGGAGCGCGAGCAGTTCGTCGGCCGGCGCGTATGCCAACTGCTTCTCGTCCTCTTCGGGGAGCTGGCGCATCATGTGGCCGGCCATGCTGGACACGATCAGGCCGGCACCGCCGCTGGCGATCACCTTGCCGAACTCTTCGAAGACGACGGCCGAGCCATAGAGATCGACATCGAGTATTTTCTCGATCGACGCCATGTTGGGCGAGAGGCCTGCAGTGTTGATGACCTGCATCACCGGTCCCATCGCCGCAGCCGCCTCTGCCAGCGCCTGCACCGAGGCGCGCGAGGTGACATCGACCCGCTGCGACGTCACGTCATAGCTGCCTGCACCGAGTTCGGACGCCGCACGGGCGAGCGTTTCCTCGTTTGCGTCTGCGAGCAGGATGGCCTTGCCGAAGCCCTGGCGGCGGGCGATGGCCTGGCCAATGCCGCCAGCGCCGATCATCACGATCACGTCCTTGCCCATCTTACGATCTCCTAAGCACCTGCGGCATGCCGCCATCATCTGAACCGCAATGTAGACGCTTGCACTTTAAGTGATTAGGCGCTGAATTCTGCATGTGCTTATATCAGGAGCTTATCAATGAGGCGCGACGAGCTCAGCGATCTGGCGGTATTCCTCGCAGTTGCGGAGGCTCGCAGCTTCACGCGCGCCGCAGCGAAGCTTGGCACGTCCCAGTCCGCGATCAGCCAGATCGTCCGGCGCTTGGAAGCGGGGATGGGCCTCAAACTTCTCACGCGCAACACACGCAACGTCGCGCCGACCGAAGCCGGCGAGCAATTGATCGCGACGCTTCGTCCCGCTTTCGATGAAATCGACGCCCGGCTCTCGGCACTGAGTGCGCTGCGCGAACGTCCGGCCGGGACGGTACGGATCACGTCAAGCCGTCACGCGGCGGAGACTATCCTCTGGCCTGCGGTAGGTCGGCTGCTGAAGGCGTATCCCGATGTGGCTGTCGAAATCTCCATCGACAGCCATCTTACCGACATCATCGCCGATCGCTTCGATGCCGGCATACGACTAGGCGAGCAGATAGCCAAGGACATGATCGCGGTGCGCATTGGCCCGGAACTGCGCATGGCCGTGGTCGGCGCTCCCTCCTATTTCGCCGCCAAGGGGCGCCCTCGCACCCCGCATGATCTGACCGCCCATGCCTGCATCAACATCCGCATGCCAACCAAGGGAGGGCTCTATACATGGGAGTTCGGTCGTAACGGTCGAGACCTCAACGTTCGTGTCGAGGGTCCGCTGATCCTCAATGACGTGCCGATGATCCTGACGGCGGCGGCTGAAGGGGTCGGTCTGGCTTGTGTCATGGAGGACCAGGCCGACGCCCTGCTGAAGACAGGCAGGCTTGAACGGGTGCTGGAAGACTGGTGCCCACCCTTCTCGGGCTATCACCTCTACTACCCGGACCGCCGGCAACTACCGCCTGCCTTCACTCTTCTGATCGATGCGCTCCGTTACAAAACCGCAACCCGCTGAATTCCGCGACCGGATCCTGCGTCCGGTTTTGGACAAAGTCGCCACCATTGTGCTTTATTTGAATGGCCGCAAATTTCGGCGCTCCGGGAGCGGACCGTCAGCTAACCTGACAACGCCCTTCAAGACTGCCCGATAGGCGAATGTCCGATTCGACTCAGGAATGGGTGTAGCTGAGACTTACGCAGCATCAGCTGCTGCCGACATAGCAGTCATTGCCCGCGTATTTTGACTGCCACAAAACCGACCGGTCGTGCTGGCCCTTCCGAGAGCTCAGAAGGAGCCTATCCGCAACTCGTACCTTCCGATTGGTTATCCTCCGCGAACCCAGAGGTTTCGACTGGGCGACAGGGGAAACCGGTTTTGACGCGGGTTCCCTGGTGCATGGGGCCCTACTCCTCCCTCTTGCATCCTATTGTCCCGCAACCAAGATCGACCACTCATAGCCTAATATATTATTGCAATAATTTGATATTTATAGATAAATGCCGAATGCCGCTTCCCCTGCCTATCCGGGCTGATTTCCTATCCGAGGATATGATGAAGCTTTCCGATATCCTGCAGACACATGGCGACGAGCTCGCGCTCATCCTGGGCAATGGCATTCACCTTGCAGGTGGCGGGCGCGGTAATTCCTGGCGAGGTCTACTGCTCGATCTCGCCAACAAGAGCGGGCTCAATCTGCCGAATTGGCCAAGCGGCCTGTCCAACATCGAATTCTTCGACGTCCTCGCGCTACAAGAAGAAAACAACATCGGCGAGATGGCGAAGCAATTTTGCGATGCGATGAGCGACTGGCAGGTAAACCGTCACCATCGCAGTGTCATGAGCTGGGCCGTGAAACGCGATGTTCCCGTACTGACCACCAATTTCGATACGGTGCTGAGCGACGCGGCCAAAGCACCCCGGCAGCGCACCAAACATGCCAAGTTCGTTTCTTACTATCCGTGGGACACGCGCTTTGCCCACCAGCTTCACGACGACCCCTGCGCGGGGTTTGGCGTATGGCATATCAATGGAATGGCCTGCTACCCTCGCAGCATTCGGCTGGGGCTCAGTCACTATGTCGGATTGGCGCAACGCGCCCGCGGCTGGATGCAGCAGAGAGACACCGGAGTATTCAAGGAGAACGGCCTGGAAACCTGGCGCGGCCGCCACACATGGCTCCAGATCGTCTTCAAGCGACCGCTGCTGATTTTCGGGCTTGGCTTGAGGGAAGACGAAGTCTTTCTGCGATGGCTGCTCATCGAAAGAGCGCGCTATTTCGCGAAATTTCCAGCACTGCGCCAGGATGCCTGGTACGTCTACAAGAATGATCCGAAGGATAAAGCTCAGGAAGGCCACCTCCTGTTTCTTTCATCCGTTGGGTTCAACTGCATCCGAGTAGAGGACCACAGCGAGATCTACGACGACAAGGTGTGGAGTTCCTGAAACGCGGGAGGCTTACGGAACCACGACCTCATGAAACTCGGGATCGGGCCCCTTGGATGATGAGCTAACCTCTCATTTAAAGTTCCGCCCTTCCCGAATGTGTCGATGTGCATATCCGGGATGAAGATGTTCCTCAGTTCGGGATGCCGAACTGAAGGCTGCTGCATCGACCCAAGGCAGCACCTTTCCGTCAGCCAGTCGCTCTTCCTTCAAAACACGCTCTCGGCACCCTGAAAGCCGCCCCCATCACTGGAGCACCATCTATTCTGAACAGCCGGGTGTGGGACGAAGTTGCAACTTGTTGGTTCGACGACAAACGTCGTCTCCCGACCCGGCCAGACATTCACGCTTCCGCTTGCTGCGCCTCAACGAGATAGTCTGGCCGGGCTTCATCTGCTGCTTTCCCGCTATCGCTTTAACGAAGCGGCCTCCTCAAGACTGAGCGAGGCGGTCTCGGGCGCCAGGAAAAGCGAAACGACAAGCCCAGAGAATGTGATCCCGGCAGCCACGAGCATCGTGTTGCCGATGCCGATCATCTCCAGCGAAACCGGAACCAGCCACGTGCCCGCCGAGGAACTCAGTGCCGCCAGCGAAGCGCCGACGCCGACTGCGGTCGTGCGGATTTCGGTCGGGAAAAGCTCGTTCGGGTAGACGATTTCCAGCACCTGCGCGCCGCCGATGAACAGGACGTAGATGCCGAACAGCGTCAGCACGAGCCAGCCGGGCGCGTTCGGGAAGAGGCCAAGGCCCAGCAGTCCCAGGCCGGACCACAGGAAGCTGTTGATGATAAGGGTGCGCCGGCCGATGAAATTGATCAGCCAGGTCGCGATCAGGCAGCCGAGCGCCAGCAGCAGGGTAATGGCCATCGATCCATAGGACGCCATCGCCCCGGTCAGGTTGAGCGCCTGGAACAGCTTGGGCACGAAGGCATAGAGCGCGAACATCGGCACGACCGCGCAGGCCCAGAACACGATCACGAACAGGATGCGCTTGCCGTAACCGGCGCGGATCGCATTGAAGAAGGTCATCTTCGTCTGCACCGGGGCTTCGCCGATATTGCGCAGCGAGAAGGCGGGGCCGTAGACTTGCTTGATGACGCGCTCCGCTTCCTCGCGGCGGCCCTTGCTCAGCAGCCAGCGCGGCGATTCCGGCGCGCCGATGCGCAGGAGAAGCAGGGTGCCGGCCAGGATCGCCGGGCTGGCCATGATATGGCGCCAGGCGCCCTGCCCCCACATTTCCAGCACCGTGTTACCGGCGATATAGGCCAGCGCAGCGCCGGCGAACCACAGCACGGTCAGCAACGACAGCCTCGCACCGCGGCTCTTCTGGGGGAGAAACTCGGTCAGCAGCGATCCGGCCGAGGTATATTCGATGCCCACGGCCAACCCAGACATCACCCGCAGGATCGCCATGGCATGGCTATTGTCGACCCAGTACATGGAAAGCGAGACGAGCAGGATGATCGTCGGCCCCATAAAGTAGGGCTTGCGGCGACCGAAGCGCCCCGTAAGCCAGCCGCCGACGAAACCGCCGAAGAACACGCCCAGCAGTTCCATCGCCGCGACCATGCCCTGCTCGTTGCCGCTGAGATCGAGCGCACCGGCGATCGGGATCGTCGCGACGCCGATGACGCTGACGATATAGCCCACCATGGTCCAGCCGATGCAGACACTCAGGGTCAGTCGTTGGTGGAAGCTGTTGGGTTCGACGTCGTCGATCAAGAGCGATGAATGGGGTGAATGCATGGATGCTCCTCTCGCGGGAGTGTCGCCGGTGTCGGCGTTGTTATCGTTCGGTTCGGGAAGGCCTTCAGGGTAGTGCGACGACCCGGGTCGCGACGCCCTTGCCGGAAAGCCACGCTTCGAGCGCAGCGAAAGGCAGCGCGATCGTCGCCGTGTTACGCAGCGGATGGACGGCTATGCGCTCCGCCTCGCGGAAAGCGGCGTCGAACACCATGTTGACCATGCCCGCCGCGTTGACGGCCGCCAGCGGCGTCACCGCGCCGGGACTGACCTGCAGCAGGCGCTCCATGTCCTCGGGCTTGCCGAAGGAGAACTTGCCTGCGTCCAGCAGCGCCGCGAAGGCCTTGAGATCGGCGCGCCGCTCGCTGGGCAGCGTCACCAGCCAGAACCGGCCCTGCTTGTCCTTGAGGAACAGGTTCTTGGTATGCGCGGCGGGCAAGGCTTCATGGATGGCCGCGCTTTCCTCGACGGTATAGACCGCCGGATGTTCGAGCTTTTCCAGCGTCACGCCTTGCTGCTCGAACTCTGCGTAGATGTCGTCTTCGCTCATCACGAAAATCCTCGATCTCTAGAAGTAATAGCCGAAAATGGTCAGGAAGGAGACTTTGGTGCGACCGTCTCCGCCTTGCGCGGCGCCCGTCCCGTATTGCCCGGCACCCACATAAGGGTCGTTGCGGCCCACCAGCAGTTCCGACCAGATCCTGAAGCGGCCGGTGGCCTTGTCGGTCCAGTAGGCGCCCAGGTTGAGGCGCTGGGTGTCCTTGAAGTCCGAGCGCGCCTTGGCGAGATAGGCGTAGTTCGCGAAGACCTGGAGCGCGAAGGGAAACGATCCGGTTTCGATCTTGCGGCCCACTTCGCCGAACAGCAGCGTGCCGTCCGCCGCGATGTTGAAGGGTGCGTCGTAATCGCCGACGGTGACGACGTCCTCACCGCCCGGATTACGCAGCGACATGTCCTGCCGGGCCGCAAGGAGCTTGGCGTGCCATGGCCCTTGCGTAGCTTTCAGGCTTACCGCGAAGGCGCGGCGCCAGCCGTCCCGATCGGTATCGAAGTTGTGAACCGTCGAGAGCCAGGCGGAACCGGATAGGAGCAGTTCGCCCTTATCGGACGAGGCCAGGCGATACTGGGCACGGCCGATCAGCATGTTGCGCTCCGCATTGCGGGTGGCGAGCGGATCGGAGCGATTGCCCTTCACGATATTGATCGAATAGCGCGCGGCATCGTCGCTGATGCCGAAGGCGTTGGGCGCAGTCATGGGGAAGAAGCCCGCCTCGATCGTGTAGGCGTCGTCCTCGTGCGCATACTTGATGCCGGCGTTGTAGACTTCCTCCAGCCCCATCACGAAGCCCATGGAATTGAGGAAGGCGGAACCCCAGAACTGATCGTCGAACGGCACGGGCTGGATGCCGACCGTAACCTTGTCATGCTTAGACAGCCGGGCACCGGCATAGGCGTAGACGGGGAAGCTGACCTCGCCGGGATAGTTGTGATAGCCCGAAGCCTTCCCGTAGAGGAAGCTGCCGCCGTAGAAACGGTATTGCGCCGCTCCGAAGAAAGTCGGGGAATCGTAGTCGGCCTTGAGGATCAGCGTGTCGAAGGACAGATTGCTCGAAGTCCGGCGGCTGCCGTCTGCTGCCGCACTGTTGAACCGCAAGTCGTAGCGGCCGCGGATCGCGCCGCCCAGCTTGAGGCCGGAGTTGTGTGCCTCTGGAGCGGGCTCGGAAGCGGGGAGCGTGTCCACCGCCGCTTGGTCCTGATCTGCCTGCTGACTGGAAGGCGCCACCTCCGGAAGGGTCTGCGCGAGAGCGGGCGACGCAGTCATCAAGGCGAGCAGGATCGGGGCGCCCACACCGGAGCGTGATGCGCGGGCCGGCGAGCGACCGCGCGGGCAAATCTCTCCCGTTCCCCGCTGCGCGGGGGCGATTGCATTCATGACATCCTCCGGGGCCGCGCCCGTTGAGCCGGGCCGTGGGCCAATTCGAGAAGAAGACCTCACCGCCTGCCGATCCTGCCGAGAGGTCAGGCTCGGTCGGCGGGCGGTGAGGCAGGCGCCGTCAGTTCGACACGTCGATCCAGATGGTCTTGATCTCGGTGTACTGGTCGTGCGCCCATTGGGACTTGTCGCGTCCGCCGAAGCCGGACTGCTTGTAACCGCCGAACGGGGTCGTCACGTCACCTTCGCCGAAGCAGTTCACGGTCACGACGCCGGCGCGGATTTCGCGGGCGAGACGCACGGCGCTCTTCAGACTGCCAGTATAAGCCGACGCCGCCAGGCCGTAAATCGAGTCGTTGGCGAGCGCGATGGCCTCCTCGATCGTCTCGAAGGTGGTGACCGCCAGGACCGGGCCGAAGATTTCCTCCCGGAACAGGAGGTTGTCCGGCGTGACATCGTCAACGATCGTCGCTTCGACGAAGATGTCGTTCTGGGTGCCGCCGCCGGTGATGACGTTCATCTGTTCGGATGCGGCGTGCTCCAAGAAGGAACGCACCTTGTCGAAGTGCGCGCGGCTGACCATCGACCCCAGACGGTTCTCCGGATCGAGCGGATCGCCCAGCTTCCAGTCCTGCAAGTGGTGGGCAATGCGTTCCAGCAGGGCATACTTCACGTCCGCGTGGACGATCAGGCGCGAGGAAGCCGAGCAGTTCTCGCCCATGTTCCAGAACGCGCCGTTGACGACATGCTGCGCCACCGCGTCGAGGTCCTCGGCATCGTTCATGACCACGGCGGGGTTCTTGCCGCCGCACTCCAGCACGATGCGCTTGAGGTTGGACTCGCCCGCATAGGCCAGGAAGCGGCGGCCGGTGGCGGTGGAGCCGGTGAAGCTCACCATGTCCACGTCCATGTGGCGGCCGATCGGCTCGCCGACCTCGCGGCCGCTGCCCGGAACCACATTGAACACGCCAGCCGGAATGCCGGCTTCATGCGCCAGTTCGGCCACGCGCAGCGCCGTCAGCGTGGTTTCTGCCGCAGGCTTGACCACGATCGAGCAGCCTGCCGCCAGCGAGGGGCCGATCTTCCAGGCCAGCATCAGCAGCGGGAAGTTCCACGGCAGCACCAGTCCGACCACGCCGATCGGCTCGCGCACCACCAGGGTCAAGGCGTCCGAACCGACCGGGGCGGTGCTGTCGTAGACCTTGTCGATCAGCTCGGCATGCCAGCGGATCGTGTGGATGCTCTCCAGAATATCGACCGTCTCGCACTCGGCGACCGGCTTGCCGCTGTCGATGCATTCCATGACCGAGAGTTCGCGGGCGTTCTGTTCCAGCAGATCCGCGAAGCGCAGCAGCGTGTGCTTGCGCTCGCCGGGCGAGAGCAGGCGCCAGCGGCCGTCCTCGAAAGCGGCGCGGGCCGCGGCGACCGCCACGTCCACGTCGCTACCGTCACAGGCGGCGATATGCGTAAGCGACGCGCCGGTGGCGGGGTTGGTCGTCTCGAAGGTCCGCCCGGACAGGGCCGGACAGAACGTGCCGTCGATGAAGGCCTGCGTCGGCAGGGTAAGTCCTTCGGCAAGGGCGGCGTATTCGGCGCGGGTGAGTAGATCAGGCATCGACGGTGCTTCCCTTGGCGGCGGCGACCTTGCTCTTCAGCTCGGCGATCACCGCGGTGAGCGCATCCTTCTCGTTCTCGTCGAGCGGCAGGAGCGGTGCGCGAACGCCGCCGGTCTGGAGGCCGATGATCTCGCTGCCGGCCTTGATCGACTGGACGAACGTGCCGTTTTCCAGGAAGTCCATCAGCGGCAGCATGGCGGACATGATCGCGCGGCCCTTGGCGAAGTCCTTTTCCAGGACGCAGGCTTCGTAGAGCGCGACGTGCTCGCCGGGCACGAAGTTCGAACCGGCACAGACCCAGCTGCGCGCGCCCCAGGCGAAGAATTCCAGCGCCTGGTCGTCCCAGCCGCAGGACAGCTGGATTTCCGGGTAATCGCTGGCGATGCGGTGGAGACGCAGGGTGTCGCCCGAGCTTTCCTTGATCGCCATGATGTTCTTCGTGCCCTTGATGGCGCCAAAGAACTCATCGCCCATGCTCACGCCCATGCGCGCGGGATAGTTGTAGAGCATGATCGGCAGATCTGCGGCCTTGTCGATCGCCAGGACGTGATGCGCAATTTCCTGCTCGGTCGGCAGGGCATAGGGCGGCGTGGTGACGAGAATGGCGTCGGCGCCGATCGCCTTGGCATGAACGGCATAGGCGACGGCGTCCTCGGTGCGGGTCGCACCGGTGCCGACGACCAGCGGCAGGCGGCCGCCGATGACCGCGTGGGCACGCTCGGCCAGCGCGAGGCGTTCCTCGGCGGTCTGGGCGTAGTATTCGCCGGTCGAGCCGCCGATGACGATGCCGTGGACGCCAGCCGCGATCAGGTGCTCGAGCACGGCGTCGAAAGCGGTGAAGTCGATCGAGCCATCGGCTGCAAGCGGCGTGATGGCCGGGGTGAAGATACCGTCGAAGTTCATGGCAGAGGTCCTTTCTTAATGGGAGAATATCGGGGGATCAGGCGTGACGGGGGCGGAGTGCTGCAGCATCCGCGAGGTTCAGGGAGCGGGTTTCCGGCGCGAGGAACCAGGAGACTGCAAGGCCGACGAAGGTCACGGCGGCGGCAATGTACATGGTGTCGGCAATGCCCAGCCGGTCGAGCGAGATCGGGACGAGGTAAGTGCCCACGGCCGCGCCGATGCGGGAGAACGAAGTGCCGAAACCGACGGCCTTGGCGCGGATCTCGGTGGGGAACAGCTCGTTGGGATAGACCAGCTGGAGCACCTGTGCGCCGCCGATCAGCAGTGCGTATCCGCCGAACAGGATGAGGATCAGGGCCGGGGCGCCGTTGGCGAACATTCCGAGCAGCAGCAGCGCGAGGCCCGACCACAGGAAGCTGTGGATCACCATCGGGCGGCGACCGATCGCATTGATGAGGATAGTCGCGCCGATGCAGCCGACCACGAACAGCAGGGTGATCGCGATGGAACCGAAAGCGGCCCACTTGTCGTGCAGGTTGAGCGCCATCAGCACCTTGGGCGCGAAAGCATAGACCGCGAAGACCGGGATGACCGAGCAGGTCCAGAACAGGCTGACGAAAGCCAGTCGCTTGCCGTAGCCTGCCTTCAGAAGGCCCCAGAGCGAAACTTTCTCGCGTGCTGGCTCTTCGGTCAGATTGGCGGTGGAATAGCCGCTCCCGTAGACCTGACGGATGACCTGATCGGCTTCCGCGCGGCGGTTCTTGCTGAGCAGCCAGCGCGGCGATTCCGGGGTGCCCAGACGGACGAGGAACAGCGCGGCACCGAACAGCGCCGTGCTTGCGAAAGCGAGGCGCCAGCCTTGTTCGCCGCCATACGTCAGGATCGCATTGCCGAGGATATAGGCGGTGGCGGCGCCCGCGAACCACATGATCGTCAAAGTCGCCAGCCTCGGTCCGCGATTGGCCTTGGGCAGGAACTCGACCAGCAGCGCCGTCGCCACCGGATACTCGATCCCCACGGCGACGCCGAGGAAGAAGCGGCAGGCGAACAGCGCGAAGGGCGTATCCACCCAGAGTTGCGCGAGCGAGAACAGGACGAACAGGCACGGCCCGACGAAGAAGATGCGCTTGCGGCCGAACAGATCGGTCAGCCAGCCGCCGACCATGCCCCCGGCAAAGATGCCGATCAGCGCCGAGGCCGCCACCATGCCTTCCCAGAACGTCGTCATCCCCAGCGCGGCCGAAGCCTGCACCATGGCGACGCCGACCACGCTGAGCACATAGCCGTCCACGAAGGAACCGCCGCTCGAACGTACCGTCAGCATCTGGTGGAATCTGTTCAGAGGAACATCCTCAAGTGTTTGCGTGGTCCTGTTCATGCTTCTCTCCGGGTGTTCTGGTTATCGCCCCCAAATCGGCATTCTGCTCTGTGATGGGGGGATCAGCTTTCGAGGCCGGCCTTGTGCTGGGCCCAGGCCAGATTCATGTTCACGCCGATGTCCAGGAAGGGATGCGGCGGGTTGCGGTTGGGTCCCGGCGAGGCCAGCAGGAAGTCGATGACTTCGCCGCGGCGTCCCGCCAGCCAGTCGGCCAGCAGCACCCCGGTCGCGGTGCCGCGGGTAATGCCGAGGCCGTTGCAGCACAGCGCGCCGTAGACGTTGGGAGCAAGCTCGCCGAACTGGGATTCGTGGTTGCGCGACATGACGATCGCGCCGCCCCAGGTATATTCGAAGGGCACGCCGGACAGCATGGGGAAGCGCCGCTCGAACGAGCGCCGATGGCGCTTTCCGGCAATGTCGCGCTCGCGCTGGTTGCTGACGCCGCTCGGGTGATAGCTGAAGCTGTTGCGCACCAGGATACGATTGTCGTGGGTGCGGCGCAGGGTCGTCCCGGCTGGATCGGCGGGGATGAGACCCCAGAAGTCGTGACCGCCCAGGCGCGCCTGCTCGTCGTCGGTCAGCGGACGCGTAAGGCTGCCGTACGTGAACACCGGAAGCATGCGGTTCTTCAGGAACCCGAAGGCCATGCCGAAGCCGTTGTTCGCCAGGATCAGCTTGTCGGCCACGATGCGCCCGTTTGCATGGGTCAGGACTATCTGCGGACTGTAGCTGACGCCGGTGATCGGCGTGTTCTCATAGAGCGTGACGTTTGCGGGCATCGTGTCGGCCAGACCCTTTACCAGCGCCGAAGGCTGGACCAGCATCGTGCCCGGAGTGAACAGCGCCTTTTTATAGAAATCGGTACCGATATGATCGGGCAAGTCCTTGCCCTCGATCACTTCGTAGGGCTGGCCCAGCCGCTCCAACCCGCCGCGATAGGCGTCAAGGACAGCGATACCCCGGTCCTCCACCGCCGCCTGATACTTGCCCGAAGCGCGCATGTGGCAGTCGATGCTGTAGAGATCGACGATGTCCTTGAGATAGGTTTGACCCAGCTTGTTCAGCTTGAGCACCAGATTGGCCGTGCCGAGATCGCCGATGTAATCCGCCGCGCCGATGTCGTGCGGCAGGTCGATCGCGAAGCCGGCGTTGCGTCCCGCAGTGCCGAAGCCGACTTCCTGCGCCTCGACCAGGATGATCTCGTCACTCGGGAAGTTCATCGCCAGTTGCCGGGCGGCGGCAAGGCCGACATAGCCGGCGCCGACCACGACCCAAGGCGCGCGCACCTCCCCGACGTGAGCCGGGCGCGGCGTGCGGGGGCGGCTGAGGTGATACCAGCCGCAGGTTGCATCGTCGGCCGGAAGCGAAGTCACTCTGGTCGCGGCGAAGCCATGATTTTGGGCGGGTTCGGACCCGACCTCGGTGCGCCCCGAAGGCTCGATCAGTTCCAGATGCGGTACGGCGCGCGGGACGTCATGCGACGACGGTCCAGCGGCAGAACCAGCTTCAGCAAATGCATCTAGGGTTTGCACGACCATATGTCCTCTCCGACTCGGTCTATGTATATTCTTTGTATACACATCATAGTCTTTTCAAATGATGATCGTCTACAAAAAAGCTTTGCCGCACCTTTCGGCAGCATTTCTTGCTGATTTTCCTGTATTTTCCTGGAAGAGCACGCAGGCTTGAAGGGCGAGCGCAGACGCGCGTCAGCGTCGATCGGCTCAGCGACCGGCGACTGCAGACGGAATGGACGGAATGTCAGGCCTGGCGAATGCGTGCCGCGCAGACGGCACTGCCGCAGGAAGCCGAGACGATCGCCACGATCGCCAGCCATTGCACGGCGCTCAAGGTCTCTCCGAGCACGACAAATCCCGCAAGCGCGGCAATCGCCGGCGCCCCACTGAGCAGAATGCCGAAGACATGCGACGGCAAGCGGCGCATCGCCTCCATCTCCAGCATGCAGGGCAGGACGCTGGTCAGAAGAGCGATCCCCAGGCCGGACAGCAGGATCCAGGGTTGCAGAAGCGAAGCGCCCGCGAAAGTCACTGCCAGGGGCAGGTTGATGGAGGCGGCGGCGACCATGCCCCAGGCTACGGCATCGGCGCCGAGCGTGGCGGCAACCCGCTTGCCGAAGACGATATAGAGCGCCCAGCAAGTCGCCGCCCCGGCAGCGAACGCCAGCCCGACAGGATCGAGGCCATTGTCGACCCGCAGCGGCAGCAAAAGGAGCAGGCCCGTCGCCGCCGCCGTGAACCACAGGAGATCCAGCGCCCGGCGCGAACCGGCCAGGACGATGGACAAAGGCCCCAAGACCTCGATGCCGATCGCGATCCCGATCGGCAGGCGTGCAAAGGCCTGATAGATCAGCAGGTTCATCAGCCCCAACATGCAACCATAGAGAAGCACGTTCGGCAAGATCTCCCGCGAGAGCGGTCTGCGCCAGGGCGTTCGCATTGCCAAGAGGATCATGGCTGCGAGAAAGACGCGCAAGCCCGTAACGCCGAAAGCGCCGACAACCGGGAACATCTGCTTGGCAAGCGTCGCGCCGACATTCTGCGCGACCATCGACGCGAGAACCATGCCCGGTCCAACCATCGGCCCACGCCAGGACAGGGATGCAGAACGGGCAAGCGTCGTCACGGAACTGGTCTCGCGAAAGCCGGGTTTCGATCAGTCGTGTGCGGCTGCGAGCGCGCGATCGGCTTCCCTGGGACGGTGGGCCGCCAGGCAGGTCAGCACCGAGGCCAGCACGAACAGGATCGCCGCGCCCTCAAGCACCGACGGCAGCCGCTGGTCCCAGAGGAAACCGTAGAGCAGCGCAAAGAGCGTTTCGAACAGGATCATCTGTCCCACCATCGTCAGCGGCAGGAGGCGCGACATCCGGTTCCACAGCCCATTGCCGATGATCGAGGAAAACAGCGCGACCGCCGCCGCCACGCCGCCGAACAGCAGCCACTGCGTGCCGCTCTGGCTCGTTGTCTCGAAAAGCAACGCCGGCGGGATCAGCACGAGCGCCTGGGCACCGGTGACGATGCCAAGCAGCAGGCTCCAGTCATGACCCGAAACATGTTCGAGACGCCCCAGCCAGCGGCTGTTGGAAACGGCGAAAGTCGTCCAGGATGCCAGCGCGCCGAAAGCACAGAGCAGCCCGAGCGCCTGCGCCGCGAAAGCACCCGCACTGGCCTTGCCCAGCGATTCCCAGCCGATGCACAGGATGCCCGCCGCGCTGAGAAACAGCGAGGGGAGCAGCCGCGTCAACGGTACGGCGCCCTTGTCGCGGCTGCCGATGATGGTGACGGCCACGGGAAGGAAACCGATCACCAGCGACGTCATGGCAACGCCGCCAAGCTGCACGGCTGCGGCCAGCAACACATAGTAAAGGATGTTGCCGAGAATGCTCAGATAGAACAGCGCAATCCACTCGCGCTTTCCCAGCACGTCGAGGTAGCGCCGCCAGTGCGGCCAGACCATCGGCAATGCGAACAGACCGTAAGCCACGTAGCGCCCGGCCGCGAGTTGCATCGGACCGAAAGCGGAAGCGATGCTCGGGGTGACGAAAACGAGGCCCCACAAGGCGCCGGCGATTACGCCGCATAATACGCCCGTCACTGTATTCTTACCGGACATTCGCGAATCCTGCGCGTGGGGAGTTGCCGGCTCCTAACCGCAAAAAGCCTAAATGTCTATCGTATGTATACAATAGAAATGCGTTAAAACTACGAATTGCCGCAACCGCGTTGAATTGCGGTTCGAAAACCGTTAGGATTCGGCTGTGAGTGGAACCGTAGATCGCAAAGTCACCCTCGGCGAAACGCTGCGCCGCAGGATCGTGAGCATGGAGCTGGCCCCCGGGGCCGTCGTCGACGAACAGCAGATCGCCGAGGAGTTCGGGCTATCCCGTCCTCCTGTCCGCGAATTGATGCGACAACTGGCGGCTGAAGGCTATCTCGAACTCGAACCGAACCGCCCTGCCCGCGTGACGTCGATGGACCTCCAGTCGCTGCGAACGTTCTTCCTGGCCGCGCCGCTGATCTATGTGGCGACGACCCAGCTCGCTGCCACGAATGCGACGCCTGCCGAAATCGCCCGGCTCCGGAAGATTCAGGAAGATTTCCGCGCCGCGATCGCTGCCGACGACGTGGCGACACGCGTCTACAACAACGACCAGTTCCATCTCGAAATCGGCAAGATGGCGCACAACCCCTACCTGATGCCGAGCCTGCGCCGCCTGCTCATCGACCATGCGCGCCTCGGCATGACCTTCTACCATCCGACCTCAACGGAGACGCAGGACAATCTTGCCGAAGCCGTTGAACAGCATGACGAGATCATCGACGCCATCGAGCGCCGGGACCCCGTGCGCGCCGGAGAACTCATCCGCGCCCATTGGGAAATCTCCCGCCGCCGCATGGCGGACTTCGCCGCGCCGGAAGGGCTGGAAGTCACTGTTTAGGCAGCATTTCGCTGCCCCGGAAAGGAGCAGCGAAATCGCCTTGCGGACAACGGACCTCCGATGGGGCCTCAGGCCTCAAGCCCGGCATTGGCCATGCCGCGGCGGAGCGTGAAGTTCACGCCCATGCTCAGGAACGGCTCCGGCGGGTTGATGTTCGGCTTGTCTACCGACAGGAGGAAATCGGTCAGTTCATGGCGCTTGCCGGCCAGCCAATCGGCAAGAAGCGTACCCATGGCCGTCCCGCGCACGGTGCCCAGGCCGTTGCAGCCCAGCGAACCGTAGACGTTCTTGCGCAGCTGGCCGAAGAAGCTGTTGCCGTTGCGGGTCATGCCCAGGCCGCCGCCCCAGGTGTATTCGAAACCGACGTCGGTCAGCGAGGGGAACCGGCGCTCGAACGACAGGCGGTGCGCCTTGCGGAAACGCTCCGTGGCGCCGGGCTTGTAACGACCGTCGGCATTGAACGTGAAGCTGTTGCGGATGAACAGGCGGTTGTCGTGGGTACGGCGGCAGGTCGTTCCGAACGGATCGGCCGGGATGACGCCCCAGAAATCCTTGCCGCCGATCCTGGCCTGTTCCTCGGCCGTCAGCGGCCGGGTGAGGCTGCCGTAAGTGAACATCGGCAGGATGCGGCCCGGCATGAACCCGAAATGCGTTCCGAAATGGTTGTTCGCCAGCACCAGCTTGTCGGCCGTGATTTTGCCGGAAGCGTGGTGGAGGACGACCTTGGGCTCATACTCGATCGCGGTGATCGGCGTGTCTTCATAAAGGATGACGTTCTCGGGAAGATTGTCCGCCAGCCCCTTCACGAGCGCCGAGGGCTGCACCAGCATCGTTCCCGGCGTGTGCAGCGCCTTCTTGTAGAAGGACGTGCCGATGTGGCTGGGCAGATCCTTGCCCTCGATGATTTCGCAGTGCTGGCCGAGTTTCTCCAGGCCGCCACGATAGGCATCGAGAACGTGAAGGCCCTCGTCCTCGACCGCAGCCTGATACTTGCCGACATGGCGTAGCTGCGCGTCTTCGATCTTGTACTTCTCGACCAGATCGAAAAGGATCTTCTGACCCGTCTGGTTGAGATTGAGAACATGGCGGGCAATTTTCTGGTCGCCGATATAGTCGGGTGCACTGATGTCGTGTGGAACGTCGATGAGGAAACCGGCGTTGCGCCCCGACGTGCCGAACCCGACCTGTTGCCCCTCGATGAGCAGCACCGTGTCGTTCGGGAAGTTCAGCGCCAGCTGGCGGGCTGCGGCGAGTCCGGTGAACCCGCCCCCGATAACGGCCCAGCGAGCGTGCGCATCGCCGATCAGGGGCGCCTTCGGCTCGCGCTTGCGGCTCGTGTGAAACCAGCCCGGTGTCGGGTCGTCGGAAGGCAGGGCGTCGATGGGAAGAACGGAGTCAGGATACTTGGGCAAGCCGTCCGACAATATCGCGGATGCACCTGCGGTGCCGATGACGCCCGCACCAGCGACTGCGCCAGTGCCGATCAGCACTTTCCTTCGTGAAAATTCCATCTCTAACCGAATCCTACCAATTTCTCTGCAGCGTTTTCAGAGGCCACTCTTTTCAGGATGGCATCGGCGCAATGCGCACGCCCCTGCAGGCCGCGCGCGGCCATTCGACCGCGAGAACCTGCTCGAATGAACATGAATTCTCATTGTCTACCATTGATAGACAATGAGTCAAGGTTTGCATCGAAGCCTGGAGGCTGGCTGCTTTGTGGATTCAGAGCTTCCCGTCGCAGCGCCTGCCATCGACCGCTTTCGGTAGCCCCCACGTTCACCGTTATCGATACGAACGACTAACTCGAACGGAGTTGAGTGGCGCTCGTCCGACAGCTCAAACACCTTCCCTGGCACTGCGCCTTCTTTCCATGTCGCGTTTCCAGCGCTGGCGAAGCGCAGTTGGCCGAGCTTCATACCGGTCATCCAGAAATTGGGCCGCAGCAATGCGGTCAGCGCGAAAGTGGCGGAAATCCTGCCGTAGTTCGCACCATGCGGCCAGCATTCGCGTGTCGTCCAGGAAGCCGATGATAATAGGCCAGATCACCCGGACAGTGGGTACTCCATGCTGGTCGAGATAGTCGATTTTGAGCTTGCGGCCGTCCCGTATCCATTCGCGAGTACGCGCCAGATCGATACGATCCGGCGGCGGCGCTTTGGCGGGTCGCGTTCCGATAGCGGGGTTGATAATGATCGGGCGCAGCCGTTCGGGTACGACGCGGGTGATCTTGGCGATCAGATCGCGAGCTGCATTCGCCAGTGCCGGATCGCCGCGCCCCGCGACCCATTGTGCGCCTAACACCGCCGCCTCGATTTCGTCCGGCGTCAGCATCAGGGGTGGCATGTCGAAACTATCGTCCAGGATGTAGCCGAAGCCGACCTCACCCTGCACGGGCACGCGTTGGGCGATCAGGTCCGCAACGTCGCGATAAACGGTGCGCGGCGACACTTCGAGTTCACTGGCAATATCGGCCGCCGTGACAGGCCGGGAGGACCGCCGCAATATCTGGATAATCTGAAACAATCTGTCTGCTCGACGCATGGCCTTGCCTCCTACTGACAGGATGCTGTCAGTAGGCATCTCCTACAAGGGAAATCGCCGCACGATACCGATCGCCGGAGTCCGTGCCCATCCAAGGAGATGTCCCATAATTACCCTGTTCCACGCGCCGCAATCGCGTTCATCCCGTATCGTTTGGCTGCTGGAGGAACTGAACGTTCCCTATGAGATCCAGCCAGTTTCCATCTTCCGGCCGATGACCGCGGAGGGGTTGCCCGATCCTGCAAATCCGCATCCCGACAAGAGGGTGCCCGCCATCCTTCATGACGACGCGCTGATCACGGAATCCGTCGCGATCGCCCTTTATCTGGCCGATGCATTTCCGGCTGCGGGACTGGCGCCTGCACTCGGCGACCGGCGGCGGGGCGAATATCTTACGTGGATCGCTTGGTATGCTACCGAACTGGAGCAAGCGCTGTTCGCGGGACTGTCCGGTGCGCTCGCGGATTCGCCCCAGAAGCAGCGCGACCACGGCGCCGTGGTCGAGCGGCTGCGGAGCGCCCTCGCACAAGGACTCTATGTGATGGGCGACGTTTTCACGAGCGCTGACGTGCTGATCGGAAGCGCACTTGCATTTGGTCGCCATGCTTTCCCGGCGGACGAAGTTTTGGATGCCTATGTCGAGCGATGCCGCAGCCGCCCGGCTGCCATTCGCGGCGTAGCGCTGGACGAAAAGTCTGGCTTACAGGCGGTAACCTGAGCATCTGGCGGGCGATCGGGCCATAGTTCCGATGCCAGATCGCCCGCCGCTTCATGGCCGCTTTTGAGAAACCTGACTATTGCACTAAGTATCTTAATCAGCTCGATATTCCACAGATAGGAAGCCCCGGATCATGAACTTTAGAGTCCGTTTGAGAATGCTCATGGATGGACAATCCTTCGGAGCATGAGGTTGCCGAGTGCGACATGGATCATAGCCTCCGAGACGTCGATCCGCTGCTCGTAATCGCGAACCAGCCGTTTCCAGCGCGTCATCCAGCCGAAGGTGCGCTCCACTACCCAGCGCCTCGGCAGTACCTTGAAGCCTGTCTCCTTGTCAGAGCGGCGGATAATCTCGAGGACGAAGTCCTGATAGGTTGCGGCGTCCATAAGGCGGGTGCGGTCCTAGGCGCCGTCGGCGAACAAATACTTCCGCCAAGGCCATCGCTTGCGAACGGCCGCGACGATCGCTTGAGCGCCGGCGCTGTCTGAGATGTCGGTAGTGGTGAGATTGACCATGAGCAATCGGCCGTCGGTGTCTACGGCAATGTGCCGTTTACGGCCGACAACTTTCTTGCCCGCATCAACCTTCCGCCTTTCCGCTGCTGGCGCTTTGATGGACTGGCTATCCACGACGGCGGCCGTCGGGCTCTGCTCACGCCCTTCGCGTTCACGGTCGAATTGTATGACGTCGTGGATCGTGCGGAACAGTAGGCGGCGCACGAAGCGTGCGGAACCACCAATAGCCAAGGCGTCAAGGGGATTATCGTGTGTATCGCAAAGCGGTCGAAAGTTCATCAATGTCGCAATTTATATGACAGCTTGCGATGCTACACTCCAGATCATTTGGAGGATGGCGGAACGCCACACCGAAGTGCAGAATGGTTTTCGAGGTCGATCTCCACTACCGGCAGGCGGCTGTCGACTGAGGCAAATTCAATATCGGCTTCCGGTAGGGCACAAAGCGAGCGCCCGCACCCTACCTGGAAATCGCAAGTCATGCAGCGCCGAATGCTCGCGTGTTGCGCTTCACCAACAGTGATTTCGTATCCACGCCGGCCAGCGTCCGTGCCGCGATCGTAGGCATGAAGTGGAAACGACCGGTGACGGCCTCTGGCGTGAGATCGAGCGACACGTAGCCGCGGCGACTGGTGTCGTTGAACACGAGTCCGGGATTCGTTGCGCGCAGCATCGCTGACAGATTGTCGGGAGCCACACCGCTCAGATACGTCTCGAAACCAGGCGAAGTTACCGAATGGCCGGCGAACTCCACCCCGACGGCGCGTCCGTCGATCGAGAGGTTCTGCCCCCAGGCATTGTGGCTGTCGCCCGAAAGCACGACGAGGTTCGCGTCCGCCTCACGCGCTGCCCGCAACAGGCGTTCGCGTGCCGCCGGGTAGCCATCCCAGGAATCGAGATTGTATGGCAGACCCGCCTGGGTGGCGGCAGCGATTACTGCCAGACGCTTGGCAATCATCGGATCGCCTGCCACCGCGCCGAGCTTCGCAAGTTCGGTGGGCGCCTTCACGCTTCCCATGACGACCTGCTGCGCAAGCACCTGCCAGCGCGTGCCGCGCTTCACCGAATCCACAAAGCCCTTGTAGAGCCAGTCCTCCTGCCTTGCGCCCATCAGCGTGCGCGCCGGGTCTGACCACGGACCGTCACGGAACTCCACCAACGCCTTGGCCAAATCGCCAGAAACGCCCCCGTGGTCCCGGATCACCTGCGCCAGGTCGAGTTGCTGCATGCGCGCCGTGATCCGCGTCTCCGGCCGGAAGATGGTGGCGAGTGAGCCGATCTGGAAGCTGTCGTAGACGGCGTCCGAAACCGGCATCCATTCCCGATAGGCGCGTTCGGCCGCGACCTTGCGCACGCTCCAGAGGCCTTCCGTTTCGCTCTGATGATTGGCCGCCCCACCCTGCCAGCTGTCGTTGGCGAATTCATGATCGTCCCACTGGGCGATCATCGGGAAGCGGGCGTGCAGCCTGCGAAGGTCCGGGTCGAGACGATAGCTGGCATAGCGAAGACGGTAATCGGCCAGAGTCACGGCTTCGTTCAGCGGCTCCGGAGAACGCTGGGCCAGCGGATGTTCGGGATACTCCCCAACCCGGTATTCGTAGAAGTAGTCGCCCACATGAACCATCAGATCGATGTCATCGCGCCCGGCGGCATGACCGTAGGCATTGAACCAGCCCCACGGCATGTTCGCGCAGGAAAACAGGCCGATACCAAAGCGTGATACGTCACCGGTCGGCAGGGTGCGCGTGCGGCCTACTTCGCTCCTGCTGCCGTCCGGCGCGACGAAGCGATAATAATACCAGGCATCGGGTGCGAGGCCGCCGACCATAACCTTGGCGCAGTTGTCATGCTGAGGCGAGGCAATGACAGCACCGCCGCCGACTACCCGGGTGAACGCCTCATCCCGCGCTACCTCGCAGTGCAATCGCGTCTCGCCTGAGCCGACATAGCGCGTCCACAGCAGGACCGACGATCCCGACGGTTCGCCGCTGGCAACGCCGTGGGTGAAACCGCTGGCGGTCATGGCCTGTGCAACACCGGGCAACGCCAGCGCGGCAAGGCCGAAGGTGCCGACCTGCAGCAGCAGGCGGCGGTCGAGAGCGATCGTCATCGTCGTGGATCCAGTCTTTTAAGGAAAATCAGTAACGTGCGGTGATTTCGAGGCCATAGGTGCGGGGCTCTGCCGGAACGTAAGTCGGATATCCGAACGAACTGCCGATATTGCCGGCATCCAGCACATAGCGCCTGTCGGTCAGGTTCTTGGCCCAACCGGCCAGCTCGAACCGGCCACCTGCGAGGCGAAGCCCGCCGCGCAGGTTCGCGAGTGTGACCGGGCTCTGGCTGAGCGCCTCGCTATTGGGCAAATTGAAGTAGACTTTGGAGCGGTAGGTCAGCGTCGGCGTGACGAAAAGACGGACCTCCCGGCTGAGCGGTGCGTCTATCAGCAAGCCGACTGCCGACTGCCACTTGGGCTGCAAGCGGAAGCGATTGCCAGCAAAGACGCCGTTGTCCGCCTTGTCGTCGATCCCACCGGAAATAAAGCCAAAGTTGCCGAAGGCCTTGAGCCAGGATGTGACTTGCGCTTCCAGTTCGCCTTCGACGCCCAGATTCCGAGCTGATCCCGCACTGTGCGTACGGCTCACCCCGCTCTCGGGATCGAACACGTTTACCTGAAAATTGCTGTAGTCATCGTAGTAGACGCCGAGCGACCCCGAAAGTACGCCTGCGCGCCCCTTGATCCCCACTTCGTAGTTCCAGACCTTCTCGGCATTGACGATCGAAAGATCGGGAACGGTCGACATACCGTTGGTTCCCGCGGCAAGTGCAACGACCGGAGAGCGCCGTCCTACAGAGACGGTCGCATAGAGATTCACGTTTTCATTGAGATGGTAGAGCGCGTTGAGGCGTGGCAACGCTGCCCAATACGCGCGTTGCGCCTGATAGGTCTCGCCATCGGTATCGTAGTAGCCGGGAATCAGTGGCTTCGCCGTTTTGTATAGCAGATAATAGAGCATCGAGTTGGGAATATCGGCGAGATATCCCGAGCGGCGTTTTTCATGGAGCACGCGCAGTCCGGCCGTCAGTTCCAGTTTGGGTGCGGCGCTCCAGGTTGCATCGCCGAAGATTGAGAAACTCTGGTTGCGTCCCTTGGTCTCATAAAAGCCGGGATATCGCAGTTCGCTATAGGCTCCCCGCGTCAGGGCCGAAGTATAGCTTGAGGCAAGCGGCGTGTTGTCGGTTGCAACGCAAGCCGAGGCACCCCGAACGCTGCAAGCATAGAATGCGCCCTCCTCAGTCGAGAACGATGCCTTTTCGCGCCCCTGGTCGATGAAGTAATTCCATCCGAACGAGGCGCGCAGGTCCCTGCCCTTGTAGGAAAAGCGTCCCTCGTGGCTGGCCTCGAAGCCCTTGGCATGCTCGGCAAACTCCAGATACCAGGCCGCCGACCCATCGGCGTCGAGAACTTCCAAGGCGTTGAAATGGCGGTAGCCGTTGACCGTGGTGAAGTTCCAATTGCTTCCCAGATCCCAGTTCAACGAGAAGTTGGCATCCCACACGTGGCGGTGCAGCCCCAGCTTGTCGAGACCGAGATCCTCTGCCGAATAGGGCGACCCGCCGACATACGCCGCACCGTAAATTCCATCGACCGAGGACGAGCCGAGAGACTTGCTCAGGAATGCCGTGCCGGTATTGCGCTGGCGGTCGTAAGTCAGCACAAAATCGGCGGTCAGATCGCTGCTGGGCGTATAGCGCAGCGAGCCGCGCAGGCCGAGCTGGTTCTGCCCATAGAGATCGTCCTGCCCCGGCGCGAGATTGGCGACATACCCGTCGCGCCTGATCCATTGCCCGGCGACGCGCGCAGCAATCACGTCGTTACCCGCATTGACATGACCCTGGACGTTCGAGGCGTCGTAATTGCCGTAGCCGGTGGTCAGTTCTGCTGAGTATCCCGGCTGCGGCCTGGCCGAGAGCAAGCTGATCGCACCAATGGTGGACGCGGTGCCGAACAAGGTCGCCTGCGGTCCCTTCACCACCTCGACATGGTCCATATCGTACAGGCCCTGATAAGCCCCGCGCGAACGCGATATGTCGACGCCGTTGTAGTACAGCGTCACGCGGGGTCCCTCCTGCGCCGAACCGCTGCTGGAAGTGATGCCACGGATTACGAAGCCCGGATTGTTGGCGCTCTGGATCTGTACGTTGAGCCCCGGCACATAGGCCGAAAGTTCACCCATGTCGGCAATGCCCAGCATCCGCATGCGTGCGCCACTGTTCACCGAAAGCGTCATCGGCACATCCACGGCGCGCTGTGCAATCTTCTGGGTGGTGACGAGGATCGTGCTGGTGTCGGAGGCAGGGGCCGCTGGCGTATCTGCTACCGACACCTGCTCGGCGACGAGCACGTATGTGCCCTCTCCGGTCGCGCGGGCAACGAGACCGCTACCCGTGAGCATCTCCTTCAGGGCCTGTTCCACCGGCATCGTGCCCGAGACGGCTCGTGTTCGCCGGCCTTCAGCGACGCGGCCGGTAACGACGATCTGGATTCTGGCCTGCCGCGCCAGCAAACGCACTGCGCTTGTGACATCCTGCGCCGGTACTTTGAAAGTGCTCGTTCGGGCAGCCGCCGGCATACTGAGCGCGACAACGGATGCCGCCGACACGACGGCCAGCCCGCGGAATATGGAATGCATGGAAACCCCCTGGATATCGAAATAACCGTTTCGCCTTCACGACGGGCGGTGAGGGGATTTCCGTATTTGCCGCCGATTATTTTTTCGCGGCACCTATGAGGATGCCATCGGGACCGTTCCGAACTTCGGTGCCAAGTCCGGCAGCGACGCTGCGGGCAAACCCCGATGCGTCGTCCATGCGGAATGAGCCATAGAGTTTCTCGCGCCCGATCGCGGGACTTGCGAGCTTGATCTGGACTTGGCTGTGCCGATTGACTTCCGCAACGGCGCTTTCGAGCGTCTCCCCATCGAGTTCCAGCTGGCCGTCCCGCCAGGCAAGCGTCCGGTCGATATCGGCCGGGGTGACATGGTCCAGTTCTGGACCGCGACCATCGCCCCCCATCCAGGAAAAGCGGCCTCGCTGACCGGCTGTCATATGAACCGTGCGTGTTGCTGAATCCACCCGGACAGCCCCCTCGGTAACGAGAACCTCGACGGTTTTTGCCTTGTCGTCCCGCGTCACCTGAAATGCGGTCCCGATATCGGTCACGACGACGCCATCGAGCAGCACCCGAAACGGCCGCTGCGCATTGTGTGTCGCACGGAACAGAACTTTCCCCGCCCGTAGATGAATATCGCGAGTGCTTGCATCGAAATCGACGTCAATTCGGCTGTTCGCATCGATAGCGACCGACGAACCGTCACGCAGCGCAATGGACCTGACTTCGCCTATTCCGGTTTCGTAAGTCTCGGTCGGCACCGACCGCAGGAAAATCATCGCGAGGGAGGCTACGCATGCAAGGCCAGTTCCGCCGACCGCCCATCGTTTCCAGGACGTATTCCTCAGACCGGCTTGGGGCTCCTCATCCTGAACAACAGGCAATTCGATTGCCGGACTAAAGGCAGCGAGGATCGCCTGCGCCCGAAGCAATGCTCCTGCAGCCCTCGGATCACCGGCCAACCAGTCATCCAATCCAGCCAGCCCCTCATCAGGCGCGGCATCGAGCCTTGCAGCCCAGGCCGCCGCCTCGGCTTCAAGCTCCTTAACCGATTTTCCGCTGCTGCTCGCCAATCTTCTGCTCTTCCTGGTCGTCTTCACCGCCGTCTCTCAGCGCACCCTGAAGCGCGCGAAGAGCCCTTTGGACATCATTTTCAACCACGTGTTCGGATACTCCGAGGCGGTTCGCAATTTCGCGCTGCGATATTCCCTCCATCCGCTTCAAGGTAAAGATGGTTCGGCACCGCTCAGGCAAAGTTGCCAGCAAGGTCTCGACCAGTTCGAGCTGGTTCCGGGCCATGACTGTCGCTTCGAGACCGATCGCTTCATCTTCGACGATCCGCTCGGCATTTTCCGTAAACGCCTCAAGACGGACCACCCGTGCACGCCGAAGGGAGTCGCGCCACGCGTTCTTCACGATCTGCATGAAGTAGGCGCCGGGCCGATCGATATGATCGACCGACTTCAACGTGGCGAGCCGGCAGTAAGCGTCCTGAATCAGATCGTCGATGTCGCTCTCGCTGACCCCATGTCGGCGCAGCGCGCCGCGCACTTTCTGTTCCTGTGGGACCACATGTAACGAGACCCATCGAACGATATGTGGGGGACAAACGGTCATGCAGCAGCCTTCTCCAGGCGGCGCATGTGATTTGAAAATGCGTAAACGCGATGACAGTTGGTCTTGAATCTACGTGCTTACCAGCCGCGAAGCGAAACACTTCCGTACAGTCCGTGTGTCCACTTGCATTCCGGTCAGGACAGCAAACGCTTCGATGCCTAAGCCGAGCTAGTACAGCCATACGCTCGCAGAAATGCATCCACAGCAGCTTCAACGGCATCCTCGATTGCATAGTCAGATGCGGCACCGAACAACCTAGGTTCGAAAATTCCCGCTTCCAACAATCCGCGAAGGTGGGCGGCGGCGATCTGCGGCGGGGCAGGCCGCAGCTTCCCTTGCGCCTGTAGTGGCGCGATAAACGCCGTAATCTCTTGCGTGCCGCGCTGCGGGCCCAGCTCATAGAGTTGGGCTCCGAGACGGGCATTGCTTCCTTCCGCAACCGCCGTGCGCACGATGGCAAGATTGTCGGCAGAGGTGATGAACGTAAGGTACTCAACTCCAAAGCGAAGCAACACGGTCCGGACATCGTCGACCGAGGCCTTGAGCCGCTCCATGATCTCCATGCCCTGCTCTTCCATCGCCCCGATCATGGCGGCGGCGAAGAGATCGTCCTTGTTCTTGAAGTAGTTGTAGAGCGTGCCCTTCGACCCGCCGACGCGCGCGGCGATGGCCGCCATGCTCGCCCGCTCGTAGCCCACCTCGCGAAACAGTTCGATCGCCGTATCGAGGATCGCCTGTCGGCGGCTGTCTGGCTTCACACGCATGGGTCGTCTTTCATTCCTGTACCGGACTGTACGCTTTTCGTTTGACGGAGCAAGCGCGAATCCATAAATGACCGAACTGTACGGTTATAAACCGATCCTCCGAATCGAAATGGAGTCGTTCGTGAACCCAGAGATTTCACGGCACTTGCGCAGTCTGCGGAGCGTCCCGGCGGCAGGGATTGCCCTGTTGCTCGGCGCCAATCTGCTGCTGGCAGGCTGCGCCGCCTTGCCCCCCAAAGCCGACCTCAAGCCGATCTCCGCACCCCAGACTTTCGCTGCCGACAAGAGCCTCGCCGCTCCGGCCGGCGATTGGCCCTCAGACAACTGGTGGAAGGGTTTCGGCGATCCCCAGCTCGACACGCTGATCGCCGAGGGTCTTGCCGGGGCGACCGACTTGCGCGTGGCCGAAGCCCGCTTCGCCAAGGCGCGGGCCATGGTCGGCACCAGTCGCGCCGCCACGCTGCCGTCGCTCGATGCCAGCGCGCAAGGCGGGCTCACCCAGCAGAGCGACAACTACCTGTTCCCCACCGGCTTCGCTCCGCGCGGCTGGCCGGACTACGGACAGGGCGGCCTGAACCTGAACTGGGATCTCGACTTCTTCGGCCGCAACCGCGCCGCGCTTGCCGCCGCGCGCGGCGATGCGGCGGCCGTAAGCGCCGAAGCGGCCTCGGCCCGCCTTGCCGTCTCGGCAGGCATTGCCGCTGCCTATGCCGACCTGGCCGACCATTATGCCCAGCGCGACGCAGCGCAAGGCGCGCTCAAGGTGCGCCGCCAGGCGCTCGAACTGATGGAAGGTCGCCGGACCGCCCAGCTTGAGAACGAAGGGGCCGTCGCCCGCGCCCGCTCCGCAACCGCGAGCGCCGAGGGCGAACTGGCGGCACTGGACGAGACCATCGCGCTCGACCGCAACCGCATCGCCGCGCTGCTCGGGCAAGGACCGGATCGAGGGCTCGATATCGCCCGCCCGGCGGATATGGCCAACGCCGCCTTCGGTCTGCCCGCCAATCTTCCCGCCAGCCTGATCGGCCGTCGCCCCGACGTGATCGCCGCAAGGCTGCGCACCGAAGCCGCCGCCGCCCGCATCAAGCAGGCCCGTGCCGCGTTCTATCCCGACGTCAATCTCTCCGCATCGATCGGCTTGCAGGCCATGGGCATCGGCAGTCTTTTCAAGATCGGCTCCGATTTCGGCAGTGTCGGCCCTGCGCTTACCCTGCCGATCTTCGAGGGCGACAAACTGCGCGGCCAGTTGCACGGCGCCGAGGCAGACTATGAAGAAGCTGTCGCCCAGTACGACGGCACGTTGACGCAGGCCCTGCGCGATGTCGCCGACGCCGCCGCCAGCCAGCGCGCGCTGGATACCCGCCTTGCCGCCGCGCAAGGGGCCGAACAGGCCGCCGAAGACGCCTGGATCGTTGCCAGAAACCGCTATCGCGGCGGTCTTGCCACGTATCTCGACGTGCTGACCGCCGAAGACTCGCTGATTTCGGCGCGCCGCACCGTCGCCTCCCTGCAAACCCGTGCCTTTGCCCTCGACGTCGCTCTCGTCCGCGCGCTCGGCGGCGGTTTCCGTTCCGAAGGATAAGACCGCAATGAACACTCACGCTCACCCCGAAGCCGCCGAAGCGCAGGCCGATGTCGATTTCGAAAGCCCCGCCGAAGAGGCCGCCCGCAAAGCCAAGCGCAAGCGCGCCTTCGCCACGATGGCGGCTGTGGTTGCCGTGCTCGGCGGCGGTGTCTGGGCCTACGAGACGTTCGTGGCCTCCCGCCATGTCGAAACCGACAATGCCTATGTCGGGGCCAATGTCGCGCAAGTGACGCCGCTGGTCGGCGGCCCGGTCGCCGAAGTGCTGGTGGACGATACCGTTCATGTGAAAAAGGGCGACGTGCTGGTCCGGCTCGACGATACCGACGCCCGCATCGCGCTTGCCAAGGCCGAAGCCGAGCTTGCCCGCACCGAGCGCAAGGTGCGCGGCACGATGGCCACCGTCACTGGCCTCGGCGCGCAGATCGCCTCGCGCGAGGCAGCGCAGCTTCAGGCCGAGGCGAATTATGCCTCTGCGAAAAGTTCGCTCGAAAAGGCACGGATCGACCTTCAGCGCCGTCAGGGCCTAGTCGCTTCGGGTTCGGTCTCCGGCGACGAAGTGACGACCGCGCGCAATGCCTTCGAGACCGCGCAGGCCAGCTTGCACGCCAGCGAAGCCGCCCGCGCCGCCGCCCGGGCAGACCGCGCCGCCATGGTCGGCGACCGCGACGCGACCGGCGCGCTGGTCGAGAATGCGACCGTGGAGACCAACCCCGAAGTCCTCGCCGCCCGCGCTGTGCGCGATCAGGCCCGCGTCGATCTGGCCCGCATGGTGATCCGCGCCCCGATCGACGGCGTCGTCTCAAAGCGGCAGGTTCAGACGGGCCAGCGCGTACAGGCAGGTCAGGCGCTGATGTCGGTGGTGCCGATCAAGGCCGCCTACGTCGATGCGAACTTCAAGGAAATCCAGCTCGCCAAGGTCCGCCCCGGCCAGAACGTGACGCTGGTGAGCGATCTCTACGGCGACGATGTCGCGTTTCACGGCAAGGTCGTCGGCTTCTCCGGCGGCACCGGCGCGGCTTTCGCGGTCGTGCCCGCGCAGAACGCCACCGGCAACTGGATCAAGGTGGTGCAGCGCCTGCCGGTGCGCATCGCGCTCGATCCGAAGGAACTTGAACAGCACCCCCTGCGCGTCGGCCTTTCGATGGACGCGGATATCGACGTTTCCAACTGACCTGAGCCTTCGGGAGGCCACGCATCATGAGCCAATCCGCAGTCGCCCCAAGGGGGGGCGGCGCCTTCTCCGCGTTCACCGCGCGCGAACCGGCAGGCCCGCTGACCGGCGGCAAGCTGTTCCTTGCAGCGCTTGCCATCGGGCTCGGCAATTTCCTCGTCGTGCTCGATACCAGCATCGCCAATGTCTCTATCTCGACGATATCCGGTGCGCTTGGCGTCTCCTCGACGCAGGGCACCTGGGTCATCACTTCCTATGCCGTGGCCGAGGCGATCACCGTGCCGCTGACCGGCTGGCTCGCCATGCGGTTCGGCGCGCAGCGGGTGTTCATCGCCTGCTACCTCGCTTTCGCAGTGCTTTCGGTATTCTGCGGCCTCTCCACCTCGCTGGGGATGCTCGTGGGCGGGCGCGTGATGCTGGGCCTTGTCGGCGGGCCGATCATGCCGCTTTCCCAGCTTCTGCTGCTGCGTGTGTTCCCGCCGGAAAAAGCCACGCAAGGCACCGTACTATGGGCCATGACCACGCTGGTCGGCCCGGTTGCGGGGCCGATCCTGGGCGGGGTGATCTGCGACAATCTGCGCTGGAACGACATCTTCCTGCTGCCCGCCGTGGTCGCTGCCGCGGGTGGCCTGCTGACGATCTTCCTGCTCAAGGGCCAGCCCGATCCGCGCCAGAAGGCCTCGATCGACAAGGTGGGATTCGCGCTGCTGATCGTCTGGGTCGGCGCATTCCAGATCATGCTCGACGAGGGCCGTAATCACGACTGGTTCGCCTCGCCCGAGATCTGCGCGCTGGCCGTGATCGCCGCGCTGGGCTTCGTTGCCTTCCTGATCTGGGAGATCACCGAGAAGAACCCGGTGGTAGACCTGAAGATCTTCCGCCACCGGGGCTTCACAGCCTCCGCCGTCACCTTCGCTGCGGGTTTCGGGGCCTTCTTTGCCAGTATCGTGATCCTGCCGCTCTGGCTCCAGCAGAACATGGGCTACACCTCGACATGGGCAGGTTATGCGACCGGAATCATGGGCCTGCTCGCCATCGCTTCGGCCCCGGCGGTGGGGGTGGCGGTCAACCGTTTCGACCCCCGGATGATCGTCTCGATCGGCCTCATCGGCCTCGGCGGGATGACCGCGTGGCGCATGGGCTTCAACCAGGACGTGACGTTCCTGCAAATGGCGATCCCGACGCTGCTGACCGGGCCCTTCATGGTTATGCTGTTCGTGCCTGTCACCGGCATCGCCATGGCCAGCGTGAATCCAGAGGAACAGGCTAGCGCAGCGGGCCTCTCCAACTTCATGCGCACGATGGGCGGCGCCATTGCGACGTCCCTGGTCCAGACCGGCTGGTCCGATTCCGCGCGCGAGAACCAGACCGAACTGGCCGGCGCGATGACCAGCGCCAATCAGACCATCGACGGCTTCGTGTCCGGGGGTATGAGCCATGAAGGGGCGACCGCCACGCTGACGAACATCGTCGAGGGACAAAGCGTGATGCTGGCGACGCTCGACATGTTTGCGATCATCACCGTCTGCTTCGCTTTTGCGGCCACACTGATCTGGCTCGCACCCAAGCCCAAGGGACCGATCGATACCAGCGGTGGGCATTGATAGGTGAAACGCCCAAGCGTGCTTTCCCGGCGGACAAAGTCTTGGATGCCTATGTCGAGCGATGCCGCAGCCGCCCGGCTGCCATTCGCGGCGTAGCGCTGGACGATAAGTCTGGCTCACAAGTTGCAGTCTGAGCATCTCGCGGGCGATCAGGCCATGGTTCCGATGACCTGATCCGCAAGCACGTCGACCGCAAGACCTGGAACTACTGGTTCTGGGAAAGCCTCTGGGGCAATTTCAAGGTCGAGAAGAACCCGGTCAGCACCGACAACATCATGCTATCGGGTTTTCTCGGCGTTTCGCTGGGGCTGTTCGAGACGGCCAGCGGCACGTCGCCTTTCGCGGGCAAGGACACGCTGACCTTCCGTTGGGACGACAGAACCGCGTTCGGCTACAGCCACGAGACTTTGCTGGACGAAGTGGTGAAGAACTTCCGCCGCTACGATCTCGGCTGGTTCCCCTGCGAGCGATCGCTGTAGGCAAGCATCAGGACAAGGCGCCATTGCAGCCTCATCGAAAGCCCATCGCTGGAGTTCCCGCAATCCCGCGGTGGACGTGGGATGACGGTCAACCTGCCTGACGACGGATTTTTCCGCGACCCGCTAACTCAACTTCGCCGGAACGCTCGCTTTCCACGACGGACCGGCCGACGTCAGAAGCCGTCCTCAGGCTAGCCGCCGATTGCGATAGCTGGAAGGTGTTTCTCCGGCAAATCTCAGGAAAGCGCGATTGAAGCTGCTCTGACTGCTAAATCCGAGCATTTCGGCAATTGCGTTCATTGGCGTGGCAGATTGCGAGAGAAGTTGCTCGGCTCGCTCGAGCCGCACCTTGAGAACGAATTGGTGCGGCGTCATGTTCGTCGCCTTACGAAACACCCGGCAAAAGTGAGAGGGGGTGATCCCGGCCTTCGCAGCCATGCTTTCCAGATTGTGCTCGGCTTCGGGTTTCTGCCTCACCGAATCCATGATGTGATGGATGCGATAGGAAGAGAAAGCCGAGGTCGGAAAGTCCGTGGCGAGCGTTTTTCGCGGACCGCGCATCATATGGTGCTTCAGCGCGTCGATCAGAGACGCCACGTAGATATCGCGCGCGCCCGATTCCGGCTCATAGAGCTCGGACAGGATCTGCCTGGACAGCGCCGAGCCGAGCGGATCGTTGAAAGCAAAGCGCATGTGGGAGAATTGGTCGAGCACCGCCGCAGAGCGCAGTTCGTCCGCATCTATGCTGAGCGTCACGACATCGAGTTCACCATCGACCAGCCAGCGCGTCGCCATCGTGGCAGGCACGATGGTCGCCGCGCCGGGATAGGACGCATCCTCGCTCCACCCGTCCCGGTCCCAGGTCCGCACGCTGGTCTTGCCCGCAAGCTGGACGACGAACAGCGGGTCCGGCAGCCCCGGCAGAGCGTAACTGCCGACGAACTGGCGCCAGCGGCTGAAACGCCAGCGGCCATCGGTCGATGCCAGGCTGACTTCCGGGCCGCGCTTCAAGGTGTCGGCGATAATGGCCTCGCCGTGCCAGACATGGGGCGTTTCCACGCCGGTTCGCGCCATCATCGCAGCCTCCACATGGGCCGCGAATACCCGTCAGGAACGCTCATGCGTATCCATTCCTCTTCCCGTCTCGGCAGTCAGGCTGCTCTTTCGATCCGAGATGGATACCTCAATTCACGCCGGGATGCCTTGTCAAAAATTTGCATCGATTTTTGCATTTCTTGATCTCATCGCGGCCAGTCCCGCTCGTCGAGCCCCATGCCGCGGGCGATGATCTCCAGCATGATCTCGTTCGATCCGGCAAAGATGCGACTGATCCGTGCATCGGTATACATCCGGCTGATCCGGAATTCGTCCATGTACCCGGCGCCGCCATGCAGTTGCACGCCAAGGTCGGCCATTTCGCCCTCCAGCTCGCTGGCGATTAGCTTGGCGGCAGCGGCGTCTTCTCCCGAAAGCTGCCCCGCGTTGGCCAGCAGCACAAGTCGATCCACGAAAACCTGCGCAGCGTCGATCCGGGCCTTCAGCGCCGCCAGACGAAAGCGGTTATGCTGGAACAGGCCGACCGGGCGACCGAACGCGAGCCGGGTCTTCACGAAGTCCATGGTCAACGCCAAGGCCGTCTGCGCCGCTGCCATGCTGGCGATGGCCGCGATCAGGCGCTCCGTCGCCAGAAATTCGATCAGCACGGCAAGGCCGAGCACGGGATCGCCGAGCAGGTTTTCAGCGGGAACCTGCACATCGCTCAGGAATATCTCGGCGGTGTCCTGCGCGGCGAGCCCCATCTTGCCGAGCCTGCGTCCACGCTCGAAACCCGCCATCCCGCGCTCGACCACGAAGAGGCCGATCTGCCCGCCACGCGCCTCCCCGGTTCGTGCCGCGACGACCACGGCATCTGCAAGAATGCCGTTGGAGATATAGGTCTTGGCGCCATTGAGCCGCCAGCCCTCCCCGTCGCGCGCCGCTTTAGTCTGGATTGCGCGCAGATCGCTTCCCCCGCCCGCTTCGGTCATGGCGATGGCAAGGATCGTCTGCCCTGCAACGATCTTCGGCATCAGCCGGTCGCGCAGAGCAGCCACGCCAAGCTTCGCGATGTATGGCGCCACGAGATTGCTGTGGAGATGGAGATAGAACCCTGTCTCCCCGCCCCTCACGTTCTCCTCGATAACGATCTGATCGAAACGCAGGTCCTCGATTCCCGCGCCGCCATGGGCGGTATCCGCCCAAAGGCAGAGCAGCCCCGCTGCCCCGGCTTTCAGATAGGCTTCCCGGTCGACGATCCCCTCGTTCCTCCAGCATGCGGCATGCGGGGCGATTTCGGCGGCCATGAAGCGGGCGACTGAGGCGCGGAACATGTCGTGCTCGGCTTCGAAGATGAGACGTTCCATGCGTCAGCCCTGCATTCCGCGGCTCATGCAGCGCGGAATTCGTCGATGAGCCTGCGCTTCATGAGCTTGCCGGTCGGCTCGCGCGGCAGTTCGTCCCGGAATTCGAATGCCTTGGGCGTCTTGACCCCGCCAAGCGCGCAGCGGGTGAAGCGCGCCAGTTCGTCCGCCAGCTCAGGCCCCGCGACCGCGTCCGGCGCGAGTTGCACGACCGCCATGACCACTTCGCCCATATCCTCGTCCGGCACGCCGATCACCGCGACATCGGCAACCTTGGGGTGGGTGACGAGGCAGTTCTCGATCTCCTGCGGGTAGATGTTCACCCCGCCCGAGATGATCATGAAACTGCGACGGTCGGTCAGATAGAGATAGCCGTCCCGATCGACATGCCCAACGTCGCCAAGCGTCGCCCAGCCCCGTGCATTGATGGCCGCAGCGGTCTTTTCCGGATCGTTGTGGTAGACGAAAGCGGGACCGTCGGCGAAATAGACATCGCCGGTCTCGCCGGTGGGCAGTTCCTCGCCGTCCGGGCCGAGAATCCGGACATTGCCCAGCACGGCCTTGCCGACCGAGCCCGGTCTTTTCAGCCACTCGTCCGAGGCCAGCGCGGTGATGCCGCAGCATTCAGTGCCCGAATAATACTCGTGAACGATCGGTCCCCACCAGTCGATCATCGCCTGCTTGACCGCGACCGGACAGGGCGCGGCGGCGTGGATCACCGCGCGCAGCGAGGAATGGTCGTGGCGGGTGCGGACTTCGGGCGGCAGTTTGAGCAGTCTCACGAAGTGCGTCGGCACCCAGGTGGCATGGGTGATCTTGTGCGCTTCGATCATGGCCAGAGCCGCCTCCGCATCGAAGTACGACATGACGACCACCGTGCCGCCAAGCCGGTTGATGGTCATCGCCCAGCGCAGCGGCGCGGCATGATAGAGCGGCGAGGTCGACAGATAGATCGTGTCCTCGCTCATGTCGTACAGACGGGTCCCCATCGTCTCCAGCGCAGTCGTTTCATCCAGCGCTCCTTGCGGAAGCCGCGGTTTTACGCCCTTTGGGCGCCCGGTCGTGCCGGAGGAGTAGAGCATGTCCGTGCCCGCGCTTTCATCCGGCACCGGCGTTTCGGAGCAATGCGACGCTTCATCCCGCCAGCTGGCCAGCCCCTCGGCGGGACCATTCACGGCATAACCCGCGACACCCGGAACCTCGCGCAGAGCTTCCGCCGCAAGGGGAGCCAGCCGGTCCGAGGTGACCAACACACGCGCATTGGCGTCCTTCAGAATATACACGATATCGACCGTGCTTAGCTTCGTGGAAATGCTGGTCAGGTAGAGGCCGATGCGCTGCGCCGCCCAGCTGACTTCAAAGATCGCGCTTTCATTGTCCATGAGCACCGCGATGACGTCGCCCCGCTTGCACCCGATACAGCGCAGGAGATGGGCGCCGCGGTTGGCGGCCGATTCCAGCTCGCCATAGGTCACGGTCTCACCCGTCTCGGGAATGACGAGCGCCGGGCGACTGGCATGGCTGATAGCGAAATGCCTGGGATGCATGGTTGAAATCTCTCCGCGGTCGATACCGGCGGGCCTCTTTTGCAGGGCCGTCCCGGACTGGCTGCGGGCTCTGCGGCCCGGCTCGATCGCGACACTGAGACCCTGAGCCGCTCCAGCTCAAGACAAGCGCAAGAAATGCCAAAATCGGCATCAAGCGCGGGTAAAGCCAATCGGGCGAGCGTTCGTTACCAATGAGCCAACCCGACAAGCCCCCTCGAAGAAAAACGGGGCACGGGAGGAGAGGTACACATGAAAATCACCGCCGGGAGAATTGCATCCGCCGTCCTGTGCTGCGGCGTTTCCAACATCGCAGTCGCACAGGAAGCCGCTCCGGCACCGCAAGAGACGGCACAAATGCCGCAGCAGACGGGTGCAGGCGATATCATCGTGACGGCGCAGCGCCGTTCGCAATCGCTGCTCGATGTCCCTCTCGCCATTTCCGCGCTGGGCGGAGACACCCTTGAAACCAAGGGGATTTCCAATTCCGCCTCGCTGGCCACGGCAGTGCCAAACCTGCAGGTCAGCAGCTCCTTCGGTCGCACCCAACCCAACTTCTCGCTGCGCGGCATCAGCGTAGCCAACGAGTTCAATGCCAACCAGGCCTCTCCCGTCGGCGTCTATATCGACGACGTCTATATCGCCGCGCGCACCAGCCACGGGATGGGCCTGTTCGACCTGGACCGCGTGGAAGTGCTGCGCGGCCCGCAGGGCACCCTGTTCGGCCGCAATACCACCGGCGGCGCGATCAACTTCATCACCCGCCAGCCCAAGCTGAAAGGCACCGAGGGCTACGTCGAGGCCGGCTACGGCAACTTCAACACGTTCAAGGCCCAGGGCGCGATCGAGACCACCATGGTCGAGGACCAGCTCGGCGTGCGCGCGGCGGTCAATTACGAGAAGGGCGACGGCCAGATCAGGAACGTCTATCCCGGCGGTCCCGATGCCAACAGCGTGAACACGCTGCAGGGCCGCGTGGCCCTGCGCGCAAAGCCCGGCGACGGCGCGCTCGACATCAAGATCCGCGCCTATGCCGGACGCGACCGCGGCACGCAGGCAACGCCGCTCGGCATCCCCAGCGAGCGCGCCGCCTCGGGACTGGGCTTCTTCGAAGTGAACGAGAACCGCGTCGGCCTCAGCCGCACCAATGCCTGGGGCGCGGCGGCCAACGTCTCGCTCGAACTGAGCCCTACGGTCACGCTGACCTCGATCACGTCCTACGACGGCGGCAAGCTCGACCTCGCCCAGGCCGCCGACGGATCGCCGCAGGACGTGCTGGACATCCACTGGAAGTCAAAGTTCCGTCAGTTCAGCGAGGAAACCCGGATCAACTACGAAGGCGACTCGCTTAAGCTGGTCGGCGGCCTGTTCTATGGCTGGGACCGCACCGTCACCGACAACCGCTTCAACATCGGCAGCGCACTTGGCGCGGGCGTCGACGGCGGGTTCTTCCAGCACTACCGCCAAGACCGTCGATCCTATGCGGTATTCCTTCAGGGCGACTACGACCTGACCGACAAGCTCGTGCTGACCCTTGGCGCGCGCTATACCTGGGATCGCGCCAAGTACCGCGACGGTTACGCCTTCCTGTTCGCGGGCGGCGTGGACGATGCGATGACGCCGATCGCCACCACTGTGCCATGCGATACCGCGCCCGGCACTTGCGCCTACGATCCCAATGCCCGCTTCAACCTCGACGGCAAGAACAACGCCCTGACCGGCCGCGCCGCGCTCAGCTATACGTTCGACAACGGCATGCTGGTCTATGCCAGCTACAGCCGGGGCTATCGTTCGGGCGCGTTCAACGGCGGCAGCTACACTTCGTCGGCGGGCGTCAACTACGTCGAGCCGGAGCGCGTCAATGCCTACGAGGCGGGCGTGAAGGGGCGCCTGCTGGGCAATGCCCTGACGCTTTCCGCCGCCGGGTTCTACTACGACTACACCAACCAGCAGGTGCAGGACTTGCGCGCCGGCCCGGTCAACATCCTCGTCAATGCCCCCAAGGCGCAAGTCTACGGCGGCGAAGTGGAAGCGACGCTGCGCGCGGCACCGGGCTTCGTCATCAATGCCTCGGCGGGCTATCTCCATGCGACCTACAAGGACCTGACCCTGCAGGGCGTCGACCTTTCCGGCAATGCCCTGCCGTTCGCACCCCGGTGGACCGCGCAGTTCGGCTTCGACTGGAAGGTGATCGATGCCGGTTCGGATACCGTCACGTTCTCGCCCTCGGTCAATTACTTCAGCCGCCAGTACTTCTCGCCGTTCAACACGACGGACGTGGCGGGGACCGGCCAGGTCAATTCCGAATTGCAGCAGGGCGGTTATGCAAAGGTCGATGCCGCGCTCGTCTGGAACCACGACAACGTTCAGATCCGTACCTGGATCAACAACGCCTTCAACCGCAAGGTCCTCGCCTACGGTCTCGATCTGCGCGGTGCAGGCTTCAACTACAACCTGCTCGTCCCCGCTGCGCCGCGCACGTACGGCGTGACCGCGCGCCTCAGCTTCTGAGGGAACCTCCGGCCATGAATGCAGCCCCCGCTCCGTCGCTTTCCGCTCCCGACCTCAAGAATCCCGATCTCTATCTGGACCGTGCGCCGCACGACGTGTTCGAGCACTTGCGCCGCGAACAGCCGGTCTACTGGAACCCGGAAAACGACGGCGCGGGCTTCTGGTCACTTACCCGCTACGCCGATATCGTCGAGGTCTCGCGCAACCCCGCGCTGTTCTCCTCGGCCCATGAGAACGGCGGGCACCGCATCTTCAACGAGAACGACGTGGGCCTGACCGGGGCCGGGGAATCCGCCATCGGCATTCCCTTCATCTCGATCGATCCACCCACGCATACCCAGTATCGCAAGTTCATCATGCCTGCCGTAGCCCCGGGTCGCCTTGCCGGGATCGAGGAACGTATCCGCGAGCGCTGCCTGGCGCTGGTGGCGAAGATTCCGCTGGGGGAGACCGTCAATCTGGTACCCCTGCTCTCGGCGCCGTTGCCGCTGCTGACCCTGTGCGAGCTGTTCGATCTCCCCGCCGACATGTGGGTCAAGCTCTACGACTGGACCAATGCCTTCGTCGGCGAGGACGATCCGGACTTCCGCCAGTCACCCGAAGCGATGGCGGGGATTCTCGGCGAATTCATGGCCTTCTGCGGGCAATTGTTCGAGGAGCGCCGGGCCAGGCCGGGGCAGGACCTCGCCACCCTGCTGGCGACGATGGAAGTGAACGGGGCCCCGGTCACGCTGCGCGAGTTCATCGGCAACATGATCCTCGCGCTGGTCGGCGCCAACGAGACGACGCGCAATTCGCTCAGCCACAGCGTGGTCGCCTTCGCTGAAAATCCCGACCAGTGGGACCGCATCCGGGCCGAGCCGGACCTGCTCAAGAACGCCGTGCGCGAGATGGTGCGCCATGCCAGCCCGGTCATGCACATGCGCCGCACCGCCATGGCGGACACCGTGATCGGCGGTCAGGCCATCGCGAAGGGCGACAAGGTGGTCATGTGGTACATTGCCGCCAACCGCGACGAGAGCGTGTTTCCCGATCCCCACCGCTTCGACATCGGGCGCGGCAATATCCAGCACCTGGGCTTCGGCACCGGCCAGCATGTCTGCGTCGGCTCGCGCCTTGCGGAAATGCAGCTGCGGGTGGCCTTCGGCATCCTTGCCGAGCGGGTCGCCGCCTTCGCGGTGCAATCGCCGCCGCGCCGGTTCCGGTCCAACTTCATCAACGGACTGAAGAACCTGGACGTCGTCCTGACCCCCGCCTGAGGAGATCACCGTGACATTCTTTCAAGATTCCGGGGGGCTTCACGGATTCGAAGGCCTTGTGCTCCCGGACCTTTCTTTGCGGGCCGGGGGAGAGCCGCTGTTTGCCGCGGCGACGCTTCCGGATATCGATCCCTGCCGGGGCGAGACATTCGCGGCGATCCCGCTCGCGTCTCCCGCTGATGTCGATCAGGTCGTCGAAGCCGCGTGTCGGGCATTTCGCGCGCCAGGTTGGCGCGGGCTGGCCCCGCTGGCGCGCGAACGCCTGCTGCACAGACTGGCCGATGCGATGGAGGCCGACCTGCCGCGTCTGGCCGCGCTGGAGGCGCTCGACACCGGCAAGCCCGTCGCCATCGTCGAGACGGTCGATATTCCGGCGGCGATCGCCTGGCTGCGCGTCTATGCGGGCTGGCCGTCCAAGCTGGCGGGCCGGGCCGGGACGCTTTCGGCGACGCCGGGCGAATACCACGTCTATTCCCGCCGCGAGCCGGTCGGCGTGGTGGCGGCGATCACGCCGTGGAACTTCCCGCTGGTGCTGGCCATGTGGAAGATCGCCCCGGCTCTCGCGGCAGGCTGCACGGTCGTTCTCAAGCCCGCGCCCGAGACGCCGCTGAGCGCGCTGCGGCTGGTGGAACTGGCCCGGCAGGCGGGCTTGCCGGAGGGCGTGCTCGGCGTCGTCACCGGCGACGGCGCGACCGGCGCGGCGCTTGCCGCGCACCCCCGCGTGGCCAAAGTGGCCTTCACCGGCTCGACCGCGACCGGACAGGCGATCCTGGCCGCCTCGGTCCCGGACCTGAAGCGCGTGACGCTGGAACTGGGCGGCAAGTCCCCCTCGGTCATCTGCGCCGATGCCGACCTTGCCGCCGCGATCCCGCAAGCGGCGATGGGCTGCTTCTTCAACTCGGGACAGGTCTGCTACGCGGGCACGCGGCTCTATGTGCACCGTTCGGTCTACGACGAAGTTCTGGAAGGTATCGCCGCTGTTGGCAGCGCCCAGAAACTGGGACCGAGCGCCGACCGCACCAGCCAGTTGGGACCGCTCATCAGCGCTCGCCAGCATGCCCGCGTCTCGGGCTTCGTTGAACGGGCCAAGGCGGCGGGGATCGAGGCCATGCCCTCCTCCGCCGCACTGCCCCGGCAGGGCTATTACCACGCGCCCACCGTGCTGCGGGATGTTCCCGCCGATGCCGAAGTGATGCGCGAGGAAGTCTTCGGTCCGGTGCTCGCCACCGCGCCTTTCGACGATATCGAGGAGGCAATTGCAGCGGCCAACGACAGCACTTTCGGGCTCGCCGCCCATGTCTTCACCCGCGACCTCAGCCTCGCCCACAAGGCCGCCGCCGCGATCGAGGCCGGGACGGTCTTCGTCAACTGCGTGATGCTGGCCGACCCC
>NZ_DAISLT010000029.1:0-5545 GCF_036820275.1 Novosphingobium sp.
TGACGACGCTGGTGGCCGAGGCCCGGCCGATCGCAGCCCGTGCCGGCGATGTTGCTCCGTAGATCTACGGGTCCGATGAGCGTAGTTGGCGCGTACCCGGAAAAGCTGCCGTTCCGGTTTCGGTAAGCCCCCCGGGGCGCGGCGATCTCATCGACCGCCCCGCAGTTGCGGCTCTTCTGACCGGGCATGTCAAGCAAGGCGCGAATCTCGGCCAGCGAGAACCCGTTGCGGTGCTACTCGCCGCAGTCGGCGTCTTCGGCACGGGTACCACATTGCCCGACCTGATCGTGGCCGGCATCATGGGGATGCCTGGCATTTCCGGCGGCATCCAGATCATCGTGCAGGCTAGAGGTGAGCACAGTTCGACCCGAAGGGGTTAGATCGCCGCAGCGGAGTGATAGGGACGGATCGATGCGCAAGCTGTTGCCCTTCCTTGCGTGCCTGATGCTGATTCTGGTCTGCTGGTCCGGCATGGCGCACGCTGGGAAGGGGGCTTCTGAGTGTCCGCTCCCGAGTCTCTTCGAGCATCGACTTTGACGATAACCACAACGTCATGGAATTTCTTGATTTGACTTTGCCAACAGACTTTCTCGAATGCACTGCAGTGCGAGGCAATGAGCCAGCTTGGCCAATCGATGATATTCCTGAATTTATGGGAGCTGTTCGAGACCGTTTGAGAATGTGTTGATGGGGCGGCACGGGCGTGATGCAAGCTTTGGATGTGGACCCGAGCGAGCCGTAACCGGATGGTTGGTTTTGAAAAGCGATCGAAGCGCTACCCGACCGATCTGATGGACGAAGAATGGCTGTTTATTCAGCCGTTCCTCCCGCCTGTGGCCAAGCGCGGACGCAAGCTGGCGACGGACCTGCGTGATGTCCTCGATGCGCTTCGCTATCTGGCCCGAACAGGTGGTGGATGGCGGATGTCGCCGAATGACTTCCTGCCTTGGCAAAAGGTATATTGGTGGTTCCGCACGCCTCGTGCGCCGCCTACTGTTCGGGTGGTCAAAACGGACGATCGGGCAGAAGATGGCCGAATCGCCGGTTTTCGGGATCGATACGCACATCGGCGGAACGGACTGCCGGCCTTGGCGCCCTCGCGAAGAGGGGGCAGTGCATCGTGAAAGGCAGGCAGACATGACAAAACACCAGTTCCAGCGCGAACAAAGCCAAAATTGCACGACGTGTCATCGAAGTTCTTGAGTGTTCTGACGAAAGCCACCGTGAGGCTACCGTCATGGGTCTGGTTTGCCGCTACAACCGGCCGCAATCGAGCACATCCGAACTGCTTCCGCGCCTTGACCGTAGTCGATGCCTACACCCGTGAGTGCTTGGCGATCCATGTCGATCAGGGGATCAAGGGCGAACAGGTGGTCGCTGTCATGGACCGCCTGCTGTTCGAGCGCGGCGGCGCACCCGATAAGATCAGGGTAGACAATGGCCCGGAGTTTATCTCTCGGCTCGACCATTGGGCCTACATCAACCGTGTCACGCTGGACTTTCAGCAGGCCTGGAAAGCCTACGGACAATGCCTTCGTTGAAAGCTTCAACGGCCGGCTTCGCGATGAATGCCTGAACACGCACTGGTTCTTGTCTTTGGACGACGCCACAAGCAAGATCGAGGCGTGGCGGACGGACTTCGACGAGACCCGACCTCACACAGCCCCGGGGGCATGACGCCGGCCGATGAAGTGCCGGATCTCTCGTTCTGGCCGGTGGCAGAACTGGGACAGGGGTCAATGTCGAAACCCGTCGCTCCCGGGCCTGCATGTCTAAGACCGGATTGTCCTCACGCCGACTGTTCAGGTTTGTGCGTAATTTGGTTAACCGAGGGCAGCTATCAGGGAACCGAAATAAGGTGCCCTACATCTGCTTTGTTGGCGGGCATCGCCGGTTTCAGCGACCATCCTAAGAGAATATCTGGACAAGCCAATCCGCTATTCCACCTCTCAGTGCAATAGGATGGCCTGCAGACCCCGAACGACACATTCGCGCGTGTCAGCGGCCGTGCGCACTGAAAGACCGGTTTCGTTGGACATCAGCGAAGCAAGCAGAGGAGAAAGTGCTCCGCCGCCAGTCAGAACTACCCCGTCCACTAGAATGTCATGGCTGAGTTCCGGCGGAGTTTCGCTGAGAAGCTGTCGCACGGCCTCGATAATGACGCGGAAATGCTTTTCCGCAACGATATCCAGTTCTTCGCAGGAAAGCGAAAGGACGGCTGGCAGCTGGGTGCGCAGGCTGCGCCCCCTGACTTCAATGGATGCCGAACGCTCCGTGCTTTGCGAGCGGTCGCTATACTCTTCCATGATGCGCTCTGCGGTGAGGTCGCCAATGAGCAATTTGTGCCGCAGGTGCAGGTCGTCGGCGATGGCACGAGCCAATGATGCTCCCCCGACACGTACCGAACGGGTCCGGCAAATACCGCCGAGGGAAATGACGGCCACTTCGCTCGTACCGGCGCCGCATTCGACGATCATTGTACCTGTAGGACGCTCGATGGGAAGCTGCGCGCCGATCGCAGCCGCCAGCGGCTCAGGGGTGAGCCTGACCGAGCCGATTCCAGCATCGTTCGCCGCAGTAACAAGGGCCGCTCGCTCGGCCTGCGTGGCATCGGCAGGTACTCCGATCAGGACGCCCGTGCCGCCCAAGCGCGTACGTCCCATTGAACTCCGCAGCGCGTAACGCAGCATGTGAGTGGCGGCGTCGATATCCTGCAGGACTCCGCGCCGCAGCGGACGCTTGATCCGCATGTGGTCAGGCGTCCGGTCCACCATTGCCCGGGCGCTCTTCCCGGCTGCGAGAAGTTGCTCTGCGCCCGCCGGGCCAGTGAAGCAGCAAAGTGATGGTTCATCGAACAGGATGCCTTCGGAGCGATGAACGATGCGAACATTTGCGGTGCCGAAGTCGATCGCGATTTCGGGCTTTCTCGAGGAGAAAATGGACAACATGAACACTGCCTAGCATCTAGCCCCTTCGTTGTCTTTACCTGCGCGGGTGAAGGTTCGAATGCGACCCATTTGACGAGGTCGCTTGATCAGGGCATGCTGATGCGATGCACGGCTTCGTTCGCCTCATACGGTTCGCCCATCACGGGGGGCAGCTTCTCGCAGGCAACTAGCCCCGGGTTCGGTGCCGCGCGCACCAGGCCCGGGGATGTCAAGAAAACGGGCGCTGCTTTGTCCAGCTGCCTCTCTCTTGCGGGATAGCCAGTATCATGAATATCAAGATGGTGGCCAATCGGCCGCCGATTCATCTCATTGACAATGAGGCCGAGACTTTCATCAACCTTGCGCTGTCTGCTGGGCATCGTTTTCCGGCGGTCGCAGAACTCCTTCTCCAGGAGTTGGAGCGTGCGCAAATTCACCGTGCTGGTGCGCTTCCCGCTCACACGGTGTCGATGAACTGCCTCGTTGAATTTCTGGACGCGGGGAATGGTTCATGCCGGACCGTACGCCTGGTCTACCCTGGTGAAGCGGACATCGCTGCAAATCGGATATCGATCCTCACTCCTGTTGGAGTTGGATTGATTGGGCTGCGGCAAGGCCATGCCATCTCCTGGCCGGATCGTAACGGTCGCGGCCGCAATCTTACGGTCGTCAAGGTCACTTCGCCCGACGTGCGCCAAGTGTCGGGAACAGATTCCATCTTGGGCACTGGTTCGTGATGGGACTCGGGGCGATCGTATGATCGACGTGATGGTAGATATTTGCCTCGATCATCAAGCTTGTGATCACCGCGCGCGTTTCGAAGAGGCGGTGCGCCGTTGTCCTGAGGTGCGCGAGTGCCTGCTCGTGACCCACGACATGTCCTACCGCTTGCGAGTTCAGGCACATGGTCTCGAGAGCTTCGAGACGCTCCGGCGGACTTTGGCTGAAAGACTACCGGGTATGAAGCGCATGTGCACAACCTTCGTTCTACGTGACGTGTTGAAAGAGCGCGCTTGATAGGTTCGTCATTGCTTGATCGTACTTGGCATCCACATCTGGGCACCCTCCGTCTAGGCCCTCAGGCCCCGCGCTCGATAAATGGCCTTTCACCGAATATGGCTTGGTCGAATTGAAGGTTAACCCGGGCAGGACGGAAGAGCCTCATTTTCACTTCGGAGTGATAGTAAAATCGCCCGAGGGTGCCCGGGAGAGCAAAATCCCCTTATCTTCAATGCGTAATGCCGACCAACCTAGGGCGATGGCGCGCCATGCCATGCCATGCCATGCCATGCAATAATCCAGTTCCTATGGGGCCCTTAGGCACTCAGGGCGCCGTGAAGCGTTCTAAATCGCATGGCGTATTTCAACATTTCATTCGATAACGCCTCGGTTGCGATCGTGACGGGCGGCGAATCCGGCATCGGTCGCGCCACGGCAATAAAGCTGGGCAGAGCCGGTGTGCCGGTCGTGCTTGGTTACCTCTCGGATTCCGTGGCTGCCAACGAGGCTGCGTCGACTATCGTCGATGGCGGAGGCAAAGCCGCCGCGGTGAGGGCGGACGTAAGCGACGAGCAGGCCGTGGAGGCTCTGTTCCATTTCGCCGAACAACGGTTTGGAAAGGTCGATCTCCTCGTCAATTCGGCTGGCCTGAACATGTCCGGCGTCATGCTTCGTGATATGGCACTGGCTCAATTTGACCGAATGATCCGCGTGGATCTTTACGGCCCGTTTCTTAGCTGTCGTCGCATGGTTCGCGCGCTGGAAAGTGCGGGGCGCGGTGGCCGCATCGTCAACGTCTCTTCCATCCACGAACGCGCGCCGCGCCCCGGCGGGGCCGACTATGACGCCGCGAAAGGTGGCTTGGCGCAGCTCACCGCCACGCTCGCCCTCGAACTCGCACCCAAGCATATTGCGGTGAACGGCATCGCACCGGGTATGATCCTCACACCGATGAACCAGAGTGCGCTCGATAACCCCCAGGAATTGCAGCGCAAAGAGGCCGCGATTCCCTGGGGGCGAGCCGGCATGCCGGAGGAGGTAGCCGATCTCATCCTGTTCCTGCTTTCACCCACTGCAGATTACATCACCGGGACGACGGTGACTATCGACGGAGCGCTGTCACTTACCGCCGCCCAGGGAGCCTGAACTCATGGTCGCTTATGCCGTTGAGGACCTGCAGGAGGTGACGATCGACATTGCCGGGTCAGAGGGCCGGCTTGCCCATTACGATCTGATGAGCCCCTTCGTCTGGACCGAGGGTGAGAAATATCGCCTGTTGGTTCGCGTGCTGCCCAATCCGTTGGGACCAAGCGACCCGACCGGAGTCATATGGGGCGGGATTTCAGAGGATGGGCGGTGTTTCCGGATGCACGATGCACCCGCGATTACACCGGGGCCCAGCCGCGACGATGCCGGCGGGTGCGAGGATCCGACTGTCGTGCGAGGCGAAGACGGCGCTTACCTCGTTTTCTACACCGGCGTCGACGCCGCGCGGCGGCAGGGGGCATTGCTGGTCGCCAAAGGCCCGAAGCTCACGGATCTTCACGAGCAGCGGGTCATGCTCAAAGCCCCGGAGGGCGAAGGTAACATCAAGGAGGCGACACTCGCGCAGGGTGCGG
>NZ_DAISLT010000029.1:5555-13309 GCF_036820275.1 Novosphingobium sp.
AGGGTGCGGATGGTCTCTTCAGGCTGTTCTATGAATATGCGAAAGACAATGCCTCGCGGGTCGGTATGGCGGTGGGGCCTTCCGTAGAGGGGCCGTGGACCGTTGCCGACGACCCCTTTCCCATCCGCGAAGACAGTTGGGACAACTGGCATCTCTCGACCGGGCCGATTGTCCAGCAGAGCGGGCGCGACCCGGTGATGTTCTACAATGGCGCAACGATGGATGCCCGGTGGCGGATCGGCTGGATCAGCTTTGCTCCCGATTTCAGCAGGGTGACCGGTCGCGGGCTCGAACCGCTCATTATGCCGCCCCCTGCGAAGAGCCGAGATGCAACGGACATCGCCTTTGCGGCCTCTTGCCTGACGGTTGGAGACGCCATTTGGCTTTATTATTCGCTGGAGGACAAGATTTTGCGGCGGGCGCTGGTGCGCAGCTACCCCTAACTGAAGGTCTGCAAACATGCGCCTTCTCAAAGTACGGCCCTTCCCAACCTGCCGATCGTGTATGTCACCAGCCATAGCGAACCCGCTAAGCTTGCTATCGATCGCGAGATCAAAAGGGACTGTCCCGGACTCGTCCCTGCTGATCGAGCACGAAATGGATCGCCCATGTTTGATGAAGTTTGAGCGCTCGCTTCGCACCTACATTGCGACCGGCGTTCCATGATATCCGCTCGCGAGCGGCGGGATCAAGCTGTGATAATCCCATGACATATCTCTGGTCGCCCTGACGGCCAAAGGTAAAATGCTTCGGAGCAGGCGCGACCCTTCCCGGTCGCTCAGCAGCCAATTATGCGCTCTCAGGTGCAGACGGTCTTCAGCCGCAGATGGGTGAGATCGCCGTGTTTGGCGATGAATCCGTAGGAAGCTGAGCTAGTTGAGAAATTCGAAGCACTGGCAATAGAACAGATCACTTCACGGACGGAAGCCTATGCTCGTCTTGGCATCCTCGATCAGTGCCATGGCCTGACGATACAGGTTGGGATTGCCTTCGGTCATGACGGCGAGGACCTGCAGCTTTTCGCGGAGATAGACCTTGGCGAACCCAGGACTGCCCACAACGATTGATTGCGTGTTGCTGATGAAATCGGCGAGTTTCACGGTTTGTGCTTCGGGTGAGATGGTGCCGAGGCGTACAGCTTCCGCAGCCTTGCGTGCAGCGCGGTTGCCTTCATGGCACTGATCGGTCAATTCCATAACCAGCGCAGCGACGGGTTCTCCGAACTCGCGCGCGATGTCCTCTCGGGTTGTTGGGGTATCCTCGATCGTATCATGCAGCAGCGCCGCAGTCAACATTTCGTCAGTGTGCGGGATGCTTCGGACAATCTCCATCACTTCAATGGGGTGATTGATGTAGGGCTCGCCTGTGTACTTGCGTCGGTGATCAATGCTGTTGTGAGCGTGCGAGGCGAACTGCAGCGCTTTCGACACCAGTGGTGAGAGATCCTGAGACATGTTGGACGCTTAGCAGATATTCTCGAGGGGGAGAAAGTTGGTTCCCGTATCAGCCACAAGCCCGGTCGTCTCGATCACGATCCAGCCACGAACTACAACCCGGGTCACAAACCCGCAATGGCGCCACGCGGACAGCGCGATGAGCCCGGTAATTGAAATGGAAGGCATCGGCGAGAGCGCCGGATCCAGATGACAATGATGCCGCCCAGCGTGCCCTGTAGTGGTTCGCCCCTTATGAGACGCTCAGCGAAAAGATTCCGGCCTCCAGGTTCAGACCGTCCGGTTCCGGCAGCTCGCGACCAGCTTAGGAAGTTCCAATGTATCTGCGGCGATGTCAGATCACGCCGAGATCGGTCATTCACAAGTTTGGCAGCTATCGAGCAGCCCAACTGCGTTCATAATTTCTCAGAATCCCTCAATTGGACAGCTTTCGTTAAAAAATTGTACTGCGAGTTCGCGAGTTTTTAGGTAGTATCGCATGGTTGGCGCCACGGTTTGGCTTGCCGCAAGCAACTCGACCGACATAGCGCCCGTTAAGACGACCCAGTCTTGCCCCGCGGCCTACTGAAAGGCCGCGGGGGCTATTTTGACAGGATCGGATGTCGTCGCGGCGAGATATTATCCGGTTTAGCTCACAACGCGTAATGGCGGTACAGGCCGGTTCGTCCCACTCTGAATGGCGACTTTTACGGCGGCAAGTTCATCCAGGGAACCGGTCAGGCGCGTCTCGCCGAGTTCAATCCCGTGCTCGCGCCCGGTGCGCTGTAACTCTCGCAAACATTCTTCCGCCTCGTGGCTGTCCAGCCTTGAGAGCAAAGCGGCCAGAAGGTGGCGTGTCGCGAATTGCGCGCCCTCGAATTCGAGGACTACACGCTCCAGGTTCGATACTTGATCGTCTATCCGTCGTCCCATGTAAGCTCTCGCATCCAGCGTTTACCCATTAGCGGCGTTGCGACCCGGCTTATCAACTCCCTTTGTAGGCACGCTAGCGCGTCTAGAGCATTAGCTTGGATTAACGTTTTGTAATTCCGGCAATAGCTTCTGAAGGAACGCGTAACCGACAATGAGGGCCGAGCGATCCTTGCAACGGTCATCGTGCTAGGGGCGCTGAGCGAACAAAATGACGTATTCCAGCTCATCGGCGTCCGGCATATCGTCAGCCTTGGCCTCAACAGGGACTACGGTTACGACAAAGCCGGCCTGTGACAACAGATTGGCAAACTCCATATCAGGCGAAGCTGACCATATCGCCAGAATTCCTTCGGGCTTCAGTGCATCCATTGCCGCTGCAAGGCCCTTGGGGGAGTAGAGCCAGTCGTTCATTCGCCGGGTGAGCCCTTCCGGGCCGTTGTCCACGTCGAGGAGAATAGCGTCGTAGGCTCCATATGCCGCGCTGATCAGCACGGCGACATCGTCCTGGACAAGGTGAACCCGGCGATCATCAAGGCAACCTGCGGTCCAGGCATGCATTGGTCCGCGTGCCCAGTCGATGATTTGCGGAACGATCTCTGCGATCGTTACACAGGCATCGTCACCGAGTGCGGCAAGCGCAGCGCGCAGGGTAAAGCCCATGCCATACCCGCCGATAAGCAGCTGCGGATCGGTACGAACACCGAGGCGCTCGCACGTCATCCGGGCCAAGGCTTCCTCCGAGGCATGAAGATCCGTGCTCATCAACTCGTGCTGATCCAGCAGAATGAGGAAATCATCGCCATTTCGGACCAAGCGCAAGCGGTCGCCGTTTGGCACATGCGCAACGTCGATCAATTCGTCTTCGGGAAGAAGGTCGGACGCTGACACGCTCACCGGTCGGCACCGTGAGCAAGCGCACGAGATGTCGACATGGAGATTATTTGCTGCGTGCTTTGCGTGCGGCATAGCGCGCATCGCGGGCTGCCTTACGGTCCGCCTCGGTAGGCGGCGCGGCGGCGGCTGCGAGTTTAGCCTTGAGTTCCTTTGCCTCTTCGCGAGCTTGCCGTGCCGCTCGCTGCTTTTCCGCTCGCGCTTCATCTCTGGCCTTCGCCTTGGCAAGGCGCTCGGCCTGAACGGCAGGGTCGATCGGCGGCTTGGCCTTCAATCTAGCCAGCGCTTTGGCTCGCGCTTCCGCCGCGGACTTTTGCCGTGCCTCTATGCCCGGCTCCTTGTATCCTGCCATCAAGCTTTCCTTATTCGCTGAAGTTCAGTGGTGGCGAAGAAGCATGCCTTTTATCACGCTTCCTCGCAATTAATGCTCGGCGATCGAAATCAGGCCGACTGGAGATTGACGGCGGAGGTCTTTCCGCGACGATCCGTCTCGAGTTCATACGATATCCGCTGATTTTTCTCGAGCGTGCTCATCCCGGCACGTTCCACGGCCGAAATGTGGACGAAGGCATCGTCGCCTCCGCTTTCCGGAGCGATGAAGCCGTAACCTTTGTCAGCGTTGAAGAATTTTACGGTTCCAGTAATCATTGATGCTTCCTTGTCCGCGTTACGGAAAAAACTACGCCAACGCGGCATAGTGCGCGCTTTTGCAGCACCTAAAGGAACAGGGTAGCCATGAAATCGGCCCATACTCGTTTAGGACGACATCAGCCTGTTGTCGGTAGCACGCCTTCTGGCAGGATCCCAGTGTTAAGCAACAGACTGAATTTCAGACACGAAATCTGCTTCACGGTCGGTCAGTCCCGACCAAGGAGCTGACGAATCAGTTCGACAAGGTGGGTTTCGTTGTAAGGCTTGTCCAGGAATTGGTCCCGTTGGGACAGCAGGCTCTGTTCAGGAGCGATACGACCGAAGGTGATCAGAATTTCCACTAGCGGCCAGAAATTGCGAATACACCTGACCAAGGAAAGACCATCTGTCGAAGAGTTCCTCAAGAAGAGAGGATGGCTCTAAATAGTTCAAGCATGATTTCTTCTATAGGGGGGGGGCGATCCACCAGACGAAATAGCGAAATTCAGGCGAGGATCACGCATGTCACGTGGAAATGTCCTGGTTCTAGTCATAATCTGACGTATCAATGATAGGCCGATTTCGGGGGGCGATCGGCCTCTGCAGCGGCCGCTTTGTCCCCAGGCCCTGCCCATCGCACCCGACCCTTTGTTACGATTCAAACGCCTATATTAGATCCTCAGGTGTGGACAGTAGATTCCGGCGATTACCGAGAAGGAGTGGCCGTGTGCCGCGTATGAGCGGCCCACAGCCAAGAATTTTCACGATAGGGCCTCCTTGCTATCAACATCGATGACTTCGATGCGCCCATTCATGCAAATCGGTTGCGCGAGGTTGAAGAAATTCGGGGAGGTTTTCATGACAGCCTCGTGGATGTCTCGGAACTGCTCCGTGCTGCCATTCCCAGCGAGGCGGACGGTATAGTCGAGTTGCCGGTAGCCTGGAGGCACCGCATCGTCGAGCCCGAGGAAGCCACGCAGGTCCAATTGTCCCGAGGTTTCGATCTCCAGCATATCCAGCTCTATGCCACGCACAGCCGCCTGCGCCACGTAGCCTACGGTCATGCAGGCATTGAGCGCGGACATCAGGAGTTCCTGGGGGTTAGGTGCGCTGTTCGTTCCCAGCAGTTCCTCTGGCTCGTCCGCCACGATCTTGAACCGACGGTCAATTCGCTTGCCCGCCATTTCGTAGCTTTCGATCAGGGATTCGCTGCGCGTGCGTCCAGTCCAGCGCGTCTTGACGCAGAAACCGACACAGCCCTGGTCTGGGTCCGCCTGAATGGCAGCGGCAACCTCACTCAGGGCGGTGAGGTCGATACCGTTGACGATCGGATTCTTGACGACATTTTCCATGGTACTTTCCCTTCTATTTATTGAGTTTTCAGCAGTAAGCGGGCGCGATCTCGTCCAACCGATCGATGAAATCGGGCGAGAGCCTGGCAAGCGTCTGGCGAAATCGTGGATGGGCCATGCCCGAACCCAGGAAGGTCCAACGCGATGCCTGATACTGTTGCCGGGTGAGATCGTCGCGAGCGGCAGGGGGCAGTGCTCCGACCCGCCCTTCCAGCACGGCGATGTTCATTTTCGACTGCTCGACAAGCCCGCCGTCGAGGAAGCGAATGATATCGAGATAGCCGGAGAAGCCGGCCTCGATGTCGGCAGCGGCTAGATTCTCGGCCAAGGCCTCCACCATCAGAGCATCGATCCGTGCGTGCTGCGCTTCCTCCATCCAGTGATGGCGCAGCAGGCTCTTGAATCGCGCTTCGATCTCGCGATCGCCACGCACGGATTCGAGGTAGTGGGCCTGCGTCATCCATTCGATGTGCAGGATGGCGAGAGCCACCGAGAGCGGCCGATGCGCGAGGACGGCGCGTCCGATGTCCTCGGCCGGCCCGATCACGGGGCAGTGCTCGCTAAAGCCGCGCGTGAAGGTTGCCGCAAAGCGCCGGAACAGATGGATATGCTTCGCTTCCTCTCCTGCGAACTGCAGAAGCGCGCGGACGCGGTGGTCGTCGCCATTCAGCAGCGGGCGGGCATGATCGAGCACGAAGGGAAGGATGAACTCCTCCACCAGCCCGAACAGGGCCAGATATTCGTGCCCCCGTATCTGGTTGAGCACCAGGCACTCGCCTGACGCGAGGCCGGAATGCGCGGTTCGGGCCAGCGCTTCGGGGAGGAACGGGCGGCTGAAGTCAAGCTCGGCATCGGGCGGCAGCACGTCGTCGAGCTGCCAGGTTGCCCGCTGCGACGCTGCGAGCACACCGTCGTATGAGAACGTTCGGTACATGGGGATTGCCTCCGGTAATGGGCCGCGCCTGCGGTCAGGCCAGCACGATCGGGCCAACGGCCGTGCTGACGGCGAAGCTGGAAGTCAGCGCCGCGAGCACTGCGAGGGCAAAGCTATGTGCGAATGCATGGAGAGACTTGTTCATGAGTATGTGCCTTTCACTCTAATCCCGCTGCCCTTGATTGGGCCGGTGGGATCCTTGTCGGGCCCCAGCGTGGGAACCGGCGTGGAAGGCGGCGTGGAAATTGGCGTTTGAAGCCGCATCTGATAATTTACCACGGCAAGGTGGCGCAGGTGGGGCGATCGGCAGCGCGACCGATGGAGGGTGGATGAAGGAGCGGATTGCCCTTGATCTCGTCGGTCCCCTGGTGCTCAGGCGCGAGGGGCAAACGGTGTCGCTTCCGTCTTCACGCAAGACGCGGGCTTTGCTGGCGTATCTGGCCGTCGCCAACAGACCGGTCCGGCGCGAGCACTTGTGTTCGCTGCTGTGGGAGGTTCCCGACGATCCTCGGGGTGCGCTGCGCTGGAGCCTCTCCAAGCTGCGTCCGCTGGTCGACGATGCCCATCGTGTCCGGCTGATCGCGGAAGGAGAGAACGTATCGTTGGATGGCTCGGATATCGAAGGGGGTTGGTTCCGCCTGCGCGAATTGGCCGGCGCCGATGTCCGCACGATCAAGGCCGAGTTGCTGGAGGCCTGTATCCCGCAGGAAGGAGAGTTCCTCGAAGGCGCCGAAATCCGCGCCAGTGAGGCTTTCCAGGCGTGGCTCGTGGCGATGCGCGAGGATACGCGGCGCTGGCAGGTGACGATCCTGCGCGAACTGGTCGGACGGTTTGCCGAGCAGGACGAGAAGCGTACGCAGGCCCTCGCACTCGCGCGTCGCTGGTGCGAGCTTGACCCTTACGACGCTCTTGCCCGTACCGCCGTGATCGACCTGCTGCGTTCAAGCGGGCGCGTGCAAGAGGCTGAGCAACAACGCGGAGCGGCAGTAAGAGCGCTCGATGCGGCAGAGATCATCATTCCAAACGGACTGCGCGGCCCGATCGGACCGGCAGCCGGAACTACTGCCGTCGCGCCCAGCGAAGCGCTGTATCAACAGGTGCGTTTCTGCACGGCAAGGGATGGCACCGGCCTTGCCTATTCGAGCGTCGGGAGCGGCCCTCCTCTTGTGAAGACGGCCAATTGGCTCAACCATCTCGAACACGATTTCGACAGTCCGGTGTGGAGCCACTGGATCCGGAATCTGGCGCAATATCGCACCTTGTTCCGTTATGACGAGCGGGGCAACGGACTGTCCGACTGGAATGTCCGCGATATCGGCTTCGAGGCTTTCGTCGACGATCTTTCCAGCGTGGTGGATGCGGCTGGGTTGGAGCGCTTCGATCTGTTCGGAATTTCGCAAGGGTGCAGCGTGGCGATCGCCTATGCGGTCCGCAACCCGGAGCGGGTTCGCAAGCTGGTACTCTACGGAGGCTATTCGCTGGGATGGGAACTGCGCGACACGCCCGAAGAGGTGGCGATGCGCCGGGCCATGATCACCTTGACCGGGACGGGTTGGGGCCGGAACAATGCCGCGTTTCGAC
>NZ_DAISLT010000029.1:13319-75967 GCF_036820275.1 Novosphingobium sp.
ACAGATGTTCACATCGCTGTTCTTTCCCGACATGCCGCCGCCGGCTGCCGATTGGTTCAACGAGTTGCAAAGGATTTCCGCCTCGCCCGAAAATGCTGTCCGACTTCAGGAGGCATTCGGCAAGATCGATGTCCGAGACCTGGTGCCCAAGGTGGCAAGACCCACGCTGGTGCTTCATGCGGAAAAGGATGCGGTCATTCCGTTTGCCTCAGGACGAGAGTTGGCCGCCGCCATTCCGGATTCCCAATTTGTCCAACTCGATACCCGGAACCATCTGGTTCTGGAGGAAGAAGCGGCCTGGCCGCGAGCCGCTGGTGCGATCAGGGCCTTTCTGGAGGCTGATGTCTAGACAGATAAGGAAGTATCGATCCTTTGTGGTCGCTCAGACGCCATATCCCGATGCCCAGGTGTGAACTGTCTGGTTACGGCAGCTGGCGACCCAAACCCAGTCGTTCCCGATCAAGCCAGTGAACGTCCCGTCTCGCTCGATATCTGCCGAAAGGTCGTAGACTATATTGCTGGCCAAGAACATTCGCGGTAACGAAAGAGGATAGGCGTGACCCGGTCACTTGCTGACTGATCGAGGGCTTTTGACAGCCGGCCGAGGTACATCAGCCTTTGCGCTGTCGCTAAGATCAGTAATTTGGGAAATCATTAGCGGCCGAAGTGGCTGCATTTCCTATTTGCGTACGCGAAGGCGTTCGAACGAGATTGTATGGCCCTCGCTCCCGGACCTTTCACCCCTTTTATTCACCCAATACCAGCTATCGCCAACAACCGAGACTTGCAGGGTGTAGCTACCGCGGGGTAGCAACGGGGTGACGAACTTGACGCTCGACACGGGATATTTTGAATACATGTCGGTCGTCGATGACAGCACCTCATCGCCTTGACTGTTGCGCACGATGATGCGTGCATAGCCGCCATCGGGACGTGCCAAACTGTGTAAGCTGGCCTGAGTGCCGGTGAAGGCAACAGATAGGGACGCTTTCCTGTCAACCGTCGTGATCGGGCCTCGCTTGCTCTTTGCCGCCTGCTGCCAGACGCCCACGAGGTGCACGCGCGGGTCTGAGGCGGTAATCGTTTCGCTCTGAGCTGGTCCTGGACGGACGGTGCCGGTTGCCATGTCGATCCGCCAGGCGTCACGATATGCAGGCATGGACAAGTTGTCGCCGTCCACCTTTAGCGGTTGCCACACATAGGTGGCGGCGCTCGCCTGGCGCGGATATGACCATCGGTCGCCCATGAACATGAAGGTCGTATCGCGGGAGCCTTCGACCGGGAGCACGAAACTGACTTGCGAATTCCAGGTCAGCGCCCCTTCTGGCGCAATCGATCGCTGACGAACCCAAGGACCGCGTAGTGATCTCGCCGTGTAATAGTAGTTGTCGTTTCGCTCCCAGCCCGTCAGGTGCGATCCCAGGAAATAATAGATGTCGCCCTTGCGGAACATCGCTGGCGATTCAAATCCATTCGCCATAGCCGCGTTGACATGTTCTCGAACGCTTCTGTAGTCGTCGGCCAGACGGTAGATGTCTCCCCCGTGCAGCAGTATATAGCCGGCCCCGTCCCTGTCCTGGAATGTACCCATATCCCACTTCCTGATCGGCTTGCCGTCGATCAGCAGGGGGCCTTGGAAGGTGTACGGGCCGGTGACGTTTTTTGCGGTAGCGAAGCCAACGAACTGCCTGCGATAGTCGATCGCGTCTGCGTGCATGAACATCACATATTCGCCAGAACTGGGTGATCGCATTACCTTGGGCCGTTCGCCGACAGTATTCGGCCCCAGTGGTCCAGATCGTTGCACTGGCAGCGCGATTTTATCGAAACGCCAGTTTACCAGATCTTTGGAGGAATAGCAGTTGAACCCGGCAAAGGCATTGGTCATGTCCTCGTGCGCTTCACCAAAGAGATAATACGTGTCGCCGTCCTTGATGATGCCCGCGCCATGGGCGCTGACGGGAACGCCGCGCTGATCGAACCAAGGCGTGCCTGAATGGATAGCGTCATAGCGTCCCGGTGTTTGTGCGTGTGCCGGATGCGCAAGGCAGGAAAGCGTAAGCAGCGCGCCTGTATGCCAGTAGATCAATGCCATCACCTTAATCCTGTCAGCTTTCACTCAGGCGCAGAAATCCATGTTCTTCGCCGATTGTAGGACGGTTATGTTCAGTAATGCTGACATCGTGGATCAGCGAGTGAAGGCCCCACGCTCCGTGGGAAGGTACCTTTCATGGCAAGCGATTTCGTCATCTCGTTCCTTCCGGCGCCACGGGGCCGTGAAATTCGATTTCGCTGATCGCGAGGTTCCAGCCCGGGGGGATCTCGTCGGCGCCGGTGTCGCCGGCCTTGCGCGCGGTATCGAGTTCGACAACGTTGCCGAAGGCGTCGCGGTCGGCAACCGGGCCGGTCATTTCGATGCGCACCCTGGTCCCGCGGGTCGGGGGAAAGGAAATGCGGGCGTAGCCCAGTTGCCGCTCGGTCTCGCCTTCCCAGACCGTCCGGTCGTCGACCTTCACTCGCAAGGGATAGCTGCGCGATCGCCAGCCGATGAGTTTCGTGTCGATCTCGCTGATCGTCTCGTTTTGAGCGAAGCGGTATTCGATCCAGGCATTCCGGGGTGAGCCGTCGCTGGACCAGCGCGACAGTTCGTTGTCGTCCCAGCTTGCGGCCGCCTGATCCTGCGCAGCGCCTGCCGTTGCGGTGACCGGGATCAGCGTCGTGCGGCTCTGGCGGTAGGAGGAGCCTGCTGGGGTGGGACCGCGTGTCAGCAGCCCGGCTTGCGCACTGCCGGGAAGGTCGGGCGTAAGCCCGCCCTTCAGGGGCGAGGCGCGAACCCCGCGAATGGCGATCGCGGCGTCTTTCAGCCCTGCGGCGCTGGCCTTGAGGCGTATGGCACCGGGCCGGTTTCCGCCGCGCAGGAGAATCCGGTTTATCCCGCCTTCCACCGGCAGCTCGGCAGACAGGATGTAGTTGTCTGCCCGGCCCTGGGCGATGCCGCCGCGCCATTCGGCCGGGCCTTCGAGGGAGAAGTGGATGAGGTTGCCGGCAGTCGGGACCCGTCGACCCTGCGCATCGAGGACTTCCACGTCGACCAGCGCCAGATCGGCGCCGTCCATCACGAAGCCTCGGGGCGAGGTGTGGGGCGTCAGCCGCAGGGATGCGGGCTGGCCGGTGGTTTCGACCATGTCCTGCGAACGAGCGCCACTGGAATGCACGGCGACCGCCTCGATCTTGCCGGGCTCCCACGCGACGCCGTGCCAGGTAAACAGGAAGCCCTCGCTGCGTTCGCCTTTGCCGAGTGAGCGCCCGTTGATGCGCAGTTCGACATCCTCACCGTTGGAGACGGCGTGGATGTCCTTCTTCGTACCCGGTGCATAGTTCCAATGGCCGATGAGATGGGTGGCAGGCGTGGTGCTGTCGACCCAGTCGTTCCACATGACCTTGTGCGCGAAGAACCCTTCCTTGGGCAAGCGCATGGCATCGACTTCGCCGGAGCGGCGGTAGTTGTTGTCGCCCCGATGGTGGGTGTTGGTGTCGGAAAAGACGATGTTGACGCCGCCGGAACTCACCCGTTCCCCGGTGCCCGGCCGCATTCGGTAGTATTCGTACCAGCGCCGGACGTTCTCGATGGCGTGGCTGTCCTGATTGCGGTTGTAGTCGGGGGCGTCCGGGTGGAAGGGCGCTGTGAACGCGTCCTGATAGAGCCGGGCACCCTCGTCGCGTGAATACTCCATCGACCACATGGGAATCCGGGCGGATTTGTTGATGTAGAGCATCTCGCCGCCATACTCGGCGATCTTGCTGTCGAGCATTTCCCGCGCGCCGATCGCGCGGCCGCCGTGAGGGTCGTATGTGTCGCGCAGCGTCTTCATCTCGGCCATGTGGGCTTCGCTGATCGCGTTGTTGCCGGATTCGTAGAAAAGGATGGACGGGTTGTTACGGTTGTAGACGATGGCGCCCTGCATCACTTCCTTGCGCTGTTCCCAGCGCCTGCCCGTCACGTCTTTTTCGGAATCGCCCGCCGGCATGGCCTGGGGCAGGCCGACCCGATCAGCAGATTCAATGTCCTGCTTTGACGGGGTTATGTGCATCCAGCGCACCATGTTGCCGCCGCTTTCCACCATCAGCGCATTGGAGAAGTCGCTGAGCCAGGGCGGCACCGAGACGCCCACGGCGGGCCATTCGTTCGAGGTGCGCTGGGCATAGCCGTGGACCTGCATGATGCGCCCGTTCAGGCGGATCATGCCGTGGTCGTAGGCGGTCTGCCGGAAGCCGGTGACGGTATCGACACTGTCGATGGCCTTACCGTTTTCCAGGAGCACGGTCGTGACCGTGTAAAGATAGCCGTAGCCCCAGCTCCAGAACTGAAGCCCGGAGAGCCGCGCAGAGGCGCTGAGGATCGCTGTCTCGCCCGGCTTGAGATCATGCGAACCGCCATCGAGCGCGGCCACGCGGGTACCGTCGGGCGCTCGCACTTCGACGCGATAGGCCAGGTGTCGTGCGCGTCGATCGTCGTTGCGCACCTGGGTTTCCGCGTGGATCGTCGCGGCCTTGCCCGGCAAGTCGAACGCGTCGGCCCAGACATATTGCCCGGTCGTGCCGAGCCCCGCCATCAGCGGCAGGGTCTGATGAAGCGCGCCGGTGAGGTGCAGCTTCACGTTCTTGGTGATGCCGCCGTAGTTCACATTGAAATTGCGGTCGTTCCACTGGAAGCCGCTGCCGCTCGCGCGCTCCTTGTAGCGCCAGTCGTTGTCGACGCGCACGGCAATGATGTTGTCGCCCGCGACCAGGGCATCGGTGATGTCTGCGCCGAACGCCATGGCACCATTTTCGGAGAGAGCTACCGATTTACCGTTGACGAAGACTTCTGCTGCTTGGCGCACGCCCTCGAACTCAAGGAACGCGCGGCGGCCGATATCCGCGACCGGCAATGTAAACCGTTTACGATACCAGATGATCCCCGTGGAGAGATCCTTGATGTCGTGTGCGAAAGCTTCGGTCTCGTTGAAGGCGTTGGGCAAGGTCACCGGTTTCCAAGCGGAGTCGTCGAAACGGACGGTTGCCGCATCCGGCACGTCCCCCAGCTGTTGACGCCAGTCTCGGTTCAGGCTGAAGGTCTTGCGGGCCGTCGGCACCGCGTTCGATGCATCGTGTGCACTGACAGGCAAAGCCGTAGCGACACTGCACGCCGCAAGCGCCACCGCAGCAGCAGATAGCGTTCCAGCTTTCATACCCATTCTCCCGGTACCGGCTCTTCGTCCGCTTATCTGACCAAATAGACATGCCAATTAGTGGTTGGTATTTCCATATTATGGGATAGACAGTCAATAAGGCAAGTACCGTGCCCGAGGTGGCGTGAGTGACCTGACCAATGTTTGGAGAGAACGTCATGCGATCCCGATCCCGAGCAAACAGGGCCACTCTAATCGCTGCGGGTTCGCTGGTGTCGCTGATGTGTTGGTTATCGCCGGCAGCGGCACGAGAAGCGATTCCTCTCGCCTCGGAATGGTCCTTTCATCTCGGCGATCTTCCCGTCGGAGCGGAGGGCGGCGTCAGCGATCCATCGGGCTGGCAAAGCGTGTCGCTGCCGCACAACTGGAACCGCATGGGCGGCACCGCGCAGCGGCGCGAGGATTACCAGAACGTCAAGGGGCAGGGCTGGTATCGCCGCAGCTTCCAGACGCCGGAAAAGCTGGGAGACCGTCATGTCTGGGTGCAGTTCGATGCCGCCAGCGTCATTGCCGACGTCTGGGTGAACGGTGTCCACCTCAGCCGTCACGCCGGGGCTTTTGCGGGTTTCCGCTTCGATGCCACCAAGGCGCTGAAGCCGACGGGCGACAACCTGTTGGTCGTTCGGGTGGATAACAGCTCGCCCCGGGACAAGGGATCGCCGACGGCAGACGTGATTCCGATGAACGGCGATTGGCCGATGTACGGCGGCCTTTACCGGCCCGCCTCGCTGATCGTGACCGGCCCGCTGCGCATCGCAATGGAGGATTTCGGCGGGCCGGGCATCTATGCCGGCACCACGAAGGTCGAAGGAGGCAAGGCGCGCGTGCGGGTGCTGACGCGGCTGGAAAACGGCCTGCCGGGCACCGCCAGAGGCACAGTGCAGTTCCGGATCCTCGATCGCGACGGCACGGCGGTGGCCCGCGCGGCGGCGCCCTTCGGCATTGCCGCCGGCAGTGGATCGACGGCGCGCACGGAAGTGGAGGCACTGCTGGATGTTTCCGATGCGCATCTGTGGGACGGGCTTCGCGATCCCTATCTCTACCGCGTGAGCGTCCGCCTGCTCGACCGCGCCGGACGCCAGTTGGACGAAGTCGAGCAGCCGCTGGGCATCCGGACGATGCGGATCGATCCGCAGACCGGGTTCTGGCTCAATGGCCGTCAGGTTCCACTGCACGGTGTCTCGCGTCATCAGGACCGGCTCGGCAAGGGGTGGGCGATCACGCCTGCAGACATTGCGGAAGACACCGCGATCATCAGGGAAATCGGCGCCAACACGGTGCGCCTCGCCCATTACCAGCATGCGGACGAAGCCTATCGGCAGATGGATGAGGCGGGCATGGTCGTCTGGGCGGAGATCCCGCTCGTGGACCGTTCCGCGCCCTGGTACTCCGAGACGACGACCGAGGCTTTCGCCGCCAATGCCGAGCAGCAGCTGCGCGAACTGATCCGACAGGCGTACAACCACCCCTCGATCGCGGTCTGGTCGATCGCCAACGAGGTCAATCTCGAAGCCGCCAAGGGCCGCGGCACGTCCAACGCGCGGCCGCTGCTGGAGCGATTGCAGGCGGTGGTTCACGCCGAAGATCCGCTGCGTCCCGCCACGCTGGCAGATTGTTGCGGAACCATCGTGGAGGACAACAAACCCGGCCTCGACAGCGTGGCCGGGATCACCGATGTGATCGGCTACAACCGCTATCATGGCTGGTACGGCAACACCGTGGACCTTCTGGGCCGCGATCTCGACCGGCTCCACGCTCGCTTTCCGCGCCAGCCGATTTCGATCAGCGAATATGGTGCAGGCGGCGCGCTGACCCAGCATACCGATGACCCGCAGGGCGGCCCGATCGCCGCCTTCGGGCGGCCTCATCCCGAGGAATTCCAGAGCTGGCTGCTGGAGGAAAGCTGGAAACAGATCGCCGCGCGGCCCTATGTCTGGGCAAGCTGGGTGTGGAACCTGTTCGACTTCTCGAACGAGTTGCGGCTGGAAGGCGACCTTACCGACACCAACGACAAGGGGCTTGTCACTTTCGACCGCAAGGCCCGCAAGGACGCCTTCTATCTCTACAAGGCCAACTGGTCGCCCGAGCCGGTGCTTCATCTGGCGGAGCGGCGGCATGTGGCACGGGCTTATCCGGTGGCGGATGTGAAGGCCTATGCCAATACCGGGATGGTCAGCCTGACCTTGAATGGCAGGCCACTTGGCGAAGCGCGCTGCGAGACCGGCATCTGCCGCTGGACCGGCGTGGAGTTGGCGCCGGGAGAAAACCGGCTGGAAGCGAGCGGGACGCGTGACGGCAAGCGGGTTGCCGACACCGTGGTCTGGACGTTCGAGGGTAAGCCCGGCCTTTACCACATTCGCGCGGGCACCCTGGAGCAGCAGCGCGCGCGCGATGGCGTGCTCTGGGGCTCTGACGTCTTCTCGACGGGCGGCGCGGGGCATTTCCGCGACCGTCCATCGATGGCGCGCGGCGGAGAACCCGGCCCGGTGCGACCGGTGCTGGGTACGCAAAACCAGGCGGCTTATGGAAGCTGGCGCGAAGGAGACTTCAGCTATGCGATCCCGGTCCCGAACGGACGCTACAAGGTCCGGCTCCACTTCTTCGAGCCGGACGAGAAGCTGGCCGCAGGGGCGCGGCAGTTCGATGTTTTGGCGGAAGGCCGCAAGGCGGCCCGGATCGACGTGCGCCGAGAGGCAAAGGCGGCCTGGACGGCATTGACCCGCGATATCCCGGTGATGGTGGCCGATGGCAAACTCGACCTCGCGTTCAAACCTGTTGTCGGTTCGGCCATCGTCTCGGGCATCGAGGTGTTGCCGGAATGAAAAAGGGACCGGTCCGTGAGGGACCTGCCCAATGCCCGTCGAGGTTCCCGTCTCTCCAGGCGATGCCGCCACGCCGGGAGGAGTGGCGCGGCGGCGATCTCGTTCAGAAGTTGTAGTTGAAACGAACGCCGTCGTAGCGGCTGTAGTCGCGCGGGACGTAGCCCCAGAGAGGCGTTGACCATTGCGTAGGCGGGCAGGATCGTGCGCGGGTTCTGGCTCGCAGGTGTTCCGGTGCAGCCCTGAGCTGCGGTCTGGTTGACGGAGCACGCCGCGCCTTCGAAGCTCAGGAACTTGGCATTGCAAATTGAAATCCGGACACTCATTGTGCCGCGATGCGATTGGAAACCGCAAAATTGCCGGAATGGCATAGTTATCCTTTAAGGCCCTCCGTCTTTGAAACCGCCTTGGCCGAGGCCGGCATCGCTGTTGACATGCACCTCATTCGCAGCCCGGTTCAGCTATTGGCGCGCATTTCTGGCCGCCAAACCCTGCCACGGGGCAAAACGTTTCCCTTCGCTCCGCTGCAGAGTTGGCGCCAGTATCCTGAGGATTGAAATGACGAGGTTATTTGTCAAAGGCGCCGCTCGGATGGCATTAGCAGGGGCAGTGAGCCTTGGCTTGCCTATCGCTGTGCAGGACGCGGCGGCTTCTGTTGCAGATTCCTCTGCGCAAGAAGACATCGGCAAGGCCTGCGCGACGCAGAATTTCGATTCCTTCGTCGAAATCTTCGTCAGTTCGCCGGAAATCCGGCAAGCCTACAGCAGTCCCACGATTGCCTATACCCTTCGGGGCGGAGATCACCGCGTTCTATCCACGCGCAAGATCAGCGCGAAGGATTACACCATGTTTCCAATCCGGGTGGACGGTGTGCGGTGGTATTCAGCGGATGAGAGTGGCGACAAGAGCGCCGGTTCCACGCCCATCAATGTAAAGGTCCATGACGACCTCGACACCATCTCGACTATCGATTGGACCCGCACGCCCGGCGACACGCAACGTCGTCAGTCCGATCCATCAGGCGACCAGTCGGATTCCGGGCCTGATGGGCGGTTAGTCTTCAAGGCAGGTAAAGGCTGCTGGCTTCTGTCGGAAGACATTCGCTTTGTGAAGCAGGGGTAACGGATATGCGCAACGCCTGCTCGAGCAACAAATGAAAGCGACACATTCGGGGCGTGAATGACATGGCCGTGTTTTTCATGACGATCGGGGCAAGATCGGCATCGTCAACGCCGCCCTTTTGCCCTGATCGCCTCGTGCAGCGGCTATCTGCTTTCGGGTTGTAAAAAATTCAGTGTTCAATTACTGATTTTCACAGAGCTTGACCCGCCCTACTTGGCCAACGCCAACTTTTTGCCGCGCCCTGCGCGGGATACGAGGATTATGCATCAGTTTGTACTTCCGTTTCTCGCGGCCATCGCAGCGCAGTCGCCAGGGCCGCCGATCAACGTGCAGCCGGATGTGAAACCGTCGATGGATATGATGAAATGCGTCTTCGATACCGTGATGCCACAAGCCCGGTCGGATCAGGACGCACATGCGCTCGTTGATGCTGGAATAGAGGAGTGCAGCTCCTATCGGGCAACGATACTTCAGGCGGCAACCAGATATGTGACGCAGGAGCGGCCTGAACCTGCCACGCCAGAGCAATTGGAAGCTGCCCGGAAACTCGCGGGTGACCTCGAGGAGAGCGTTCGCCGCACGACGTACAATGCACTGATATACCTCCGCGCCCATCCCGAGACGGCCGTGAAATAAGCCCGTACCCCTTGACCGCCCGTTTTCGCGGCGACTGCTGCAAAGCTGAACGCCTCAGCAGCCGTTTGTCGACCGCCTAGGCAAGTCGGGACGAGGCAAGTCCAGGCGAGCCGGATGATCGTGGAAGGCATCGGCGGCGATCCGGTGCGTGGGCGAATAGACTTCCGCGAGAACGGCAAAGAGCATCGGATCGTAGGCGAGCAGGTCCCTGTCCGATACGATCGTGAAGTCCGGCCCCCGGAACGCCTTGTTGGAGTTGAACCAGAACTGCGTACCTTCGGCCCAGTATTCCTGCACCGTCACCGAGGCATAATCGCCCTTCCACAAGCCCTGCTCCAGGGCATGGCGATAGGCCGTCTCGACGCGGCCGTAGAGAGCGGGATCAGCCCGTTCCACTGCGGACAGGATGTTGTGAGAAAACTCGTGGACGAGGATGTTCTCGCCGAAGTAGCGCGTCCCCGGCACTGCCAGCAGGTTCTCGGCCGCTCCGGTAGTGTAGAGCCCGCCCATGCCCCGTGCCCGGCTGTTCCAGTACTCGGCATCGGTCATGGCGGCGATCTTGTCGTAGTTGGCGCGTTCGCAAGGCGTCAGGCGCGGATCGTCCGCGGCGGGTTTCTTCCAGTCCCGCTGTTCGGGAAGATCCATCGTCCCTTCGTCGATCGCCATGACGCCGACACGCGCACCGCTGCGGGCGAGTTCGCGGCGGATGTCGGGACGCTCGGCGGTCTCGGCAAGGACGATATCGCGGGCGAGCAGCAGGGCACGGTCCGGCACTTTCGCGGAAGAGACCACCGGGATACCGTCCGCATCGGCATATTTGGCGTAAAAGGGATCGAGGCCGAGCGAAGCCGGTGGAGCGCCGAGTTGCGGATGTGCACAGGCGGTGATGAAGAGCGGAAGCGCAAGGGCGAGGGATGGGGCAAGGCGGAATGCGGGGGACAGGATCATCGATCTGCTCCGGTTTTCAGGGCAGGCCCGGATCCGGCGAGACGGAGCCGGGCCTGCTTGATGGTCAGCGGTGGAAGCGCAGGCTGAGGAAGAACGTGCGCCCGATCACGTCGTAGACGCCCGACTGATAGCTCAGTTCGAAGTTGGCGCCGCCGGCCTCGGCACCCGGTATGCGCGGGGGCTTGCGATCGAAGGCATTGTTGAGACCGCCCGACAATTCGATATTGTCGCTCAGCGCCACGAAGGCCGAGAAGTCGTTGTAGAACACGTTCGGCGTCCAGATCTTGCTGTACTTGTCCGGCGTGATCGTGGTGGCGGCCTTCATCGGCGAGAAGTGGCGCAGGCTCCAGGTAAAGCCCATGCCCTCGCGCGAGTAGCTTGTGCGGACCACGCCCTTCCACTTGGGCGATCCGAAGATGCCTGCGTACTCGGTGATCGAGTTGGGATCGGTAGGGTCTAGCGTATAGCGACGGTTGAGGAGGCGGGTGTAATTGGCGTCGATCGACAGCTTGCCCGCATCGTCGGCCAGACCCAGCCGCGAGAGCGGCAGGCTGTAGCTCAGTCCGAAGTCGATCCCCCGGGTGAGGTACTGGGACAGGTTCAGTTTCTGCGTCATCACCGATTCGAGATTGCCGTTGGCGTCACGCTGGATGAGGGGGCAGAAGATGTTGTCCAGTGAGGACTGGTCCACGCACTTGTCGATCAGCATCTGCGCGCCGAAGGCGTCGATCGCGTTGCGCAAGTCGATGTTGTAGTAATCGACCGTGAGCGACAGTCCGGGCACGAAGCGTGGTTGCAACACGGCGCCGAGCGTCAGGGTCTTGGCGGTTTCCGGCTTCAGGTCGAGATTGCCGCTCGAAATGATGTCGCGGTAGAGCCAGTAGCTGACGGTATCGGCCGGGTTGATCGCCGCGCAGTTGGCTGCCGTGTACTGCGTGCGGGTCGCGCGGTTGGCGAGATTGTAGGTATTGCACGGATCGGTGATCCAGAGGCCCGAAATGCTGTCCGCCGTGTAGAGTTCGCCGATGTTCGGCGCGCGGACGGCCTGGCCGTAAGTGGCACGGAAGCGGATATCGGGGATCGGCGCCCATTCGCCGCCGAACTTCCACGTCGTGGTCGAGCCAGCGGTGCTGTAGTCCGACAGGCGCAAGGCACCGTCGAGCGACAAGGTGTCGAAGAACGGCGTGTCCTTCAGGATCGGAACGTGGATTTCGCCGTAGACTTCCTTAACCGAATATTTGCCGACGAGAGTGCCCTGCATGGTGCCGATCGTCGGATCGTAGAGCGGACTGTCCGGATTGTACTCGGGGATCGCGCCGATATCGTTGCGCTCCTTGCGGTACTCGCCGCCGAGCACGACCTGCACCGCACCGCCCGGCAGGTCGAACAGGCCGCCCGAGACATAGCCGGAAAGCACCTGCTGCGTCAGTGTCGATTTCGACCAGTGCGAGGTATAGGTGATGTAGTCGATCATCTCCGGAGTCAGCGTGACCAGCGGGTTGATCGCCACACAGCCGTTGCCGGGATCGTCGAGCGTACTGCGGCAGACGGCTTCGCCATTGGCGCCTGTCGTGCTGTCGATGCCCATGTACCAGCGATCGTAGGCGGTCGAGTTGACATCGCGCACCCGCTGGGTGGTCTTGCCGTAGGTGTAGTAGGTCGAATAGTTCCAGGGCTGGGCGAAGAGCGTGAAGTCGCCTTCCGCTCCGGCCACGGCCTGGAACAGCTTGCGGTCGTATTCCGTGCGCGGGGCGGGCAGTTCCATGAAGCGCCGCGCGAACTGGACGCCGCCCGCAGGCACCGCGCCGCCATTGGCGGCCCGCATCTCATCGGTGATGAAGGGGCTGTCGGCGGGCACCACGTCGGTGCCGAATGCGGTCATCTGGAGGAAGCCCGCCTTCGAGGTATTGTGCGCGAACGTGGCATTGGCGAAGAGCTTCAGCGCGTCGCTCACCTCGAAGATGGCAGAGGCGCGGGTGTTGAAGCGCTCGGACGGAACCGAAAGATACCAGCCGTCGTAGCGGCCGTTGTATTCGCCGCCGTCGGTCAGCAAGGTGCCCAGCGGGTCGGTGGACGTGCCGAGGTTGACCGGCACGACATTGATCAGGCCGCCGGGGCCGAGGATCGGATCGCGCAAGGTGCCGCTGTCGCGGTTGACCGAATAGAGCCTGCCGCCCAGCACCACTTGCGCGGCATCGGCAGTGTTGATGTTGCGGACGTGGTCCTGGATGAAATAGGGGCTGGAACTGCTGGTGCGGGCGTAGATCGGATAGCCGTCCGCCGTCCAGGGCCGATCGGAACCGCTTACGGTGCCGGGCGTGTTCTCGTAGAAGCCGTAGACCGTCACATTGCCGCGATGGTCGGCAAAGTTCGTGCCCGCGAGCAGATCGAACCCGTAAGTGTCCATGTCGCCGCGTGTCGAGGCGTTGTAGCGGGTATTGGCCTCGATCCCCTGGAAGTCCTTCTTGAGGATGAAGTTGGCGACACCCGCGACCGCGTCGGCACCGTAAAGCGCGGAGGCGCCGCCGGTAATCACTTCCACCCGTTGCACGAGACTGGAAGGGATATTGCTCAGGTCGACCGCCGAAGTGCCGGGAATGGCTGCGACCTGCCGACGCCCGTCGACCAGCACCAGCGTGCGCTGCGTCCCCATGCCGCGCAAGTCGAGCGCATTGACGCCCGCGTTACCGGCCAGATTGCTCGTCTGGTTCGTCTGGGTGACCGCGAGGGCCGGCAGTTGGTTGACGACGTCGGCGATGTTCTGCGTGCCGGTCGCCTTGATCTGGTCGGCGTCGACCACGGCCAATGGCGAAGGGCTGTCGGCAGCGGCGCGCCGGATACGCGATCCCGTGACGACGATGTCCTTGGCGGGCCGCTCGGTCGCGGCTTCATCGGCAGAAACCGAGGCCGTCTGCGCGTATGCACTCGCCGAAAAGCCAAGACAGCTGAGCATGAGCAGCGTCCGTAGCCCTGCTACGGAAGTTCGATGATTTATCATTTGGTTATCGCTCCCTGGCCCGCAACAATTTGTTACGAGCGATTCGTATACGATATTTTTAATACAAATTTGTCAAGTTGCATCACGAGCTTGAAGGCCATCATCGGCATTGCCTGAATTATAATATACGATATACCTCTCGCCACTTTGACGGAGGTGAGCTTTGGACAGCGCTGACGATGATGCACTCAACCGATCGCCTGAAAGCCGCTCCATCCCTCGCCTCCAGCTCCGCTGCACACCGTACGGCCCGCTTGATCGACGCGGGTTGATCCGCGCGGGATTGGCGGGTGCATTCCTACCCGCGCTTCAGGCGCCGGTGCTGGCCGCATCGTCGCCTCCCCTCGTGCCGCGAAAGGTCGGTTCCATACTCGCGGCGCCCGGAAAGCCCTTCAGGCTGGGCTTCGACGGCGGGCGCGTCACCAGCCTTTCGGCCGCCTCGAAGGCTGTACAGGGAGACTTCATCCATGCGGGCGCCGCGTTGGGAGATGCCACCGGCACCTACCGTATCGCCGATCACCCATGGCAGCGCTTTGAAACGCGTACACAGGCGCCCGAGCACGTCAGGCAGGCCGCGAATGGGTTGGAGACGCGATATCTCCTTGCTCCGGGTCTCTTCGTCACTTGCAGTTTCGCGCTCGAAGCCGATGGACTGCACCTCACCCTGACGCTTTCCAACGAGACGGCCTTGCCGATCGAATTCGGCGATCTTGCCCTGCCGCTGCCGATCAACATGATCCACGCGGTAAAAGACGACCCCAACGCCGTTCTCAAGCATAGCTTCATTTCCGGACGCAATTCGCACATTTTCTGGCAGCGCAAAGATAGCTTAACCCCTTGGCTTGCCATGCTCCCGGCAAATGGTGCGGCGCTTGAGTACTGGGATGCACCCAAAGGTTCGCCGGACCTTTACCGGGTCTTTTTCCACGCCGCCGCCGAAGTCGCCGCCGTGCAGGCAGCGGGATCTCGCTGGCGCCTGCCAGCGACCAGCCTCGCGCTCGCACCGGGGAAGACAGCCCAGAGAGGCGTTCGCTTCCTGCTCGTGGACGGCTACGCCGCGATGCGCCGGACCATCGCCGAGCACGGGCTGATCGACGTCGAAGTCGTGCCGGGCATGACCGTGCCTACCGATCTGGACGTAACCCTCTCACTGGGTTCGAGTGTGTCAGTCGTCCGGCTGGAACCCGAACACCCCGCGCACACCGAATGGACACCGCTTGGAGAGCGCGCGGGACGGAAACTCTTTCGCCTGCGCTTCGCCCGCCTCGGCGAAAACCACGTCACGCTGCATCAGGCGGACGGGGGGCGGAGCACGCTGGAATTCTTCGTGACGGAACCGGTCGAGACGATGATCGCCAAGCGCGGAGCCTTCATCGCCGCGCACCGTCACCGCGATCCCGCGAAGTGGTACGACGGCCTGCTGGCCGAGTGGAACATGGAGAGCGAAACCCTGCTCGGGCCGGACAATTACGACCGGATCAAGGGCTGGCGCATCTATGAAGTGACCTGCGATGACCCGGGCCTCTCCAAGCCCGCCTTCCTTGCCGCAAAGAATGCGGAATATCCGGTGCAGGCTGAAATCGACGCATTGGACGATTACGTCGAGCACTTCGTCTGGGGCGGCCTGCAGCGCACCACCGAAGAGCAATGGCCTTACGCGCTCTATGGTATCCCGGACTGGAAACGAAACCGCGACAGTGCCGATCCGGGCGACAAGGGCCGCAAGCACTTCTGGCGGCCCTACGACTACCCCCACATCGCGCTGATGTATTTCGCGCTCTATCGCATCGCGCGCGACCGGCACGGCTTCCACACGCGCCTTGCCGCCGCCGACTATCTCGATCGCGCCTTCGGCACCGCGCGGGCCATGTTCGTGATTCCCAAGGAGATCATCGGCTGGGAAGCGGATTCCACCGGCTTCTACAACGAACTGGTCATCCCCGACGTGATCGAGGCCCTTCGCCGCGAAGGTCGTATGGCGCAGGCAGATGAACTGGCCGGACACTGGGAGCACAAAGTCGCGCACTTCGTGAACGAGGTCGACGATCTCTTCGCCTCGGAATACGCTTTTGATTCCACCGGCTTTGAAACGACACAGGCGATCGCCCGCTATGCGCTAGACCGGCCGGAGCGCATCCCGCCCGAACACGCGCGCGCTTTCGCGAAACGGCAGATGGATGCCAACCTGTTCTGCCGGGGATGGTTGCAGCCCTCGTACTACACGCTCGGCAGCGATTACCGCGCACAGGCGGGCGATGCCTATACGCTCAGTTACATGGCGCAAATGGGCGGTTGGGCCATCCTCGATCATGCCCTGAACGATACTCCCGATTTCCGCCCGCTGCTGCGGCTCGGCCATGCCTCGGCGTTGAGCAGTTGGGCGCTGCTGAACAGCGGGACGCCGGAAAGCGGCTATGGCTACTGGTATCCCGGAAAGGCCAACGACGGCGGCGCAGGAGGAGGTTTCGAACCCGCAGCCCTCGGCGAGACCTGGCTGGAGCAGCCCCATCGGCATGGCTCGTGGTATTATTCCTGCGAGATCGACCTCGGCTTCTGCGGCGCCCTGCGCGCAGCCGCCACCACGCTGGTCGATGACGAACTGTTCGGCCGTATCGCTCTTTCCGGCATGCTGGAGGAGCACGATGACCAGCTTCTGATCCATCCTCGCGACGGTGTGCGCAGGCGTTTCCACGCGCGCCTCGGAGCGCGAGCCCTTGATATCCACTTGCTGGACGACGGCCGGTTCGCGTCCGATACGCCGATCCGGGTCAGCCATAAACTGGATGAATGCGCGTTCGAAATCGACCACTCCGCCGGTCCGGCCCGTACCTTGAGGATACACATCTCGGACAGGAACGGGCTGCGCTGGAAGTTGGCAGAATCTGATCGACCTCCGGTTGCGGACGTATACGCCATCGTAGTGAAAGAAGGCACGCAGCGCACCAGCCTAAAGGCTCGAGCCGGGTAAGCTTGGCAGGTTTCCCTTAGCCGCTCCAGCCTCTCGTTTCGCCGCTACAGACATCTGCGTCGTAGCGATCGGGGCGGTCGGACCGCCCCGATCGTCATTACTTCACGTCGTAGCTGTGGGCTCCCGTGCCGACGAAGTCGCCGCCCTTGACGATCAGATATTCATCGCGGATCGGTCGCCCCTCAAGGAAGCATTCGAGGATCTCGCGCGTCCCGGCAGCGTAGCGTGCCTGGGCCGACAGGCTGGTTCCGGAAGTGTGCGGGGTCATGCCGTTATGCGGCATCGTACGCCACGGGTGATCGGCAGGCGCCGGCTGCGGATACCAGACATCGCCTGCATAGCCGGCGATCTGACCGCTCTGAAGCGCAGCGACCAGTGCATCGGTGTCCACGAGCTTCCCGCGTGCGCAGTTCACGATGTACGAGCCGCGCTTCATCTTCGCGAAGAAGTCCGCATTGTACATCGTGTCCGTTGCGGGCGTCAGCGGCGTATGGATGGAGACGATGTCGCATGCCTGGGCCAGAGCGGCAGCGGACGGGTGGTAAGTGAGGTTGAGTTCTTCCTCGACGTCCTTGGGAAGACGGTGGAAATCGTAATAGTGAAGGCCGACGTCGAAGGGCTTCATCCGGCGGAGCACGGCGAGCCCGATGCGACCTGCAGCGACCACGCCGACCTGCATCCCTTCGACATCATAGGAGCGGGAAACGGCATCGGCGATGTCCCATCCGCCGCTCCGAACGATGTCATGCTGCGGGATGTAGTCCCGTACAAGGCTCAGGATCATCATCACCGTGTGTTCGGCGACGCTGATCGAATTGCTGTAGGTGACTTCGGCGACGGTCATGCCGCGTTCGATCGCGGCTTCCAGATCAACGTGATCCGACCCGATGCCGGCCGTCAGCGCCAGCTTCAGCTTCGGCGCCTTCTCCATGCGCTCGCGCGTGATATAGGCCGGCCAGAAGGGCTGCGAAATCACGACATCGGCATCGACAAGTTCGCGGTCCAGGGCCGAGTTCGGCCCTTCCTTGTCCGAAATCACGACGAGTTCATGGCCTGCATCCTCCAGGAACTTGCGAAGACCAAGTTCACCCGTGACGTCGCCGAGCATCTGGCCCGGTATGAAGTCTATCGCCTTGGGCGTCGGCGTCGTTTGCCCACCGGGATAGGAGGCAATCGTCGGGATCGAATCCCGCGCGTAGCTGGTGGGGTGGCCTTTGGCAGCATCGGGATACAGGACGCAGACGATCTTCACCATGTTTCTCCATCGTTGGTGTTTGATGGTCAGAACATGGGTGGCGGACGATCACGATGAACTTGTACCGAGGTATGATTATACCAAGGTTGGGGGAAGCGGCAGCCACACTGTCCCCCATGCCACCTTGTGAACGGCAGCGTCAGGCTGGGGCAAACAGCTTGGTTCCCACGACGCCCACGACGATGAGGCTCATGAAACCGGCTTGAACGGGGTTCAGTTTCTCGCCGAAGAGCAGCACGCCGAGGATGGTGACGCCAACCGCGCCCAGACCCGTCCAGATCGCATAAGCCGTGCCCGCAGGCAGGCCGCGCATGGCGAGCGCCAGCAGGCCCATGTTCACGAAACTCAGGACGATGGGCACGGCCGATGCGAGCGGTGTCGCCTGCATGGCAGCCCACTTGAGGCTTACAGCCCATACGATTTCAGTAATGACGGCAATGCCGAGCACGAGCCACGCCATGCGATTTTCCATAGATTGCGGGCTCGGGAAGAACAGCGCGTCGGCCGGAAACCCGAAAGAGGCGCGCGCTGGGCGCGGCGATAGTCGGCTTGCTTTTGTCTGTCCAGACGGGGCGCAAAATTGAAAAGCGGAAGCAACTGTACCGCATTGCGGCACGCCAAGGCCATATCACAGCAGCACGGGCGCGGCGGTTGCTTGGGAAGAGCTCGGTCTAGGATGTCATCAGGCAGGCAACACTTTCCATAGTGCCAGGCTATGGAGAAGTAAAAAATCGCTATTTTACATTATGCTTTTGATGGGCGAGACCTTCGGCGATAAAAGTTACCGGGAGAGGTCCATTGTCTCACATGACGGGGCGCAGAAAATTCATCGGATCGTCGATGGCGCTCTTGGGCGCTTTGACCCTCCCGATCGATGCATTAGGCAGGCAACCAGCCTTGGCACGGGTGATTCTCGACAACGATTTCGCAGGCGATCCGGACGGGTTGTTCCAACTGGCTCACCATGTGCTCTGTTCCTCGCTCAAGATTCCGCTGATCGTTGGATCTCATCTTCCTGCCAAGTTCGGCAGCGGACAAGACGCTCGGGATGCGGCGGTTCGAGCGGGCGAAGTTCTTGGCGTGATGAATCTCACCGGCAAGTTCACCGTCATGGCCGGATCGGAAATGCCGATCCAGTCCCGCACGTCGTGGAAACCAAGCGCAGCATCGGCCGCGATCGTCCGCGAGGCCATGCGAAGCGACGCTACGGAGCCGCTGATCTATGCCGCCGGCGCGGGTTTGACGGATCTCGCCCTCGCATGGTTGACCGAGCCCCGCATCGGTCGCCGCGTAAAGCTGATCTGGATCGGTGGTAATACCCATGCTGGTCATGGAAATCCCGGGGTGAAGACGACCGAACCGGAATTCAACTTTTCGATCGATCCGGTCGCAGCGCAGATAGTGTTCAACGAATCCGACATCGAAATCTGGCAGGTGCCTTCCGACGCATATAGCCAGATGCTCTTCGGCACGGCCGAACTTGAAGAGCTGGGCGCACAGAGCCCGCTAGGCGCCTACCTTAAAGCCAGGGTTGATGCGGTGCCGGAGATGTTCGCAAAGATACCGGGCGTGCCGCCGGTCGCCATGACAGATGCCTATGTCCTGGGGGATAGCCCGCTGGTTACCCTGACCGCGTTGGTTCCGCCTATGCAACCCGACCCCACATCGAGCCGCTACAGGTTGCTGCCAACGCCGAGACTTCTCGAAAACGGCACTTATGAGGAGCGTCCCGGCGCCCGCCCCATGCGAGTATATACCTACCTGGATGCGGGTCTGACTTTCCGGGACATGCTGGCGCGCTTCAGGGTTCATGCCGCGACGGCGGTCTCCGCAACAGATTAGACAAGGGCCTGCCGGGCGACACTGCGCACCGCCTCGGTGAAGGTGCGCAGTGCGGAGGCATGCAGCCTTGTCACGGTCCAATACAGCTTCACCTCAAGCGTGCGGCCGGGGGCCAGTTCGACGAGTTGTCCTTCTGAGATCTTCGCTTTTGCAATCATCGCCGGATGCATACCCCAGCCCAGTCCAGACAGGCCGAAGTTCAGAAATCCCAGGCTCGAAGGAACCCAATGCATGGGCGCGTCCAGTTCGATTCCGTAGTTCTGACGAACCCAGCGGGCCTGGAGGCCATCCCGGCGCTCGAAACGCAGGCAGGGCGCTTGCCGAAGGGCCTCTTCGGTCACCCCTTCCGAGAAATGCCGATCGGCAAATTCGGGACTGCAGCAGGCGAGATACTGCAGATTGCCCAGTTCGATTGTCTTGCAGCCCTGAACGGTACCGGGATCGTCGGAGACGGCTGCTATGACCTCGCCGGAGCGCAAGCGGTCGGCCGTGTGGGCTTCGTCCTCGATGATGAATTCCAGCAGGTAGCCTGTCTCATGCGAGAACTTGGCGGCAGCCTCGGGGAACCAGGTGGCCATGCTGTCGGAATTGACGGCAAGCTTCAGCGTGGGCGGCTTCTCCGGGTGATCGTTCGCAAAGGAAAGGACTGGAGCGAGGTCCGCTTCCAATAACTGCACCAGGTCCACATGGGCGCAGAGTTTCCGGCCGAGATCGGTCGGGACACAAGGTTGACCCCGGACAATCACGATACTGCCGAGGCGCTCCTCCAATGCCCGGATCCGCTGAGAAACTGCGGATGGGGTGACACCCAGTCGCTCAGCGGCGCGCTCGAAGCTTCCTTCACGAACGACGGTGGCAACGGCGGCAAGGGCAGGATAGTCGAACACGATTAAGTTCTACTTCAGCAGGCTTAGAAGAACAAGTTTCCCTGAATCGCGACGCAGAGGCATAGGCTGGTCCATGACCAACATCCTGCCTACCTTCTTCACCGGCTTTGCAATGTCGGCAGCCTTGATCATGGGGATCGGCGCGCAGAACCTGTTCGTTCTGAGACAGGGCCTGAAGCGTGAGCACGTAGGGCCGATCGTGCTGTTCTGCGGCTGTGCCGACGCGATCCTGATCGCCGCCGGCGTGGGCGGTGTCGGTGCGCTGCTGGGCGCGATGCCGCAGCTTACCGTGGTCCTTACTCTGGGAGGGGCCGCGTTTCTCGCCTGGTACGGTTTCAAGGCCTTTCAGCGAATGCTGGCGCCTGAAGCAATGGCGGTGGCCGCCCAAGGCGGACTTTCTCTGGGGAACGCGCTGGGAGCGACGGCGGCGTTCACCTTCCTCAATCCGCACGTCTATCTGGACACGGTTCTGCTGATGGGGGCCGCCGGATCCGCCCATGCTCCAGCGCTGCGGCCCGTCTTCGTGGCAGGTGCGGCGACGGCAAGCATCACCTGGTTCGCAGCGCTCGGTTACGGAGCGCGCATCCTGATACCACTCTTCGCACGCCCGGCCGCCTGGAAGGTCCTCGATGCCATCGTCGGCGTCGTGATGCTGGCTCTGGCGGCGTCCCTGATCGGAAGGATTGTCTTATGACCCACTTGACGATTGACCATGAAAGGCCGGCGCAATGCCAGCCTGTCCCTACAGGCGATACCAAAGCAACGCGCGGCCTGCCGTTTTCGGTCGTGGCATGCTGGCAATGGCTGGTCGCGATATCGCAGGTTGCCGTCGACCATCGCTATGCCGCTCCATGGGATTGCGTCTACTGTTCGTTCGATGATCAAGGAGACAATCGCACATGACGATCTTCACAGGCCTCTCCGCATTCCCGCCTACCCCTGCGAATGAGGAGGGGGTGGTCGACACCCAGGCACTGAGCGTTCTCGTCGACCGCCTTGCGAAGGCCGGTGTGGATTCTGTCAGCGTGCTGGGCAGCACGGGCACTTACGCATACCTGGATCGGGATCAGCGTAACCGAGCCGTGACAGCCGCGGTGGAGGCTGCTGCAGGCCGTGTGCCGGTGGTGGCAGGTGTCGGTGCGCTGCGTACCAGCTGGTCGCGGGACCTTGCCGTCGCTGCCGAGCGTGCCGGTGCCAGCGGGCTGCTGCTGGCGCCGATGTCCTACGCGAAACTGTCCGACAGGGAGGTCGCGGATCATTTCAAAGCAGTTGCCGGTGCTACCGGTCTGCCGCTTTGCATCTACAACAACCCGGGCACGACGAATTTCGAGTTCTCGTACGACCTGATCGTCGAACTAGCCCAGGTGCCGGGGATCGCGGCCGTAAAGATGCCGCCGCGAGTTGACGAGGGCTATGCGATCGAGATCCGGCAGCTTCGAGAGCGCGGGCCGAACGGTTTCAAAATCGGTTACAGCGGTGACTGGTGCGCAGCGCCCGCGTTCCTGGCGGGAGCCGAGGCCTGGCACAGCGTCGTGGCTGGCGTCCTGCCGGAACCCGCCGTCCGTCTGACACACGCGGCAATGGCAGGCGATGCCGATGAAACGGCACGACTTCAAGCGCTCTGCGCCCCTATGTGGACACTGTTCGAGAAGCACGGCGGCCTCCGCACTGTCTATGGGATTGCAGAAATCCTCGGGCTTGATGTCGGGAAGGCGCCGCTGCCGGTACAAGGCTATATTGGCCAGGACCAACTCGCTGGCCTTGCCGCTGCGATCGACAGCATGACCTCAGCCGCTCGCTGGTTTCCGGATGCCTGATTTCGGGTAGGGCAATCTGCCCGTTGTTTCCATTTGCCGCGTGTGTAGCGATGAAGGGGCCGGCGATGTCGTGCAGGACGTCTATGCCAAGTTGTTCACGCTGGACGGCTGGAGCGCGATCGCCAATCTGCCGGTGTCATGCGCATGATCCACAATCAGGCGATCGAGCGTATCCGGCAGACGCGGGTGGCGGAAATGAAGTCGCTGCCGATCTCGGCGCTGACCGAAATTGCCGATGAAACGCCCACGAGATTGCCAGCGACCTCGGTATCAGCATTTCCACGTTCGAGAAAAAGGCTGGCGCGGGCGGTCTAACTCCTGACCCATGCCTTGCCCCCGCAGGACGGGGGCAGCGATGCGGGTTCGGAAGATGTGCGAGAGAAGATGGTTCTCTGAGGTGCGACAGCTCGATAGATGCAGGGGCGCGCGGCAGCAACCCGGCCCATGCCGTGGCCTACGCGCAGATCGCTGCAACTTGGGAAAGCGCGTCGCCCACATTGGGAACGCAATCTGCCGGTCAGGAGCAGCCCATGCGGTCCGACCGGCGGCAGTGGCTCAAGATGGCTGCGATCGGCGTGCCGCCTTCGCGCATGACTGGGCAAGAGGGTGACGAAATCTCGATAAGGCGTCGATCGCGCGGTTGAGCGCAACGACGCAGGCGGCCGGGCAAGCGTTCGAGGCAGGGATGCGCTTCTTTATTTCTCATGATGATTCGGGCGTTTGCTGTGGAAAAGTTGGGCGCGGGCCGTCTCCGGATGGACCGTGCAGGGCCCTGTACGCCGGTTCTCTGCGGGTTCCGCGATTTTCGCGCGTACTGCGTTGACAAGAAATGTCGGAAACCGTAGTTGCACGGGCCTAGGCCGTATCCGGAGACGTGGGTGAGTGGCTGAAACCAGCGGTTTGCTAAACCGTCGTACTCTTAAGGGGGTACCGAGGGTTCGAATCCCTCCGTCTCCGCCATGGCAGCACAGGTTTCTGTGCTTTCAAGGCCTAGGTTTCAGCCCATTCCCATATCTGTGTTCGTATAGAGCTTTACGCTTCATACGGCCGGATATGGGCGCGGCGGCGTCTTGCATCTAGAGCAGTCTGCCCGCGTCTGGCGACAAGCGCATCGTTTCTTCCAATCGAATATCGGTTTCGTCGAACTTGCCGCTTTCCCCGGAGCGTTGCATCGTTCGCAGCGCAAATCCTTCCGGATATCGCGAAACGGCGTCGCCTGCATCTTCGGCGGCGATTGGAACTCGAGACCAAAATTCGGTTTGTAATTTTATTGCGTAAATTTGGCCTTTCAACTTCGTCAGGTTGATCTAAGGCGGGCGGCTTGAGTGGAAGCGGTTCTCGAGGGGCCAGAATCTTGGTTGAATGGATTGGTTCGGCAGGAACGTGCGGTCGGCGTGCGGGGCTGCTCCGGTGAACGTCTATCGCAGCAACAGGCGCGTGCTGGCCGCCAGCCTCGTGGGTACGGCGGTCGAATTCTACGACTTCTACATCTATGCGACCGCGGCGGCGCTGGTGTTCGGGCCGCTGTTCTTCCCGGCCGAATCCGCCTCGGTGCAGCGCCTCGCCGCTTATGCCAGCTTCGCCATCGCCTTCATCGCACGGCCCGTGGGCGCCACCCTGTTCGGCCATTTCGGCGATCGGGTCGGGCGCAAGTCCACGCTCGTCGCCTCGCTGTTGCTGATGGGCGGGGCGACCGTCATCATCGGTCTGCTGCCCACTTACGAGAGCATCGGCTGGCTTGCTCCGGTGCTGCTGTGCCTGATGCGCTTCTCGCAAGGGTTGGGTCTTGGCGGCGAGTGGGGCGGTGCCGCACTGCTGGCCGTGGAGAACGCGCCGCCGGGGTGGCGCGCCCGTTTCGGGATGTTCCCGCAACTCGGCGCGCCCGTGGGCTTCCTGGCCGCGAACGGGCTGTTCCTGATCTTCAGCGTGACCCTGAGCGATGCGGACTTCCTGGCCTGGGGCTGGCGCATTCCCTTCCTGCTCAGCTCCGTGCTGGTCGGTCTCGGCCTGTGGATTCGCCTGAAGCTCACGGAAACGCCGGCCTTCGAGGCGGTGCTGGAGGAAACGCCGCCGAAGTCGATCCCGATCGTCGAACTGTTCCGCACCCACATGCGGCAGACGCTGGCAGGCACGTTCGCGGTGATCGCCTGCTTTGCGATCTATTACCTCACCACCACGTTCGCGCTCGGCTACGGCACCCAGACGCTCGGCTACGACCGCCAGAGCTTCCTGGGCGTGCAGCTTTTCGCGATCCTGTTCATGGCGCTGGGCATCGTCATCGCCGGTTATGCGTCGGACCGCTGGTCTTCGCGCGCCGTGCTGATCGCCGGCTGCGTGGGGGCCGTCGTCGTCGGCCTGCTGATGGGGCCGATGTTTGCGGCGGGCTCACTCTGGATCATTGCCGCCTTCCTGTGCCTCGGCCTGTTCACGATGGGCTTCGTCTACGGCCCGATCGCCTCGCTCCTGCCGCAACTGTTTGACGCGCGGGTGCGCTATACCGGCTCGTCCATCGCCTTCAACGTCGGCGGAATCTTCGGTGGCGGCTTTGCTCCGGCCATCGCCCAGACGCTCGCGGACGAAGGCGGGGTGCTCTATGTCGGCGCCTATATCTCGGTGGCAGCGGTGCTCAGCCTCGTCGGCCTGCTGTCTATCCGCAGGGATACCGAGGCCCGGTTCGTCTAGCCCCCCATTGACCGCCGCGCTCCAGGGTATAGAGCATGGTGGAACAATTGGAGTCTCGTCCCGCAAAGTGGGCCGAGCTGGGAAAGACACCGATGATGACGGACAAGCCCGAAGTAGAGGTCAAGGGCACGCAGACGCTGATGCGGGCGCTCGACATCATGGACGAAGTGATCGGCGGCCCGATCCGCGCCGCCGACCTTGCCCGCAAGCTGGGCATGAGCAAGACCACCGCCCACCGGCTGGTGCAGGCGCTGAAATCGCGCGGCTATCTTTCGGTGACGAACGACGGCTTCGGGCTTGGTCCCAAGCTGCTCGAACTGGGCGTCATGGCCACCGAGCAGATCGACTTCGTGCGCGTGGCGCGTCCGTTCATGGAACGACTGTCGGACGAGACGGGATTCTGCGTCTTCGTGGGCAAGCGCGAGGGCGACTGGTCCCGCCACCTCGACCGCGTGACCGGCCGCCAGCGCCTGCGCGTGGCGACCGCCCCCGGCGACCGCCGCCCGATCGCCGAGACCGGCCTCGGCAAGGCGCTGCTGCTCGACGAGGACGAGGCTGTCTGGGAAGAGCTTTACCGCGCGGCGAGCGGCGGCCCCAATGGCGGGAAAGTTTCCGCCAAGGCGGTCAAGGAATATGTGGCGCTGATGCGTGAGCACAAGGCGCGCGGCTATGTGCTGCATGACAGCGAACTGGGCGACGGCGTGCGTTCGCTGGCGGTGCCGATCCGCGACGCTCGGCGGCAGATCTGCATCGCGATCTCGATCGCCAGCGCGGCCCACTATCTGACCGACGATATCGTCGACGATCTGGTGGCGGCGATCGTCGCCACGGCGGGCGAGATCAGCGAAGCCGTAGGCTACCGCGCGCCGCGCGGGTAACCCGCGTCCTCCTGGATCAGGTCCGGGACGACGAGGGCCTGGGGGTCAATCCGGCATCGCCGTTGCGCTCTTCCTGCTCGACCAGCGGATTGCGGCCCCAGAGCTGGTCGTAACGCCAGCCTGAAAGATCCTCCACCACCGCCTGCGCCTCGGCGCTGGTCGGGGTGCGGGCGCCGGAGCGCAAGTGCTCGATCTCGCGCATCAGCACGGCGTGGGTGGCGGGCGAGAGGCGGAAGCGTAGCGAGACGATCACGCCGAACACCAGCATGCCCACCGTGCCGATGCCCAGCAGCAGGGCGATGGTGCGGATCGCTCCGTCGGACTGCTGCACGGCCCCGGAGACGAAGCCGCCCGCCTGCATGACGAAGCCTACCCCCGCCACGGCGGCGGCCTGGGTCGCCTTGCGCACGAACGTCATCACGCCTGCGAAGCTGCCTTCGCGGCGGCGGCCGGTGACGATCTCGTCGACGTCGGCCATGTAGTTGTAGGTTGCCCAGGGGATGTAGTTGAGCGCGCCGCGGCCCAGCCCTGCCAGCGCGATGGGCAGCCAGATCATGTGGCTGGCGGCGGTGATGCCGAGCGTCCACAGTCCGATCAGCGTAAGTGCGCCCGCCGCGAAACTGGCGGCGGCGATCTGGTAGGCGCGGCTGGGCGAGGCGCGCAGGGCCATGTTGATGGCGATGATGACGGCCAGGAACTGGACGATATACATCGTGCCCAGCAGGCCCGAGGCGATTGCGGTGGTCCCCGCCAGCGCGAAGATCACGAAGAAGGTGAAGGCGGCGTTGAACACGTCCTGGCTGATGTAGCCGCCGAGATACATGCCCAGGTGCAGGCGGAAGGCGCGGATGCGCATCGTCGAAAACAAGTTGCGGTAGAGTGCCTTCAGCGCCTCCAGTGGTCCGGCCGAGTGGCGCTGTTCGGTGGGGAGCGGAACTCCGCCGGGGCCGTGGCGCTCCCAGCTGAACAGGTAGAGCATGGCCGCCGTCACCATGAACAGGGCGGCGAAGATCAGGCCCATGTAGAAGAAGGTATCGGCGCTGTCGCGGCCCAGCGCCTCGATCAGCCAGAGCGGCAGGAAGCCCGCAAGGATCGCCGAGGCCTGACCGAACAGGATGCGCCAGCCGGCGAACTTGGCCTTGGTCTTGTAGTCGCTCGACATCTCTGCGGCGAGTGTCTCGAAGGGAATGATCTCCATCGCGTAGATCAGTTCGAACAGCACGTAGCTGACGAGGTAGTACCAGAACGTCTGGCCCGGCAGCCACATGAGTGCGAAGCTGGGCAGCAGGGGGATGGCGGCGAGGATGAAGAAGCGCCGCCGCCCGAACCGGCGGCCCAGCGCGGTGGTGCCGAAGTGGTCGGAGATATAGCCGATCATCGGCGAGGCGAAGGCGTCCAGCACGCGGGCCACGGCGAAGATCGTGGCGGCCTGCCCGGCGGAGAGTCCGCAGAACTGCGTGTAGAAGATCAGGACCCAGCCGGAAATGACCGCCATCGATCCCGCCCCGAGCACATCGTTGGAGCCGTAGGCGAGGTAGTTTCGCAGGCGTACGGGACGCGCGGCCGTCTTCTGGCTTTGAGGCACTACAGGATCCTTCACCGTCTTGTTCTTTGCCGGGCCTGCCTTCTTGGGCGGTCCGATTGGATACGACTAATAAGTCGGAGTAATTGACTTGTCAGCAGGTATGAAGCGAATGGCCTCGATCATCACGGCGGGATCGCCGGATTCGAGCGAAATCTCGTGTCGGCCCGCGCCGAGCGTACCGGCCAAGGTCCGGGCGATGCGGTTGTCCAGCACTGCCATGGCCCAGTCGCGGTCGCCGGTGCGGCGCGGTATTTCAAGCGCCTCTGCCTTGCCGTCGATGCGGACGGTCAGGTGCAGAGCTTCGCCGTCGCCCGAAGGGTAAAGCGGCAGCAGGTCGATCACCGCCTGCCAGTTTCCGGCGGGCAGGGTGATCGATGCGCGCGCGGGAGAGGAAGGGGCACCGGCGCCCAGCAGCGAGCCGCTGCGGCCAAGGCCGTCGATCCGCCGCCAGCCCCTTGCGGGCAGGAACTCGTCGGGGCGCAGGATCGGCTCCGCGGTGGCGGGCGACGGTGCAGGCATGGAGGGCGCCACATCCGGGATCGAGGCCGGAGCGGGCACGACCGGCAGGCTCTGGCGGAAGCTGCGCCATTGGCCGTCCGCGGGCTCCACCGCCATGATCCCGCGCCATTTGCCGCCGGCGATCTCGCGGTTGTAGCGGCGGGTCAGCGCGGTCAGCGTCTCCTGCGCCTCGGCGGCGATCCGGGCGCGGCGCCAGCTCTCCGGCGGATCGCGGTCGCGCAGGGCATCGTGGGCCTCGGCGGCGAAGAAGCGCCGGTTGGCCGCAGCCGAAGCGGCGACCGGATAGTCCACCAGTTCGAAGAAGCTATCCATGCGGTCGGCCGGGATCAGCGGTCGCAGTGCCGCGACACGCCGTTCCATCGCGGCAAATCCGGCGAGGCGTTCGTCGGCCTCGGCAGTGGAGAGCGGGCTGGCATGAGGCTTCTCGCCTGGCAGATACCATTGCAGATGCTCGGGGCGGCGCGCGAAGTTGAGGCGGTAATAGTCGGTGAGGATCGTTGCGGCGACCCTACCCGTGCCCTTGCCGAGAGTCTGCTCGGCCCAGTGCGTCGTCCATGTTTCGATGGGCTGGGTGCGCGTCCCGTCGATATCCCAGGCGAGGCTGAGGAAGTAATCGACGGGAAGCTCGGCGGGCTTGATATCGCCGACATTGGCGATCCACATCCGGCGCGCGCCCTTGTCCCAGGCGCGGCCCATTTCCTCGCGGATCAGGGCAGGCGGGGTGGTCGAGAGCCAGAGGTAGGAAAGCGGCGCGCCGAGGTAGGAGAGATGGTAATATACGCCGTTTCCGCCGCTTCGCGCGCGTTCGGCGGGGTCGGGGAAGTGGCGGATGTAGCCAAAGTTGTCGTCGGTCCACATCAGGGTGACGTCTTCCGGCACTTTCAGCCCGGCCCGGTAAATGTCGAGCACTTCCTTGTAGGGGGTGAAGACTTGCGGCGCCTGCGGGATTCCGGCTTCCCGCAGCATGTCCCGCTGGTCGGTGAAGACCTGCTCCAGCGTGCGGCGGCGTTCTTCGTCGGTCTTCGGGCCGATCATTCCGCTGTCGTGGATGCCGCGCAGGCCGAGCGTCCAGATCGTCTCGTCGGCGGCGTTGCTTGTTACCCGCTCGCGCCAGTAGCGGCGAATGCCGTCGCGGTTGGGCAGGTAGTTGAAGTCTTCCGCCTTGCCGGTCCATTCACCGACATTGTTGCGCAGCATCGGTTCGGCGTGGCTGGTGCCCATGACGATGCCGTAGCGCTCTGCCAGCGCAGCGTTGGCAGGATCGGCGTTGAAGGCACGGCTGGCCTTGTGCATGGCGGGCCAGAGCGTATTCGCCCGCAGCCGCAGCAGAAGGTCGAAGACTTTCGTGTAGGTTTTCCGGCCCGGCGCAGGTTCCTCGGGAAACGCCCCTTGCGCCCAGGGGACGAGGCCCCAGTCCTCGTCGTTGAGGAAGATGCCGCGATACTGCACCGAGGGTGGTCCGAAGCGCTGTACTCTGCTGGAGACGTATAGCGCATCGTGGTGCTCGGGCGGCACGTCCGCCCACCAGTGCCAGGGCGAAACGCCGATCGCGCGGGAGATTTCGTAGGCGCCATAGGCGGTGCCGCGTCGGTCGCTTCCCAGGATGACCAGCGCCTGACGCACGCCGGGTTCCGGGTTCGCGACGGGCACGATCAGGAAGCTCTCCCAGGCACCGCGCAACTTTGCCGCATCGATCCGGCCTGCCGCAACGAGCCGGTCGATTTGCGGGTTGCGGCCCAGCGTGCCGATCCAGACTTGCGTGTCGGAGGACCCTTGCGCGCCGGTAACGGATGAGAGGTCGGCGCGCAGGCTGTCGGCGGCGATGTGGACGAGGTCGTGATCCTCGGGCGCGGTCACGACTTGTGCGACGCGGCCCTGTGCCGCCAGTGCGAAGTCACCGCGCATGGGTTCGAAGTGAACCCATGCGGCATCGCTCTGCGCGGCATTCGCCTGCGCCGGGTGGGCGAGTGCAAGACCCGCCGCCAGCCACAGGGCGCCTGCCGCGCGCATCGTCAGATATAGGTCCGCAGGAACTCGGCCAGCGCGCAGATCGCGAGGCTCTGTCCGTAGGGCATCGAGGTGAGTGCGATGTCCTTGTAGAACTGGAGCGTATCGCCCATCGCCGTGCCGAAGCTGACCTGCTGAAGCTCGCCTGCTCCGTCGATATTGGCGAGCACGCCCCGCACTGCCCGGATGCCCACCGCTTCGTATTCGCGCGGCAGGTAGCCCTTGCGGACGGCCTTGAGGATGCCATAGGCGAAGCCCGCCGTGGCCGAGGCTTCGAGATAGCTCGTCGGATCGTTTATCAGGGTGTGCCACAGGCCGGTTTCGGCATCCTGCGTGGCGGCCAGCGTGCGAACCTGTGCGGCCAGCGTGTCGATCAGGAACAGGCGGAAGGCATCGCCGGGTTCGAGATCGAGCAGTTCGATGATCTCGGGAATGGCGATCGTCACCCAGCAGTTGCCGCGCGCCCAGAGCGCTTCGGCGAAGTTGTGACGGCCGGTGAAGTCCCACCCGTGAAACCACAAGCCGGTCTTCTTGTCGGCCAGATACTTGATGTGGACGAGGAACTGGCGCTTGGCTTCCTCGATATACTGCGGGCGGTCCAGCAGCAGGCCGATCTTGGCGAGCGGCAGCACGCTCATCATCAGCGTGTCGTCCCAGAGTTCGCCGGGATTCTCGTCGTTGTAGACGATGTGCTGGAAGCCGCCCTCCTCGGTCTTGGGCAACCCGTCGGGCGCCATCAGCCACTCGGCCCAGGTGTCGAGATAGGGGATGTAGCTGGGGTCACCGTCCAGTTCGTAGAGGTAGGCGAGGGTGATGAAGGGCGCCACCGTGTTGATGTTCTTGGTAGGCGTGCCTTCCGCGAAGCGGTCCTCAAACCACTGGCGGATGATGTTGAGCGCGGTTTCGTCGCCGGTCTGCTCGAAATAGCGCCACATGCCGAACAGGCCGACGCCGTGGGTCCATTCCCAGCCGGCCCAGCCCTTGGTGTCGATCACGCGGCCGTCTTCCAGATGCAGCAGGAATTCGCCGGTCTCGTCCTTGATGTTGACGAGGTTGTGCATCAGCAGGTCGATCGCCGTGGTGACCTGCTGGCGGGGGATGTCATGGGTTAGGGCGGCCACTCAAGTTCTCCTGTGGGCGGTGCTGCGGCAGGGCGCGGGGTGGGTCATTTCAGGACTCCGTAATCGCGCGCCATCTGGCGATAGAGTTGCAGGAAGGCGGGATCGGCATCGTACCGGCCGCCATGGTTTTCGGGTTGTTTCGGGACGTCGGGCGTCACGGAAGGTGTCGCGCCGGGTGCTTCCGCGGTGTTGAGGCCCTGCGAGAGCAGCTCGGCGCGCGGGCCTTCGCCGGCGCTCTTGCCGTCCTTCAGGAAGATCGCCTCCTGATGGCGGGTCGGCTCCCAGATGAAGCTGCCCCAGCCATTGGGATGCGCATGGGCCAGATCGTTCAGGTAGCGCTTGCGCGACGAATACTCGATCGCGAAGAAGCCCTTGTCCGGATAGCGGCGGCTGAACTCGGTGAACGTCCGCTGCCAGTCGCCCTGCGCCGCCTGCTGGTAGCAGGAGAAGCCCAGCGCATCGAAATCGACACCGCGCGCGATCAGGCTGTCGGTCCAGTGCTGCACGATCGGCCAGTGGCGGCCGAGGTGGTTGTGCAGCGCCACCGGGGTATCGGGCATCTGATCGCGGCTGGCGGCAATCCCGGCCTTCAGCAGCGCGGCGAACTTGTCGTAGCCACCTGCGTCCGAGACATGCATGTGCTCTTTGTCGGTCACCGGATTGCCGGTGGGAATGGTCAGCGGCACGCGGCCATCGGGCCAGAGCATGCCGAATGTCGTCTCGTTGCCCAGGATCGCCAGATCGGGCGCGACGCCAGCCGCTTTCATCGCCGCGAAAGTCTCTGCGGTATGGCGATGGACGGCATCGACCAGCTTGGGGAAGGGCAGGCTTGCCCATGCCGCCGGCTTGTCCTGATGCTGCGGATCGGCCCAGGTGTCCGAATAGTGGAGCGTGAGCGAGAGGTGGAAGCCCGCCGCCTTGATCCGCCGCGCAAACGCGATCGTGCGGGGCAGGTCGCACCACGGGCCGCCGGGCCGCCCCCGCGAATAGCCATTCGCGGGATCGACGAAGAGGCGCAGCTTGATCGCGTTGAACCCGGCATCGCGGAAGATCGCAAGCACGTCCTTGCGCCGGCCGTCTTCGTAGTAAGTGGCGCCCTGTGCCTCGTCTTCGGGCACCCAGGAGATGTCGGCGCCGATAAGGTAGGGCCACGGGCGCGCGCCCGACTTCGCGGCTGCGCTCGCAATGCCAGGCAGCCCGGCAAGGCAGAGCGCACCGGCGCTACCGATGCCGAACTGGCGGCGAGTGAGCGCGTCGCCGGTCATTTCAGCTGATCCGGGCGGGTGGGCGCGGGCACCATCTGCACGGGCACACCGCCCTTGACGTTGTGCAGGGTGACGAGCTTGACCGCTTCCAGCGCGTCGCCGGGGGCGCCGTCGCTCGTCACGGCGAGCGCGACGTGGTTGGTGCCGTGATGGCTCAGGATACCCTCGGGGATGGGGAACACACGCTGCGGGCCGATATGGGCGATGAACTGGCCCATGTTCCAGCCGTTGACAAAGATCAGCACGCGGTACTTGGCGGCCGAGCGCGGGGTCTCGGTATTGCCGAGGGCCAGTGCGATGGTGGCATCCTGCCCCTTGGGTACGGCCAGATCGAACTTGGTGCGATACCATGTGGTGCCCGGCTCGGCGCCGGTTGCGGGCACTTGCGCCGCGCTCCACCCGCTGTCGTCGAACAGCGGCAGGTGCCAGCCCATGCGCTCGCCATATTGGCCGCCGTTGTTGGCGGGGCCGCGCACGGGGTCGGCAATGTCCTCGCCGCCGCGTTGGCCCTGGATCCTCCATGCGATCGGCACGGCGAAGCTGCGCCCACCCGGCTGCGAGATCGAGGCGGAGATGAGCCCGCGGGCTTCCTTGTGGAAGTCGTCGGAATCGAGATCCCAGTTATGGCCGTTGTTGCGGACCATGACCGAAAGGACATGGCTGCCACCCGCCTGCGCCTCCGCCGGAAGGTCCAGCGTGACGGTGCCGGTGGTGATCGGGCGGGGCAGGCCGCTCGGCGTCTCGGCCTGACCGATGAACGTGCCGTCGAGCCAGGCCTGCACGAGGCCCGATCCACCGGCACCATAGAACAGCGAGACGGTCCTGGCCCCGGCATTGCCCTCGAAGCGGCCGCGATACCAGACGTCGCCCTCGTGGAAGCCATAAGCGTCCATCGCCATGTTCGGCTGGCCGTCAGGGCGCTGGGTGATCGTGGCATTGGGGCGACTGCCTCCGACGGCCTGCCAACTGCTATCGTCGAACTTCGGATCGGTCTCCGGCGAACCCTTGGCCATGCGCCAGCCGGTAAGGGCGGGGAGCGTGAGTTGCGCGGGGCCGGGCAGCGGCACGGTGGAGGCGAGGCTGGCCACGGTGGATGCCTTGGCCGGGACACGCGCGCCGTCCCATGTCAGCGCACGGACGGTGCCGGGCGCCCAGACTTCGAGATCGTCCGCTTCACCCGTGTCGCCGGTCAGCGCCAGCGCGCCGGACTTGAGCGAAGCATGGCGAACGAGTTGGGGGCCACGCACCAGAACGGGACCTGCCGGCGATTCCACGCGGGTATAACGGGTGCCTTCGGCCTCGTCGGCAAGGATCAGGATCAGGTCGCCGCGTCCGCCGCCGGTCAGGCGAAGGACTGTGCGGCCCCTATGCATGTAGGTGACTTTCAGGTCGCCCTTGGTGTCGTTGAAAGCGGTTTCCGCCGCGCCTTCCAGAACCGTGACTTGCGGGGCGGAGGCATAGCGCAGAACGGTCTCGCCAGGCTCTCCGGCACGGCCGTAGAGCAGCAGCAGATCGGCACTACCGGCCTTGGAAGCCGATTGCAGTTCGGAGGTCGAATAGACCAGCCGCTGTCCGCCCAGATTTACCCCGGCGACCAGCCACTTGGCATCGAAGCCATTGAGCCGCAGCGGGAATGTATAGCGTCCGTCCGGCAGCGCGGCGGTGACGGTGAAGCTGTCGTCGGTCTGCCCATTCGAGGGCTTGTGCGTCACCATCAGGAAGCGCGCGTCGGTCTCCGGGCTCTTGTTGTGGTAGACCTGAATCTGGGGCGAGGAGATCTCAGGCGCGCCCGCCGGGATCATGCCGGCAAGGTCCGGCACCGAGGCGATCAGTCCGCCGAGCTGCTTCATCTCCAGCGCCTTTTCGCGCAGGTTCCGCGCCTCGGAAATGGCGGCGCCATAGTCGTAGCTGGTGAACACCACCGGGGCAGGCAGCCAGCCCCAGCTGGTGCCGCCATAGACCATATAGAAGCTCTGGATGCCGATACCGTTGGCCAGATTGGTTCCGTAGAACACCCGTTGGAACCGCTTGCCGCGCTGGACCGCGTTGCACTCGTAGCCGCCGTTGGAGCCCCAGTAATCGAACCAGCCGCCGCCGAATTCGGCCAGGAAGCCGGGCGTCTTCGGCGAAGCGGAAGCGCCGCCCCTGGCGCCGCCGGGGCCGTAGAAGCCCCAGTCCGGCGCGGCCACGCTGCGCGTGGGCTTGCCTTCCACGGTGCAGGTGCCGCCGGGATAGCCGTCGAACGCGTACATGTCGTTGGGGCCGTGGACGACCTTTTCCACGGAAGAGCCTTCCGGCACCCAGTAGCCGTTGCGGCCCTGGTCGTTGTGGAAGATCGGCACGGTGATGCCGTCGGCGCGCGCCTTGGCGTAGATATGGTCCATGTAGCGGCGCTGCGCGGGCGTGGTCAGGGCCAGTTCGTTCTCGATCTGGTGGAGGATCACCGATCCCTTATGGCCCTTGCCGTCGCCGTTGATCTGGTGGCGGGCGATGATCGCGTTGATCTGCGTCAGCCACTCGTCGGCTGCCGCCATATATTCGGGATCATCGGTGCGGGCGCGGGCCTTCTGGTTGACCAGCCAGCCCGGGAACCCGCCGCGCGACAGTTCCGCATTCACATAAGGCCCGGCGCGGGTCATGACCCAGAGGCCCTCTTCCTCGGCCATCGTCAGCAGGCGGTCGAGATCACGGATGCCGCTGAAATCGTAGACGCCCTGCTTCGGCGAGTGATAGCCCCAGTCGAAATAGAGCGCGACGGTGTTGAACCCGCTGGCCTTCATCTTCTGCAGCACGTCGCGCCAGAGGTCCGGGCTGGGCAGGCGGAAGGGATGGAACTCGCCCGACCAGATCACCTGCCGCTTGCCGTCGATCATCAACGAGCGCGCATCGAAAGAGACGCGGCCGAAGGTCTGAACCGGAGCGGAAAGATCGGCCGTCGGCTTCGCGTCCTGCGCGAATGCGGGAGACGGCAGGGCCGTGAGCAGCAGGGCGGTAAGGAATGCGCGTTTCATGTCGCTCAGTCCATGTGGAACAGCAGCGGAAGCGGCCATTCGACCGGGCGGTTGCCCGGTTCCACTTCCATGAGCGGCGCCATGTAATCCCACCAGCGGCGCATCACCGGGTGATCGGGCAGGGTGTCGCGGCTGTTTTCCGGCAGCAGGCGCAGTACAGCGAAGAGGGAAAGACTGCCTTCGTCGAGAAAGATCGAGTAGTCGCGGATGCCCGCTTCGGTCAGCAGCGCGGAGAGTTCGGGCCAGATCGCGTCGTGCCGGCGGCGATATTCCTCGACCGTGCCGGGCTTCAACTGCATCCTGAAGGCGTGGATGGACCCCGTCCCACTATCCGGCACACCGGCTCTCCCATTTGTTCCATTATGTGGATATCAATACCGATATTTGGTAGCTCGTCCCCAAACATTCGTCAATCGGGATTCTGGCGGAGATTTTGCGCAGTCAGCTTCCTTCCGGCTTGTTTTCCTCCAGCTGTAGGCTTGGGGCGATGGTCACGGCGTCGGGCAGGGGCGGATGGGTGGGATCGAAATCCCGGACCGTAACGTAAGGTGCGAGTTCGGGAATCTTCTCGCGCACCTGCCGGGCGATGGCGGCGGCAAAGAGCCAGGCGCCGTAGTTGTCGTTGTGGGTCCGATCCTTGCCGTTCTCGGCAAATGCGCGCGGGGAAACCTCCGGTCCCAATGCCTGCATGATCGCGATACTGTCGCGGTTGAGATCGATCAGCGGCACTTTCTCTTCCGCGGCGACCTTGCGCACGGCTTCGGTATAGGCGCCGAGCGTGTCCTTGATCTTTCCGGCCGCGTCGAAGTTGCGCCGTTCCGGCGAAGTCACCAACACCGGATGCACGCCGCGACGGCGCGCCTCGGCGACATAGCTGCGCAAGTAGGCGGGGTAGGTCAGCGCGGGGTCGAGATAGGTCATCGGCCATTCGGCCTTCTGGTCGTTGTGGCCGAACTGGATGAACAGCCAGTCGCCCTCGCGCACCTGGGTCAGCAGCTTGGAGAAGCGGAGCTGGGCGATGAAGGACTTCATCGTCGCGCCGGACTTGGCATGGTTGGCGACGATAACGCGGTCGTCCAGCATGGCGGGAAGCATCTGGCCCCAACTGGCGAAGGGCTCGCTATACTGGTCGGCAACCGTCGAATCTCCGGCGAGGAACAGGCGCGGGGCCGTCGCTGCCTCGATGTGAATGGCCGAAACGCGCGGCTGGCCGAGGAACTCGAGAGTCAACTTGTCGTCCCAGCTGAAGCTGGCGAGATCGCGCTCGTCGAGCAGGACGGTCCGGCCGAAGCGCGGCGCATTGGCGGGCTGGGCGGGCAGGCGGGCATCGCGCACGTCGACGAGGAAGCTGCGCTTCACCGTCTGCCCGCGCCGGGTGACGACATCGCGCAGGAACAGGCGGCGGCTTTCGGCCTTGACGGTGGTGCGGCCCGCGCCGCGCTTGTCGCCCAGGGTCAGCGTCACGCGGTAAGTGCCTTCCGGCAGGGCGATCGAATAGAGAAAGCCGCCAGAGGCATCGCGCTTTTCGATGCCGTTGCCGCCGGGCCGATAGACCGGCATTTCCTCGGGCGCCTTGCCGACCAGATCGATATCGATCGCCGGGGGTGCGGCGGGTACGCTCGCGGCAAGGGCCAGGGCAAGAGCCGAACTCAGGGGCATTTCGGATGTCCTCTCTTGGGATGTGCGCCGGCGTTACCGCCTCGACATATCCCACATGACGGTCTGCAACGGCATATATCGGGAACCATCAGAGTCAATCGCCGCCTGCCGGTGGAAGTGAGGCGAGCCGGTCCCGGTCTGCGTGGAAATTTCGAGTGAGGAACGATTTGAAGCGATTTTGACTGGAACTGAGCGGAAATGCGATATATTGTAGAACCCAATCCCACATAGTGGGCAATGTTCGAAAAGAACAAGAATTGGGAGTGAGGAAATGGGAAGGGCCTTCTCGAAATCCGTCATGTGCAACCGTGCTTCGGTTTCGGCGCTTGTCGCGGCATGTCTTTTTGCAATCCCGCAGGCGGCGTCTGCGCAGGAGGGGGGCGCCGACGGCTCCGCGCAGGAAAGCAGTGCGCCCAGCCCTTCCGAGATCATCGTCACCGGCTTTCGCGCCTCGCTGAATGCGGCGCTGGCCGATAAGCGCGTCGAAACCGCTGCGATCGACACCATCAAGGCCGAAGACCTCGGCAAGTTCCCCGATTCCAACCTGGCGGAATCGATGCAGCGCATTCCCGGCGTGGCGCTTCAGCGCGGGGACGGCGGTGAAGGCAAGAACATCTCGGTGCGCGGCCTCGGCGCCGATTTCACCCGCGTGCGCATCAACGGCATGGAAGCCGCCGCGCAGACCGGTGGTTCCGACATCTACGGCGCGGGCAACAACGGCCGCAGCTTCGACTTCAACGTCTTCCCCACCGAGATCTTCTCGGCCCTGACCGTGCGCAAGACGCCCTCGGCCGATGTCGAGGAAGGTTCGCTCGGCGCGACGGTGGACCTCAGCGCGCCCAAGCCGATGGACCAGAACAAGGACTTCGTGCTCTCTGCCACGGGCCGCGGCGTGTGGAACGAGCTATCCAAGAAGGTCGATCCGCGGGCTTCGGTGCTGGTCTCCAAGCAGTTCGGCGACAGCGGCTTCGGCATTCTCGGCTCGCTGGCCTACCAGAAGCGCCATACCCGCGAGGTCGGCTATTCGGCGGTGGATATCCTTTCCGCCAACCAGAACGGCATGTTCTGCTCGCCGCTCGGAGTGACGCCGCAGAATCCGGCGAACAGCGCGACTACCGGCGCCAGCGCCACCAACTGCTCCACCGGCAATCCGCGCACCAGTGATCCGGCCGCCTACCAGACCGTTTACGATGCCCGCCGCGACGATCTGCCGAACACGCCTGGCAGCGGCGCCTTCTTCCCGCGTATCCCGCGCTACCTGAATTCCGCGCAGACGCAGGAGCGCATCGGCGGCACCCTGACCCTGCAATACAAGCCCGACGACGATACCGATATCTCGCTGGACCTGCTCTATTCGCGCTTCAACGTCACGCGTGACGACAACTATATCGAGGCGATCTCGTTCGGCCGCTCGGCGTCGAACCAGGGCTATCCGATGATGTCGCTGAAGGACGTGCAGCTTTCCGACCTCGGCTCGGTGGAATATGCCCTGCTCGACGGCGTCGACGTACGCTCGGAAGGCCTGCACTCCAAGTATTCGACCACGTTCAAGCAGGCGAACCTCAATTTCATGCACCGGTTCAGCGACCGGTTGACCGTGGATGCCAAAGTCGGCCTCAACGAGTCGGTGTGGAAAGACAAGGTCCGCATGCAGTACTTCATGGATGCGCTCGATACCGACAACTTCTCGATCGACTATACCGGCGGTGGGCGCACCCCGGTGCTGGGCTTCGGCTTCGACGTGTCCGATCCGAACAACTTCCTCTATGGCCCGACGCCGGGCGCGGGTGTCGTCACCGGCGGTTTCAGTCTTCAGGGCAAACCGGCCAGCAATACGACCAAGGGCATGTTGGGCGAGTTCAACGCGCATTACGAGTTCTCCGACGCCTTCAAGCTTCACTTCGGCGGCCAGTTCCGTTCGAGCGAGTTCCAGCAGCGTTTCACGACCTACTACACCGCCGATACGCTGGTTCAGGCCCTGCCGGCGGGAACCTCGCTGGCCAGCCTGACGAAGCAGATCACCGGGGTGGACAGCCTCTGGGGCAACGGCGCGCCGTCGAGCTGGGCGACGCTGGACTGGCAGAAGCTGGCCGATACCTATAACCTCTTCGATGCGCGCACCTGCACCGGTTGCGGCGAGACCAATCCCGGTGTGAAGGAGCAGCAGAGCAGCGCCTTCGTGATGGGCACGTTCGATTTCTCCGATGCCGTGGGCTTCGGCCTGCGCGGCGACGTCGGCGTCCGCTATATCCACACCTGGCAGCGGTCCTCGGGCTTCATCAACTTGTCCGACCCGACTTCGCCTACCGGCCTTCAGGGACAGTATCGTTCCGTCTCGCGCAGCTATGACGACTGGCTGCCTTCCGCGAATATCGTGATCGAGCCGGTGCAGAACCTGCTGCTGCGCCTCTCGGCCGCCAAGGTGCTGTCGCGCCCGGCGCTGACCCAGCTCGTGCCGACGGTGGCGATCAATGCCGTGACCCGGTCGGGTTCGCTGGGCAACCCGCTGCTCGAACCGATCCGCGCCAATACTTTCGACGCGGCGGTGGAATGGTATTTCCGCCCGGGCTCGCTGCTTTCGGCGGCGTTCTTCTACAAGGACATCAAGACTTACGTGCAGAGCGTGAACGCGCTGGTGCCGTTCAACACGCTGGGCCTGCCGAACGAACTGCTTACCGGCAGCAACACCACGCCGGACGAACTGTTCAACATCGCCACGCCCACCAATACGCCGGGCGGTCCGCTCAAGGGCATCGAACTCAACGCCCAGATTCCGTTCAACTTCACGTCCGGCTTCATCAGCCACTTCGGTGTGCTGGCGAACTACACGCACGTGATGTCGAAGATCAATTACTGCCTCTCCAGCTCGGGCGGCGTCTGCACCGTTACCGTGAAGGACGACCTGGTCGGACTGTCGAAGGACACCGCTTCGGGCACCCTCTACTGGGAGAACGACAAGTTCTCGATCCGCGGCACGATCAACTATCGCGGTCCGTTCATTCGCGGCATTCCTGCCTCGCCCGGCAGCGATCTGGTGGGCAACCATGCGACCACGTTCGTCGATGCCTCGGCCTCGTACAACCTGACCGACAATGTGAAGCTGATCGTCGAGGGCACGAACCTCACCGACGAGCAGAACAGCCTCTACACCGACAGCCAGCGCCAGGACACGCTGTTCCAGACCCGTGTCGGCCGCACGATCTCGGCAGGTGTCAACGTGAAGTTCTGATCTTGCAAGGTACGGCGGGGCCCTCCCACGCCGGAACTGACGGCTCCCGGATCCTCCATCCGGGAGCCGCTTTTTCAGGCGCTTTCGAGAGCGGCGGCGCGCTTGCGGTCGATCCGCACCAGCGAGCCGTGGCGCGCACCCTGCGGCATGGCGAGGCGGTCGCCGACGTCCTGCCAATGCACCATGTCACGCGTGGATTTCGCGCCCCAGCGACCGTCGCGGTAGACGTCGTAATAGCAGATCAGGTCGGCCCCGATCCGTGTCGCCATCGGGCCTTCCACCCAGGACGGGGTGAACGGCGCGCCAAGCGGTGCGAACGGCCCCAGCGGGCTGCCCGCGGAGGCGGCGCGCAGCCACTTGCGCGGCGGGTTGACGGTCTCGTCCTTCACCACCAGCCAGAGGCTGCCGTCAGGTGCTTGCGCGAACGTTCCGTCGATCACGCTGAAGCCGGGGTCGTAAAGCACTTGCGGCGGGGCGAAGCTCTCGAAATCGGCGGTGGTGGTGTACCAGAGGCGGTGGTTGTAGCCCCCCTCCGATGTGCCGGCCGTCTCGGTGAAGCGGCCTTCTACCGTGCTCGACCAGAAAATCACGGTGCGGCGCGTGGCGGGATCGTAGATCGCCTCGGGCGCCCAGCAGTTGCGGGTGCCGGGGACGGAGGCCATGACCGGGATCGCGCGCTGCGGTGTCCAGTTCACGAAGTCGCGCGTGGTGGCATGGCCGATCGTCACGCCCTCCCACGCGGTGGTCCAGACGCAGTGCCACGGCGCGTCCAGCCCCTCCCCGCGCCACAGGAAGGGATCTCGCAGCAGCTTCTTTTCGCCCACTTGCGGCACCAGGAAAGGCTTTCCGCCGCCGAGCGTGCGGAAGGTGAAGCCGTCATCGCTGAGGGCCAGTTTCAGCCCGTCCGCCTCGCCCTTGCCGGTGCTGAAATAGGCGAACAGCAGCGGGCCTTCGGGGTCGGACGAAGCGATGCGCGTGGTGGCGCAGCCTGCAAGCGCGGCTCCGCCAAGACACAGCGCGCGCCGATCGAGGGTGAAGCTCACCGCCGCGCCTCCTTCGGCGGGGTAAGCCGGACATGGGTGGGGCTGTCGCGGTCTACGGTGATCACGCCGTCCTTCTCCTTCAGTTCCGCGATCTGGAGCACGCTGCGGCGGTTCCAGTCGGGGTTCGCTTTCGCCTCGTCCTCGCCGCCCTGATGCACGAAATAGACGATATAGGCCCGGTCGCCGGAGACGATCACGTCGGGATGCTGTCCCTTGGCGCGGTCGGTCGGCGCTTGCCCCGGAGTGGCGAGGATGTGGCCGGGCTGGGTGGTCCAGTGGTCGCCGTCATCGGAACGCATGACCAGCAGGCCCTTCCAGGCGTCGGAAACCAGCCACCAGCGGCCCTTCCAGCGGAATGCCTTGGGGCCTTCGCCGGGCGTGGTGGTCAGGCGGTCCTTCACCGTCCAGTGAACGAGGTCGGTGCTGTCCGCCGTGCGGATCGCCTTGCCCATGCGCTCGTCGTTGAAGAACAGGCGGTAGCCGCCCTTCGGCAGCGCGATCACGCTGGCGTCGATCACCCGGTCCGAACCGAGGTCGAGCTTCTCGCCGCAGGTCCATTGCTTGAGGTCCTTGCTGGTGAGGTGGACGATGAAGCGCGGGGCATTCCAGTCGCGGAACACGCCCGGCACGACCGTCAGCCACATGTGCCACTCGCCGTTGAAGCGCTCGATGTCGGGGGCCCAGAGCGTCGCGCCGGTGCAGCTTTCCGGGAGCGTCGCGGTGCCGCCGTAGCGCCAGTGCACGCCGTCCTGCGAGCGGGCGGTTCCGATTGCGGTGCCGTGGACCCAGCGGACGTCCTTCTCGTCTTCCATCGGCAGGTCGGCGCGGCGGTTGGTGTAGAACATCACCCATTCGCGCGTGGCCGGATCGTAGACCGTGCTGGGGTCGGCGGCGCCGTCATGCACCGGATCGCGGAACAAGGGCTTCGGGGCGACGTCGCTTGCGGAAGCGGTCGCGGCGGCGAGCAGGAGCAGCGAGGCGCCGATCATGCCGCCGTCTCCGCCGATGGACGATCTGGGCGCGAAAAAGTCCGGATGAATTTCAACATGTTCCGATGCATAGAATGACCTTTCGGGGAGAGTCCAATATGTCGAGTGATCGCCGTCAATTCCTGGGTTCGCTGAGTGCGTTGGCGGCTGTGCCGCTGCTGTCCGGTGGCGCGCTGGCAAAGGGTGGGGAGAGTGCGGGGACGGCCGAGCGCTTCCCGATCTGGCCCGGATCGCCGCCGGGGCTGCCCAAGGGCGGCGTAACAGAGGAGCGCGTGCTGCGCTCCAACAAGAGCAATCCCGACGATTTCGCCTGGCCGCACGTCGCCACGCCGATGCTGACGGTCTGCCCGGCTGCCAGGCCCACCGGCGCGGCGGTGCTGATGTTCCCCGGCGGGGGCTATGCGCGCGTGGCCATGGGCACCAGGCCGTCCGCAATCTCGCGCTGGTTTGCGGGGCAGGGGGTGACGGCCTTCGAACTGCTTTACCGCCTGCCGCATGATGGCTGGACCGGCGGGCCGGACACGCCCTTGCAGGACGCCCAGCGCGCCATGCGCGTGATCCGCGCCCATGCCGCGAAGTGGGGTGTCGATCCTGCCAACGTGGCGACGATCGGCTTTTCGGCGGGCGGGCACTTGTGCGGCAGTATCGCCAAGCGCTTTGCGGCCAAGGTCTATGATCCGGTCGACGCGGCCGATACGCAGGACGCCCGGCCCCTGGTGGCGGGCATGTTCTTCCCGGTGGTCAGTATGGTCCCGCCGCTGGCCCATGCCCAGTCGCGCAGCGAACTGCTGGGACCGAACCCGGGCGAGGACCTGTCGCGGCGCTACTCCGTGAACCTCGACGTTCCCGCGACGACGCCGCCGATCCTGCTCGGACATGCCGCGGACGATGCGGTGGTCGATTGCGGTAACAGCCTTGCCATGTTCGAGGGATGCCGGGCGGCGAAAATACCGTCCGAACTCTACGTGATCGAGAAGGGCGGCCATGGCGCCCCCCTGTTCGAGCCGGATGGCCGTGCGGGCCTCTGGCTGACGCGCTTCGCGCGTTTCGCGGCGCGGCATGGGTTGCGGATTCCCTCCGACGGGGCGTGAACGGCGAAACCTCACTCCAGACACTCCGGCGTCCCCGCGAAGGCGGGGGCGGCGAGAGCGTGGATGTGAGGGCCACTGGAAAGGAGCCATCGCGGCTCCTCAGCGTCCCGTCGCGAGCGGAACGATCCGAAAATTGCGAATACGCACGTGGCTCTTGGTCGTGCGCAGGGCGAACCAGCCCCGGCGGTATGGCGCGGCGTCGGTCATCGTGAAGAGCCGCTTTCCGCCGAAATCCACCGTCACTGTCGCGCCGTCGGCGGCAAGCCTCATGGGCACCCAGCGATTGGGCACCAGCAAGGCGGCCGGGTCTGCCCGGTCATGTTCGGGCAGGAGCGGGCGATTGCCCGGTTCGCCGGTATAGCGGCGCATGCGCGTGGTCGTGTTGCGGTTGCCGCCGATGCCCACACAGTAGGTCTTGAGCGTGTCGTAATCGGCGAAAGCCCCGCTGCGGGGACGCGCGAAGGGCGAACTGTCCGGCGCGGCCGGGTCGGTGGCCATCCAGAACGCATTGACGTCGCTCACCGCGTCGTTCGGCCCGCCTTCCGAAACCGCCATGACCTCATACTCGATGGCGACCGGGCCGGTGAGTTCCTTTCCCCACCACAGGGAAAGGCCTTCGGGCGTATCGATGTCCATCACGCCGCCGCGCACGATAACGCGCGAGGGCGCCTCCGCCTCGACGCGCCAGTGCGTCAGGCCGTGGCGGAAGTCGTCGACCTGCGTACCCGCATTCGCTGCCGCCGGAAGCAGCGCAAGCACGACTGCGGCAGCGAGAGTCTTCATTCCAGCGCATCCCCGATCAGCGACAGGTTCACGGTCGCGGCGATGCCCCACTGCGCGGCGTCGTTGGTGGAGACTTCGGCGATTTCATCCACCGGCTTGAGCACGGCCGCGCCCGTCACCTTGTGCGCGCCGCGTGTTTGATCGCGACCCTCGCGGTCGCCCGCGCCGAAGAACTCGCCCCAGGCGCGTTTGACGAGTTCCGGCTTGCCGAGCTGCACCCCGGCATAGGCGGTATAGCGCGAGTGCGCCTGCGTCAGCGCGCGGCCCTTGCCCGATGCACCGGTGCGGGCGCGGAATTCCGCCTCGGGCGCGTTGTAGAGTTCGCAGTAGTCCAGCCAGACCTTGCGGAATGCCGGTTCGTCGAGCAGTTCCAGCAGTTCGGCAGTGATCTCGAACACGCCGAATACGCCATTGAGGTGGCTCATGTTGACGGTGTCGCCGGGGCTGACGAAGCGCCCGCTGGCAAGGTCGAAGGCGCCGCCGCCCGCCAGCCAACCCTTGGGCATGGCCGCGATCGAGCGCATGCCCGCCACGATGCGATCTCGCCAGCGGGTGTCGCGCGTGCGCTCCCACTCGGTAAGCCAGGCGCCCAGCATCGAACCCCAGACGGTGCCGAACTGCATGAACACCTGACCTTCGCGCAGCGGTTGCTCGGCCACGACCGCGCCGGTTCCGGCGGGCGGCTTGCTGGCGTCGGCGCGGTGCAGGACCTTGCGGCCGATATCCACGGTCTTCAGCGCCTGGTCGCTGTCCACCAGCGCGCGCATCAGGTCACCGCAGCGCTCGTCGGTGGTGAGGTAGTAGTAGAAGCGGCGATAGGCGGCGTTGGACACGCGCTGTTGTTTCGAGCTGTCGGCCCAGTGCTGCACGCCGTGGCGGGTGCCCAGGCCCTTGAACCGGCCCGAGTGATAGACGTCCACTTCGCCGGTATGGCGCGTCATCGCCTCGGCGAGGCGGAACACATCGGCGCGGGCCGTGCGCAGGAAGCCGTACCAGAGCCACATGTCGGTCGAAAGCTCGCTGTTGTCCCATGCGAAGCCGCCGATGTCGTAGCGCCAGACGTGCCGGTCGTTGTCATAGCTGTGCATGACGTCGCCGTAGTTCCAGAAACCGTACCAGCGGCGCTGCTCCACTTGCCCGATGTAGAAATCGAGCTCCTGCTTGGCGCGGGTCTCGATCTTGCCGCGCAAAGGCCCGCCGGAAGCGAGCGGGCTCCACGGCCCGAACAGTCCTGCCGAATGAACCCGCGCGACATTGGCGACCAGACGCGGCGGCGTGGCGAGGCCCATGCCCATTTCGGCAAGGCGCTCGCGTGGCGGTGTGGCAGGCAGCGCCCAGATGCGGAATTCGGTGGCGCGGGCGATCCCGGAAGCATCGCCCCAGCCCGGTTCGTAGTCCTCGTAAGTCACGTCCAGACCCAGGTTCTGGGCCTCGTAGCTCTCCATGCCCATGACATCGTGATAGAAGCGCAGGTCCATCGCCGGGGCGTCGGGGGCGTGATACCAGACGGTGAAGCGCGCGGTGTCGCCGGCGGCATCGGCGACGTCCAGGCCGACCGGGCAGCGCTGCCAGAAGTCGTGCATCCCGAAAGCGACGCCGCCCGACGGCCCGCCGACATAGCCGAGGCCGGGGGCGCGGCCCGCGGTATCGACGTCGATCCAGCCGCAGCCCGGCTTGGTGCGCTTGACGATGGAGAACCCATCGGAATTGGGCTGGCGCAGGCGGAAATCGCCCCAGGCCGGGATATACGCGATGTTCTGGCGCACCGCTGCGCCCATCTGGTCGAGCGGGGGCGTCGCCTGCCCCGCCACTTGCGCATCGCGGAAGGCTTTGCCGGGGTCGCGGCGCAGGCCGGTCAGGGGGCGCACGGCTTCTCCCCAGAGACCGGCATTTTCCCCCGCGAAGCGGACATGGCGATCATGCAGCTTGTCGCGCATCGGCACCGCGCCTTCAAGGCCCAGCCCGCGAATGAAGCGCTTGGCCGGATCGCCGTCGAAGATCATCGAGTGGACCAGCCGCACGCTGTCCGACCCGGCGTGGAAATAGAGGCGGACGGAGAAGGGCATCCAGTCGCCCGCCCCGTCGCCTGCTGCGCTGCGATGGCGGCCGTCGAGCTTGATGACCGCGCGGATCGGGCCGCTCTGCTCGACCGTGGCGCTTTCGATCATGCCGGTCCAGCGGGCGAGCGTAGGGGCACCGTCCTCGTCGTCAGGGCGATCCTGCGCGCTGGCGAGCAGGCGCACCGATTGCAGCACTTCGGCCGAGCCGACACGCGCCGAGCGGATCAGGGCTTCGCCCGAACGGCCGAGGGTCCAGACGGTCTGGCCTACGGTGACGGTGATCGCATCGCCCGTCTCACGCACGAACAGCGTCTGCGCGGGCTTGCCGCTGCCGGGAACGACGCGCAATCCGTTGGCGCGGCCGCTGTTCGCGGGAAGGGCGTGCCCGGTCCACTTGATCGAGCCGTCCGGCCACCAGGCCATCGGCCAGGTCTGCACCGCCTCCCGCGTGCCGCCTGCGCCTTCGAGAACGTAGCCGCGCTTGTCGAACCGCGAGCCGCGCGGCCAGGGCTGCCCCCAGGACTGGCCTTCGTGTGCTGAGGGCGCGCTGCCGTCGAGCCAGACCACGTCGTCGTCCGGCGCGATGCCGGAACCCAGTGGCTCCTTCGCGGAAGACGGAGCGGCTTGGGCTCGCCCGGCCGTGAGGGCCATGGAACCGGCGACAGCGGATGTTGCCAGAGTTTGGGCCAGCATCTCGCGGCGGCTCCAGACCAGCTTGCTCATTGTCTCTCCCTTGGGTGCGGCGTCTCGTAGTGCGCCTTATGTGGGATGATATTTCATCATGTGGACCGAATCGTCAACCGGGATGGAATGTGATTTGCGTCTGCATTGGCCAATCGCCGCCTTGTTGAGCGCTGCGGTACCTTCATCCACAACGTCATCCTGAAACGAGTTCAGGATGACGTCAGGATATGGGACTAGGGGGCGCTTCTCACCGCTCCCCGTTCGGGCCTGCGCCCAAGTAGAAGCTCGTATGCGGCGGCTGGTTGTAGGCCGTGTTCTGCCACGCAACGCCGAGCCGATAGACCGGGTCCTGCATCAGCGTGACGAAACGGTGCTTCGTGGCATAGGGCGTCGTGTAGATGCGCAGTTCGCGGTTGTCGGCGCGGCGCCAGATCACTTCCTCGCGCCAGTCGCCGATAAGGTCTGCCTGGAGCGCCGGATTGGCCTTGGTGCCGTTGTTCGAGGCAAGTCCTTCGGGCGAGAGCAGCGTGTCGGACTTGCCGTTCTCCCAGTCCCACTTGGAGATCGTGGTGCCGTCCAGCAGTTCGCGCAGCAGGTCTCCGTCCCACCAGATCGCGAAGTTCATCTGGCGTGGGCGAGGACCGATCGGCTGGCCCTTGGTGTCGTAGAGACGATCGGAGTTGGCGGCCCAGAATTCGGCGCCGTAATGGCGTGGATCGATATCGGCGGCGACCCCGCGACCGGTGTCCTGTTCGGCGGGCGTGGTCCAGAGCACTTCGCCGGTGCGCGCGTCGAGCAGGGCGGAACCCAGCCCACCGTTGCTGCGAATATCCTCGAAGACGCCGAACTTTTCGAGACCCGGACGCGCCGGATCGAGATCGCTGACGTGCATGGTGTCGCCGTGGAACAGCGGCTTGGTCCAAAGGCCCTTGCCGTCGTCATCCACCGCCATCGAACCGTAGATCACCTCGTCGCGCCCGTCGCCGTCGACATCCGCGACCGAAAGCTGGTGGTTGCCGCGTCCGGCATAGTCCCCGTTGCCCGGCGCCGAGCTGTCGAACAGCCAGCGCTGCGTCAGCTTGCCGTCACGCCAGTCCCAGGCGGCCAGCGCGGTGCGGGCGTAGTAGCCGCGCCCGAAGACCATGCTCGGCAATTTCCCGTCGAGATAGGCGACGCCCGCAAGATAGCGGTCCGAGCGATTGGCGTAGCCGTCGCCCCAGGTCGCGGCGAGTTGCTCCGGCGTCGGATTACCGCCGGGATAGCGCGGCGGATCGTAGGGCGCGGTGGCGAGCGCCTTGCCGGTCAGGCCCTCGAACACGGTGAGATATTCCGGCCCCTTGACGATGCGGCCCTGCATCGGCGCGACCTTGGTGCCGTCCGGCAGGACCTTGGCGCCGGTACGGTCCTGTTGCGGTACTTCGCCGCCGCTGCTGCGCCAGTCGGCGGAGGCATCGCCGATCACCTTGCCGGTGCCGTCGACCGTGCCGTCTGCCGTCTTCATGGCGACTTCGGCGCGGCCGTCGCCGTCGAAGTCGAAGACCAGGAACTGCGTGTAATGCGCCCCGGCGCGGATATTGCGCCCGAGATCGATACGCCAGAGCCGCGTGCCGTCGAGGCGATAGGCATCGAGGAAGACGTTGCCGGTATAGCCGGTATGGGCATTGTCGTGACTGTTGGTGGGGTCCCACTTGAGCAGGATCTCGTACTGACCGTCCCCGTCGAGATCGCCCACGCTGGCGTCGTTGGCGGTGTAGGAATAGGCCTCCCCGGCTGGCGTCACGCCATCCGCAGGCGGTTCGAGCGGGATCGACAGGTAGCCCTTGTCCCATAGCATGGCATTCTTTGGGCCGGCGCGATCGCCGATGCGTTCGACGGCATAGCGACTTGTCGCGGTTCCGGATGTGTCGACGAACGTGGTCGCCTCGCCTGGCTTGGTGACGTGCAGCGCCTTGCCGTCGCGCAGGACGCGGAAGCGCGCATTCTTCGGATCACTTGCCAGAAAACGCCAGTCCACGAGGATGCCGCCATCCTTCGCGGGCACGGCCACGGCGCCACGATCGAGGGCTTCGGCCGCCATGCGGCCAGTTGTATTCGGGGCCGAATTGGCGGCCGGAGTCGCAGCCGGTGCGGGCTGGGCGAAAGCAAGAAAGGGCAGCGGCGCCGCGAGCAGCGCGAAAGCGCGGTTTTTGGCCGTCATGGGCATCTTTCTCCCGAGGTGGAACCGGTATGGTCCAAATTATAGCATTGCATCCCACATATCGGTTCAATAAGTGTCCGTCTAGAAACTGATTCGATCGGTGACCGGAAAACCGGACAGACAGTATCGACAGGGCTAGAAGAGGGGATAGGATATGCGCAAGCATACCGTTGGAAATACGCGAAATTCATCGATTTCAAAGTATTCGCGCCGCGCTTTTTCAGGGGTCTCGGCATTGGCTTTGGCGGGATCTCTCGCGGTTTCCTTCCCCGCAGTTGCTCAGACTAATTCGGATGCGGAAGGCCAATCGGGCGAAGAACAGGCGCCTTCCCGCATCGACGACAAGACCGCCGAAAAAGTGATCACGACCGCCAACGACATCGTCGTCGTCGGCACCCGCGCCTCGCTGCAGTCGGCGATCAACCGCAAGAAGCAGGCAAGCACCGTCGTCGATTCGATCGTGGCCGACGACATCGCCAGCTTCCCGGACAAGAACATCGGCGACTCGCTGGCGCGCATTACCGGCGTCCAACTCAGCCGCGATTTCGGCGAGGGGACAGCCGTTTCCATTCGCGGCGTCGAGCCCGATCTCAACCGTGTCGAGATCAACGGTGTCAGCCAGGTCAGCGCCACGGGTTCTCGCGCCGGCGATTTTCGTGAACTGGCAACCGAACTCGTCAAGTCGATCGATGTCTACAAGGGATATGCGGTCGATCTGACCGAAGGCGGTATCGGCGGCACCGTGCGGGTCGAAACGCGCAAGCCTTTGGACTTGCAGAAGCCCCTCATGACCGGCGTCGTATCCTATCAGAACCTCGATACGGCCGAGACCTGGAAGCCGCGTGTCACGTTCGTTGCCGGCACGCCGAAATTCCTGATCGACGGCCTGGGCGTCCTGGTGAACGTCACGTATAGCGACGTGGATACCCGGCAGGATTATATCAGCAACACGAACTGGTCTCGACTGGCGGACTTCGATCACTCGACAGAAAAGACCGTCGCAAACCCGCTCTACAACAATTACTCGACGTATGAGAGCTGTGCCGGTGTCGGCGGCGCGACCACGGCGGCGGCTACCGCCAATCGCCTGGCCTGCGAAACCCAGTTCTTCGATTGGGCGCCGACCGTTCCGCGCTATCGCAGCTGGGTTCGCAACGACAAGCGCATCTCCGGCGATCTGGCTCTGCAATACCAGGTTGCCCCCAATTTCCGCGCATACGGTCAGGTGCAGATCAACAAGCGTAACCAGAACCTTCAGGACACGAACTATTCGGTCGATCTGGGCCGCATAGAGCGCTTCAATCTCGATCCCGCACTGGCGGCCGGGGCGAACGGTGCAACCTCGCGACCGAGAGTGCAGCTCGGAACCTCGACGGTGAATGAGAACCATGTCGTCACGAGCCTCGTCACAGCTCTCAACGCCGTGAATATCGGCACGGCGGCCAATCCCAACTGGAATGGCGCCGCCAACATTATTGGCGTGCAACGGCGCGACTTCAGTTACGATCAGGATTCGAAGTACTTTACCGGAGGGTTCAACTGGGAACTTAACCGCCTCAGGATCGACTTCCTGGGATCCCATGCCAAGGCGACGACCGTTTCCGAAAGCAACCTGATCTCGCTGGGCACCAGTGTGGCGGGGATTACCGTAGACCGCAACAATGCCCAGGGCATCCCGGCATTTTCCTTCCCCTCCAATTTCGACCCTGCCGATCCTTCCGTATACGCGGATTTCACGCGGACGGGGGCTAATGGCCAGGTCCTGCCGGTCTATGGTCCCGCACTCCAGTATCGTCCCTCGCAGGCGAGCAACTCGGAAGACCAGCTCAAGTTCGATGCGGACTGGGAAATCGATCATCCGATCGTCAGCAAGATCGAGTTCGGCATGCAGGCCCGGCGGCAGAAATACGTCAGCTATCAGGGCGGCGGTACGCGTCTGATCGATCCTGCCACGGGAACCTACCAGTCGAGTGCCAACGTATCCTACACGACTGTCATCCAGAACAATCCGGCGCAGGCCCAGAACGGGAATACCTGGTACATCACGCCGGCGCAGTATCAGGCCTTGATCTCGTCGCTCGGGGGGACCCTCGGCGGCGCGCCGCTGTTCAGCGGACTGAAGAACGCGCCTTCGGGCATGCCGTCCAACATCGCCTTCCCGAACTTTGATGCCGACGTGTTGTCACAGTACTATGACCTGTCGGGCTTCGACCAGGATCTCGTCCGTACCGCAAATGGACTGTCGCAGATTCCGAATTACCTCATCAAGGAAACTGTGCTTTCCGGCTACATCATGGCCGATATCGACACGGAAGTCTTCGGCATGCGCCTGACGGGTAACGCCGGTCTGCGCTGGACGCAGACCAAGGATACCGGTCTCGGCACCAATATCAGCCGCGTGACCCGGTTGAACGCCACGGGTGGCACTGAAACCGTCACGATTTCGGCCCAGGAAGCACGGCTGACCAACACGTACACGGACTTCCTGCCCGCCTTCAACGCGAACCTGGCCATCACGCCCGATCTCTCGTTGCGCGCCAATTATGCCAAGAACCTGGCTAGACCGCGCCCGACCGATCTCGTGCCCAACATCAACTGCCTGGATGACCAGACCTTGACCGGCATTGATGATACCTGCTCGGCGGGCAACCCGGACCTCAAGCCCTACCGTGCGGATCAGTGGGAAGTGAACCTGGCCTGGTATCCGAATGCCGACACGATGCTCAGCCTCGGGTATTACAAGAAATACGAATCCAGCTTCGTGATCCCGAATGTCACGCGCAGCGGGGTCGACCTCTTCCATGACGGCACGACTTATACGGTACGTCAGGCGGTCAATGGTTTCGGGGCATTGCTGGATGGGATCGAGGCGAGCGCCCAGACCGTCTTCACCTTCCTGCCGCAACCGTTCGACGGTCTCGGTCTCACCGGAAACGTCACCTATGCCCGCGCGATCCGGACGAACCTGACCAACAGCGCCACGGGTGAGGAACTCAAGCAATACCCCGGTCTTTCCAAGTATACCTATAATGCCAGTGTTTTCTACGACAAGGGCTTCCTGAATGCCCGCCTGAGCTACAACTATCGTTCCAGCTGGCTCGATACGGTGCTGAGCGCCACGAACGGGAACAATCCGCTTTATCGTAAGGCCGAGGGCTATCTCGATGGCAAGGTGACGCTGCGCTTCCCGAAGTATCACTTTAATGTGTTCTTCGAGATGCAGAATATCGCCAAGGAATATTCGAAGATCTACATCAACAAGGATATGCCGGTGGATCTCTATTATCCCGGCCGTCGCATGTTCATCGGACTTCAGGCCAAGCTCTGATCCGAATGGCAAGGGAGAGCGGGAACTCTCCCTTGCGCCTGCCGCCTCCATCGCTTGCGACCCGGCGGATCGGCGGCAGGATGGGACCCGGACAGATGCGGCAACCTCCAGCCGCGTCTGTCCGGGTTTTTGCTTTAGAACGCGGTGCGCAGGCCGAACACGAAGTTGCGTCCGCGCAGCGGCGAGGCGTCCTTCACGAAGGAGGCGTGGTTGAGCGCGAACGAGTTCGTGAGGTTGGTGCCCCGCGCGAAGAGTTCGGCCCAGCGGTCGGTGCCGAGGTCGAGCTTGTAGGACAGCGTCAGGTTCAGCATGTCGTAGCCCGGCGTTTCGGTTTCGAAATCGGCGATCCGGTCCTGCTTGAACGTGCGGTAGTATTCCGCTTCCGCCGTGAACGGTCCGCTCGCGGCATCGACGCGGGTGCCCAGGCGGCCCGGCGGGATGCGGGGCAGGTTTCCGAGATCGTTCTTCAGCTTGGCGCGGACATAATCGCCGAAGAGCGCGACGCCCAGCTGCGGGATCACCTGATGGCGAACCTCGCCGTCCACGCCGGTGAAGGTGGCATCGGCCGCAACGTAATGGATCAGGCGGAAGTCCTCGTATTGGTCGAGGGTCTGGCCGTAGATGTAGTTGTCCACCTTCTGGTGATAGGCGCCCACGGTGAACGTCGTCGCGCCGCTGGTCTTGCGGAAGGTCAGGTTGATCGACTTGCCGGTTTCGAGGCGGTTCTCAGTCGATGCCATGCCTTCGAAGGTACGGCCGGTCACCATGCCGATTTCGTAGGTGTTCGAGGCGAAGTGCGGGCCGAAGGCGTAGAGTTCCTGCACGTTCGGCGCGCGCTGCGAGCGGGCTAGCGACAGGGCCAACGAGTAGCCGTCCGCCACCTTCCACAGTGCCGAGGCCGAGACCGAGAAGGGATCGTGCGAGGTCGTCGGCATGAACGCCGTCAGCGAGGTTTGCGGACGGATGCGCTGCCATTCCTGGCGGACGGCTGCCTCGATGCGGACGGGACCGAACTCGCGGCTTTCATGGAGGAACAGCGCGGTATTGCTGATGTCGAACGGCGTGTAGGTGGTCACGTCGTCCTCGATCACCGAGTGAATGCCGCTGAACTTGCTGTCCGAGTGCTGGACGCCGAAGACGCCGCGGAAGCCGGCGACGGCCTTGTGGGTCAGTTCGAAGCGCAAGTCGAACGCCTTGTTGCGATAGGCGGTGGCGACTTCGTCGTGCTCGATCTCGTCGTGGCGGTAGTTGGTGTGCGCCATGCGGAACCGGACGCGCTCGAAGCCGGGCAGGGGATCGCGATATTCGCTGCGAATGTCGAAACGCTCGCTGCGCATCTTCACGAAGATGTTTTCCTCTTCGTGCTCATGATCGTGGCCTTCCTCGCCATGGTCATGGTCGTCGTGATCGTCGTGCGATCCGCAGTGAAGGCTGGGGCCGTGGGTGTGGCAGCTTTCGTATTCGTGGCTGTGGCCGGGGAGGCCGTACCGGCCGGTCACGCGCGTATAGGCGACGCCGAGATAGCCGTCCGCACCGACCCACGAGCCGCCCGCCGTGAAGGTCGAGCTTTCGTTCCACGATCCGGGCACGCGCTTTTCGCCGAAAGCACCGGGCACGCGGTAGTCGTCAGCCTCGCGGTGCGCGCCTTCGAGGCGCAGGGCCAGCGCGCCGCTGCCTACGGTGACGCCGCCGACCACCGATCGCTCGTCGTCGCCGGTGCCGAGCCGGGCTTCACCTGCGCCGGAAATGCCGTTCGCGGGAATTTCGGTCGGGATCTTGGTGTCGAGCAGGTTCACCGCGCCGCCGATCGCGCCGCCGCCGTAAAGCAGGGCCGCCGGGCCGCGCAGCACTTCAATACCGCGCAGGAGCAGCGGTTCGCCGGTGATGGCATGGTCGGCGGAGATGCCCGAGGCGTCCTGCACATTGGTGCTGTCCGACAGAACCTGCACGCGCGGAGAGGTTTGGCCGCGGATCACCGGACGGCTGGCACCGCCGCCGAAGTTGTCGAAGTGGATACCGGGCTGGCCGGCCAGCGTCTCGCCGAGGGTGCCCTGGCGGCGGTGGGCGAGTTCGTCGCCGGAGAGGGTCACGACCGGGGTGGCCGTTTCGTCGGCGCGCTCTTCCAGCGGTGCGGAAGTGACGAGGATCTCACGCGATTCCGGGGCGGGCGCCTCGGCGAAAGCGGTAGCCGGGATCAGGGCGAGCAGGGAAACGGCGGATCGGTGCAGGATGCGGACGGACAAGAAAACCCCCTGAATTGTAAAGGAGGTTCCGTTTAGTGTGATGTGATAACATTACACAACAGGGTGAGTGCCCTGTTATCAATATGTTACAATCTGGAAATCTCGGAGGCGATAATCAGCCCGCGCTGCTCGGCGCATCGTCGTCCTTCGCGGTGGCGAGTTCCGGGGCAGGGGCGCTGCTGCCGTAAATGAAACCGAACGTGGGATTTTCGCGCGAGCCGAGCGAATGGCTCGGGCCGTACCACACGCGTACGTTGCTCCAGTCGCCTGCTTCCGAGACGTCTTCCGCCAGGGCGTTGTGTTCGATCATTCCGGGGCCGGACCAGTTGGCATGGTCGAGCATGACATGGCGGGAATCCACGACTTCGCGGATCATCGCGACATGGCCGTAGGGCATCGCGCCGGTGGACTTGAACACCAGAACCGAACCCGGCTCAGGCATATGGCCGCGCTTGTAGGTGCCCTTGGCCTGGTCCCACCAGGTCGCCGCATTGCCGTGAATGCCGATCCCGGACTGCGCGCGGGCGTAAGGCACGCACTGCAGATGCTGGGCCAGTGCTGGCGTGGCAAAGGCCTGAAGAGCGAGGGAAAGGATGGTGGCTGCGACCAGGGAAACCTTTTTCATGGAGAGACGTTATAACGTCTCTGTCTTCCGAAGGTAGCCCGGTCCCGGCGTTGTGATCGCACGGGACGCACCGTTCGTCGCGGTGGCTGGAACCGCTTCGGCTGGGCGGCGCTTAGCCGCTTCCGATCGAGTCGATAACCAGCACGAGCCGGGATTCGCCCGAGTCTGCGATGGGCGGAGACCGGTGCAGGACGGACGGTTCGGGCTGGAGCAAGCGGCCCTTGAACAGGCCGACGGCACCGGAGCGCATTTCGTTGATGGTCTGATCGCCGGGGTCATCGGCCCGCTGCCACTGGGTTCCGGGACCGCGATAGGTCGTGATCGTTCGCAATGTCACGAAGTCCGCATGGAACTTGCTGCAGGCATCGGTCTCGACCACTTCCAGCCTGATTCTGACGCGGCGCTCGCCGAGAAGAACGGTGTGGCGCATCGCCAGCGCGGCGATGTCGGCGCAGAGCAGCGGGCTTTCCGGATAGCCGCTGTCCCGCTGCAAGGTGCTGAGTTGCATGTCCGTATCACCGGCATCGCAAGCGAGCAGCAGGTCGTCGATGCTGTCGAGGTCCAGCCCCGCAACTTCCCGGACCAGTGCCGGATCGAGATCGCGCTCCCAGATGGCGAGATCGATTCCGTCGCTGGCGATTTCCCGCAGAACCTCGGGGTGGGGGCCGGTGGCCACAGTGACGGGTGGAAGCGTAGCGCAGTCTTTTTTCACGGAGAGGCCTTTTCAACGGGGAAAGCATCGCCATGTAATGTTGTAACATCACTCAATCAAGCAGGAGCCGATTTCGATGAGCGAGCGTTGCGAACCCCGGAGCCACATCGTCAGCATCCGGGGGCGCCTTCTGGCCGATATCGTGGAATCGACGGCGATATCCGCGTCCACGCTCTGCATGGTGCACTGTCTTGCCCTGCCGCTCCTGCTGTTTCTCCTGCCCGGCCTGCTCGGGGCTTTCTTCCAGTCGGAGGTGTTCCACCTGGCGGCGCTCGGGCTGGTGGCACCGGCGGCGCTGATGGCATTTGTGCTCGGCTATCGGCGGCATGGCGGGGCGGGGCCGGTCTTGCTCGGCACGGCGGGGATCGCCTGCCTCGTGCTGGCGCTTCTCCATGCCGATCTGCCGTTGGGAGAGACCGGGCTGACGGTGATCGGCAGCCTTCTGTTGGTAGCCGGTCACGCCTGGAACTGGCGCAAGCGGCTGGGCTGCGCTTAATCCTCCAGGATCAGGCTATGGTCTCTGGTGTCGCGCATGCGGATGTAGACGACCAGCGAGATGGCGATCATCACCGAAACGTAGATGTAGAAGGCGTGCTCGATTCCGGCCTGCTTGAACCACAGGGCCACGAACTCGGCGGTGCCGCCAAACAGCGTGTTGGCGAGTGCATAGGGCAGGGCGACGCCCAGCGCGCGGATATGGGCGGGGAACAGCTCCGCCTTCACCACCGCGTTGATCGAGGTATAGCCGGTCACGATCACCAGTCCCGCCATGACCAGCGCTCCGGCCACGAGCGGGTCTCGGGTCGTCGCCAGGGTGGCGAAGATAGGGTAAGTGCAGAGCACGCCGAACAGCCCGAAGCCCACCATCAGCGGCTTGCGACCCACCCTATCCGATAGCGCGCCCGCCAGCGGCTGGAGCAGCATGAACAGGAACAGCGTCACCCCGTTGATCTCGGAGGCGGTCTCGCGGCTCAGCCCGCTGGTGTTGACCAGGAACTTCTGCATGTAGATCGAATAGGCATAGAAGGCGATCGTGCCGCCTGCCGTCAGTAGCATGACCGTCAGCGTCTCGCGCGGGTGGCGGCGGATCAGTTCGAGGAAGCCCGATTGCGGGGCGCCTTCAGCGCGCGCTTTTTGGAAGCTGTGGGTCTCGGCCATGCCCCGGCGCAGGCGGAACACCAGGATCGCCAGTGCGCCGCCGATCACGAAGGGAATGCGCCAGCCCCAGGCGTCGAGCTGGGCCTCGGTCAACAGTGCCTGGAGCACCAGCAGCACGCAGATCGCCACCAGTTGTCCGGCGATCAGGGTGACGTACTGGAAGCTGGAATAGAAGCCGCGCCGCTCGCGGCCCGCCATTTCCGAAAGATACGTGGCACTGGCGCCGTACTCGCCGCCGATGGAAAGCCCTTGCATCAGCCGGGCCAGCACCAGCAGCAGCGGCGCGCCGATGCCGATCGACTGGTAGGAAGGCGTCACCGCGATCAGCAGCGATCCCGCGCACATCAGTGCGACCGAGAGCGTCAGCCCGCTCTTGCGGCCCTTGCGGTCGGCATAGATGCCCATGAGCCAGGCACCCACCGGACGCATCAGGAAGCCCACGGCGAAGATCGCCGCAGCGCTCAGCAACTGGGCGGTGCGGTCCTCGTCCGGGAAGAAGTGCGGCGCGAAATAGAGGGTAAAGGCGGAATAGGCGTACCAGTCGTACCATTCCACGAGATTGCCGGTGGAGCCTGCGACGATGGCCTTCAGCCGCTGTCGCCGGTCGGGTGCGGTGGGGGCCGGGAAAGGCGCCGGGACAGTCGACATCGCAGTTACGCCTTCTCTTGGCCGTCGGAAGAAGCGGAGAGGTATGGGAATTGCTTCGGCAGGTCCAGCGCAGGCGACGGGCAGCGGACCGGGTGCGGCTATCCCCGCGCCCGGTCCAGCGCTTTCACGGCCTCGGCGAGCTGGGCAAAGGTGTAAGGCTTGTTGAGCAGGAAGGCAGGCTCGTGCGGCAGGTCCCAGTGGCCGCCGCTGGCGATGGCGAAAGGCACGGCCCGCGCGCCGAGTTCGGCCAGGATCGGATCGGCGCGCTCACCCGCCAGGTTCATGTCGATCACCGCCACATCGAAGGCGCCCTCGCGGCTGGCCTCCAGCGCGTCGCCCAGCGTGGCGTGCGGGCCCACGACCTGGCAGCCGAGATCGTCCAGCATCTCCTCCAGCAGCATGGCCACCAGCACTTCGTCCTCGGCGACCAGTACGCGCAGCCCCTCCATGGAATTTCCCTCGGTCATGCGCTCAATCCTCGATGCTCTCGCGAATCCGCTTCGCCAGCGCATCCATGGCGAAGGGCTTGGTTATCATCGCCATTCCCGGTTCGAGAAATCCCGCGGCGAGGGCGGCGTTTTCGGCATAGCCGGTCATGAACAGGACCTTGAGGCCGGGCCGGGCGGAGCGGCCGCCGTCGGCCACCTGGCGGCCGTTGAGCCCGGGAAGGCCGATATCGGTGATGAGCAGGTCGATGCGGCGGCCGGATTGCAGGATTTCGAGGCCGGATGGACCGTCCACCGCCTCGATCGCGGTGTAGCCCAGTTCGTCCAGTACTTCGATGATGAGCCCGCGCACGACGGATTCGTCCTCGACCACCAGCACCACTTCGCCTGCGACCGCTTCCGGCAGATGGCGGCTTTCGTCCTCGCCGTCTTCCCGGTCCTCGGCGCCGCGATGGCGGGGCAGGAAGAGCTTGACGCTGGTGCCCGTGCCTTCCTCGGAATAGATCCGGGCATAGCCTTCCGACTGCCGCGCGAAGCCGTAGATCATCGAGAGGCCGAGCCCGGTTCCCTGTCCCATCGGCTTGGTGGTGAAGAACGGTTCGAAGGCGCGGCTAACCACCTCGCGGCTCATGCCGACGCCGGTGTCGCTGATGGCGATGCAGACATAATGGCCGGGGCGCAGGTCGCGCTGCTGGGCGACGTAATGGTCGTCGAGATGGGCGTTGCAGGTCTCGATCGTCAGCTTGCCGCCGTCCGGCATGGAATCGCGGGCATTGATGACGAGGTTGAGGATCGCGTTTTCGAGTTGGTTCGGATCGCAGCGGGTCTGCCAGAGCCCGCCGGAGAGCACGAATTCGGGGGCGATATGCTCGCCCAGGGTCCGCCGCAGCAGGTCCTCCATTGAGGCGATCAGCGGATTGGCGCGGACCGGACGCGGATCGAGCGGCTGGCGGCGGGAGAAGGCGAGCAGGCGGTGGGTAAGCGAGGCGGCGCGATCCGCCGACGTGCGGGCGCCCTGAAGCCAGCGTTCGAGGTCGGCAGTGCGGCCCTGTTCGAGGCGGTTGTGCATCACGTCGAGGCTGCCGGTGATGCCTTGCAGCAGGTTGTTGAAATCGTGGGCGATGCCGCCGGTGAGCTGGCCCACCGCTTCCATCTTCTGGCTTTGGCGCAGGGCGTCCTCGACGGCGCGCTGTTCGGTCACGTCGCGGCCGACGGCGTGGATGCGGTCGCCGTCCGGCACGGCGGTCCAGGCGATCAGGCGATAGTCGCCGCCACGCGTGCGATGGCGGTTCTCGAAGGCCACGGTCTCGGTATCGGCGCTGACACTGTCGCTCACACTGGCGACCATGCGCCCGAGCGCCGAGGCGGTCACTGCGCGGTCGTCGGGGTGGATGAAGGCGGCGATGCGGCGGCCGAGCATCTCGCCCTCGTGCCAGCCGAGCAGGCGTTCGGCAGAGGGATTGACTGCCGTGATCATGCCCGAATGGTCGCAGACCAGCATGAGATCGCGGCTGATCGACCAGAGCCGGTCGCGGTCCTGGGCATAGGCGGCTTCGGCCTGCTTCTGGGCCTCGATCTCGGTATTGGTGCCGATCCAGGCGCTGATTTCGCCGCTCAGATCGACCAGCGGCAGTGCGCGGGAGAGGTGCCAACGATAGCCGCCATGGGCATCGAGCAGGCGGAACTCGGTTTCGAAGACATGGCCGGTTGCCACCGAGCGTGCCCATTTTTCCTGCGTCTCGGTGCGGTCGTCGGGGTGGATCGCTTCGGTCCAGCCTTCACTCCCCAGGCTCTGCCGGGAGCGGCCGGTGTAGATGTAGACGCGGTCGTTGATCCAGTCGATCCGGCCGTCTGCGCGGGCGGTCCAGACCTGGTTCGGCATGTTCTGGGCAAGGGTACTGAATTGCGCCTCGCTCTTTTCCAGCGCGCGCTGGATGCGGCGGCGGTCAGTCACGTCCTGCACCACGCCGATCATCCGGGCAGGGCGCCCGTTCGCGTCGTATTCGAAATCGGCTTTGCGCGCGATCACGCGCTCTTCGCCGTCGTCGGCGCGGCGAATGCGGTATTCGACATCGAGCTGGGTGTTTCCCTGCTTCCGCCGCGACTGCGTGGAGACCAGGGGATAGTCTTCCTTGACGACCAGTTGTTCGATCCGATCGGTTGTCGGGGCGCCGCCCGGTTCCTGGGCCGGATCGATGCCGTAGATGCGCCAGAATTCCTCGGTGCCGTCGATGCTGTTCGCCGGAATATCGATCGAGAACAACCCGACGCCGCCTGCCCGCTGGGCGCGACGGAGCCGTTCCTCGCTCTGGTCGAGGGCTTCCTTTGCGCGGTGCTCGGGCGTGCGGTCGCGCATGAGCTTGACGAAGCCGATCGCCTCCCCCGCGGCATCGCGCAGCGGCGTCATTTCGCTGAGACCCCAGAAGCGTTCCCCGGACTTGCGCAAGTGCCAGCGTGCGTCATGGGCGCGGCCGGTGTCCAGCGCCTCGCGGCGCTTGGCAGCGGGGCGGCCGAGATCGCGGTCTTCGGGGGTAAAGAACGTGGCCATCGGCTGGCCGAGCATTTCCGCCTCGCTCCACCCCAGCATCGCGGAGGCACCGGCGTTCCAGAGCGTGATCCGGCCCTCCGGATCGGTGGCGACGATGCCGTAGTCGATCGCGCTGTCGAGGATCTGGCGGTTGAACGCCTCCCGCTCGCGCAGCTGTCCTTCGGCGCCGACCCGCTGGACATGCGCCCAGGACCGCTCGGTCACTTCGCGGATCACGCCGAGTTCGTAATCGCTCCAGGCATGGGCGTCGCGGTCGTGGATCGCCATCAGGGCGGTGAGGCGGCCTTCCTTGACCAGCGGCATGCAGATCGTGGCGATGACGCCGATCGCCTGGAAGGTCCGCGCCTCTTCCGGCGGCAGTTCGCGGCGGTTGTCGGCAATGATCAGGGGGCGTCCGGCGTTGAGTTCACTCACCGCCCGTTCGCCGAAATTGGCGAGGCTGTAGTGCCCCATGATCGAGGAGAGGTCCGGTGCGTGCCAGTCGCCTCTTATGGTGAAGCCGTCGCAATCGGCGTCCATGTCGGCATAGGCGCAGTGCGAGACGCCGAGGTGCTCGGCGGTCATCCGCGCGGTGATCGCCAGGATCTGGTCCGCGCCGGGGCAGTCACGCACCGCGCGACCGAGATCGTCGAGGAAGCGCAGCCGGGTCTCGCTTTGCTGCAGAGCCTGGCGGGCGGCATGGGCTTCGGTCGTTTCGATCACCACGGCGATCACGCCCGCGGGCCTGCCGTCGTCGCCCGGTACAGGCGAGTAGTCGAGGTTCAGCCGGACCTGTTCGGGGTGGCCGTCGCGGTGCAGGGTTAGGACATGGTCGCGATAGCTGAGGGTGTCGCCGGAGAGGCCGACCTTCATGACATTGTCGTTGAAGTCGGCCACTTCGTCCCAGCCTTCGCGGACGTTCGAGCCGAGCAGGCGGCTGTCGCGCGCTCCGGCAAAACGAGAGTAGGCATCGTTGTAGAGCATCACGCCCTGCTCGCCCCAGAGCAGGACGAGCGGCACCGGCGAAGGCAGCATGAACCCCAGAGTCTGCTTCAGGCTGGCAGGCCAGGCCCCGATCGGGCCGAGCGGGGTTGCGGACCAGTCGAACACGGCAATGCGGCTCGCGAGATCCCCGCCGCAGGACAGAAACCCCTCGGCATTGCCCGCCATGCCCTTCATCGACCCCATCTCCTGTGCGCCCACCCGTTAACGCCCGCGCCGTTTCATTCCGCCTCGTGCCTGCTACCCCGCTGACCGGCATAGCCGAGGCAGTTGCGATGGGCAAAACACGCCTGCCGGTTCGCGGTTCCCGGATTGGTACATTTCAATGAGATCGCGGTTATGCCGCTGCGCTTTGGGCAGGTTCTTCCAGCAAGGCGGGGGAGGGGAGGTGGTTTCGCGCGGACGCTACGTGAAGGGCTTAGACTGCCGAAGCGGAGCCAATCCAGACTTGCGTGCTGCGGCGGTGGCCTTGCGTCGTATCGGGTCCACCGCCTTTGCTTCATGCCATGTCGTAGCTCCCATCGGTCGTTCAGAAGTCCTTCGACACGCGCACCGTCACTCGACCGTCGCGTTGGTTTGAGGCGCCGCGCAGGCCGAGTTCCATGTCGAAGACCCAGGTCGAGAGGGTGTAGA
>NZ_DAISLT010000030.1:0-74805 GCF_036820275.1 Novosphingobium sp.
GCCGTCAGGCAGAAAATCCACTTAACCCTCTGTCCAGTTTTACCAGGCCACCTCTCCACGCGTGACTGACCGAAGCCGCGAGTGCGGCCTCGATGGAGAACTATGTCTCCGATCGATAGAACCTATCGATGCCCCTTCGAAGAAACGCATGGCTCAGTCCGCGGTCGCGCGCTATTGTCCACTTAATTGGTTGACAAAGCGGATCGCAAGGAAGCGTCACGGCATCCGCCGCCCCCCATCCCGCAACGACCACAGGGACCGACCCTGCGCAGCATCGCTGCGCAGGGCGAACAGGAGATTGAGCAGATCATGAGCAAGTACGCGGCATATCTGGGCGCCAGCCTTCTCGCATTGGCGTTCGGCGCGGAAGTGGCATTTGCCGAGCAGACCGGGGGGCAGCCGGCGGATCAAAGTTCCGACCTGACGGACCAGTCCCCTCGGTCGGACATCATCGTCACCGGCACCCGTCAGCGCGGTGTGCGCGCGGCAGACAGCGCCGCGCCGATCCAGATCGTGAGTAGTTCTGCATTCGAAAAGGTCGGCCAGCCCGATCTGACGCAGGGCCTGCAACAGAACCTGCCCTCCTTCACGGCCCAGTCGCTGGGTGGCGATACCGGAAACTTCACCCTTTCGGCGTCGCTGCGCGGGCTCAATCCGAACCACACGCTGGTCCTCGTCAACGGCAAGCGCCGCCATACCAGCGCCAACCTTCAGGCCTCGCCCGGCGGCGGGCTCTACCAGGGCGCGGCAGCGGTCGATCTCAACCTGATCCCGGTGAGTGCGATCGACCATGTCGAAGTGCTGCAGGACGGCGCGGCGGCGCAGTACGGCACCGATGCTGTCGCGGGCGTCATCAACATCATCCTCAAGGACAAGACGGGCGGCTCGTTCACCGGCACCGCGGGACAGTATTACAAGGGCGACGGCAAAAGCGGCGATGCCCAGATCAACTACGGGTTCCGCATGGGCGATCGCGGAGTCTTCAACGTAACCGCCGAAGCTCGTTTCCATGACCGCAGCCAGGTCGGCGGAATCGACTACCGCGCGCAGAACCTCGACGGCTCGGTCAAGGACAGCCTTGGCGCGCTGGATGCGGCGGGCGTCGCCGGCGCCTCGGGCTATCCCTATATCAACAAGTCGGTCGGCGATGCGCGCTACCGCGTCTACAACCTGATGTACAATACCCGCTACGACCTTGGCGGCGGCACCAGTTTCTACAGCTTCGGCAGCTACAGCCACCGTTATGCTACGGCCTACCAGAATTACCGCCTGCCCAGCGCCGTCACCACCGACGTGACCGGCGAAACCGTGGCGCTCTATCCGAACGGCTTCAGCCCGCGCGAGGCCTTCTACGAGGACGATTTCTCGATCACTGCCGGCCTCGAAGGCACGCTTTCGGGTTGGGCCTGGGATCTGTCCTCGACTTACGGGATCAATCGCTCGAAGATCTGGACGCGCGATTCCGCCAATGCCTCGCTCTATGCCGACACCGGATCGACGCCGACGAACTTCTACGACGGCTCGCTCAAGGCGACGCAGTGGACGAACAACCTCGATATCTCGCGCGATGTCGAGGTGGGGCTCGCCAGCCCGCTCAACATCGCCTTCGGCGGGGAATTCCGGCGGGAAACTTACGCCATCGGCCGGGGCGACGACGCCTCGATCTATGCCGAAGGCGGACAGGGCTATCCCGGCTTCCAGCCCACCGATGCCGGTTCCCATTCGCGCTCGAACGTTGCGGGTTACCTCGATCTTGCCGTCGATCCGGTCAAGGGCCTGCATGTCGATCTGGCCGGGAGGCTCGAACACTACAGCGATTTCGGTTCGACCGCCGTCTACAAGCTGACCGGACGCTATGACGTCTCGCCCGCTTTCGCGCTGCGCGGTACGGTCAGCACGGGTTACCGAGCCCCCACGCTGGCGGAGGAATACTACTCCTCGACCACGCTGACGCCGACTTACGCGATCGTGCAATTGCCGGTGAATTCGCAGGCGGCCCGGTCTGCCGGATTCTCGCCGCTCAAGCCGGAGAACTCGCGCAGCTTAAGCCTTGGCACGGTCATTCACCCGGCCCCCGGCATGGCGCTGACGATCGACGCCTACCAGACCACCATCCGCGACCGCATTCTCGCCACCGGCTATCTGCTTGGGCAAGTCGGCGCCAATGTCGTGTCGCAGGCCGTGCTCGATGCGATCAGCGATCATGGTAACGTCGTCGGCCCCAACATGGGCTACGTGGCGATGATGCTGTTCACCAACGCGGCGGACACCCGCACGCGCGGGCTCGACGCGACGTTCAGCTATGATACGGCGCTGGGCGACTGGGGACAGGCGAACTGGTCGCTCGGCCTCAATGTCAATCGCACGAAAGTGCTGAGCCAGGCCGATCTGCCCGCCGCCGTTGCCAATGCCGCCTATGGGCAGACCGCCCTGCTCGGCCCCTCGGCGATCAGCACGCTGACCAACTCGACGCCGCGCTGGCGCGTGATCCCGGCGGTGAATATCGTCCACGGCCGTCTCAGCCTCAACATTCGCGAGAACGTCTATGGCAAGGTTTCCAGCCTCGCCAGCCTGAACGGAACAGGCGTGGACGGCCTTGTCCTGAAGATGCCCGTCACCGCGATCACCGATCTCGATGTGGGGTACAAACTCACCTCATCGATCGCGCTGAGCCTCGGGGCCAACAACCTGTTCAACCGCAAGGCGCACACAGTTCCGAATGTTTCGGACGGCGCCGGCGGCGTGCAGCCCGCGAACGGAACCTACAACTACAACGGCCCGATCTTCTACTCTCCCTACGGGATCAACGGCGGATACTACTACGCCAAGGTGAAGATCGACTTCTGATACTGGAATCGGGCAGGAAAACCTCTTGACCATCCTCGAACCCGGCCTAAAGAGGGCCGAGCCGGAAGCCGCTGTTCCCGCTTTCACACCCCCGGACACACCCGTGTCTGGGGGTGAGGGAGGATGGAGTCCGGCCGCGATCTACACGCTGGCGATGCTCACCATCACTTTCGCGTTCAACTATTTCGACCGCCTGCTGATCTCCCTGCTGTTCCCGCTGATCCAGAAGGACCTGTCGCTCAGCGACACCGATCTCGGCCTGATCTCGGGCGTGGCTTTCGTGCTGATCTACGCCTTCATGGGCATCCCGGTCTCCCGCATTGCCGATCGCGGCAACCGCAAATGGATCATCGGGCTGGGCTTCTCGTTCTGGAGCCTGATGACGGTGCTGACCGGCTTCGTCACCAATTTCTGGCAACTGGCGGCGACGCGCTTCCTGATGGGCGCGGGCGAGTCCTCGGGCACGCCGTCCTCCTCCTCGATGCTGTCCGACCTGTTCGACAAGGAGCGTCGCCCGGTCGCCTTCTCGGTCATGGTGTCCGGCACCTCGATTTCCGGGATGCTGCTGACCCCGGCAGCGGGCTGGATCGCCCAGCTATATGGCTGGCGCGCGGCTTACTGGATCGCGGGCGGCATCGGCCTGTTCTTCGGCCTCGTGGTGCTGCTGACGGTCAAGGAACCCCAGCGCGGCCGGTTCGATCCGGTACCGGTTCGGGACGACGAGGCCCGCCCTGCGCTCGGCGAGTCCCTGCTCTATCTCCTGCGCCGCCGGACTTACGTCTATACGACGCTGGCGGCATCGCTCTTCATCATCTCGTTCTATGCCTACATCGTGTGGAACACGACCTTCATGGTCCGCATACATCACATGAGCGTGGCCCACACCGCCAGCCTGTTCGGCCCGATCGGCGGTATCAGCGGGCTGATCGGCGGGCTTTCCGCCGGCCCGACGCTCGCCTGGCTGAACCGCCGCGACGAACGCTGGCAATTTGCCCTGCCCGCACTGTGCTTTCTCGTTGCCGGCGGCGCGCAATATGCCTTCCTCTTCGCGCCTGGCCTCTGGGGCCTGCTGAGCGCAGCGGCACTCGGCAGCTTTGCCGTGACCATGGCGGTGCCGCTGATCTCGCTGATCCTCATCCAGATCCTGCCGCCGCGCATCCGCACTTTCGGCATGGCATTCTATTTTCTGGCCAACTCGCTGCTCGGCGACATTCTCGGGCCGCTCGCGGTGGGGCTGCTGAACGACCATTTCCAGGCGATCTGGGGAGACGAGGCGATCCGCCGTTCGATGGCAGTGACGGCAGCGATGTCGATCGTCTCCGCGCCGGTGCTGCTGCTGGCCGGACGATATCTGGCCAAGGATCGCAAGGCCGCCGAGGACTGGATTCCGGCGACGCGATAACGAAAAAGGCGGGCGGGGATGCGATCCCCGCCCGCCTTTTTTTTTGCGCCTCAAGCCTTGGAGAGTGCAGCGGCCAACCGCTCCACGATGTCTTCCAGCACCGGCAGCGGCGTGGCGAAAACCAGCCGCGCGAAAGCACCGAACCCCTCGCCGCAGCTTTCCCCGTCGGTCAGCTGGACCCCGGCCCTCTCCTTGAAGAACGCCGCGGGCCTGTCCGGCAGCCCGGTGCCGCGAAAATCGAGCCAGCCGATGTAGGTCCCCTCCGGCGGCCTATAGACGGCCCCCGGCAGCTTCTCCGCCACCAACCGCGACAGCGCGAGGCGATTGCGGCCGAGATAGCCCAGCGCTTCGCCAAGCCATTCGAAGCCCGAACGATAGGCCGCGACATTGGCGACGACGCCGAGGTTGCTGGTCCCATGCCCCGCGAAAAACCCGATATTCTGCCACAGCGCCCGGTCCGCCTCGTTGCTGACGATGACTTGCGCGCACTTGAGGCCCGGCAGGTTCCAGGCCTTCGATGCCGAGATGGCGGTCAGCGTATGCCCCGCCGCGGCTGCGTTCACCGAGGCGTAGGGAACATGGCGATGCCCGGCATGGGCGAGCGGCGCCCAGATCTCGTCCGAAAACACCCTCCCTCCGTGGCGATCGACCACTTCGCTGATCGCCTCCAGTTCCTCCCGCGCGAAGACGCGCCCCACCGGATTGCAGGGGTTGCACAGGATCAGCAGGTTGCCGCCTGCGGCAAAGGCGGCGTCGAGCCTCTCCAGATCGAGCGCGTAGCGGCCTTCGGCCTCCACCATCGGCACTTCGATCACCTCGCGGCCCATGTGCGGCGGAATGAGCAGGAAGGGCATGTAGGCAGGCGTCGGCACGATGACCTTGCCGCCGGGACGCGAATGCTGGATCGCCATTTCCAGCGCCTTGATGACATCGGGAACCGGCCAGACATCCCCTTCCCCGATGGTCCAGCCATGGCGCTTGGCCATCATCTCGCTCGTCGCGCCGCGCAAGTCGGCGGTAAGGCGCGCGGGAAGGTAGCCGAACGCCCCCTCGTCGACGGCGGCGTGGAGAGCCTGCGTGATCGGCGGGGCGATACCGAAGTCCATTTCCGCGATGAAGGCGCCCAGCGTCCCATCCTCGTTGGCCCATTTCGTGGCCCCGGTCGCACGCAGCGCATCGATGGTGATGCGGTCGACCTTCTCGGTAAAACTCACGCGCCAGTCCTTTCCGGCCTTGCCGGTATCTAGTCAGTGAAACGCAGCGCGGCCCGCGACACCCCCGGATCGCAGGCCGCGCCCCGCCCGCCGCCTGGGCGGGCAGATGCTCGCTTGGGGTCAAACCCGGACGAAAGGTGCCGGATCGCCTTCGCGCAGCTCCAGCCCGAACAGGGGATTGAGGCCGGGATGACGGCCCAGTCCGCCGAACAGATCGAAGCCGCGCTCGATCCAGTCGCGCAGGGGATCGTCCACGGTCAGGGCCGGAGTACGCGCCACAGAAGCAACCCACAGGAACACCGACAGCGCCGCGTAGTCCGCGAAGTCGGGCGTATCGCCGCCCAGCCATGGACTCTCGCGCAGCATCTCCCGCAGGGGTTCCAGCGCGGGCGGCACCAGCGGCAGGCGATCCTCGCGTCCGGCCTGAACCTCCTCCAGCTTGCGCCCACCGAGGAAGTCCTGCTCGCGGCTCTGGCGTACCGAAGGCCGATCCTCGGGCAGGCAGCGGTCGTGGTAATCGAGAATGTAGCAGGAAAACCACGGATGGATCGCTACCGCCCAGAGCCAGTTGTCGAGGAACTTGACGTAGTTGCGCTGGTCGCTGCCCGAAAACAGCAAGGGACGATCCGGATAGGCCGCATCAAGATGGTCGGCGACGACGAACTCGCCGCTGCGCAGGCTTTCGAACACCCAGTTTTCGCCGCCGCGGATACCCGGCCGGTGGGTCGAGCGTCCCTCGGTCCGGCGTTCGAGGCTGGTGAAGCCGCCGGGAACGATTTCGTAGTCCAGCCCTTTGTGGGCCAGCGCATATTTGGCCTGCCAGACGAAGGGACTGATCGTGCAGCCCGCTTCGAGTTGCAGATCGAAAAGCTGAATGCGGTTATCCTGAGGCATGGGCCATCCTGTCAGAAAATAGGGAAATATCGGGGAGCGGCCGGGCCGGTCTCGCGTGGGAGCGACGGGTCGGCGCCCCATTCGGTCCAGCTGCCATCGTAGAGTGCGACATCGTCCTTCCCGAGCCGCCGCAGCGCCAGCGCGAGCGAGCAGGCCACCACGCCGCTGCCGCAGCTTGTGACCAGCGGCTTGTTCAGATCCACGCCCGCGCCCTCGAACAGGGCGTGCAGGGCATCCGCATCGCGGAAAGTGCCATCGGCAGCGAAGAGATCCCAGAACGGTACGTTGCGGGCGCCGGGAATGTGCCCGGCGGCGACATCGGGATCGGGATCGTCGTCCGTGCCGGTGAAATGCTCTACGCCGCGCCCGTCGACCACGATTTCCGCCCCGCCGGCAAGGTTGGCCAGCAGATCGGCCTTGGTGCGGAAACGGCCATGATCCGGCTGGGCCGTGAACGTGCTGCGGATGGCGGGTTCATGTCCCTGCGCAAGCGGGCGCCCTTCGGCCTTCCATTTCGCAAGCCCGCCGTCGAGCACCGCGACATTGGACAGACCATAGGCCCGAAACAGGAACCAGGCCCGCGCCGCCGTCTTCACCACGCTGTCGTCATAAAGGACGATACGCTGGCCATGATCGATCCCGAGTTCGCGAATTCTCCCGGAGAATTGCTCCGCCCCTGGCGCGGTATTCTCGATCGGCGAGGATGCATCCACGAAAGAGGGCATGTCGAGGAACAGGGCGCCGGGAATATGACCTTGCGCATACTCCTCAATAGAATTGCGATGTGGTTCGAAGTGGTGGCGCGTGGCATCGACGATACGCAGGTCCGGATCGTGCAGATGATCGGCAAGCCACTGCGTGGAAACGATATCTTCCATGATAATGCCTGCTCCTGACGCGAAAGTGCGTGCTTCGGGACGCGTGCGACAACACACCGAAGCGAAGGAGAAGGAGCTAACATGCCCCCCGGCGCGCCGCCACGCGGGCTGGGTCAATAGGCCTTATCGATCCCGTGCATAGGCCGGAACGCCGGTTCAGAAAGCGAGTTCGGCCCTCACCTCGTCGCCGAAATTCACACCGCCTTTGAGCAACCTGTAAAGCGACTGCCGGTGCCAGATGTTGAAGGGATCCTTGTCGAACCTGCGATGCCAGTACTGGCTGATCGCGATCGTCGGCACCGGGAAAGAAGGCGTCAGAATCTTCACATCGGCGATCCGGCGGAAATAGCGCGCCAGCGAGATCGGAATGGCCGCCACCAGGTTGCCGTCCCCTTCAACGATCGAGGGAATCGCGGCGATATGCGGGGTTTCGATACGCACCCGTCCACCCGCGTTTTCCGGCAGCAGGGCATCCGCGATGAACTGCCCGGACTTTACCGAGGATCTGGATTGAAGCGCAATGTGATCCATGGCCATGTATTCCTCCCGGCCCACCTGCCCCTCAAGCGGGCTGGTGGCGGCGGCAAGAAAGACGATCCGGTCCTCGTAGAGTTTCTGGCAGAGAATTTCCGGTGACGTCGGGTCCATGATGCCGACGTAGATATCGAGACTGCCGCTCTCGAGCAGTTCCAACGATTCTTCGGAAGTCGCGGGCAATGAGATGACCCGGCCACCCGGACTATGCCGCCGTAGATGGCGCATCAGCGGCGGCAGGATCACCATGTCGCCCACATCCCCCAGCGCCAGCGTCAGCGCACGCTGGGACGTCAGCGGATCGAAGGAGGGAGATGGCAGCAACGCGCTGCGGGCCAACCGCATGATCTCGAAGATCGGACCGGAAAGTTCCACCGCTTTAGGTGTCGGCGCCATACGGTCGCGCGCGCGGACGAAGAGAACGTCCTCGAACAGCACGCGCAGCCGCTTGAGCGCATGGCTCACCGTACTTTGCGACATGTCCAGTTCTTCGGCGGCGCGAGAAACGTTCTCGCAGCGAAGCAAAGCCTCAAAGACGACCATGAGATTGAGATCCAGGTCGCGCAATCGTTCCTTCAGCATCGCTTCGTTCGTTTCCTGCTCAAGTTCAGCCAGAGCCGTAATCCGAAGTAACTGTTCTCAACCATTCCACTAGACATTATGCGTGCTCAGCCGAGAAGCAAAACTTTCTTATCCGCCTTGCCCGGAAAACAGGGAGCGAGGAGTCAGCGATCACCGCAGCAATATGGCGCCCGACTGCCGCATGAACCCGAGGCCATGCCTTGTCCCCTCGGGGGCAGCTATCGCCAACAGAGCCAACATTCAGCGCCTCATTCGCCCATCCTGCGCCCTGCCGTTCGTTCACCGAGCCGCCAGCGACGATGAAAGGCTAGCTGCTTGGTTGCGACACACCATTGGCATAACACCCGTTTCCTGCCTACTCCGAGAGCGGGCCAACTTCACCGCACGAACATACGGTCTAGGGGCTACTCAGTTGCTCGATTTTAAACATACCCGCTTTGTCAGCTGATGAATTTTCCGCGCTCCCTGCAAAAGAACGACGACGAGCCGGCAACACACCACGGAATTGCGAGCGTTTCCGGCAACTGGCACAGCTCTTGATTAGACAAACTGCAAACGCGCAGCAGGCGCCTAGCAGGGGTTCAATATGCCAGTCGAATTCGTTGGAGCACTCGCCGGTCGCGATCAGTTTCAGGGGCCAGCGGGGGGCGGACAGCATCTCGATCTCGAATTCCTGCGCGATCTCGCCCGCGCGCACGAGAATGCCGGGTTCGACCGGGTTCTGATGCTCGGCGGCGGGGAATCGATCGTCGCCACCGGATTTGCCGCCTCGCACACCGAAAACCTGGGCTTCATGATCCCGTACCGCCCCGGCCTGACCACTCCATTGCAAGGCGCCAAGTCCTTGGCTGCACTCGATCACGTCACGAAGGGACGCATCCGCGTCCATGCCATCACCGGCATCACCGCCGAGCCCGGCCATGGCGACTTCGTCACCGACAAGGACACGCGCTACGCCCGCACCAGCGAATATCTGGACGTGCTGCGCCGGGTCTGGACCTCGGACGAACCGTTCGACCACGAGGGCAAATATTACCAGCTGAAGAACGTCTACTCGCCGATCAAGCCCTTCCAGCAGCCGCACCCGCCGGTCTCGTTCGGCGGATCGTCGGATGCGGCCTATCACGTCGCGGCGCGCCACTGCGATCTCTACGCCCTCTGGGCCGAGCCGCTGTCCGATGTGAAGGAGCAGATCGGCAAGCTGAAGGCCGCCGCTGCCGCAATCGGCAAGCCCACCCCGCGCGTCAGCCTCTCGGTCCGCCTCATCACCGGCAAGACCGAGGCGCAGGCGTGGGAGCGCGCTCACGACATCGCCGACCGCCTTGCCAGCAATCGTCGCAATGCCTCGCCCAGCCCGCTGTTCCACGGCGTTCAGGGCACCGGCACCAAGCGCCTCCTGGCCGCCGCCGAGCGGGGCGAGCGTCATGACAAGTGCCTGTGGTTCGGCACGGCGACCGCAGTGGGCGCCACCCACGATTCCACCTCGCTCGTCGGCACGCCGGACCAGATCGTCGAGGCACTGCTCGACTACTACGACATCGGCGTCACCACCTTCCTCAACCGCGGCTACGAGCCGCTTTACGACGCGGTCGACTACGGCCGCTGGATCATCCCCGCCGTGCGCGAGGAAGTCCGCCGCCGCGAGGAAGCCGCCGCCAAAGCCGCATCCTCCACGCTTCAGCCTGCCTGAACGGAGCCTTTCTCGATGACCACCTTTCCCCCCCGCCTGGCGAGCGAAGCCGAAGCCCTAGCCGCCGCGCATGAAGCGGCCGCCAAAATCGCCCGGCTCGCCCGCGACGCGTCGCTGAACGACAAGGTCCCGCACGAGGCCGCCGAAATCCTGTCCGCCTCGGGCGTGACCAGCATCTACGTGCCGCGCGAGTTCGGCGGGCTGGGCGCCTCGATCGAAACGGTGGTGGAAACCGTGCGGATCATTTCGGCGGCGGACGGCGGCGTCGGGCAGATCCTGCAGATCCACAACGTGATGATCCGCGGCGTCTTCTCGCGCCCGGGCGATGCCTTTCGGGCGCGGCTGATCGAGGATATCTTTGCCGGCAAGCGCTTCGGCAATGCACTGGCCGAGGGCAAAGGCAAGGGCAAGGGCGGCGGCACCCGCCTGACTCAGGACGCGAACGGGGTGTGGCGGCTCAACGGCCGCAAGACGTTCGCCACCGGCTGCTATCTGGCCGAGTGGATTTCCATCTCCGCCACCAGCGACCAGGGGCCGGTCGGCGTCCTGCTCCACCGCGACGCGCCGGGGCTGAAGCTGGAGGACGACTGGCATGCCTACGGCCAGCAGCATTCGGTCAGCGGCAGCATCAGCTTCGATAATGTGGAAGTCGATCCGCGCTTTGCGCCCAAGGCGGCCAAGGCGGGCGGCGCACCGGACTTCATGCCCCGCACCGGGCTGACCTGGCCGCAGATCCTGCACGCCGCGATCGATACCGGCATCGCGCGCGGCGCGCTGGAGGCGGCGACCGCCTATATCCGCGACAACATGCGCGCCTGGCCGGAATCCGGGCTGGAGCGCGCCGCCGACGAGCAGCACACGATCAAGCGCATCGGCGAATATGCCGTCGCCGTGCGCGCGGCGGAATCCGCCCTGCGCTACGCCGCGCGCACGTTCGACCGGTTCAAGGCCGATCCGGGCAACCGCGCGCTGGAAGACGAACTGATCCTCGCCACCGCCACGGCACGCGCGCAGTCCGACGAAGCCTCGATCTTCATCGGCAGCGACCTGTTCTCGCTGACCGGGGCCAATTCCACGCTCGATCGCTGGAACCTGCAGCGCTACTGGGCCGACGCGCGCGTCCACACCACCCACGATCCGATCCGTTGGCGCATCTATCACATCGGCAACTACTACCTGAACGGCGTCCCGCCGGACGAGTACGGCCGCGCGGCCCGGCTGCGCCAGCAGGAAATCGCCATAGCGACCAATAGCGCCACCAAGGAGAACGCGCTGTGAGCGTAGAACCCGCCAACGACCTGCTCGACCGCGAGCGTCCCTCCGCCCCGCGCTTTGCCGACGAGGCCGCCGCGATCTCCGCCGCGCACGAAGCCGCCGCGCTGATCGCCGCGATCTCCGCAGATCCTCAGGAGCGCAATCTCACCCCGCACGAACAGGCGGCGATCCTTGAGCGCTCCGGCGTGACCGCCGTCGCGCTTCCTGTCGAGGAGGGCGGCGTCGGTGCCTCGGTGGCGACGATCGTCGAGATAACGCGGATCGTCTCGGCTGCGGACGGCGGCGTCGGCCAGCTCGTCCAGATCCACAACATGATGCTGCGCGGCATCCTGCGCCGCCCCGACGACGCAGTGCGCCGCCGCGTCATCGCCGATGTCGCCGCCGGCAAGCGGCTGGGCCATGCCGCCGCCGAAGTGGGCGGCAAGCACAAGTTCGACACCCGCACCACCGCCACCCGCAACGCGGAAGGCAAGTGGGTTGTGAACGGCGCCAAGTTCTATGCCACCGGCAGCTACCTGGCCGAATGGATCTCCTCGGGCGCGAACACCGAGGAAGGCCAGATCGGTTTCCTCGTCCACCGCGACACGCCGGGTCTCGTCCTCGACGACGACTGGCACTCCTTCGGACAGCGACATTCGATGAGCGGCGGCGTCCGCTTCGTCGATCTGGTGCTGGATGACTGGCAGGTAAATCTGCCCGTGGCCGGTACGTCGCAAAAGCCGGAACGGACCGGCCTGACCTGGGCGCAGATCAACCACGCCGCGATCGACGCCGGCATCGCGCGCGGCGCCTTCGAAGCGGCGATCCATTACCTCAACAACAATTCCAACGTCTGGATCGATGCCGAAGTGGAGCGCGCGGTGCAGGAACCGCTCATCGTCAAGCGCATCGGCGACTACGCGGTGGCGCTGCGCGTGGCGGAATCGCTGCTGCGCGATGCTGCCGAACTCTACGACGAATACAATGCCAGGGGGCGGCCGAGCGAGCTGGACGACGAACTGATCCTCGCCGTCGCCGCCGCGCGCGCGCGGACCGACGCGGCGGCGCTGCTGATCTCCAGCGACATGTTCTCGCTGCTGGGCGCCAGTTCATCCTATCGCAAGTTCAACCTCGACCGGTTTTGGGCGGACGTTCGCGTCCACACCACGCACGATCCCATCCGCTGGCGTCTGCACCACATCGGCGACTACTACCTGAACGGCGTACCGCCGCACGAATATTCCGCCGCCGCCATTCGCCGCCCGACCCTTTCGAACCCGGACTGACACTGCGCCGATGACAAACCCCAGACCCGTGCCCTCCCGCGCGGCGCAGCCCAGCGGCGCGTCGCCGCTCGCCGCCTATCCCCTGCTCCGCAGCCTGGCGCTCTACCGGACGATTCCGGTGCTGTTCACAGCCACCTTCACGCTTTTCTGCGTCATCCATCTCAGTCTCGCGCTCCAGCAATGGCTGGTCGGCCGGGCACTGGACGCCGTAAACACCGGCAAGGCGGCCACGCGTCTGGCCGACGGCACGATCGACTTCAGCGTCGCCTGGCACTGGACGACGCTGCTCGTCGGCCTCGCGGCCGGGCGGGGCGTGCTTCAATATGTCTCCGGGATGTGCAGCATCCGCGCCAGCCAGTCGCTGCTCTCGACGCTACGCGAGAAAATCCTCCTCCAGGTGCAGACGCTCCATCTCGGCTATCACTGGCAGCACGGCATGGGGGAGATGATTACCCGCACCACCCGCGATGCAGACAAGCTGCGCGATGCCCTGGTCGCGTTCTGGCGCCAGACCGTGGAAACTGCGCTCGTCGTAACCGCCGCCATGGGTCTGCTGTTCTGGTACGACTTCCTGCTGGGCCTGGTGCCGTTTCTGCTGACCCTGTTCGGCTTCTGGATCTTCGTCCGCCAGACGGATACCCTGGTCGTGCTGGACCGCAATGTCAGCGACGCCTACGATCAGGTCAACCAGGACCTTTCCGAGGGCATCGGCGGCGTCCGCGTCATCAAGTCCTTCCGCCTCGAACAGGGTCGTATCCGCAAGTTCCGGGGCCATGTCGGGTTCTTCCTCGACCAGTCCCGCCACGCCCTCGCCTGGTGCAGTTCGCGCATCCCGATCCCGCAGGCGGTCGTGGCGCTGGGGCACGTCTGGATCATGGCTTACGGCGCGCACCTCGTCGTCGCCGGCAGGCTGGGCGTCGGCGAACTGGTTTCCGCGCTGCTGATCGCCACCACTCTGGTCTTCAGGGTCGAGACGGTCGGCCGCGTGATGCGCATCTTCGCCGACGCCCGCGCTTCGGCCGCGCGCATCTGGAATCTACTCGACGAGCACCCCGCCATCGTCGACGGCAGTGCAGCGCTCCCCCAGGGAGCCCTCGGTTTCCGCCTGGATGCGGTGCGGCTGCTGGCACCGGGCGGTGAGACGGCCATTCTCGAAGATTGCAGCATGACCCTGGAGCCGGGGCGGATCGTGGCTCTGGTGGGGGCCACGGGTTCGGGAAAAAGCTCGCTGGCGGCACTGTTGCCGCGCCTTGCCGACGTCAGCGGCGGCGCCGTCTCGATCGGCTCCGAGGCAGTCGGCTGGCACGACGTTCGCGGTCTCGACCTGTCCGACCTGCGCCGCCGGGTCCATGTCGTGCCGCAGGACATCTTCCTCTTCTCGGACACTCTGGCCGCCAACTTGCGCGCGGCGGCGCCGGGGGCCGACGATGATGCTCTGGTCGAGGCGCTTCGCCTCGCCGGGGCCGGTGAACTGCTGGAGCGCCTGCCCGACGGGCTGGATACACGCATCGGCGATCGCGGCGTAACCCTGTCCGGCGGCCAGCGTCAGCGCCTCTGCCTCGCCCGCGCCCTGCTCGCCGCCCCGGACATGCTCGTCCTCGACGATGCCACCAGCGCGCTCGACGCCGTCACCGAACGCACCGTCCTGCGCAACATCCGCGCGCTTCGCGCCGCGCACGGCGAGCCGATGACCGTTCTGCTCATCACCAGCAAGCTGTCCTCCGTCCTGCTCGCCGACCGGACCGTGGTTCTGGCCGGCGGTCGCATCGCCGCTGCCGGCACGCACGAAGACCTGCTGTCCGATCCGCTCTACCGCGACCTTCTGGGAATTGACCGTGCCGCCGCCTGACAACAAACGCGTCCTCAGCGATATCGAAATCGAGGAAATGCTGGCGCGCAAGGCGCTCGACCGGAGCATGTTCCGGCGTCTGGTTCCCCTGCTTGGCCCCGTGCGCAGGCAAGTGGCCGCGGTCTTCGCGCTGGAAACGCTGCTCGTCGGCATCGTCTTCGTCCGTCCCTGGTTCGTCGGGCAACTGCTCGATCATGGGCTGGTCAAGGGCGCACGGGGCTGGACGCTCGACGAAGGCCTGCTCGTCTGGCTGAGCATCGGCCTTGCCGTGACCTGGCTGGCCCGGTTCCTGTTCGCGGGACTGTCGGGATATCTTGCGGGTGCAGCCGCGCTCCATGTCCTCAACGACCTGCGCATCCGCATCTTCGAACATATCCAGGCGCTCAGCGTCGGCTACTTCGACCGCACCAAGGCAGGCCGCATCCTTTCCCGCGCCGACCGCGACGTGGACGCGCTGGAAGCCCTGCTGGTCCAGGGTCCGCCGGACATGCTTTCGGCCGTGCTGCGCTTCGGCGGGGCGGCGCTGATGCTGTGGCTGATGTCGCCCCTGCTGCTGCTGGCGCTGGCCAGCGTGGTGCCGTTCCTCGTCGTCGGAACCTGGCTGTTCAAACGGGTTTCGCAGCGCAGCTGGGCCGTCGTGGCGGAGAACCGCAGCCGCTTCACCTCGCATCTCGTCGAGACGGTGTCCGGGGTGCGCATGATCCAGCAGCTCGTGCGCGAGGAGCCCAACCGGCGGCGCTACCGCGAACTGCTATCCGACTTCGACGGCGCTCTCGTGCGCGGCAACATGCGCTCGGGCTGGTTCGCGCCGCTCAGTGGTCTGCTCAACGCGGCAGGCATGGCGATGATCCTGCTGGTGGGCAGCTACGGCCTGCTCGAAGGACAGATCACGCTGGGGCAGCTTGCCCAGAGCCTGTTCTATGTGATGCTGTTCCTCGGCCCGCTACAGGACTTCAACGACCTGTTCGAGCGCTACGCCTCCGGCTCTGCCTCGGCCCAGCGCATCTTCCTGCTGCTGGATACCCGGCCCGACATCCTCGACGCCGAAGAGCCGGTGCAGGTGCCTTCCCTCAGCGGCGAAGTGGAGTTCCGCTCGGTCGGCTTCTCCTATGCGCCGGGCGTGTTGCCGCAAGTGCTGCACGACCTTTCCCTGCATATCCGCGCCGGTGAAGTGCTCGCCGTTGTCGGCGCGACCGGGCACGGGAAGAGCACGCTCGTGCAGCTTCTCACCCGTTTCTACGAGGCGCAGACCGGACAGGTCCTGATCGACGGGATCGACGTGAAGCATATGCGCCAGTCGGAACTGCGCCGTCACGTCGGCGTAGTGCTTCAGGACAACGTCCTGTTCAGCGGCACCGTGCTCGACAACTTGCGCCAGGCTCGCCCGGAAGCACCCGACGAGGACCTGATCGAGGCGGCCCGCGCCCTCGATGCCGACGAAGTGCTGGGAAGGCTCGCCTTCGGCTATCACACGCAGGTCGGTCCGCTCGGCGCGAACCTCAGCCATGGCCAGCGGCAGCTCGTTTGCCTCGTTCGCGCCTACCTCACCGATCCGGCAGTGCTCGTGCTAGACGAAGCGACCTCGGCGGTCGACGTTCACACCGAACGCATGATCCAGCGGGCGCTCCGCCGGCTCTGCGAAGGGCGCACCGCCATCGTGATCGCCCATCGCCTCGCCACCATCCGCGACGCCGACCGCATTGCCGTCATCCGGGACGGACAAGTCGTCGAACTGGGGAGCCATGCGGAACTGACCGCGCTGGGCGGCGCCTATGCCCGGCTCTACGAGGCCTACGAGCGCCAGAGCGGGATCGTTACCGACGGTCAGCAGGAGCTGGCCATCGAAGACACGTCTTCACGTCTTCATGCGGCGGCAAAGCTTTGAATATTTCCGCAATATTTCTCAAAGATGTTCCGGGAAATAGCTGTTCTCAATCAGATTACAATTTCAGCCAAATCCACTGCTGCTATTGTCACACTTTCAATATTGAAATGCTGACAATGGCGCAGGCCACCCACTCAATCGACACCTCATAGAATTCAATAGCACGCAAATTCATATACTTGATCCGAATAAAGCAAATTGGCCCGCACCTTGCAATGTGTCGGCTTGCGGGGCGACCGCGCAGTATAACCGTTCAGATCGAAAGCTGCGCGAACCGCAAATACCAACAGCAACACAGCGGTTCGGAGCAATCTGCATGATTTCGATCAAAGGCTACTTCCTGCGTGGTTCGGCCATCTCGGCCCTGGCATTGACCGTCGCGGCGTTGTCCACCACGGCGAGGGCGGAGACGGTTTCCACAGCGGAGCTGGAAAGCGCGGACGGGGCAGGCAATATCGTCGTCACCGGCGCGCGGAGTGCGGGCCGCACCGTGGAGAACAGCCCGACCCCGATCGACGTGCTGCCCGCCGAGACCCTGCGCCAGGCCAACCAGGCCAGCCTCCTGCAAACCCTGAACGATACCCTCCCCTCCTTCAACGTGCCCAACATGCCGGGTTACGGCATCAACACCTTCATCCGCGCGGGACAGCTTCGCGGACTGAGCAGCGGCCACACCCTCGTCCTCATCAACGGCAAGCGCCGCCACGTCACCGCCCGGCTGGGAGTCAACGACGTGGGCGTCGCCGCGGTTGATCTCGGCCTTGTCCCGCTGAGCACGATTGACCGGGTCGAAGTCCTGCGCGACGGCGCCTCCGCGCTCTACGGTTCGGACGCGATCGCGGGCGTCATCAACATCATCACCCGTAAATCGGCCGAAGGGGGCGAAGTCAGTGCCCGGGCCGGGCAATACTACCAGGGCGGCGGCTGGGTCCAGCAATACGACGCCGGTGCCGGTCTTCGATTGGGGGACGGCGGGCACCTCTACCTTTCGGGCCAGTACGTGGACCAGAAGCAACTGTTCGCCGACGGCGACGTGCCGGACAATATCCTGTTCTATTTCCCGCGTGATGCATCCGGCAATCCGGTGCTTCCCGCAGGCAATGCCTCCACTGCCCCCACCCTGCCCGCGGGCGCCACGCCCGATCCGCGCGAAGCGACGGTCGATCGCCGCCGGATCTTCGGCGCGGCGGGCGGCGTGCCCAAGGCGCAGCTCGCCTCCTTTACCGCCGACCTCGGCCTTCCGCTGGGAGACGGCCTCGAACTTTACGGCTTCGGCGACTACTCCTGGCGCAAGGGCCGCTCGCCGCAGCATTACCGCTTTCCCTCGCGCGACCAGAACGTGCGCGCGATCTGGCCCGACGGCTTCACACCCTATAGCGGCGTGGTCGAAAACGACTTCTCCGCCCTGCTCGGCCTTCGCGGCGAAATCGGCGACGGTTGGAACTGGGACCTCAGCAGCGGCTACGGACAGGACGACATCGACACATACGTCTACGATTCCGTCAGCCCCAGTTACGGCCTCCAGAGCCGGACCGACTTCTTCCTCGGCAATTATCGCTATACGGCCTGGACCTCGAACCTCGATATCCGCAAGAGCACCGAGGAAGGCTTGTTCGGTTTCGGCACGGACTGGTCGCTGGGCGCCGAGTTCCGGCGCGAGACGTACCGCCGTACCGCCGGTGAAGAGCAATCCTGGGGATACGGCGGCCAGCCCATTCTCGACGGCCCCAACGCGGGCAAACCGATCTCGCTGTCGGATGCGGGCTCCCAGGCCGACACCGGCGTCCGGCCCGAGGATGCGGCGAGCGACGAGCGCAATTCCTACGCCTTCTACGCCGGGCTGTCCCTACGGCCGAGCGAGCGGGCCACGCTCGATCTGGCGGCCCGCTACGAACGCTATCAGCGCGCCGGGGACGTACTGACCGGCCGCGTGTCGGGACGCTACGAGATCGTCCCCGGCCTTGCCGTTCGCGGCACCGCCAGCACCGGCTTCCAGGCGCCCGCGCTCGCCGCGCTGACCTTCCGCCAGACCAACGTGACCGTGAACCAGACCAACCACATCCTTTCGGTCGGCTCGCCCGAGGCGCAGGCGCTCGGCGCCAGGCCGCTCAAGCCCGAGCGATCGACGAACTTCAGCTTCGGCCTCGTGGCACAGCCGGCCAGCGACGTGAACCTGACCGTCGACCTCTATCAGGTCCGCGTGAAGGACCGCATCTCGCAGATCGGCGCATTCCGGGAATCCACACATCCCGGATCGGGCGTGCTGGTCCAGGCCGCCTCACCCACTTTCGGGCCGGACGACAGCATTTCCTATCTCATCAACGCCGGCACGACGCAAACGCGCGGTGTCGATGTCGTGCTGGACGGCAAGGTCGAAGTCGGCCCCGGCGCGATCCGCTGGAGCCTTGCGGGCAACTACAACAAGACGAAGCTGCTGGATGTGGCCGATACTCCAGCGGTTCTCCAGCAGTTCAACATCGTGCTGATCTCCACCACCACGCAGGCGCAGATCCTCTATCGCGCGCCTCGCCTCAAGGCGATCGGATCGTTGAACTGGGAATCCGGCCCGTTCTCGCTCGGCCTGCGCGGTACTTATTACGGCAAGATCAACCGCTCCTACACGCTGACACACGCCAGCGGCCCGAACACCATCGAACTCGTCAACGTGGGCAATATCTTCGTCACCGATCTCGAAGCCGGTTACGACTTCACCGAGAGACTGGGCCTTCGCGTCAACGTCAACAACCTGTTCGACGCGAAGCCCGCGCAAGTTCCGAAGAACGCCACGTCCCGCTGGCCGTTCTCCTCCGTCGCCTACGTGCAGGACAGCCCGGTCAATCCGCTCGGCGGCTTCTATTCCGCCACCCTTACTTATCGCTGGTAATTTCAACGCGCCCGAAGGAGGCCATCATGACGCAAGCCATAGACACGATCTGGTTCACCCGCTGCCCCGTGCCCACCGCCACCGGCCTCGCCTACAAGCTGGGCTGGCTGGACGCGGAATTCGCGCCCGACGGCATCGCCGTCTCGACGTTGCAGGACAATCGGGGGCAGGACAATCGCGGAACCGACCTAGCCCGCCATCATTACGACCACCAGCTTCCCTCGCTCATCCGCGAGGGGGGCAACCTGCTGGCCATCGCGGCGCGGGCGCAAGGCGCGCCGAGCCGCCTGATCGGCCTCACCTGGATCGACGAGGCGCAAGCGATCCTCGTCCGTCCCGGCTCGGGCATAACCCGTCCGGAAGACCTCAAGGGCAAGCGCGTCGCCCTGCCCGGTTGGAGCGAAAAGCCCGACGCGGCGCACGTGCGCGGCTCCAGCATCGCGCGCGGCATGAGCCTGCACGGCGTCAAGGGCGCGCTCGCCTATGCCGGGCTGAGTTTCGATGACGTCCACTTCGTCGAGGTGGCAGCGCGAGCCGCTCCGCAGGAAGATCCGCGCGCCCAGCTCCAGTCGCTTTGGAGTGGGCTTGCCGACCTTGTCGACGGGCGGGTCGATGCCGTCTACGTCAAGGGCGCCTCGGCCATCGACGCCGCCAACCGGCTGGGGCTGGAAGTCGGCATCGACCTCGACAAGCTGCCCGAACGCCGTTGGCGCGTGAACAACGGCACGCCGCGGCCGATCACGGTGCATCAGGATCTGCTCGACAATCACTTCGATCTCGTGGTGCGCTTCCTCGAACGCACGCTCGCCGCGGCCGACTGGGCCGGGACCAACCAGCAGAAAGTGCGCGAACTGCTGCAGGGCGAGACCCGCGCCGGGGCCGAAGGCGTCGCCCGCGCCTATAGCGACGAGACTCTGGCCGACCTGCACCCCGATCTCTCCGAAGAGCGCCTCACCCTGTTCGAACAGCAGAAGGCGTTCATGTACGTCCACAACCTGCTCGACCGCGACTTCGCGCTCTCCGACTGGGTGGATGCCCGCCCGCTCGAAGCCGCGCGCCAGCGGCTGCGCGAACGCGCCGCGGAAGCCGAGTAAAGGGAAGGCCGGGCGGCGGGCGCAGGGCCTGCCGCCCGGCTCAATCGCCGATAAGGCCCGCGTTCTTCAGGTAGGTCCTGATCACGTTGCGAGTGACGCCCAGCGCCTGCGCCGTACGGACCTGATTCTCGTTGGAGAGGGCGAAGGCTTCGCGGACCGCCAGATCGATCAGCCGGTCCAGCAACTGCGGCTCTCCCGTGGAGATCAGTTGCGAAAGCGTCGCGCGGAGGTGTTCCAGCCCATGCCCGTCGCCACGCGCCTCCGCGGCGCTCGCCAGGGGGTCCGTAGGCAACCCGAGATGCTCCGGCTCGATCATCTTGCCCGGCGCGACCAGCGTGGCACGCTGGATTACGTTTTCGAGTTCGCGGATGTTGCCGGGCCAGGCGTAGCGGAACGCCACGTCTTCAGCATCCGGGCTCAATTCGATTGCGGGCGAACCGGATTTCTCTCCATAGACGCCCAGAAAATGACGGGCGAGCGGCAGGATGTCGGCAGGACGTTCGCGCAGCGGCAGCAGCGGCAAAGTCACCACGCCGAGCCGGTAATAGAGATCCTCCCGGAACTTTCCGGCTTCCACGGCAGCGCGCAGATCGACGTTGGTCGCGGCGATGAGGCGCACGTCGAGGCTGACCGGCCGCCTTGCGCCCAGACGGACCACTTCGCGTTCCTGAAGCACCCGCAGCAGCTTGACCTGAAGGGGCTGCGGAAGGTCGCCCACTTCGTCGAGGAACAGGGTTCCGCCATTGGCCGCCTCGAACCAGCCTTCGCGGGCATTGTGGGCACCGGTGAAGGCTCCCCGCTCGTGCCCGAACAGTTCGCTCTCGACCAGTGTTTCGGAAAAGGCGCCGCAGTTGACCGCGATGAAAGGCCGGTCCGCGCGGCCGCTGAGCTGGTGGACGTGGCGGGCGACGAGCTCCTTTCCGGTCCCCGTCTCGCCGGTGATCATGATCGTCGCATTGCTCGGCGCGGTCCTCTCGATCAACGGCAGAAGCGCCTTTGACCGAGGGTCGGAGAAGATGAATGTCCGTGCCCGGATCGCCAGGGCCGAAACCTCGAATTTCAGGATCGTATCGCGCATGTCGAAGCCCCGTGCTTGTCGCTCCCAGCTTTCAAGCCAGTGCGGTGGTCCGCTTCCACTTGTCGGATCGACGCTAACACCAATTGTCTACTAAAACAGTTGAGAATTCTTGATTGACACGAAGCTGGGCTTTAGTCGCTCATGCAGCCGTCCCGTGAAGGCGCGGAGAATCGGCGACAAGGCTCCGCGTATAGTCATGCTCTGGCTGGTCGAGCACCCGGTCCGTCGGCCCTTGCTCGACAATACGCCCGTGCCTCAACACAGCCACATAGTCGGAAACGGCCCGCACCACGCCCAGGTCATGGGTGACGAACAGGATCGTCAGGCCCGATTCGCGTTGCAGCGAACGCAACAGGTCGATGATCGCCGCCTGGACCGAGACATCGAGCGCGGAGGTGATCTCGTCACAGATGAGCAGTTGCGGCTTGCAGATCAGCGCGCGGGCGATCGCGACGCGCTGCCGCTCCCCGCCGGAAAGATCGCGCGGATAGCGCTCCGCCAGTTCCGGCGCGAGGGCGACGCGGCGCAGGACTTCGGCCACTTTCTTGTCGGCATCGGCCGACCGGATCGGGAAGAAGTGCAGAGCGGCAGTCCGCAGGATCTGCCCTACGGTCTGGCGCGGATTCAGCGCCCGGAACGGGTTCTGGAAGATATACTGGATGCGTCGGCGCAGGTCCTTGCCCCGATCCCCCGCCAGTTCGAACGGGCGTCCATCGTAGAAGAACACGCCCGCCACGTCCTCAACGGCGCCGACCAGCGAGCGGGCAAAAGTGGTCTTCCCCGAGCCGCTCTCTCCGACCAGCGCGGTGCAATGCCCTTCCCGCAGCGACAGATTGACGTCGACCAGCACCTGGTTCGCGCCGTAATTAGCCGTTACCGCGTCGAGGACGGCCAACATGCGGCCTTCCCCTTCGGCCAGGGCCTTGCCCGGCCCGTTCGACAGCATCTGCGCGGTCGCACTGCCATCGAGGCGATCGCCGCGAATGGGGTGATGACAGGCCACGAGGCGTTTTTCGCCGAAGTCGCGTAAGGGCGGCCGCGCCTTGCATCTTGCGCTGCGCAGATCGCAGCGCGGCGCGAAGGCGCAGCCTTCCCCCCGGTCCTTCAGCGCCGGAGCGTGCCCCTTGATGGCCCGCAGCGCGTGTCTTCCGGAAATGTCGGGCACGGCATCGAGCAGGCCGCGGGTGTAAGGATGGGTCGGCGCCTCGAAGACCTGCTCCCGCGTTCCGCTTTCGACGATACGGCCAGCATAGAGAACGACGACCCGGTCGACCAGTTCGCGCACGACCGCCAGGTCGTGCGAAACATAGACGGCGCCGATCTCCCGCGTCCGGCAGAGATCTCGCACCGTTTCCAGAACTTTCGCCTGGGTGCTCACATCCAGCGCCGTCGTCGGTTCGTCCAGCACGATCAGCCGCGGCCGCAGCACGACGGCCAGCGCCAGCAGCACCCGCTGCTGCTGGCCGCCCGAAAGCTGGTGCGGAAAGCGGCGCAGAAACGCCGCATCTGCCGGAAGGCCGACGTCGGCTGCCGCTTCGGCTATTCGCTGGCGCCGGGCATCTCGCGAGAGTTCGGGCTGATGGACCCGCAACACTTCTTCGAGCAGCGAACCGATGCGGCGCATGGGATTGAGCGCAAGCGCGGGATCCTGCGCGACGTGGGAGATGACCGGTCCCCGCATCTGCCGCCGCCCGGCCTCGTCCAGAGCGAGCAGATCGCGCCCTTCCACCAGCACCGATCCTCCGGAGATCACGGCGCCGGCGCGCGCGTCGCCCAGCAGCGCGGTCGCAATGCTGCTCTTTCCCGAGCCGCTCTCGCCGACCACGCCGAGAATCTCTCCCGGTGCGACCGACAAGGCGATGTCTTCCACGATCGGAGTGCCGTCCTCGAGGGCGACGATCAGATCGCGGACCTGCAACAGGCTCCTGGCGAAAGCAACGACGCTCATGCCCGCGTCTCCCGTTCGCGGCGTTTGATCCCGCGCATCAGCGTGCGGGCGCGCGACTTCGGACCCCGCCGCGACGGAATGCGCGCCCCTGCCCTGGCGACGCTTTCTGCCAGGAGGTTGCTGCCGAGCGCGAAGAGGCCGATCATCGCCACCGGCGCCAGCACCGCCCATGGCTGGATCATCAGGCCCGCTCGGTTCTCGTTGATCATCAGCCCCCAGTCCGCCGCCGGCGGTGCCACGCCGTAGCCGAGGAAACTGAGGCCCGAGAGCATGCCGATCGCCCAGGTCAGCATGATGCCCAGATGCACCAGCAGCGGGGTCGAGATGTTCGGCAGGATTTCCAGCAGGACCACCCGCCACCAGGGATAACCCATCAGCCTCGCCGCCTCGATATATTCCTGGGAGGCGACGCCCAGCGTGACGCCGCGCGCCAGGCGGATCACTCCGGGAACGAAGGATACCGCCACGGTGAGGACGATGAGCCAGGGTGCGCGGCCCAGCATGGACACCACCAGAAGCACGAGAATGAGGTCGGGAAACGCAAGCAGGACGTCGGTGGCCCAGACCACGGCATGATCGATCCGGCGGCGGGATAGCCCTGCGGCGATGCCGATGATCGCGCCCGCTGCCAGCGCGATGGCGGAAGCTGCGAAACTCATCCAGAGCACGGAACGGCCACCTGCCAGAAGCCGCGACCAGACGTCTCGCCCGAGATAGTCGTATCCGAGTGGAGCCCCATGGTCCGGCAGACCGTAAGTAGGGCCGATCAGCGCGAGCGGCGACTGGGAAGCCGCGTGCGGTCCCAGCAGTGCGACGAGCAGTACGGTGGCGGCGAGAGTCGCTCCCAGCCGCGCCTGGGGATCGCGGCGCAAGTTGAAAAGACCGTTGCTCATACACCGCCCGCCTTCAGCTTGAGTTTCGCACGCGTCCCCGCGCGCAGACGCGGCCGTGACGAGGTGCGTAGTTTGGGAGTGACCAGAACCGTCGCGATATCGGCCAGGAGATTGATGGCCACCACGCCGATCGCCATCGTCAGGGTGATCGCCTGGATGACCGGAACGTCGCGCATCTCGATGGCGGCATTGAGAGCATTGCCGATGCCGGGATAGCTGAACACGACTTCGACGATCAGCCCGCCGCCGAGCAGCAGGCGGCTGGTCAAGGCGATCCCCTGGATCACCGGCACCAGTGCATTGGGCACCGCGTGGGTCCAGACAATCCGCCATTCCGAAATGCCGCGCAGCCGGGCCGCGGCGACATATTCCGCTTCCAGCGTCTCGATCATCGCCGAACGCACCAACCGCAGCAGGAACGGCGCGACGGTCAGGATCAGCGTCAGGGCGGGCAGGACCAGATAGGCGGGTTGCAACCACGGCGACACGGCCGGATCGAGCAGAGAAACCGCCGGAAGGATCGGAAACACAGTGGTTGAAAGCAGCAGAATGAGGCCGATGGCCAGGACGAAGGCCGGAAGCGCCTTGAACAGGATGACCGCATTCATCGTCCAGCGATCGAACCTGCTGTCCCGCCGGATCGCGAGAGCGATACCGCCGAGAAAGGCGATGGGAACCGCCAGAACGAGGACGATCGCCATGAGCACGGCCGAGTTGCCGAACCGGTTGGCCACGATCTTGCCTGCCGCCACGCTGGAATCCAGCGAAACCCCGAAATCCCCGGATGCGGCGCGCGATGCCCATTTCGCGTACTGGACGGGTATCGGCCGGTCGAGGCCAAGCTGATGCTGGAGCACGCGGATGCTGTCCTCGCTCGCATCCGGCCCCAGGATCACCCGCGCCGGATCGGACGGCAACGCCTGGGTCGCGGCGAAAACCAGCAGCGAGATCACGAAAGCCGTGGCGAGACCGGACAGCACTCGCCCGCCGAGCCAGGGGAGCCAGGCCGGGAGTGACAACCCCCTACCAGCATGTGCCCCCGGCTCGGCGACAGTGCCTGTCTCCGGCCGGCCCCCGTCGTTCGCCTGCAGGGGTTTGGGAGAGTAGATCGTCGCCATCTGATGCCCTTGCTTGTGTGCCTGCCGCTTCGATCGCCCGGCCCTGTGTCGGTCAGGCCGGAGCCTGCTCCAGCGCTCTTTCCCCGGAAGGAACCGCGCGCGGCCCCGCCACGCGGAGCGAAGGCACTTCGAAGCCGTGGTCGAGATCGAGCAGCGGGAACAGCAGTTCCGCCACCCGGTGCGCTTCCGAGATCAGCGGGAAACCCGAGAGGATGAAGGCATCGGTGCCCTGCTCGGCATACTCGCGGATGCGCGCCGCGACGTTCTGCGCACTGCCCACTAGCGTGGTGCCGGCTCCAGGCCCCATGATGTCGAAGCCGAACCATGCCGGTCCCACCCAGACGTTGGGATAGACTTCAAGATCCCGCGCGCTCGGCAAACGGCCGGACTTCACGATATCGATGTTGCGCTGCACTTGGGGATCGGGACTGCGGTAGGTCTCGATCGTTTCGCCGGGTGGCAGACGCATGCGGATCGACCGCAGCGCATGCTCCACCGACGAACGCTGGAGCAGCCATTCAGCATAGGCCCAGGCCTCCTCCTCGGTCTCGCGCACGACGACCTGAAGCCGCGTGCCGTACTGGAGCTTGCGCCCGATCTTTTCGGCTTCCGCACCGACCCGCCGGAACTTGTCGCCCAGCAAAGGCGGCGTATTGGCGAAGCTGAGGTAGGTATCGAGAAGCTTCACCGAATGGGCGACGCCCGGCGCCGAAGTGCCCGCGCCCCAGAGGGGAACCCCGGCCCGCTGGTAAGGCCCGGCCCAGACCCCCATCGGCGCGCCGCCCTCGGCGCGCGGTGCCAGCCTGACGAAGTTGCCTTCATAGCCGCTACGGTCCCCGGCGTAGACTTTCCGGAAGGCGTCCCAGTATTCGAAACTGAACTCGTAGCGCTCGTCATGGGGATAGTGCACGCCCAGCGCCGCCAGCCCGGCATCATTGCCGTTGACCACGTTGAACAGCAGGCGGCCTTTCGAGAAATGGTCGAAAGTCTGCGCGTACTTCGCCAACACGGCCGGCGAAAGCTCGCCGGGGTGCTGTGCGACGAGGAACTTCATCCGCTCGGTCGCCGGGATCATCGCGGCGGCCACGGCGAGGCTTTCGTAAGTGCTCGATCCCAGCAGCGCCCCGTAGAAGCCCAGCTTGTCGATCGTCTTGGCAAGCTGTTCGAGATGCTCGAAGCCGGTCTGCCAGCGCCCTTCCTCGGCCCAGGGATACGGGCCATCGGGCGCGGTCAGATACCAGAGCAGCTTTACGGGACGGGTCATGGATGTGCTCCGGCTCAGTCGAGATCGGTGACGGGCAGCAGGCCGAGGCTGCGGGCCTCGTCGTAGCGCTTGCTCATCTTCCACTGCTGGCGCAGCACGCCGGGACCGTAAGTCCGCGATCCGCCAAGCGCCTGGGCCTTGATCTGGATATCGGCGCCTTCTTCCAGCAGGAGAATGAATTCGGCCAGGTCGCGAAGCCCCTTCCAACCCCAGACCGTGGCGCCGCCGTTGGCTTCGAGGATCGCCGGGGTGAAGGGGTTTTCGGCCAGCTTCTCGTTGATGAAGTCCTGCTCGTCCTGCCGGCGATCGATATAGACCGGCAATTCGCGCGCGAGGTGGAAGCGCTGGACCGGCACATAGCTGATCGGCAGCGTGCGATGGCTCTGCGCCCAGGCGCCCAGATTCGGCGAGTGGACGTGGCTGAGCGAGGTGATCGTCGGGTTCTGGTTGAACACCTTCAGATAGCGTCCGTTCGGGCGCCCCTTGAAAGCCGTGCCGTCCAGTCCGGTCACGGTGAAGGACAGCGGCTTCACGCTGTGAATGCTGCGATCGAACGGATGCGGCAGGTTGACACTGACGATCTTGTCCTCGCCGGGCACGCGTTCGATAAAGCCCACGGTGCCGTTGGCGGTGATGGTGCCGGTCTCGCGGTAGGCGCGGAAGATTTCCGCCGCCTGTGCGACGACCTCATTCGCGAAATCGAGCACTGTCGAGTTGAGGGCATGGGTGTCTTCGGGGGTCTGGACTGCAGTAGCCATCTTGGGTCTCCTCGGTAAAATCAGGCGGCGCGGCTTCCCGCACGGCGTTCGAGAGCGGCTTCGAGCGGCCTGCGGTCGATCCACGCATCGACGTCCACGTCGTGTTCGAGGAAACCGTGAAGCCACAGGAAATTGGCCTGCTTCTTGAGCAGTCCGACCCGCTCCTCGGAAAGATCGGGGTGCAGGGAACGATGGAAGTTGTTGCGGTATGCGGCCTCTACGCTTGCGGCGCCCGCGTAAGTTTCCTTCTGCAGGATACCGCGCAAAGCGGGCAGGTTATGCGCCGCCCAATCGGCCGCGCGCAGCGTCTGTTCGAGGAACCGCACGACGAGATCGAAATGGTTGTCGAGCAGGTCGCGGCTGACGGTTATCGGGCGCGGCGTGCCGTTGTTGACGCGGGTGTGACGGCTGGGATAGCCGTCCAGATCGATCCCGACCACGACGCCCGCGCGCTTCGCGGCCTCCACCGCCGACGCGCCTTTCACATAGACGGCATCGACCTTGCCGGCCGCCAGAGCGTCGATCCCCGACCACATCCTGGCGAGATTGAGCGAGGAATCTTCCGAAGGCGGCGCCAGCGGCACGTCCACGAACGTCACGTCTTCCAGCGTCAGTCCGGCGATACCCAGCGCGCCCTTGATGCCGGCCAGCGACATGCCTCTGGCAATGCTGCTGCCGCGCGTGATGCTCCAGGCCGGGAGTGCGATCCGCAGGCCCTTGAGCTGGGCCGGTTCGATGGGGCCGGTTTCGCGGCGAACGAGGATCGCCTGCCACTCGTCGATCCAGGTCAGGCCGATCAGCCGCGTCGGCGTGCCCTTGGCCTTGGTGGCGAGTGCCGGAATGTTGCCGCCCTCGCGGAACAGCCCGGCCAGGTCATGTTCGTTGTGGTGGGCGCGCATGGCGCGCGGCTTGTCCTGCAGGGCTTCGACGCGAAGGCCGTCCCGCGCGAATTCCTCGCTCAGCCAGCCGAGCGAATGGGCGATCCCCGAAGCCGTCGGCACCGGGCAGCGGGTGAAGAGTATGCGTTCGAGACGGCCCGCTGCGGCCGCCTCGCCAAGGGTGTGAATATTGTCGGTCATTGGAACTCCGTCATGTCCGACGCCAGAGCAAGCACCGTGCCAATCGCGCATATCCGGCGATCCAGCACTCCGCCTCGGCATGAATGCGCAGATTTGCGCACTTCGCCTCGAAGGGACTGCGCGATTATGCTCACACCCACATCCGATCGAAGCGCCAGGTCGGGAAGTGCGAGTGCTCCGCCTCGATACCGCCGACGCGCGGGCCGACGCCGTCCAGAGTATTGGCGAAGCCCCAGATCAGCAGGCCGCCCTGCTCATGCTGGATGCGCTGCATCTGGTGGACAAGCTGCGAACGGGCCGCGAGACCGGGTTCGGCAAGGGCCTGGCCAAACAGGCGGGCAAAGACCGGATCGTGGAAGTTGGTCTTGTTGGATACCGAGGTCGGCGCATCGATATGGAGCGCGGTGGAAAGCCAGGGAACGCCCAGCGTTCCGCCCGTGCTGATCGACCAACTCGTTTTCGCCGAGCCAGCGAAAGTCGCGGCATCGACCTGGCGCAGACGCAGGTCCACGCCCGCCTTCTTCGCCTGTTCGGCCAGCACCAGCGCCGATGCGACATGGGGCGGGCCGACCACCAGTTCTGTGCGCAGGCCCTCCTGCCCGGCCTGACGCAGCAGACTGCGCGCCTGTTCGATATCCTGCCGTCTTTGCGCTATGCCCTGGTCGAACGTGGGATCCTGCGGCGCATAGAGGTCGTTGGCGATGCGCCCCTCTCCCTGAAGCGCCCGGCGCACCAGTTCCTCGCGGTCCACCAGCAGGCGAAACGCCTGCCGCACCCGCACGTCGGCGAAAGGCCCGTCTTTCGTGTTCATGTCGAACGACTGCCAGCCATTGGTCGGCGAAACGAGAATACGGGCACGACTGTCGCGCCGGATCAGACCGGCCTGTTCGGGCAGGATGGCATTCGCAAGATCGATCTGCCCTGCCAGAAGCGCACCGATGCGCGCCGTCTGGTCCTTGAACTCGATGATTTCGAGTTCGTCCGGGTAGGGGCGACCGGGCTTGAAGTAATTGTCGAAGCGCTTGAACGTGGCCCGCTGGCCCGGCTCGAACCGGTCGATCCGGTAGGGTCCCGCTCCGACGGGATTGCTGACCGGATGATAGTCCACCGGCACGATGCCGCCGAAGTTGGTCCAGGTTTCCGGCAGCGCCACGAAACCCCGCCCTTCCCGGATCGGGATGCGCACGGTGCGTTCGTCGAGCACTCTCGCGCCCTCGCGATCAACGGGTGAAACGAGCGCGCCGTAAGGAGAGGCCAGTGCCGGATCGGTGATCCGCCGGATCGAGAACAGCACGTCCTGCGCGGTAATCGTCTTGCCGTTGTGGAACTCCAGCCCCGGCTTCAGCCGGATGTCCCAGGCGCTGGCGTTGCGATTGGGCTCGACCGATTCTGCCAGGGCAAGACGCGGCTGCATGTTGCCGTCCCATTCCCAGAGCTTGGCATACATGGCAAAGCCCCGGATGGTGCTGCCTAACCCCAGCGGCTTGTGCGCGTCGAGATTTCCCGAGCGCTCGCCGTCGAGGATGCCCAGTCTCAATTTGCCGCCCCGCCGGGGTGCAGCGGGCGCCTCGCCCGCGCTTTCGCTGCGCCTGCCGCACCCCGACAGCAACAGCGCCGCACCCGCTGCCCCGCCGATCAGGCCGCGTCTCGTCAATCCGTCCATCGCCTGCTCCTCAACCGTTGCCGCGCGCGGCCAGCCCGCCGCCCGAAACCAGCGGAAGCGGCTGTTCCGTTTCCGGCCCACCTTCGTCGGCCAGCGCAAGGCGCGACGGACGGAAGCGCGGCAGGACGTGCTCGCCCAGCCGGTAGATCTCCTCAAGGTGGGGATAGCCGTTCAGGAAGAACCAGGAGATCCCGAGGTCGGCGAACTGCCTGATCTTCGCCGAGACGTTCTCGTAGCTGCCGACGAAAGCGAAGCCCGGCGGAATGCCGATGTAACCGAATCCGCCCCACAGATGCGGCTCCACGAAGAGGTCGTCGAAGTCGTTCACCTCGCGCCCGTTGTATCGTTCGAAGCGCGCGCGATTGGTATCGGACATCTGGGTCGAGCGCTCGGCGGCGGCCTTGACGGTGCCCGCACGGACGCCTTCGTCGAAGAAGCGCCTGGCTTCGGCATAGGCCAGTTCGTCCGTCTCGCGCGCTATGGCATCGACCGAGACGCCGAAACGGATCTTGTCGGCGCGACCGTACTTCGCCGCTCGTTCCTTCACATCGGCGATGTTCCGCGCGACATGCTCGGGAGATTCCGCGAGGACGAGGTAATAGTCGGAATGCCGGGCCGCGAGTTCCTTGGCGCCCTCGCTCGTGCCGGCGGAGCAGATCGTCGGTATCGGCGCCCGCGCCAGAGGGCCGCGCAGGCCGCCGCCGTCGGCTTCGTAATAGCGCCCCTTGTAGTGGAAGCTCTCGCTGCTCCAGAAGCCCTTCACCAGATCGAGAAACTCGATGGCCCGCGCATAACGCTCGTCATGGGGCAACGGCTCGCCATTGGCACGCAGCAATCCATCCGAACCGCCCTGGATCACGTTCCAAACGAGGCGTCCACCGCTGATCCGCTGGAAACTGGCGGCCATCTGCGTGGCCTGCCAGGGGCTGAAGTGTCCGGGATGGAAGGCATCGACGAAGCGCAGCCGTTTCGTTTCGCGCGCCAGCGCTGCCGAGACGATCCAGGGTTCGTCGCCGAACGGCGCATTGACGAGCAGCGCCCCGGAAAAACCGTTGATCTCGGCTGCGCGGGCCACTTGCGAGAGATAGTCGATATAGGCGAAACCGTCGCCGACCTCGAACGAGGAGACCGCGCCGGTGCTCAGGTGGGGCTGGCGGTTCCAGTCCCCCCGATTGCGGTTGTCTCCGGGAATGAACTGGGTCTCGCCGTGCAGGGGCAGGCGTGCGAAGAACTCGATGGTCATGACGGCACTCCACAAGATGTGCAGCCATGCAAAGCAGTATCCGTGCCAGTCGGCGAACCTCGGCGGTTTCTCGGCCGCCCTTCCTCCCGTTTGCGCAGAAATCAGCAATTCCGGCGATCGGGACTGCGCAACCTCGCGCAACCTTGACCGCCCGGAACGACGAGACTTGCGCCATCCCACGGTTGGCATGGCCCTTGCTCCCCTCCTTCGCCAACATCACGCAAGGAGAGCATCGTGTCCCCACCCCTGCCCCAAGCCGCCGACCGCGCAAGCGGCACGCACGGAGATGCCCAGCGATGAGCGGGATCACCTCGCACTCGCGCCGCGCCTTCCTCGCCCGCGGCGCGACCCTTTCGGGAGGCATCATGCTGGGCGGGAGTCTGCTCGCTGGATGCAGCGGGGAAAAGCAAGGCAAGGCTCCCTCTGGCGGCACGCCCAAGCGCGGTGGAAAAGCCCGCCTCGCGATCATCGCCGGCGCGCAGACCGGCAACCTTGACGCGCACAAGCCGCTCGGCACCGGATCGTTTCGCGGCTGGGCGCTTTACAGCAAGTTGTGGGAGTGGAAGCGCAACGCCAATCCCGGACTGGCTCTCGCCGAATTCGCGGAAGTCAACGACGATGCCACCGAATGGACGATCCGCCTGCGCAAGGGGCTGGAGTTTCACCATGGCAAGTCGATCTTGGCGCAGGATGTAGTGTTTTCGATCCTGCGGCTCACCGATCCCGGCCTCGCCTCTCCCTACGGCTCTTATCTGCCCTCGCTGCGGCGCGGAGACGTGAAGGCGCTCGACCCGCTGACCGTCCGCATTCCCTTCGAGCAGGGCCACGGCCTGGCTGCGCTTCCGGAACTGTGGATGAGCTGGGGCGGGATCGTGCCGACCGACTACGATCCGGTGCGCAATCCCGTGGGTGCCGGCCCTTACCGGTTGAAGAGTTTCACCCCCGGCCAGCGATCGGTGTTCAGCCGGTTCGAGAACTACTACAAGCAGGGCCAGCCCTATCTCGACGAAGTGGAGATCATCGACTTCAAGGATCCGATCGCCCGGCTTCAGGCGATGCAGACCGGGCAGGTCGACATTGCCCCGAGCATCGGCTTCGAGCAGCTCGCGTTCTTCAAGAACGCCGCCCAGTTCGAGGTCGTCTCTTCCGAGACCGACGCCTGGCACGGCTTCGCGATGAACCTGTCGAAGGCGCCGTTCGACGATCCCCGCGTGGCCAAGGCCTTCCGTCTGATCGCCGACCGCCCGGAACTGGTGAAACGCGTGCTGCATGGTCAGGGCCGCGTCGCCAACGATCTCTATTCCCCCAGCGATCCCACTTTCAACCACGCCATCCCCCAGCGCCGTCGCGACCTGGCCGAGGCGCGCAGCCTCCTGCGTTCCGCCGGGCATAGCGGCGGCCTGACCGTAGAGCTCGTCACCACGGCGGGGGCGGGCGGCAATGCGGCGATCGTCTTTGCGCAACAGGCACGGGAAGCGGGCGTCGAAGTGAAGATCAAGCTGGTCGACGATTCCATCTTCAACGGGCCGGACAAGAACAACTGGACCTTCAGCACCGTAGTTGGCGTCTCGCGTCCGTTCCTGCTCACGCTGCAACAGCACGACGGGCCGCGCTCGGCGGGAAACCGCACCCATTTCGACGATACCGAGTTCACCCGGCTGGTCACTGCCGCCGCCGCCCAGCCCGATGTCGAAAAGCGCAAAGTCCTCGTCGGCGAAGCGCAGCGCATCCAGCACGAGCGCGGCGGGCTTCTGATCTGGGGCTTCGCCAACAACCAGGACGCCGCCTCCAGCCTGATCGGCGGCGTGGCCCCGGACCGTACCGCCTTCTCCGCCTGGCGCACCGATGCCCTTTGGCGCCGCACCTGAGCCGTTTCAACGAAAGAACCTTGCCATGAGCGATACCGAAATCTGGTTCACCCGCTGCGGCGGAGCGACCGCCTCCACCATCGCAATCCAGCAAAACTTCCTGCACGACGAATTCGCGGACGGCAGCGCGGTGCTGCGCTCGCTCCAGGACTCGAAAGACCCCGCGCTACGCGAAAGCCACTTCGACCATTCGAACCCGGCGATGCTGCGCGAGGGGGGCAACATTCCCCCGATCTGGGCGCGATCGAAAGGCGCCGACACGGTGGTGCTGGCGATCAGTTGGGTGGACGAATTCCAGTCCATCGTCGTCCGTGCAGACAGCAACATCCGCTCGCTGGCCGAACTGCGCGGCAAAAGACTGGCGGTTCCGCTCTGCGCGGACATCTCCATCGACTTCCAGCGCGGCGCGAATCTCCATGGACTGGCCAATGGGCTGGCGATCGCGGGGCTTGGACCGGCGGACGTGACATTCGTCGATGTGCCGGTGGCGCGGGGCATCGGCAGCGGCTCGGGCTCGGCGGAACTCGAAGCCCTGTTCGACGGCCGCGTCGATGCGGTGTTCCTGCGCCAGTCCTCGGGCCTGCGCCTGTTCAACCAGCACGCGGAACGCCTGCGCGAGCTGGTCCGCCTGACCGAGCAGCCCGATCCCCTGCACCAGATCAACAACGGCACGCCGCGCCCGCTCACCGTGCATCGCCGGTTCCTTGCCGAGCATCGCGATCTGGTGGTGCGCTACCTGGCCGCCCTGATCCGCGCGGCCGATTGGGCCGAGGCCAATCCCGGCGAGGCGCTCGATGCCCTCACCCGCGAGGATGGCCGATCCGATCGCCGGACCATCGCCGCAACCTTCCCCCGCTACGCGACCAGCCTGCACCCGAAACTGACCGAGGGCTACATCGCCGGTCTTTCGGCGCAGAAGGATTTCCTTCGCGACTGGGGCTTCCTGGAAAGCGATTTCGACGTGCGCACGTGGATCGACCATGGGCCGCTGGCGGAAGCCTCGGTGCTTGTCGCGGCCGAAACTGCCGTCGCGGCCGAGTAGGACGAGGAAAGGGGGAGCGGCCAGCGAACGAACGCTCCCCTTTCTCCGGATACCTACACGATCTGCACCGCATCCTCGAAAGCCAGTCTCGGTCCTCGCTCGCGGATGTCCCGGCGATCGCCATAGCCCAGGTTGAGGACCAGCAGCGACCGGAGCCGACCGTCCGGAAAGAACGCCCGGTCCAGAGCGGCCGCGTCGAAGCCGGTCATGGGGCCTGCGTCCAGTCCCACCGCACGCGCCGCGACGATCAGGAACGCCGCCTGCAAGGCCGCGTTGAACGTGCCCGCTGAGCGGATGCGCGCTTCCTCGACGAAGAACGCGCTCACGTCGCGCCCCGGCAGGAGTGCAGGCAAATGCTCGAAGAACCGGCTGTCCCAGGCGACGATGGCGTTGAGCGGAGCAGCAAGCGTCTTTTCGCGGTTGCTGCCCGACAAGGCCGGAGCCAGTCTCGCCTTGCCCGCTTCGCTGCGGATGAAGACATAGCGCGCGGGCTGCGCGTTGAAGCCGGTGGGCGCCAGCTTGGCGAGTTCGTAGAGCGTCCGGATCGTCGCGTCGCTAACGGCGCGATCCTGGAAACGATGGTTGCTGCGGGCAGTGCCGAAGATCTGGTCCAGCGCTTCGGCGGCGAGTGGGGCGGTCATGACTGCCTGTCCTTCAATTGGCGGAAACGAACGAACGCGACCGCTGCGCATTGAGCAGCGGCACCTCGAAGCCGTGGTCGAGATCGAGCAGCGGGAACAACAGGTGCGCCACGCGGTGCGCTTCCTCGATCAGCGGCCAGCCGGAGAGAATGAATGCTTTGGTCCCCTGCGCCTCGAACCCGCGGATGCGCGCGGCGACGTTTTCCGCACTGCCGACAAGGGTGGTCCCCGCCCCCGGCCCCAGCAGTCCGAAACCGTGCAGCGCCGGGCCGGTCCAGATATTCGGGTAAATCTCGTAGTCGCGCGCCTTTGGCAATCGTCCGGCGCGGATCGCGGCGAGATTGCGGTTCACCTGCTCGTTCGGGCTGCGATAGGCTTCCAGCGTTTCGCCGCGCGGCAACTGTCGCCTCAGCGACTGGTGCGCGTAGTCGAGCGAGGTCTGGTCGACCAGCCACTGCGCATAATCCCAGGCCTCTTCCTCGGTCTCGCGCACGATGATCTGGAGGCGCGTGCCGAAATCCAGCGTACGGCCCAGCTTCGCCGCCTCGGCGCCGACGCGGCGGAACTTGTCGCCCAGCCGCTGCGGTGTATCCGCAAAGCTGAGGTAGGTATCGAGAAGCTGCACCGAATGCGCCACGCCGGGCGCCGAAGTTCCCGCGCCCCAGAGCGGCACCGGCGGCCGCTCGGCTCCGGCATGGGCGGGGCGATATCCCCCCTGCGGCGGCGGCGCCAGTTGCACGTATTTGCCATGGAAACCTTCGGGCGCCCCCGAATAGGCATGCTTGAAGGCGCGCCAGTATTCGAGGCTGAAATCATAGCGTTCGTCGTGCGCAAGATGCATGCCGTAGGCCTGCTGGGTTGCGTCGTTGCCGTTCACCGCATTGAGCGCCAGACGCCCGTTCGAGAACGTGTTGATGGTCAGCGCGATCTGCGCAAGCTTCGCGGGCGAGAGCAGACCGGGATGTATGGCCCCGAGAAACGTCATGCGCCGCGTTACCGGCAACGTCGCCGCCGCCACGGTGAGCACGTCGTTCCCGCCGTAGCCGGTCGCGAGCAGCGCACCGTAATAGCCCAGCTTGTCGATCGTCGCCGCAAGCTGCTGAAGGTGATCGAAGCCGGTATCCCAGCGCCCCTTTTCCTCCCAGGGCACGACACCATCGGGCGCCGTGAGATACCACAAGATCTTCACTGCCATGTCCGTCCAACCTCCTGCTCTATTCAGGCGGCGATGCCCACCGCGTTCGCGGCGCGAAGTCGCGTTTCGTCGGGCTCGCCACGCAGCTCTTGAAGCAAGACCCGGGCCATTTCCCGACAGGCCGCCCACAGTCTCCGCCACCGCCCGCGGAGGCGGCTGGAATTGCTCCCGGTACTGCTCAATGACCAGCAACACTGCTGGCAAATCACCATATCTACGGAGCTTCTTCGCAAAAATACCGCCGATACCTCCTCTGGCACACCCTTTGCTTTGAGGATGCACGAGGGTGGCGCGATCCATAAGAGCCTGCATCAGGGCGTTCGGCTTCACCCCGGAAAATCACCGGATTCACCGGCTCGAAGCAGGAGCAGTTCATGCGCGTCACCAAGTACCTTTACGGCATCAGCATCATCGGGCTTGCCTGGCCGGGTCTGGCCTTTGCGGAAACCCGCTACGCCGATGCCGAAACGGGCCTGTCCACCGAGGCGGAGGAAGAGGCCGGAGGAGCCGCCGCGTCCATCACGGTCAACGGCGAACGCCTCAACAAGGAAACCTCGGTCCTCCCGACGCGCGCGCCGACTTCGATCTACGGCACCGCCGAACCCATCCTCAACATTCCGCGCTCGGTGACGGAGATCAATGCCGAGCAGCTCACCAAAGACATCATCACGAGTTCCGACGACCTGGCCAAATATGCGCCGGGCATCACCCGTGGCGGCGGCCAGAACGCGGGGATCGCGCCGCAGCTTCGCGGCCAGGCGTCCGAAGTGTTCCAGGACGGCCAGCGCGGCTATGCGGTGCGCCACCCGGCCAACTTCAACGCCTATGAAGGCGCGGATATCGTGGCGGGGCCTTCCTCGGTGATCTTCGGATCGGTGACGGGCAGCGGCGGCTACATCAACTACATCTCGAAGAAGCCCGATTTCGATCAGCGCCGCTCCAGCCTCTCCACCCGCATCGGCACACTGATCCCGGACGGCGACAGCAAGCTGGCCTTCACGGTGACCGGCGACGATACCGGCCCGATCAGCGACACGCTGGCCTATCGTACCAGCGTGACGGTGCAGAAGCAGGACGACTACTACGACAACGTCAAGAACAACTACTATGCCCTCTACGGTGCACTGGCCTGGAAGCCCAACAGTCAGTTCCGCGCCGATCTGAACTTTTCCTATGACAACTACTACGACTGGAACGTCACGCACGGCTGGAACCGTGCCACCCAGGAACTGGTCGATGACGGCCTGTACTATGCCGGTCGCGCAACGCCGGTGATCCAGAACGGCTCCACGTACTGGTCGCCGGTCTTCGCCTCGGGTGCCGCGGATTCGGCGACGCAGGGCTGGGTGAGGCGCGCGCGCAATGCCGACGGCCAGTATGTCGTCGTCCCCGGCTCGTTCCAGACCGCCTCGCCCAATACCCAGACCAGCCCCGGCACCGTGCGCGGCTGGGTCTACGATCCTTCGCTGGAGGGCAACGAACTGGTCAAGCTCTCGCGCCAGCGCTCGCAGCGCGCGGAAGACAAGAGCACCGCCAAACGCGTGACCGCGCAGCTTCGCCTGAACTACGAGTTCGACGAGAACACCAGCCTGGTAAACAGCACGTTCTACCAGCGTTCGAACGATGTGACCGATGCAACCGGGTCTTTCAACGTCCAGTCGCGCGATCGTATCTTCGATAACCGGCTGGAACTGCGCCACCACTTCGAGAACCTCTTCGGACTCGACATCGACGACGACAGCAATACCGGCATCGTCTACCGCCGCGAGACAAACCGCTCTATCGCGGCGAACAACAGCTTCTTCAACATCTACGCCTACGACCTGACGCTCGATCCCTCGACCAAGAATCCCGGCGACCTGCTGGGATTGACCGGATCCAATCCCAACGGCGGCAACGCGGCCTGGATCGGAACGGCCGGGGTGCCCCAATATTCCAGTTCGCTCGGCTGGCTCAACCTGCCGCCGATGTATTACGCGGGCGATGGCCTCTACGCGGAATCCGTGGCGTCCTATACGTCGCAGTCGAAGTGGAGCACCACCACGATCTTCACCCAGCACAACCTCAAGTTCGGCACGTTTGCCGGGCTCAACGCGGGTGCGAGCCATAGCTGGGTGGACGCTGCCATCCGCAATCCCTTCGTGCTGCCCGGCGGCAGCGACCGCGCGGACAGCGGACTCTACAAGCTCTATTCGGTCCAGGTCAGCCCTTATGTGAAGCCGACCGCGAACACGACGATCTACTTCACTTACGACCGTTCGATCGCGATCAATACCGGCGGCTTCGCCAATGGCCTGAGCTGGGGCAGCGGAGCCGCCGCCAACCTGCTCAATCCGCTCCAGTTCAAGAGCCTGAGCGAACTCTACGAGGTCGGCCTCAAGGCGGAGCCGATCGCGGGCCAGCTGTTCTTCACCCTCGCCGGTTTCCGGCAGGCGCGCGATCAAAGTCCCGACCAGTTCAACAACATCGCCCGCCTCAAGGTGAAGGGCATCGAAACCACGCTGCGCTACCAGCCGAGCGAGACCTGGCGCACCGGCGTGAACTTCAACTACCTTTCCGCCTACAACGAATATACCTCGCAGGCCGGTTTCGCCCCGCGCGGCTTCGTGCCGGACAACGGCACCGTGTTCAGCGACAGCAACGTGCTGAACCAGCTTCCCGCCGGCCGCTACGATGCGGTGCAGATCCCCAAGTACAACCTCAGCGGCTATATCGACTGGCGTCACCCCTCCGGCTTCGGCGCGGAGCTTTCCGGCTGGCTGACGAGTCCCTGGTATCTCAACCTCAGCAAGACCGTAAGGATTCCCACGAGCTACAATCTCGACCTCGGCGTGTTCTACCGCCAGCCGCGCTGGAACGCGGCGATCCAGGTGCTGAACCTGACCGATCAGCTCAACTTCGTGAGCGGGCTTGCCGGATCGACCAACGCTTTCCTGCAACCCACGCGCAGCCGCTCGATCGTCGCGCAGTTCGGCGTCAATTTCTAGAAGTCGGTCTTGAAAAGGGCGCGCAGCCGGAAGACCTGCGCACCCTTTTCGGATCCACTGCCAAGCAAGGCGGCAGAAGGTCGCGATCAGCTTGCGTAAGGGCTTGCCATGCGCAGCCAGGTGATCTGGAGATCGCCCTCCAGATAATCGCCGCGCTCTTCCAGGAAAGAGGCGACGTAGGGCATCCCCAGATGCAGGTCGAGATCCTCGCGCGAACGCCATGCCTCGTAAAACACGAAAAGCGAGGGATCGGCCCGGTCGCGATGGACATGATAGGCCAGCGCCCCTTCCTCCAGCCGGGTGGGCGCCACCATCGACAGCAGGCGCTCTTCCAGGGCATCGGCCCGGCCGGGCAGCGCCCGCACAGTGCCCACGAGCGCGTAAGGGCCGACCTCTCCCGGCTGGGGCTGCGGCACGTCGGGTGCATTCTTGGACATTTTCACCTCCATTGGTATGAAGGCGGCCATACCTGCTCTTTAGGTAATATATAAGGCTTACCTTACATGCGTGACGAAGAAGGGCATCCGGACCTTCAGGAGATCGAACTCGGCGCCGTCCTCGCGGCGCTGGCCGAGCCGCTGCGCAGGCACGTGGTCGCCACGCTGGCGCGCTTGCCCGAAGACAGCGAGCGGACCTGCGCCTCGTTCGGCTTTCCGGTGAGCAAGGCCTCGCTGACCCATCACTTCAAGGTGCTGCGCCACGCCGGGCTGATCCGCCAGGTCGATCGTGGCAACAGCCGGGCCGCCGCTTTGCGGCGGAGCGATCTGGACGCCCGTTTCCCCGGCCTGCTTGCGATCATCATGGCGGAAGATCCGCAAGGGTAGCCATCAGAAGAGAGCGCCCGCTATTGCAAGTGCGGCTCGCAAACCGGCGCGATCTTTTCGCCCGCGAAGAGTTTCTGCACGAAGGGTATCGAATCGCGCAGCGACGCATTGACCGTCGCGCTGTGCCCCAGCCCCGCATAGACATGCCCCTCGACCACCGAACCGGCGGCGCAGGCGTCTTTCATCAAGGTCAACTGGTTGAGCGCCGAGGGCGTCAGGTCCGAAGCGCCGGTGCCGATGAAGATCGGGACTTCCAGCTTCAGCGTGGGGTAACGGCTGTAGCGCGCGGCCCGCTCGTCGGCCGAAGCCAGGAACCGGCGGTAGCGCTCTCCCGGCGTGGCCAGGAAGGTCTCGGCACGGGTGAAGGCGCCGAACTGGGCATCGGCCTCGACCGCCGCTAGACAGCTAGTCCGGGCCTTTTCGGCGAGGGCCGTGCCCTTTTCGGTGAACACGTCCGAGAATTGCAGCGCGGGATCGAACTGTTGCGCCACCACGAAGCCGAACAGGCTGTAGACGATGGCTTCGTCAAAGACATTGGGGTTGGGCTTCACCGGCGGCGGTGGGAGCGGCGGCAACTCGGGCGAACGATTGTAGATCACCCCGGTGCCGACCGCACCCTTGAGCTGAATATCCGGCGCATAAGTCGGAGCATAGGACGCCGCGCCGAAAGCGGCGGCTCCGCCCTGCGATTGGCCGACGATCACGGCATTGTTGGCGATTTCGGGCACACCGTTCACCGCCGCGCGGATACTGTCGAGCACGCCGTAGGAGATCGCGGGAATGTTGATGAGCGGATGCGGCCCCGGCACGCCAAGCCCCTGGTAATCGGTCGCGACGACCGCATAGCCCTGCGCCAGCCAGCGGTTGAGGTAGACCGTGTCGCGATAGGAACGCCCCGCCCAGGACGGCGCGCAGATATCCGCGAGGCCCACGGTGCCGTGCGCCCAGGCGATGACCGGCCAGCCGCCCTTCGGCGCCTTGCCCTTGGGCAGGAACAGCGCCCCCGACACGACGATGGGGGTCCTGCCGTCGAAACCGCTGGTCGATGTGTAGAGGATGCGAAGCTGCCGCCCGGCGCTCGCCAGGCCGATGGTTTCCGGCAGCGGCTCGCTGCGCAGCAACTTGCCGGGTGTCTTGGGGATCGCCTGTTTCCACTCGTAAAACGGGGAGACCCGGCCGTCGCCCTGCTCCGGGTCGGCGCGCGGCACGCCCTGAGCCGAGACGGGCGGAGCGATCAGCAGCGCGGCGGTGACCAGCATGGCGCCAAGACGTCGGCCAAGCGGGCTACGGGGCATGGCGGGCGGGGTATCGGGTGTCGACATCTGCGCAGAACCTTTCTCGGCATGATCGGTCCGCCTCCAAAAGCAACGAACGTGCCGTTCGCGCAAAACCGGGCATCAGGCTCGCACGGCACCGAAAATGCCGGGATCGCTGCGCAGAACTGCGCAGCCACGGCCAAAGCTGCACATAGCCGTCAAACTGGCCCTATCCGCACAGTCACTGCGCAAATTTCGACAGGCCGGGCTGGCGCCGCCCCGAACACACACCCGTAATCGGCCCATTCCGGCGAATGGCACGGACCTTGCTGAAATCTCATCAGATCGCGTTGGCGCAAGGAGTTGCCCCGCAGTGCAAGCCATAAGTTCCCGAAGCCCGACAATCGCCGCCGGACTGCTTCGGATCGCCCCACTCGCCGCGCTGCTGGCCTTGTGGGAAATCGCGGCGCTCAGCGGCATCTGGCCTCGGCAGGTGCTGGTGCCGCTCGAACAGGTCGGCGCCACCCTGCTCGCCCTGGCTTCCAGCGGTGAACTGGAGCGCCACCTGCTGGCAAGCCTCTACCGCCTGGCGAACGGTTTCGTGACGGGCAGCATCTTCGGCATCGTCATCGGCACCGCCATGGCTCTTTCGCAGGGAGTCCATCGGCTGCTCTGGCCCACGTTCACATGCGTGCGGCAGGTGCCGGTCATCGCCTTCATCCCCTTGCTGATCCTGTTCTTCGACGTCGAGGACAGCTTCAAGATCGTGATCGTCGCCATGGCGAGCTTCTTCCCCTCGGCGCTGGCCACCCACGACGCAGTGCGCGACATTCCCGAAAGCCACCGCGAAGTCGCGCGGCTCTATCGCATGCCGCTGCTGCCGTTCCTGCGCAGGCTGATCCTGCCCGCCACGGTGCCGCAAGTGCTGACTGGCCTGCGGCTCGGCCTGACGCGCGGCTGGCTTTCACTGGTGGCCGCGGAACTGCTCGCCGCCGACAGCGGGCTTGGACAGATGATGGAAATGGGGCGCCAGTTGTTCCAGATCGACGTGGTGCTCTCGGGTGTCTTCGTCGCCGGGCTGATCGGCTTCCTGCTCGACGGTTCGATGGTTCGCCTCGAACGTCGCCTGACCCGCTGGAGGACGGCATGACAATGCCACTCGCCGCCCGCCTCACCTCGCGCCTGCGCGCCCTGGCGCTCGCCCTGCTGTTCCCGGCGCTCGTGCTGGGCTGGTGGGAATGGGAATCGCACCAGAGCGCCGGCCATGCCTATGCCTTCGCGCCGCTGGAACAGATCGCCCGCAGCTTCGCGGAGATGCTGGCCGACGGCACCCTGCTCCTCCACGCCGGTGCCAGCCTCCAGCGCGCCCTGACCGCGCTGCTGATCGGCGGCTCGATCGGCATTGCGACCGGCATCGCCACCGGCCTTTCCCGCCTGCTGGACCGCACCGCTTCGCCGCTGATCACCACCATGCGTCAGGTGCCGATCCTTGGCTGGCTGCCGCTGGTGGCGCTGTGGTTCGGCAACGGCGATGGGGCGAAGCTGCTGCTCGTCTCGCTCTCCGCCTTCTACCCGACCGTGCTCAACACCCAGAAGGGGATGCAGGCCATCGAGCAGCGCCACGCCGAGGTGGGCCGCCTCTACGGCTTCACCCGGATGCAGGCGCTGCGCCTGATAGCCTGGCCCAGCGCGCTTCCGCTGATCTTCACCGGCATTTCGCAGGCGCTCGCGTTCTCCTGGATCGCCACCATCGGCGTGGAATTGCTGTTCAGCGCCACGGCCGGGCTCGGCACCCAGATGATGGCGGCCCAAGTCGCCGCCCGTACCGACGTAGTGCTCGTCTGCGTCGCCTGCGTCGGCGTGATGGGTTTCGCGCTCAACCAGCTTTTCGCTCTCCTGCGCGCGCGCCTGCTGCGCTGGCAGGGCGCCGCCGCAAAATAGGATAGGCCATGACCGACCACCGAACACTCCGCGATCCCGCCCACCGGCCCGCGCATGACGGAACCGGCGCCGTCCGCATCTCCGGCCTTTCCAAGCACTATGCGATGGGCGGCAAGGCCATGACCGTGCTGGACGACATCGACCTGGCGATCCGGCCCGGCGAATTCGTCAGCATCGTCGGCCCTTCCGGCTGCGGCAAGTCCACGCTGCTGCGCCTGATCGTCGGCCTCGATACCGATTACGACGGAGAAATCCGGCTCGACAATGCGCGGGTGGCGGGCACCGGGCTGGAACGGGGGCTGGTGTTCCAGGACCACCGCCTGTTCCCCTGGATGACCGTGGCGAAGAACGTCGAGGTTGCCTTGCTCAACCAGAAGCTCCCCCGCGAGCGGCGGGACCGCCTGATCGCCGAACACCTCGCGCTGGTCGGCCTGTCGGACTTCGGCGAGGCCTATCCGCACCAGCTTTCCGGCGGCATGGCGCAGCGCGCGGCGATCGCCCGCGCCCTCGTCAACGAACCCAAGGTCCTGGCTCTCGACGAGCCGCTGGGCGCGCTCGACGCGCTCACCCGCGTCAAGGTGCAGACCGAACTCCAGCGCATCTGGATGGAGGCGGGAACGACGATGATCATGGTCACGCACGACGTGGACGAGGCCCTGTTCCTCGGCGACCGCGTGGTCGTCATGTCGTCCCGCCCCGGCCGCATCGCCCGGATCGTCGATGTCGACCTGCCGCATCCCCGCGACCGCGCCTCGCCGCTGCTGCACCGCCTCAAGGACGAAATCCTTGCCGAGCTGACCAGCGAACCGCGCGAGGAAGACGGCACGCTGGTCACTTTCCCCACGCGCCCGCGCGGCTGAACGCCCCTTCCTTTCGGAGCTTCCACCATGATCAAAGGCCGCACGTTACTGGCCCTGCTGTTTCCGCTGCTCGCCCTGGCCGGCGGCTGTTCACCCAAGGGCGGCCAAGCGGAAGAAAAAGTCGTCGACATCGCCGGCATCGTCTCTCCCAAGGACGGCAAGAACGAATTCATCGGCGGCCTCGCCCGCATCCAGGAAGACGGCTGGCTCGATGCCGAACTGGCGAAAAAGGGCTGGAAGGCGCGCTGGGTGCCGGTTCCCGCTTCGGTCGGCGGCCCCGTCGTCAACGAAGGCTTCGCGGCGAAGACGATCGATCTCGCCGCGTATGGCGATCTGCCCTCGGTGATCGCCATGGCCGGCGGCGTGGACCTGCGGCTCGTCGTACCCAGCCGCAGCAGCACGAACATCTACCTCGCCGTGGGCAAAAACTCCTCCGCCCGCACCCTGCGCGACCTCAAGGGCAAGAAGATCGCCCTGCACCGGGGCCGTCCCTGGGAAGCCGGGTTCGCGCGCTACGTCCAGTCGCAGGGCATGACGCTCGATGACTTCAAGATCATCAACGTCAATGCGGTGGCCGGCCAGGCCGCGCTCACCAGCGGCAAGGTGGATGCCATCGTTCTCATCCAGGCCGAAGCCTACGTGCTGCAGGACAAGGGTCTGGCGCGCATCCTCTGGTCAACCAGCAATGCGCCGGAAAGCTGGAAGATGGCCGCCGGTACTTTCGCCCGCAAGGACTTCCTCGATGCCCACGCCGACATCGTGCAGACCGTCGTCACCGCCTTCGTGCGGCAGGCGAAGTGGTCGAGCGAAGAGAAAAACCGCGACACCGTGCTTTCGTGGGGCACTCTGGGCGGCACGCCGCTCGCCGCCGTCATCAAGGATTCCGACAACAACCCGCTCCCCTGGCGTCAGCGCTATTCGCCGCTGCCGCGGCCGACCATCCAGGAACATTTCGACTTCGTGGCCGACTATGCATTCCGCACCGGCCTGACGCGCAGCAAGGTCGACGTGTCTCACCTGGTCGACCGGCGCTACGTCGATCAGGCCGTGAAGGACCTCAAGCTCGAAGGCTGGTGGAGCGACTCCGCCCAACCTTGACCTTCAGAATCCGTCGCAACTCCGAAAAAAGCCCGGCGCAACAAATGCTGCGCCGGGCTTTTCTTGTAGTGCCGGTCTACGCTACTCTGCCGCTTCCAACCGCTGCACCGCCTGATGGCCCAGCAGCGGCAGGACTTCCTCGCCCACCCGATAGGCTTCTTCGAGATGCGGGGTTGCCGCGAGGATGAACGAATCCGCGCCGAGCCCGATAAGTTCGTCGAGCCGCGCCGCCACGTTCTCGTAGCTGCCGACGATGCCCAGCGCCGGGCCGGGGCGCAGCAAGCTGAAACCGCCCCAGACATTGGGCGAGACGATCAGGTCGCGGTAATCGCGCGCCTCCGCAACGCCGAGTCCCGAAAGGCGGCGAACACCCACGGAGTCGCCCCGCCGTTCGCCGAACGCCTCCCGGCTTTCGGCCTTGACGTTGGCGAAGCCCCGTTCGATCTCGCGCCAGGCTTCCTCTTCGGTCTTGCGCGCGACGACCTCGACCCGGATGGCGCACTTGATGCCGCGCCCGATCTCGGCCGTGCGCGACTTCACCTGGTCGAACTTCTGGGCCAGCTGCGGGAACGGCTCCAGCCAGGAAAGGTAATAGTCCGCATGGCGCGCCGCCGATTGCAACGCCGCCTCGGAAGATCCGGAGAAGTAGATCGTCGGCAAGTCCTCTCGCCCCAGAGCCGGAGCCAGCGCGGCATCCTCCACTTCGTAGAAGCGGCCCTTGTGCGTGAACGGACCGTCCTTCCACACCCCCTTCATCACGTCGAGGAACTCGGTGGTACGGCCATAGCGGTCGTCATGCTCGAAAGGATCGCCCCACCAGCGCTGGGCAGGACCGCCACCCCCGGTGATGATGTTGTAGACCACCCGTCCGTTGGTCGCCCGCTGGAGGCTCGCCGACATCCGCGCCGCGCGCACGGGATTGAGGAAACCCGGCTGGAACGCGATCATGAAGCGAAAAGCCTTGGTCGCCCGTGCCAATGCTGCCGAGATCACCCAGGGATCGTCGGTCATCGGGAACGAGGGCAACAGACCGCCGACGAACCCGGAAATTTCCGCCGCGCGCGCGATCTCGGCCATGTGATCGAGATAGCTGGTGCCGTCAGGCTCGCCGTTCACCAGCCCCGGCGCCTGGTTTCCGGGCACGAGCGGCGTCCAGTCGCCGCGATTGCTGCTGCGTTCGCGCAGCGAGCTGCTGCATCCATGGGTGGGAATGCGCCAGTAGAAATCGATGCTCATCGTCTGGTCTCCGTCAGGCCGCAAGCAGGGCCGAGGCGCGGACGCGGCCGATGACCTGCTCGCCCGCAATGTGGACTTCCTGGATCTGGTCGGGCGCGGCCAGCACGGCGATTTCGAGCCCGGCGCTCGCCAGTTCCCCGAGTTTGGCAGCCACCTCATCGAACGTGCCGACCAAGGCGGAGGGCGAAAGGTCGCGCCGCGCAAGCTCCACCGCGAGGTCCTGCGCTTCCGCACGGGCCAGCAGCGGCAGCTGCGCGGCGATCCGAAGCGAGGGATGGTCCTGGCGCAGCGACCTGACGAGATCCGGGAGGGAGCCAAGCGCCTCTTCCGTGTCGATCAGGAGCACGTCGGCATGGGCAAGCAGCTGCGCGTCCGGCCCATCGGATCGGCGCAGCCAGACCGGCGGGCGGCGGCGTCCCTTCACAAGACCTGCCAGCCCGCCCTTCTCGACCACGAAATGACGTCCCTCCAGATCGAAGGGACCTTCGCTCCAGATACCTTCCAACAAGGTGAGCAATTCACCCGCCCGCACCGCCCGCTCCTTGGCGGCGAGCACGTCTCCGGCGCCCCGGCCTTCGCCGTTTTCGATGAGCCAGCTCTGACGGTCGTTCGAAAAGCGCTGGACGCTGGCGGCCATCTTGCCCTGGTAGACCCCGGATGCCGAGCCGGGAGCGACAGCCGTGACGATCCCCACGCGGCGGGTTTCCCGCAGCAGCGCGCCGGTCACGATCCACGGCTCCTCGCCCTGGGGCTCGTCGGGGATGACGATGCCGTCGAAGCCGGTCAATTCGGCCGCGCGGGCAACTTGCGTCAGGTAATCGTAATGGTTGATCTGAAGGCGGCGACTGGCGACATCCTGCTTCGGGGTCCAGGGCCGCTCTCCTTCGGCCCACTCGCCGCGCCCGCGATCGGCGGGCGCGTCCGTTGACAGGTGCCAATAGAAGCTCAACGCCATTCTTGCTCTCCTTGAGAAAATGCAATGTTCGAAAGATGGGAAAGCACGGATCATGCCACGCACGGCAAAGCTGCCTGAAACCGCCCCAACCTGCGCGGACAGTGCTGTCGCTGCGCAAATCTGCGCAATGTCCGTGTGATTTCGTGCAGCCCCGCCGTTCGATGCGGAGGCCTTTCGTCATTCCTCGCTGGCACGGGCTTTGCTTTAAGGAACACGATATGGCGGATGGAGAGGATGCAGCAATGACACCGGGCGATGCCATGACACTGGATCGGATCTGGCTGGTGCGCTCACCGGTTCCGGCTGCCTCTTCCATCGCCTGGTCGCTCGGCTGGCTGGACAAGGAGTTCGCATCCGACGGCATCTCCGTGGACTGGTTGCGGGAGGACCGGCTGCATGTGGCCGAACGGGACCAGGAGGAGATGACCTGCAGGCTCTTTCGCGAGGGCGGCAATATTCCCGCTCTCGCGGCGCGATCGCTCGGCGCCGAGACCCGCGTCATCGGGCTCACCTGGATCGACGAGCGACAGGCCATAATGGTTCGCGCCGGAGAGCAGGTCTTCGACCCGCAGAGTTTGCGCGGCCTGCGGTTCGCCTTGCCCGGCTACGTCTCGACGCGCGGGGCGTCCGTCGTGCGCGGCATGTCGCTGCACGGGATCAAGAACGCCCTGCGGCTGGCAGGCCTCTCTTTGGACGACGTGCAATTCGTGGACGTGCCGACCCCGAGGGTCGATTTTTCCGAACCGCAGATGATGCAGCGCATGTGGTCTGGCCTTCAGGCTCTGGCGGACGGCCGGGTCGATGCGGTTTACGTCAAGGGCTCCGCCGCCGCCGAGGTGGCCCAGAAGCTCGGGCTGGAAGTCGGCATCGATCTCGACGCCTATCCCAGCCGGATGACGCGGGTGAACAACGGCACGCCGCGCCCGATCGTCACGCATCGGCACATGATCGAGGAGCATTTCGACGTCGTCGTTCGTTTCCTGCTGTGCACCTTGCGGGCAGCGGACTGGGCCGCTCACCATCCCGCCCGGCTTGGCCAGATCCTCGAACGCGAGACGTTCTCCGGTCCGGCCGGCGTGGAAGCCGCCTATCGCGACGGCTTTCACCGCGCGCTGCATCCGGATCTCTCGCCCGAACGGATCGAGATGCTGCGCGCGCAGGAACAGTTCCTGCGCCTCCATGGCTTTCTTGAAAACGCCGTCGATATCGATGGCTGGATCGACGCGCGCCCCCTCGCCGCAGCGCTCGCCTTGCGGGCCGGCGACCGCGCCGCCTAGCGCAGTTTTTTCGAGCCATCGGGTAACTTTACTGTTTCGAAGATGCCCTAACCTTTCGCCATTCGCGATCATATCCGCGCACCGGCTGCTTCATTCTGTGCAGCCGGGAGAAGGCGTTCGAGACGACAGGCCGGAAATGAAGCCGTTTTCCGAAGTGGCACGCGCCTTGCTCCTGCGATTGCGAACAGACCTCACAATCCAGGAACGAGCACGTCATGCCATTCAGGGAGCCTTCCCCATTTCCTCTCGCACTCCGCCTCGGCGGTGCCGGCGCCCTTGCGCTCGCCCTGGCGCTTTCGGCGCAGGCGCATGCCGAGACAGCCACGGAAGCAGCCGGCGACGAGGCCCCTGCAACCGCAGCTGATGCCGCCAGCGACGCGGGCGGCAATACGATCCTCGTCACCGCGCAGAAGCGTACCCAGAGCGTGCAGGATGTGCCCGCTTCGGTCGTGGCGCTGGGCGGCGACGCCCTGCGCGACCGGCTCATAACCCGCGCCAGCGACATCTCCCGTTTCGTGCCCAGCTTCAGTGCCGACACGTCCGTCGGCAACCTGACTCCGCGCTGGTACTTGCGGGGCATCGGCAATTCGGTGCCCGGCAACGGCCAGACCAGCCCGGTCGGCATCTATCAGGACGAAGTCTATCTGGGCATTCCAGTGGCGCAGGGCTTCCCGATCTTCGACCTCGAACGCGTCGAAGTGCTCAGTGGTCCGCAAGGCACGCTCTGGGGCAAGAACACCACGGCGGGTGCGGTGAACTTCATCTCGCGCAGACCCGCCTTCGATGCGAGCGGCTATGCCCGTGCCGAATACGGCAGCTACGGATCAACCCTGCTGGAAGGCGCCTGGGGCGGACCGCTGAACGACATGGTGGCCGTGCGCTTCGCGGGGCACTTCCGCGATGACGACGGCTTCGCCACCAATCGGCACGACGGCACCCCGATGGGCAAGAACCGCGAAGCCGCCGCCCGCTTCTCGGTGCTCGCCAAGCCGACCGATACGTTCGAAGCGCTGCTGCGCGTGCAGTACCGCGACTACAAGAACGTGGGCGACATCATCTACCAGGGCGTTAATGCCACCGACAGTGCAGGCTTCGCTGTACCGCAGGGCTACAGGAACAATTCCTCGTTCGGCAACAGCGGACAGGATCTGCGCCAGCGCGGGGTTCAACTCAACCTCGACTGGGACGTGGGAGACCTTCATCTTACATCGATCAGCGGATACAACGAGTTCAAGCACCGCTCCGAACTCGGCACACAAGTCGACCACGAAGGCACCCATACCTACAGCAGCCTCGACGCCAAGGTCTTCAGCCAGGAACTGCGCCTCGCCTCGCCGGACGAGGGCCGCCTGAAATGGATTCTCGGCGCGCACTACTATTACGAGAAGCTGGATTCCGAGGCAGCCACCGCCGTACTGCCCAATACCGTGGGTCTCAGGACGGCGTGGACCAACACGCAGTTCAGCCAGAGCAACAACAGCTACGGCCTCTTCGCCAATGTCACGTACGAGCCGATCGACAATCTCGAAATCATCCTGGGCGGCCGCTATACCTGGGAAGACAAGGCGATCGACCTCGACACCATCGGCACCGCCACCGGCGGCACCGGAACGCTGACCTATCTGGACACCGTGGCTTTCTGGTCGCGCAATTCGGTGACCGGCACGGGCATCGCGACCCGCTCGGCACAGGATACGAAGCGCAACTGGCGCGCGTTCACTTATGACGCGACGGCCAAGTACAACTTCACCCGCGATCTCAACGTCTATGCCCGCTATGCGAAGGGCTTCCGCTCCGGCGGCTTCAACACCGGCGCCACCGTGCAGACCCAGGTCGCCACCGTCGATCCCGAATATGTAAAAAGCTATGAGATCGGCCTCAAGTCGGAATGGTTCGGCGGCCGCCTGAGCGCCAACCTCGCCGCCTTCTACAACGATTACAGCGACATCCAGGTAACAGTGATCCAGTTGCCGCTCAGCCAGCTTTCCAATGCGGGCAAGGGCTGGTCCAAGGGCATCGAGGGCGTCCTTTCCGCGCGCCCGGTGGATGCCCTGCACCTGACCGGAACGCTTGGCCTGCTAGACACCAAGTACACCGAATTTCCCAACTGCAAGGCAAGCGTCGACTGCTCCGGCAACCAGTTCGTGCGCGCGCCGCACGTTACCGCCAGCATCGCCGGGGACTATACTTTCGAACTGGGCAACGGGCATCGGATCGTTGCGGAAACCAACTGGTCCTATCGCTCGCATCTCTACTTCAACGCCGGCACCCAGACCGCACCGCTGGAACAGGGACCGAAGTGGCTGGGCAATGTCGCGCTGAGCTGGAAACTGCCCAGCGACATCAAGCTCTCGGTCTTCGCGCGCAACCTGACCAACAGCCACGCCGCCTCGACGATCATCCCCTCCGCGAACTTCGGATACATCAAATACATCATCGAGCCCCGCGTCTGGGGCGGCGCCGTTTCCGTGACCTTCTGAGAAAAAGGACAACTCGCATGGCAACCCAACCCGTTCCTTCCGCGTCCTCGGCCCCCGACGAAATCTGGTTCACCCGCTGCCCGGTGCCCACCGCCACCGGCCTTGCCTACAAGCTGGGCTGGCTGACCGAGGAATTCGCCGCCGAAGGCATTCCCGTCCGCACCCTGCAGGAATCGACGCCCGAGATCGCGCTGCGCCATTACGACCACCGCCTGCCGACGCTGATCCGCGAAGGCGGCAACATCCTCGCCTTCGCCGCGCGCGCGCAAGGCGAGCCGACAAAACTGGTCGGCCTGACCTGGATCGAGGAAAGTCAGGTCATCCTCGTTCGCCCCGATTCCGGCATTACCGACGCGAAGCACCTCAATGGCAAGCGGCTTGCCCTGCCCGGCTGGACCGACCACGAGATTCCCAGCCACATCCGCGGCACCAGCATCGGCCGGGGCATGTCGCTGCTAGGCTACAAGGGCGCCCTGCATACAGCCGGGCTGACGTTCGACGATGTGGAACTGGTCGAAGTGGACGGCACGATCCGCAACATCGGCGGTGCCGGTCGCGACAGCCAGCCGGGACGAGGCAGCCTCAACAAGCTCTGGGCGATCGACGCTCTCGTCGCAGGCGAAGTCGATGCGGTCTACGTCAAGGGCGCTTCCGCACTCGACGGCGCGCGCGAGGCGGGCGTGGTCGTGGGCATCGATCTCGATGCCCTGCCGAACCGCAGTTCACGCGTGAACAACGGCACCCCCCGGCCGATCACCGTCCACCAGAGCCTGATCGACGATCACTTCGACTATCTCGTCCGCTTCCTGGAAAGCACGCTGCGCGCAGCGGACTGGGCGGCGCAGAACGTCGCGCGGGTGCACGAGATCCTCCAGTCCGAAACCCGCGGCAGCGTGGAGGCGGTCACCCAGGCTTATGGGGCCGAATTCCACAAGACCCTGCACCCCACGCTGGACGCCGAGCGGCTCGCCCTGTTCGACCAGCAGAAGAAGGCGCTGGGCCTGTTCGGTTTCCTCGAACGCGATTTCGCCTTGGCCGACTGGGTCGATCCGCGTCCGCTGCAAGCCGCTTACGAACGTCTCGAACGCAGCCGCTGAGACTGCGAAAACAAAAAGCCCGCCGCCGTCCCGGAAGACGGCGGCGGGCTTTTGCTTGTAAGCCAGATGACTACTTCGCCGAGCGACCCTGCGGCAATGCGCTGCGGGCATAGTCGAGCGGCGGCTTGCGATCTCCCAGCAGCGGCACATACTTGAAGTCCGGCCCCTGGCTGCGCAGAAGCTCCGCCTTCGCGTCTTTCAGCTTGCCCGGATCGAGGAACAGTTGCGCCCCTGAAAGCGCCAGAGTCTTGGCGGCTACTTCCGCCCCTTCCACGCCGATCGAGGTGCCGCTGGCCGACGCCGCCTGCCAGCTATGCGGCGCGGTTCCGGGCACCCAGGTCGCCGTGCCGAGGCTGGCGGTGGGCACGACCCAGCTAATGTCGCCCACGTCCGACGAAGCGGAACCCTTGCGGCCGAAATCGTAGGCGCCGATCTCGGAAGGGCCAGCCTTCGCCGCACCCTTGGGCAGGGTTTTCGCAATCGCGTCGGCATAACGCTGCTGGTCGGGCGTGTAGCTGTAGCCGCCCACCCTGCGCAGGCTGGCATCGACCACCCGGCCCAGCGCATCGTTGGGCAAAGTGCCGAAACTGCCGCCGATGATCTCGTATTCGAACCTGGTGCCGGTGGCGAGTGCCGCACCTTCACCCGCCTTCACCACGCGCTCGAAGACATCGCGCACGACTTCCGGGTCGTAATGGCGCACGTAATAAAAGCTTTCGGCATGAGCCGGCACGATGTTCGGCTGATCGCCGCCATCGGTGATCGTGTAGTGGATGCGCGCATCCGACGGAACGTGTTCGCGCAGGTAGTTCACCGCGACGTTCTGGATCTCCACGCCGTCGAGCGCGGAACGCCCCCGCTCCGGTGCGGCGGCGGCGTGCGAGGCGACGCCGGTGAAGCGGAACTTGGCCGTCACCATCGACAGGAGTTGCCCCTGCGACGCGCCGTTGGCAGAGCTGGGATGCCAGCTCAGCACCGCGTCCACGTCCTTGAAGAAACCGTCCCGCACGAGGTAGACCTTGGCGAAACCGCCTTCCTCGGCGGGCGTGCCGTAGAGCCGCACGGTGCCGGGCGTGCCGCTGGCCTTCAGCCACTTGGCCAGCGCGATCGCGGCCTCGACCGAGGCTGTGCCGAGCAGGTTGTGCCCACAGGCATGACCCGCCAGCCCGCCGCGCGACTGTTCCACCGGCCGATCGACCTGCGACAGGCCGGGCAGCGCATCGTACTCGGCCAACAGGGCGATCACCGGGCCGCCGTTTCCGTAAGTGGCGGTAAAGGCGGTCGGAATGCCATCCGTCCCCGTCTCGACCCGAAAGCCCGCGCCCTTGAGCTGTTGCTGGAGCAATGCCGAACTCTGGTCCTCGTGAAAGCCGACTTCGGCCAGTTCCCAGATCTTGCGGGCATTGGCGGCAAGCTGGGGCTTGCGGGCATCGATCCCGGCGATGATCGCAGCGGTATCCTTGTCCGACAGGGCATCGGCGTGGGCCGCCGGGGCCGATGCGAGTGCAAGCGCGCCGGAAGCGGCGCGGGCAAGATAAGCGTGTTTCATCAAGATGCTCTTTCGCTGCGGATCAGAACGAGCCGGTGAGGTTGATGCCGTAGGTGCGCGGCGGAATGGTGGTCACGGTCTCGGTCGTGCCGCCCAGCGTATTGCCCGCGGACGTACGGGCAACAGTATTGGTCAGGTTGTTGACATAGAAAAACACCCCGTACCGCTCGTTGCGCACGCCGATGCGAGCGTTCGCCAGGGTATAGTCGCCAACCTTGCGGTAGCTGATCGATGTCGGGCGGAAGTCGGCGCGCGACGCGCCGGTATAGCTGAGGTCGCCGCGCAGCAACGCGCTCCAGCCGCCGGAGCCCAAAGCCCAGTCGTACTGCCCGGCAAAGCTCACCGTCTGGGGTGCGATGAACGGGATCTTGTCGCCGCGCCGCGCGGTGGAGGCAAGCGGGGTGACGCCGTCGGGAACCTGGTCCTCGGTCAGCTTGGCATCGGTAAAGGCGGCGTTGACGTTGAAGGTCAGTCCGCGCGTCGGATTGAGCGTGGCTTCGGCTTCCACACCCTTGATCCGCGCCGCGCCGGCATTGCCGAGATAGACGAAGCTGCCGCTGTTGATGCTAACCTGCATGTCCGACCAGTCGGTGATGTAGCCCCCAAGGTTGAGGATCAGTGCATCGCCGCCGAACGATGTCTTGATACCGCCTTCATAAGTGGTCAGCTTGTCCGGCGCATAGGAAAGCGCCTGCGCAAGGCCCAGGACCTGGTTGACACCGCCCGGCCGATAGCCGGTCGCGACCTGGCCGTAGACGAGCACGTTGTCCGCCGCCTTCCAGCTCACGTTGCCCTTGTAGAGCCAGCCTTTGTTGTTGGTCTTGTAGAGCGCCCAGGGCGTGACCGAGGTGCGCAGGATGTCGAGCCCGATGGTGGTGTCACCGCCCACGGTCTTGTCGTAGCTGTAGTAGCGCAGACCGCCGGTCAGGGTCAGGCCGGAAAGGGGCGTGACCGCGATCTCGCCGAAGGCCGCCTTCTGCTTGAGATAATCCACGACGTGGCGCTGAAGCAGCGGCGTCGCCCCCGCGATCTGCGAACCATCCGAAGCGTTGGTCCGGCGCGCCTCGGAAAGCACCTTGGCGTCGCGGTCCTCGTAGAAACCGCCCACGGTCCACTGGAACCACGATGTCCCGCTCGATTGCAGGCGCAGCTCGCTGGTCCAGTCGGTCACCGACTGCGGCTGGTAGTAGATGACCGGCAGCAGGCCATCGACATAGGCGTTGTAGGCCGCGAACCCGTTGTTGGTCGCGCAGACCGCCGCCGTGAAATGCGTGGCGCAAGTCGCGCGGGTCTTGAAGCTGCGGAACAGCGGCGTCGGATCGCGCGTCACCAGTGTATCGCGGTCCTGGTAGCTCGTGGTCGCCACGAGATCGGCAAAGCCCAGTTCAGCACGCGCCGACAGGCTGTAGAGCCGCTGCTTGTCGGTATAGGGCACTTGCGAGGCATTGACGGCATTGTACTTGCCCGCGCTCGGCGACCAGGTGCTGGCACCGCCCTCGGTGAAGAGGAAATGCGCTGCACCGTCGATGGTCAGCCACGGCGCGGGGATGAAGCGCACCAGCACGCGGCCGCCGTCGCTGCGCTCGGCATTGATGCCCTTGAGGCCCAACCCCGGATTGTCGACCCAGCCGTCGTTGTCGCGACGGAAATAGACCCCGCGCACGGCCAGCACGTCCTTGACGATCGGCAGGTTGACCGCTGCATTGAGCTGGTATCCCTGACCGCCGCCCTCCGTCGTGGTGCCCGAAACATCGACGTTGCCGCCGAATTCGAAGTCCGGCTTACGGGTGACAAGGCGGATCGTGCCGCCGACCGCACCGGCGCCGTAAAGCGTGCCTTGCGGACCGCGCAGCACTTCCACGCGTTCGAGATCGAACAGCTTGAAGTCGGACTGGCTGCCGCCCGGATCGCTGGTGGTGCCCGGAGGGCCGGCGACCGGCGTCTCGTCGTAATAGATCCCGACCTGCGCGTCGCCCGCGCTGCGGATACCCCGGAGGGTGATACGGCGCTGCCCCGGTCCTGCGTCGGTGATGGTGAGACTGGGCACGGCACGAACGAGGTCGTTGGCGGAATCGATGTTGGCGGACCGCAGCGTATCGCCCGATATCGCAGTGATACTCGCAGGTGCATCCTGCAACTTCACTTCGCGCTTGAGCGAGGTGACGACGATCTCTTCGCTCGTTCCTCCGCTGCTATCTGCCGGCGCGATTTCGGCGGTATCCGCTGCCAGGGCGGCGGAAGCGAAACCCGAAACGAGAATACTGCCGATTGTCACCGTGGCAGCGGCATTCAGAAACTTGGTCATTGGTCCCCCGGAGGTTGTTCGGGACCTCTCCAAACAAGAACCGTGCCAAGCGGTTAGTCGCGCATTTTCACACCCTGTAACGCGTCGATTGGTGATTGTCGGCCACTGGCGGCGCTTATCTGCGGCAACGCCTGTTGGTATCACAACATATGGGATTACTGTTTGGTCTTGCCGGTTTTTGCCCTTGCAACCGCCATTCCAATCTCAAGTTCCCTGCCTGAAAGCTAACCGGGAGGGCGAATTTTTCTTACCCAAATTCGCTCGCCATTCGCAGCCAGATGCCATCGAGGCTGCCAAAAGCGACGGATAGGTTCAACCGATCAAGGCTGTTTCGGCTGCTTCGCGGGTGGTTTCAACGACGGCGTCTATCGCCACCCGCAGACGCGGCACGATCATCGGAGAAGCGATCCAGAGGGCATTGATCGGCAAATGACCGGTCACCAGTTCTTCGAGGACGGGGACGAGACTTCCATCCAAAATCGCGTCACGGGCAAGCCAATAAGGTACAAGCCCTATCCCCTGCCCAGCCCGGATCGCCGAAAGCGTCAGAAGACTGCCATCCAGCACCAGCTTTGGTTCCGGTTCCATCACGATGAGTTCCCCGCCCGGGCTGCGAAAATGCCACGGCGCCACTCGCCCGTCCCGCGCGGCGGCAAGGAGGCTGTGCCCAGCCAGATCCTGCGCTGTCTGCGGAACTGCGCGTGAGGCGAAATATTCCGCAGAACCGCACAGCACGATCCGCTGCATACCAAGCCGACGAGCCATCAGCCCCGGTAGCTCCGGCAATTCGCCGATCCGCACGGCGAGATCGATATTGTCTTCTGCCAGTTCCGTCCAGGCGGTCGATGTCGAGATTTCGAGGCGGAGACGGGGCCAGGTATCGCAAAGCCTGTAAAGCGCCGGCGCAATCAGGTGCGTGCCCAGCAAAGGCGGCAGGCTGATCCGCAGGTTTCCTGCAGGTTCCGACGCCATCAGGGCCAGCTCCATCTCGACCCGTTCGATCCTCTGCCGCGCCGCGCCGCAGACCTCGCGATAGGCAACGGCTTCCGCTGTAAGAGCGAGGCGCCGTGTCGTGCGGTGAAAGAGGCGCACCCCAAGCCGTTGTTCGAGCCGGCCGACGGCCTTGGCGACCGCAGATGGTGTCAGTCCCAGCCGCACTGCCGCTGCGGCGAAACTTCCGGCCGCGCAGACATCAAGGAACACGCCCATCTCGTCGCCGGACGGATGTCGAGAGGACATAGTCAGGAATTCAATTCGTGAATGGAGAGAAATCTATTCATTTTACCGTTCTTATCGGCATCAATAGCTTCGTGTCCATGAGTGACAGAACTTACGCCATCATCGGCGGCTCGTCGGGCATCGGATTTGCCCTTGCACAGGCTCTGGTCGCACGCGGCGATCGCGTGCTGATCGGAGCGCGGTCTACCGGAAAGCTCGAAGCGGCCATCGAGCGATTGGGAACCGGTGCCATCGGCCGTGCGGTCGATACTACCGACCGGGCCTCGATTGCCAAGTTCTTCGCAGCGGATGAGCAGCAACTCTCCGGCCTGTTCATCTCCGCTGCAAGCTATCGCACCGGCGCCTTTCGCGACGGCGATCCGGAAACCAGCGAGGCACTGTTCGCCGCCAAGTTCTGGAGCCAGCACTGGACCGTCTTCGAGGCGCTGCCGTACTTGCACACGGACGCCGGTGTCGTGCTGATGTCGGGTGCGGCGTCGGCGCGTCCGATCGGCGCGCCCGCCTATGCAGCGTGCAACTCTGCGGTCGAAGGGCTGGCACGAGGGCTGGCGATCGAACTCGCGCCGATCCGGGTCAATTGCCTCTCACCGGGTACGACCGACAGCGAACTCTGGCATGACCGGCCCGAAGAGCAGCGCGAGAGCGCCTACGATCTCTGGGGCCGGCTTTGCGTCGTCCAGCGACCGGCGCATGTCCTGGAACAGGCGCATGCCGCGCTGTTCCTCCTCGACAATGGCAACATGACCGGCAGCACCCTGTTTTGCGACGGTGGCTATACTTTCCGATGAGCTCCCTTGCGCTTCAAAGGCATATCAGGTGGACAAGGTGCCGCGCCGTCCTTTCGGCATCGCCGCGCCAGCGACGAGGAGAAGTGCGAACGCGGACCATGGCAACGCCGTCACCCCCAGCCGATCAAGCAGGGCGCCGCCCATAAACGCGCCTCCGGCGATCGCCAGATTCCATGCGGTGACGATCATCGCCTGCGCGACATCGGCAGCATTACCGGCAGCGCGGGCCGATGCGGTCTGGAACAAAGTGGCTGCTCCGCCGAAGCCCAGCCCCCATGCGAGTGCTGCCGTGTAGATGGCAAGCGCGGTTGCGCTCGTGCCGAGCAAGACCGCTGCACCCACGAAAAGCAGGATGCCCAGCCCGGTCATCAGCCGCAGGTGCCTGTCGATCAGCGCGCCCGTCACGGCGATGCTGGCCAGACCGGCGATACCGAAGGTGAGCAGCACCCGGTCCGTCTGCCCCGCCAGTCCTGCGCCTGCGAGCAAAGGCGCGATGTATGTGTAGAGGATGTTGTGGGCGAGAACGAAGCAGAGCGTCAGCAGCAGCACCGGTCGCAGGCCGGGCAGCGCGAAGACCTCCCGCAGGGACGGGCGGCCGGCCGGTTCCTCGCCCGGAAAGTCCGGCAGGCGCAATCTCATCCATCCCGCCAGCACGATGGCAATCCCGCTGAGCGCGGCGAAGGCCAGCCGCCAGCCGGCCCACTGGCCCAGCACCGTTCCCGCCGGAATGCCGATCGACAGTGCCACCGGCGTACCGGCCATGGCGATGGCCATCGCCCGCCCGGCCAGCCGCTGCGGGGCGAGCCGGACCGCGTAGCCCGCAAGCAACGCCCATAGCAGCCCTGCCGATACGCCGCCGACGAACCGCGCGACCAGCGACACTGTGAAGCTCTCGGTCATGGCCGTCACGCCATTGGCCAGTGCGAAGCCGAGGATCGCTGCCAGCAGGACGTTCCGCCTGGGCCAGTGGCGTGTCGCGTTCGTGAGCGGGATCGCAGCTGCAAGCGATCCCAATGCATAGACGCTGACCCACTGGCCGGCGAACGCCTCGCCGACATGCAGATCGGCGCCGATCTGCGGCAGCAGGCCTGCGGGCAAGGCTTCGGTCAGGATGGTGACGAAACCGGCGGTGCCGAGCGCTATCAGTCCCCCGCGGTGCAGGCGATCGTGCGCCGCGCTCATGCCGCAACCTGCGGCAGGACGAGGTCATCGACCTTGTATGTGTGGAATTCGCTGGTCGAGACCGTATCGAGCCGGTTGAATTTCTCCAGGAATACCGGATCCGAGAAAAACAACTCGACATCGCCGGCGCCCGAAATCGCCTCGATGTTGACGACGGTCAGGCCGTCGTCGCTCTTGGCAAGGCTGCTCCACAGGAAGCCCGGTTTGCGTGCCGCCACATAGCGGACCACGCCCTGGATGATGCGAAACGCCTCTTCCTGTTTGCCGGGATGCGCGTGGATGACATTGACGATGAAGGTCGTCGGGATGGGAGCGGCGCTGAAAGTTGCGGTCATTTCGGTCTCCTCGTGGTGATCACCGGAGACCTAGGCTCGGATCGGACCGCGAAAAACCAGCCCGTGTTCCGGTGACTGCGGACGAATATTCCGGTATTCGCGCCACATGGATCAACTCGTCGCGCTCAACGCCTTCGTTCAGACCTCGGAGACAGGCAGCTTTGTCGCGGCCGGCAGGCAACTTGGGTTGACCGCGTCGGCGATCGGCAAGGCGGTCGCCCGGCTGGAGGAGCAGCTTCAGGTCCGCCTGTTCCACCGCAACACCCGCAACATGGCGCTCACCGAGGAAGGGCGCATGTTTCTGGAGCGCTGCCGCAGGATTTTTGCCGAGATGGAGGCCGCGCGCGAGGAACTGGCGCAGACGCATGTCGCCCCGCGCGGACGGCTGCGCGTCAGCCTGCCGCTGGTGGGGATGCTGCTCACGCCGGTGCTCGCCGATTTCATGGTCGCCTATCCGCAAGTGCAGCTCAATCTCGATTTCAGTGACCGGCTGGTCGACGTGATCGAGGAAGGCTTCGATGCCGTGGTGCGCACCGGTCAGCCTGTCGACAGCCGGCTCATGCGCCGAAATGCAGGCCGCTTCAGGCTGCGGATCGTCGCGTCGCCAGGTTACCTCGCGGCGCATGGCACGCCCGCCGAGCCTATCGATCTGGCATTGCATCGCTGCCTGCGCCAGCGCTCCCCCAGTACCGGCAAGCTGCGCCCCTGGCCGCTGGGCACCGAAGGCAACGCGCTTCCCGAAACCATGAGCGCGACGGCGATCGACCCGCTTGTTCACCTGGCGGTCGCCGGGCACGGCATCGCCTGCCTTCCGCCCTTCGCGATCCGTCAGGAACTCGCCGATGGTCGGCTGGTCTCGCTTCTGGAGGACAGTGTGTGCGAGGTCAACCAGTTCAACGTCTTATGGCCTGCCAGCCGGCAGGTGACGCCTAAACTCAGGGCATTCGTCGATTTCATGGCGGCGCATCTGAAACCTGACGATCCAGAGTGAGCGGGCGGTCGCCGCTACAGGATAACGATCAGAACCATGTTCACCGCTGTGGAGATCAAACCATGGCTCTCGGCGAGTAACCCCTCATTCCTTTGATGGTCGGCCCAATGGCTGCCAAAGGTTTGGCCATAGGATCGTTCAGCCAACAGCATTGAGCGCACGAGCGGCTAAAGCCCCTCCCCCTCTAAGCCGACAGAGCTGCCGTTCAGCGCCTCCTGCGAGCGTCTCCGAAGCGGTCATTCGTTCACCGAGAGATCAACCACAATGAACGGCTTGCAATGGCCGGTAGGCGACTGTCCGGTTTAGAGCAGGGTTTCGAGGATTGCTGTCGCTCACGCGGAGTCGGCTGCGGACCAACTTAAGTCTTTCCGTTGCGGTCTCAGGAGAGTCGGCTCGCGCCTCACCTACAACGGCCGGCCATCGCTCTCCCTCCTTCTCGGACATTATAGAGATTAGTGCGCCACGGCGATATCGGTTCGAAAAAGCAGACCGACGGTATATTTAATTTGACGCCAGTTGATGAAGCGCGAAATTATCGCGCCGTCATTTGGCCTGCCCACCATACCGTGCCGCCAAAAGAGAAGAGGATGTTTCGATGCGTTCGATTATGCATGCGCTGATGCTGACTGTGACTGTGAACGTGGCTGTGGCCGCCCCCTCGGTATCGCTCGCAGCGCCCGCCGCCACTTCAGCGAAAACGAAGACCGTCTATAAGGTTGATGCTACCGACCTTGGCACTCTACTGGATGATCCCGCGTCCAAAGCGATCCTGATCAAACACATTCCCGAAGTGGTGAGCAATCCTCAGATCGAGATGGGTCGCGCGATGACCCTGTCGCAGCTCGCACAATATGCGGGCGACCAGATCACCCCTGAAAAACTTGCTGAAATTCAGAAGGAATTCGATGCCGCCAAACCTAGCTAACGCTTTTAAAAGTGAGAGCGGCCGAATCGTAATGTCGAGCGCCCTCAATATTGTGAGGTGAGTGCATGATAGCATATCGGCGGCGATCTCTCATCGCAGGATTGGCGGCAACCCCTTTTGTCGCGGCCGCTTCCAAGTTATCCGCAGCGTCCAACCGATCGAAGGTGGTCCCACTTGGTCTCACCGACATGACGGTGATGAAATCCCTCCAGCAGGACTACCAGGAGACGCTGCGGAAGGTCGCCGCGATGGGGTACACCCACTTCGGCTTCCGCCTCGCGGGTTACTCATTGCAGGACAAAAGCGAACTCTCCGGCGCCGATAAGGCGGCAATGGTTCGCCAGGCGCGCATGGAAGTCGGCGTCGTCCGATACGGCTATGGCCGCCCGTTTGCCGAGCAGGCAGAAACAGCCGCAGCGATCGGCGCCAGCGTGATCGCCTATTCGGCCGCGCCGATCTTCTTTCGAGGCGGCAAGCTTGGGGAAACCACCCGAGCTGCGTTCGACGCCTGGCTTCCAGAGCTACGCCAGATGGCGCAGACAGCGCGCCGCTTTGGCGTGAAGCTCGCATATCACAATCATTGGTGGGATCACGCGCCGCTCGGTGGCAGTACGCCACTGGACATTATCTCCAAAGAGTTCTCGCCCGCCGAAGTGGCTTTCGAGATCGATTTGGCCTGGGCTTGGGCGGGGGGAGCCGATCTTTACGCGCTACTGAAGAAGCTCGGCCGGCGCGTGATTTCGATTCATCTCAAGGATGTCGATCCGGCCCTCGGCGGTGACCAGTTCCATCAAAGTCGAGCCGGGCGCCGGACGTCTTGGCTTTCCGCGTCTCTGGCCGCGTATAACACGGCTGACCGACGCCGTCGGCTATGTCGAAGTCGATCATCCGGCAGATGGATTGGTCTGCGTGGCGAACGCCGCCAAGAATCTGCGCAGCTACTTGGCCTAGGTCAGCCTGCGAGCGCCTTTGGCGCTCAAAGCAATTCCGAAACCAGATCCAGTCGCTTGGCTAAAGGCGCCGCGGTGAGTTGTTCAACGCAGCTTTGGGAATGCGTCAGCCGGTCATCCGGCTTTGTGACAAAAAACGGCGGGGGCCCGAAGGCCGCCCGCCGAGGGGAGAGAGCTCGGAGGGAGCCTCTGGGAGAGTTCAGCGCGAGCCGAATGCGTAGCGCACGTTGATGCCGAATTCGCGCAGCGCCGTGGAGGTGACGCCGGTGTAAGTGCTGGTATAGGTCGCCGCGACCGTCGTGGTGGCACCGGTTGGGATAAGGTACGAGGTCAGCAGCGGATTCGTTCGTGAAAGCGTTTTGGTGGTGTCGAAAAGGTTCTTGGCGAACAGCGACACTTCCCAGGCACCCTTCGGATCACGGATCCCCGCGAACATGTTCACTAGGCCATACGATCCCACATCGTCGTAGATATTCGTGGGATCGGTCCGCGAATTGCCGCTGAAGTTCAACAATCCGCGAAGATACGCGTCGACATGGCTCGAGACGGGGAACGTGTATTCGCTGGTTAAAGATGCGCTGAACGGCGCCTGGAAGCCTGAACGCTGCGAGACCTGGCAGGAAGCAACGTTGTCCGTTCCGACTGCCGTCTGCAACTGCGTGAGAGTCGGTGCCGTTGTGACGACGTCGGGGACCCCGTCGCCGTTGAGATCGTTGCACGGCACCGTGCCGTTCTTGATCTTGCCGAGCGAATAGCTCGCTACCAGACCGACAGACCAATTATCGTTCACGTTGAAGGACAGGTCACCCTCGATACCGTTCACCTCAACCGGGACCGCGCCGACGAAATTGAACGCTGAGACCTGCTGAGCGGTCCCAGTGACAGCGCCGGCGGCATTGCGGAGTGCCACGGTGTTGATGAAGTATACACCCTGGCCGCCAACGCGGTATGGGTAGTTCTTGAACTTCTGGTGGAACCCGGTGAGGTTGGCCCGCACCCTGCCATCGAACAGGGTGCTTTTGAGCCCGATTTCGTATGACTTCGACGTTTCGGCCGGAAGATCGAGGAAGCTATCCTCCAACGCAGAGCGAGCGAGGTTGAAATCCCCGACCACATTGATGCCAGGGCGCCAGGAACTGCCGGTGCTGGCGTAGACCATCAGGTCAGGCGTAAAGTTATGCTTGATCGAGGCCGAGTAAATCCACTTCTTGGCATCTTGGCCATCGGTCGCAATGGTGCGGCCATTCACAACGGTCGCGTTGGACGAAGTGTAGTCGATGTGCCGCAGCCCACCGGAAATCTCAGTAGCATCGCCGATATGAGCCGTCAGGTTTCCGAAGAACGACTTCTCGTGGGAGGAGCCGGTGCGCTCAATCTCAGTGTTCACCACAGTGATGAGGCGGCCGGAGGACAGCCCCACCATGGTGGGGCTGGTCAGTTCGGTCGGCGAGCTGTTCTTGTAATCGAAATATCCCAGCACGTAGTCGAGGAAGCCGAACACGCGGCTGTCGTTCTGCAGCCGGACCTCATGGGACGTGGATTTCGGATGCGAGAACGTCATCTGATTGACATCGCCCGGGAACAGGTCAGCACCATCCTGGTTGGCCGTCGACGAAATCTTCTGCGTATAATGCTGCCCCTGGTAAATCAGCACCTGGCCCCATTGGCTGGCCTCTGCCCGCCAGTTGTAGATGTCATACAGCTGCCGAACCTTGCGGGCGGAATTCTGCGTCGAAAGGCGGTCCGAAGTCGAGATGTAGACCGGGCTCGCGGCGGCGTCTGGGTTGGTTTCGCTGAACGAAGCTACCTGATCGTAGGTGAACGCCGTCCGGTCCAGGCGCTGATAAAGCGCTTCGGCCTTGAACCAGTCGGTCGGTTGAACGAGCGCCGAAATGCGGCCGCTCTTGGTCCGCGAGAAAGGATCGCGACTGCCGCCGCCGATGGGGCGCACGCGGTCGCCTTCGTTCTCATCCCATACGCCTGCCGCGCGGATCGCGGCGATGCCCTCGATGATGGGAAGGTTGATCGCCCCCTTTATATTCTGCGTGCCGATATCGTTGGCCGTCATATCGATGGCGCCACCGATCGAATAGAGATCGGGCTTGCGCGCACCGACGGTGATCGAACCCGAAGGCGCCGCGCGGCCGCGCAGGGTGCCCTGGGGCCCGCGTTGCACTTCAATCTGGCCAATATCGTACATCTGTTGGAGAATGACGCCGGCCGTAATAGGCGCGTCATTGAAATAGAATTCGACAGTGGGGTTGTTGCCGCTCGCAGTTACGTCGAAGTTGACGCCGCGCAAACGGGCATTGCCGCCCGTCCCGTTCGCTTCGGTCGTAAGCTGAAGGCCCGGTACGATCGTCGAGACTTCCTTGAAGTCGCGGAAATTGAGCTTGCTGACTTCCTCAGAAGTGACCGTATCGATCACTGCCGGCACGTCCTGAACATCCTCATCGCGGCGACGGGCCTGGACGATAATGACATTGCTCGCTTCAGTCTCAGCGATGCTCGGACTGGTTTCCTGAGCAGACGCCGGAACCGTGAAACCCGACAGGCCTGCCGTGCACAGCAGGAGCGCATACACCTTCATAAATCCCTCCCCTATAATTGTACTATTAGTGTATTTTGATATTTTCCGGCGAGCGGCTCGTGTCAATGGAACCGGTGCTATTAACAGCTACCGTTCCGTCTATTCGCCCTGGCGATGCTGCCATGGCATGACAAAAGCCTCTCGCCCCTAAGATGATTCAGTAGAACAACATAATCACGCGGAAATTCAAAATCATGGCAAATAGTCACACTGCTATCAGCGCATCACACACTTTGGCTCTCAACTGACCGCAGGCGCTGCCATCATTTTGACATTGCGTTGCTTTCATTCAATATTTCGAACGACCATCGCCATCACCACCGATGTCTAGTCGGTGAATGGCGTTGTCACGCTTGCTGAGCGTCTTGGCCGATCGTCCGCGGCAAGTGATCATCCGCTCGGGAAACAAGATGTTTCGGCTGGTCCACCCTGCACTTGGCCCGCCCATGCCGAAAAAAGATGCCGCCGGAACGTAGCGTCGCGCAGACAAGCCCCAGAGTCCTTCAGCTTGCTGTTCCTCTCAAACAGCTTCAATCAGAGCTACGCCCTCTGGCGGCAGATCGAGCCTTAACTGGCGGTTGGCGTCGAGGCGGGCTGCGCTTGGCGCGGGCAACTCGGCCGCCGCGCGAAGAAACGCGATCTGTTGCGAAGTCGGGAGTTTCGGAGACCCCATCTTCCGCCAAGCCGGGAACGGTGAGCCTCTATTTTGGTCAACGTAGGTGACCCGCAAAGCCTGGCCGGGCTTCATATCCTCAATAGTGACGACAAGCCGCTTGGCCGATCCAACCACCTCCCGCGTCGCGTCGGCGCCCGGTATGCCGGCGGCCTGCGGGACTTCGGCAAGGTTCCAAACGAGCGCTGACAGCTTCCCGTTGGCTTTGCTCGACGCAAGAGCAGGCCCTTGCGCGAACACGCGCTGCTGGCCGAGGCGGTGAAGCAGGCGATAAGTATTGTAGGCGGGACGCGGAATCCCTCGTTGCATCAGTGACCAACCCATTGCGCCTTCCTGTAGAAGGTAGTCGCTTGGCCCCAACTCCTCATAGGTTCCACTGAGAACCCAGTGAGACATCATTTGCGCATCGCCCAGCACATGAGTGAGCACGTGCGCGATCATCGCGGGACTGTCAGCCGACCATTCGTTGATGTAGAGAGGCAGCCCGGCACGGCCGCTTGCGGCAATGGCCTGGCGCGCACCGCGGATCGTGGTTGGAATAACATCGTTGACCGACATTTGGGGGTCCGAATCCTTGGGACCGCCCATGTGACCAGCGTAGCTATGCGTCGATACGAAGTCGACGGGTGCATTTTCGCTGGCACAAAACCTCAGGAATTCCGGTATCCATTTTGCACCGGACGTGACCGGGCCGCCTACCTGCAGTCGGGGCGAGACTCCTTTGATCGCCATCGCTGCGTGTTTGTAGAGCTGAAAATAATCGTCCTGTTTTCCCGTGAAGAAGAATGGCAGATCCGGCTCGTTCCACACCTCAATAGGCCATCTGGCAACCTCGTCCAGGCCGTAGCGATCGACGATGAACCGTGTAAACTCGCCAATGAAGGTACTCCACGCCTCAAACGATTTGGGCGGCGTGATATTGCCTTTGTAAAAACCGAACTGCGCCGATCCCGACGCCAGTTCGCTTGGCATGAAACCCAGTTCAACGAACGGCGCTAGGCCGCGGTCCACAAGGCCATCATAGACCTCGGCGACGTTCCGAAAATTCGCCGTGCCGTCACGGTGCTGGGGATAGCGTGTCAGAACCCCCAGTTCATCGTTGAGTATCCCGTGGAACCGAACGCGTTTGATGCCTATCTCTTGCCTGGCCCGATCGATATCATGGCGCCAGCTTTCTCGCATGGTGATCGCAGCCCGGTCCGAACCGACACAATTCCAGACGTGATCGAGTGGCCCCGTAGTTTCCTTTGCGCGGATACGTACGGCGACGCTTTCCGGAGTGGCGGCCCCGAGCACCGGGAAAGCGGTTGCCCCGGCGGCTATGGCGGTACCGGTAAGAAACGTGCGGCGCTGCATGTCACACCTTTCGTTCATGCTCATTTCCCGTCCCGCAAGAGGTAGAGCCACTCGCGCGGCTCATCTTCCGCCAACCCGCTGGACGACTCACTCTCGTTCGCTGCCTGGAGCTGCTTCGACAGTTCGAACCATTTAGGGTCAAGCGAGGCCGCGAGAGCATAGACCTGATCCGCCGTCGCCGGGTTCCAGGGCTTGTTCTGGTACGTCTTGCCTCCGGCCGCAGCGCGCTGTCGATCGTAGGGCACCACAGACTTCAAAAATTCGATGTGTACCTGCTCTCCACGGGCAAATGGACCCAACCATGCCAACGTTCGCGACAGGCTTTGGCCGGCAGGTCCCTTGTGGCTGTACCAATCTTGACCATGGGCTTGGGCGGCTGCTGCAGCCGTGAGCTGGGAGCCAAGGCTGTAGGTTACATAGTGGAGCGCATCACGCTGCAGGAAGTCGACCGTCGTGCCGTCGCCGCGCAGATTGGCGTCGACCTGTTTGTTGAACAGGTCGTGCGATCGTGCGATCAGCTGGTCATCGCCCAACTGGTAGGCCGCGAGCGTTGCCAACTTGATCCGGTGGCTCTGCCAGTTGTTGGTCAATGTCGGCTTGATCGGAACGTTTCCGGTCTCCATCGCCTCGATGTAGCCGGCGGCCATCCGTCGCATGAATGCGTCGGCCTTGCCGCGCAACGCCTTTGGCGCCCTGGTCTCGACCAGATCGTAAGCAAGGATGAGATTGTCGAACCGGCCTTCATCGACCGGATTGAACGATAACTCATAAGTCGAAACCCAGGCTTCGATGTACTGGCATGCCTTCCTGAGAAACGGCTTCTCACCGGTGACCCGCCAGGCCAGAGCCAGATCGAGCATGGCCTCCATGTCTTCAAGACTGGTCCTGGAGCGAGCGATAGAGTCTGCTGTTTCCGCTGACTTCACCGCAACGCCAGGCGCCTGCGTCTGGCCCGAGCTCACACCTTCAATGCGGATATGCTTGGCCGGCGCTGGATCGCGATCCAGCAGTTTGTGCGCCCGGTCAACGATCGCATCCTTCAGGCGATCATCGATGACGCCCCGTCCAAACTGCGGGCCCAGCAGAGCGTAGCTTGACGAGGCAGTCGCTTCCTGGCTGGACACGGCCTTTGCTGCGGTGTCGGCCGGCACTCCCGCCAAGGCAAGTAAGGCAGCCAGTGCCGGAGCACGGAATATCGTCATTTGCTGTCTCCCGTTCAATAGCACGCCGCGTTCTTGGCCGCCGGGATCTGCACGAACGTAATGCTGGTAGCAGGCAGGCTGATCGTTCCTGAGGCCTTGCTCCCAGATGTGGTCGGGAGCTTGTCGTTCGCCTCAAGCCGCAAGGGCTTGTCATTCAGCAGCACCGACTTGCTTTGCAGTTCCGGCGCGGTAAGCGTGAAAACTCTCGCTTGCTTGCCTACATCGAGTTGGTTCGGTTCGCTTCCCGAATTCACAGCGATGAGAGTTACGCCCCCCTTCTTCTGCCGCGAACAATGCGCATAGAGATGGAATCCAGGCTTACCAGCGCCCGCATCGAGCACGGTCGGGCCGACAAGGCGGCGCCACAAAAGGGCTGCCCAATAGTTCGGCCGCGGGGCGAAAGTCTCAGGCTCAAGCATGCCGTAGTTGCCACCCACCAGGGTCTGGTGGAACACCACATTCGCGCCAAGCTTTGCCAGGCGCCCGAGTTGATCGACGTAGCGGAAAGTATCAAGGAACGTCTCGCTCCAAGGCGCTCCGCTGCATGCCGCGCCAGCTGTTTCGGTGTTCCAGATCGGCGCACCGGGCGCGTACTTGTCACGAAGCGCCTTGTGATCGAGCAGCGATTTTTCCGTGCGTGCGAACCAGCCATCGGTCATCGAGAGTTCTGCGCTGGTCCCGACAGGGGTATTGGCAGGTGCGCACCGCGGTGCCACTGCCGGGTAGAAATGATAGGAAAACACGTCAAATTTTGGCGCCGGCTTGCCTGACATCATATCCGCACCGGTCAGATTGCCAGGGAGCGGGATGTTGGCGACGACCACATCGCCGGGGCCCACAATCTTCATCTTAGGAAGGCTTTTCTGGGCGAAATTCCGAAATGCGATCTGATCTCTTGCGAACCAGGCGCCATCATAGCCCTTCGGAAGCCCGCCATAGTTCGGCAGATTGGGTTCATTGACCAGTTCGGCCGCGTCGATTTCACCGCCGAGACCGTGGGTGAAATCGACGAGAGGCTGGGCGAGCAGCGGCGTCCATGTGCCTTCAGCGTCACGCGTCGGCGCGCTGATAGTGAACGACATCAGCAGCTTCGCATCCACGGCGTGCATGAAATCGATGACGCCCTTCCACTGCGATCGGGTCAGGACCGTGTTATAGCCGGTCGGCGGAGTGGTGATCGCCGGCTTGTCGTCGTTCTGGAAGAACACGGAGTTTGCCGAGGTTCCGCTCGTACGCAGATAAGCGGGGCCAAGCCCTGCGGCCAGATTGCGAAGGCGTTTGTTATACAGGTCGAGCGGCTGTTCGAGCTTGACCGCGCTCATGACCGTGTCGACGCGCTCGTCGCTATGCGATTTGGGATCCCCGGCCTTTGGCGGCATTCCGGTGATGGCGATGAGGTCCAGATTGTAGGACTGATAGCGCTGATCCACCTCGCCGATCTTAGGCATATCTCTGGGCTTGACCGCCTGCGCCAGGAGCCCTGCGGGTAGAACCGCTCCGACCGCGATCGCCGTCATCAGCGAAGCGCGCAACGCTCCAAGCGCCATCGATCTCTCTCCCATTTGACTCGAAATGCCAGTTTTCCGTTCAGCCCTGACCCGAGCTGCACTCTCGCCCGCACCATCTCCGGTGCCTGGCCCATCGTCAATAAAATAAACCGGGAGTATGATTACATCGCGTCGGCGCTTGCAAAGCGGGTCGGTTCCGGCGACACCCACAGCCGGACGAAAATGGACAATCATGACCACTGTCGCTGACGATACGATTCCGCCAACCAGAGGCATAAAGGCCAAGGCGCCGCGATCACGGGGGCGGCCGTCGAAGCGCGAGGCGGAACTCATCGACCGCAACGTCCTCGAAGCGGCGAAGCTGAGCTTTCTTGCGGATGGGTTTGCGGCAACCACGATGGACGCGATCGCGAGCCGCGCGGGCGTGACCAAAGCCACGCTCTACCAACGCTATGACGACAAAGCAGCTTTGCTGCGCGCGGTGATGCAGGACCGCATTGCGGCGTGGTCCGCAGTCTCTGATGCCCGGAGAGTTGTTCCGGAAAATGACTCGCTGGAGCAGCGGTTGCTCCACTACGCTCGCTCGATGACCCGTTGGAGCGTCGATCCGGAAGTACGCGCGTTCGGAGAATTGGTGCAGGAATGCTGGGGTAGTGCCAGGCACGTCGCCATGGAAATGCAAACTTTACGAACGACACGAATGCAAGATGTGCTTGAGCGCGACATTCGTGAATTCGCCGCAAGGGACAATCTTGCGGTAACGGACCCGGGCCTAATTGCCGCCGTGTTCATGGGAATGCTGGCGGCGCTCCATCAACATCTGGATCGGCCAGGCACGAAGCTCACTCCTAACGAGATAGACGAACGGCTCGCTCAGATCGTCGCTATCTTGCTGAGAGGCAAACAGGCTTGGTTGCTTCCCAAGGAGCCGTAACGAAGGAGTTGAACACTCCAAGAAGCTGTCTGCAGCAGCACGGCCCAACGCACTTGCAGGGAAATGGCAGAGGACAAAGGGGGGCGGCGCCGCGATACAGTAAAGGGGGGCGGCCTCATCGGCGCGCTTTATTTGCAGGTTGAGACGGCAGCAGTGTGCGCCTACCTGACGCTATTTGAGTACCAACTTATAATAATTGCCATGAATTACTCCTTCTTAAAAACTTTTTAAAATATAGCATGGTTGGTCGCCACTCTATTTGGAAGTGGGGCAACCTTTCGTCGACCAAGAAACCTCCAACTCGCCCACTCATATGGCAATCAGCGCAACCATGCGAACGACCAGAACTGCCGCAAAATGCCGTTCTGCTACGCCGTCGTGAACGGCGACTTTGTCCTGGCCTTAGTCATAAGCAGACTGCCCGCTAATGGGCGCGCCGTTTTTCTAATTGAACGGCTTGAATGGGCGCGTTGCTGCCAAACAGTTTCGCGCTCAGCGAATGGCAAGTTGAGTCTGAATCTGCCGTTTCAAGATTGATCGGCGAATGACGTATTATGGTCGAAAGCCGAATCCTGGTAAGTGTCAGCTATCTCCACGACCCGGCTCCAAGCCGGACAGTCGCCTACCGGCCAAGAGCTCCTTGGCGGATGACAGGTGAACTGCCCAACAGCTACGCGCCCCATTCCAGCCGTTTAGGTTGGAGACTGTCGATGCTGAAAGCGGCCCTTGACCCTGTAGTTGCTACAGGCCTTATGGAGCCTCCGTACCCGGCGCTCTATGTCGGGTGGAAACGGGGGCGAAGTGACTTCGATATTTCGTGGCGGCATGGTGTACGCTGGAAGCAGCGCGCTGATAATCGCGACAATGATGGCCGGCCCTGCTTATGCTCAGGCCAAGGCTGATCATGCCGAGGAGGCCGAGACCGAGATCGTGGTCCAAGCGACGCGCACCGGGCGCAGGGTTCAGGACGAGCCCATTCGCGTCGAGGTCATCAATCGCGAGGAGATTGAGGAGAAGCTCCTCATGCGGCCCGGCAACATCGCCATGCTGGTCAGCGAGACGCCGGGCGTGCGGGTTCAGACCACATCGCCAGCGCTCGGAGCAGCCAATGTCCGTATCCAGGGCCTCAAGGGCCGTTACACGCAGATCCTGGCTGACGGATTGCCCCTCTATGGTGGGCAGCCCCCCTCCATTGGCCTGCTGCAAATCCCGCCGACTGATCTTGGCCAGGTGGAAATCATCAAGGGCGCGGCATCGGCGCTCTATGGCCCCTCGGCACTGGGCGGCGTCATCAATCTGGTGTCGCGCCGTCCGGCCAGCGAACCGCAGGGCGAACTTTTGCTCAATGCCACCAGTCGCAACGGGCAGGATATGACGGGCTATGTCGCCGCGCCCCTCAGCAGCGTGGTCAGTGCCTCACTCACGACCGGCTACGACCGGCAAAGCCGTCAGGACCTGAACGATGATGGCTGGGCCGACATGCCCGGCTATGAGCGCTTCACAGTCCGGCCCAGGCTGTTTGTCGATGCCGCAGATGGAACCAAGGCCTTGCTCACCTTCGGCGCGATGGCGGAGCAGCGCGATGGCGGAACGATTCCAGGCGCGAAAGCGCCGGATGGATCGCCTTTCGCGCAGACGTTGCGCAGCCGGCGCTACGATCTCGGCCTCACGGCCGAAACGCCGCTGGATAACATCGGCACGCTGCATCTCCAGGCCTCCGGCGTTACCCAATCGCATCGGCATGTCTTCGGCGACACGGTGGAGAATGACCGCCACCGCACGGCATTTGCCGAGGCGTCGATCGGCGGCAAGGCAGGCGCAACGACTTGGCTGGCAGGCGCTGCGATTCAGTTGGATGACTATCGGTCCGAGGCATTCTCAGCCTTTGACTATAGCTATACCGTGCCCGCGCTGTTCGTGCAGGGCGAACAGGAACTGACCGACCGGCTAACTCTGGCGGGAAGCCTGCGCTGGGACGCCCATAGCGATTATGGCTCGCACGTCAGCCCGCGCCTTTCCGCGCTCTATCGGCCCGGTCCCTGGACGATCCGTGCGTCACTGGGACGCGGCTTCTACGCGCCGACACCGTTTGTCGAGGAGACAGAGGCCAATGGCCTCGCGCGCCTCCTGCCTTATGGAAAGCTCAAGGCGGAGATTGCCGACAGCGGGTCCATCGACTTCGGCTATGCCAGCGGGCCGTTCGAGGCGAACCTCAGCCTGTTTGCCTCCAACATCGACCATGCCCAGCAGTTGCAGATAGTGGACGTGGATCATGTCACGCTGATCAATGTCGATGGCGTGACGCGGACGCGCGGCGGCGAAGTGCTGCTGCGCTATCGCTGGCAGGCTCTGTCTCTCACCGGCAGCTACGTTCACGTCGCCGCGAGTGAACCCGATCCCGATGTCCTTGGTCGGCGCATCGTACCGTTGACGCCCCGAGACAGCGCGGGGCTTGTCGGCATGTGGGAGAAGGAAGGGCGCGGCCGCTTCGGGATCGAGGCCTATTACACCGGGCGGCAGTCGCTGGACGACAATCCCTACCGGACGCGCAGCAGGCCCTATGTCCAGCTCGGCACCATGGGCGAAGTGATACTGGGCAAGGTCAGCCTGTTCCTTAATGCCGAGAACCTGCTCAATGTGCGGCAGACGAAATATGACCCGCTGCTGCTGCCGCGTCGGGCCTCGGCAGGGGCATGGACGGTCGATGCCTGGGCACCGACCGATGGGTTCGTTCTTAACGGAGGGGTGCGGATTCGCTTCGGCGGCGAATAGGTGCGCGCCTCAGTTCGCCACGCGCCTGGTGGATGATCTGCCATCCGCCGGACAGTGCCAGCACTGCCATGATTGCTGCGACAAGAATGTCCGGCCAACCGGTCCCGGTGCCGAACACGCCCAGCGCTGCGGCGACCACGGCGATATTGCCGATCGCATCGTTGCGCGAGCAGATCCAGACCGAGCGCCGGTTGGCGTCACCCGCGCGGTGGCGCCAGAGCATTGCGGCGCAGGCAAGGTTGGCGACAAGCGCGGCTATGCCCACGACGCCCATGGTCTCAGCAGTTGGAACTACACCCTGCATCGCCATCCAGACGGTGTTGCCCAACACCCACAGGCCGAACAGCAGGATGGATGCGCCCTTGGCCATCGCCGCCCGCGCCCTCCACGCCAGAGCCATGCCCGCAACACCGAGGCTGATCGCGTAGTTGGCGGCGTCGCCCAGGAAGTCGAGTGCATCGGCCTTGAGCGATGCAGACCCGGCAGTGACCCCGGCGACAATCTCCACGCCGAACATCACCGCGTTGATCACAAGCGCGATCCACAACACGCGCCGCCATGCCGCGTCGTTCAGCTTTTCTGTATTGTCCTGTGATCCGCCGCAGCATCCGCCGGCCATATGCATCTCCTGTTTCGGTGATGACAGGCTATATAGGGCCTGTAGCGACTACAGGGTCAAGGGCATGGCATTCACGATTGGCGACATGGGCAAGGCGACCGGCACCAAGATCGAGACGATCCGCTATTATGAGAAGATCGGCCTGCTACCCAAACCGGCGCGGACGACGAGCAACTACCGGGACTACGGGCAGCCGGAGCTTGGCCGACTGTCCTTCATCCGCCGTGCCCGCGACCTCGGGTTCTCGCTCGATCAGGTTCGGGCGCTACTGGGCATCTCCGGCGACCGTACTTGTGATTGCGCCGGTATTGACCGGATCGCGAAGGAGCACTTGCTGGAAGTAGATCGCAAGCTCGCGGACCTTGCGGCGCTTCGCAAAGAGCTGAAGGCGGTCATCGATTCCTGCGACGGCGGCATCGTTGCTGACTGCCGTATCATCGAAGCATTGGGGCCTACACTGCCAGCCTGAGAATGGCAGTTATGTGGCTCCCTCGGTTCAAAGCTGTCCGTCTCCTTACGGCCAATCCCCTTAAACATCGGCCGAGGCTCAATGTACAAAGGCAGATAGGGTACTTAGCCGACCAAGCAAGGCTGTGTCTTCCCATCGTACGTAGCGCTTGCATGGGGACGTTCTTCGGCACAGGTGGAAAGCGGGCAAGGTAATGCCACAGCTTCCGGCTTTTTACACGTGCACGATATATTTGGTTGATTAGCTCGTCGAACAACGTCACGCTCGGAATGAAGCGTCCCGGGTTTTCCGGAGGCTATCCGGTTTGACTCAGGCAGCCATATC
>NZ_DAISLT010000031.1:0-72503 GCF_036820275.1 Novosphingobium sp.
TATGGCTGCCTGAGTCAAACCGGATAGCCTCCGGAAAACCCGGGACGCTTCATACGACAGGACCAGTCACCTTTGAGAATGTGTCTCCATCGAAACGAAAATGCTCAGGCCGTTCCCACGTAACCGCTGCTCCATTCTGTGTATCCTGTAATTCGAAACGAAAGATCGTCGTGTCATCGATCTTAAGTTCCCAGATGCCGGGGGCCCCGGAAAGAGCGGCGGTAGCGTTCAGCACGAATGGGAGGATAGCTTTCATTACTTCGATGGTGCCACGCTCTAATTTTGACCACAATGCCAACGGCTGCGGTCGGGTGGGTTCTGGATTAAATCTTTGAAAGGCAGGCTGTCCGCCAAGCTCGGCCTCGCACCCCACTTAATCGACCTTCACATGGCCTCTGCGACGCCGTGAAAGCGTCGTCATGCAGGGGGCGGATCGAGACGCGCTACGACCAAAATGTACCAGAGTCGGCGGTTAATCCCAGCGAATCCGACCCATGTAAGTCGTTCAGCAGCCAATTTTCGATGCCCACCAGCAGACAGTCCGCTATACGTCGACTAGCTTGGGTCTTCGGCCCGTTCTAAAGATTGCAGGTCTTGCCTCCCTTGGACTGCAAGGCGTCTCGAAACCAATCTGCATCGTAGCCAGCACGGCTGCTATCATCGGCCACAACTATCGCGCTAATTTTGTCGGTGCATTCGTAGTGTCGATCCTATTCGACGCCATGACTTGGCCGCACCTGATCGGGCGCGAAAGGAACGGTTTGTTTCTGGAGGGATACCATGCCTAGATGGCACTAATGGCAGACGCTGCAATTCAGATCGATCCCAACCTTTGGGCAACCAGCCGAGCCGGCGCACGGGCGGGGCGGGGCTTTCGCTTTCAGGATGCCGCAGGCGCATGGTTGGCGACCCGGATCTGGACCGGGAATCTTGATGCCACGGTCCTCGTACCTGAGGGCATAGACGACCTCACGCTCCATGGCGGGACCGCAGAGATTCGTGTCCAGGCAAAGTCCCGCCATGATCCGCGCGGTCGATTCACGACCGCGGAACTCGCCACAATCATCGCGAAATCGGCCAGCACCATCGAGGTAGAGAGGCTGCGGTCCGGGGCGTGTAGGATTGTGATTCTGCTCGAGCGACCTGCCGAGGAACTCTCCGAAACCGGTTGGGACGGCAACCTCGCCGATGATGCAAATAATGCCGTGCGTTTGGCCTCCTATCTTTCGGACTTCACCGCATCGAAGGGCCTGACCCTCACCGAGCTTCTTAGAGTTGCCGCGGTAATGAGTATCGCCAATCCGGTAGACGAGAGCGTCAACCTGTTTGGCGCGCGCCGCGATACTCCCGACGCTGTCGGTCGGCTGATAGCGCATCGTCTCCGTCACCTCGTCGGCGAACGAGCCGACCATAATTATCGCGCGCCAGCAGACAAACCGGCCGTCGTGGACGCGACCGACGTCGAAGCGATTGCCGCAGATGTCGTTGCGCTTATCGACCGTGATGGACTGTTCCCGGCCATCGCCGCTGGTCTTTGCGAGCCTGTCACCTTTGCACCCTTGGAAGATCCCCATTTCTATGAGGGCGTTGACGCTGCGCCCGGCCATGTCGCAGCAGGGCTCGTGATGGAGCGCCCGGACCTGATGGTTGAGGTGGCGGCCGGCCTCCAACGGCAGCGGCGCGTGCTGATCACGGGGCCATCGGGAAGCGGGAAATCCGCGGCGGCTTGGCTGTTCGCTTACGAAAACCGACATGCCATCCGCTGGTTTCGGTTGCGACGCGCAACCGCCGATCAGGCCCATCTTTTGGTACAATTGGCTCATAGCCTCGAAGCATCGCCTGAGCGCGCCGTGGGGTTCGTGTTCGATGATGTCGGTCGCGACCTTGGCGGGATCTGGGAAGCGCTGGCAGATGAACTCGGCCACACGCCCGGAGTGTTGCTGCTTGGCACAATACGCGAGGAAGACCTCTTCCTCATCAGCAGTCTCGCCTCGACCGCGCTGGCGCGCCCGGCTCTCGACGCCGAGCTCGCCGAAAGAATCTGGCTGGCGTTGCGGCAAGAGCGCGAGCTGGCTTTCCTCCACTGGCGGGAGCCTTTCGAACGCAGCAAAGGGCTTCTGCTCGAATACGGGCATCTGCTGACAAGTGGACAGCGGCTGCAGGATACGCTGGATGCCCAGGTCCGCCGCCGCTTGCTCGAAGGTCGCGACGATGAGCTTGCCATCCTTCAGTCGGTCGTTCCTGCCGCACGCTTCGGAGGGTCGGCCGACTCCGGAAGGCTCCGCGACCGTTTGGGATTGAGCCAAGGTGACTTCGCGCGCGCCTTGGCGCGGCTGGTGGACGAACACGCCGTACGCGTCAGGGACGATGGCAGCCTCGGCGGACTGCACCAAATTCGATCGGCGGGACTGTATGCCGCGCTCGAGCAGCAATTGCCTCGTAACCTCGACATCGAGCTAGAGGAATTGGCGGCCGTCCTCCGTAGCCATGATTTCTCCGTTGTTCTCCCGCAACTTCTAGCCGCGCTGCCCGAAGCCGATGACGCAGTCCTAGACGCGCTAGCCAGACGTGCCGCTGCACTTTCGGTCCCCGAACTCGCCGCTATATTCCATGGACTCGGGCTTGCCGCGTGCGATCGGGTTGCCGAGCGCTGGATCGCGATCGTCGAGGAGGAAGACCTCGAGGTGCGGCACGCCAGTCTAGCCTTCTCGTTTGCTCTGGCTGGATCATCGCTGGATTTGCCCCAATTCGCGAAGGTCAACGCTGTGATCGCGCGGCTGCCCGAGGTCGGCCAGCGCGACCTGCGCGCGGTATTGCTCGAACGCATGGGCGGTTTGCCCGCCGAAATCGACGCGGATCTGGAGGATTATCACGAGCTTGCCGCTGCGCTGGTGCCGATGGTGACGATGGCGCCAGCTCCCAGGTTCACCGCGCTGCCTGCGGCCGACAGGGTCGATGTCCCGCTCGAGCAGGCGCTCGCGGTCACAGCGACGATACGCGAATTCGGAGCCGCAACAGCGCAGCAACTCGCAAATTGTTTCGGCGGGAGCAATCATCTGCTGTCGAGAATCCATAAGGAAGTCGCCTGGGTGACGCGCCCGACGATCGAGGCAGAAAACGGAGCACTGGTGGTAACCTCGAACGTCCGCTTCCAGGGAGAGCCGATCCATCCAAATGCAAACGATACCGTGGTCGAGCATTGCGCACGGCTGTTCGCGGCCGTTCCAACAGCCGATATTGCCGCTTCCTCAATGCTCGGCTGGGACGGTAACCCAGCCGGACTCCAGGGCCATCCGCTCGCAATCAAGCACATCCCTCGTGATAACCTGCCGGCTCCGGTGCGCATCGCCTGGAATCGAGCCGCCTTGCGAGCGATCCAGAGCCGCTCCGGACCGACCACTGAAAGCGGCCGCGCGAATGCCCTTGCCAGCGCCATCACAGAACTCGCGACCATGCTCGCCGATGCCGCCGACCTGTACTGCCGCGGGATAGCGGCGGATCAACGTTTCACGACCTTACTGGCGGTTCGCTCATTGTTGAATTCATTCATCCAACCACCCTCAGTCGGTTCGACCACGCGCTCTGCCCGCGATCAGGGCGAGTATTCGACAGCCGATCAGACTTACGACTTTGTCGCATCGCTCACTCAGCTCGCCCAGGAATTGGGAGGAACGATCGAGCGTCCAATACTCATGTCTGTCAATGCCGCAAAGCTGCATACGGACGCCGAAGTATTGCTGTCGGCTAGCAGCTGGAGATGGGTCGAAGCCCCGCCAGTGGATGCACTGCAGAGCCTATCCGCGACTCTCCATGACATCGATGCGATCCTCGGCGATGCCCATGCGAATGCCGAGGCATTCCGACGTTCCCGGCTGGTAGCGGAGCGCACCAGTCGCAATCGTCGGGCGCGAATTCGGTTCGCAGCCGACGCGAGAGAGCGCGCTCGGCACGCTGCGGAGGCGATGACCGCGCAAATCCGCGCCGCGCTTGCCGCGAACGATATCGAGGCGCTCGTGGTTTCGCGGCCAATGGACGAGCCGGACGCACCATATTGGCCGCGCGTTGACTATGCGATCCTGCTACCGGTCGAGCATCTCATCGACTATATGACGCTTGCAGATAACTTTACTGCGATTGTCAGCCAGTTTCCCGACACCCATCGCGTCAGCATCGTGCCAGTCCGTGAGGGGCTGGTGGTCGCGGCCCTAGCCGGTGTTTTTCTGTCGACATTCTTTCCGATGACCGACTTCGCGGCGAAATGGTCAGGACATCTGCCGCTCCCGATTTTGGAGGAGCGCGCAGCGGCCGCGCTTGCCGAGGCGTTCAACGTGCTCCTTCAGATCTCGGCGGTGTTCGCGAATGCTGACCGGGACCTCAATGAGGATGAGCAGGGATATGCGCAACAGCTCGTAGACAGCGTCAGTTCTCGGCTGGCATTGCTCGAGACGCTGCGTGATACCGAATATGATGACGATATTGGCGATGCGTGCCGGCTGATCCAAGAAGTGCTCGATCGCGTCCGAAGGGAGCTCGATGGCGACCCGGCGGAGCGGCTGTCGACGGAGTTCGCGCGCATGGGAAATGGCGAACAGACAGAGTTCACCACCCGTGTCATCGCGTACCGCGTCGGACTCCTCGAACGCGACATCCTTTCGTGCGTCCAATGAGCAGGTTGGGCCCAGCCCCCTGTTTAGACTCTGCGTTCTGTGACACCGGCCTCGGCCAACAGCGTGAATATCTCGTCTATCTTGCTTCGTCGATCGCTGGCGCACCGTGTAAGCACCAGACGTTCCCTGGCGCGCGAAGCAGCGACGAAAAAGAGCGAATGCCCCTCCTCAACGTCACGGTCGAAGCTCCACCACTCGTCGTCGTTTAGGCCCAGAAGCACGACCAGATCATATTCGAGCCCCTTACTCTTTGTGATCGTGAGCAACGGCACTTGGCCGTTGCCCCGATAGCGATCGATCGCCCCCCTCCATGAACCGGTCGCGCCCGCGCATTCGACCAGGAACTCGACAGTTGCCTTCCGGATGTTCTCGAAGAACTCGCCCGTCGCGTATTGAGGCGCGAGGCCGCGTAACCGGTCGAGTCCGAGTGCCTCTTCAATTGTTGCCACGACGCGCCGTACCTCCGCTTCCTCCGGCTGGACCTCCGGATCCAGTCGATTGGCTCTGTGAAAGGCGTCTACCCGGACCGCCAACGCGCGCTCCGCGCTTTCGTCGTCATCGATTTCGATCCCTTGAGCGGCCGCGAAATGTCCCATAGCGATCGACCAGAGAGGGCCGCCGTGTGTGCGAGTGGCAAACTCGACAAGGTCAAGGACGGCGCGCGAATAGATCTCGGTCATCAAATCCTGGATCGAGCCGCCACCGACGTCCCGGTCCTCGTTGCGGTAAGAGACATTTGCGGCCTCAAAGGCCTCGCGCAGGCGGTCTTCCCACTCCGGCGCACGCTGTCGCACAAGCAAACCGATCGAACGGGGATCCGCACCTTCCTTGATCGCCTTCGCCACGATTTCTGCCACGCCGCGCGCCTCCACATCTTGATCGCTTGCGACCATCAAGGCGAAGATCTCGCTGTCGGGCAAGGCGGGCGCTTGCCGCAGGGCGACGAAGTCGGGCTCGTCGGGGGCAATTCGACGCTTCAGGATGTTGAGGATTCGGACGATCCGGTCGTTGCTGCGATAATTCCGGGTCAAGGTAAGCCTGCCCAGCGCACCGGGTTTGCTGAGGAAATCGCTTTCGAAGGCTTCGAACACGTCCCGCTGTGCACCAGCCCAGCCCATGATCCGCTGCTTCACGTCCCCAACGGCAGTGAGCACGCAATCGGAACCGGCAAAGATCGCCTGAACCAAGCCGTATTGGACCGAGGTCGTATCCTGGAACTCGTCCAAAAAGACATGACTATAAGTGGCGCGCAGCGCGTCGCGGATAGCTGGATTGGCGGCAATGATCGCCGTCGCTAGGCAGCCGATCTGTCCGAATGAGAACGTCGGTGGCGTTGAGATCAGCCCTCGGCGAAGCGCCACTAACTGCAAGAATGCACCGACGGTGGGTACTGTCAAAGGCTCGAGAACTAGGCGCTGGATGCCGTGGTTATAGTCGTCGTACGACGCACTCTGGATGTCGTTGGCCGCAGGTGGGCGCGTAAAAAAACCGGCGGCCCATCCGGTCGGCTGAGCGCCATTCGTGAGGCTATTCGCAACGGAGTACCGGAATTCGGGGAACCCTTGGCGTGAGGGATAGATCGGGCCGATCCGGTAGGCGTTACCGAGCGCCCAGCGAGAAGGCAGAGCGCGCCAGAAGCGGTCGAGCAATTGCTTAGCGAACGCATCGAAAGTCATCGAATCTAGCTGGCGTGCCGCCTCGGGCCCGCTGCGCCGCGCAACCCTGTCACGAAGATTGCTGGCGGCATCGCGCTTGAAGCTGATTGCGAGGATGCGGCGCGGGAAAGGGCATATCCCGGTTTGAAGCAGATACGCCGCACGCTGGCCCAGCAATTCCGTCTTGCCCGTACCCGGGCTCGCCGCAACCAGCGCACTCCCCATGGACTTGACCGCGAGAAGCGCGGCCTCCTCGAGCGAAGCCACACCGATCGGCTTCCAGTCCGTCGGCCGGATCACGCAGTGCCTTCCTCGAGCTTGCGCTTCACATGGGCCACCAGGCGCTGCAGCACGACCGGCGTCTGGAGGACATAATCGACGCTTTTGTCGGCATCGAGCACGCCCAGCGCGAACAGATGCGTCGCCGGTTTTCCCCGACTTCCGAGAAACAGATACTTATACCACGCGAAAAGCTTGTGGACGTCCAGCCCTTGGTAGGGGCCGGCGCCATAGCCATCCTCGCCCAGCACGATCTCGACCGCCTTATCGACCACCGCCGGATCATCGGGATTGCGCGGCCCACGCGCACCGGCCGGGAGCGTTTTATATGCGATCGGGAAGGCCTGGAGCATCAGCATATCCAGATCGAGCTCGCTCGACATGAACACGCCGAACTGCTCAAACCACTCCTTCCAGGACCGGATATTTTCAAGCGTCCAGCCGTCAGCACCCCAATTGCCTCGCGAAAAGGCTGCGGCCTTGTCCAAGCTGGACTTGACCTCGTCCTGGAACCTTCCACTGCGTGACAGCAGCGCTTCAGCCAGCGTCTTGAACGTCACGATGTCGCCACTGCTCCGCCCGAGGTCGAGATCGAGCAGGGTCGTGTGCGGGATTCCAAGCTGTTCCACGAGCCGCCAGAAATGCTGAACGTGGCGGCCCCCTATGGGCACGATCGCGACAAACGAACGGTCTATGGGAACGCCAAGCTTGTCGGCAATCCAGGGCAGGACGATCTCCTCCGAGGCACCCTCACCGAAAATCGCATGCCGCGCGAAGTAGATCTCCGGATGAGCACGAACCGCTTCGCGAACAAACTTCGAAGCCTCGGTCCCGTCGGGCGGAAGGGTCAGCGCAGAAATGCTCGAAACGCCTGACGATGTGTCACGTCGAATATGCCGAATGGCAGTGGGCTCGACCCGACCGACGATCGAGGGAGCATGGCTGGTAATGACACCCTGAACTCTTTTGGTTCCAGTCAGCTTCTCGAGCTGGGTCAACAGGCGCGCGAGAAAATAAGGAGCGAGATGGTTCTCAGGCTCCTCGAACGCGAAGATGGTCAGCGCAGGCGCCCTCGAGAATCGCTCCTCGAAGGGCGGGGACTTACCGTCGCGGATTTCCACCTCGAGTTCGAGCTTCAGATCGAGCAGCGCTTTGACCAGCGCAAAGTGGAAAAGGGAACGCTGTCCGTCGCTCAGGTCCTCGACGCCCATCACTCGCCCTAGCGACGACGGCGTTAGCTGTATGCTGGCCGCCCGGATAATCTGCTGGAGGTCGGGCGGCAGAACCGTCAGGCGAGCGCTGGTCCCAGTTTCCGCGGTATTGAGCTCAGCCCAGCAGCCATTGATGGCTTTGTTTACCCGATCGAGCGCGCTCTCGGCATCGAGCTTGTCGGCAGCGTCCTGGATCAGTTGAGTGATCTCTTCCTTGTTTTGCCAGACGACCGCATTCATGAGGCTTCGGCCGAGACTGCGGACCGTAAGTTGTGTGAGGGCCGTCACGTCCCGTGACGCAGGAATGTAACGGACCGTGATGTTGCTGCGCTCGCTGGCTGTCACACGCTTCTTGATCGACGGGTCCTGCTCGCCCATCGCCACGTCGTCCGTCGTTAGAATCCAGAAAAGCTTTTCCTCTATGACGCCGTCGAGCGTCCCGCCCAGTTCCCAACTGGCCTCCAGGCGCAGCCGCGCATAAGGCGTCTCGCCGGGCGCGGTCACGATCATATGCCGGAACACTGACGGCACCGTCTTTTCCGCGTCTGTGCCGCCCTCGGCCAATTCCGGAAACGCGATCAGCGCTTCCAGGAACAGCTCGCGCTTCGCTTTACTCTCCAGACGCTCGTTTGGTGCGACGAAGAAGTCGGCGGGTTGAATTGTACGCTCGTCGCGTGTCTCGCCGAACAGCCGCAGCAGCGCCTGCAAGAACGCGCTTTTTCCGGTTCCATTACGTCCGATGAAGACCGTCGTATCAGCAGCCAAGTCAACGTCGATCGGGTGAGGTCCATCAAGAATTTCCAGGAAAGGGCACGAAGTGAAGAACCCCCGGAAATTCCACAGCCTGAGCGTCTTGATATACACAGTGGACCTGTTCCCCCTTATTTGTAGCCAGCTCTATACAGTTTCCGACACGGCGTCTCCGTTCAAACTCGGCTTGTTGGACATCTCGCCAACATATTCTGAGTTCGGCCTCCGCCTTTCGAGCTCGCGACGCTGTAATGTCCGCATTCGCAGCCTGTAGGTTCCGCTAGCTGCTGCTCGAATATATGATCAAGGCAGACGAAGCCGCGCCGCCAAAGCTGCGTTAGGCGGCAGCTATGCTATACAGGCGCAATGCGACGAAAGCTCATGAATGGCGGCGAGGCACGGCTGCACCGCGAAATCGCCGATGCGGTCGGCGGCTTCCGAGGCGATATCTTCCGTAAGGTCCGTGTCGCGGACGCGATAGATATCCGGCGGCTATCTCGTCGCAACCTTGGGACCTACGCCTTACAGGCTCATTTCGACATCTGCGTTAGTGATGAAGAAGGTCTAGCTGCTTTTGCCGTTGAATATGACGGCGCTGGCCATGACCCCTCCAAGGATGAGTTGAAAAATGACATCGCGCGCGAAGCGGGGCTGGCGCTTTTCAGGATTGATGAACGGCTTCTTGAACGAACCTGCGGAGGAATGACCTTCCTCCAGTATCTTGTGCATCTCTGGTTTATGGCCGGAGAATTTCGCCGTGCTCAGGAATTAGGTCATATCGACCCGAGCGAGCCCTTCATGATGAGCGGGTTCCTGCGGCCTGACGCGCAGCACATTTTCGACTCTGAATTGACTTGCACGCCGCCCCGCTGGCACGGCTGAGGAAGCTGCTAATGAAGGCTGGCGTGATCGACCCGCCGCGCTCGCAGGCTTTGCTTGGCGTCTCGCACCTCATGCTTGGGAGGCGAGACTCAAGTTTTGTGGCCTATGCCGGACTGCGCTTCCCCCCAAAGATGATTTACGGTCGCGCAAAGCTCGATATCGGTACACCATCTTTGGGCGGGCTTGATGAGTTGCCTTTCGGCTGGTCGGCCCTAGCGGATTTCTGCGAGGGAATGGCGTTGGACAACTCGGCTGACAATGCGGAGATGCTTCTTCAGCAAGGCAGCCATGCGGTATTGGAATTCACAGATATCGAAACAGAAGTTAGCGGCCTCCAGCAGAATGGCTATCGCCTCCTGCGAGCGGGCGGCACTTCCGATGGCCTTCTAGGGATCATGCTCGCCGATCTGGCAAGCCGCGCGAACAAAGGCCGATAAAGCAGCCATCGACTCGGATCAAGAACGGCGGCTTTCGAAGAGTGTTTACTCAAAAGCCGTCTGACCCGAATGTCCCACGACAAGTCGTTCAGGTTCACCCGAACCCCGGTGAACTGAGCGCAGCTATCAGGAGGCTGAGTTGAGGTGGTCTGCGGCCGCTTTGTCGGCGGAGCAGGGCAGGGCAGGGGCGCTACCGGCAGGTCACGACCCATCTCGGACACTCAGCAGTGAGTTTCGACTAGCTAGGTGCGGAAGGTCCCCTTTCCCGGCAGGCAGCGACCAATTCGAGCCAATCCGGTGGAGTACCAACAATGTCAGCTCACACTGAAACTAGTCATTCGAGGGCGAAAGAGGTGACGTACAGCTGCGATCGGCTGATCGCAAATGAGACCAAAAACAACAACGTCGTCCACGCCGCTATCCTGGCCGAGGTGCCGAATTCGTCATACCTCGGGCGGTTCCGTGTAAATCCGCCGCCCCTATGATCGCGCAACTTCCTTCGGATGCCGAGCAGGTGCCGACTAAAGTACTGGCGATGCGCCACCCGTTAAATCAAGCTCGCCGCCAACCATATTTTTGGTGAGCTTGAGTCCCGAGCGTAGCCGAGATCGGCCCGCTCAAACCATCGAATTTAGGCCTTTGCTATAATCTCGTCCCGATAGCGAGCGGTAGCCGCAAATGTTATAGGATCGAACCATGTCAAAGCTCGATCAGTGAGCGCTTCGGCAAGGCTCCGAGATCTCTCGAAATCGGGCGCGGAAAATTCAACGATCTTTCCTTTTTCGGCGGCAGGATAAGTCCGATTTGCCTGGAAGGCGCTCAGGCGAACGATGTTGGCGACGATCGGATCTCGCTCAACACCATCAGCGATGGAGAGTGCCCTGCTCCGTCCCCGGACGCGACTCATGCGTTGCTCAAGCAATTCCTGAACAGCATCGTTTGCGCGGGTGTTAAGGGTCCCACCAAGGGCAAACCATCTTCCCGTGGCGTGGTCGAAGAGCGTGAATGCGTCCCGTTCCTCTTCGCCTTGCGGATGCGCCACTCTCAAGCGAATAGTCGAGGATCGCGTGATCATATCTCGCTCGGCCTGCCGATCATAAATGACGAGCAACGCCGTTACCTCATAGAAGCCGGGTTCCGCGAAAGCGAAGCCGCCGGCTCCGAAATGCAGTTGGACGTTGTCGGAGTGACTGACACCGGGATCCAGTCGGATAGCTCGATCCGGCGATGCGTCGTAACAACGGTCGATGATCGGCGAGAAAGAGCGCCTTTCCCCATGTTCAGGGTCTGACAGATCGAGGCGCCTGATCATGAACTCGAGGAAGCCAGCCTTCGCGTCGAGAAGAAACTCTGGGATATCGACCGGACGGCCGCTCGTGTTGGTCAGCTTGATTCCCAAAAATACTGGCTGACCAAACCGAAATAGAGGTCCCTGTTCAGGCAGGATCAACTCAATCCGGAAACCCGGTAATTCCGTTTCGGGCACGTAAGGCGAATAGCCGCCGTTTCCGTCCGCCCAATACCGCACCGAGTGAAAAGCCGCTCCGCCGGGAGAGACGTTGCGCAGTCCACCGTGACGAAGGAAAATCAACTCATCGGTATCAAAGGAGAAATTGAAAGCGGACCAGAATTCGTTCGCAGCCCCGCCGCCGCGGAACCGCCAATCATAATTCATAAACGACGTCGAATCGGCGCGACCGACTTCGCGCTCAAACCGGTGGGCCAAATTGAGGGCGTGGCCGATTTCGTGCACGGTCGTCTGGATGAGCTTTCGATCGGCGTCCGCGCCGAAACGGTCTCGTATCTCTTCGGCAAACACCGCCAGTCCCTGCCTCGGGAGTTCGTCGTCGCTGTCGAACATGACCCCTAGAAGACCGGGACGATTCGAGCGCGCCAGCCAGAGGAGCCGCAAATCGAAGCTGGGCCGGGACAGATCGCTCTGCGCATATGTACGCATCAGATGTTCAAGGGACTTCTCGCTCCAGCCACCGTCGGGCGCGGCGGGAATCTGCGTCGCCGTCCCGGCACCATAAGTGTCGAAGCCGGCAGCCTGTAGCGCCAGCGCGATGCTACGGGCTACACCACCGATGGTAGCTGTCGGTGGCGGCTGAACATTTACTTCCGAATCGATTTCCAGGCCCAAGCGTCGCAAGAACGGGCTTCGCCATTCGCACAAGAATGCCATCGGCGTACTATGCGCGAGGCCATCGATCAGCGCGTCGAGCGAGAGCGTCGCGATAGCCCGTTCGGGGGTCGATGCGTCAAGCTGCAAGCCTCCCGTCGCGCTCTGTTGCGATGCTCCCTCGACAATCACTTGCCAGTTGCCGCTCGCGCCGCTTATCGATTTTCCTGGTGCACTCCGGCCCGAGGCCACAAACGTCTCGCCGAAGTGCTCGCGACGGTAGATGTCGAAACTTGCGACGCCCGCCCCGGCCGCGTCGAGCCGAAGGTCGACGCGAAGCTGAGGATTGGAACCGTCATAGCGTCCGTCGCGCAGCACTACGGCGTTGTCTGCAAGCGGGAAGGTCATCATGACGCTCGGCAGACCCAATAAGTCTGGTTCAAGGGGGTCTGTGCCCCATCGTCCCATCGGAACGTCAGCCTCGAAAAAGCCGTCCGGCCGGCGACCAAGTCCATTATCGGTCATGGGTGCGTAGCCCCAAGCGCGGCAACCTTCACGGCGACTGCGGCGCAAGCACCGTTCACGCTACCGCTTGGGTCGATGACCTTGATGCTCAGCGCATCGCTTTCAGCAAGGCCGATGTTGTCGAAACCTCGCGCGGTTGCCTTTGTAATGAGCGTGCGAATGGCTCCGCGCGCTTCGGCAATGGCCTCGAACGAAGGCTTGCCAGTACTGCACGCACGGGTCTTTGTAAGAGCACTCGCCAAAGCAGTTTCGTATTCGGTCCTGAGCGTAGCTGCAGCCGTCACCTCCTCTGTGCGAGCCTTCTCCCGCTCAGCCGGATCGAGTTCGTTTTTCAGTGCGGTCGAGACTGCGCCGGTCACAGCGTCCGACCCCACCACGCCGCCGATGAATTTCAGAAACGTATCGGCCTCCTGCGTCTCCGTAACGAGTACGCCAAGGGTCAGTGGCTGCTTGCTTTCAACAAGGGCAAGTTTGAACCAAGCGGAGGCATCGACAGGACCCACATAGGCGTTGTGGGCGATGGGCGCGTCGGGGCCGCCGCCGATTGGATTGGCGGCCGGCGCCGGTCCTGCCGCAATGGCTGCAGTATAGTCACGGGCGACCTTGGGCTGCAGCTCTCCAAGCACGATGGAGGCGGCCGCATTGGTTTCCGTCACGAGTTGGGCCTTGTCCGGCGCGAAATAGGTCAGGAACACCGCGATGTGACGGCTTTGCCCAGGCCTCAACGCCCGGCCCCCGATCGGCGCATCAAGGCGTGCGTAGAGCGGCGTCAATGACAAGGCTTGTCCGCCAGTCGACTTTACCAGCCGCCCTTCGAAAAAGAAGTCGGGTTGAGCCGCGACGTAGATGCCGTTCGCAGCGAGCTTTTGCCAAGATGCGCTGATCTTCGTATCTATAAGATCTGTTGGCCTGCGACTGAGCGGCGGCGCATTGGTGAAGAAGCGCCCGCGTACGATCTGTACGCACGACCCTGTGCTAAACTCGTCTGCGGTAATATCAAGATTTCGGCTGGCAGTGGTTTTCCAAGTTTTCTCATCGCCGGCTGTCTTCAACGCGGTGCCGATCTTGTTGACCCCCGTTGTGATCAGCGTCCCCAAAAGGGCAGAGAGAATAGGGCCAAAAAATTCCTGCCCAGGGGTCACGCAAGGCCCTTGGGTCACCTGCGTTCCGTAGAAGGTGTCGGGATCGGTTTTCGGCTTCGCCGCCATGGCAGGTGTTGCGAAAGCATTAGCAAGCAGCAGCACGATCGCCGTGCCCTCTCGCATGGCTTTTAGAGGCAGTTGCCCTCGATATGTCATCCCAGTCATCCCCATTGATCGATGTGCTGCTGTATGAACGCGACCAACGCAGGCCTAAGTGGCAGCGCCGTATTGGCGGACGGAAATTTCGCGGCGAACGGATTGCTTGCGAAGCCGCCGACATGGATTGCGATGGCGCTGGCAGGGGCTCCCACCAGGATCATTGGCGCACCGCTATGGCCGGTGGCCGTGTCGATCGAGTGCACCATCAGAGTATCATGGGCTCGGAATGCCTTGGCCGTGTGGCTCACAAGATTGCTCTGGCCATTTGGAAAGCCTGTCACGTACGCTGACAAGGCGGCCGGTGGCCCAGGGTCGTTTATCGCCAGCAGCGGTAGGTTTAACGGCTGCAGTCGGACGCAGGCGACATCCCAAGGATCAGCGATCGCACCCATTCCTCTATATTGTGGATGGATCCGCGCATCCTGCGCGACGATCGCTTGCGTCAGCGTCGGAAATAAAAGCCTGACTTGTTTGATCGCACCCCCACCAGGCGGTCTGAAATTATGCGCGGCCGTTACTGCCGTCGCATGTCCTGCTAGCCATGCAGTGCCGGCGCCAAAGAGACCGCCTTGATCATAGAGTTCCAACCGACCTACTGTTGCGAAGGGAAGTTGATGGAGCGCTTGGAATGGGACGGCCTTCCAGGCAGCGCCTGTAGGCGTAACGACATCGAGCGCAAAATCGCCACCTGACAGATGTGTTGTCGGGGTGTCCGTCTCGAGACTCGGCATGGGCACCCCCGTCAAGAAGAGACCGTAAAGATTTCAGATTTACTTGAGTCGATCAAGCAACAATGCCGAATTTCATCAGTTCGGACAGCTTTTTGTCATGAAAACCCGCGATCTCCTACGTTAAATATCTGCAGAATCTACGTATTTCTGCGCACCTTCAACGCGATGTCGATCTACGATCAGAGGTTTTTTGATGCTATATCGATCCAAGCCTCGATATCACGAAGATCGAAACCAAGTTGTAGATGCAGAGAATCACGTGTTCCTGTGGCAAATCTGGCGGACCGTCTACCGCTTTTGCGCTTAACGAAGTGCATCATAGATCGATCGATCATAGGCCATTTCGGCCGCAGACCTAGCGATCGATTGACTTGGGGCCAACCTGTGGCAGCCTGTGCGGATCGGCGGACGGGGGAATGGGATCGTGTCGTGGATTAATAGCGCCTTCGAGCACATTCCTGAGGCCGCGGCCTCCCCGCGAGCGCTCGTCGCCTACCTCGGGGCCGTGGTGGCGGGCGCCATTCTCAGCTACCAGATCGCCCGCAACCGGTCGCAGCAGAAGCTGATATTGGCCCTACCCGAAGACAAGCGCGATGAACGCGTCCGCGAGATTATCGGCAAGCCGTTCCCGGCCAAGTTTTCGGGCGAGCAGTGGCTCAGGCACAAGCGCTATCAGCTCATCTTGGCGGGGATCGGGCTAATCTGTGCCACGCTCGTCATCGTTTTCGCCATAGCTGCGGCGACGGCCTCGTCTCCGGTCATTACCGGTCCTGTTATCACAGAGATACCTGCGCCGCCGCCGACGCCGATCGAGACCGACGCTGCCCTCCTCGAGCGCTTCGACCTCAAGCTCGACAAGGACTTCGTGCGCAACTTGTTCGGTGTCCCCAACTGGACGACCAGCACCCAGGTCCAATCGCAGGACGGGCAGAGCTTCGCTACGATGCCAATCGAGATTTATTCCAAGAACGGCTATAATCTCACCGTCGGCTACGATGAGGAGAACAAGGTCAACATCTATTCGCTGGTGCCGACCGACGAAATGTTCCTGAAGACGTCGGCTCCTCAAACGGCGGTTCTCAACAAGACCTTCGCCGAGCTCGGTGCCGACGCCTTCGTTGCCAAGGACATGTCGCCCAAGTTCTACTACTACGCTGAAGGACATTTCGGCATGACCGAGGCCGAGGGACACGTCAGCGACGTCTATTTCTACACCGACACCGGGCTTGAGCACCAAGGCGAGGAGTACCTGCTTCCGCCCTCGAACGAGTCCGATAACCTCACCCAGGGCGACACCCCTGTCCAGAGCGACGATGCCAAGAAATGGCGCGCCAAGGCCAAGCCAAACGGCTACTTGCGGGCGCGGGAAGGCGTGGACATCGACTCGGTCTTCTTTCACGATATGAATTGGAAAAGCGTGGTGTCTTAAGCGGCAGCTGAGTCGGCGAGATCGACAGGTCTCGACCAGATTACGCCGTCTCCGTGTTTCGCTGCGAATTTCTGGAAGCGCTCGACGTATCGAAGGCGATGATCCATCTTGCCATGGCGAGCAACCTCCTCCGGCGGCTCCTTATCCGATCACTGTCTCAGCTCTCTTCAGTAGAAAGGCGACATTATGATCATCGCGCTACTTTCCATGATTACTTCGGCGTTCGCGTCACAGAGTGACATCCGATTCCCTGGTGCTTGCGATGGGTCTGCAGCCGTCGTGGTCGCGCCTAGACTATTCGTTTCCGCTTATGACGAGAGGAACTTCCTCCTCACTTTCACCTTCGATGGAGAGCCGGTCGGATCGCCGTTCGATTTGGATCGCTTTCTGAATGTTCCAGCAGGTTCGGAAAGCGATCTCGAAGGCGGTGCGCTCGCTGGTGACGGCCGCATTTACTGGATCGGCTCGCATGGCCGAAACAAGAACGCGAAACTCAGGCCGGAACGACACCGCTTCTTCGCAACCCAATGGGACGGCAAATTATCAACTGTCGGCCACGCGCGTTCCGATCTTCTGGATGCTTTGCTCTCTGACCCGAACTACAAAGACCTCGGACTGCAGTCGGCGAGCACAAATGCGCCTGAGGCAGAAGACGGGCTGAACATCGAGGGGTTAGCCGCCGCGCCGGACGCGGCTCTTTTCATTGGTTTTCGCAATCCGCTTTTCACTATCAACGGGGATAAACATGCGCTTGTCGTGACACTCCTAAATCCCGCAGAGTTGGTAGATAAAGGAGGTTCGACGCCCAGATTTGCGGGGCCGCGCTATCTCAATTTGGGCGGACGGGGCATCCGTTCCTTGGATCGGTTGAAAGACGGCACATATCGGATCGTCGCAGGCGCCATCGACGACAACAAGGACTTCGCACTTTTCTCCTGGGATGGGACCACGCAGCCCTCACAATTGAAAGCGGATTTCACTGATTTCAATCCCGAAGCGCTCATCGAAACCGCGCCGGGGGCGGTGATGGCGATCAGCGATGACGGAACGGACATATGCAAGGCTGCTCCAGCTTCGGAGCAAAGCTTCAGGGGACGAGCGCTCCCCTGAGGGGGTCGCGCCGAATCACGCTGGGCCCATTCTGACTGTCGGTCGGACGCGAAGAAATGTCGCGCGCGACTCGGTGCTCTTGGCTAACAAGAGTTGCTCCAGTGCCAGAAGTTAGATGCTCGCCAAAGCTGGCACCATGCCAGGCTCTGGCTCTCCTGGACGTGGGCTTCTGACAAAAGCAAACGTTCAACATGTCGTGCGCGGACGTCGGAAATGTCCCACGTCCGGTCGTTCAGGTTCGCGTTTAACTGGGTGAACCGATGGCCGCTATCAGGGAACCGATATGAGGTGGGTTACGGCCGCTATGTCGGCGCTATCGGCTATTCAATCGGCCGCCACGATCGAATGATCCAGGCGCACATCGTCGAGCAGCCGCTCTATCGCGGCGCGCTGCGCATCGGTGCCGCCCAGCCGGACGTCCCAATTGCAGTGGGTATGTGTCCTCGTGTCGTGCACGATGATCTTGCCAAGCGCCCGCCGCCATGTTTGCGACTTACCGCCTCTTTCCCGGATAAGGCGGGTGATAAGCAGGTGTTCGAGGTCGGATACCGTCATACGTACCGCTTAGCCATTGTTGGTGTTCAATCAAGCAAAGCTGATCGTTGGCGGATTGTGAATGGCGCCGCTAGCTTGAAGTAAGCGGCGCCATTCGTGTCAGCCGTTCAGCTTGTCTTTGATCGCCTTCGCCGGGGCAAAGGTGAGCTTCTTGGAAGCCGCGATCTGGATCGTTTCGCCGGTCGAGGGATTGCGGCCTTCGCGAGCAGGGCTGTCCTTCACCTTGAACTTGCCGAAGCCGTTCAAGGAAATTTCCTCGCCAGCAGCGGCAGCATCAGCAATCGATGCAAAAACGATGTCGACAGCCTTCTTTGCGTCGGTCTTGGTCACACCGGTTTCAGTGGCAAGCTTGTCTGCGAGTTCTGCATTGTTCATTAAATAAATCTCCTGCTGTTATATTTTATCCTGCAACTTATAGATTGGAGCGTAGCTCGGCGATCTTCTCTGCGCAAACTTTGTGCACTGCTTGCCCCAATTCCTCGATACGACTGGCCAACCATTCAAGCTCTTCGTTATCGATGGTGAAATGCTTAGAATATCGCCCTTTGACGTACGCATCTTTGAGCTTTTCGAATCTTGCTCGGTCGCGTTTGCTTTCACGGGGCCAGACGTCGACCAGCAATCCGGAAACTTTCTCAGCTTGGTTGCGAAGAAAATTCACATTGTGCGCACGCGGCGTATAGAAAGTGCAGACCAGCAAAACGCACTGATAAAGCCTCTCGACGGTCTGATGAAGATCAAATGCCGCGTCCCTCAGAAAGCCACACTTCATACCATATCTTGCGATCTGGAAGCGGCTCATCGCGTAAGGGAAGAGATCATCAAAGTAATCCTCAGCCATTTTCAGCGCACCGGCAGGAGTCTTGGGCTGTGGTCTAGCTAGTTCGCTTTCGTCTGCTTGGTAGATGGCAATTCCATCGTCAGCGATATCCAGGAAGAAATATCGGCCATGCGAAAGACCATCATTCACCTCTTGCAGGGTGTGTACGATCAATTGAACCGGCGTATTGAGATAGCCGGAAATTTCGCGCTCCCTGCTCAGCCGTTCTTCGACCTTTTCCCAATAGTCGAACCAGTCGGTGAGTTCCGGTTGATTGACGATTATCAAAATGTCGAAATCGGACTGGTAACCCTTACCTGTGGTCGGCTCATTGACCCAGTTTCCGCGCGCAAATGACCCATAGAGAACAATCTTCAGGATCCTGCCCATCTTGCGCTGGCCGGTCGGTACACCGTGCGCGTCATTGAACTCCTCGAAGATGACGCGGACGAGCCGTTCCAATTCGTGCTGCTTCCGGGCTGGAAGGTGTTCGAGGCTTGTCTTCATGGGTTAGGCTTCAGACTCAAGGATCAGGTGAGCAGGCATGACTTGCCTGTCAGCCATGTGCAAGGCCCGACTGACAAATATGTCGGCCGCACTGTGTAGCGGTGTTCGGGTGAAGAAAGGCCCTGCATATATCGCCAATGTATCATGCGTTTGCGCTCCCAGAAAGAACAATTTGCGAACAAAGGGAAGGGGGAGTGTTGTCAGATTGAGAAAGTGCGGTAGAATTCTCTTTGTTCGATCGGGGATCTACCGAGCAGGAGTACGCTCATGCACGAACAGATACGTACGTCCGGCGCTTGGTCAGGCGAAATCGATTTGCCGCAAACTGTCCGAGTATACTTCGAGCATCGAGATGGAACATATCATCCCGGTTTGTTCGCGATTTCACTGCGCGAAGCTCTGCAGCTTGTCGTGGAGTACGGCTTGGAGGTGCCCCGAGCTTTCGTGACGCTGCGGGATGAGGTCATCCTCGACGTTCGCGAAGGCGAGCTCGAATTTCCGGATGAAGCACTTGAGATTTTCAACGAGTTCAAATCTCGATTTCCGTTACGGATGGATACCTGGATTGAACCTGAAAATCTCGAGAAATGGGTCAGAAGCCGGTGCGCCAAACTCACTCACCGGGCAACAGCCTATGCGGAGGAACTCGGCTTCGACGGACAGGCGCCAGAGGATTACGACCATCCCGTGAACCGGCTCGAACGTGAACTGCAATCCGTTGCGGCGAACTACGGCCTTAATCTGTTCGCCTATGGCTATCAGGTTCCAGGTGTCATCTGCGCCGAGCTTGAGCGGTTTGGTCCTGACATTCCGACCGGAGCAACGGACGCGCAGAATCTTAACGTTTCTGGAGCGGCTCCAGACGGGCAGGAATCCGTAGGGAACGAGGCGCAAGTGACAGCAGCTTCGTTGCATCCCAGCGCTGCGGTATCCAACCTCGCCGGAAAGCAGATTACTTCACCGCCTCCATATAGAGGGGCATTGGCAGCGATCCCGAGGCGCTGGCTCGTCATCGGAGCGTTGGGGGTAATTGGAGCCGCCTTGATCTTTGGAAATGATTTGGACGACATCGCCATGAAGCTGTTCATGGTGGCCCAGTACAGCATCATGGCCGTGCTTGCGTACGCACTATACCGGGCACTGGACTCCATGGTTTGGGGGGCATCCAGTTCGGGTTCCGCCGATGAGGAGCTTGAGGCTACCGACGAGTTCGATCTCCAAAACTGGAGAGATGGCCGGGTTCCCAGGTACATGGACGAGACCGATCCGGCGTCGGGCCCGGATTGGATTGGCAATCGAGTGCGTGACCAGATAATCAAAGATCACGCAGATAGGGCACAGCCCTAATCCTTTCGCCGCCTGTATGACGGGTCATCGTCACCGATGCCGCGGACCATGTCGGTTGAGAGCCTGCCGGTCTCAAGGACTGAATGTTGTTCGAAGCTATTCGCCAGAGAAGTCGGGTCGAATACCGACCTTCCGGATGCTGCGTTTCCAAGGTAGTGGTTTCTGAGACCAGAGCTTCCCAAGACTTGCTCAGACAAGGTGTCGCTGAACACCGTGGCAGGATTCTCGCTTCTGGCAGCGGCGCGTTCAGCCGCAGCGATGACGGTACGGACATCGTAGTTGACGATGTCGAGTGTTCCGGAAGCGGTTACGCCAGTGCCGAAACTTTCGCGGCTGTCCATACCAAGTTGAGCACCGGACCGGCCGCTGGAGGATTGCCGGGACGTTCGACTATTGGCGCTGCGTTCTTCATTGCTGTTGATGCCGCTACTCTCGTGGCTCGAAGCACTCCCCCCAACATTGAGTCCCCAGGATGTCGAGAGCACCGTCCTTTTGTCCGCAACACGGGTCAATGATCTTTGCCATCCCGTCTGCACCATCACAGCCTGTAGATCGCGCTGCAAGGTATCGGCAACCTGCGGCTTGAGGCGCCATTCGCCCTTGCGGTCCATTTCGAAGCCGCCTTGCAGCCAGTTGGCGAGCATCTCCTTGCCATCTTTGCCGCCGCCCATGAAGTGCTCGATCGTGTCCGGCCCCGCTTGCTTACCGGCCTCGAAGCGGGTGCTCGTATCCGAGCGGGCAGATTGCGCGAAGCTCGTGGCACTGGAAACGAGCATATCGTTGTCGGCGAGGCTGAGCCGAGCGGTCCCTCCTTTGGTGATGGCGCCGAACTGGCTGTCGTTGATCAGCCCGGCGTCTCGGAACGCGGCTGCGGTTCCGGGCGTCAGGTTCATGCTGAAATCGCCGTTCTGGTCCATGGCGATTTGCCGTTTGGTGAGGCGGATGCCGTTCGCCGCGAGCAGGCCCTGCATGCGGGACAGGCGCTCATTCTCGACGATGTTCGTCAGACGGCGATTGCGGGCCCTGTCGGCGACACCGGCTGCGCCGCCTTCATCCATGTCCACACGGTTTCCGACGGTCTGGCTGAGCGTAGTGATGAAGCTGTCCAGCCGCGCCGCCTCGCGCACGGATGCGCCGGCAGCATAGGCACCCTGGGCAAAGCCTTCGTTGTCGGCCTGGCGGCGCTGTTCGCCAATGCGCGCCGAGCTACGGGTGCCGTCATGGCCGACTTCGCGCTGCGCATCCAGTTTGCCGGCGCGTTCGGCAAAGTCATACCCCGCAGTCTCGCGGGTGCGGCCATAGACACTGGTGCCTTCGCGCGCCGCTTCCGCGCTCGCGCCGTCAGCGGTTCCAACCTGGACCGCGGCGTTGTAGCTCTCCAGAGCCCGCAGCACCTGCGCTTCGCTGCGTCCGGTCGAATGGCCAAGCCGGGTAATCGCGGTACTGCGTGCTTCGCCGGAGAGCGCATTGATGAAGCTGATCCGGCGGGCAGTCTCCGTCACGCCGAGGCCGAGCATGCCGGCGGCCTGGCGCTGGCCATGGTTCGAACCGGTGCGCCATGCCTGCTCTGTCGCGACATTGCCGCGCTCGGTTTCGGCGATGCGGTTACCGGCGTGATCGCGGCGCCCTTCCATTGCGCCGACCTGGATTTGCGCACCCGTCAGATCGTTGGCGAGCATCTGATGCTGATCGTAGGCATTGGCGATGAGCTTGGCGAACGTCGGGTCCGCATGGGCCTCGGCGATGACGCCGGTTGCTTTGAGCTGTGCGTCCTGCGGGGAGTAACCGTTTCGCTCGAAATGGCGCGTCGCGGCCTGCATCATCATGCCGTAAGCGCGCTGATCGCCGAAAGCCCGCCACTGCACGAGGTTCTGGGAAAAACCGGCAAAAGCCTGTTCGCCGGCCTTGCCTTCCCCAAAGTAGCCCGTGCCTATCGCGCGCAAGGCGTCCTTTTCGGCGAACTGGTGGATGGCACCAGTCGCAGCATTGGCTTCGACCGCCCGCGTGGTGGCAGGATCGGAAAGGTTCTTGCCGGAGAGAGCAGGGGCCAAGCTGCCGAGCTGGCGCGCGCCCTCGATCCCGCCGAATGCAAACGCTGTCGAGCCGCGTGCGCCCGGGCTTTCGCCAAGCACATGACCCGCTTCGCCAAAGGCGCGGTTGTTGTGGAACGTCGTTCGCTCGCCGAAATCACCGAAGCTCGAGGCGGCGCCGCGCCGTGAGCCGGTTCCAAGCGCTGAGGCCTGGGCCTCGAGCGCGGAAGCCTGTCCTTCCGCAGTGGCGATCGGGGCCGCTGCGGCCGCCCCCTGACCGGCGATGCCTAGCGAGCCTGAAGTGAAGGCGGAGAAGACGTTGCCGCTGAAGCGGAAGACGGTGAAGACGAAGGCACCGGCAAGACCTGCGGCGGCCGTTCGAAACGTGCCGAAGATCGCCAGCGCCTTCATCGCTGCCGAAGGCGCCAATAGCCAGGCATTGGCGGCAAGGTTGTTGGTGCGCAGTTCCGCGAGGCTCGCCATCGCCCGGCCGAGCGTCAGTTGGTAGATGCCGGCATCGATTACGCCCCAGAGCGCGACGAAAACGAACATGCCGAGCGCGAAGCTCGCGACCCTGAGATTGATGGGCGTCAGCACGAAGAGCAGGGCGACCGGGATCATGAACAGCATGATCCCGAACACGGCAGCCCGGATCGCCGGCATCCATTCGTTGGCGACCGACATCGTGGCGAGGCCATTCGATCCGATCGCCCTGTTGGCCATGGCGCGTGCGGCGCCCGCCGGTGAGTCCTCGAACAGGACGTCACCCACGCTCTGTGACAGCAGCGTATGGGTGAACAGTGCCTGGGCGGTCAGCGGACGATCGAGCATCATCTGGCCAAGATTGCCCAGCTGCTGCCTGCAGCGCGCGAGCTGCTGGGCATCGGCGGTGTCATAGCCGGTCTGCGCACAGACCTGCTTGCTGTAGGCGTCGAACAGCGCAGGATCGGAGAGCCGCCCTGCGATGTGATCCCAGGCCTCCGTGCAGCTGACGGTGCTGCCGCCCTTGTTGCTTTCGGTGTAGATCGTCGAGAAGGTCGCGGGGCCGGCCATCGCCGCAAATGAAGCGGGCAGGTCGGTGCTGGTTCGCAGCAGCTGGTCATCGTCGATCCCGTAAGCCGGCGAAACCCTCGCAACGGGATAGCACTGACGCACGTAGTCTTTGATCGTCGCGTCAAGGAACGTGTCGGTCATCGGTCCGCGCGGGCTGACGGCATTGAGGAACAGATCGAAGCTGTGCCCACCCGATCCGAACTCGAGCTTGGCGTTGGGATCGAGCGTGTTGTCGTCGATCGTCTCGACGAGCGCGCGCTCCATCATGTTGCTGGCACCGCCGACCAGAACCAGCAGGTTGGGCACGCCGCCGACGGCCTGGTAGGCATTGCGTACACGGTCATAGACGTGGACGGTTCCGGTCGAGGCAATGAGGCCGACGAAGACGCCGACGCCGAACAGGATCTGAAATCCGAAGGCCACCAGACCCATTCCGGAGCCGCGGACGCTGGCGATAACGGCGCCAAGCGCGATACCGGCGGTCGCGATGATGAGGACCAGGGTTTCGTAGCGGGGGTCGCCGAAGATCATCGAGACGAGGCGGAACGCATCCACCGTCTCGGCAAAGCCGTCGTAAGTGTGGAAGCTCGCATCGATCGCCGCCGCAGGCGTGACCGTCAGGGTCGGTAGCAGGGCGAGAAGGGCGGCGGCGCGCTTGACCATGGTTCGCTGCACGGCGGCTACTCGCGGCGGGCGGCAGCGCCCGCTGCATCACGTGCATCACGGTCGCGTTCGCGCAGCAGGCCTGCATAGTTCGCCGAGAGGTTGGCGGCCGAGAGTGCGGCCATGTAGCTCTGGCGCATCTGAGCGCGCTGTCGGAGCGCCTCTTCTCGCAGATCGCGCAGCTGTTCGATGCCCTTGGCGAGAATGCGCGTCTGGCAGACATTCGCGCTTGTGCTGTTTGCGGCGCCAGCCGCCGTAGCCCCTCGCTCGGCATTACTAACTGCGAAATCGATCGTGCGCGTGAGATCGTTGAGCATCTGGTAGGCAAGCGAGAGCGCGACGAGCTCATCGGTGTCGGCGATCACGGAACCGACGACGCCTTGGCGAACGCCCCATTCCAGCATGCGGTAGACCGGCAAGGTCCGCACATTGGCAACGAACTGCCGTTCATCGGGCGACAATGCGGACCGGGTGCGGACTTTCGTGGCAATGGCCTCCATGCGGTCGCGGGCCATTGCTAGCGCGCCGCGCCCGCCGCCGTCCGGACTACAATCAGCGCCGGTCGGCGGTACGTTGAGCGCCCGCTTCTGCACAGTCCCGGTCAGGAAGTCCTGCGGACTATCGGTGTCCTGGCGCGGACACTGCGGGATCGCGGTGAAGAGCGGCACTTTGTCGTTGGTGTCCCAGCGCATGTAGACGTCGCCGACGCGCGCCCGCATGACACTTGCCCAGTCACCGGCGCCGATGCGCGAAGCAGCGTGGCTGAGGAGCGAGCCGGTGCGGAAGATCTCGGTCACCTCGGCAGGGCAGTTGGCGAGCGCGTCCTTCAGATCCTCGGTCGGATTGTTGGCATTGGCTTCGATCTTCTCGCGGCTCTGTTGGTAGCTCTTGGCAAAACCCTGCTTGACCGAGCGGTATCCGGTCATTTCCTCGATGATCCCGGACATGTTGTCGTCGCCCTTGGCGATCTGCACCATGCGGTTGGCAAGCCGGCAATCGTTGACCTGGATCGAGTTCAGGAAGTTGGTCGCGGCCTCCATCTTGCTGATGATGTTCCCCATTTTTTCATCAAGGGTCTCGAGCAGGTATTGGAAAGCCACGGCGGGGGCGGCTTGAAGGATGCTCTCGAGCTTTTGGACGAGGTACTCCGGATCGAGGAATGACATGCCGCCCAGGAACATGTCGATGCCGCCGCAACCTGCGCGGACCTTGGGCAGGCTCATCGACATGAGGTAGTCGTTGTGGACGTCTACGCGCCCCGACATGCCGCCGGCGGTCAGATAGCCACGCGTCTGATCCTCGAAGCTGCCCGGTGAGGAATAGGTGACATTGTCGAACCAGCTTTCCGCCCAACTCTGTGCTTGCGCTGGAGCGGGGAGTGACAGGCATGCAAGCAGGACAAATCCGAATCCGATCAGGCGCGGGATTGGCATGACAAACCTCCTGTGGGATAAGGCTCCGAGCGAAGTAGCCCTAAATCTTCGGGAATTTTAACCTTGCAAATTTGGATCAGTATTCCGAATATGCGAGGATGATTGAGAGGAAGATTGCAGCCGAACTCGTCGAGCGATTGGACAGTGCTCCAGCCGTCGCCCTCCTTGGGCCGCGCCAGGTCGGCAAGACCACGCTTGCTCAAACCATCGGCGAGGAACGAGACGCGCTCTACCTTGATCTCGAATCCGAGGCCGACCGCGCCAAGCTCGCGGAGCCCGAACTCTATCTCGCACAGCACGAGGACAAGCTCGTCATTCTCGACGAGGTCCACCGGCTGCCGGAGATCTTCCAGCCGCTGCGCGGGCTGATCGATCAGGGGCGCCGCAAGGGCCTGAGGGCCGGCCGCTTCCTGCTGCTCGGATCCGCATCGATCGACCTCCTGGCCCAGTCGGGTGAAAGCCTTGCCGGGCGCATCAGCTACCTTGAGATGGGGCCTCTCGGCATTGTAGAGGCACCGAAGCAGGATGGCGACAAGCTCTGGCTGCGGGGAGGGTTTCCCGACAGCTTCCTGGCCCGCAGCGATCATCTGAGCATGCGGTGGCGGCGGGATTTCATCCGCACCTATCTCGAGCGTGACATCCCGATGTTCGGGCCGCGCATTCCCGCCGAGACGCTGCGCCGGTTCTGGACGATGCTGGCGCACCACCAATCCAGCCTGCTCAACGCATCGGAGTTCGCAAGAAGCCTCGGCGTCGATTCCAAGACGGTTGCGAGCTATCTCGATCTGATGGTCGACCTGCTTCTGGTCCGCCGTCTCGAGCCCTGGCACAGCAATGCCTCGAAGCGCCTCGTCAAATCCCCGCGCATCTATGTACGGGACAGCGGTCTCGTTCACGCGCTTCTGGGTATCGTGACGCCCGAAGACCTGCTGGGGCACCCGGTAGCCGGTGCGAGCTGGGAAGGGTTTGCGCTCGAGAGCCTGATCATGGCCGCACCTGAAGGAACGGCTGCGAACTTCTATCGCAGCGCCGCAGGCGCCGAAATCGATCTTCTGCTCACGCTGCCGGGCGGCGAACTCTGGGCCATCGAGTTCAAGCGCAGTCTCGCCCCCAAGGTGGAACGCGGGTTCCATCACGCGGCGGAAGACCTTGCCCCTGCGCGCAAGATCATCGTCTATCCGGGGACGGAGGCATATCCCTCCGGCCACGGGATCGAAGTGATGCCGCTGTGGGCAGCCGCGCGCCTGCTTGCCGGCCAAGCATAGGGCGAACGCATGCGTCCCCGGTGTCATGGCCGAGGCTTCCGGTCCGGCGCTGGGCTTGCAACAATGCCGGTGAATTTTGCCATCGCGCGTACGGCTACCGCAGGTCTGACCCCAGTGAGCATTTTCGACGAGAGGTAGAGGTTGCGCGCGAGGTTCGCGGTGTGATCGGTGCCGATCGCAATGGGGATCGCTCTGGCCTGGTCTGACCGCGGCCGTACCCAGGCGACCGGATATCCGACCCATGGCAGACCCATTCGGCCCGACAGGACGGCAGCTTGCTCGGGGCCGAGGGTGCGGACCTGCCAGCCGTACCTGCGCGCGAGGCCACTCAATTTCGACCAGAGGTCGCCGCAGGGAACGCATCCGGGCGATGTCGTCATCTCGATCACGAAAGCGGGACCATGGCCGGCAAGGGTCGGGGCGAAGTCGTCAGGAAAGTCGCGCGTTACCGGAACCCTTGAAAGCCATTCTGCCATCGCTCGCTGATCGGAGACCGGATGAATGGCGGCGCTGCGCGGATCGGCGGCGACGCTAGCTTGGGCTGCCGGGGCGGCGTAAAGGGCCGTTGCCGCGCCGGATGCGAGCGCGGCAAGCCGCAGTTTTTCGGCTCTCATGGCGCGTCCCCTCCCATGCTGGTTTCCGAGATAGTCGCGTCACGACCGGCACTGCTCGCGCCGACCGGACCGTTACCGAGGGCATCGAAGAACCCTGCGTCCTCGCCAGGGCCGGTCATGAACTGCTCTGGGCGGATATCGCCCCGCAGCAGGCGCACAGCCTGGTAGGTCATCTGCGCAAGGGTGGGATAGGCCTCGACCCCAGTCGCCACGATCATGCGCTGCCGGCTGCTGCGGCGGATCACCATGGTGGTCGGCGTCACTTCGACCCCGAAGCGCGACCCGGCCTCGGGACGCTCGTCGAGATCAATCCGTGTGACCTGCCAGCCGGTCTCATCTTGGAAGCGCTGGATGATCGGCCACTGCACGCGGCAATATCCGCAAGAAACCCGCGAGAACATGACCAGCGCGAACTCGTTCGACTTCGCGCGCAGATAGGCGTTTCGGATCGAGTCCTTCTGCGCGGCAAGCTGCGCGCGGGCATCGCCGACCATCGGATTTGCCGATTTCGCATTGAGTTCCGGGTGCTGGAGCATGGCGATTTGGGTGAGCCCTGCAAAGGCGCGTGCCTTGCGCCGGGCAAAGTCTTCAAGACGCCAGAAGTCCGCGACCGCCTCGACGGTCAGAACCGTGGCGGCATAGTCGCGCTGGTCCTCGATCAGCTTTCGGATCCGGGGCGGGGTCCAAGCCGCGAGTTCGGCCATCGGCGGGATGCGCGGCTTCGGAAGCGGTTCCTCGTCCGCTGTGCTTTCCGGCTCGGGAGCCTGGTACCACCAGTAGCCTTGCCTACCGTCCGGGGGAGCAGTCCTGGATTCTGGCGAAGCCTGCGCGGCGCTGGACAGCACTGCGGCGGCAGCAAGGGACGCGAGCAGGGCGCCGCTCACAGCAATCGCTCCATGCGCGTTAGACGTTTAATGGAAACCAGGCCGAAGTAGCGGCTGTCGAACCCGCGCGGGTGCGCGGAGCCGACATAGGCCATGCCTGGCGGAACGATCCCGCTCCAATGCATGTGCTGAAGCGCCATGCCGTTATGGGCGCGGGGCAGGCTTATTCCGAGGAGGCGGCCGTTGCAGTAGTACCAGCCGTCGCGGTCATGAGCCGAAAGCGGAGACGAGCGCTCCACCGTCGTCAGTTTGTCGCCCGGAAGGCACAAGGCATGCTTGGTGACCGGAACCGGGGCGGGGCCCGCGACGGGATGGCTAAGGGTGAAGCGAACGAAGTCGCCGCGCGCAATGGGGCCTGGTTGTTCGGTCAGCACCCAGGCTTCGATCGAAGGCGACACCACAAGGTTGATGCGCGGCATCATGATGCCCGCAGCGAGTGCCGCAGGGCAGGCCACCAGCAACGCGAGGCACAGCCGGCGCCAGCTTGTGGGTCCTTCCTGCCCTTGGGGGCTTAGGGCTTCGGCGGCCTGCCGTGGAAGATATATGATCGTACCTATCAGCTGCGAGGTCAGGCGGCGAAGCGGATCAGGGATTGCTGAGCAGGGCTTGTGCATCGCGCACCTCCTCCTTGCCGCCGAGGCGGGCATATTCCTCGAGTAAGCCGGACAGAGCGCTGTCGCCGTAAACGAGCGGGGCTGTGCCGCGCACCGGAGGCGCCTCATCATCACCGCGCTCGCAGTACGGGAGAGTGGGATCGCCTGGCACCATGACCAGTGCGGGGACACGCCTGACGGTGAACTGACGGAACAGGATCGGGTCGACGACGATCTGCACCGAGCGCATACGGCAGGCTGGACCCTCGCAGCCGGGATCGATGCGCAGGACCTCGGCGCTGAGCCTCGCCAGCGGGGTGATCTTTTTCATCCCGCCGGGAACGCCGCGAAAGGCGATCACCCCGTGGACCCGTTCGAGCTGCGCGGCATAGCTGCGTAAGGTCGCAGACGGCATCGAGGAGGAGGCAAACAGGACCGGGACCCATCCTTTCGGCGCAGCCGGGACGGCCTTGGCAAGCGCCTGTTCTTCTCCGGGCTCCAGCCCCAGCGCCTGGCGCAGGGCCCGCGCCTGCTTGGCGCGCTCGGCGGCGAGACCGGCCTGGGCGGCGGCATTGGCGGCTCGAGCCCGCGCTTCCATAGCCGGATTTGCGGATCGCTGCCTCAGGCCTTCGAATGCGCGCCGTCGTTCCGGCGGCGTGGCCGCTCGCGGCAGCTGCGGAGACGGCGTCCCGTCCGGCAGGTCCTTGGCATTTCGCAGGGCTTGCTCGAGCCGGTCCATGGCCGCCGCTCCCTCGGCGCCGATCGCCCGGCGTCCGTTTTCGGGGGCTGCTGCGCCAGCGCCGAGGCCGATCAGGCCTGCGAGCAGGGCCTTACTGATTGACGGCCTTGAGGTAAGCATCGACCCTGTCCTCCATGTCGATCTGGATCTCCGATTGCGCGCGGGTTTCGATCTCCGCGTAGTATTCGGAGAGGTCCATCTTGCTGAAATCGAGTGCCTGGAACTCCTCGGGCGTGAAGCCACGGCACATCGGCTGTTTCGCCGTACCCCAGAGATCCGCGTTGAAGGCCTTGAGCTGCGGGCGACCCTGCTCCTGGATGATCCGGCCGAGCTTGGTGTTGAAGCAGCAGGACCCGCGCGCCTTTTGCAGGCAGACGCCGAGCACGCTCGATGTGCAGTAAGTGCCGATCTCGTGGCACATGCCGGAGGCGCGCAGCATGGCGGCTTCCATGTCCTGCTGGTCGCAGCCAGAAAGCAGGAACTCCATCATGAAGTTGATCGCGAGGCTCACGGCGATGGAACTCGGATCGAGCCCGATGATCAGGGCATTGGCGCCGGCGCTCGCAGCCTGGCCTGCGGTCGCACCTGCCTTGAAGGCGGTGTACGCCGCTTTCATGCCGGTGAAGACGCCCTTGGCGACGGCGATCTTCGTGCCGATCGACGAGATCGACGAGCCCATGCCGTCCTTGACGATCTTGCCCTTGTCCTTGCAGCAGTTGGCGAACGTCGTCGAAAGTCCGGGAGGGCGGCAGCGCATGCCGCGACCCGAAAAGATTCGTACCTCGCCCATGCAATTGCCGTCAGCATCGATGCCGCCATTGGCCTCAGGGCCGGCATCGTCGATCGGCGGTTCTTCGGCGATGGGATGGGCCGAAAGATCGATGCAGGAATTGGGCGAGCAGGCAGGTGTCCCGCCGCTCGAACGGGTGTGGCAGGCGAATTGCGCGCCGATGGGGCAAGTGTATCCGCCGGTGCCGTCGGCCACACAGTCCGCCGCCTGGATGGGGCAAAGTTGCTGGCCATCGGTCGCGGCAATGCAACCGGCCTGCTCGCCGGGGTCGGCAGCGTCGCCGTTTCCGTTGAGGTCTATCGCGCAGATCTGCTGCGCGCTCACGGGCACCGGCACCGCAAAGGCGAGGAAGAGACAGGCGAGCAAGCCGGCGAGGCCAGGGGCGGTGCGAGCGGAGTGACGCAGCACCTTCATGGCGTGACCTGCGTGCAAACGAGATCGGCTCCGGCAAGCCGCACGGTCTGCATCATGGCGACCGCTTCCGGAAAATCGTCGAGGCAACCGCATGCGGAGACGATCTCCTCGCCGGGGCCTGCCGGGCACCGGTTGTCATCGGTGCAGGCGTGGAAGTGGATTTCTTCGCCGACCGGCACATTCTGACGACCGGCGACAATGCCGTCTGCTGCCACGCCGTCATTGGCGGCGGCTTTCCGTGTCTTGCAGATCGGTTCGCAGGCCGCGACCGAACCGCGATCGGGAAGCGAGAAGGGACGGGTGGTCTCGGAGAAACTTCCATCGTTCCGGCGTGCCCGATCGGCGAGCAGGGCTTCGGTCGAATGATCGATGATGTAAGCACCGCGGCTCGTGTCCGGCAGCGGCGCCTCGACCGAGGTGCAGCGATAGGTTCTGTCCTTTTGGAAGAAATCCCGGGTGAGTTCGACAGGACAGGCGGGCTCGCCCAGCTGCCGGGTCTGGGACAGGGGTTTAAGACCGGTCGCCACACCCTTGATGAAGGTCTGAACGCCGTCGACCGTCTCGCTGTCGAGGCGGCACTGCGGGTCGTCTGCAATGACGGCGCAGCCGTCGACGAGCTGCTCGACCGTCTTGCAGCTGTCGTCGACATCGACATGAATTTGCGCGAACGCCTCCCCCTCGTCGGCCACGGCAACGTGCAGCCAGATCTCGTGGGTTCCGGCGGTCAGCCGCGAGGTGATGTCGAGGTTCGGAGTTTGCGTGTAGGTCTTCTTCTGCTCGCATTTTCCCGGCGGCAATCCCGAGGAGGTCCAGGCTTGCGGCCCGGAGGCTACCACCTCGCCGTCGATCCGGATCTGTGCCCAGTCGTCTGCGAACCACCGCGCAAGCCGTGCATTCACGATGCGAGCCGGATCGCGGACATCCAGCGTCATGCGAAAGTCGATGAGCTTGCAGCCGCTTGCCGACAGGCTGTTGTCTGAAGGGGAGCCCATCAGGAAGTCGAGCGAGGTACCGCTGCCGACCGTCGAATACCCACCGGACGTCCGGCTGATGATCTCACCGGGTTTGGCGCTGAGCACGGTCACCGTGCGCTCGGCTGAACAGCGGCGATACTGAAGCGAAGTTCCGGTGCCCACCTGCGAGGCGGCGAGTGCCTGGAAGACAGAACTGCCCGAAGACACGGCATAGGCGTCGGACGCCATCGGCGCGGGATTTGCCCGGTAGCCGGGTTGTGCAAGGCTCGGGCTGGCGGCACATGCCGTGGACTGCGCCCCGACATAACGGATCGAGGGGCCGTCGATGACCGCCTCGGTCACGCCGTAGCGCGGATCTGAGGTGGTCAGCGCGCCGATCATGCCGCCGCCGAGATCGCGTAGCACGCCGCTCATGTTGGACCAGGCCAGATTGGCCCCGCAGCTCCCGTTGATGCAATAGCACCCGGCAAGTTCAGCGAGCTCAGCCGATTGCAGCGTCAGGCTCCCTGAGGCGTCGGCGTGCCAGCGGTAGCTCTTGCAGGCATTCCAGGTCCCGGGATCGCAGGCGATCACGCCGTTGGCGCAGATGCCCGAGACCGGTACCGGCAGCTGCCAGCGGCTGTCGAAGGTTCCGTCGAGATCGGTATCCCGGGCGATGCTGACCGCCGTCAGGTCGCCGGTACTGGCAGGTTGGACCAAGACTTCGAGCAGGCTGGCAGTCCTCCGGCAGGCAAGGCTTGGGGTGAACGAGCGGCTACCATCGACGGTCGTGACCGCCTGTCCGGCAAGCCCCGGCGTCAGGTAGTTGCGCGTGATCGCGTCGCTTTCGCTCGATTTGGTCCGGGAGGCTGCGGCGGCGGCGCGGGCGCGTTCTTCCATGGTTTGTGCCGCGGCCGTGGGAATGGGCCCGGAAACGGACAGGGAGGCCAGTGCGGCCAGAACGACTTGGCAGGCGGAGAGGGAATGCCCGCGTCGATCCAGGAGGGAGGTGGCCGCACTGGCCGAGGTTGGAGCCGTGCCGCTCAGGGGAAGCAGCGACACGGCTCCGGTCCTGCACAGAAACCGCGGGCCGTCTGGGCCTTGGCGGACAGGCCTCCGGGGGGAACGGACACTCTGTGCGGGACTTGGGGAGAGCGATCTGCTCATGGCGCCGAGATCCCGGCACAGCAGATCACCTTTTCGAAGAGCATGAACTGGGCATTGTCCTTGCCCGGTGCATGCTTGCCTGAACTCCAGAGCGCGCCGGGCCTGCCAACATTGACGCACTTGCCGGCCTTCACCGGCTCCATGAGCTGGAACTTGTAGCGCGACTTGGTCCAGATCGGCTGCGGGATGAACGAGCAGCCGTCGGCGGAACTGACGGTGAGCGCGCCGAGGCGCCCCATCATAAAGGTTCCGCGCGCCGCGAGGCCGGCCCAGGCCTCGACACTGTCGCCGAAATGGATGTCACCGGCGATGGGGTAAGTCGCGCCCCAGGAGCCCATGCACCAGAACAGCGGATCGATCACCTTGCCGGCTGCCGCCGCCGCGCTGTCGCCCATGCAGGCGAGGCCTGCGGCGGGATTGCCGAACAGGATGCCTTCGGGCTGGATGATGGCGCCGAGCGTGGCCGACTGCCAGGTCGGCAGGACTTCGGTCATGAGCGCGACATCGAAGCCGTCGTTCTCCAGACAGGGCAGGTCGGTGAACATGTCGAGCATCGCCCAGACCGGCGAGATGTAATAGTGCATCTGCGCGAACATCTTGCGGGTCTGCGTGCCGTCCGCGATCGAGGACTGGCTGCCCTGTAGCTTGCCGCCTGTCGGCATGATGTCGGCGCCGAGCGCCATCATGCAGCCCGGCTCGGTGACGACATCGATCATGCGGTTGGGCGACCAGTACGAGACCTTGATCCCGAGCGTGACCTCGAGGCCCTTGCGGCAGGCGCAGAGCGGCTTGGATGCCGACTGCGCGTCGAGTTCCTTGTCGAGCTTGTCGTAGCTGCCGACACGTACGCCGCCGATGGTGATCGGAAAGATGCAGGTCCAGTGCACTTTGGTGATGGGATTGAAGACCGTGCCCGCTTCGCATTTGGAGGCGTGGGCATCATCCGGGAGGGCCATTGCTCCGATCCAGGTTATGGTGAGCGCCGCAAGGAGGAGTGTGTTTCTGGGGGTCATTGCGCCGTCCCCTTCTGCGCCTTGAGCGCTTCTCGGCCATATTCCCTGAGGACGAGGTGCGTGCCGGACTGCGCGACGATAACCGGCGCAACCTTAAGGCCGAGCCGGGCTTTCACCCGTTCCTCCAGGATGAAGATCGGCCGTCCGGCCTTTTCTCCGAGTTCGATAGGATCGCTCTGGTTCGCGCCGTGCGCCGCGAGGAGAATGAAGTCCGCGGCCCTCGCGGTGCTGAGGGCCCAGGCAAGGTCGCGCGGGTGCACGACGACCAGCCGCTGCGGCAGCTTCACGTAGGTCAGCGGATTGAAGGTGAAGCCCTTAGGGTAGAGCGTTTTTCCGCCCGGCAACGTGACGTCGAATTCGAGCGTGTAGAAGGGGACCACGTTTCGCGTCCGGCTTGCTGTTGCTGCCGGGAGCGGGGCCGCCTTCATCGCGCTCCAGTTCGCGCGCGGGCCGAAGGCCTTGCCGAAGCCCTCGGGAAGGGCGGCCGCCTTACCTTCGATTTCCGAGAGCGCGTCCGGTTCGGCGATCGGCCAGGTGCGCCCGATCGTGCTCGAAGGCGCTGCCGCAGCGGCGGTAGCCAGGGCAGCACTCACAGCCATGATGGATGCGCTGCGCACCAGGTTCCCCAGCACAGGCGGGAGCCTCGTATCAGCGAACATGGCGCTTCCTTTCGGGTGTCTCGCTGCCCGGCCAGCCGGCCAGCGCCATGGCAAAGCAGCCGACGCCCAAGGGGCAGAGCGTCCACACCAGCATGCGCGCATGGGCATCGAGGCTGGCGGCGAGCAGCAGCAGGACGATCTGCAGCAGCATCAGCAGATAGCCCGCAACGATAAGCCGGATCGCCGGAGCCGAGGGGGCAGAAGAGAGCAGGCCGTTCATCGCCCGAGCCTCCGCCTGATGCGATCGGCAAGACGCATGGTTCCTGCCGACAGGCCCACCAGGAGGACGCCGGTAGCAAGGCAGGATCCAGCCACCATGAGGCTGGCGCGCAGCACGAGCATCGCCGGGTGTCCGAGCAGGCTTCCTGCGGCGAAGACGAGGACGCCCATCATGCAGGTCTCCGTGACCACCAGTCGAAGCCGCCAATGGACCGCCTCCGATCTCAGACGCTGGGCGACGCGCTGCTCGACGAGGTCGTCGATCCGGGGATCGGCCGTGACCTCTTGGGTGAGCTCGAGCACGTCTGTCTCGTCCCGAGCGGTAACGAGGCGGGTCATGGCCGGCCCTCCCCGAGAACCTCGGCCGGGTCGACACCGGCAAGCCGGCACACGGCTTCGAGCGGCGAGGCGCCCTGACGCATGAGGTTTTCGAAGGCCGCGACATCCTCGGGTGCCGAGGTGTTGATCCAGTAGGAGAACGGATCGACGACGAGCCGCGCGATGCCGAGGCCCAGCGGCGAATCTATGAAGACTTCGGAGTAGTTGGGCTTGGAATTGCGGACCGATTTCAGGAGATCGAGAACGAAACCCGAGTAGTCGAGGATCTTGTTCTCGACCGCCCGGTCATAAGTCGACCCCTGGAGCAGGAAACGTGTTGCCGCATTTTCCAGAATGACCTGGCCCGTGCCGCCGAACAGCAGAAGGTCGTTCATCGACTGCAGCACGATACCGAACGAACCGCGATACTTGCGCGCGCGCCGGTACCCCTGGCCGAAGGCTTCGGCGAGGCGGGAGAGGTCCTGCCCATCGGTGCGGGTCATGAACTGGGCAGCCTCGTCGCAAAGCACGAAGCGGGGGCGGTCCCGGGCGGAGAGGTAGAGTTCCTGGGTGAGCGCGTTCACCACCACCATGACGATGACGTTGAACAGGTCCGGCATCGCTTTCAGCCGTTCGAGCTCGAGAACCACGAACTCGTCGGAGCGGATGTCGAGGGTGGAGGGACCGTTGAAATAGTGGCCGTAGGCGCCGTCCGATCCGAAATCGCGCAGATTGAAGGCGAGTTCGCGCGCGGTCGGCAGCAGGTGATCGACACTGTCGAGTGCGCTGCCCACCAGTTCGGGATAAGTCCCGAGCCATTCGCGCACGGCATCGATCCCGCGCTCGGCCCGGCCGGTGTCGATCGTCCATTGGACGGCGGACTTGAGCAGGTTCCATTCCGAAGTCGTCACCCCCTTGCGGGTCGAGGCATTGGCCATCTCGGCGACGATCGCGACCGCCATGGTGATGGCCGACTGCTTGTCGTCACCGTCCATCGCGAGGCCCATGTCGAAAGGATTGAGGACGAGGCGCTCCTCGCCGATGTCGATGTAGCGGCCCGAGCACAGCGTGCAGAGCTTTCGGTAGCTCCCACCGATATCGATGATGCGGATCAGTGCGCCGCAGGCGTAGTACTGTTGGCAGAGGTTGTTGAGCAGGAAGCTCTTGCCCGCGCCGCTCTCGGCCGACACCACGAAGTTGTAGTTGTTGATCCTGGGGTCGAAGAGGTCGAGCGTGATGAGCTGGCCCTTGCGGCCGGTATAGAGGAGGGCCGGACGCCCGCCGCCGCGAAAGTCGGTCTGGACCGGCGCCATCAGTACGGCAGCCTTGGCCGGCATCCGGAAATCGCGTTCGAGCAGGCGCAAGGTCGTGCGGTCGGGATAGAGCCCGAACGGCAGGCTCATGACCAGCATGGTGGGATTGAGGTAGCTCTCCTCTTGCATCGAGAAGGGCAGCGGCTCGCTTTCCCAGAGGCGCTTCGCGCGTGCGGCGAGTTCGCGGGCATGGGCACGGTCGCGTCCGAAAACCCAGAGCGTCGGGATCACGCGCACGAAGCGCGAGTTGCTGGCCTCGTCGAGGATCCAGCCAATTTCCTCGATCTGCTTGCCGACTTCGATCGCGAAGCTTCCCGCTGCCTTCTGCGCCGAGAGGATCTGGGCGCGCTTGTGGATCTCGAACTGGGAGTGATCGAACAGGACATTGAGCGTGTAGAGGAAAGGACCGCCGATCTGGTCGCTGTCTTCGGACGCGCCGCGCATGCCGCCCATGAGCCGGTTGGCGCGTTCAGCGGTTATGCGGCGGGCCGGCGCCTTGGGGGTCAGGCAGCGCGCGACCTGGTTGCCGAGGAACACTTCGGCACCTTCGAACACCAGATCGGGACCCGCATCGATGATCTGGCGGGCGATCGGCGGCGCGCCGACTTCGCTGCCGTCCGCAAAGACGCCCGGTGCGGGCTTGCTGATGCCGTTGAACACGCGGCGGTAGAAGGAAACCGTTTCTTCGGGTTCAAGGCGCCGGATGCCGAGTTTCGAGAGCTGTTCCTCGACCTGACGGCGCAGGTCTTCCCCAAGCGGACGCCGGGTCTTGATCGAAAGCAGGGTGCGGAAGTTGCGCACCGGGATGCCGTGAAGTGCTTTCAAGCCATGGCGACCTTCGCCGAGATAGGCATGCGTGCGCCGCGCAGAGGCCTGGATCAGCGGGTCGTCCCGCAGCTTGAGATCAAGGAAGGCATCGAGCGCATCGTCGATGAGCGGATCGGCAAAAGTGTGGAGCTGAAGGACCGTCCCGTCGGGAAAGTGGATGTTGAACAGCCCTTGCAGCGCGGCCTGGACGTGCGCGAACATGTAGGCCGCTGGGTCGATTTCCCAGGCATGGCCCCAGGTATCGTCGATGCACAGAAAGGCCTCGGTGTCCTGGTCCCACGCGAGGAGCGGCAGGAACTGCGCGAAGCTGTCACGCCGAACCGCGCTGCGCAGCCTCGAGTACGTGAGTTCGGAGGCGGCGGTCATTGATCCTGCTCCCCGTCCGGGGGCTGCGGTTCGCCCCCGGCCGGTGCGGCAGCGGGTTCTTTCACTTGTCCGAGCACAGGCGCATGGACTGCGGCGCCGGGGCTGCGCACCAGCGTGCCGCCGACGACCCAGACCGGGCGGTCGAGCACGGAATAGACGTAGCGGGGCATGTAGAGCCGGTCCGGTCGGGTCCGGTCGGCATAGGGCAGTATCAGCGTGCGAATGGTCCGCGCCGGCTTCAGCATCGGCGTGACGGGCTCGTCGATAAGCCCCTTCAGCTCGCGGTAGATGCTGTCGCGGTAGCCTTCATACCCCGCTGTCGCCGCGCCTTTTCGCCGCGCGGCGGTGTTCGCGGCTTTTGCTGCGCCGGTCGTGACGCGGGGATCGGATTTCGAGACGGCGCCTGCGACTGCATCTTCATAGGCGCGCTCGGGATGGATGCACTGCCCGTGATCATCGTTCTTGCACGAGAACTTTTCCGAATAGGGCGACATCATCGAGCCGACCGCAGCGCAGCCCTGTAGCAGGGTGGCGGTCAGCGAGAGGGCGAGAAGCGGCGCGCCGCTGCGCGCGCGGGCGGACCAGATCGGTACCATGAACCTGTCTCCTGATGTGTGGGGATAAAGCTGCGTCACAGCTTGGCGCCGACAGAGGGTTTGATCTCGAGCGAGAGACCTTCCTGGATGACCACGACGACGTCCTTCGCGGCGCCGACCTCGACAACGGGGCCGGCCTGCCGGGCGAGATCGAGGTAAAAGTCGGTGAGCTTGTCGGAGGAACGAGAGAGTCCTCCCGCGATCCCGGCCTTGGCCGCGTCCCCGGCATCGAGCGAGCGCACGCTGCCCAGCGCGGAGGTCGAGAGGTTGCCGAAGGTCCCTTCGACAGATTGCGAAATCCCCGCGATGGTCCCGGCGATGAAGGAACGCGCGAGCGTGGCACCGGCGCGTGTCACGACCCGGCCCGACAGACCTTTCTTGCCATCGGCATCGACGAAGAAGCCCTTGATCGGCTGATCGACGACGGCGTGCTCCTCGAAGTCGACGCAGGAGAGCGAGACCAGCTGAACTTCGACTCTTTCCTTGGCGAGACTGCCGGTGGCGTTGCCGATGACAAAGCAGCCGGAGAGATTGGCCTTGACGTCGTTGGGCAGAACCGCAGGCGCCTGAACCCGGGCGATAATGGGCTCAGGGTTGGTCGTCGCGTCCCGGCTCGCCAGCGCGTCGATGCCGGTCAGCAGCCGCGCCTTCATGAAACCAGGCGGCAAATAGATCGTCCGGTTCGCTTTTTTTGAGCGGGCCGCGCCGGCCGTGCCTCCTTCCGCAGGGAGCGTGGTCGTTGCCGAGCCGATCGCGCCGACTTGTCGTTCGCTCGGCGGAGCCGGCGGCGCGGCGCCGGTGCCACCTGGAACTGCCGGCGGTGTGGGCAAATTCCCCATCTCTGCCTGCGCTTGAGGCGGCGGAGGGGGAAAGTCGGGAATGTCGACCGGGATTGCCGGAGGCAGATCATCGTCTGCGGCCGCGCGCCCATCCTTGTGCGTGCCGGGAAGGGAGCCCGGCATGACCTTGCCCTCCTCGATCGCGGAAACCCGGTCGCCGAGCAAGCTCTGGCCATCGAGGATCTTCTGAAGGTCGCCGCGCAGCTTGACCTCGAGACTGTCACCGCGAAGGCCCGCGCCCATGTCGAGCTTGGAGGCCTCGGGAGCCTTGGGGGCAACATTTCCGCCGCTCGAGCTCGCGGCATAGAGGCCCATGCCGAGCAGGGCGATCCCGGAGAGGACACCGGCTTGCTTGATGCGAAGCCGCTGATCGGAGGTAAGGGCGGACCACTTGTCCCGGGTTTCGGAGACCAGGCGATCGGCGAGGCTCTGGTGATGATGGGTTGAGGCTGCTGGGGTGCGGGCCTGGCTGCGCCCCTGTGCCGTCGGGGGCTGGTCTTCGGGTGAAGCGGTCATGGTTGCCGGCTCCTGCGAACAACGACGAGCCGCGCAGCGTCCCCGCCACCGGGACTGGCATCTGTACCAACCCCAAGGGTGAGACGATCAAGGGTCACCGAAAAGATGTCGGCGCCGAGCGCGACATTGAGGAAATCCCGCTCATCGAGCGTTATCGGGGCCGGACTCGGCGTAGCCGCCGTAACGAGGTACTCGCTGATAGACAGGCCCGTCCCCTCGACCTCGAGGCGGCGGCGCTCGGTAAGCGAGATTTGCGGTAGGTTCTCGAGCAGGATCGGCTGCCGCGCGGGCGCGGCCTCGCTGAACGAGGCGGGAATGCGGTCCTGCAAGACGGCCAGTGCGATACCGACTGCGCGCTCTTCCTCGACAAGGGGGGCAAGCAGGGCTTCGTTGCTGCGTGCGCGCTGGGCCTGACCGGGGAGCAGGTTCACGGTCTGGGCAGGAATATCGGAAGGCTCGGCGTAAAGCGGGTATACCGCGCCGTTGCAGGTGACGAAGAACTCCGATGGCGCCGTCACGTAGGTTCGCGTCTTCAGGCCCATGTCCTCGGTCTCGAGGACCAGGAACTTGATCCAGGCGTCCGCGCCGCCGCGCTCGACGGCAAGGCCCTTTTCGGCCGAGAAACGCACATCCTCGATCTCACCGCCTGTGCAGACGAGATGGTTCACATCGCGGTTCGACAAGCGGATATGGCTGGTCTGCTCCGGGAAGGCCGAAATTGCCGCGGATTGGGCTTGTGCGTCGGTAGGAGCCACAGGAATGAGCGGGGCGAGCAGGATCGCGAGCAAACGCGCTCTAGCGGACGTCGGCATCGAAGTTCTCCTCCTGGAGGGCGATAAGCCAGAAGCGACCGCTGTCGATCGCGTAGCGAATGCGCAGGTTTCCGCGGAACTTGCGGATGACGCCGCCGATGACGCGGATCTTCTCGACGGGCACGAGTATTTCGCTTTTCGTCCAGGTGACCGGTTGATCCGAACGGATGTAGGTCGAGATCGAAAGCGTCGGGTTCGTCGCGAGCTCGTCGAGCAGGCGGCTGAGGCTGTCGCGCACCCCGTTATAGGTGCTGGGGTGGACGAGGCTCAGCAGTTCCTGGAACTGGCGATCGGCAGAATAGGCCGAATAGGTACCGGCGAGCGAGACGATGTTGAACGTCATCGTCCGCAGGTAAGCCGCCGACGGCGTGTTTCCGGTGACGTAGAGATCGCCTCCGGCGCCGAACGGCACCACGACGGTTCGCTGGTTCTGGTTCGACGTATAGATCGCCCCGCCCAGGACCGTTGTGATCCCGAAGAGACCGACGACCGCGACTTTAAGCAGCCGGTTTTCCTCGAAGAGGTTGGCCGAGCCCTTGAGATAGCGGTGAAGGTGCCAGCTTGGGCGCGTGTCGCCGATCATCTCGGGCTCGCGGCGGCGGCGGAAGGGAAAGACCACGGCGCGTTACTCGAAGAAACGCGTCTGGGTAGGGCCGGGATAGCGGCGCAGGCGCGTCAGTCCCCAGCGCCAGGCGAGATGCGGTATGAACCCGCGCGGCTTCGAGCGCTTCCACGGCAGGAAGAAGAGAAGAGCGCCGGCGAGCATCCAGCCGATGATCCCGCCGACTATGACCGCGACGAAGATCGTGGCCATCACGACGATGAACTCCTGGCTGTCGAACCAGAGGATCTGGACCGGACGGTGCAGGTATTGAGGCAGACGTTCGTCCAACGCTCTTCTCCCTTGCTTCACCACGCCTGTGCCGGCGTGATTAACGCGAGGCGGGGTTGCCTCACGTGGATGTGGCCGTCCGGCGCGCTATCCGCTGCCGGGCGGCGCATGTTTCAGATCACCATTCCGAAAGTCTGGAGGATCGAGTCCGCCTTGATGAGGCAGACCGCCGCCACGATCGTGGGGATGCCAATCATGATATTCGAGAACAGGCGCGAGACGCCGAACAGGAACGCCGCGACACCGCCGACAAAGCCAAGCGGGCCCTTCACGCCCTGGTTCACGACGATATCGTAGATGTCGTAACCGAGGTCGCCCGCAGCGGGGGCAGAGAAGGCATGAGCCGCCCCGGCGCCGATGGCGGCCGCGAGCAGGACGAGGACAGCGCCGACATGGACGCGGCCGCCGTTTCCCAGGACAAGTTTCTTCATTTCAGGTCTCCTTGAAAGGGAGCCATCCTCGTGGGGATGCCTTGCCGGCAGCGATCGGTGTCGTTTCCGGCCGCCGGCTGCGCTGGACGGCTCCATGGCGGGACGCAGTCGTCGGCATTCTCGGTTTTGCCGGCGCGATCACCGCGGCCGGCGTCAGGCGGGCGTCCGGGCGCCGGGTATCCGGTCAGGGATCCTTGGCGGGTTTGGAATAGGCGGTATCGAGAAAGGCCTGCAGTTCGCCTTGCTGAAATCCGGAAATGAGCTTGCCGTCTGCGACCAGCGTCGGCGTTCCGGTTATTCCCATCTTGCCGATGGCCTGCGCCATGCGCGCCACGCGATCGGCACCTTCCTTGCATTTACGCAAGGGGGCGGGATCGGCACCGGCATAGATCGCTCGGAACTCGCGTTCGGGATCGGGCGAACACAGGATGTGTTCTGCCTTCGCAGCCGCGCCGGGATGGATGCCGCTGACGAAGTAGACCTGGCGCTGTACCGGCTGACCTTCGGCCGTCCTCGCGAGCCAGAAGCGTTCGAGGGCCTGACAGTAGGGGCAATCGGGATCGGTGAATTCGATGACCTTGGGCGCGCCCTCGGGACCGATCTGCAAGGCATCGGCAGGGGCGATTGCGCCCATGCGCTTCCTTGCGGCAGCATCCTGCGCGAAGGCCGTCAGATTGGCGCCGCTGCGGTCGTAGAGCGCACCGAAGATCAGGTGTTCGCTGTCGGGAGCGAAGTAGATCATTCGGCCCCCTGCGAGCGCCTGATAGACAGGACCGCGCAGCGGAGACAGAGCGAAATCGTCGAAGGTGAGGTTGGTGAAGCTCTGTCGCAGCTGCGTCTCGGCCTGAGCGGCTGCAGCACTCAGCACTGCGCCGTCGCCTCTGCCGGCATTGCTGCCCCCCCGATTGCCGTTGCTGCCCTCGAGATTGGAGCCGGCTTCCGCTCCGCCGCCGGCGCACAAGAGCGCCGCCAACGCCGCGCCGCCAATGAACCTAGCGCAGCGCAGCACGACCGGCCTCCTGACGGCGCGTGAACAGTCTGGGATCGAGCTGCAAGCCGTTCCCGAGTTCGATGGCATGGCGCTCGGACGCTATGACCGGAGGGACGGCAGGCCGGATCATGAAAGCGCCGCCGTGCTGGACGATTTCGAGGGTGTTGGCAGGCGGCGCCTTGCGCTCGAAGGCCGGCGTTTGGGGAGGCGGGATGGGCGGAGGCGGTACCGCGGTGCCGGCGAGCATGATAAAGGGGTGCAGGAATGACATCAGGCCTATCTCCTCGCAGCGCTGATTTCGTGCGGAATGGATGATGATCGATGATCCAGGGCTCGCTTCCCGCGGCGCGGGGGTTCTGCGATGTCCGTGAAGGCATAGCACCACGGCGCTGACGGGTGCGCAAGGCGCAGGGCACCAAGGTGCCGGAGCGGTGAAACAAAGCCGAGAGAGACCGTTTCTATCTCAAATAGGTCTGAAACCGGCGGCGCTGTGACGGATTTCGACAGAAACGGCATTTCAGTGCCGGTTCAGCCCTGCGACCATGTGTTTTTACCGGCGAGAAGCTGTGAAGAGGCAAGGAAATCCTCATCCAGGAGTGGTCATGGCCCGAGCAACACGAACGTTCAAACTCAGGCTGTCACCGGCAGGTCTCGAAGTGCTGATCGCTTCGCATTGCCGGCTGATACAGCAGACCCGTGCGCTTATAGCCTGGGGAACGACTTTGCATGTGGCCGTCGAGCACCTCGCCGCCTGTCCGCTCGAACAGGTAACGGACGGCCTGAGATCCGTCACGGACGATGGGCTCGCCGGTTCCGAGGAACATCATCTCGGTGCGCCGCACCGTTTGGGTACTATGGCTGCCGGCATTATCGAGCACTATTGCCGGAGCAGCGGCGGCTCTCCAGCACCGACATTGGGCGCTATCTATTTAGCCGCGCTGACCCAGCTCGTTAGCGGGCAGCGCGGCGATATTCTGGCTGCATACGACCGCGTGATCACCTCATCGTGAGTTGCGAAAGGCGGTGACCGGATCACTCTACTGACCCGGTTTCTGTAGTTCAGACAAGTTGTCTGAGGTTCTATTTGACAGTGGTGGTATGCACACCCTAGCTAACCGCGATGAATTGGCCTTGGCGGGCAGTTTCTCCCCGTAAAGGAGACACGGATATGTCGCAACTGAACGCGGCTGCCGTTGCCGAGAGTCCGCTCGATTACGTCAAGGTGCAGTCGGGACGGCAGATCGAAGAGGCACGGAAGCGAAAGCGCATAACGCAAGCTGATCTTGCCCGCGATCTTGGCATGGGCGTTCGGTGGTTACGCGAAATTGAGGGAGGAAATCCGAGGGCACGGCTAGATGACCATCTGCTCTGCACCTACAGGCTTGGGCTTTCGACGGGTCACATCCTGTTTCCGCTCCTCTTTGCCGGGCAGCAGATGTCCTTTCCCCGGCAACTCGCGACCGGCGATCTCAGCGACCTCGAGCGTATTTGCATCGAAGTCATTGCGCATAAGCATCTTGAGCATCTCACGCGTGCCTTGACCCCGGCATGGCGCCCGGTGGAACTCCAGACACATCTTCAAAGGAAGGTAGCCGGGTAATGGCAGCGCTTGATCCCCAGCTTCAGGAACGCATCTACGCCTTGCTCAAGGCTGACTACCTCGCCGGTGTAATGCCGCCCGGCGAGAAACTGGACCTTCAGATGCTCTCCGATCGCTTCAAGACCAGCAAGACCCCGGTACGTGAGGCTGCCTGCCGCCTGATGGGAGAGGGACTGCTGGATCGGCACGTCGAGGGGGGCTTCATGGTCACCCTCTACAGCGCCCGCGAGCAGGTCCAGCTCTATGCCTGGAGCGCACACTTGCTCACCGGACTTGTCCAGGTCCTGAAGACAGACGCCATAAGCCGGATTCTTGGCGGGTTTCCAACGGATCCGCAGCCGGCGGATAAAGTCGAGGTGGCACAGCTTACCGGTCTGCTCTTCGAGCGCCTGGCAGGCGCGACGGGCAACAACCGCGCAGTTGAGACCATCGCCGCGATCAACGCGCAGACGCACTACTTGCGGATCATGGACCCGATGAGCCTCGCCGATGCGACTCGCGAGCTGCAAGGGCTCTTCAATCCGGCCGTCTCGGACGTCCAGAAAGCGCTGCGCAGGCGTATTGCTGCCTATCATACGCGGCGAATTACCGCTTGCAGCGCCTGACTTACCCGCGCGGGGCGTGATTTTCGGTCTCGACGAAGCTCGCGAGAAAAGCGGAGGAACGGGGGCGGCGTCGCGGTTTCCAGCAGATCGGAAAAGGTCTCCCAGTATTCTACGTCAATCTGGCGTAGAATATCTGCGTCTTCGTGGTCGACTTGAGAGGTACTGTAGGGGCTGCCGCAATCCTGCGGCCAATACGAGAGGAAACTACCATGAACCGCAATGAACAGCCCGCTGAAGAACTGGCCGATCTCGGCGCGATCGTCGAGGAAACCAAGGGCGGATCCGTCCTCCTGAACGATACGAACGGCCCGCAGCAGCAGCCGGTCGGCCTTTCCGACGACTGATGGCGTCACGAGTGCACTTCCCTCGCGTGAGGGGAGTGCACGCTCGGTAAGATCGAGGGGAATGCCATGTATTACCGCCTGCGTCCCGGCTTGCATTTCTGCCTCCTCGATGGCCGGGCCCTGTTCCTCGACATCGAGAGCGGCCGCTATTTCGCAGCAGCCGGGCAGTCCGCCGCCACTCTGGCGCGCCTCGCTGCCGCCGGAGGATTCGACGAAGACGGACTTCTCGACGTTGGCGCGCTGGTTGCTGGCGCCTTGATCGTTCCTGCCGGAGAAGACCGGACTTTTGCTCCGGCCGCGACTGTCGATCCGCTCCAGGCAGCGTTCAGCGCAGCAGGCGATGCGGTAGGATGGCGCGGAACGGCGATGTCGGCCGCCCGGCAAATCGCGGCAAGAAGGATGACGGCGCGAATGACCTTTGCCCAGATTCTCTCTGAGGTTTCGAGATGCAGGCGCCGCGATGATCGAGGGCTCCGCCGATCCGCCCACACCCTTGAAGACCTTGCCGCCTTTCATGAAAGGGCCGGGCTTTTCCTCGGACATGCGGATCGCTGCCTGCCCCGCTCACTGGCGCTTCTCCTCCATGCCTACGCGAACGGGCACCGGCCAAAGTTCGTGATTGGGGTCAGAAGCCATCCTTTTGCCGCCCATTGCTGGGTCCAATCCGCAGGAACGGTGCTCAATGACAACATCGATCACGCCCGCCTGTTTACGCCGATACTCGTCCGATGACAGGGCATCGCTATCTCATCCTGGTGCCGCGGGGCGATTGCCCCAGCGACGTGCACATCGAGAAGATCGCCCGTCTGACCGGGCTTCCCTACCGCGCCGCACAGGACCGGCTCGTCGTACTGACCGATCGCAGCGAAGCGCTGTATCGTGCGGGGTGCGGACTTGTCAGCGGAACCCTGTTCCACCGCTTCGGCAGCGCCCGGCCGATAGGCCATGACGAGGAACTCGAGCTCGGAATGCAGCCGGCCAAGCAGCTTCTCCAGCGCTACTGGGGCAGCTACGTCGCGGCGCTCGTATCGGCTGATGCCGTCATGGTTTTACGAGATCCTTCCGGAGCGACGCCAGCGCACTACGCCGAGGCAGACGGCCTCGTCTTCGTCGCTTCCGATGCGGCGCTGCTCCAAGACGCCGGAGCGATTTCCGGTGAGATCGATTACGAGGCGCTGGCGCGGCACATCTATCTCGCGGACCTGCCGCTGCCCAACGCGCCGCTTGCCGGAGCTCGGCGTGTTTCTCCAGGCTCCGCCCTGATCGTGACGGCAGGTGATATCCGCTGTCAGCCGCTGTGGAATCCGTGGGATTTTGTGGAGCCGGCCTCCGTCCCCGGCAGCCTGGACGACGCTGCGGTCGCTCTGTCCCGAACGGTCGGGAACTGCGTTCAGGCCTGGGCAAACTGCTTTTCCTCGATTGTGGTCGGCGTGTCCGGCGGTCTCGATTCCTCGATCGTGACAGCCTCCCTTGCCGGGCGAAAGCAGGCGATCACGGGACTGACGCTGGTAGCGCCCGATCCGGTCGGCGACGAACGACGGTATGCGAGCGCGCTTTGCGAGCATCTCGGCGTGCCGCTACGCGAGGAGTACTATGCCCTCGAAGACATAGACCCGGGCAAATCCTGCGTCTCCCACCTGGCGTTTCCCTCGGGGCGCACGCAATCCCAGGCGTACAACGCGGCGGTGAGCCGCGCGATGGAGGGATGCGGCGCGGAGGCATTCTTCACCGGCAACGGCGGCGACAATGTCTTCTTCCTCAGCCAGTCGACACGGGGACTGATCGACCTGCGACGATCGGGAGCCTCGATGGGCGAGGCATGGCAGGCGCTGCGCGACATCTGCGCGCTTACCGGCTGCAGCTTTGCAGCGGCGATCCGTCAGGCGCGGAAGATTGCACGCGGCCCTTCGCGCTACGAGTGGCGTCCGGATCTGCGGTTCCTTTCGGATGCGACCATCCGGGCATGTGCAGAGGCATCGCCGGAGCACCCCTGGCTCGATGCACCGCAGGGCGCGCTTCCGGGAAAGGCTGCGCATATCGCGATGATCCTGCGCATCCAGAACCATGTCGAAGGGTTCGATCCGGCAACCGGCCCTCTTGTCGTCAACCCGCTACTCTCCCAGCCCATCCTTGAGGAATGCCTGGCTATCCCGACCTGGCTTTGTTCCTCAGGCGGGCGGGACCGTGCGGTGGCGCGCCGCGCCTACCGCGACCGGCTACCGCCAGTGGTGGCCGATCGGCGGGTCAAGGGCGGTCCGGATGGCTTTGCCTCCACGCTCCTGGAAGCCAACCTTCCGCAGATACGCGATCGGCTCCTCGGCGGACGCCTGGCCGAGCGGGGCATCATCGATCTTGCTGGTGTCGAGCAAGCCTTGCGGCCCGGTGCAGCCGATCGTGGCCCTTCGTTCGTGCCGCTGCTGTTTTTCCTCGATATCGAGGGTTGGATCGAGCACTGGAGGTTTCGATCAGCACGGAAAGGCACTGTAACTGGCTGGGACTGCGGGAGCGCAGCGGCGCCGAAGGCTAGAGCAGGGGGCGGGAAGGGTGAGCCTCGGTCCCATGCGGGTTGATCGGGCTGGAAGGCAGCTCCGTGCGCGCAGCGCTTCGAGGTTTCGATTGCCAGTCTCGCTTCATGCGGATCCAGGTCTCTCGCTCGGTGCCGCCGGGCGGAGCCACGTCCTTGAGCCAGAAATCGAACCACGCCAGGTTTCGCTCATAGACGGCCAGCTTGTGCGCCGGTTGCCACTTGATGTGGTGTTCATCGCGGAAGACATACAGGTCCACCGGGTGGCCGGCTTCGCGCAGCGCCGTGAAGCTTTCCAGAGCGCCGAGGTATTCCGTATCGGCCATCTGCAGGAGCAGGGGGAAGCGAATGTCCCGCGCATTCTGCGCGAGAGAAATCCTCTTCCAGAAATCCTTTCGCTTATCAAGAAGGCGCGGCCAACCGCTGCGCGCGAAATGATCGGCGATGCCCTCGCTTAGCAGGAAATCCTGGCTGCGCTCCCAGCAGCAGCCGCTTGCCGAGCCGGCGGCAAACATCGTGCTGTTGACGGCTGCAAACTGCACCGTGGAAGAGCCATCGCTGAGACCCGTGATGCCGATGCGTGCCGGATCGACGAGACCTTGCACGATCAGCGGTCTGAGCAGGTTTTCGACGGAGGAAAGGACACTGCGGCGATCGCGAAAACCGTTCAGGAGCTGCGTCTCGGCTTCCTCGCTCGTCCTGGCATTGCTGGTCAGAGCAAGGGCATCGGGTCGCTGCAGGCTGAGCACGAAGTAGTCTCGCGCGGCAAAGGCCTGGATCGGAAACTCGTCGCCGGTTCCGCCGCGAAGAAAGCCGCGAGAGGTGTATTGGACCACGATGAGTGGATAGGTTTTGCCTACGCGATACCCCAGCGGATAGACCAGATCTCCGAATGTCTCGATGCCGAAGCTGTTGCGGGCAAAGAGCCGTTTCACCCGGCTCTTTCGCAAGGCGGCGAACGAGGCATTGGGATCGAAAAGCACCGATTTGCGCTGGTTCGAAGGATCGAAGTGGACCAGCCGCCGGGGATCGAGTGATCTCTCTTCGAGGCAGTACAGCTCGTTTCCGTGCGGTTGGCAATCCGTGAGCAGCGCAGTCGTCGCCATCAAGCGCCGCGCGTGTCTCGCGCCGGGCCGCCACTCGTAGACAGCGGTTACGCTTTTTGCCGGGTCTTCGCGGCGCAGGAAGCGGACATGGCGGCCGCCCGGCATCCACCAGGCGACAAGACCGGGTCCGGTGCAGGCGATATCAGCGCAGGGCCAAATGCGGCCTTTGTCATCCTGCACTTGCAGCCGCACGATCGGTTGCAGGGGGGATCCGCTCGTCGGTGCCAGCGCGATTCTGCTGCCGTGCTGCGATAACAAGGATTGAATCGCTTCATTGCTGCCAAGCCGAGCGATCTGCCCCGGCGTCGCGGGGATCATGCGCCTGTCCTCACCGACGGTGAAGTAGGCGTGCCGGTTGCCCGGGCGGGGAAACGGGACGGCGCCTGCTCCGGGCGAAATCCGGGCATCAAACCGGAAGCCTGACCGCTCTTCACGCTTGATGGCCTCCCGCTCTGCAGTGAGGTCGGGGCGAAGCGCAACGACCAGGGTGCGCCCATCGGCATCGAAAGCGAAACGATCCACCTCAACCACGCCGCTCGTTGCCGCGCGGCTTCTACTGCCATCGGCCTCGGCGACCCAGACCTGTATGGCCCCATGGGTTTGCTTTAGATAGGCAAGGCGCCGGCCGTCCGGCGACCAGACCGGTTCGATAGTCCGGACGAGGCCCGTCGCAACGCCCGCTCGGCCCAGCATATCGCTTCTGGAAAGAATGAGCTCTCCGCCCCTGTCGAGGATGCGAACCGGACCCGATCCATCCGCCGGCAGAACCACCAGCGCCTGGCAAAAGCCATTGGCGTCCGGATCGGCCTTTCGGACCTGAAGCGCGATCCAACGTCCGTCTGGCGAAATCGAGAAGATGTGTCCTTCGCCGGGATCAGGGGCGTCGGGCCCTAAGTCGGCGAGAGTCACGAGATCGCGGGCGGTGACGGGGCCGCTTGAAACGGGCTTGCCCTGCACGACGTCGGAACAGTCCGGGAGGACCGCCGCAGCTTTCGCGCTGGGTTGAAGAAGGATAGCGGAAGCCGCCGCCGCCAGAGCAGCGCATCGCACTCGCATGACCATGGGACCTTACCAGCGCTTGCTGATCGTAAGGCTGACCGTCCTGCCCACCGCCGAGTAGTTGGTGGAATCGTAGGGGTACGCCGCTGCACTGCTGACGAGGATCAGATCAGGTTTTTCGTTGAGAACATTGAGCGCGGCCAACGTGAACTCAATGTTGGCGAAGGCGCCGCGCTCATCCTTCGAAGTGATGTGGGCGGTTACATCCAGCGTCGTGAAACTTCCGACCTTGCGGAAGACCGGTCGCCGATCATCAGTCGTGCCGCCGATGTAGCTGGCGACTCCGCCAATCCGGAAATTGTCCCGTGTCCAGGCCAGGGATCCTCTGGCGCGCCAGTGCGGAGGGTTGAAAATTCGCCCGGCTCGCTCGATTTTCGCAGCACCCTCGCCGAGGTCCTGTCGGCTTTCCAGATAGCTGGCTGACCCTTCGAATTCGAGTTTGTCCCTGCTGCTGATGTCAGTTGTGTAGGCGAGGGAGAGATCGATGCCGCGAACGCGCTGGCGCGCCGCATTGCGCAGACTGTCATCGACGATCGCCGTCACCGAGGCCGGATCATAAGGCGCGCCGGTCTGGTTGATGAGACCGTCGGGAAGGCGGGCGATGAGTTCGGCTATCACTGCCTGGCTGGGGTAGATTTCTGCGAGACTTGCGTACTGGGCGGAAAATGCGCTGAGGAGGTTGGCAATCGGGGTCACGACCCGGTCGCGGTAGCGGATGTCGAACACGCTGACCTGTGCCTTGAGGCCCGGGACCGCCCGGGGCGTCACCGCCAGTGTCGCCGTCCAGGTTTTCGCCTTTTCGGGTCTGAGATCAGGGCGCCCCCCGCCCAGAATGATGGCGGGCGCGCCGTCAGGCCCGCTCGGCGTGAACAGCGAGCCCGGCACCAGGAACCCCTGCAGCGGCTGTCCGGTCTGGTAGAGCGTCGGCGCCTTGAACGAACGTCCCCATGTCGCACTGAGCGTCACGTCCTCGATCGGCGCATAGATCAGCCCCAGCTTGGGGGTCGCCAGGTCGCCAAATCCCTGATTATGCTCATAGCGCACCGCGCCCGATAGCGAGAGGCGGTGTATTCCTGCCATGGCGTTCCCGGCGCCGACTAGCGGAACCAGCATCTCACCGTACCCGAAGTACGTGTCGCGCGACTCACTGAACAGGTAGGTTTGCCTCGTCACGCCGCCGGTGATCTGGCTGGAGTCCACGTCGAGAATTACGCGGCGGAAGCCGCCACCGAGTGCAAGCCTCGCCTCGCCCCCGGGGGCCTCGAACAACGGGCCCTCGAACCCGAGTTCCACTGCATCGAGGCTGTTTTTGTAGTCGGGGAAGTACTGGGCCGTGAGATTGCCGCCGCTGAAGGCGCGGGTGTTCACCTTGGTCGCGCTTTCGCCGTGGGTCGCTGCAAGGCGAACATCCCAGCCATTCGATAGCTCCAGCCGGAGCGACGGGCTCACCGAAAACGCGCGCACCCGCCGGTTGATGGAATTGCCGCTGATGAGGCAACTCGCGGTCGCGAGGAACGGGTTGCAGGCATGTGACTTGCGTTCGTTGAACTGGGCATCGATCTCGAATTCGAGATTGGCGGCGAGTTGCTGGTGACCGGCAAGCACAGCGCTGAACTGCCTTTGCCCGGGCAGAAGCGTGGCCGATCCGTCCATCTGGCGGGTGTAGCTGCGCTGGCTGGCAAGGATCGCCGAACTATGGAGGTAGTCGCCGGCGAGCATGAACCCGCCCGAACTCCACCGCGTTCCGGCGACCGCGCTGACCTGTCTTTCGACATCGCCGCCGCCTGTTGCGGCACTCACCCGCGCCGATGTCAGCAGGCCGTCGTAGTCGCGCCTGAGTATCACGTTGGCGACGCCGCCTACGGCGTCGGAACCATAGAGCGCGGATGCGCCGTCAGTAACGACGTCGATGCGCTCGATGGCCACCAGCGGGATCGCTGCGATGTCCACGCCCTGTGACACCGCGTCATAAGCCACTCTGTGCCCATTGATCAGGGTGAGCGTTGCGTCCGGCCCAAGCCCGCGCAGGTTCATGGCCGAAGAGGAATTGGTATTCTCGGACTGTCCGGGATTTCCGACAACCCCCGGATTCTGCCCGCCGGCGAAGTTCTGAGGAAGTGTGCGGGCGAAGGTCCCGAGATCGGTGACGCCGGATTTTGCGATATCCTCGCGCGAAGTGATGACGGTCGGCGAGGGACTGGGCGCGCCCTTGATGCGCGACGCCGTGACGAGAATATCCGCGCTCACCGCCGGGGCTTCGGGCGCCTCGGCTGCGCCCTCCACTCGCCCCCCGACAAGAATTACGTCCTTTCGATATTCTACCTTCAGCCCGGAACCGGATAGCAGTCGACGCACTGCCTCGTCCGCGCTGTAAGCCCCCTTCAGTGAAGGAGCATGCCGGCCGATCACCGCTTCCGAACTGAAGATGATTTCGCGACCCGAGAGGCGGCTGACGGCTTGGAGTGCGTCGCCAAGTTCGCCGGCTTCGAGATTGTAGTCCTGACGGCTGTTCTGATTCTCGTGCACCTGAGCCCGGGCCGGAGATACGAGGTAAAGAGAGGCCAGTATCGCAGTGCTCAGAAACAATGGATAGGCCCGGTCTTTCATGTAAACCACTTCATCCCCTCCCGTAGGGATCCCGCCATTTTGACTGGAATTTACAGGAGGCATCGCTGCCGCTGGGGCGACTACGGGGTATCAGGCGAAATTTTTTCAATTCACGGGACGCAATGTCATTTCCCCTGAGGGTTCCCTCTCGATTTCCAGCCCGAACAGAGCCGACAGCCGGTCGGCAACCTGCTCGCTGTCGTCTACCCGGAACCGGCCACTGACGCGCAATTGACCGATCGAAGGGTCTGAAAGCCGGATCGTCCGGCCCGACGCTTCACCGGCCTCGGCAATGACGGCATAGAGCGGCGTACGGTCGAATGTGCGCGGCTCGGTTTTTCCATCAGGACTGGCGGCCGTGAACAAGGTCCTTCCCTCCGGCGCGAGAGGGGACGGACCACTCGCGGCGGTAAACGCGAGAGTCTCGCCTGGTTCGAGACGGGAGAAGGGGGCAATCGATCCGTCCGCCTGGCGCGGACGTTCGACATCGATAGCGCCTCGCAGGAGATTGACCGTTACCTGCCGGTTCGCACCGACGCGTACCTCAAAAATCGTTCCGCGCGCCGTTACGCTTCCGCCGCCGGCTGTAACGACAAATGGCCGGGCCTCATGCGCGACATCGAATTGGGCCTCGCCGCTTTCGAGCCGAAGCTCTCGGCGATCCGGCCGGAAGGCCACAGTCAGAATGCTTCCCGGCGTCAGGGTCACAGCCGAGCCATCGGCAAGTTTTATGGATCGACCTGCTTCCTCGCCTGCAGCGTAGCGAGCCGTGTGCTGGCCGTCCGTCCGCTGCTCGGTCATGGCAGTTCGTGGCGCTGGTGCGGCACTTTCCATTTGCGGCAGGCCTGCGATGACAAAAGCGCCCATGATCAGCGCAATCGCGAGGATGGCTGCAGCAGCAAACCACTTTGCCCTGCTGGACCACATGTTGTCGTTTGCGGGCGCACTTTGCGCGCTGTGCTCGGCGGCCAGAAAGCGGCCGATGGCGAAAACCTCGCTGGCACGTTGGTAGGCAATCGAATGCAGCGGGTTTGCCTCCAGCCAGGCCTCGAAGTCCCGTTCGAATTCGTGCCGGTCGGGCCCCCGCATGCGGGCGAACCAGACCGCCGCCTCCTGATTGATCCGGTCGGGAAGGGGAAAGGAACTGCCGCCTTCAGTCATCACTGGATAGGCTCCTGCCGATGCGCTGAACCGCCTCCGCCACGTGCCACTCGACCGTACGGATGCTGATGCCCAAGTTCTGGGCTATCTCTTTGTAGGGTATGGATTCCGCCCTGTGCATCAGGAACACGGTCCTGGTTTTCGCAGGCAACGCCTCGACGGCCGCGCGATACAGTTCTCGCATCTGAGCCAGTTCGAGCGCTGCATCGGGCATTTCAGGCGCGGGCGCAGCGGGCATTTCCTCGACCCTTGCAGCACTGGATCTCGACCAAGCCCGTGTCCGATCGGCGAGAAGATGCCGCAAGATGCCCTGAATATAGGAACCCGGATTGTCCCGGGCAGCGTCTGACCGGGCTGCCAGGAGGCGCATGAAGGCTTCCTGGACGAGATCCGCCCGTTCCTCTTCGATCCAGATCCGGCGCTTCAGGAATTGAAGCAACTTAGGGGCCTCCCGGCGATAGAAACTGTCGAATTCCTTCCGGTCTTCGAACAAGCTTCGCGAAGCGCTGCGGCGCTTGGTTTTCTCAAAGCCGAGCATCGCGATCACGATGCTGCAAACAGGCCGACAGACTCCGGGTCATCGGCAAAATCAAAGAACAAGGTACGCACGACTAGGCCACCACCGGCGGCGGGCTAAATATCCAGTGCCTGCGCGCGACCCGTGCGGTCCCGCCCCTGTTCATGCGTGGAAGGTATTACCTGCAGCCGGTACCCGCCTTTCAATGCCGGCCTGCGCTGCGTAAGCTGCCTTCGTTCGAACAAAAGTTCAAGTCTCTTGGTCAGTCGCCGTTTCTCAATGCCGAAGTGACGCGCCGGATTATCAGTTGTTCGTCGACAAGTGCCGTGAATTCGGTGCTGGCTGCCCACTCGTCGAGAAAGCGCTCTATCGCTCTTCGCCCCAATGGTGTGAGCGTTACAATCGTTCGGCGCCCATCTTCAAGATCCGACTCTGTCGTGACGAGGCCATGCTCTTCCATCCGGTGGACGATACGCTGCGAGTTTCGCTCGGATGTGCTCGATACGCCGCACAGCGCAGTCAGATAGCGAGCCTCCTCCTGCGGCTTGTTGTAGAGATCGAAAAGCATCTCGAGCGCTGGCTGGCGAAAGAGCGCAAGGCCGAGCTCGCTGACCAGCAGTTCCAGACCGCTTTGCGCAAGACCCATCATCAACCGGCGATCGGAGGGCCGGGGTATCTTCGGGATATCGGGTTTCATGAGCGAAGCCTCGACTTCGCAGCCTGCAGGCGCCCGTTTGCCGAATGCGGAGCGCGATGCGCCCCCGGTTGATCGCGGTGCCCGCCATCACGGGGCACCCTGCTGAGGGGACCCGCGCGCTGACATTTCGCTTTCGACCTTCTCCCAGGCCACCAACACGCGTGCGTGGCCCTACCGCAGGTCTCTTCGTTAGCGCGGCGCCCACCCTGATCTGTCAAGGCACCATCCGAGTGATTTCGCACCCTTTCCATCGGTGTCTCCCAAGCCTTTTTTCTGACGGCAGAATGACAGGAAAGCGGCGGTGATCTTGAACCATGTTGTCCCAAAAGTGTCATAATCCCGGTGACCTGCCTGCGAGTGAAAAGGGGAGGCGGAAGAGGCTGCGTGGGTGCAACGCTTGGAAGGAGGGCCTCCCGTGTCATTTCCGGCTGATCTTGCTGCCGCTGGGCAGCAACTCGTCACGGCTCTGGGCGGCCGCTGGCACCAGGACCGTGGGATTTGCAGATGCCCTGCTCATGACGACAGAGTGGCGAGCCTGTCTGTTCGCGTCGGTGAGCGGACGCTGCTCTTCAAGTGCTTCGCCGGATGCGAAACCTCCGCGGTACTGGCAGCGCTCCGCGCGGAAAACTGGGTAGTTCCACGACAGGAACGGCGGCAACCAGTTTTCATCACGCCGCGCCCGGGCATGCTGGTCCGAGCCCTCTGGGACGAGGCGTTCCCGCTGCAGCAAACGATAGGTGCCGCTTACCTTCGCAGCCGAAACCTCTTCGTTCATCCACCGGCCTTGCGGTTCCATCCACGAACACCGCGCGGTCGCGGTCGAGCCGTAGAGCGTCGTCCGGCAATCCTTGCGGCGGTTGCCGGCGACAAAGGCCTGACTGCGCTGCAGCGCCTATTCTTGCGCGCTGACGGCCTCGGGCTTGCCAGGGACCTTCCGGAAGCTCGGCTGTGCCTTGGGCGTCTCTGGGCCGGCGCTGTGCGGCTTTCTGCGGTCGAGGCTGAGCTGGGCCTTGCAGAGGGGATCGAAACGGCCCTCTCCGCGACTGCGCTGCTTGGAATTCCGGTCTGGGCCGTGCTCGGCAGCACCCGCTTTCACGTCCTCTCTCTGCCGAGCCAGGTTCGGACGGTGGTGTTGTTGCCCGACAGCGACCGGGCAGGACGGATCGCAGCCGAAAAGGCGCACGCAGCCTATAGCCGCTGCGGTCTTGCGGTGCGGACCGAGTGGCCCTGGGACGGTCACAACGACTGGAACGATGTCCTGCGCCGCCGATGCCAGCAGGAGGAAAGGGAGAAGGGGTGGGGCGGATGACAGGCTGGTTTTCAGCCGATCCGCCAGAAGGATCTATCCTATGACGACGACAAACCTTCTCTACGTCCGGGCGCTCGATTGCGCGGTGTCGAAGCACAATGTCAGGACGCAAAGCGATGAGGCTGCCGATGCCGAGCTGGAAGCGAACATCGGCGAGACAGGCATCATTCTCCAGAACCTGATCGGTGTTCCCGTTCCGCGCAAGAAAGGGCGGTATGAAATCGTCGGGGGCGGCCGGCGCCTGGAATGCGTCCACCGCGCCATCGCCAGCGGCAAGCTGGGCGATGATTTCATGGTCCCGCTGCTCGTGGTCAAGGGCACCCGCGATGCCATTGAAATGAGCTTTGCCGAAAACCACTACAATCTGCCGATGAACCCGGCCGATGAATGCCGGGCGTTCCAAGGCATGATCGAGCGCGAGAACAAATCGCCTGCCGAGCTCGCCAAGCGGTTCGGCAAGACCGAACGGTTCGTGCTGGGCCGCCTGCGCCTGGCTAATCTTGCCGAGCCGGTGTTCGAGGCACTTCGCAGCGGCACCATCACCCTTGAAATCGCGAAAGCCTATGCTGCTACGACGGACATCGATCGTCAGGCCAAGGTGTTTCACGAGCTCGACGGGCACTACTATAGCTCCAACCTCAACGAAATCCGGCGCCAACTCGCAACGGGATCGTTCAACGGCGGCGCGCCCAAGGCCCTGCTCGTCGGGCGCGATGCCTATCTTGCGGCCGGGGGGCGGATCGACACCGATCTCTTCAGCGACGAGTCCTCGGAGGTCTGGTGCGACGGCGAGCTCGTCGAGCGCCTTGCCGACGAAGCCATGTCCGCCGCGGCGGCGGCACTGCGGGAGCGAGAGGGCTATGCGGAGGTTCGCAGGGTGGCGGCGACCAGCATTCCCTACTCCGAGACCTGCCATCTTTCCGTGATCGAGCCGGTGCCGATGCCCCTCGGACCCGAGGCGCAGGCGCGGCATGATGAGATCACGGCTCGTATCGAGGCGATCGAGGCCGGCGCGGCAGATTCGGACGACTACACCGAGGAACAGTGCACCGAACTCGACACGCTCGCCGAGGAGATGGAGACCCTGATCGAAGCCTCGCTGCAACTGACGCTGGATCAGAAGGCAAACGCGATAGCATATCTGGTCATCGATGCCGAAGGACGGCCCCGGCTTCATCATGAGGTGTTCGCCGTTTGCTTCGAAGACGATTCCGGCAGTTTGGACGAAGCCGACGAACCTGAGGGCGGCGTCAGTGGACCGGATGATGCCCTGGACGGAGCTGGCGACGGGGACGAAGCCGAAGAAGCAGGTGAGAGTTACAGCCTGCGCCTGCTCGATGAGCTTGCGAGCATGAAGTCCGAGCTCCTCTCCGTTCACGTTGCCAGAGATGCACCGTTCGCCCTCGATCTCGCCACGTTCATCATGGCGGATCGGACCAGGCGTCCTGGATGGAATGCAATGCCCAGCGAACTGGCGGCGCCGGCAGCAGGGCCCAGAAATGCAGGGTTCGAAAGCGGTACGCCGGCGGCGGCGGCCTGGACGGAGTTGGAGGCAAGCCTCGATCGCAGTTGGCAGGACCACGACGCGATGGTCGATCGCTATGACGCTTTCTGCCTCCTTGAATCCGCCAGGCAAGCGGCATGGCTGGGATGGGCGGTCGCCCGGACCTTGCATGCCGTACCTCATGGCGAGGCCGGCAGCGCGTTCCTCGATCATCTCGGCGGCAAGCTTGAGATCGATGTCGCCAGCTGGTGGCGTCCGACCGCCCGCAACTTCTTCGATCGCCTGACCAAGCCCCGGATACTCGATCTCTTCGAGGGTATCGGTGGAGTGGAACTGCGCAGCCGGTACGCGGCATCCCGCAAGTTCGATCTCGCCGCCGCTGCGGAGCGCCTGTTCGCCGGAGACACGGTTACGGACGCGGACACGAAGCAGCGTCTCGCAACCTGGTTGCCGCAGCCGATGGCGCTTTCTGACATCGATGCGGCCGGGAGGGCAGTTGCACCGGACGGTCCCCGCTCCGGCTTTGAAGTCACCGATCCCGAAGCGGGCGAGGATATTCCGGCCGCCGCATGATCTAGTCACGGAGCCATCCCAACCTCCCGGTCAGGGCTCCTGCGCTGCCATCCTCGTATCGGGCGGCAGCTCTCAATCCAACTGAACCGGCGCGGCGGCGCGGTATGCGGATGGGTGTCCGCTTGTCCGGCCGCCGCGCTCCCTTTGGCGCGGTCGCGCCGATTTCCAGCCGTACCCGCATCCGGGTCACGGCCCGCGGAGTCACGTCCATGGCACAGTTCCAGATCCACTATTCGCCCTCTACCGATGAGTGGCGCCCGGTCCCGGCCGAGTTTTGCCTGCTAACCCGCGATCATCGGGATCTTTGGCCTTCGTTCGGCGAGGCTGAGGCTGCCCGAAAGCGAATACATGCCGATTTTCCTGGCGTTGCCTTTCGCGTCGTACAGGCGAGCGACGAGAGCGGCGACATCGATTGGCAATCCCGGGAGCGGATGCGGTTTGCCGACGGCACGTACACGCAGGTGCCGTGGCACGCGGAGGCCTGGTATCAAATCCGGCACGAGGAGCATTTCTGCCATGTCTCGACGGAACAGGCCGGCAAGATCGCCTTCACCGAGAATGCCGCGAAAGGAGCGGTCGACCGCCAGCTTGTCATGTCGCCCGGTCGGTATCTGCAGCGTTTCTTTTCCGCTGATCTCGATAACAACGCGATCGAGCACTGGTGCGCGCGCCTTTCCGTCCAGCTGGAGGAAGACACGCTCAAGGTTACTCAGGACGCCGACGAAATCGAAGACGTCTACGTCGGCGGCCCATGCAGTTGCATGGCACACCCGGCGGACGACTTCGAAAGTCTGTGCCATCCGGTTCGCGTCTATGCCGGGCCGGACACTGCCCTTGCCTATATCGGGGCGCGTGACGATGCCCGGGCACGCAGCATCGTGTGGCCAGCGCGCAAAGTCTACACGACAATCTACGGCGACGTCTCGCGTCTCAAGCTTCTTCTGGAACGGGAAGGTTACGGCGAGGGCGGTTTGAACGGAGCGCGGCTACAACGGATCGAGCACGATGACTGCTTCGTTGTGCCCTATATCGACGGCGGCGACGATCTTGCCGACGGCGGTGAGTATTTGATCGTCGGTCGAGGCACGATATCGTCGGAAAGCACGACCGGGTTAGGCTTACTGCCCTGGTATTGCTGCCGCTGCGAAGGTCAGGCGCGGCCATATGATACGGTACATCACGCAGATGGCTCCTATGAGGAATGGTGCGAGAACTGTTTCAGCAACCACTCAACATATTGCGAGCACAACGAGCGATCGTACCCCGAAAACGAAGACTTTGTGATCGTCTATGCGCACGGGGCCGAGCACACTGTCCTGGAGGCCGGCGCAGCGAATTTTGGCGCTGTCTATCTCGAGGATCGCAGCGAATGGTGGATGCGCGATTGTTGCCGCGAGTGCGACGCTACGGGGGACGTGTTTCGTTCCGACGATCTCTACGAATACCAAGGCGAATGGCTGTGCGAAGGTTGTCTTCCCGAGCCCCTCGATGATGACGATCCGCTCCAGGCAAATGCGCACGTGCACGATTATCAGTGCTTCCTGGGAGCGCCTCCCAGCCGGTTAGCTGATCACGCATGCGGGAGTAAGCACGGCGCTGATGATTGCGCTGAACTGGACACAGAACGGGCCGATCCCGGCGCAGGCAGCCTTGTTTGTCCGATGGATCGCCAACAACCAATCACCGACGAGCCAGATGACATCCAACTGTCGTCCGGGATGACTGCCTGTGCCGCGGCGGCCCATTCCTCGAACGCGGGAGCCTGAACCATGGACCATCACGTTTCCGGCCGCAGAGGCCTGCTCGAAATACTGTCCTGGGCCCGGCCGCACGACAGCGATACGGAACAAGCTTTCTGCAGGGAATTTCTCGACCGGGTTCCCGGCATGAAAGCCGACGCCTTCGGGAACCGGATGATTGCCGTCGGCAGCGCTCCGCGTATCTTGTGGAGCTGCCATGTCGATACTGTCGCGGCGCGCGGCGGCGCCCAGGAGATCGCCGTGAGCGACCTCGGCATCGCGGCACTACGCCACGGCAAGTCTGGAATGTCGCTGGGAGCAGACGACGGGGCAGGGCTGTGGATCATGTTGAACATGATCGCGGCCAGCCGTCCCGGGCTCTACGTCTTCCACCGCGGCGAGGAGCATGGGTGCCTCGGTTCTCAGTGGATCAGGCGAACCACGCCGCAATTGCTGGGTGGCATCGATGCCGCCATAGCCTTCGACCGGGCGGGGCTCTTCGACGTGATCACCCACCAGAGCTACGGCCGCACCTGCTCGGATGCCTTCGCGACGAGCTTCGCTTCCGCGCTCAACGAGCTGGATGCCGGGTTTCGCTACCGCCCGGACAATTCCGGTGTGTTTACGGACACCAACGAGTATGCCGGCCTGGTGCCGGAGTGCACCAACATTTCGGTCGGTTACTATTCCCAGCACGGACCCAAGGAAACCCTGGACCTGGGGCACTGCGAGAAACTGCTTGGGGCGATGTTGCGGTTCGACACGGCAAAGCTGGTGATCGCCAGAGACCCCTCACGCTGCGATGACGCACCCTGGTCCTGGCAGGATGAGCTTGGCGACCGCGACGATCTTGCCGCACTCGTCGCCGAACACCCGCTACTGGCAGCGGAAATGCTGCTCGAAGCAGGGGTGACTTCCGACGATTTCTGGCTTGCCGCCTGGGAACGAGAGCGTGGCGGCGGTGCCGAGTATCGGCCGCTCTCGTCGCTATGACCTTCCGCCCTTCGCCGTCATGCAGATACCGCTGATTGCGGGACGGGGTACGGAACCTGAGATAGCAGCGATTGCCTGCCGTCTCTAGGATCTCGGCTTTCATGATGGCACGCGTGCCGGAAATACGAAGCATGGACGCCCTGACACGCCCTGATCCGTGCAGGCATGGCCGGAGTTCGGTTGCGGCGTCGGCAGAGGCACCTGCGCATGGACACGCCACTGGCCCGTTCGGCCCCAGTCCGGTCATGCTGCGCCGACGAACTTCTCAAGACACGCGCGGACGCCGACATGCTCGCCATCGCGGAGAGGCCTTTCAGTGGCCCGGCACGAGGGGAGGTGGATGGAAGGGGGTGAGATGCGGACGCTGGGTTCGCACCTTGATCCGAGAAAGGAATTCTCTCATGGCCAACTCCCCGCAAACCTCAAGTGCAGCCGGTTCCGCGCCCTACCGCGTCGACATCAGCAAGGGGCGCAATGTCTCGCGCGTGTCGTCCGAATGGTTCTCACGTCCGCCGGACGAACGCTTCCTGTCGCTCGACGATCTCTATGCCAGTGTGCTGGCGCGCGGACAGGTCGCCTCGACACGGGTTGTCGAAAGCAAGGGGATCAAGGTTTGCGCGGATGCGGGCGATCCGGATGCGCTCACGCTGATCCCTACCGACGGCCTCGAACCGGTCGCTCCGACCAACTGGTCATTCGGGCAGCTCTGCAGTCTGGTCGGCGCGCCGGCATCATACCTGCGCAACCTTCCTGGCGCACTGGCGGGCGTGAACCTGCAGCATGGCTTGCTCTCGCACCGCGGCGATCATGTCAAACTGCTGGAGACGCGGGAGGGCCGGACGGAACTTCGCGCCGTCACCGGCCCTGACTACGGCAGGATCTGGGATCACGAACTGGTCGCTGCTGTCATGCAAATTGCCGGCAACGGCACGGGCGATACACGCTGGAAGGTCCCCGGCGTCCTCGACTGGTCTTCGATGACCTATAATCCGCATGTCGACGTGACGAATGATAACACGACCCTCTATGCCTCGGACCGGGATGTATTCCTGTTTCTCGTCGATGATACCAATCCTATCGAAGCTGGAAAACTACCGAATGGCGATCCAGATCTCTTCTTTCGCGGATTTTTCACATGGAATAACGAGGTCGGATCGAAGTCGCTTGGCATCGGAACGTTCTATCTGCGTGCCGTGTGCATGAACCGGAACCTGTGGGGCGTCGAAAACTTCGAGGAAATCAGCATCCGTCATTCAAAGTTTGCGGCAGGCCGTTTTGCCCAGCAAGCAGCGCCGGCCCTCAAGCAGTTTGCCAACTCTTCGGCCCGGGGCTTCATTGAAGGCGTCAGGACGGCCCGTGAGCGCCTGGTTGCGCGTAGCGATGAAGATCAAACGGCATTCCTGCGAACCCGCGGTTTCTCCAAGGCGGACACGAGCCGGATCATAGCGACGGTGCTGAACGAAGAGGGGCATCCCCCGGCCTCGATATATGATTTTGTCCAAGGGATCAGCGCCGTCGCCCGGACAAAACCGCACCAGGATGATCGTCTGGAATGGGAAGGCAAGGCCCGCCGACTGCTCGAGCGGGCATCCTGAGCCGGCGAAGCAAGCCAAGCCAAATTTCCATTTCGCCCCCAAACTGAACTGTGCCGGGAGGACAGATGATGCCGACCGTGCCTTCGCGCGACTGTTTTCGCGCCCGCATAGAATTCTATTGTGGAGACGCGCTGTTCCACGAGGAAGAGGTCTTCGTTCTAGCATCTCGTCCAGCTGAAGCGATGACGACGTGCCGGATGTGGGCGGAGCAAAGCCCGTACTTCAATCCGGCCATACCCGATCTGGGCTGCGTCGTGCGGGTGCTCCTGCCGCCCTTCCTGGCGGGAGCGGGGTAGAATGCTGCGGCCTTCCACCGTGGGTAGCGCCTCTCCCTTGGAGCCGGGAGGTCGCGGCATCTACCAACATCTGCTGACTGGCCCTCGTCCCGAAGGGTGTAGATATCTTGGGGAAAGTTCGTGGAAAGTCATAATGCCGGATCTGGTGGACCTTGCCGGAAACGGCTATAAACTGCGGCCTTTCCGCGTTGGTGAAGTGTCTTTTGGCACCGTCAATGCAAGTTACAAGTTATCCACGGAGTTTCTGATGACCGGCGCCGAACTTGCTGCTGCGCGAAAGAACCGCGGGCTGACCGAGGTTGAGCTCGGCAAGGCGATCGGCTATCGGGATCCGGCGCGGGCAGTTAGGCGTCTCGAAGCGGCGCCTCGGATCAACGCACGCGCCATGAACATGATCAAGGTCATCTTCGGGACCGTGGATCAGGATTGCGCCCGCGAACGCGGTACCCGTCGCCGCTCAGTCCATCCCGATCAATTGGCGTTTGCGTTCTGAGCCCAGACGGGCCGATCGTGATCGGTGACCTGGTGTTCACCGCATTGTGAGCCAGCGGCTGAGCGAGGCAGCGTCTGGGCAATTCCTGTTGTCCTGCCAGCTGACGGTAATCCTGCTTTATCCTGATCCTTCCCCGCGCTGATGGCAGACATAGAAAAACGGCGGACCAGAATCCTGGCCCGCCGTCTCTTTGAAGTGTTCGGAGAAAGATCTGCGGGCAGCGCAGATCCCCTCCTATGCTTTCGCCTCAGGCGACCTTTTCTGCCGGGGTAGCCGTGTCGGCACTCGCGGCTGAGGTCTTCTTGCTCTTCGTCGCCGCAGCCTTCTTCTTGGGAGCTGCCTTCACCGCCGCCTTGTCAGCAGATTTCGGCGCTGCCTTGGCATTCGCTGGTTCAACCGCGGGCGTCGCGGGGGTGGAAGAACCGGTGCTGATCCCGAGCTTCTTGCGAGAGGTGACGGACTTTGCAGGAGCGGCCGGTGCCGCTGTCTCGGTCTTGGCTGCAGTCGCCGCCGTGGACTTCGGGCGGGCCATCTTGCGGCCTGCCTTGGGAGCAGTCGACGACGCCGTTGCCGCGGATGTAGCTTCCGCCGATTCTGCGGCAGGAACTGCCGGAGCCGCGACCGGCTTGGCTTCAGCCTTTGCCGACTTCACAGTTGCAGGCTTTGCTGCCTTGGCCTTCTGCGCCGCAGGCTTGGCCGTCTTTCTACCGGTTGGCTTACCCGCCTCTGCAGCTGCCTCAACCTTGGCTGCGGCGGTAGGAGCAGGACGACCGCCAAGTCCCATCTTCTTGGCGACCGAACGGCGCTTCTCCGAATAGCTGGGCGCGACCAGCGGATAATCGGCCGGCAGGCCGTAACGCGCGCGGTACTCGGCAGGCGTAAGGCCATTGTTGCTCAGGTGACGCTTGAGCGTCTTGTAGGGCTTGCCGTCGATCAAGCTCACGATGTGCTCGGGTGATGCCAGGCTCGCTTCAACCGTTACGGCGGGCTTGTATTCGGGCGTGGGAACGACCGGAACCGAAGGTTCGCCCGCAAGGGCTGCGCGCGTGGTTTCGATCAGCGCGGCAAGGCTCTCGCTGGGAACGGTGTTGTTTGCGACGTAGGCGCTAAGCAGTTCTACAGTCAGACGTGCCAGTTCAGGCTGCTCGGTCTCGGACATGGGATTTCCCTTTTATAGGGTTTGGGGGCGGCCTTTGTCTGCTCAATGGATCGCCATGTAAAGCCTAATGCTAGTCGCCAGTTCCTGAGCACTAGACTTTGTTGCACGGAATTTTTGAAGTCGATCCCCTGATGATGATCCGGGTTACGGCTTCTGTGACCGCTCAGCCTCGTCAGTAGTCACCTCTTGCCGCGGTTCGATATTCGCCAAAGGTCGATCGAATGCTTCGCCGACGGGCAGCTGTGTTCGGTCTACAAGGATCTCCAGATCCGCCAGTAGGGTCCGGACCTCCTGCACCGTCGAGTTACTGATCAGCATATTCGTCCTTCGCGGATGAGCCCGCTCGCTATCAGTAGCTGAGGAAGAATGCGAGAACGAAGGCAGGGGGTGCTTTTGCGGTCGCTCGGCCTGACGCAGGTCCCAGTTTGCCCCGTACTCCGTGAACCGTCTCGACTGGAATGAGATCCAGGAAGACTGCCATTTGGCCCAACAGGCAGGACGGGTTCCAGCAGGAATGGATGCTCGATCTGCGGGGATAGCACAGTCCATCCGGCCGACCTTTTGGCGATAGGACTGTGCCGGGTGGTGACGATTGGTTCCTCAAAACCGCGTTAGTCCGGCACAGTTACCGGGAGCGCTTATGGCGTCCAGCGAAAACGGATGGAGGCGGAGGCTTGGGCGGCTCGCACGCGGGCGTTCTTTGGCTGTGCGAGGGAGGGGGCGGGAGAAGAGGGGGACCTTTGAAGGTGTCGTTCCAAGATTGTTTGGAGCGGCGCCAAGTCAAAGGAGAAGTCAGATGAACATTGGTGAATTTCAGCTCCGTGGCGGTCGTCTCATGGGTTCGATCGCGACCCGGACCATCGATCTGCCCCACCTCGGTCTGCGCCCCGTCGAAAGCGAAAACGACCGCGCGCCGGTCTATGAGATCGTCGCGCTGAACGTCGGTAATCGCTGGGTCCAGATCGGCGCTCTGTGGGAAGCCATCGCCCGCAATACCACCGGCGAGGCCTTCCTCCAGGGCTCGATCGATGACCCCAGCCTTCCCGAACCGCTGCCGATCGCGCTTTTTGGTACCGAGCAGGAGGGCCTGCGTGTCGCGTGGCGCCGGCCCCAGCGCCGTGACGACTTCGGTCCCGCAACGCGGAGCGTCCGGCGCGACTACGAAGGCGTAAGCGACGGCGGCGCCGGTGGCGGTTTCGGAGACAGCACGGCGGACGGCGACGGTTCGCTGTCGGGCGGCCTCGGCGAACAACTCGACGATGAGATCGCCTTCTGAAGCCACGCTTTGATGCCGGGGGGCGCTGTCATGCGTCCCCCGGTTTTCCTTTTCCCAAATCGCGGGAGACGCATCATGTCCCATTCCTCAACCATCGATCGCTTTTCCGACCTGAAGACGCTCTATGCAGAAATGACCATGACGCCTGAGTTCCGAGCGGCTTTCGGCGACCCTATTCCGTTATCGATAGCCGAGCCCGGCGATGCACCTGCGGAACATGAGATGCCGGAACCCCTGGCCGCGCAGGCCGATTGCGGAGGCATCATCGCAGCAATTTTCGATCTTTTCACCGGAACGCGTCTCGAGCCCCTGGCGGCGGAGCTGGCATGGGGCTTCGTCAATTCGTTCCACTTCGTGGCCGGAAAGCTCGAACGCCGCGAAGATGTACTGGCCGAGGAGATCGGCGAAATGGCGCGGTCTCCCGACATGAGCGAGGTGTTTACCGGCAATCTCGAGCAGAAGCAGTTGCTGTGCCGCTCCACCGCCGAGCAGCGTGAGGCCCTCGAATGCATGCGCGATTATGCCGCCGAAATGTACCGGGCGCTGTCGGGTTGGCCGTGGTCGCCCGCGCGCGGGAGCAGGGTTTCTCCGGCGTCTTCGGCGAGCCAGATCGCGGCGCAGGATTTTCTGCGCCAGCGTGCGTTGATCGCCCGGGAGAAGCATATGCCGCAAGGACCAATCGTGGTCTTTTCAGGGCCGGCGCAGTGGCACGATTGGCAGCCGATATGGGAACGGCTCGACCAGATCCGCACACGCGTACCCAGCATGACGTTGGTGACGACCGGGCAGCGCAAGGGGGCCGATGCTATCGCTGCGGCGTGGGCTGCGCGTTCAGAGGTTGCAGTGCCGCTGGTCGCTTACGGCCTCTATGGCTCGGGAGGTAAGGTTGCCTTTACCCGTAACCGCAAGCTTGTTGAGTTGAAGCCGGTCGAGGCGGTGCTCTGCGAGGGTTCGGGTCTGCAAGCCAACCTTTACCAACTGCTTCGCAAGGCGGGCATCCCGATCCATGCCTTCCGCAAAAGCGACCAGACGGCCAATGCCGTTTCGCCCGGACCTCGTCTGCACGTTGTCACCTGAGGAGGCACCGTCATGGCAATTCCCCGCACCTTTCGGCGCAATTTCGATACCCTTAAACGCGCCGCGCGCGATGGCCATCTCGCGCTCCTCGAATGTACCTGCGCGGTGACCGGCGAGCGGCGTTATGTCATCTGCGCGGTCGGGCACGACGAGAAGGGGTTCGTGTTCACGCCTTTCGGGCACCTTCACGAAGGCAACCCTTTCGAGGCCTATTTGCCGCCAGCATCCTGACGCCGTGACTGCCGTGAGCAGCAGGCCGGCAAAGCTTCGCGCACCCCGCGAAAGACCTGGCGCATCCGCTTCCAGAGCGAAGCGGATGCGCTGCTTCTTGTTGCGTAACCGGGACATGCGCGCCCTACCGAAATGGCCCTCAGGGGGCATTGAACCCCCTTCGGACCAGCTCTCCCATCTCTCTCAGGATCTGGACAGGGTGGCACGGGGCCGCGTCGGCCTCAAGGACGACGGGGCCCCACCATTTTGCTGCGCAAAATCGTTGCCCCCATCGCCGCTGGCGCGGTCACGGGGCTGAAGCCCCGCGATCCTTGACCCCGCCGCTCGGAGCCCGTGCCGATGAAGGGACCTCTTCAAGACAAGGAGGTTACGATGACCAAGGCTTCAAGGATTTCCCGCAGCTTCACCGATATTGCCGATCTGCTCGCGGAGGGCACTGGCGAACCGGCAGACAGCTTCGCCGCCGCTTTCGCGGAAGGCGCATGCGAAGTGCGGCTGGCGGTGAGCGATGAGTGCGTCTGCGCCGAGATGCCCGATGCGCGCGAGGTGCAGCTGGCGATCGAGATGATGGTGACGACGCTCTTCGATGTGCTGCGCGATACCCGCCTCGAACCCCTCGGCGAGCGTATTGCATGGGGTGTCGTGCACAGCTTCCACAAGGTGGCGAGTGGTCTCGAGGGCGAGGCGGATCACGCGGCGCGCAAGCTCGGCGAACGCGTCCGCGAAAACGACGGCAGCGAGATTGCAAATGCCGGGATCGAGGAAGCGCAGACGCTCTGTCACGGGCTCGACGAGGCGGTGGAAGCGGTAGCGTGCATGCGCGACCACGCCGCGCAGATGTTCCATGCCGAGACTGGCCATCCGTGGTCCGCGCCGCGCGCCACGCTCACCTCAGGCAAGCGCACCGCCTCGGTGATTGCAGCTGCTGATTTCCTCGCGGCGCGGCGGCAGCGGCGCATCGAGGCGCAGGCACCGAGTGGACCGATCGTGCTCTTCTCGGGAGGGCAGGTCTGGGAAGACCACGCCCGGATCTGGGGTGAACTCGACGCGATCCGTACCCGCATTCCCGCGATGATCCTTGCGACAACGGCACAGGACAAGGGCTGCGATGCGATAGCGGCGGCATGGGCGGAGCGCTCGGGAACCAAGCTGGTGGCGTTCACGCTCGACCGGCGCTTGGGCAAGCGCGCGGGCTTTGCGCGCAACGAGGCGATGATGCGGCTCCGGCCGGTGGAGGCGGTGGTCTGTGAAGGCTCGGGGCTCCAGTCGCATCTCGCAAGACTGGTGAGGGACGGCGGGATCCCGGCGCATTTCATAGCGACGGATGCGGCAAAGACCCGGCATCGGGGGTGAAGGCCCGATGAGGTGGAGCCGGCGAGGGCGAGGGCCTTCGCCGGTTCCATTTTTTTGCGAGAGGTGGCGGATCGCCGGGCTCAGGGACCCGGCTAGAGGCCGGGTCCGTCGCTCGGCGATGCGGCGCCCTGGTCGGGCACCGGCCTCCTGCGCGCGGCTCCGCCGTGCTCGTCGCAGGGACGCCGTTCCGGCGCAGTTTGGGATTTGGCGGCCGCTGGAGAGGGCGGCTTGAGCAGGGTGATAGCGGCTCCGCCCCCGAATGGCATGGCTCACGATCTCACGGAACTCACGCTCCGTCAGGCGTTCGACGGCAAGGTCGGCACAGATTCTCCCGTAGCTCGAACGAAGGGTTCGGCGCACGGTTTCCGCTTCTTCAGCCAGCTTTCTCTGGTCGCTCTCGATCCTGGCGAGGCGTTCGCGTTCGGACATCTTGGGCATTGATAGACTCCTCGTTGAGGAGGCCTGCCCGCCGCCTTGATCTTCCGCAATTCGCGCCTTGCGCGCAAGGCAGGATTTGCTGCGGGCCTTTGGCCCGCGAAGAACAGGGGATCCCCTCCCGGGGAGCCCCGCGCCTTCCGGCACGAGGCAGCGCAGCGGGCAAGCCGCTGCGTAGAAACGACGCACGCCGCGAGGGCGTTTGAAATGCACCGTACGCACGGGTGCTGCCAATAAAACGTTGCATTTCAACCACTTACATCGGTTAATGCTCGCGGCGGGGCCATTTTTACCGTGCCGAGCTTCGAAAAGCAACCCATCACCCTCGGGCACCGTTAGCACCGCTAGCGAAGGCCGCCTGATGGCTGTCGTATCCCACGTCTTCATGCTCGATTACGTCGCCGGCATGCTGGGCGAACACCCGGATCTGATCGATGCCATCGTCAGCAATCCTGACAATCTCACATATGGCTCGATTATCACCATCTCTTCCGGCCCAGAGGATTATTGTACCGCAATCACTGCAGATGCCATCGACGAACTGCGCGATCTCCATGCCGACAATCGCTGCTCACCCGAAGAGTAAGAGGCCTTCCTAGAAGACGTCATCTACAATCCGGAAACCCTTGATATCGTCAAGGGTCGTAAAGCGCGGTAACAATCTGGCGGTTACGCTACACTTGGCCAACCCCGTGAGCAATTACGCGTACTCTCCCACACCCCGTCAGCAACAAAATGACGCAGTTGGTCGTAGCGGAACTCACCATCACGGATTGCAGTCGGTTGCACGCTCTTGCCCAACTTGAACAGTGCGTTTGAAAATACGTTTTTGTTCAATGGCATGGGCGCACAGGCGCAAGTGTTACCACTACATTTTTGGGGTCGGTTGAGCTGCAGAGGCTCAGGTTTGCGGTGGCAACTCGCTGATATTGGCCGGCAGCGCGATGCCGGTTGCCTTGAAGACATTCCCTACCTGGCCCGAGACGTGGGTACGGGTGGTAATGACCTTGCCGTCCTTTTCGATGGTGGCTTCCTGAAGGCGATCGAGATCGTTGAGGAGCGGCTGCCATTCGGGCTGGAAGCCCTTTTCCTGACAAAGACGGGTGAGTTCCTTGGCCAGCGTCAGAGCGAGGAACGAGACAAACACATGGCCGCGGATAGCGGCATCGGACTGATGGAAGATGGGCCGGGTATCGAAGCTCGCCTTGGCGACGCGGAACAGGGCTTCGACCTGAAGCAGGTCACGGTAGCGGATGACCGCCTGCAGCGGGGTGATCCGGGCATTGGTGCGCAGCACGCTGATACCATCGTAGCGGGCCTCGTCGGCAAGCTTGCCCATGTCGATCTCGAAGGTCTTGCCGCTGGCCTTGAGATAGCGGCGATAAGCTGAGTTACCAACTAGGGCCTTGTCACCCTTCTTCAGCTGGGTCTGGAGGCCATCGATGATCGCTTGCCGATCGGCTTTGTCCTTCCTTGCCTCAGCTTCGTTGAGTGTGACGACATAGCGCTGGGCATCTGCGCCTTTGCCAACGCGCACCTCCTTGACCCACAGCTGAGTGTCTCCTGCCTGCCGCTCGAGAACCAGGGGCACCATCGGGACCGTGTCGTTCAGCACGACATCGCGGATGACGCTGCTTGTGCGCTCTCGCGCACCCAGGATGTATTCCATGCCCAGCTCTTCAAGGGCGGCGATCGTATCGGCGCTGATCATGCCGCGATCGGCCACAACGCACGAGCGGGTGATGCCGAAGCGGGTGCGCAGGCGCGTGACGATGGGCATGAGTACCTTCATGTCGGCCGTGTTGCCCGGGACCATCTCGGTACAGATCGGACGCCCCTGGGCATCGATCACGACGGCCAGGATCAGCTGAGCAAGCTCGGGCCGGTGGTCCTTGGAATGACCGCGCCGTCCCAGCGTGTCGCCGCCGGCGCCGTAGAACGAGAGCGACGTCGTATCCATGAATACAAGACTGAGGTCGGTGAACAGGTCCCGGCGGCGATCGAACAGCTTCTCCTCGATCACGTCTTTCACGCAGCGAGGTGCCAATCCCCCCTCTGCCTTCTCCTCGATCTCCTCGCCGAGCCAGGCCATGGCGCGATAGAAGTGATGGAGGGCAAAATCTTCGCTGCCGTCGATGGCGTAGCTCTCCATCCAGTCCAGGCAGGCTCGGTCCGAGCCGGAGACGAACAGGCGGTGCAGTGTGGCGACGAATACGGCGCGCTCCACGGCAAAGCCGAACTGGCGGCCTTCCAGCACCTCTTCCAGTACCGCATCGACACCAAGCCGCTGCCACAGGCGCCCGAACAGCAACGGGCCGCCAATCCTGCGAGCTGCGATCCGGCCTGCATCGATATCGGACAGAATGACGCTGCGTTCGGCGTGGCGGGCAATTGAGGCAGCCAGCCTGTCGAGTTCACCACTCGCGGCCAGCACATCCTTGCGGCCCAGAGCCTTGATCGTGCGCTGACGGACGGTTTTGCCCTCGCGCACACTCTCGACCAGGTAAAGATAGCGGTGCCCGCGAGTGACTCGTTCGACGACATACATGGCAAGGTTGTTACTACCTGCACGTGTGGAGATAAACCAAACCGCCAGTTACACGCAAAATGTTGTTATCACACCCCATTTTGCCGCTAAATCCACTGTCAGCAAAATCAGCTACTTAACGCCTGACGTTCCCCGCATGTTCTGCCAGCACTGTTCAACTTGGGTCTTGCGGTCCTCGGGGCCGGTCAATCCCCCGATATAGGCTGGACACACCCGCATCCGCGTCTTGTGCCGCAAAGCCGCGAGAAATGGCGCCCGCCAAACCTCAAGATCGCTGCGCCAATCTTCTGCCATCGCCAGCCTCCACAAAAGCTGGCTCCTCATGAATCAGGGAAATCTCCGTTGGCAATTCCAAAAATCACATTTCTGCCAAAATAGTGCTAGGGAGAAGATTCCAAGCCCTTGGTGAGGCAATTGTTGTCACAATTGGAATGATATTGGAGGAGAATAAGTTTATTATGCTACGTGTTCTGGAAAGGTTAATGTCTCGAATCTTTAGTGTTGGCGCTGTGCTGGCTATCTTTCTTACGTCTAGTTCGTCTACACTGGCAGCCGGATCGGCCACCGGTACTATCTCTAGTGTCGCAGGAGATTACAACAGTGGAATGTTGGTGAAGCTTTCCGGTCCGTTTGCAAACCCGGACAATTGCGCTCGGACAGACTGGTATATCTTACCAGATAATCATCCTCATGCTCAATTGTTGCAGGCGATCCTCCTCAGTGCTCAGGCCGGAAATCGCTTAATTGGTGTTCAGCTTGATGGTTGTGTCGATAATTTTCCTCGAATCATTGCTGCTTGGAACTAATTAGCGAATAGTCGGGTATGTGAAGTCATGAGCGCTGGGGGAGATCGTAATGATCACCCCCATCGGATTCTCAAAGTGGTCAGTAACCTGGACACTTCGAAAAACCGGTAGCGCCTGACGGCATGAGATGATTCACTGCGCGAGCGCGACAGCGGAGGCGGTGATGGTTGGACAGCC
>NZ_DAISLT010000032.1:0-71226 GCF_036820275.1 Novosphingobium sp.
ACTGCGCGTTCGTGGCTTCGCCGATTATGAACGCAACGGTTGTATCACGGCAGCGATGTCCCGGTCAGTGTGCCCAGCCTCATCAGCTTCCATGAAGCGTGCCTTTGCAGCCTCGGCGATAGCAGAAACAATACCCGCTTCTGTCAGCGCCTGTCCGGCATAACCCAGATCCTTGGCCATCAGCGGCACCAGGAAGTGCGGCTCGAAAGCATGATCGATCATGCGACGAGAGACAGCTTTAAGGAGTGGACTGCCAGGCGCGCCATCGGTGAGGATGGACATCGCCAGCTCCACGTCGAGCCCGCGCTTCTCGATCAGCGCGAGCGCCTCCGCCAGACTGGCGGCTTGGACGCCGCACAGGAAGTTGTTGGCAAGCTTTACCGTCGCACCACTGCCAACCGGCCCGAGATGCACGACCGTGCTGCCCATCGCATCGAAGACCGGCCGCGCATTAACGAGCACCTCGGATTCTCCTCCGACAAGGAAGCGCAGGGCGCCCTGTGCCGCCTGATCGCGACTGCCCGTGACCGGGGCTTCGAGGAAATGCAGGCCGCGGGCTTCGGCAAGCCCCGAGAGTTCGGCGACCCAACCGCCGGTCAGAGTGCTGCAATCGATGGCAATCGCGCCGTTCGCCATCGCAGCCAAGGCACCGGCCTCGCCGGTCCAGACGGCACGCGAGACAGTGTCGTCTGCGAGCATGGCGACGACGACGTCCGCGCCTGTCGCGGCATCGCCAGGCGTCCGGGCGATGCGCGCACCGGCCTCGACCAGCGGGGCCGCCTTGTCGGCACTGCGGTTCCAGACGGCGACCTCGAAGCCCGCTGCCAGCAATTGCCGCGCCATGCCCGAACCCATGATACCGAGGCCGAGCACGGCTACTTTCATCGTCGTCATCCGATCACCTTGAAGCGCGAGAGGGCATCCTCATCGATTTCGAGGCCCAGCCCCGGAAGAGTGTCGTCAAGGTCGATGTGCCCGTCCACCGCCTGCGGTTCGCCTTTGAAGATGTACCAGAAAAGCTCGTTACCGACCTCTACGTCGACCATCGGGAAGTACTCCGCAATGGGAGAGTTAAGGCTCGCCATCACGACATGGTAGTTGTGCATCTGCCCGGCATGCGGGACGACCGGGATCGAGTAAGCCTCGGCCAGGGACTGGATCTTCCGCGCAGCGGTAATACCGCCGACCCGGTTGGTGTCGAACTGGAAGTAGTCGAGCGCCCTGGCCTCGATCATCTGGCGGAAACCGTAGCTGGTGAACTCGTGCTCGCCCGCCGCGATCGGCGTGGTGCCGAAGCGGCGCAACTCGTGATAGCCGTTGATGTCGTCGGGGATGATCGCCTCCTCCAGCCAGCGCAAATTGAACGGCTCGATCAACCGCATCATGCGCTTCGCATAGTCGAGGCTCCAGCCCATGTAGGCATCGGCCATGATGTCGATCTCGTCGCCGACCGTCTCGCGGACGGTGCGGATCAGTTCGACATTGCGCGCCATGCCCTCCGCGCCGTCGATCGGGCCCCAGCCGAAGCGCAGCTTCATCGCCTTGTAGCCTTCCGCCTTGTAGCGGGCGGCTTCCTGGGCGAGTTCGTCGAGCGGGATCGAGTAGAGGCGGCTGGCATAGACCGGAATCTTCCCCTTCGTGCGGCCGCCCAGCAGACGGAACACCGGCTGCTTCGCGGCCTTGCCCATGAGGTCCCAGATCGCGATGTCGAGCGCAGAGATTGCAACCAGCGCCACGCCCTTGCGTCCGAACGCCATCGTCTTGCGGTACATGTGCTGCCACAGGAACTCGCTGTCCCACGGATCTTGCCCGATGAGCAGCGGCGCCAGGTACTGGTCGATCAGCTGCTTGGTCACGAGCGGCGCCAGCGCCGCATTGCCGATGCCGACAAGGCCCTGGTCGGTGAATATCTCGACGATCAGCCAGCCGTGGAACGTGAAGGTGCCCATCGTCTCGGGCGTGAGCATCGGCGAGACGAGGTCCATCGGGTTGGTGCAGAAATGCGGCGGCAACGGCACGGTATCGCCCTGCCACTGGACGACGCGGGTGCGAACTTCGGTGATCTTCAAGGCAGGACCTTTCCTGTGAAATCGAGTTGTGAAATGCGGGGAATGGTGAGGCAGATGAGCGCGAAGGCGATCAGGTGGAGCACGGCCGCCACCGTAAGGACCGGTGCGTAGCCAAGCCCCATGTCGAGCGCCCAGCCGGCCGCCTGCCCCATGACGATGCCGCCGAATGCACCGCCGAGGCCGACCAGCCCGGCCAGCCGCCCCAGCGCGCTGCGGGGGACGAGGTCGGTCGGCAAGGTCATGACCAAGGTGGACCAGCTCTGCTGCCCGAAGAAGGCAAGGCTGAAGATCGCGACCACGGCAGCGACCGAAGCGGTCGTCGGCGCCAGCATGACCCACGGCATACAGGCCGCACTGAGGCCAAGCGCGATCTTGCGGGCGGCGTTGACCGAGCGGCCGGAGGACAGCAGCCGGCTCGACAGCCAGCCGCCACACAGACTGCCCACTCCCGAGGCGGCGTAGGGTATCCACCCGATTGTGGCCGCCTGCTTCAGGTCGAAACCATGGGCCTCGAACAGATACTTGGGCAGCCAGAAGAGATAGAAATACCAGGCGCCGTCGCTCAGAAACTTGGCCCCTACTACGCCGCGCACTTCGCGGCGTGAGAGCAGCGTGGCAATCGTCGGAGCTGGACCGGGCGTGATCTCTTCGTCCATGATTTCAGGCGGCGTGCGATAGGTCAGAAACCACCAGCACGCCCAGGCAAGGCCGAGCCCGCCCGTCAAGAAGAACACCCAGCGCCAGCTCGCCACACCGAACCAGTTGCCATAGGCGAGCACGCCGGCGATCAGCGGCGGGGCAATCACCGCGCCGAGTGCCGTGCCGGCATTGACGAGCCCCATCGCTGCAGCACGCCGTTCCGGCGGGAACCACTCCGCGACGGCGCGGGTGGCAGCAGGGAAGCCCCCACCCTCGCCCATGCCCAGCAGCAGGCGACTGAAGACCAGCGCACCGATCCCGCCCGCGATGCCGTGGCTGGCGCAGGCGAGCGACCAGAACACCATGATCGCCAGGAACCCGGCCCGCGTGCCGATACGGTCCAGCAGCCAGCCGCCACCCAGGTACATCAGACCGTAAGTGGCGAGAAAAGCGGAGTCGAGAAACGCCTTGGTCTGGTTGCCGATCGGAATATCGGCTTCGATATACTTTATCGCCCAAGGAAGCGTCTGGCGATCGAGATAGCTGATGGCGATGGCAAGAGCGATCATCGCCGCGATCGTCCATCGCCCCGCCACGAGTTTCATGCCCGCCCGACCTTCCGCTTCTGGTGCCGCCGCCGCTCCCGCCATGGCCCCTACTTCGCGTCGAGCACGAGCAAGGCGACACCCTGGCGCGGCAGGCGCAGCGTCGCGCTCGCGCCCTTCCCGCTACGGCTCACCGTGACGTCCTCGGCCTGCATTTTGGAAGCCGCCTCCAGCTTCACATACTGGTCCTGATCGGGCGACTGGGGTGAGCCCATCTTCTGCCACGCGGCGAATGCGTTGGCATGATCGCGGTCCACGCGCCACAGGCTGGCCTTGGCGGGGGCGTTCTTCAGCCCCTTGAGATCGATCGTGACTTGCGCGTCAGGGCCCGCCACGTCGTCGTCATGGTAGTGCCAGAGCAGTAGCGCGATCCTGCCGTCTGCGGTCCGGGTGGCGATCGAGCCGACATCGGCCTCGCCCTGCACGCCCTGCGCCATTACCCGATCGAGCGGGATCTGCGCGGCGTTGGTCGTCGCCAGCTTCGTCTCGCCCAGTTGGGCGAACATGCGAAACACGTTGAGCACGGGCAGATCGACGCCGTTGGTGGAAAGCTGGCGATAGCCGGCGAACCACGGCTGATCCTCGAACTCGAACGACCACGAGAGCACACCCTCCAGGTTCACCTTGCGCCTGGCGGCCAGTTCCCAGATCCGCGCGAAGCTGGCAGCGGTGTAGCTGGAGTACATCGTGCCGTTGCGATAGGCATTCTGCGGTCCGGGACAGGCGGCGCAGCCCTCGGGATCGCTCTCGCCGATCACCACCGGCTTGCCTGCCAGTGCGGGGATCGACAGCACCTTGGTAAAGCCGCCGTCCGTCTCACGCAGGTGCGTAGCCAAGCCCATGCGTACGTGGCCGTCCACAAACGTGGGCTTGCCCTTGGCGTGGAACGAAAGGAAGTCGGTCGGCGTGCCCACCTGCCCCGTAACGTAGTTCTTGCCGGAGGAAACATGCTTCAGGAACCCGTCCATGAAGGTTCCGCCCGGTCCCGCCACGTCCGGCCCGCCGACCCGCGCGGTCGGCAGCGCCTTGCGGATGGCGGCGATGGCATAGTCGTGGAGCTTGTAGAATTCCTCGGGACTGGCGGACCAATAGAAGTCGGAATTGGGCTCGTTCCAGACCTCGAAGTACCAGCGCTCGACTTCGGCCCTACCATAGCGTTCGATGTTGTGGAGCGTCCACTGGTGGACCAGTTCCGCCCACTTCTCGTAATCCTTGGGCGGATAAGTCCAGCCGGTGGCGATCAGCTTGTAGTCGAAGCCGGGACGCCAGGTATGCTGGTAGGGCGTGCCTGCGGGCGCGCTGGACAAGGCTTCGGGCATGAAGCCGATCTGGAGATAGGGTCGCACCCCGCGCGCAAGATAGGCATCGATGATGCCGTCCACGACCTTCCAGTCATAGACCGGCTTGCCGTCCTTGCCCTCGGTGTAAGCGTTGGTGCTGCCCCACTTGAAGGCCGGTGTGCCGTCGCCGCTGCTTAGCAGATTGTGTGCGCGAAAATAGACCTGGCCCGACTTCAACTTGCCCAGTTCGACCAGGAGCTTGCGGCCGTCCTTCATCGTCGCATAGTTCGGCTCGTCGGCACCGAAAAAGCGCCAGAGCGGCGGGAGCTTGCCATCGCTGCGCGCCGCGTCGACGCTCACCGTCACCGGGCGCGATGCCTGGGTTTCCTCCGCGAAGGCAGCATGGGGCAGCACGGCCTGCGGTACAGCCGCAAGCATGGCCATGGTCGCGATAGCCCTGGAAATCGTCATCGGGTCATCCTCTTGAATGGGTACGGCACGGTCTCGATCACAGCTTGGCCCGGAAACCGAGTGCGATCGTGCGGGTGTAGAGAACCGTGTCGCGGGAGAAGAGCTTCGGGTCGTCGAACGAGGTCTTGTAGAGATTCTTCAGCACGTTGGTCGCATCGAGCACGACCGTGAAGTCGGGATTGATCTCATAGGAGAACGACAGGTCAAGGTTGCTGATCTGTCCGTTGGTGATGAAATTCGGATTGACCCCGGTGAAGTGCAACCCGGCATTGTACTTGTCGCGCCAGACGTAAGAGGCCCGCCCCGAGAAACCGCCCTTCTCGTAGATCAGCGTCGCGGTTGCGGAATACTTCGACACGTTCTGGAACGGAATGTCGAGATATCCGGTCACGCCCGGCAGCGGCGAAAGCGCCTTGTTCTTGCCGTCTATGTACGTGCCGTTGGCGCTGACACCTATCCCGTCCAGCCATGTCGGCAGGCCCTTGGGGAACAGCGTGATGCCGCCCTCGACCCCCTGGATCTTGCCTGACCCCGAATTCTCGGGCCGGGTGATCTGGTAGACGCCGTTGTCGGTACCCAGATAATCGATGTCAAAGTTGGAGGTGACCGACTGGATGAAGCCCGTCACGTCGCGGCGGAACAGCGTGGCCGTGATCGAACTGGAACGGTCGATGTACCATTCGAACGAGAGGTCGTAGTTGTCCGAACGGATCGGCTTGAGGTCCGCGTTGCCGCTGGTGCCGCGCCCGAACGGCTGCTGGCCGGGGATCGGCGGGGTCAGCGTCACCGCCGGGTTGAGCTGCGCGAAGCTTGGCCGCGTGATCGTCTTGCTCGCCGCGAAGCGCAGGAACAGGTTGTCTTTCAGCTTGTAGCGCAGCGCCAGGCTGGGCAACACGTCCGTGCTCTTGTTGCGGATCGTCACCGGCGAAGTCGCGCCGCGCAGGACCAGGAATGCGTTCGAGGTAATGTCGGTCTCGATCACGCGCACGCCGATCTGTCCATCAAAGCGCCCGATATCGAGGTTGGCCTGGAGATAGCCCGCGTAGTTCTTCTCGGTGATGTCGAAGTGCTGCGTGTCCTGGAACGACGGGTCGGTGGCTGCCAGTCCGAAAGTCTGCCGCAGCGTACCGATGGCGTTCAGCAGGTAGCTGGTCGACGGCGTCGCCCATTGCCGCACATAGGGGCGTGTACCTTCCATGAAGCCGCCCGGGGTCTGCGTCATGAGGCCCGCGATGCTGTCGGCCTTGATGGTGTAGCAAGCCACGGCGCCCGTGGCCGAGCAATTGACGGTCTGCGTGAAGCTGTCGGACTTCGCGTCGCGCTTGCTGATACGCGCGCCGGCGTCGATGCCCGAGAAGATCAGGAAAGGCGAGCGGTACGAAACGTCGCCGCGCCAGGCCAATTCCTTTCCGTCGCCCTCCGTGCGCGTTGTCGATAGGCGCGAGAGGTAATAACGCGAAGGGTCGGCGATATCGTCGTTGGGCAGGACGAAAGTCGGCGTACCCGAACCGTTGTTGAACACCGCGTCCGTGCGCGAGGCAATGAAGTCCACGTCCAGATTGTTGGCAATGTCGGTGGCCTTCGACCGGGTATACGAGAAGTCGGTCGAGGCCGCCCAGTCACCGCTCTTCCACTCCGCGCCAAGCGCCGCCTGATAACGATCGGCAGTGCTGTCGTAAGCCTGACCGAACTGGGCGACGCGCCCGCCGGTGATGCTGAGCGATTGCACCAGCTTGGTATCGTCCACGAACTGGAGCGGCGAAAGCAGCGCACCGTTCATCGAGGTGAAGTTCTGGTTGCCGTTGCCCTTGTCGCGAAAACCATAGAACAGGCCGTCCGCGCGGATCGTCAGCCGGTCGTCGGGCGCCCATTGCAGGGTGGCATTGGCCGCCGGGCGTTTGCGGGTGCCGATGCGATCGAACGCCCCGATGACATCGGTACGAAATACGCGGGGCTCGGCGGGATTGGTGCCGCGCGGATCGAGGGGAACGCCCGGCGTGTAAGGCGCACGGCTGTTGTCGAGGTTGTAGCCGAAGTAGCCGCCGCCGAAGATGGTCTCGTCGCGATAGCGCGTCTGGTGATAGGAGACGCTGATCAAGGCCCCGATCTCGCCGATTCCGGTGGACCAACGGTCGGTCAGCAGCGCGCTGACGTAAGGATCGATCTTGTCGGGCTGCTGGCTGTAGACTTCCCTCCCCGCAAGCGCGAGCTGGAAGCCTTTGAAGTCGAACGGCCGACGGGTTCGCACGTCGATGAGGCCGGCGATACCGCCTTCGAGCTGCTCTGCGGAGCGCGACTTGTAGACGTCCACGCCGGCCACGAGATCTGCCGGTACGTCGGCCAGCGAGAGCGAGCGCCCCGTCGTCGTGAAAATGTTCCGCCCGTTAACGAGTGTCACCACGTCAGGCAGGCCGCGAATGAGCACGGTACCAGATTCACCGCGAGCACGCGGGGCGACCTGTACGCCGGGCACGCGCTGAAGCGCTTCCACGACGTTGTTATCGGGCAGTTTGCCGATATCCTCTGCCACGACGGAGTCGACGAGCTGCTGGGCATTGCGTTTGATGTTCTGCGCCGAAGAAAGGCTCGCACGCATACCGGTGACGATGATGTCTCCTGCCGAAGCTGCATCCGCGCCACCGGCCTCCAAACCGCTCTCCGACTGATCCTGAGCACCCGGTCGCGACTGGGGCGAATCCTGGCCCGCATGCGCGACACCGGCCTGTGCGAATAACAGTGCGACAGCCGACAGGCCGCCAAGTTTGGAACCGTATCTCACCAGCACCCCTCCGAATCATTTTTATTTCTCGTACTAGTTGTCGATATTTTCACGCCCTGACAAGGCATCAACGCCGGACCTTCCTCGAATTTTGCCAAATACGCGATTTTTTCTCATACTAGTTATGATTTTGGCCGCCCAGAAGGCTTGACGTGAGACCCTCGACAGCAGACGAAGGGCTATGATTTTGGAAGACGACCACCCACTGTCACTCCGCGCGGCCCGGCCCACGCGGGCCGTTCACGACCGGATCGCACACGAACTCGCGATCGCCATTGTCGGCGGAAAGTATCAGCCCGGCGACATCCTGCCGGGCGAGGAGCGCTACAGCGCGGAACAGGGCGTCTCTCGCACTGCCTACCGCGAGGCGGTGCGGGTTCTTTCGGCCAAGGGGCTCGTTTACAGCCGCACCAAGAGCGGTACGCGCATCAATGAACGCCTGCGCTGGAACATCCTCGATCTCGACGTTCTAGCCTGGATGTTCGAGGCTGGACCGACACCCGAATTCCTGCGGGATATCTTCGAACTGCGGACCGTCGTCGAACCTGCCGCCGCACAGTTCGCCGCGATGCGCCGTGACGGCCAGGATATCTCGCGCATGGGCCATGCGCTGGAAGAAATGCGCCGGTTTGGGCTGCTGACGCCGGAAGGCCGAGCCGCGGATCAGAGTTTTCACAACCTGATCCTGATGGCCACCCGCAACGAGGCGCTCATCAATCTCGCGACCTCGGTTACTGCGGTTGTCGCCTGGACCACCCGCTTCGCACGAGACGAACGCAAGGAATCCCGCGACCCCATGCCGGACCATGACGCCGTTTTTGACGCCATTGTGCGCGGCGATCCGGAGGAAGCGCGGGCAAAAATGCTCGCACTGATCGGCAATGCCTCGCGCGATGCCGGTATGTCCGGAGTTTCGGGCGGTTGAAGTATTTCTCATACTAGATTAGTGCTGACGGAAACCTTGCGGTTCATTGCGATCCGACGACGAAGGCTTTCACTTATGGCACCGATTACGATCCGCATCTTGCTCGGCATGGCCGCCATCTCGGCGATTTCCGCTTGTGGAAAGGCCTCGCAGGAGCGGGACGCCGAAACCTCCATACAATGCGATACAGCCGGGCTTGCGCTCCCAGCGGGCTTCTGCGCCACGGTTTTCGCAGACAAGATCGGTCACGTCCGCCACATTGTCGCCGGCGAAGACGGACTGATCTATGCCAACAGCGCTCCCGACCGTGAAGATGGGACGGTTCCTTCAGGGTTGGCGGTCCTTCAGGACGCCAATGGCGACGGCAAGGCCGAGCGTATCGAGCGACCTTTCGCCAGGCAGGTCGGCGGGACCGGGATCGCGGTATTTCGCGGCCGCGTCTTTCTGGAAAGCGGAAATCGCATCATCAGCTACCCCCTCGACGATGCTCACCATCAACCAGGCGGCGCAGAACAAGTCGTAGTCAGCGAGCTGCCGACCGAAGGCGACCATTTTTCGCATAGCATCGCCATCGCCGCCGATGGCAGCCTGTTCGTCACCAGCGGCAGCGCGACCAACGCTTGTCAGACGGAGAACCGTAAGGCCGGTGCACCGGGCCAGACCCCATGCGCCGAAAAAGCGCTTCGAGCCGGCATCTGGCGTTTCGACGCCACGAAGACGGACCAGCGCTTTTCCACCGACGGCCGCTTCGCATCGGGTATCCGCAATGCCGTTGGCCTGACGATCGATGGCAGCGGACGCCTCTTCGCCATGCAACATGGCCGGGACCAGTTGCACGAAAACTGGCCCGCGCTTTACTCGGCCAAGCAAGGCCAGGAACTGCCCGCAGAAGAATTGCTGCTGGTGAAGCAAGGCGACGACTTCGGATGGCCGGAGTGCTACTACGATCCGGGCCAGCGGAAACGCGTGCTGGCACCCGAATACGGCGGAGATGGCGGCAAGGCAGTCGGTCCCTGCGCCGGGCGCAGCGAGCCGGTCGCGGCATTTCCGGCACATTGGGCACCGAATGCCATCGCGGTGTACGAGGCTGCACAGTTCCCATCTGTCTATCGCGGCGGCATGTTCATCGCGTTCCATGGATCATGGAACCGCGCACCGGGCCCTCAGCAGGGCTTCAACGTCGTCTTCCAGCCGATGCGTGACGGCAAGCCGATCGGTCCTCACATCGTCTTTGCCGATGACTTCGCCGGGCCGGACAAGGCATCGGGCAAGGCGGACTATCGCCCTTCCGGTCTGGCAGTAGCACCTGACGGCGCGCTCTATATCAGTGACGACAGGCAGGGCCGTATCTGGCGCATCACCTATCGTGGCAGCCGGACAGCGGCACTCGCCGGCGCCTCGCCCACAGCCCGCCGTCCCTCGCCGCCAGTTTCGAAGGCGGCTATGCTGGCCCCATCCGGCGTCGATGCCGAGAAGATCGCATTGGGACGTCGGCTTTATCGCGGAGAGCTCGCCGGAGCCAGCTGCACAGGATGCCACGGCGCGGATGGCGAAGGCACTCCTGTCGGCCCCAGCCTTGTCGATGCGGAATGGCTCTGGAGCAAAGGTGAGACCGCCGACATCCGCCGTGCCATCAAGGACGGCATTCCCAAACCCAAGCGGTTCCCTTCTCCAATGCCGCCCATGGGAGGCGTCGACCTCACGCCAGCGCAAATCGACGCAATTGCTGCCTACCTAGCTTCTGTACCGAAGCGTGCAACAAATTGATGGGCCTTGAATGCCGGCTCAGCTGAGGAAGAGCACTCAACCCGGTCGCCCTCAAGCCTCCCCCGTCACGGCGTTACAGGTAATACTGAACGCCTGGGTTTGTGGACATAACTGCTGTTCCAGCCAACGATCCCGAAAGGCCGGCTTCGCCAGAACCGGTCAGATGGCGGGTTTGGACGGAGATGGATCTCGGCCCGCCGTGGCTGGTTTGTCGGGGGATCCGGACAGGCCGGTTCCGGATTAAAATCGTATAATCCTGCCGTTCCGGATTTCGGACGCATATGATGCCCTCTTTACGACCGGGAAGGGTGGAAATCTGACCTGCCACACTTTTGTATTGACCGGTCGAACGCCTCGGACGAGACTTGGCCATGAGCACCTTACCGTTCTTCAAGTACCATCCCGATCCCGTCTCGACCGGGATGGTTGAGGCCTCTCAAAACGAGTGTGTGTGCTGCGGAAAAAAGCGTGGGTTCATCTACATCGGCCCCGTCTACGCCGTCGAAGAGTATCAGGACAAATTTTGTCCGTGGTGCATCGCCGACGGATCGGCCAGTCAGACCTGCGATGCTACCTTCACCGATGAGATCGGCATCGGCGGCGGAGGCGCCTGGGAGAGCGTGCCTGACGAGGTTGTAACGGAGGTTACCTGCCGCACTCCCGGCTTTTCGGCTTGGCAGGAAGAGCAATGGTGGACCCATTGCGGCGATGCGGCCGCCTTTCTCGGGCGGGCAGGACGAGCAGAACTCGAGGCTGCGGGGGAAGTGGCGGTCCAGGCAATCCAAGATAATTGCGGGCTCGATGGGACAAAGTGGAATGATTTTTTCAACGCGCTCGACAAGGAAGGTTCTCCGACTGCGTACCTTTTTCGGTGCCGGCATTGTGGAGACATAGGCGGATATCAGGACACCGACTGACCCCTTTCTCGCGAAAAGGTCCAGCTTGGCGATACCTCCAGGAGATCATCACGCTAAACGCCTTACAATGGCCTTGACGGCATTGCCGACTGGCCGATTGCGGCGAGCCGAATGGCTGAATTCCACCCAAAAGCTGTCCGTCACATCGTCGATGGCGATGTGTTAGGTTGGTCGGCTGTTGCCGGACGCTATTCGCACACTTGTGACAGATGATCTAACAGGGCCTTTGCGGGCGGCGTCAGGTCGCTTTCGTCACGGACGCATAATGACAGATGGCGCGTGGCCCAGTCGTCGCGCAGGCGGATGATCGCAATATCCGTGGATCTCCGGCATCGTCGTGCGGCGGATTCGGGGACAATCCCGATGCCCGCCCCGGCTCCCGCCATCCGACAGATGCCATCGAAGCTGCCGAGCCGAACTCGCATCTTCAGTCTTGCTCCGGCGCGGGATGCTTGCCCGTTGATGTGGTCCTGCAATGCCCCGCCCGCCAAGCCGATGAACTGATGCCCGAGAAGGTCGCCGAACCGCACCCGGGCCTGCTTTGCAAGCGGATGCTCCCGGGACGCAACGACGACAAGACGATCGATCGCGAAGGGCCGCAACGTCAGATCACCCATCTCGACCGCGTTCGACAGCACGCCGATTTCGGCGAAGCCCGCAGCGACACTTCTGGCGATTTCAGTGCTCTGGCGCTCCTTCAGGTCGATGTCGATCTGGGGGTGCGCAGCCATCCAGGGGGCAAGGCGCCCGGGCAGAAACTCCGTGATGGCAGCGGTGTTCGCGAAGTTACGCACCGAAGCGCGCAGGCCCTTCGCATATTGGCCGATATCGCCCCGCATCTGCGCCATCTGGTGCAGGATCGTGCGGGCATGGTGCGCCAGCATTTCGCCGGCCTGCGTTGGCGTTATGCCGCGGCGCCCGCGATGGAGCAGGGTCACCTCCCCAGCCGCCTCCATGTCGCGGAGCCGTTCGCTGGCCGCCGGCAGCGACAGGCCTGCTTCGGCAGCGCCATGCGTGATGCTCTTGGCATCCACCACCGCGAGAAACAGGCGAAGGTCGGTAAAATCGAAGCGCATGGAGGGTTTCTAATGCCTTTCCTGCCTTCGCTCCAGCCGAAGCCACAATTCGGCCCTTCCGCATTGTGAGCCGCAGTCTGATCGCTACCTCCAGCGCATGCTTGCCCCTTCAACCCCGATAATCGCCGCAATCATCATGACATTCTTTGCCGCCGGCCTCGTCAAGGGGGTGACCGGCATGGGTTTGCCCACAGTTGCCATGGGCGTGCTGGGATCGCTGCTATCGCCGTTGGCCGCCGCCGCGCTGCTGCTGGTGCCATCGTTCGTCACCAACCTCTGGCAGCTTCTGGCAGGCCCGAAGCTCGGCAGGCTCATCCGTCGCCTCTGGCCGATGATGCTGACGATCGTCATCGGGACGGTCGTCGGTTCTGCGATCTTGGCGAGAGGGAACGCCGCACGGACGACCACGGGCCTTGGCATCGTCCTGGTTATCTATGCGGCCTACACCCTGCTGGCTCGGCCTCCTCGCGTTTCTCTCCGATGGGAGCCGTGGCTGTCGCCGATGGTCGGGCTGGTCACCGGACTGTTCACGGGTGCGACGGGCGTATTCGTGATACCGGCGGTGCCGTACATCCAGTCACTGGACCTGGAGCGCGATGATCTGGTCCAGGCGCTGGGTCTTTCGTTCACTGTGTCGACCACCGCGCTTTCGATCGGCCTGTTCTGGCATGGTGCATTCCCGATCGGGCATCTGTTGTCCTCGACGCTTGCGGTCGTTCCCGCGCTCCTTGGCATGGCAGCCGGACAGGTGATCCGGGCACGGATCAGCCCGCAGCTCTTCCGCCGGCTTTTTCTGATCTTCCTGCTGCTGCTGGGCCTGGAAATGGCCTTCCATGGTCTGCGTTGACGAGACCAGCTTCCCCTCTGCTTCGCCTCGCTCTCATGCGCTTGCCGGCAGCTATGCGCTGGCGCTTCAGTGCTTGGCAAAATACTGTTCGAGCCGATCGGCTTCTACCGGCGAGATCGGCATCACCGCACCGTGCTTGGGACCCGTGAAGTTTGTGGCCTTCATCGGCGACCCCGGCTCGTTGAACCTGCCGAGATTGCGGAAGGTCTTGAAGTCGCTCGTTTCGGAAAAGCCCATGTTGTTCGGCTTCGCGCCGAAGACATCATACATCAACACATAGGTATTCGTGCCGGAGCGGCGCCAGAGATTGGGGGCTTCAGTTCCAACTGTCTCGGGATCGACTGGTTGGGGATCGAACACATAACCTCCGTTGATCTTGTTCGAGATTGCCTGGCGAAGATGACCGGGCCGCTCGTGCGCGACGTAGAACAAGTGGAACTTGTCTCCGATCCGGGTGATGTCTCCGTCGATCGAACCAACGTTCGCCTTGGGATAAGTGAACAGCGGACGCGGAGCGTGGGTCAGCGTCGTGAAATCCTTGTTGGCATAGGAATAGACCATGTGTTCCGTCCCAGCCCCATCGCGGGTCGTGTAATAAACCATCATCTTGCGCGTGGTGGGATCGTAGATCGTTTCCGGCGCCCATGCCGCGCTTAGCTGGGCGGTTTCGGGAAAGAGCTTGTCGACATGGACAATGGCATGCGTCCAATGGATGAGATCGTAAGACTTCATCAGGATCAGCGAGCGGTTATTGCCCCAGCCGTGGGTCTCCTTCGGCCGCTCCCATTCCGTTTCGCGCAGGCCTTCGCGCTGGGCGTAGATGTGGAGGTCGGTCATGCTGAGATAAAAGGCACCATCGGGTCCGCGCACGACATGAGGATCGCGGATGCCCTTCTGCTCGGAAATCCCGCGGCCTTCCAGCACCGGCTTACCGTCATTCACGTCCGTAAACGCGTAACCGTCCCGCGAGACCGCAATGTGCAGCGAATGAGATTCGTCCCGGAAATAGACCAGGAGATAAGCCGAAGCCGTCAGGGCGCTATCGGAAGGCACTGGCATTGCCTTCCTGCCTGCAAGGCTCTGCACGATTTCAAGCTGCTTTTCTTGGCTGGCAGGACTGGTCTGCGCCACGCCGGACGTGCTCAGGGCGCCGAACGCGGCGAGGCCGGTCGCGATCAGGCAGGCCAACTTTACCTTCATTTCTCTTCTCCATGTAAGCGCCTATCCGGGCACTTCATTCGACTTCGAGCACCGTCACGGACTTGGCCGGCAGATCGAGTTGAACGACGCCAGCGGAGAGATGCGCCGGCAAGGGGTGCGGAACGAAGGGGTCCGCCTTGTCGAAGGTGATGCGGGCATCGATCCGGTCGGCGGTGAGCACTTGGGCACGTGCGCGCTGCCAGCGGCCACCGTCGAGCCGGACGTTCAGCCGGTTCGCCCTGGCCGGATCGAGATTGGCGATGGTGACGTGCAGTTTGCCCGCCGAATCGCGCGATGCCGATACGTCGATGGCAGGCAGGCGAACCGCGCCTTGCACATAGTCCGGCGTCCGAACCGTCGCGGGCAATGCCTGCGCACCCTGATGGACCTTGTACATGTCGAACACATGGTACGTCGGCGTCACGACCATCTCCGCGCCCCGCGTCAGCACCAGCGACTGAATGACGTTCACCATCTGCGCCAGGTTCGCCATCCTCACCCGGTCGGCATGACGGTTGAAGATGTTGAGGCTTTTCGCCGCGATCAGGGCGTCACGCAGGGTGCTCTCGAGGTAGAGCTGCGAGGGCGCATCCTTCTCGCTCTGGAACCAGGCGCCCCATTCGTCGACCGCGAGTGCGACCCGCTTTTCGGGATCATAGCGATCCATGATTTCAGAATGGCGGCGGATCAGCTCGTCGGTCAGGTCGGCGCGGGCCAGAGCTGCTGCCCAGCCGTTTTCGTCGAAAGCCACGTTTCGGCCCTTCGCGTGCCAGTCGTTGCCTGCGAATGTATAAAAGTGCAGCGACAGGCCCCATAGTAGCGGCCGATCGGTCGTCAATGCCAGAGGCGTCGGCTGCGGCCGCCACTTCATCGCCCCGGCCATCACCCGGTCGGTCCAGCCAAAGTCGTCCGTATCCGCGCCGACCGCGATGAGCTTGGCCCGTTCGCCGGAATAGGTCCGCAGAAAAGCCGCATAGTGCCGGAATGCGGCGGTATAGGTATCGGCGGTCATGTTGCCGCCGCAGCCCCAGCTCTCATTGCCCACGCCGATGAAAGGCACCTCCCAAGGCGCCGCGCGGCCATTCGCCGCCCGCTCCTTGCCCGGCGCGCTGTCCTGTGGAGCGGTCATGTAGCGGAGCCAGTCGTCGGCTTCCTGCACGCTCCCGCTGCCGAGGTTCACTGAAACGAATGGCTTCGCGCCGATCTGATCCAGGAAATCCATGAACTCATGGGTGCCGAAAGCGTTAGTTTCCGGGGACTTGTCCCATGCCGCATTGATCCCGCCCGGCCGTTTTTCAGCCGGGCCTATGCCGTCACGCCAGTGATAGCCGTCGGCGAAACAGCCGCCCGGCCAGCGGATGACCGGCACTTTGATGCGGCGGAGTGCCGCGACGACATCTGATCGGATGCCCCGTACATTCGGAATGGTGGAATCGGGGCCGACCCAGATGCCCTCATAAACGCCGCGCCCCAGGTGCTCGACGAAATGGCCGTAGATGTTCGGATCGATGGTAGGCCCATTGGCGCTTGCCGAAACAGTGACTTCGGAAGTTGCACGGCCGACCCCGGCAGCCTCGCCGCTGGCTGGACGAGCGAATCCGGTGCCCGCAGATATCAAGGCCAGGGCAAGCCCGCTTGTCCACATGCCCGATGATCGAGGCATCTCGCTTCTCCCAATTGTCGGAGTATTGATGCGCGGACAAGCGAATGGCGTCAACCATATTTCGGGACCGCGTATTACATAAAGGGCCTTTTGCCCTTTAGAGCATAGCCCCCTAGTCAAGGTCGAGGTCAGGCTCGACAACTTTGCCCGCAGTCTTGGCGCTACGTTCGAATATAGATGACCTATGTACCCACTGATCCCATTTCCGACGCCCATGAGAGTATCTAGCGCGGCTCTTGCTGACCCTCCCCCCAACACTGGTCCGGCCTTTGTGAGAAAAGCCGGCTGCTTTTGTATCAGGGCTGGCATGCCAGAAAATTGGCTTGCATTCGCCCTCCGCGCGAGCAGGAGGCCGAAGGCTCCTGCTCGAAGAAAAGTTCGCTCGACCCGCGATCACCGGTCTACTCGCGCCTGCATCTAGAACGATTTGGTGGCCGTTCCGATGATCTGGCGGCTTTGCCCGAAGAAGCAGCTCGTTTCCCCGCTGCACCGTCCCGCATAGCGCTTGTCGAAGATGTTGCTGCCGTTGATGGCAAAGCGCCATCCGGGAATGTCATAATGTAGCGTCGCATCGAACAGGGTTGTCGAGGGACTAGGGAGAGTCGTCAGGAGCGTTACGCCTCCGGTCGTTGTATATTCGCCGGGCAGCGCAACGACACCGTTGCTCTTGCTGAGATATCGCACGCCCGCACCGGCGCCTAGGCCGCTCCTGTGCGTGTAATCGGCGAAGAGCGAGGCCTTGTGCTGCGGCTGTGCTGCCACGCGGGCGCCCATTTCGTTCTTGGCATCGTTATAGGTATAGGACGCGTTCACGCTGAATTGCTTGTGGATACGGGTCACGAGTTCCAGTTCGACACCCTTGGACACGACCTCTCCCGTCTGGAGCTGGAAAAACGGATTGTCCGGATCGGTAACGAGCACGTTGGACTGCTTGATGCGGTAGACCGCCGCCGTCGCGAACAGCTCAATATTGTCGCCAAGAGACCGGGCGTCATACTTCACCCCCGCCTCCCATTGCTTTCCCTGGCTGGGCTTGAATGCCGCGCCGGCAAACGTCTGCCCGACCACAGGCTGGAACGAGGTGGCATAGCTGACATAGGGTGCAATGCCGGCCTCGGTGAGATGAGTCGCCCCAGCCCTCCAGGTGAACTTGTCCTGTTTGCTGACCGGGATAGCGGCTGTAGCAGCATAGTTATCCGTCTTCACCCAGTCCTGCCGCCCGGACAACGTGAGGATCAGATTGCCGATCCTGGCCTGATCCTGCAGGTAGAGCCCTTTCTGCTTCAGGCGCTGGTCGGTCGAGCCGGTCAACGTCGTGGGCGCGATGTAGGCTCCGGGACTGTAGACCGGATCAAACAAGTCGATCGTTCCCGCGGGCGTAAACGAGAACGCGGAAGCCTCGCGGTAATTGCGGTAGTCGAACCCGACGAGGACATGATGCTCAATCGGGCCGGTGGCGAAATCGAGATCCAGGCGGTTGTCCACCGTGAACTGGAGGGTATCGTCCTTGAACGGGAAATTGTTGCGTGTGACCGTACGGTTGTCGGCACCCAACGCAGCGCCATAGATGATCTGCTGGTACTCGTGGTACTCGCCCCAACGCAGGTTCTGCGTGAACTTGGCGGCACTGGAGAAGCGATGCGTCAGCTCGTAGCCCAGGCCCCATTGGCGGCGGCGGTAGAAGTTGTAGTCCGGCTCGCCCAAATTGATGCCACGGCGCACCTTGCCGACCGGATTGTCCACGAGCACGCCTACCGCCGGAAGAAAGCCGTTGGTATCGCCTTCCACCCTGTCCCATTGATAGTGTCCGAGCAAGGTCAGCTAGGTGTCCGGCCCGAGTTGCGCCGTGACGGCCGGCGCCACATAAGCACGCCTGGCACCTACGAAATCGGTCTGGCTGTCCCGGTCCCGGTAGAGTCCGGTGAGGCGCGCGCTGAGGCCATCGGCAAGCGCACCGGTGATGGTCCCTGCCGCCTGCTTGAAGTCATCGGTCCCGTACTTGACCTGAAATTCTCCGCTTGTCTCCTCGGAAGGACGACGGCTGGTCAGGTTGTAGATCCCGCCCGGCGGTGTGGTGCCGTAAAGCACGCTAGAGGGGCCCTTGAGGATATCGATCGACTGGAAGCCGTAAAGGTCGAGGCCGACGTTGGAAATCGTCGAGCTGACCGGCGCCTGGAGCCCGTCGATATACTGGACCGGAATGAAACCGCGCAGGGTGAGAAAGTCGAAGCGCAAGTCCGGCCCGTAGTTCTCGCCGACGATGCCTGCGGTGTATCGAACCGCCTGTTGGACATCGATGAAGTTCAGCAGATCAATCTGGTCTCGCGTGACCACGGAAACCGACTGAGGGGTTTCGATCAGAGGCGTGTCGGTCTTGCTTGCGGTGATAGCGCCGTCGGGCACGAAGCTGGGAGCCAGGACGATGATGGCGCCGTCGTCCTGCCTCGTGGCCTGAATGCCCGAAGCACTACTTTGCGATGACAGAGCCGGGGATTGGGCCAGGGCCGCCATGGGCATCGCCAGCGACGCGCCGGCCAGCAGGACGCAAACACGTGCACATGCAGAAGTACAAAAATCGGACATCGTTCGTCATCCCCCCTTTGGGATCCTGGCCGCGCAGACGGCGGCCGCCATCGGATTTGCCTCGCAAGTGCGAATCGGTTGCAACAAGGATTGCTCCGTCGCGTACCTGACGCAACCGATTTCAGCGGCAGGCGAGAGAGCAGCATCGCAACGATGCTTATTTGTCGCATCATCTGCGCCAACCCTAGTATGTCGAGGTTGCAACCCGAAAGAAGCTACTCCGGTCAGATCCGGGGCATCGGTTTGAACTGAGCATGGTATGACGGCATCCCCATTTGCTTGAGCTTTCCCAGCAGTCATCGGGAATTAGGAACAATGAGTTGCAAATGCCTCGCATTTGCGCAACACGCCCGCAAAATTTCATCACATTGGGGCGCGACATGCACGACAACAGGATCACACACCGCTCGGCCTTATGCTTCGCAGCGGCGATCGCCATGATGCCAGGCATGGCGATCGCCCAGACGACCGCTGAGCCGGAACCTCCGCGTGCCGAGGATATCGTCGTCACCGCCGACCGGCGCGACAGCTTCAGTGCCGACTTCGTGCAGGCCGGAACTTTCCGCGATGCGCGTCTACGTGACACGCCGCTCACCGTCGCGGTCCTGACGAAGGACCTGCTGGAAGCCCAGCAGGCGCGCTCGGTCATCGATGCCGTTCGCAACACCCCCGGCGTGACACAGGCGCAGATCAACAGCGCGATCTACAGCAACCTCGCCATTCGCGGCATCACGCTCAACAACTTCACGAACGTGCGCTGGAACGGCGTGCTGCCGATCGTGAACCTGATCGAGCAGCCGATTGAGAGCAAGGACCGCATCGAGGTGCTCAAGGGTGCGGCCGGTCTCTACTACGGCTTCGCGACGCCTTCCGGCATCATCAACCTGGTGACCGAGCGTCCCACAAATGCTCCGACGAGCCGCATCGATTTTCAGGGAGACAGCAACGGCGCGGTGGGCGCCAGCTTCGACGTCTCGCGAAGCCTCGGAAATACCGCCGGCCTGCGTGTCAACGCAGGAGCCTCGACGGTGGAGACGGGAATCAGGCGCACGTCCGGTTCGCGGCGCTTCGTTTCGGGTGCGTTCGACTGGCGCCCCCTCGACGGCCTGGAAGTGCTTCTCGACGCCGAATACAATTTCAAGACCGTCACCGAGCCGACCGAGTTCAGCCTGCCTGCCGCTGTGAACGGCGCTATCACCCTGCCACCGCTGCAGTCCCCCTCGAAGAATCTGGGCGCCGCCTGGATGCAGGGCCGAGGCTGGGAAACCAACCTGCTGGCCCGCGTCAATTACGATTTCACTAGAAACTGGCGCCTTTCCCTAGCCGCCGGCCAGTCCTACCTGACCCGCAGCCGCGCCTATTCCTCTTTCGGCAACTACAATCTCGATACCGGAAACGGGACCGTCACTGTGGCGATGACCAGCGGGAACGACTACAAGAACACCATCTATCGAGGCGACATCTCCGGCTCGTTCGAAACCGGGCCGATCAAGCATAATATCCTCGTAGGCGTGTCGTACTACACCCGCGACAGCAACGTGCCGACCGCCGTTCGCTACACCTTCGCACAGAACCTCTACGATCCCGTCGACATTCCGCAGCGTCCCACGGCGCCGCGCATCATTCCCAATCCTTCACGGGTGAAGGATCTCGGGATCTACGTGCTGGACCGCGCCTCGCTCGGGGAGTGGCTGCAGGCAACGATCGGCTACCGTAAGACCGACTACAGCGACGTCAGCCGCACCTCCGACTACAAGATCAAGCCCGGCACCTGGTCCTACGGCCTCATGGTCAAGCCGGTATCCTGGGCGAACGTCTACGCCAACTATATCGAGGGCCTGGAACCGGGACCGATCGCGCAGCAGATCGCCAACAATGCCGGTGAGATCCTGCCCGCGGCCGTCAGCAAGCAGAAGGAAGCCGGGATCAAGATCGAGCCGATCCGCGGCGTGCTGATGACGGCGGCCTACTTCCATATCAAGCGTCCGTCTGCCTATCTGAACAGCGCCAACTTCTTCGTGCAGGATGCCGAAGCCGTCTACAAGGGCGCGGAATTCAGCATCGTCGGCGAAGTGCTGCCCCGCCTGTCCCTTTCGGCGAGCGCTCTCACGCTGGACGCTGCGCAGCAGTCGGGCAACGCCGCGGTGGTAGGCAAGATGATCGAGAACGTCTCGAAGTTCTCCGGCTCGATCTTCGCCGAGTATCGGGTGCCGGTGATCGACGGACTGCGCGTTTCTGCTGGCATGTTCCACGTCGGTCGCCGCGCCGTGAATGCGCTGAACCAGGCTTACGTTCCGGGCTACGAGACGTTCGACCTTGGTGCGAGCTACACCTTCGAGCTTGCCGGCAGCCCAACGACGCTGCGCCTCTACGGCGAGAACGTGACGGGCAAGCGCTACTGGGCCTCCACCGGCTCAAGCCTCCTGGCGCAGGGCTTGCCCGCAAGTGTCAAGTTCGCCATCTCATCGAGGTTCTGAGCCTGCCCGGGGATGGGCAGGCCTGGAAGAAATCTGAAGCGAGCCATTCATGCGCATCCTCGTTGTAGAAGACGATCAGGCCCTTGCCACCGAAATCGCCCGGACACTGCGGAGCGAGAACTTCGCTGTCGACCTTGCAACCAATGGCGAGGAAGGGCTGCACCTGGCCACGACGGAAGGCTACGATGCGCTCGTCCTCGATCTCGGGCTGGCGAAGATGGACGGTATTTCGCTCCTGCAGGCATGTCGTGACGGCGGCGCGACAGTGCCTGTCCTGATCCTGACCGCGCGCGATTCCTGGGCCGACAAGGTGGCCGGTTTTCGCGCCGGCGCGGACGACTACATGACCAAGCCGTTCCTGCCGCAGGAGTTGACCATGCGCCTGCGCGCGCTGGTGCGCCGGGCCAACGGCCATGCTGCCACGCGCCTCACTTGTGGACGGCTCGTATACGATGCCCAGCTCGGCCACTTCGAGCTTGATGGCATGGCGCTTCGCGTCACAGCGTTCGAATGGCGCGTTCTCTCCGCGCTCATGTTGCGCAAGGGGATCGTCGTGGAGCGCCGCGAACTGCTGGAGCACGCTTACGAATACGATGTCGATTCGGATTCGAACTCGCTCGACGTCATCATCGGTAGACTACGGCGCAAGATCGGAGCGGAAATGATCGAGACCGTTCGCGGTCGCGGCTATCGCCTCCAACCGGGCTGAAAGTCTGTTTGAACCCGGCGGGGTTAGCGAGGAAGCGAGAGAACCGCCCGCAAGCCCCCCATATCTGAATTTTCCAGGTACAGAGCGCCGCCATGGAGTTCGGCCAGCTCGCGGGTGATGGAAAGGCCGAACCCATGGCCGTCCCCGCGCTCGTCCAACCGCTGCCCCGGTAGCAGGGCCAGTCCCAATGCGGGGCCGCTCAATCCCGGACCGTCCTCTTCCACCACGATGGCGATGGCCCGGTCCTGCTGCGTCGCGGTGATGCGTATCTGGGTGGCGGCCCACTTGGCGGCATTGTCGAGGAGATTGCCGAGCATCTCGCTCAGATCCTGCGGGTCGCACCTGACGGACATATCCCTGGGAACGGCCATGTGGAACGCGAGGTTGCGGTCTATGTAGATCCGCTGCAAGGCTGCGAAGAGATCGGCCACGACCGGCGCAAGCAGAACGCAGGCTCGTCCCGGCGCCCCGGGAGACGCCGCGCGGGCCCGTCCCAGGTGGTGCCGGATTGCCCCATCGATCTGGGCGACGAGCAGCGAAAGCTCTCCATCGGGGTCTTTGCCGTTATCGCTCAGCTTGACCCGAAGCGTCGCCAGCGGCGTTTTCAAGCTATGCGCCAGGTTCGCGACATGCGAGCGCGCCCGCTCCAGCGAGGCTTCGTTCTCGTCAAGCAGGTCGTTCGTTTCCTCGACCACAGCTCGTAGTTCGCTGGGCTGGTCGCCGGGAACACGCGCCAGCCTGCCGCGACGCACCTCTTCAAGAGACCGCTTCAGCCGCACCAGCGGCCTCAGTCCGATCTGGAGTTGCAAGAGCGAAGTCGCCAGTAGAACGATACTCAAGCCGCCCAGGATGAGCAAAACGGGACGCACCGCCGCCGTGCGGAGCCGTTCGTAGACGGCATGGGGCGCCGTCGCGGTGATGCGCACTGATCCACCCGGGGTCTGCCGATCCAGCATCCTGACATAGAGGTCGCCCGATCGCCCTGTTCGCAACAGATCCGGAAGCGCGCGGAAGTGCCCTTCCCGGCCCCGTGGACCTTCCTCCCGAAAATCAAGCGTCCCGATGACTTCCGTGGAATTCACGACCATACGCGGGGTTTCGATCCGCCACGACCAACCGCGCCGGTATTGCGTGAACGGCCCGATCTCCGAGAGCATGTCGCGGTCGATCGATCCATCTGTCCGTACCGATCGCGCAAGCAAGCCGATTTGCCCATCAAGACTCTGGTTGATGCTGCGACGCACGTAAGTATCGAGCACCGCTTCGACCGACAGACTTGCTGCGACCAGAGCTGCGGCGGTCAGGATCGTGCCGGTGAACAGAAGCCTGCCCCGGATCGATATCTCGGCAAGAGAGGTAACTATGCGCTTCCGCAAATGGAGGATCGACATGGGAGGTTCCGATAAAGACCCATGCCGATTGCTCTGACCAGTAGAGATTGTCAAAGTCTCGCGATCACCTTCCCAACCTTCATTTACTTTTTAAACCGAACATGAACGGTTCAGTTCACGTTGGGTAGGTAGTCGTCGGCTAGACAAGTTTGATGCGAATGCTTCGTTACAACGTCCGGCCACGAAGCCCCATTTCTGCGTCCGATGCCGCCTTGAGTTTGGAAATCAGAGCCTCGGCCAAAGCAGGGGAAAAGGCGGCCGGAAACGCGCTTGTTACATTCGGATCGCTTGCGTTTCGAGAGCGACAGATCGTCGTCATCCTGCGTTCGCTGCTTCATCCCGCAGATCCGGTACGCTCGTCGGACAATGAAATGCGCGCAAAGCTTTCAGGTTCATTGCGGGAGGCTTTCGAATGGTTGGCCCGCGAGGCCATTGCTCATAGCATCGTCGTGTTCGCGCCCGGCGCCCCCTTCGTCAGCTTGGACGAAAACACAATCATCCACCGCATCTCGGCCCTGCAAAGGCCCTCGTTGTCCGGCAACTGGCGTCTCGCCAATCCGCTGCAACTGGCGATGAAAGCCTGCGCGGAGGGACTGAAGAGCGATGCCAGGCGCTTGCCGGCGAGAGCCATACTGCTGGAACGGGACACCTCGGCGAACCCATCGCTGCGGATTGAATACAGCGGTAAGCGTCCACTTGCCCCGGCATGCGACAATTACCTACCGCGCCGGCAGAAGCTCTGGGACGGCGCATCGGAACCCCCAACTGGATCGCTGCGCGCGAAGGCGCTGGAAATTGTACGCCGTCATCAACTCGCATCCACCGCACAGTTCCTCGCGGTAGGAATAACGCACCAGTACTTGAGTAGCCTCCATCGCCAAGGCTTCGTGGAGCGCATCGGGCACGGCGTCTATCGCTACCCGAGAAGGCTGGAAGCCCCAGGAACACCAAAGATGTAATTTTCACTTTAACAACACACCACAATCAACAGACATAGTAGTTACGGTCGCGATGATTATCACGGCCGCACTTCGTGTTGTCAAAAATACAATTATATTGAAGCTATATTGTTACGATTTGTATCGGTTTGTTTATTTTACATCTTGCTAGAATCGCGATTGCTTCGCATTAGCGCCTCCTCAAACAAAGCTTGTTCACAGCTATCAGGGGGTATCACGTGTCTCTGTCCCGTCTCCGTTCATCATCGGCCTCGGCGCCGGCCTATCTTGCCATGAGCTGCCTCGGTCTTGCGGCGAGCCCTGCCGTTGCACAGGAAGTCAGCCAGCCCACCTCCCCGCGCCTCGGTGGCGTCACCGTCACCGACACCGCCATCGAGGAAGACAGCTACAAGACCGACAAGGTAGACTCTCCAAAGTATACCGCACCGCTGGTCGACACGCCGCGCTCGATCACCGTCGTTCCGGCGCAGGTCATCAGGGATACGGCATCGGCCTCGCTTGCCGAGGCGCTTCGGACCGTTCCCGGCATCACGTTCGGTGCCGGCGAAGGCGGCAACCCGCAGGGCGACCGGCCCTTCATCCGCGGGTTCGACAGTCAGGCGAGCACCTATCTCGACGGCGTGCGCGATATCGGCGCTCAAAGCCGCGAAGTCTTCGCCGTCGAGCAGATCGAGGTCGTGAAGGGCTCGGACAGTTCGATGGGGGGCCGCGGCAGCGCCGGCGGCAGCCTCAACCTCGTGTCCAAGGTGCCCACCGCCGATCGCTTCGTCGCAGCCAGCGGCAGCCTCGGCACGGACGACTACAAGCGCGTCACCCTGGATGTGAACCAGCCGCTGAACGACTTCGTCGGCCTGCGCGTCGCGGCGATGTGGCATGACCAGGACGTGGCCGGTCGCGATGCCATCTGGTCGAAGCGCTGGGGCGTCGCGCCGTCGGTGAAGCTGGGCCTCGATGGTCCCACCAGCCTCACCGTCAGCTACTATCACCTGCAGAGCGACGAACTGCCGGATTCCGGCATTCCCTATCTCTACACCAGCGGCAACGTACCCGCCGGCATTGCCGAAACCACGCCGGCGGAAAACTACACCACGATCAGCGGTGTGGAAGTGAACCGCCCGCGAGGCGCCTTCTACGGACTGAAGGACCGCGACTTCCGCAAGACCAACGTCAACAACTTCACGGTTCGCGCTCAACACGAATTCGACAACGGCATCACCCTGCGCAACACCTCGCGCTATGGCCGCAGCGAGCAGCGCTACATCCTGTCGCAACCCGACGACCAGCAGGGCAATGTCTACGGCGCCAGGAATTCTGCCGGCGTCATCACCGCCCCGGGCGGCCAGGTCTGGCGCCGCGCCAATACCCGCTACGGCTACTCCGAAGGCCTGATCAACCAGACCGACCTGTTCGGCGAAGTCAGTCCCTTCGGGCTCAAGAACAACTTCGCCGCCAGCTTCGAATGGGCGCGGGAAAAGGCGGCCACCGGCTCTTATGTCTCGAACCCCGCGACCGGAACGGCGATCGCCACCGGTTCGAGCGTCAGCCCGCGATGCAGCACGCTGATGGTGCAACGTTACAATTGCACCTCGGTGGGCAATCCCAACCCGAGCGATCCCTGGGTAAGCTATGCCAGCGATGCCGCGGGCGCAGGACCGGCGGCAATCCAGCGCAGCCTGCCAAAGACCCAGACGCTCACCCGCATCAACAGCTGGGGTGCCTCGCTGTTCGACACGATCACCATCACCGACAACCTGCTGCTCAACCTCGGCGGACGCTATGATCGCTACCATACCGAAGTCAGCCCCGGCCTGACCGCCACGTCCACCGCCAGCCGCAGTTGGGTGAGCCGCACCGACAACTTATGGAACTACCAGGCCGGCCTGATCTTCAAGCCGACGGCCGACAGCAGCATCTACATCTCGACGTCGAGCTCAGCCACGCCCCCGGGCGCCTACGCCGGACAGGGGCAGGAAGGCAACGCCCTCAACACAGGCAACCAGAGCCTGACCGATCAGCTCAAGATCGAGAAAACGAAGTCCTACGAGATCGGGACCAAGTGGAACGTGCTGAACGACACCCTGGCGCTGACGCTTGCGGCTTTCCAGACCCGTACCAAGAATGCACGCACAACGGGTGAAAACGGCACCGTGGTCTTCGCCGGCGATCGCCGCATCCGCGGTTTCGAGTTCGGGTTCAACGGCAATATCACCCCCGAATGGAACGTCTTCGGCGGCTATACCTACATGGACGCCAAGATCGTCGACGGCGGCATAACCACTACCACCAACACTGCGACTGGACAGACCATCTACGCTCCGGCGGTGAGCACCGGCACACCGTTCCCCAATACGCCCAAGCACAGCTTCACGGCATTCACCAACTACAACGTGACCTCGAAGTTCACGATTGGCGGCGGTGCGATCTACATGAGCAAGGTCTACGGCGGCATCCAGGAAGTGGGCGCCCGCACGATTACCAACGGTCAACTCGTCCTGCCCCGTACTCTCGTTCGCGCAGTGCCCAGCTATTGGCGCTTCGATGCCAATGCTGCGTTCAAGATCAATGATCTGGCGCAGCTTCAGCTGAACGTGCAGAACGTCTTCAACAAGCTCTACTACGACAAGGCCTATACGGCGCACTTCGCCAATCAGGCGCCTGGACGCACAGCGATCCTGACACTCAACGTGAAGTACTGACCCTTCCTTAGCGAGAAAACACGTCGGCTCGTCTCCGAAAGGAGGCGGGCCGATGCTCGTTGGGACGCGGAGTGGCCGCGCCCGAAAATGCGAATGCGAACAGACTTCCGAAAGCGCGGCTTGTCACGGATTCAACGCCCTTTCGAAGTTAGGTCGCTTTCCCAGACTCTTGGCGTTCTGCCGTTCGATCGGGCTTCCCCGCTTGCGACAACATTGGCAAAAATCAATTTGCGAGTGCGGTGCAATAGCGCTAACGGCGCGCGCCGGGACTTCCCCGGATTCAGGCATTCTCAGGGTGCTTGCCGAGCCGTGCTGTGGTGCCGCCCTTGCCGTCAAGGTTCGCTCGTCCCCGACAGAGCGGCCACCATAAGCGCTCGCTGCCTGAGCCTATTGCCCAATCAAGGAATGCCGACCCATGTTGACGCTTATTCCCGCGACTGTCGCGGCTGCATCGCTGGCCGCCAGTCCGGCCGCCGCTGCCGAAGCGCCGACCGGTGCCGGACGGACCCCCGCCCGCTCCGAGGCTTCGACCGACGAAGCCCAGACCGGCAGCGAAATCGTCGTTTCTGGCCAGCGCGAACAGTACGTGGGTGAGGTCCCCGCACGCGACGTGCCGCAGAACATCCAGACGATCAATGCCGCGACGTTGGCGCGGACCGGCACCACGCGCCTCTCGGACGCACTCGACATGGTGAGCGGCATTTCCCGGCAAAACAGCTTCGGCGGCCTGTGGGACAGCTACGCCGTGCGCGGATTTGCCGGTGAGATCAACGTCCCCAGCGGCTTCCTGGTGAACGGCTTCAACTATGGTCGTGGCTTCGGCGGACCGCGCGACCTCTCCGGCGTGGAGCGCATCGATGTCCTCAAGGGACCGACTTCCGCGCTCTTCGGGCGCGGTGAGCCTGGCGGAACGGTCAATATCGTCACACTCAAGCCCCAGTTCAGCCCGACCGGCAGCGCCACCGTCCAGGCGGGCAGCTACGACAGCTACCGGGCCGAGGCGGACTATACCGGGCCGCTCAGCGATAGCCTGGCAATCCGCATCAACGGCGCCGTCGAGGACATGGGAAGCTTCCGCGACTACGTGAAGACCGAAAAGCAGACCATCTCGCCTTCGCTGCTCTGGCGGCTCGGAGACGACACCAGCCTGTCCTACATGTTCGCCTATACGCACCAGGAAATCCCGCTAGACCGCGGTGTTCTGGCCGTGAACGGCAAGCTGGGCGTGATCCCCGCCAGCCGTTTCCTGGGTGAGCCCGCCGATGGGCCGACCCGCACGAACGACTATGGCCACCAGTTGCAGGTCCAGCACGATTTCGGTTCGGACTGGAGCGCTCTTGTCGGTTTCGGCTATCGCACCACGGACCTGACCGGCTTCAGCACCTGGCCCGAACTCGTCGCATCGCGGCAGCCCATCTTCACCGACGGACGCACCCTGTCGCGCCAGCGCCGCTATTACGACTACAACACCAGCGACCTGACGGTTCGCGGCGAGATCACCGGCAAGATCAGGACCGGCGGCATCGTGCACCACATCATGCTGGGCGCCGACTACGACCGCTTCGTCTTCGACAACCGCCTCTATCGTTCACGGCCGCCGCTTCTGTCCACCAATCCGACTTTCGACGAACTCTACGCGATCGATATCTTCGACCCCGTCTATCGCCCTGCGGACCAGTTGCCGGCGACCACGGCCGTCATCTACAACCAGCGCGAGCGCGCCGTCAGCAGCGGCATCTACTTCCAGGATCAGATCGACCTGCTTCCGAGGCTGAAGGCACGGGTCGGCGTCCGCTACGACGATTATCGCCAGTCGATAGCGATCCGCGCGACCGGCGCGACCACGCACCAGCATCAAACTGCATTCAGCCCGCAGGCCGGACTGGTCTACGAGCCCACCGATACGGTCTCGCTCTACGTCAGCTACGGTCAGGGTTTCCGTGCCAACACCGGCAACGACTTCGCTGGCAAGCCCTTCGATCCCGAGAATACGGAATCGTTCGAAGCCGGCGCGAAATACGCCAGCCGCGATGGCCGCATCACGGCCTCGCTGGCCGCCTTCACGATGACCAAGGACAATATTCTCACTGCCGACCCGGTGCACCAGGGCAGTGCCATCGCCATCGGCCAGGCCCGCAGCAAGGGCGTCGAGTTCGATGCGAGCGCCCGGCTTCCGGCGGGTCTGCGCATTCTGGCCAGCGCCTCCTACGTCGACGCCTATGCCACTTCGGACGTGCTCGACCCCGATTTCGGCAAAGTCGTCGCCGCCGGCGATCCCCTCATCAACATCCCCAAGTTCAGCGCCAATGCGCTGGTGTTCGAGGACTTCGAGATCGCCGGCCACGCGGCAAGCCTGGGCCTCGGCGTCAATCGCGTCGGCAAGCGTATGGGAGAAACGGGTACCACCTTCATGCTCCCGGGATACACGCTCGTCCGCGCGCTCGCCTCGTTCGACGTGACCGATCGCCTGCGACTGAATGCCGAAGTGAACAACCTGTTCGACCGCACCTGGTATGCGAACAGCTATGCCGCGCTTTGGGTCTATCCGGGAGCACCCCGCACCTTCACGGTTCGCCTGCGTTATCAGCTCTAGTCCTGTTTTGGCAGGACTGGGATTGTATTACTCCCATGGCGCAAGATGCGTGATTGATGAGGAGCCGCCTTTGAAGAAGGCTGTGACCTCAACGGATCACAGGTCCGCCCACTGCCGCAGCAGGTTGTGGTAGACACCGGTAAGCTGGATCAGGGCCTCGCCATCCCCGCCGGTCTGGGTCAGGCGCTGGATTGCCATGTCCATGTCCAGCAGCATTTCTCGGCGGGCATCCTCCCGCACAAGGCTCTGAACCCAGAAGAAGGATGCCACCCTCACCCCCCGCGTGACCGGCTCGACGCGGTGGATGCTGGTGCCAGGGTAGAGCAGCATCGCGCCCGCAGGCAATTTTACGGCATGGGTGCCGAAGCTGCCGCGGATGACCAGTTCTCCGCCCTCGTAACTGTCCGGATCGGCCAGAAACAGCGTGGCGGACAGGTCAGTGCGGACCCGTTCGCGCGTGCCGTTGATCGGGCGGATGGCATTGTCGACATGAAAGCCGAAATCGTGCCCTTCGGCATAGCGATTGAACAGCGGCGGATAGATCCGCTGCGGTAGCGCAGCCGACATGAAGACGGCGTTCGACGCCAAGGCCTGAAGTATCCGCTGGCCGAACTGCTCGGCCAGCGGATGGGTTTCGGAGAGCTGCTGATTACGCTTGGCCTTGGCCGACTGTGCCCCGGCCGTGACCTTGCCGTCGAGCCAGTCGGCAGCTTCCAGGGCTTCGCGCATGCCGCGCACTTCGTCTGGGGTCAGGACATCGGGAATTTCAAGCAGCATGACGCTCTCCAGCGGGCTTAGAATGCGAAGTCGAGGCTGCCGCTGACCGTGCGCCCGGCTCCCGGAATACCGTAGAGCTGGAAGCCGTCCAACGAGGCGCCGATCCGCGACCAGTAGAACTTGTTGGTCAGGTTCGCCACGTTGAGGTTCGCCGTCACGTTCTCGTTCACATGCCAGCGGACAGCCGCGTTCTGTACGATGAACGACGGCGCCTTTTCCTGGTCGAGCGTGTAGATCGCATAGACGCCGGAAGGCCCCATGGCGTAACTCGACATGTTATTGAGACCACCGACGTAGTTGTTGTTCGTGTAGCGGCGACGGCCGACATATTGCGCGCCGTAGCTCAGTTCCACACCCGAACCCACCTTGTAGGACGTCCAGAGACTGCCGCCCCAGTCAGGCACGTTGGCCGCTTCGACGCCTTCGTTCACGCCCTTGGTGATCTTGCTCTTGAGGTGCGAGAAGCTGGCGATGATCGACCAGGCCGGCGTAATCCGGCCGTGGGCCTCCAGTTCGAAGCCATCGACGCGCTTGGAGGGAAGTGCACGCACGGGCGAGGTGTCGTCGGCGTTGTACTCCCAGGAATCGGAGAGCTCGGTGCGGAACACCGCTCCGGTCAGGCCGAGCGCACCGCCAAGCAGATCCCACTTGCTGCCCGCTTCCCAGGTCCGCGACTTGGCGGGCTTGAGCGCGGCGGTTGCAGCGGCACCGTAGATCGTGTCGTTGGTGGTCAGGCCCACTGCCGAGGGCTGCGCGGCCTGGCTGTAGGAGACGTAGACTGCCCCCGCCTCGACCGGCTTGTAGACGAGGCCGAGACGCCCGCCGATCGCCGTGTCGCTGCGGCTGGCCGTCACCGACTGCGCCTTGAAACGGTCCGCGCGCAGGGCGGCCTGCACTTGCCAGCCTTCCGCCAGCGTGATCGTGTCGTTCAGGTAGATGCCTGCGCTCTCGACCTTGGCGCGCGCGTTGCCGGCGCCCTTCACGACGGTCGTGGAGGCGAAGCCGGTGGTCCTGGGATTGGCGAGATCGAAGAACATATCTCCGGCCGGCGCCAGCATGGAGCGCTCGTGATCGCCGTAGTATTCGCGGAACAGCTCGATACCGGCAGCCAGGTCGTGCTTGATTCCGCCCGTGTGGAAGCTGGTCTTGATGTCGGTCTGGCTGTCGTAGATCTCGTAGCGCTTCGAAGTGCCGAAATCGCTTCCGCGCAGATAGCCGTAAGCGCCCGTATCGACGTTGGCGTAGTCGGTGTAGGCGCTCACTGTCCCGACCGAGCTTAGTCCGCCAAGCCCGACATAACCCAGCGTGGCGCAGCGGGTGCCCGTGCAGGTCTTGTTGCCATCGGCGTCGGCGGCGGTGAAACGGGCCGGAGCATACACGCCCCAGTTGTCCGAGCGCTCGTAGCGCAGCTGGCTGCGCAACGTCGTTCCCGCCGACAGGTCGTGCTCGATCCGGCCCGTCAGGGTGTCGATCTGGGTATGCTGCGCGTATAGCCCCGCCGCGCCATACCAGGCATCCTTGCCCACGTTGGGCATGCGCTGGCCCTTGGTGCCGCGCTGGATCGGCTGACCGCCGTCCGGGGTGTTGTCATCGCGCTGGTGGAACCCGTCGAGATAGAAGCGAGTGGACGTCCCCAGCCCCGTCGCCAGGGAGACCGCAGCGCCGTAGCGTTCGTAGTCCACCTCGTTCCGGCGCGCCACGCCGTTATAATGGGACATCAGGTTTACGCGCAGGGCCGTGGTCTCGCCCAGCATCTGGTTGATGTCCGCCGCCGCCCGGCGATAGTTCTGGCTGCCGAGACCGAAAGTGCCGCGATAGAAGCTGCCGAGCTGGGCCTCCTTGCTGACCAGATTGACGCTGCCGCCGACCGCCGAAACGCCGGATTCGACCGATCCGGTGCCCTTGAAGACTTCGGCCTGCTCCATGTTGAAGATATCGGTGCGGCTGGACATGCCGCCGTCGCGAACGCCGTCCACCGTCACGCTCTGCTCGGTCGAGAAGCCGCGGATCGTGAAGAAATCGCCCCAGCCGAGGTTGCCCTCACCGGACGTGAAGGTGATCCCCGCAACGTTCTTCAACACGTCCTGCAGGCTCAGGGCATTCTGCTCCTTGAGCGTCTCGGAAGAGATGACGGAGATGCTTTGCGGAGTATCGCGCAGCACCTGCGTCATCTTGGGCGACTGCACTCTATCGACCTTGTACTCGTCCTTGATGGATGTGCCGTGCACGACCATCGACCCCAGCGGCACCGGCTCATCGACAGTCTGGGCGGCTGCCGGAACGCTCAATGCCATCAGGATTCCCGCCGGAGCGAGACGCGTAGTCGAAATGCGGCGGACCGCGCCGCCAGCAGCTTTATTCATGGCTCTTCCCTGGTATAATGCGATGCATTCGCAAATCGTCACCGCCGGTAGCAGTTCGAACCACGCGGTAAATCGGAAGAGAGACACAGTTTTGTACTGTATCGGCAGCTTATGTTTCGGATTGTAATGAAACTGGAATTTCCAACACATCGATACACATTCGCGCGAAACAATGCGCCCGTTTGTCTGGCAAGAAGCACGCCCTCTTACCCAGACTTCAAGGAATTGCTGCCGTGAGCGACCGAATCCTCGTAGTGGACGACGATGCCGGCATTCGCGGCCTGCTCTGCGAATATCTGAACTCCGCCGGAATGCAGGCCGAGGCCGCCGAGGACGGTCCGTCGATGTGGCGATGGCTTGAGAACAACCGGGCCGACCTCATCGTGCTCGACCTCATGTTGCCGGGTGTGGACGGTCTCTCGCTCTGCCGCTCCATCGCCGACCAGATCAAGATTCCGGTCATCATGCTGACCGCGCGCGGCGCCCTGATCGACCGCATCATCGGCCTGGAGATGGGGGCGGACGACTACATGCCCAAACCGTTCGACCCGCGCGAACTGCTTGCCCGGATCAAGGTCGTGCTGCGCCGTACCCGGCAGTTCCCGCCGGAAAGCCAGGTCGACGACGTCTCGCTCCTGGCCTTCGGCGGATGGCAGCTCGACACCCGGCTCAACCGCCTGCTTTCTCCCGACGGTATTTCGACTACACTTGGCGGCTCGGAGTTCCTGATGCTGCGGCTGCTTCTCAACCACCCGCACCGCACGCTGAGCCGGGACTTTCTTGCCGCGCAGGTCTACGGCAAGGATCGCGGACCGCTAGACCGCTCGGTCGATGTCTGCATCAGCCGCCTCCGGCAGATGCTGGGCGAAGACGTTCGCAATCCCCGGCTCATCCGCACGATACGCAATGGCGGGTATGTCATGGCGGTCGACGTGGTCATCGAGGCCTGATGCAGCGGATACCTTGGTCCCGGATGCACCGGGTATGGCCGCGCTCGCTTTCGGGGCGCATGGCCTGCATCCTCGTGGCCGGCCTGCTTGCCGCCCAGGCGCTCACCAGCACGATCTGGTTCGACCGCCGCCAGAGCGATCTGATGGACGTGCCTCTGCGTATCCTCGCGGTGCGAGCGGCCGCGACCATGAAGCTGCTTCAGGACCAGAGCCGGGAAGAGCAGGCGAGAACGATCGCACTGCTGACCGACCACCGTTTCCACCCCAGCCTCCTTGCCGCTCCGCCCGGAAACCTGCCGCCCCCCCACCCGCCTTCGGAGGAAGAGCGGCTGATAAAGGCGATCGCGCTCGATCGCCTGGGCAGGCCTGCCTATATCTGGGTGCTGAATTGCCAGCTCCTGGGTGACAGCGGCCGGCCTGCCGGGACGTGGTCGATGCTGGAAATGCGCTCGCCCTCGGTGCGCTACTCGCTCGTCCTTCATGAGCCGGGTAAGCCGCTATGGCTGCGAGTAGACGGCGTGGAAGGCGTGAAGGGCATCGACACCCACCGTCTCGGCACGATCGCGGATTATTTCCTCAGAATCTATGCCCTGCGTATCGTGATCGTGGTCCTGATCGCGCTCTTTGCGGTACGGCTCGCCATGAAGCCGCTGGCGCGCATGACGCAGGCGGCGGAGGCACTGGGCACCGACATCAACAGTCCCCCGCTCGAATCCCGCGGCCCCGTCGAAGTGCGCCGCGCAGCAGAGGCGTTCAACCGGATGCAGGCCCGTCTCATCGACAGTCTCGCCGAACGCTCCCGTTTCCTGGCGGCCGTTTCCCACGACCTGCGCTCGCCGATCACCCGACTGCGACTGCGGACCGAACTGTTGCCCGCGGAAGACCTGCGCGAGAAGTTCCGAAGCGAACTGGCCGACATGGAAGCCATGATCGATGCCACGCTGACATTCACGCAAAGCGGCGAAGGGGACACATTTCTGTCCGAAGTCGACGTGAATGTCCTTCTGGACGAAGTCGCTACAAGCCTGCGCGAACTCGGCGCGGAAGTAACCGTCACCGGCAGTGCAGCCGCTCCCCTCGTGTGCTTTCGGCTGAGCTTTCGGCGCTGCCTGCAAAACCTGATCGAGAATGCGGTACGTTATGGCGCGCGGGCAGACATCGAAGTCCGGGACGGAGCCGAAGAGCTGGAAATCGTCATAAGCGATATCGGTCCCGGAATTCCCGAGCCGGAACTCGTCCATGTGCTGGAACCGTTCTATCGCCTCGAAAGCTCCCGCAGCAGCAACACGGGCGGGTTCGGCCTTGGGCTGAGCATCGCCAACGCCGTGACCCGTGTCCATGGCGGTTCGCTCCAGATTGCCAACGGGACGGAATGCGGATTGATCGTCCGCCTGCGGATTCCCCGCAAGGCCAAGAACTAGGGCGCGTCGGGCCGCCGGGCGGGCAGCCGCAGTTCCACGGTGAAACCAGCCATCCCGCCAAGGATTTGCACGGAACCGCCATGGGCACGGGCTATGGCCTTCACCATGCTGAGCCCGAGGCCATGACCCTCGGTGCTGCGGGACCGCTCCGCCCGCGCAAAGCGCCGGAACAACCGGATCCGCTCGGCCTCGGTCACGCCCGGCCCGTCATCGGATACGGCAAGGACGATCTGACACCCCGAGACCTGCGCCTTCAGCTCGACCACCGTTCCCACCGGCGTATGGCGCAAGGCATTGTCCAGCAGGTTCGCCAGAGCCTGGCTCAGGAGGCGCCGGTCGCCCGCCGTTGCCAGGCCCGGCGGGATCATGCGCTGTAGCACCCTGCCGCTATCCTCGAAATCCGGCCTGTAGGTCTCGACCATCTGTTCGAGCAGCAGCGAGACGTCGATCTCCTGCCGGGGCAGCTTCTCGGAAAGCCCTTCGACTTCGGCAATCCGCAGCAACGACGCGAATATCTCCAGCAGTTCTGACGCCTGCTCCCGCGCATTCCCGATCAGGCTCTGCCGAACCGCCGGATCGTCCGCAGCCTCGGCCCTTTCCAGACTGCCGTAGAGCCGGGTCAGCGGCGTGCGAAGGTCATGGGCGACATCGCTCGACACTTGCCTGAGGCTCTCCATCAAGCTTTCGATCCGGTCGAGCATACGGTTCAGGGTGCCCGACAGTCGGTCGAACTCGCTGCCGGAGCCGTCGCGGGGAATGCGGCGCGCCAGATCGCCTTCGATGATCGCCTGGGCCGTCGCGTCGATCCGGCTGAGCCGCCGCCGCGTCACCCAGCCGACCAGACCGGCCGCCGCCAGGCCGAGCGCAAGCGTGGCCGCCATGGCACTCGCAAAGAGGCTCGCCAGAGTACGGTCGATCTCGTCGAGATCTGCGCGGTCCGCCGCCACGATCAGCACGCCGCCGGGAAGCCGCGTGGTCAGCGCCTGCGCGATCCCCTCACGCCCCGAGCCCTTGTGCCGGTAGGCAAGCAGTTCCTCGAAACCCTCTCTTGAAGGAACGTCAGCATCGAGCGCCCCGGCGAGAGCGTCGCCGCGCTCGTCCGCCAGGAGGTATTCGAGACTGGCGGTGGAACGTGCCGCTTCGCGTCGGCGGATCGCCGCGGCGAGCGCCGGCAGCCCTTCCCGACCGGCTTCCGCAAGCAATCCCGAAGTCTCGGCCGCGATGCGATGGTCGAGTTGCTGTTCGAGCCCCTCATGTGTCACTTCATAGGCGACCGCGCCGATCGCCACCGTGGCGAGCACGAAGACCAGCGCAACGGCCGCGACGAGGCCGGTGGTGGTCCTCCAGAACCGGCGCATTCTAGCGGCTCCGGATCATGTAGCCGGCCCCGCGGATGGTCTCGATGGCATTCTCCGCGAAACCCGCATTGAGCTTGGAGCGCAAGCGGCTGAGGTGGGTCTCGACGATGTTGGTCTTCGGATCGAAATCGAAGTCCCAGACCCGCTCCAGCAGCATCGTGCGCGTCATGATCCGGCGGGGGTTGCGCATGAGTTCAGCCAGCAGCGCGAATTCGCGCGGTTGCAAGGCGATACGGATGCCCTGCCGATCCACCGTGCGCCGGTGAAGGTCCAGCACGATGTCACCCACTTCCAGCCGGTGCGCCTCCGTGCGGACCGGGGGACGCCGCGCCAGCGCATTGAGCCGCGCCGAGAGTTCGGAAAAGGCGAAGGGCTTGACCAGATAGTCGTCCGCGCCCGCTTCCAGTCCGTCCACGCGGTCGGCAATGCCGCCCACCGCCGTCAGCATCAGCACCGGCGTGGCATCGGCAGCGGCGCGCAGGGCCTTGACCACCGAAAGCCCGTCCAGCCCCGGCAACATGCGATCGACGACGATCACGTCATAACCGCCGCCGGTCGCTTCGAAGAGACCGTCCCGACCGTCGCGTGCAAGCACGACGGCATGTCCGGCCTCTTCCAGTCCGCGCGAGACGAAGCGCCCGGTTTCCTCGTCGTCCTCGATCATCAGGATTCGCATAGCCGCAACCTAGCCCGGCTCCAGCCCAGTGCGCCAGCCACCTCCGAGCGCGCGAAACAGGGCAACTTCCGCAGCGGCCACCGCAAGATCGCTCTGCGCCTTGGCCAGTCGCGCATTGGCGAGGGTGCGCTCGGCATCGACCTGGAGCAACCCCGAGGCATCGCCCTGACGCACGCGGGCTGCGGAGCGCCGGGAATAGGCCTGCGCCTGTACCACCGCATCGGTCAGCAGAGCGTTGCGCCGGACTTCGGCATCGTAGCCCGCCAGCGCCGTTTCCACCTCCCGCAGGGCCTTCAGCACAACCACGTCCCACCCCGCCAGCGCCGCCTGCTCCGAGGCGCGGGACTGCGCCAGCTTCGCCCTGGCCGGTCCCTGATTGGGAAAGGCCCAGCTCACCAGCGGCGAGGCAACCGCGTCAAAACCGCCCGCCAGCAGCCCCAGCGCACCGCCCAGGTTGACGCGCGGATAGAGGGCCGCCCGCGCGACGCCCACCCGGGCGGCGGCGGCGGCGAGCTTGCGCTCGGCCTCGCGAATGTCGGGGCGGCGCAGGAGCAGCGCGGTGCCGTCTCCCACCGGAGCGGGTGCGGCAAGGCGCGGCGGCTTGGCGCAGGCGAAGCTATAACCTCGCGCTTCCGCCGGAGGCCGACCTTGCAGCGTGGCGATCCGGTAGAGCGCATTGGCCCGCTGCGCCTCGTAAGGCGCGACGGCCGCCCGCGAGGAAGCCGCCAGCGCAGCCGCCTGCGAGACTTCGAGCGGCGAAACCTCGCCCGCGCTCAACTGCTCGCGCACGAGCGCCAGCGAACGATCCTGCGCGGCGACGATCGCTTCGGCCTCGCGCTTGGACTGATTGGCCGAACAGAGATCGACATAGGCCTGTACCATGTCCGCCACGACCGTCACTTTCACGGCATCCAGCGCGGCCTGCTGGGCCTCCGCATCCGCCTGCGCGGCCAGTGCGCCGGAACGCAAACGGCCGAACAGGTCGATATCCCAGCTTGCCGTAGCGGCGATATCCCAGTCGCTGGCCGAGACCGACGCGGCGCTCGGTTGCTTGCTGGGATTGTCGAGCGTCAGGGCGCTTTCGATCGTCGTTGTCGGCAGGCGTGCCGCCTTGGCCTGCCGCAAGGCGGCGCGGGCGCCGTCGAGATTGGCATAGGCCACTCGCAGATCCGCATTGGCGGCAAGACCGCGCGCCACCAGTTCATCAAGCTGCGGGTCTGCATAGAGCCGCCACCAGTCGTCCGGAACCGGCGCGATCGAGGCGACCGGCAGAGCGGCGAAAGGACCCGTCGCAGCGGGGGGCGCGGCGGGAACCGGCGCCTTGGGCGCGGTCATGCAGGCGGAAGCGGCCAGCGCCAGGAGAGGCGCGCAGCACCGGGAGAGGCGGGTCTTCATGCCAGAACCTCCCCACGCTGTTCCCGCCGGGCGGAACGCTCCGCGCCGAAGCGCCCGTAGAGCGAGGGCATCAGGAACAGGTTGAGCACGGTCGAGGAGACCAGTCCGCCCAGGATGACGATCGCCATGGGATGTTCGATCTCATGCCCCGGCGCATTGCCGGCGACGATCAGCGGCACCAGGGCGAGCCCCGCACAGGCCGCGGTCATCAGGATCGGCACCAGCCGTTCCTCCGCCCCGCGCAGCAGCAGCGCGCGGCCGAACGGCACGCCCTCTTCCCGCTCAAGATGGCGATAGTGCGACAGCAGCATGATGCCGTTGCGCGCCGCAATGCCGATCACCGTCACGAAGCCGACCAGCGAACCGAGCGAGAGCGTCCCGCCGGTCAGCGCCACCGCAACCACGCCGCCGACCAGCGCGAAGGGCAGGCTCACCCCCACCAGCGCCGTGATCCGGCGCGAGCGGAACTCGATCCACACGAGCAGCAGAACTCCGATCAGGCACAGCGCGCCGGTGGTCCAGAGGCGCTGGCGCGATTCCTTGAGGGCCGCATATTCGCCGAGAACTTCGGGGTGATACCCTGCCGCGAACGTCACCTTGCCGACAGCCGCCTCCACTTCGCGGGCCACGGTGCCGAGGTCGGCACCGGAGACGTTGAGCGTGACGTCGAGGCGGCGCTGGCCGTTCTCGCGCTTCACTTCGTTAGGCGCGGGAACGATCTCCACCTCCGCCACGTCCGAGAGGCGTACCGGCGCACCGGCGGGCGACTGGATCATCAGGTCGCGCAGCGCATGGACGCTACCGCGCACGGCGGGCTCGCCCCAGAGCGCCACGTCGAAGGCCCGCTGGTCGCGGTAGATTTCGCCGACCTTCTGCTGCGCGACGAGCGTCTGGGCCTGGCGCCGGACTTCGCCTGCCGTCAGGCCGAGCCGGGCCAGTTCGGCGGGACGCGGGCGGATGCGCAGCTGCGCAACCAGCACCTGGCTTTCCAGCTTGAGATCGGCGACGCCCGGGATGCTCGAAATCGCATCGCGTACCCGCTGCCCGGCGGCGCGCAGTTCGTCCTGGTCTGGACCGTAGATCCGCACGACGACCGTGGCACCTGCACCGGTGAGCACTTCCTTGATGCGCTCGCGAAGATAGGTGAGCACGTCGCGGAACAGGCCGGGATAGCCGTCGACCACTTCCTTGATGCGCTTCACCGAGGCGTCATAGTCCGCCTTTTCGTCGAGGCTGATCCACAGTTCGGTGAAGTTGGGGCCGACCACTTCGTCGGCCTGCTCGGCGCGGCCGATATGGGCGCCGAAGTTGCGCACACCGGGAATGGAGCGCAGTTCCTTCGAGGCACGGATGGTGATCCGGTCCATCGCCTCGATCGACGTGCCGGGCTTCTCGACGAAGTGCATGAGGAAATCGGTCTCCCGGAAATCGGGCAGGAACTGGTCCTTGAACGTCGCATAGCCGACGCCTGCCAGAAGCAAGCCGCCCGCCACCACGCCGACCGCCAGCCTTGGTCGCCCGATCACGGCAGGCAGCGCACCGACGTAGCGCCGCTTGAGCCACCCGACGACGCGGGTATCACGCTCCGGCTTGAGCGGGGCATTCGGCAGGAGCATCAGGCACAGCGCCGGAGTGACCGTCAGCGCCACGAGCAGCGAGGCGGCGATGGCCAGCACATAGGCGACCGCCAGCGGCTGGAAGAACGTGCCCGCAAGGCCGCCGAGGAAGAAGATCGGCAGGAACACCAGCATCACGATCAGCGAGGCGAAGACCACGGCCGAGCGCACTTCCAGGGACGCGGCCAGCACGACCTCGAAGGCGGGCCTGGGACTTTCGGATTCGCGGTTGAGCCTGAGCCTGCGCGCGATGTTCTCGACGTCGATGATCGCATCGTCGACCACTTCGCCCAGCGCGATGACGAGACCGGCGATGACCATGACGTTGATCGTCGCCCCGCTCCACAGCAGCACCAATCCCGCCGCCAGCAGCGACAGCGGAATGGCGGTGAGGCTGATCGCCGCCTGCCGCCAGTCGCGGGTGAACAGGAACAGCACCGCCGCCACGAGCGCGCAGCCGATCAGCAGCGCCCGCGTGAGATTGTCGATCGAGCGTTCGATGAACGTCGCCGGACGGAAGATGGTGGTATCGACCTTCACGTCACCGAGGCCAGGCTTCAGTTCCGCGATGGCCGCCTCGACCGCGCGCGTGAGTTCGAGGGTGTTGGCGGTCGGCTGCTTCTCGACGATGAGCATGATGCCGGGCACGTCGTCGATGATCGCATTGCCGATCGGCGCGGCATAGCCGTCCACCACGCGGGCGACATCGCCCAGGCGCACCGGCGCATCTCCCGCCTGCTTGACGATCGCCTGCGCGAGCTGGCCGGCGTCCTGCACCATGCCCGCCTGCTGGACGGCGATGCGCTGGTTCGGCGTATCGACGAAACCGCCGCCGCCAACCAGCACGGCGTCGCCGACGGCCGCGCGCACTTCGGCCAGCGTCACGCCCGCCGCACGGAGCCGGTCGGGATCGACGAGCACCTGAAGCTGGCGGTCCCGCTGTCCCCAGACCGCGACATTGGCGACGCCGGGCACGGCCATCAGCCGCGGACGGATCGTCCAGCGCACGAGTTCCGAAAGCTTCATCTGGTCGAGCTTGCCGGAGGTCAGCCCGATCTTCATGGCGCGGCTGGTCGAGGACAGGGGCGGCATCAGCACCGGCTGACGGGCAGCGAGCGGCAGGCGCGCCTGCACTTGCGCCACGCGTTCGCCCACCATCTGGCGTGCGCGCATCACGTCGGTGCCGCGCTCGAACAGGATCTGCACCGAGGAAAGGCCCAGCACCGACTTGGAGCGCAGTGTCATCAGGTCCGGCACGCCGTTCACCGCCGTCTCGATCGGGACGGTGACGAGGCTCTCGACTTCCTCGGTCGAGAGGCCTGGCGCTTCGGTCTGGATCTCGACCATGGGCGGCGCGAATTCGGGGAACACGTCCAACGGCACATCGCGCCCGGCACGCAGGCCGAGCACGATCAGGACGGCGGCCAGCGCGAGCACGAGAACCCGCTGGACCAGGGCGAAGCGAACAAGACCGGCCAGCATCAGTGGGCCGCTCCGAATTCGGTGCCGAAGAGTTCCGCCGTACCGACGGAAACGACTTCGGCGCCGCTCTCCAGCCCCCGCGCGAGCAGCGCCTGGCCGTTCGTCTCGGAGGCGACTTCCACCCGCTGACGCACGAAAGTGTTCGGCGCGGTCCGGCGATAGACCCATTCGCCGCCATAGATGTCACGCACCACGGCCGAGGCCGGGACGGTGAGCCCGCGTTCCTGCCCGGTCATCGGCATGTCGACCGAGACCCGCTGGCCGACACGGAAACGTCGGTCGCGATTGTCGAGCGCGTAGTAGACATCGACCGTGCCGGCTGCGGTATTCGCGGAGGGCGGCGCGGGAACCGGACGCGCGCCGCGCGCGCCGTTCTGTTCGCCTATCGGCCGCACCATGGCCTCGGAACCCCGTGCCAAGGCGCCAAGGTCGCTGGCGAAGACCGAGGCCCGCACCCACAGGGTCGCCTGGTTGGCGAGCACACCCACGGCAGGACCGAGCAGCCGGCGTTGCTGCTGCGCCGCGTCCGCCAGCGCCTGCGCCGCTGCCAGCGCCGCTGCCGCCTCGTCGCGGGCACGGACGCTTCCAGCCTCCTCGCGGACGAGGGCTTCCGCCCGGTTAAAGGCAATGCGCGCCAGTCGGGCTTGAGCCTGCGTGCGGGCGACTTCGCCGTCCGCGGTCGCCTGCTGGGCACCGATCTGCTGAAGATTGCTGAGCGATCCGGTCGGCACGCCGTTGGCGCTCGTGGGCGGCACCACGACTTCACCGGCGACCTCGCGCATTCGCTGCGCGGAGCCGCCGCCAACCCGCGACAGGACGATGCCGAGCCGCCGCTGCGCCGCCGGCTCCAGCGTCAGCTTCAACAGCTCGGTCTCATGGGCGATCAGCTCCGCATGAGACGGTGGTGCGGGCGGCTTGGGCGATTTCTCTCCGCAAGCGGTGACGGCGATCGGAACGATCAATAGGAGAATCTGGCGCATACCGGATGCGCTACCCCACTGGCATTGGGGGAAACTGGAGCCTGCTATACAAATTCCCAATGTCGGAATCGCCATGCCGGACACCGACTTTGGCAAGAATGGCGGTCAGCGCCGCGAAAATGGCGGAAAGGATCGCCCAGAGAAGCCAGCTTTCGCTCCACGAGCCCAGCGTCATCGAACGAACCTCGTACGGCCCTCGACCATGCGCGCGCCGATGTAGCAGGCGCGCCGCTCAGGTCGTCGCAGCCTGAGCGGCAAGCTCATCGGTCCGACTGTCCTTCGGCAGGGTCAGCCGCACCAGGATCGGCATCGCCAGCAGCACCAGCGGATACTGGAGCAGCAGCCCGGCGATGATGGCGATCGCCAGCGGTTGCTGAATTCCCGAGCCCTTCCCGATCGCAAGCGCCAGCGGCAGAAGCGTGAGGATCGCCGCCAGCGTCGTCATCGTGATCGGACGCACGCGGTTGCGGCTCGCCTCGCGCGTTGCCTCGGCCGCTGGCATGTGACGGGCCATCTCCTCGAATTCGGAGACGTAGAAGATCGCCATCTCGGTGCCGATGCCGATAATCATCGTCATGCCCATCAGCGCGGTGATGTTGAGGTCCACTCCCGAAAGCCACAGGGCCGTAAACACCGCCGTCGTCGACAGCAACGAGCAGCCGATGATGATGACGGGCAGCCAGATTCGGCGATAGAGCACGAGCAGCAGGATGAACTCCGCGATCAGCGCGGCGCCGAATACCCGGATGAGCCCCGAGAACGCGATCTGCTGCTGCTGGTAGAGGCCGCCCATCTCGTAGCGCACCCCGGGCCCCAAGGCGCCCGGCTTGTCGAGCGCGGCTGTCACGTCGGCCACTGCCGCCCCGATGCCGCGCCCCTGGATGCGGCCGGTGACGGCCACCATCGGCTCCAGATTCTCGCGCGAGATCTGCGGCTGTCCGGCCACCGTCTCCAGCGTCGCGGCGCGCGATATCGGGAACAGGTCGCCGTCGCTCGCCCGGATCGGCAACCTGGCGAGATCGGCCTCGCTCATGGTCGGGGCGTTCGGCAGGCGCACGCGCACGTCCACGGTCTTGGTGGACTGCGCCAGCGTGGTCGCCACCGTTCCGCTCAACGCCGCCGAGAGCTGCGCCTCGACATCCGCGGGAGCGACGCCCTCCATCCCGGCGCGCACCGGATCGACATGAACGTCGATCGCGTCACCTGCCAGGCGCACGCCGTCCTTGACTTCGACCACGCCCGCGACCTTGGAAACGATGCCCGCGACTTTCTTCGCCTCGGCCTGAAGCACCGAAGGATCGGACGAGAACAGCTTGACCTCGATCGGCTGCGGAACGGCGGTAAGGTCGCCGATGAGATCTTCCATCAGCTGCGCGACCTCGACCTCGACGCCGGGCACCTTCAGTCCGACATCTTCGGCCACCGAAGCCGCCAATTCCTCGGTCGGGGTGGTGTGATCGGGCTTGAGCTTGACGAAGTAGTCGCCGTGGTAGCTCTGCCCCAGATCGCCCCCGAGGCCCGTGCCAAGGCGCCGCGAGAAGGTCAGCACTTCCGGGTTATCGCGCAGGATCCGGTCGACCTGGGCGATCTGCCGGCTGCTTTCGTCGAGCGAGGTTCCCGGGGCCGTGAAGTAATCCATCACGAAGCCGCCCTCGTCGACCTTGGGCATGAAGCCGGTCGGGACGTTCGAGTAACCGAGATAGCCGATGGCCAACAGGGGCACGAGCACCGCAGCCAGGATCCATGGACGCCGCGACAGGCCGTCGATGGCGCGGTCGTGCGTGCGACCAAGGCGACCGGCGCCTGCCTCGCCGGGATCGCGCCACGTGCGAAAATCGACCAGCCAGCGGACCAGCACGGGCACCACGAAAGCGGTCATCGCCCAGGAAATCGCCAGCGCCGCCGCCATCGTTACCGAGAGCGCCTTCGAGAAGGCGCCGGTGACGCCGCTGAGGAACGAAAGCGGCAGGAAGACGATCAGCGTCGCGAGGCTGGAACCGGTCAGCGGCGCCATGAACTCGCGGGCGGCCGGGATCACCGCGCTGTCGCCGACGACCTGACCGTCCGGCCCGGTCGCGCCCGCGCGGCGGGCAATATGCTCGACCATCACGATGACGTCGTCGATCAGCAGCCCCACGGCAGCGGCGATGCCGCCGAGCGTCATGATGTTGAACGACATGCCCAGGGCGCTGAGAACCAGAACCGTCGCCGCCAGGGTGGCGGGAACCACGATCGCCGCCACCAAGGTCACGCGCCAGCTGCGCAGGAACCAGAGCAGCACCAGCGCGGCGAGCACGAGGCCGATCAGCACGGCATCGCGAACGCTTGCCACGGATTCAGTTACCAGCTGGCTCTGGTCGTACCAGTTCACCAGCTTCACGCCCGGCGGCAGCTTCAGCGTCTCCAGCTTGGCCTGCACCTCCTGCGCGATCTGCACGGCATTGCCGTCCGGCTGTTCGTAGATGTTGAACAGCACGGCGGGGCGGCCGTCCTCGACGATGCGCTGCCACTGCGGAACGCGGCCGTTCTGCACGGTCGCGACGTCGCGCACCCGCACGATCCCGGCCGGATCGGACTGGACGACGATATCGCCGACCTGATCGGCCGTCAGCACGCTACGATCGGCGATGACCAGCGACAGGCGCCCCCGGTCCTGGACCTGACCGGTCGCGCTGAGCACGTTGCCGCTCCGGATCGCGGTGGCCAGATCGGTCATCGCCATGTTGTGATCGGCAAGGCGCTGCGGATCGGCAAGAACCTGGACTTCCGCCGTATCGCCGCCCTGCACGCCGACGCGGGCCAGCCCGGTGATCGAAGAAAGCAGCGGCGTGATCTGGTAGCGGGCCAGATCCTGCAGGGCCACGGGATCAGCCCTATCGGAAACCAGGGCATAGGAAATGATCGGGAAGACCGTCGGGTCCATCCTTCGCACGCCGTACTGGGTGCCGGAGGGCAGCTGCGGAAGAATGCGCGCCACTGCGGAATCGACCAGCAGCGTGCTCGACACCATGTCGCGGTTCCAGCCGAAGTCGATCGAGATCTGCGCCGAGCCGCGGCTCGTTTCCGAGCGGACATCCTGAACGCCGGGGATGGCGCGAATGGCTTCCTCGACCGGGCGCGTAACGGTGAGCGCGGTCTGGTCGGCCGGGCGACTGCCGGCATCGAGATCGACGACGACGCGCGGGAAGGAAACTTGCGGGAACAGGCCGATCGGCAGCGAGAAGGCGGCCACCAACCCCGCGACCGCCATGGCGAGCGCGATGAGGACGAAAGCCCGGGACTGCTTGTGGAGAAGCTTTTCGAGCATCAACGCCCCCGTCGCACGGTATCGCCGTCATTGAGCTGGTAGGCGCCGTCGACGATGACGGGCGCGCGGGGATCGAGCGGACCGGAGACGACGTCCCCCGCCGGCGAGGAAAGCGCCACCTGGACCGGCACGGCCTTGGCCTTCCCTGCCACGTCCTGGAAGATCCGCGCGGGTCCGTTGGCCGTCACCACGGAGGCGTGCGGCACCACCCAGCCGGAAACGTTGCCGGTCTGGATCGCAACCTGAACCCCTTCTCCCGGCAGCAGCGATCCGGCGGGGAACGAGACGTCGACATCGACCATGCGCGTGCGGGCATTGAGCATGTCGTCCACCCGGACCACTCTGCCTGCGATCTGCCCTGCACCCTCGTTCTGGCCGGAGAGACGCTGAAGCGTGACCGTCTGCCCGGGGCGCACGGCGGCCTTGCCTGCCGGGTCGATACCCACCGTCACCACGAGGCCGCCGGCCTTGGCGAGCGTCACGATCGGCGCACCGGGCTGCGGGCGGTCGCCCACGCCCGCCGAGACCAGGGTGACGATGCCGTCATAGGGCGCGCGCAGGGTCTGTACCGCACTGCCGGCGCCTTCGGCGGAAAGCCCCGCCAGCGCGATGCGGGCATCCGAAACCGCCTTGTCGGCCTGGACCAGCTGGTCGGAAGTGGCGAGCTGCTGGCTGAGCAACTGCGCTGTCGTATTGCGCTGCTTCTGTGCGGCAGCCAGCGCGTCTGCCGCTTGCAGGTAGGCGCTGCGGGCGGTCGGCGCGACCGCAAAGGTCGCCAGCACCTGCCCTGCCCTCACTGCCGCGCCCTGCGTCACGGCAAGCGAGGTCACCTGCCCGGGCTGTGCCATGCTGATGGTCGTCGTGCCGTTCTGGGATGGTGCGACGGCGCCATAGGCGGTGACCAGAGCCGGCAGCGAGCCCTGCTTCGCAGAAACCACGGCCACGGCGACGCTGCTGGAAGGCGGCGAATTCTGCGGGGTATTGCCGCCACAGGCGCAGAGCGCGAGCGTGAGGGCCGACGCTGCGAGATAGGGGGCGAGATAGGGGGCGAGATAGGGGGCGAGATAGGGGGCGAGATAGATGGATTTCACGGGCGGACTCCGGCAGGATCGGAAGGCAGGTCGGCGCCAGGAAGCTCGACGGAAGGAAGCGCGGCGCCGGTCAGCGTCTGGATGGCGATCTGGCGATCGAGAAGCGCAAGCTGGAGGGTGAGCACCTCCTGTTCCTTGGCGAAACGGTTCGCCATCAGGTCGAGGTAGGACCGCTCGTCGAGGCGCGATGCCTGGAATTCGCTCTGAGCCCGGCGCGCCGCCTCGCGCGCGGCGGGGAGATCTCGCAGTGTCGATTCCAGTTGGGTCGTCAGCTGGATCGCTTCCGAAAGCATCGCGCCCACTTCGCCGGTCGCGGCGGCGAGCCGGGCTTCATATTCGGCATGAAGCTGCGCGCGGGTGGCATTGGCAATGGCGACATTGCCCTGGTTGCGATCGAAGATCGGCAGGCCGAGCGTGACGTTCGGGCCGCCGTTGATGACCTTGGCGTTATCGCTCGCGACGCTGCCGCCCAGGACGAGATCGGGGAACTGTGACAGCACCGCCTGACGCACCCCCTCGTCGGCCGCGGCATAGCCGAGGCGCAGCGCCAGCAGGTCGGGACGGCGGTCCTGGAGCGACGGCAGGGCCGCGCGCACGGCAGCGGGGTCGAAGGGCGGAAGATCGACGCTCTGGGCAAATTCCACCGTCGCATCGGGGGCCAGGCCCAGCAGAGCATTGAGCTGATGCCGCAAGGCGAGCTGGTTCTGGTCGAGAACCTGCAGGGCGCTTCGCGAAACCTGGAGCGCAACCCGATCGGGGGCGATCGTAGCCAGCGTCACGTTACCCGCCGCCAGAGCCTTTTCCAGACGGGCGTTGCGGGCTAGCAGAATCTCGTACTGCTCCAGATAGACCGGCCGACTGTTCTCGCTCACGATCAGGTCGGCGGCAAGCTGCCGCGCCTTGCCCGCGACCTGCCACTCCTGCCAGACGATGTCCGCAGCGACCTGCTGCTCGCTGTCCTGCGCGGCCCTGCGACGCGACTTGTAGGTGATGAGCGCCTTGATGTCCTGAGAAAGCCCGAAGTTCCACGCCGGGACAGTCCCGACACCGGAGAGCAACGGCAGGAATGCCCCAGAAATTGAGGGATTCGGCAGAATTCCGGCCTGTTTCGTCTGACCGCCCGCCATGCCGCGACGCAGTCGGGCCGCCCGCAGATCGGGGTTGTTCGCAAGCGCCAGGGTCACCACCTGCTCGACCGACAGGAGGGCGCCAGGCGCCTGGGCTTCCCGCAACCCGCCGACGTCTTGTGCCAGCGGCGCGGAAGCAGGCAAGGGAAGCGGCGTATAATGCGCGCAGGCGGACAGAAGGCAGGCAGTAAAGCCCGCGGCGCCCGATGCGACGACTTTTCGAAGAGACGATCCAGCCATGAATGTCCACGCTTGAAAGGATGGCCGCGTGGCGCACCCGAGGGCAAAACTCCCCAACCGGGGAGCGGCGATGAATTAGGCAGCGGTATCCGTGAGCGGCCCGTTTTCGAGCACCGAACCGCTGATCGCATCCACTCCGACCTCGAAGGCGCCGTGGCGTGTCAGGATGTCGAAGGAGTAACGCAGGCCGCTCCCGCCACTTTCCTTTTCAAGCTCCTGCGCGGTGATCGTACCGGCATGCTGCCGAAGCGCGATCGTACGCGCCGCCAGCAGGTCGATCTTCGCATCATGCGCATAAGGGCTCTGGTCCAGCTCGACAGCCAGGGCCGGAACAGGGGATGCCAGCGACACACAGAGCAGCGAAAGTCCAAGAACGGCCAGAGCTTTCATGAGAGACACTCCACAGGTTTCGAGAGACCTCTAGCGGATGCAACCTTCGCTCAGGATTGAGCCTACATTAGGAATTCCCAACTTGTCATCAGCGATCGAGTGTGCGCCATAAGGACGGTTGAACCCGCATTGCCCCAAGGAGCCGATGCCGATGAAGATCCTCTTCCTTGAGGATGACGACGAGTTGCGAAACCATGTGGAGCGCTCGCTTCAAGCGGCCGGCCATGTGACGGACAGCTGCACTTCGGGCGCCGATGCGCTCTACCTTGCAACCACCAACCAGTACGACGTGCTGGTCCTCGACCGCATGGTGCCGGGTCTCGACGGACTCAGCGTCATGAAAGCCCTGCGCGCTGCGAATGTCCTGACGCCGATACTGCTGCTTACCGCGATGGACGGCGTCGAAGACCGCGTCGAAGGTCTCGAAGCCGGCGCCGACGACTATCTGGTGAAGCCGTTCGCGGTCTCGGAACTGGCCGCGCGCCTCAATGCGCTGCTGCGCCGCCCGCCGATGCCCGACAGCGTATCCGTGCTGCGGGCCGGTGATCTGGAGATCGATCTGATCCGGCGCACCGTCATTCGCGCAGGGCGCAAGATCGACTTGCAGGCGCAGGAGTTCAAGCTGCTGGAGTATCTGATGCGCCATGCCGGGCAACTGGTCACACGAACGATGCTCCTTGAGAACGTCTGGTCGTTTCACTTCGATCCGCGCAGCAACATCATAGAAAGCCACATGAGCCGCCTCAGGACCAAGGTCGATCGCGGCTTCGGCTGCGAACTGATCCAGACCGTGCGGGGCGCGGGATATCGCATCGATGGCGGCTGAGCCGCTCCGCCGCTCCGTTCTGCGCAGCGGAGCCTTTCGCTTCGCCGTGCTGTTCGCCGCCGTTTTCGCGATCGGATCGCTGCTCGTGCTGATTGCGGTGCAACGGCAGATCGAGGGCTATGCCGTCGCCGCCACCGACGCCAGCCTGCGGAACGAAATGAAGATCCTGCGTTCCGAATACGAGGCGCTCGGACTCGACGGCCTGACCGAGGCGATCTCCCGCCATTCGCACACCGGCAAGGATCCCCAGTTCCGCTTTCGGCTGGTGGACGGATCGGGACGCGTAATCGCCGGAGACCTGCCTGCCGACGCCACCCTCGTCGGACCTGGAATCCTCAAGGTCCGCGAGGTGAACATGGCGGTTCGCGGCGAGGCGATCGAGACCTTCAAGACCCTCGGCGCCGCCCTGCCCGGCACGTTCCACCTCGTGGTGGGCACGGACATGTTCGACGTGCGCACCGTCGTGGAACGCCTGCGGATCTTCACGCTGGCCTGCGGCATCGGCATCACCCTCTTCGCGCTCGCCGGCGGCTATTTCGTCGGCAGCCTCTTCATACGCCGCCTCAACGGCGTGAACTCCTCGGTCAACCGGATCATGGCGGGTGCCTTGGGCGAACGCATCCCGACCATCGGCCTGGGACCGGAGTTCGACGAGCTTTCGGGCAATCTCAATCTCATGCTTGACCGGATACAGGGCCTGATGGAGGGGCTGAGGCAGGTATCCACCGATATCGCGCACGACCTGCGCACGCCGCTCACCCGGCTGCGCCAGAACCTGGAAGGCCTGCGCGGCACCGATACGCTGACCGGCTACGATGCGGGGATCGAAGCGGCCCTGGAGCAGACCGACGAAATCCTGGCGATCTTCCGGGCCCTGCTCCGGATCGGAACGCTCGAAGGCGGTGCCGGTCGCAGCCGCTTTACCCGGCTGGACCTGAGCGAGATGATCGAACGTGTCGGAGGTGCCTACGAACCGGTGGCGGAAGACTCTGAACATCGCCTCGACGTAGAACTGGAACCGGGCCTCATGGTCACGGGCGACGGTGAGCTGCTGGCGCAGATGTTCACCAACCTGATCGAGAACGCCCTGGTCCATACGCCTCCCGGCACCTGCATCGTGCTGCATGCACGGCGATCCGGCGAGGGTGTCATCGCGGAAGTGCGCGACGATGGACCCGGCATCCCGGCGGAAGAGCGCGACAGGGTCTTCGTCCGCTTCTATCGCCTCGATACCAGCCGGAGCACACCCGGATCAGGACTGGGGCTATCCCTGGTCCGCGCGATCGCCAGCCTTCACCATGTCATACCCATCCTGGAAGACAACGGGCCAGGCCTGAAGATCGTCCTGAAATTTCCGCCGACTCCCCAGCCGCTTCCCCAGTCGGCTGCCGCAATCGATGCCGGGGACCGAACCTGAAGCGGATCGCTTCCCGTATTCACCGATCGGACATTTTCCATGCTCAGCCTTCCCCTGCTTTTCGCCGCCGCCCTGGTTCCTTCGACGCCCGATCTCGGCAAGGCGGAAGGGCAATGCCGGGCCGGTGAAACCGGGCCTGCTTTTCTGGTCGAGGTCGTGGGTCTCAAGGATCGGAGCGGGCGACTGAAACTGGAAGTCTATCCCGCCGACCAGACGGACTTCCTGGCCGACGACAATATTCTGGTCAGTGCCGGCAAGACCTTCCGCCGGGTGGAAGTGCCGGTTCCCGCCAGCGGCACGCCCACTCTGTGCGTGCGCCTTCCCGCGGCGGGGACCTATGCCGTGAGCCTGCTTCACGACCGGGATACGGATCGCCGGTTCAACTGGCGAATTGACGGAATCGGTTTCTCCGGTAACCCCAAGCTCGGATGGAGCAAGCCTGCCGCCGCCAAAGTGCCCACCCGTGCGGGCGATACACCCACTTCCATTCGCATCGTGCTCAATTATCGCAGTGGCCTGGGCGTCGCTCCGCTCAGACAGGAACGGTAACGGAGGCCGGAACGGCATCCTTGGCGAGCGCGGGAAGCGATACTTCGATGACAAGCCCTTCCCCGCTGCTCCGCGCGCAAACCGTACCGCCATGCGCCGCCACGATAGCCTGCACGATGCTGAGGCCCAATCCGTGCCCCGGCCGCGACCGGCCAGGGTCCAATCGCACCAGCCTGTCGAATATGCGCTGCTGGTCTTTCTCCGCCACGCCGGGTCCATCATCGGATACCGTCAGGACGATCTCCTGACCCCGTCTGCAAACAGATAGCTGGACGTTCGTATCGCGCGGCGTGTGGACCAGCGCATTGTCGAGCAGGCTGGCCACGATGCGCTGGAGCAACGCCCGATCTCCCAGAATCCAGACCTGCTCGATATCGATGAAAAGCCGGTGTCCCGAATCTTCAAAAGCGGGACGATGGGCTTCGGCAATCTGATCGGCAGCGGCTCCGAAATCGACGCGAACGAAACGTCGCTGCGCATGCCTGCCATCGATTTCCGCAAGGGAAAGCAGACCTGCAAACAGATCCGCGAGCGCATTTCCATCTTCGATTGCCGCTTCCAGCAACATGCGCTGCCTGGGATCCGTGGACATCGAAACCGAACGCTCCAACCTGGTCCTTATCCGGCTGAGCGGTGTGCGCAGGTCATGCGCCAGGCCGCTCGAAAGTTCACGCAGCCGCGTGACCAGCGCGACGATCCTGTCGAGCATGCCGTTGAGCACGGTCGCCAGTTCGTCGAATTCGTCGGAGAGGCCCTCCACCGGCATTCTCCGCGACATGTCTCCCGCCATGATCGCCTCGGCACCGCGCGACATGGCATCGAGCCGCCGCCGAACGGCGCGGCCGAAGCCGAGGATCAACACCAGGTTGACCAGGAACAGGATACCGAACGCGCCAAGAAACAGGCGCAGGAGTATCGCGTCGGTCTGGTCGACGGCAGTTCGATCCGCCGCAACCAGAAGGGAGCCGCCGCCATCAAGCCGAGAATGCAATCCCTGGGCAATGGCCTCGCGCCCGTCGAACCGCCGGAAATGGATGAATTCGCTCCACCCCAGAGGCGGCATGGCCGCGTCTAGCCGGCCTGCCCGGCGCCTGCCGCCCGCATCCGTGACGATATACCCCATCGTCCGATCAAAGCCGGGGTCGACAAGCGCCAGATGACCTGTCGGTTCCGGAGGCCTGTCGCGGTCCTTGGCGCTGACCAGATCGACCAGCGCCTCGAAGCCGTGGGCGCGCTGGAATTGCAGGAGCGTGCGGGTATCGACGGCAACCCGCTCATCGATCTGCCGCTCGACTTCCTCGTGGACGTACCAGTATGTCAGCCCCCCGAGCGCCGCCGTTATCAGGCAGGAAACGAAGGCAACTGCCAGTGCCAGCGATCTTACCGTTTTGGGATAAGGCAGGCGTCGAAGCCTTGCCCCACCCACGGCTTCACTCGGCATCGGTATTCAGGATATATCCCGATCCCCGAATGGTTCGTATCGCATTGACGGAAAAGCCTTCGTTCAGCTTCGCTCGCAGCCTGCTCATGTGGGTCTCGACGATATTCGTCTGGGGATCGAACCCGAAATTCCAGACTTTCTCCAAAAGCAACGTCCGGGTCACGACCCTGTCGGCATTGCGCATGAGATGTTCCAGAATGCTGAACTCGCGCGGTTGAAGCTCGACGGACCTGCCGCCGCGCTTCACCGTTCTGCGCAGCAGGCTCATTTCGATGCCCCCGGCGTTGAGAACCTGCTGATGGATAACCGGCGCGACGCGGCGCGACAGGGCGGTGAGGCGCGCAGCCAGTTCCGCAAAGGCAAAGGGCTTGACAAGATAGTCGTCCGCGCCCGCTTCCAGCGCCTCGACCCTGTCCTCGATCCCCGCGAGCGCGGTCAGCATGATGACGGGGGTCTGGCAGCCTTCGCGGCGCGCCTCCTGCATCACCGACAGACCATCGAGGCTCGCAACCATCCTGTCGAGAACGGCCACGTCGAATTCCTCCCCCAAAAGCATGTGCAATGCATCGTCGCCGACAGTGGCCACCGCGACGTTGTGGCCCAGTTCGCCCAGGCCATTCTCCAGGTAGGATGACAGTTCCGCATCATCTTCCAGAACAAGAACTTTCATCGCTATTGCTTGTCCTCGATTACAAAACATGGCTCGAACATTGGGGTTACATTGGGGCGGGCACAATTATTGTCCATCTTGCTTCCCCGCTCTTGGGCAAGGCATGGCCTGCCTGTATCGGCGCCGACGAGTGCGAATGGTTCTCATTATCTTTCACACTTTCCAATCGCAGGTTCAGGGGAATATTCAAGATGTCAAAACCGCTCCCGATGCGGCGTACCAAGGTTCTCGCGCTTGCCGCGAGCGCCGCCGCAGTCCTCGCCAGTTCGCAGGTTCACGCTCAGGATAACGCCCTCGGCCGCATCACGGTGATCGGCACGGCGATCAAGGACGACGAATCGCAATCCTCCTACAAGACGTCGCGCAGCACGACTGCGACGAAGACCGATACTCCGCTTCTGGATGTGCCGCAGTCGGTCAATGTCGTCACACTCAAGCAGATCCAGGACCAGGCTGCCGGCAGCATCGGCGATGCCATCCGTTACATTCCGGGCGTCTTCTCGGCTCAGGGTGAAGGCAACCGCGAGACGCTGGTGCTGCGCGGCAACTCGACCACGGGCGATTTCTTCGTCGACGGGATGCGCGACGACATCCAGACCTATCGCGACTTCTACAACATCGAGCGCCTGGAAGTCTTCAAGGGTCCGAATGCCATGATCTTCGGACGCGGCGGCGTCGGCGGCGTGGTGAACCGCGTAACCAAGGTGGCCAACGGACAACTGATCCGCGCCTTCCGCCTCGAAGGCGGCAGCTTCGATCACGTCCGCGGTCAGTTCGATCTCGGCGCACCGCTGGGTAGCGCCGTTTCGGCACGCGTGACAGGCGTGTACCAGAACAGCGACAGCTACCGGGACGGCGTGACCAACCGGCGCTGGGGCTTCAACCCGACGGTGACCTTCACCCCCGGAGCCGATACCACCGTCACCCTCGGCTACGAGCACTTCGAGGACGAGCGCGTGGCTGATCGCGGCGTATCCAGCTATCAGGGCAAGCCGCTGCGCACGCCCCGCTCCCAGTTCTTCGGCGATCCCGACCAGAGCCCCACCTGGACCAATACCGATGCCGCCTCGCTCTACGTCGAGCACAGTTTCAGCGACCGCGTCTCGCTGCGCAACCGTACGCGCTATGCCGACTACGACAAGTTCTACCAGAACGTGTTCCCGGCCGCGGTCAACACGGCGGCAGTGACCAATCCCGCCGGCCTTCCCGCCGGAACTTACGGTGCCGGTACGATCGTTGCGATCCAGGGCTATAACCAGCGCACCAATCGCAAGAACTTCATCAACCAGACCGACCTCAACGCCCAGTTCTCGACGGGATCGATCGAGCATACCTTGCTGATCGGCGGCGAGTACGGTCATCAGAAGACCGACAACTTGCGCGAAGAGGGCTTCTTCCCCACCGCGACCAATGCCCAGGGCATTCAAACCATCTACGCGACGGTGAACAATCCCACGATCTCGCGTCCCGACATGCTGTGGCGCCCGGTCGCCAGCAGCGGTGCGAACAGGGGCACCACGGAACTCTTCGCCGGCTATATCCAGGACCAGATCTCGCTCTCCAGCATGATCGACGTGATCGTCGGCGTCCGTTACGAACATCTGAAGACCCGCGTCACCGATACGCGGACCGTCGGCTTCCCGGTGGGTCAGCAGCGAGAATTCACGGCTACCGACAATCTGTGGTCGCCGCGCGCGGGGCTGATCTTCAAGCCGGTCGAGAACGCCTCGATCTATGCCAGCTATTCGCGCACCTTCCTGCCGCGCGGCGGCGATCAGCTTACCGGCCTGACGCTCAGCACCCAGAGCCTGGCGCCGGAAAAGTTCCAGAACTACGAACTGGGCGCGAAGTGGGACATCCTGCCCACGTTCAATGTCGCTGCCGCCGTGTTCCAGCTCGACCGCAGCAACGTGCTGGCGCTGAGCGATCCCAACAACCCTTCCTCCCCGACCGTGCCGATCGGCCGCCAGCGGACCAAGGGCGTGGAACTGAGCGCAACCGGCAACATCACCAGGCAGCTCAGCATGGTCGGCGCCTACACGTACTCGGACGGCACGTTCCTCGATGACGTGTCGGGCACGGTTAAGGCTGGCAATATCCTGCCGAACATGCCCAAGCATGCCGCCTCGCTCTGGACTCGCTTCGATCCCGTCGAGCAGTTCGGTGCGGCCGTGGGCATTCTATACCAAGGCAAGCGCTACGCCTCGACCGACAATGTTGTCTCGATGCCCGGCTATACGCGCGTCGATGCCGCGCTCTACTACAACCTGACCGAAACCGTCAGCGCGCAGGTGAATGTCGAGAACCTCTTCAACAAGCGCTACTTCCTCTTCGCGCACAGCAACACGAATGCCACCCCCGGCTCGCCGACGGCCTTCAAGGTGGGGCTGAACGCACGGTTCTAACCCGTACCGATCCCCGTTCCCCGGAACTTCGGTTCCGGGGAACGGCTTGACGGACCATGCGGACTGCGCCACCCGCATCCCATGCCGAGACGCAAGGATATCTGGCGCTGCGCGATCGTGACGCGGCCTCTCGACCGGGTGCTTGCGGGCGATTACGGCCCGCAGGAACTGACATGGTTCCCCGAGGAGCCCGAGTTCACCTTCCTTGCCGACCCCTTCGGCTTCGACGACGGATCCCACCTTCACGTCTTCGCCGAACAGTACGACTATCGCACCCGGCACGGCGTTATCGAAAGGCTGACTTTCGACTGCGAGCTGAGGCTCGTTGACCGACGGCTCGTTCTGGAAGAACCCTGGCACCTCTCCTACCCGCAGGTCTTCGCGGGCGAAGGCGCCGTCTGGATGCTGCCCGAGGCCCATCGGTCCGGCAAGCTCACGCTCTATCGCGGAAGCGAGGATCTGGTGCGGTGGCGTCCCGAATGCATCATCGCGCTGGACTGCGTGCCCGTCGATGCCTCGATCCTTCGCCATGAAGGGCGCTGGTGGCTGTTCTATTCCTCCGCGGAAGACCGGGAGACCAAGCAGGGCTCGCTCCACCTGGCCTGGGCGGAGTGCCTGACCGGCCCCTGGACGCCGCATCCGGCCAATCCGGTGCGCTGCGACAAGGCCTCATCCCGTCCCGGCGGCGCCCCGGCCGTGCTCGGCGGCCGGATCATGCTGCCGACGCAGGACTGCTCTCAAACCTACGGCGGCGCGATAAGGCCGCTCTGGATCGACCGCCTCGATCCGGACCACTTCGCGACTTCGTCCGGCGCTGCGCTGGCTTTTCCGCCGGGCGCTCCGGCCGGATGCGAGGGCATGCACACGCTCAACGCATGCGGCGACTTCACGCTGCTCGACGTGAAGACGATCGACCGTTCGCTGAAAGGTCTGGCGCTCGATATCCGGCGCCTTACCGGCGGATACGCTCGCAGATAACCCTGCCGGTGCGCGAGAAGGCTCGCGGGGAAAAGCGCTCCAGCATATCGGCGCGCGCCGCGCGCCCCATCTCGGGGAAACGCTCCGGATGGCTCAGAGCCTGCCTCAGACACTCCGCAAGTGCGGCCGGACTTTGCGGGGAGCAAAGCCAGCCGGTCGTGTCGGGTCTGACCGAGGCGGCCAATTCGCCCACCCTCGACGCGATGATCGGCAAGCCGGCCGTCATCGCTTCGTGACCGGCGATACAGAAGCCTTCCGAGCGGGACGGCTGAACATAGAGATGGCAGGACGCCAGGAATCGCTTCGGGTCTTCGACATATCCCGGCAAGCGAAAATCACTCAGCCCGGCGGCTCGCGCCAGGGACTGGAGACGATCCCGCTCTTCGCCTTCTCCGGCGATATCGAGCACCCAGGGCACCGGCGCGGTAAACCCGTGCTGCCGCAAGTGCGCGAGCGCCTCGATCAGCACGTCATAGCCCTTCACGGGATGCAGGCGCCCGAGGCTGCCGATGCGCAGGACCTCGCCGTCCCGGCGCGGCCGGGCGATCGGCATTGCCGGATCGACGGCATAGATCGGCCAGATCGCCAGGCGGTCTGCGGAGATGCCGATGTGCTCCTGCGCGAAGGTGGCCACCGTCTGCGAATCCGCCACCCAGAGCATCGCCCGGGATTGCAGCAGGCGTAGCAAGCGCAGGTTCCAGGGCTTGAGAAAGGCCGCATGCTGCCAGGAAACGACCGGAAGCCCCAAGGCCGGGCCGGCGAGGAGACCGAGCGAAGTCGCCCGGCTGAGCGAGGTCCAGAGATGGGTCGCGCGCCAGGCGCGAACTTCCCGCATGATCCAGCGCAAGGCGTGAAGATGATCCTTGCTCCCGCCGTCCCGCACAAGCGGGTCGAGGCCCTCGGCTTCCATGGCCGCGAGCGCCCGACCGTCACGCCGCGTGAGCGCGAAGACCCGGACTTCGGCTCCCGCCTCGGAAAGGGCCCGGGCGATGGACGGAACGGGAAGTGCAGCCCCGCCCCCTTCCACGGAGTTGATGATATAGGCAATCCGCATGGCGCTCACCGCTCCAGACTGCTGCGCCAGACCAGCAGGACGAGGAGTCCGCTGGCGACGATGCTCTGGCCCAGCGCCTGGATGCCCGCTCCCATCAATCCATAATGCGCAAGCAGCCAGGGCAGCGCGGAAAGGAAGACGAGGCTGGCGAGCAGGTTCGCGGCCATGGAACGGAACGGGTGGCCAAGCGCGGAAATCGCCGAGCTGCAAGGCGGGCCGATCAAGGCGATGGCGCGGGCCAGAACCAGCACGATCATCACGCCCGCCGCGCCCATGAAGGCCTCGCCCGCGAGCAGATGCAGGATCTGCCGCGGAAACAGCGCGACCACCGCCACCACGGGCATCGCGGCCAGAAGTCCGATACCGACGATCTTGCCCAGGATGCGGCGAAGTGCGGAACCGCCGTGTCCCTCTGCGACCACATGCGCAAGTTCGGCATAGGCGGTACTACCCAGGATCTGTGCGGGCTGGGCGATGATGACAGTGGCCCGCTGGGCGACGGAATAGAGACCGGCCATCGCCGGACCCATGACCCAACCCACGACCAGCGGCGCCACGCGCCCGGCCAGTTCGCTCAAGGTCACGTCGGCATTGCTGGCGATGAGGAACCTGAATATCCCCGGATTCTCGGCCGCGACATCGCCCTTGCCCGGCTGCCGCAAGACCTCGCCGAGATTTCGCGCGGCAAGCCAGAAACCCATCGCCCAAAGCACCGTGAATTCGGCAAGAGCCGCCACGAGCCAGGCGACGAGAAACGAGCGCAGCCCCCAGCCGCAGGCGATCACGATCAGGGCCCCGCCCAGGCGAAAGATCGGCTGCACCAGATTGTGTAGGCCCAGAAGATCGAACCGGCCGCATAGCTGGAGATAGCCCGCAGGGGTCGATCGCACGGAACCCAGAACCGCGAAGGCATAGAAGGGTGCAAAGGCCATCGCTTTGGGGGTCCAGTCGAGATGCGGCCCTACGAGCGGAACGAGCAGGACGGCGGCAAGGATGGCAAGGCCGCCGCCGATCAGTTCGACTTTGGCCCCGTATCGCAGCAACCGCGCCAGACGATGGGGTTCATCGCGGCGCTGCGCCTCTGCCCCGTAGCGAACGACCGCCTGCCAGGACGGGAATTCGACGATCCCGCATACGGTGGTGATGTAGGCATGGACGAGGACGAGCACGCCGTAGTCCGAAGGCCCGAGGAAACGGGTGGCCAGCAGAAGGTAGCCGAGGCTGACGATCCCCGCACCGGCCTTCCCGCCCAGGACCATGCCCAGCGAGACGAATATTCGCCCGACACCGCGATTGCCCTGTGCTTTCACGGATCCACCTGCTGCATCCTCGGATGAAGCGGTCGTCGGATGCCATCCCCGGGACTTCATGCCGGAACCAGCTTGAGGTGGCGGTGCGACTTCACATGTCGCTCGGCAAATCGGGAAATGGCTTCGGCAGCACGTACCGACGACGTCTTCGTGCGAAGATCGAAGCTCTGCCGGAACAGCGCTTCCTGTACGCTTCGGTACTTCAGTTCGTGAAGCTCGTCCGCCCGTGCGATGGCGCCCGGAAGCTCATCGGGGCTGGATATGACCTCGCCCGCCGTCCAGTGCAGAAAGTTGGGATTGCCCTGCCACTGGTGCCCCTGGCTATTGAGGAAAATACAGGGCCTGGGCTTCAGCAGGAACTCATAGACCTGGCTACTGGCGTCGCCGAGGTAGATATCGGCAGCCATCGTATAGGTCATGTCCGTGGAAGCGCGGCTTCCGAGGTCGATCTTGATGTTCTCGCCGCGCAGGAAGCGCTGCGGGATCGCGCCGGGTTTCTCGACGGTCAGCTTGTCGATCGTCACGACGAACTGCCGCTGGAACAGCATGACGTGGGGCGCGAAGATCAGGCCATTACGCTCGTCGGCCAGAAAGGTTTCGAACACGCCATGCCCATGCCGGAACCAGGACGACAGATGCGGCGAGCAATGCGGATTGTAGAGCACAACCTTGTCGGCGGCCGGCAGGAACCGCTTCCCGGGTGCATCCATCAACACGTCGAACTTCGGGTAGCCGACGAGGCTGATCCTGTCCGGATCGACTCCGGCCTCGACGATCAGCCGGTCGCGGATCTTGGGCCCCGAACAGAGAACATGGTCGAAGCCGGTGCTGGCCTTGTCGAAGCCGATGGCGCGATCTCCGGCTCCATGCCGGGTATGGACGATGGCCAGATCATGAAGACCGTATCGCTTCTTGAGAAGCAGGGATGTCTTCTCCGCCACCACGAGAACGTCGAGCTTCCTGAAAAAATCGAGGTTGTCGCGGTAGACGAGCAACTTGCTCGCTGGAAGCACTTTCCCGAAGATCGCGTCCATCCTTCGGGAAAAGGCCGAAGGGGCAAGTTCGACATGCTGAATGCGCGTACCGATAAGGTCGCCGCCCAGCCGGCGCACTTCCGCGGCCAGCGAAGCATTCGTCGTGGCGACGATCAGTTCACCGGAGAAGCCCTGTCCGGCCATCGCCAGGGCAATCGGAAGGCTATGGGCGACCTGATGTGTCTGGTCGTGATTGAACAGGAATCCTATGCGCATGACGCAGAGACTCCACGGGAGCATTCGACCCGCATCTGCAATTCGGAGTTTTTTCGTTCATCGCGGCCGCCGTTTTCCGGGGAAAGCCGTTTTCTCCGGTCAGGCCGCAGCCCGCATCCGCCCCAGCATCTCGTAATGGGCGAACAGACGGGCGAAGTGATCCGTGTGACTGATGACGTCGCCGGCAACATGGCTGGCGGTGCTGCCGATACTCAGGCCGCTCCGTCGTTCCAGGCAGAAGGCTGCGATCGCATCGGACGCGGCATGAACGCTGGCCGCTTCATACCGCATGCCTGCACCGTCGCGGGCATGTTCGGCGGCGCCCCCGCGATCCGGAACGATCACCGGCGTCCCGCTCGCCCTTGCCTCGGCCGCCACCATGCAGAAGGTCTCCGCCTCGCAGCCGTGGATCAGCGCATCGGCGCTCGCCAGGGTCGCGGCAAACGCCTTGCGGTCGCGAATGGGTTCGAACAGGCGGACGTGGGGATTGCCGCCGATCGCGCGCTGGATGGCCCGGCGCTCCCGGCCTTCACCGAACAGGACCAAGCCCACCGGAACCCGGCGACTGGCTGCGGCGACCGCCTCGACCACCATAGGCCACCGCTTTTCCGGAGCGAGACGCCCCGCCGCAACCAGCAACCGGGCATTCCCGTCCAGCCCGCAGGCAGAGAGCAACGTCCTTCGCAGCGCCTCGTCCCGCAGGTTCGGCGAGAACGTCTCCGCCTCGATCCCCAGCGGATGCACCGCCACACCGCGCACACCGCCCTGCCTCAACCTCTCGGCCAGGCTCCGGTTGGCACAGACCGTCACGTCATAGTGCCCGCCCAGATACCGCAAGTGGTCCCAATAGCGGTTGAACTGGCGGTCTATCCGTCTGGTCGAGAAAACCGGCCCGAACCAGCGATAGGCATAAGCCGCCAGGGGATCGGCATGCATCACGAGACTGCGCAGTGCCGTACCCTGCCACCGCGAGACCATCAGCGGGCTGCGCCAGGGCGAGGAGACTTCCACGACGTCGGGCGCCTCCGCATCGAGAATGGCGTGCAGGGCCTGTTCGTCGGCGAAGTAGCCGTACTTCCTGTCGAGAGGAAAGCGGGGCGACGGCGTCGTGACGATCCGCGCGCCCGGCCCCCTGTCTAGAACCGCGTACTCATCGCCGGGCGCGACGATCACCACCTCATGGCCGAGCTGCGATGCCAGGCGGATCTTCTGGTCGATGTAAGTCCTGACACCGCCGCCTTGCGGTGAATAGAATGCGCAAACGTCGAGAATTTTCATGGCATTCAGCTCGCAGGCATTTCCGGCTCGGTGCGCGGCGACGATCCGCCGGTCAGGCCGGTGATGTGGCGCACAAGATCGGTCAGGACGATCGCGACGCCGAGTACGACGTGGACCAGCAGGATGACCGAGGCCATCATCGTCATCAGCGCGGCGATATTGGTCTCATGACCCAGGGTGAACACCGCGAGCCCGGCGAAGGCCACGTCCTTGTTCGGCACGAAGGGAAGTCGGGACACCAGCAGCCGCAGGGTCGAAAGGAGCAGCCAGGAAGTGACCGGCACTTGCGGCAGCGCCATGTGCCAGAGCACCGCCGACAGCACGGTGGTCACGACGATCCGCAGGAGATGCGCTTCCAGGATGAACCGCAGTTCCGCGCGCGGCAGCGTGAATATCCGGCGGCGCAGGAACATGGCCGCGATGGAGGTGACCAGCACGATGCACAGCGACAGCAGGACAGAGGAGTGATCGAGACTGATATCGCTCGCCTGGATCAGCGGAACCATGGCTAGCACGAGGAGCAGGGTAACGCCGTTGCCAGCCATTGCCGACAGGATGGCCACGTCCTTGATCGCACCGAACGGCGTGGCCATCATCGTCTGGCGCCTCCGCGCCCAGGCATAGAAATAGGCCTCGCCGAGATATCCGAAGAGCAGCTCGTTGCACACGAGCTTGCGGAGCAAGGGCACGATCCCGCCGACGGGCAGGCGCCAGAGCCGCCGGAAGATGACCCATTCGCTGAACGGGCCTGCCAGATAGAACAGCGCGAAAACCACCCAGAAGGACGGGGAAGCCGGCACGAGCTGGAAGATGCGCTCCGGGTTCATGCCGTGCATGGCCAGAACGACGGCAAGCGCGACGATCACCGAAAACAGAAGGGGCAGAAGCGCCGCCATGCGCAGCCGCGAGGCCCGGTCCTGGGCACGAAGCTCAGGAAAATACGGCGCCGGGGCGTCAAGCGTTACAGTCTGGGACAAGGGACAGTCCTCGTTTCTCGAAAAAGCTGGGAGGGCCGAAGGTCAGCGAGACAGCTCGGGCAGAACTTCACGCTGGATGCGCTCGGCCTGCCGCACGGCGGCGCGCAGGACGGCGAGGTAGGCTGCCGAGGCCTGTTCCAGCGTATAGCGACCGGCATAGGAGCGCTGGAACGGCTCGGGCGCAGGAAGCGCTTCGGGATCGGCGATTGCCGCCGCCATCGCGTCCCTGTCGCCGACCGGCACCAGAATTCCTCTCGATCCGTCGCCCAGCAGGGTCGCCATGCTGCACGAACAGTCCGTCGCGATGACCGGCAATCCTGCGGCGATCGCCTCGATAACGACGGCCGGCACGCCTTCGTAATGGGAGGACAGCAAGAGGCAATCCGCCGCTTGCAGGTAGGCGTCAGGACAGGGAACATGACCGGCGAACGTCACCGTGCCCTGAAGCGCCAGGTAACGCACGGTACGCTCCAGGGCGGCGCGCTCGGAGCCGCCGCCGACGATGGTCAACCTGTCGCCCGGGCGGAAGCCGGATGCGAAAGCCAGGAGCAGCATCGTGAGGTTCTTCTGCGGCGCCAGTCGTCCGACCGCGACAAAATGCCGGGGCAGTTCCGGCTTGCGGTCCCGCGGAATGGCCAGAAGCCGCTCGAAGCGGCGGCGATCGAGGGCGGGATCGTGGATCGTGACGATACGATGCGCTCCGACGCCCATGCCCAGGGCGATCTCCTCGGCCATGGGTTCGGCAAGCGCGACGAAGCGCTCCAGCATCAGGCCGTTGACCTTGAGCCAGAGACGATAGCAGACCCTGCGGAAGTTAGACTTGTCCTTGCGAACCAGATCGTTGCTGACCTTGACGACCACCGGCGGGCAGCGATCCCCGAACAGCAGCTTCATGACCACGCAAACGACCGTGTAGGTATTGCCGGGGCAGAAGATCACGTCGGCGCGGGATTGCAGCAGATAGCGCATCATGCACCACATCATCCAGAGCGTCTCGAAAGGGCCGCTCGGTATGGGGCAGCGGGTAGTGAAGTAGTTCAACCCGCGCGGCGCGTTCTGCCGGTCCAGTCCCTCGTCGCGCCCCAGCACCACGACGATGTCGTGTCCGGACTCCTGCCAGCGCACGGCAAGATTGAGCGCCACGCGCTCGACCCCGCCCGGCTCGAAGCTATGGATGGGAAGGACGATCCTGAGGGGTTCGATCATGCCGGTATGACTCCGGCACCGCCATCGACCCGCACATGGAGGTCAGGAAAATTTCAGCGCGTCAGGTCGGCGTAGCGGGAAGGCACATGACGGCGCGAGAAGGCCGCCAATGTCCTGTCGATGCTGCGCAGGATGGAAGGCTTGGTGACATCCCCGGGATGGACAGCAATGCGCACCGTCCTCTGTCCTTGCAAGGCATGACGCGCCAGGCCCGCGAAGAACAAGGACGATGCGGTCCGCATCGTGCTCCGGCTGGCCCAGGTAATGACCGGCCCGCGCACGATCGGCGCCCGTTCGAGACCGGGGCGCCAGACGCGGAAGTGGTCTTCCACCAGGGAGAACCCGCAGTCCCCCAGCGCGGCAAGGGCGCCCGGCCCGTAAAGCCAGGCCGGCGCGATGAAGCCCGCCACGGGCACGCCGACGATATCTTCCAGCAGCGCCTTGCCGTCACGCATGCGGGCCAGCGCTTCTGCATGGGAAAGCCCGAGAAACTCGCCCTCGCCCGCGGTCATGTGGCGGGCCTTGAAACCTTCGGCGCCTGTGTGGCTGCTGTCGTCGCGGTGATACCATCCGTGCACGAACATCTCGACGCCGGATGCCGCCCAGCCGCGCAGACGGGACTGGAAGGCAGGGCTTTCGGCCAAGGGCGCCCTGCCCCAGTGATCGGGCACGACCAGCATCGCGAAACGGGCGTGGCCCAGCCTGGCTTCGAGCAGTTCGACCAGACGGTCGATCTGAGCCTCGAAACAGGGCGCGACATCGTGGATGGAGACGAGCAGGCGGCCTTCAGAACTGGGCATCGATACCGATCCTGATCGAACGGGGGCGCATCGGTGTCTGCTGCCGCCCTCCGGTTACGCTGAAAGGATTTCCGAAGGCGAAAGTATTGCCCCGGTCGTTGAGCACGTTGGCGAAATCGAGGGAAAGCCCCCAACGCTCGAAGCCCAGCCGCCCGCCCATGGAAAGATCGTAGTAGCGCCCCTGGCCAAGCGCGAACGGCGCGAGGATGGCCAGCTTCGAGTGCCCGACGTAGCGCAGCGCCGTGTCCAGGGTCAGGTTGGCGCGGCCGACGGCATGCGTGAACTTGGCGGCGGTCCGCCAGCCCTCGTCCGCGACGTTCGGCAGATCGCGATCTTCCGTATTGTCGAAACCGGGCGCCGGATGCGACAGGCTGCTGGAATTGAGAAAACCTGCCGCTTCCAGCGACAGGCCGTCGATCGGTCTCCAGGCCAGTGTCGCGGCGACGTTGCGGACCCGTCCCGAGCCGATATTCGCGACGTAGGGCAGGCCGTCGGTCGCCACGAGGTCGGCCTGGATGTCGCGCCAGCGGGCTACCGAAGCGGCCAGACTGCCGGAAAGTCGCGCGCCCTTGTCCATGCCGAAACGCAGGCCCAACTCTGCCGTCTGGATGCGGTCCGACGCGAAGCGATCGGCGGTGGGATCGGTGGTAGAACCCGCGACTTGCAGTCCGCCCGGTCTATACCCTTCCTGGAAGCGCGCGTAGACGAGGATCCCCGCGCCGGGTTTCCAGGACAGGGCGGCGGATGGCAGGAAGCGCTTCTGCCGGCGGACGGGCTCGAAATCGGCGCCACCAGCATCTTGGGAATCGCCCTGGAACTCGCTCGTCTGGCGAACGTAGCTGAAGCGGCCGCCCACTGTCAGGGTAACGTCGGTGCGAAGGGGAATGCCCGCCTCACCGAACAGCGCCGCGTCCAGAGTGGTGTTGGCCACATTGGAGATCTGCGCGAGAGCATCGGGGGGCCCAAGGCTGCGAACCCCGCGATCGATGTTCTGGACAAGGCTGATCCCGCCCAGCCATGTTCCCTGGTTCCCCCAACTGCCGTTCACCCGGGTTTCGTGAGAGAGCAGCTTTACGGTCTCATCCTCCCGGTACTCCCGCACAGCCGTCGATGGGGAAAGCATCGCATCGAAAACGGAATCGATGCGGTGGTGGGCGTAATCGGTCGATGAGACGAGTTGCATGGTGCCCCAGTCCCGCGAGACCGTCAGGCCGATCAGCCGGTAGTCGTTGTCGAACGGCTGGGCGATGGCGGAGGAGCGGACGAGGTCCGGCTCGCCGCGCAGGGTATACTGGCCGTCGCGGGAATCGAGATCCTGGGCGGTCGCCGTGAGATCGACGGTCCATGACGGGTCCGGCTGCCAGCGAAGCGCCGCGCGCAGGCCGGATACGACATTGCGATTGATGTCGCTGAGGCCGCGCCCCGCATCGTCGATATAGCCGCCCTCCACGCTATGATAGACCACCACGCGAAGCGCGAGACGATCCGCCACCAGCGGCAGATTGCCGACGAGCACGCCATCGCCCCCAGGGGCGCCGTCCTGCGTGAAACGCAGGCCGAAGGCACCGTCCAGCGTCGTCGCCGACAGGTTCGGCGGCGTGGGCACGAGCCGGATGATTCCGCCGAGCGTACCGGCACCGTAGAGCGTGCCTTGCGGCCCTTCCAACACTTCGACCCGGGCTATGTCATGAAGCGCCAGATCGGGATCGGGCGCGCTGTAGATCAGGCGCATGTCGCCTAGATACTGGCTGATCGTGGCCTGGCTGGTTCCGTTGAAGCTGCTGTCCGCAATCCCCCGGATGAAGATCTTGTTGCGACCGGGGCCAAGGTTGGTCGAGGACAGTTCGGGCAACTTGCCCAGGATATAGCCTGTTCCCCGCGCGCCAGCTCTGACCAGTTCTTCCCGCTCGGGCACGACGACGGCCAGACTGGCCGGATAGTCGGCCAGACCAAGCCTCTGCTTGGTTGCGGTCACCACGATGTCCGGCCCGACCGTCTCGGTAATCGGTTTCGGCGGTGCGATCCTGGAAGGACGCGGCGGCGAGACCGCGCGCAACCTTACAAGGCGGACGGTCCGCGCATCCACCATGCGGAAATCGTAGCCGGACCCCGCCAGCACTCGGCGCAATGCCTCGGCCACGTCGTAACGTCCGGCAACGCCGCGGGTCGTCAGGCGTCCGAGAGCCGGATCACCCAGAGCGATCGAAACGCCCGCCTGCTCGGCCAACACGAGCAGGGCATCGGACAGCCTTCCGGCAGGCACCGAGAATGCGATTTTTCGCTGCGACTGGGCGCCTGCCGCTTCCGGTACATTCAATGCGACCGCGAAGAGCGCGGGAACAATCAGGCTAACGTGTGATCGACCAACCATCGGAGGTTTCGATTACCTTTGCATCGATCAGGATTGCGAGACGCTTGCGCAAGGCCGCATCATCCCCGTCCAACTGTATGACACCTGTGAATCTGGCCTTCGATAGTTCCGGACCCAGTTCGATGGCAATACCTCTCGCTCTTGTAATATCGCCTGCGACATTGATCAGGGGAACGTCGCGGTAGACCAGCTTGCCCCGCGTCCAGGCGCCGATGTCGGAAACGGCCTTGTTGCCTTCCTCCAGCGTGTCGCCGTGCACGGCCAGTGTGTCGCCGGCATTGAGCCGAAGCCGCGTCATGCCGTCCTCGAAGCGAACCGCTCCTTCGGCCACTTCGACCTCTACGCCTCGTCCGTTGGAGCGGACGTTGAACACCGTGCCGACATCCACGATCCGCTGCGATCCGACGGTCAACGTGAAGGGCCTGCCCGCATCATGGCGCACCGAAAACTGCGCTTCGCCCGACTTGAGTTCCGCAACGCGCGGATCGGACTTGCTGAGAACGACCTGGGTGCCGCCGTTGAGCATGATCCTGCTGCCGTCCGAAAGCGCCATTGTCCTGGCCTCCCCCGGCGCGGTCGACACTACATAGGACTGTTCCCGTCCGGCCATCACGGCCCAGGTTCCAGTGGCGGCAAGCGCAACGCTCGCGGCCATCGCAGGCCACATCCAGCGCCGCTGCCGAGCCGGACGGATGGGCGTGACGAGCTGCATGGACGGCACCTGATCGCGATCGGCTTCGTCCGCCTCCTGCCGAGCCAAGGCCATGGCGGGTTCAAGCCCGAGATCCGCATCGCAGACCTCTTCGTAAGCGGTGTTGTTGCGCGCGTCCGCTTCCAGCCATTCGGCGAACTCAATCCAGTCGCTCTCGCTCGCATCCGCAAGTCGCACGAGCCAGGCAACCGCCTGGTCGTGAGCGCTTCCCTCTTCAAGACGAACCATCGGTCCCTCCTGTTCCATCGGCTTCACCGGGCATTCGTTCCAATTGCGTACGCACCTCGAGCAGAGCGCGATAGGCGCGCTGGAGGTGCTTTTCCACAGCGCTCAGGCTGATATCGAGTTCCTCGGCAATGGATTTCTGGGACCTGCCCTCAATCCTGAACTGACGAAACGCATAAGCCGTCCGTTCGGGCAGTTCCGCCAGTCGGCTTTCGACACGCATCAACTGATCGCGGGCGACCAAGGCGGCCTCGGCGCTGGGCGAGGTATCTGCCTGTTCGCCACCGTCGTCCGCGCCGTGCCATTCGGCTTCCCTGACAAGCCGGCGCGTTTCGGTGCGCCGCCTTGTATGCGCCATATTGTTCAAAATCTGGTAGAGATAAGCCCGCGGCGATCGGATCGGCCCGGAAACGCTCGCTTCCAGACGGATATAGAGATCCTGCAGGAGGTCTTCCGCATCGGCCTCACTCATCCGCCGCGCCAACAGGAAACGGCGAAGCTCGCCGCGCATGGCAAGACATATCTGCCGCAATCCTCCGTCCGCCGGCACTTCCTGACCGAGCGACGTCATGGCACGTCCTCCCTGCGCAAACGGTCTATCCTCCATCATGTAGAGCAAATGCTCGAAGGATCTGCCAGAGTTCATTATCGCAGACCTCAAAATTCCAGAACCGGTACGCCACCGGTATTGCGGCGCAGACTCAGGGCCTGGCAGTCGCCGGGAAAGGTTTCCGGCATTTCCTGCCAGGCTTCGAACCTCGAAGGGACAGCGGCAACAAGCGCGCAGGCCCGTCCCGTCATTTTGAATAGCCACATGGAAGTCGCTCCCTTCGCGTCTCAACCTCTGAGACGTCCAAGAGACTCCGGGCCAGCCCCCAACCCGCACCTGCAAAAATTCGATGCGGAAATTTTGTCCCTGCGGAGTCTAGACGGCATCGCAATTGGAGTGCGCGCGGGTGAAAAAAGTTGGAGTTCTTGCAGTCGTCCTGCTGACAGGCCTTGTTTCCGTCACCGTATCCCGCCCCCTGCCCGCCGCCGTTACGGAAGAAATCGGGGAAGCGCCGGTGCTGCCGCACGAGGGACTCTCGGTCATGACCTACAATGTGAAGGGACTGCCCTTTCCCGCCGCATTGGGCCGCGCCTCGGCCATGAGCGAGATAGGCCAGCGGCTCCGCGCCTTGCGGCAACGCGGGCGCCAGCCGGACGTGATCGCGCTTCAGGAAGCCTTCATTCCCGAGGCCAAGGCGATCGCGAGACAGGCGGGCTATCGGTATGTCGCGACGGGACCCGATGCTTCGGATGTACGGGCTCTTGCGAAACAGGCTGCCGGACAGCCTGCCTATGCACCGCTCGCCCATCCATCGTGGATCAAGGGGGAGACCGAAGGAAAGTGGATCGACAGCGGCCTCGTCATCATGTCCGACTATCCGATCGTGGCGAGCCGCAAGATGGCCTACCCGGGGCAAGTCTGCGCAGGCTACGACTGTCTTGCCGCGAAGGGCGTCCTGCTTGCCTGGATCAGGCTGCCGGGGCATGCGCAGCCGATCGCGATCGCGGACACCCACCTCAACTCCCGGAGCGCTTCGGGCGTATCCGTAGAGAAGGCGAACGCCGCCTATCGACTGCAGTTGAACTTGGCCCGCGCCTTCCTCCGCAGCCATGTTTCTTCCCGCACCAGCCTGATCTTTGCGGGCGACTTCAACGTCGGTCACGATCCAGATCGCATCGCCGCCGCCAACGCCCTGGTGGGCCGGAGCGCGGGCGCTGCGGAAGCCTCGGCCCAGGGCATCGCCGGGGCGCCGATCGCTTCACCGGATCTGGCCGCAGTCGCCAGGCGCGCGAAGGACAAGCAGTATTTCCGCGCAGGAACCGGGGAGACGCTCACCATGAAGACGCTGGAAGTGCCGTTCGGTTTGGAAAACGGTGGCTCGGCGCTATCTGACCACCTCGGCTATGTGGCTCGCTACAGGATGGATTGAACACTCCGAAAACCGGAGTGGCCCTACCTCATCAGACGTCACAAAGAACCAGTTGCGAACTCCTCGCATTTTCACATTAACAGACCCGACGACGCTGCTTCATCACGACACTTCATCTTTCTCAAAAGATTAAAGTGTTGCCACCACCCGTTGAACCCACCGTCGATCGCAGCTGCTATGAATAGCCGGCTCCGGCCGTAAGCGGAAACATAGTCCGACACCGAACTGCCATCGATCAGTCATTAAATATGACTAATGGGCATTCGCCCATCGGCCGCTGTCATACACCATTCGCACAGAAAACTGGCGTCGCGACGCGTTTCACCAACAGTCTTGGCAATGGTTTGGGTCCTGAGTGAAGGTCAAATGCTGTCGCGAACCCATCCTGCCCCGATCTGGGGTGCTATCGTGAATATTCTGCTCGTCGAAGACGACGCGTATCTATCGGGCTACCTTGCAACCGAACTGCGGACGAGTGGCCATGAGGTCACCACGGCGCATGATGGCCATGTGGCATTGCAATTGGTGTTGGACCACCAGTTTGAGGCGGTGGTCCTCGATCGTATGTTGCCGCAGGTAGACGGGCTGACAGTAGTCCGACGGCTGCGGGCGGACGGGATCACTATACCGGTGGTCATGCTAACCGCACTCGGTCAGCTTTGTGATCGGGTGGATGGATTGGATGGCGGAGCCGATGACTACATCGTCAAACCCGTCGATGTGGATGAACTCCATGCGCGCCTCAATGCCTTGGTGCGCGGACGCAGTTGGACGATTTCTGATAATGACACCGTATCCGCAAAGGAGATCATCATCAGTCCAAAGCGGTTGCGCGCCTGGTATCGAGGGGTGGCGCTGGACTTGCCCAAGATGGAGTTCAATCTGCTTTCAGAATTGGTCCGTAATGAACCGCACCGGGATTGCCGGAGGCCCTAACTCTTGAGAGGAAGGGTATACGA
>NZ_DAISLT010000033.1:0-69272 GCF_036820275.1 Novosphingobium sp.
TCGTCTGGAACGACGACAATCTGACATACGGCAGCATCATCACCGTTTACACTGGACCGGATGAGACCATTACGGCGCTCACCGACGATGGCGTCGACGAATTGTCAGATATGCTTCGAGAAGCACGCCGCACCACCCAGACCTGGCACGGCTTTCTCGATGCCTTCGTCGGCGACCCCGAGCTCGCTACGCGCTTCAAGGCCCAACCACCGCGGTAACAATCGGACGGTTACTGTGATTGCGGCGGGGACGTCTGCTCATCTCTGCTCCTGTCTGGCGGCCAACATGGCCCCCGTCAGGCAGAAAATCCACTTATCACGCTGTCCAGTTTCTCCAGGCCACCTCTCATCGCTGCATCACGATCGACACCCAGCCCTATGTTCATCATGGGGACACGTTCGTGTCAAAAGCACACCCTACGCGCAGTCGGTGTGTTTCCTCGAAAATCGGCCTTGCCAGGCAGCTGGCGATGGCATGAGACAGGGAATTCTGCCCCCCGTTACAATCTGGCCCGACTCAATCGAATGGATTGTTGTCCGAGTAGCGTTGTCCGATGAACTTCGTATTGTTTGTAAATGCATCGATATCGTGCTGAGCCAGGTTGCGCAGTATTTCGTCGACTTTATGCTGCATCTGATCCAAAGATTCATTTAGAATGAAGCTGGCGGACTTGCCCGTCTTACGGAATATTTCTGAGCGGTGCTCGGCGGGAATGTCGATGTAGCTCTTCACCAGCTTAGGCAGGTGTTGCTCGCGCATCTGAATGACGTCAACCTGCGTGAAGCCCGGGATCTGTTCGCGGGCCATCGCCTTTTCGGCGTCTACAAGACAGGCCAGAATGCGGCGGATACGCTCTTTGGCCCCGCTCGGAACCCGATCATCCTCATAGTCGATTTCTACGGGAGGAATGGCAGGCGCTGCTGGTACGGGCGGGAGGCTGGGCGAGGGCGCTCCGCTCAGCGCGCGCGCAATGCGACTGAAAATCCCATCGTCGCTCATCGTCGTTTGTCCTCCTTTCCATGCTGGCAGGGTGTCGGTTCGGCTGCGTATAAGCCGATTGTCCGGAGAAATGTAGTCTGCTCGTGGTATCCGCCAGACGAGTAGCCGGATCTGGACGCGCCCGATGATCTCGAGGATCAGCCGGGCAGCGAAGGCAAGTCCGATTATACAGAGGACAAGAGCGATCATGTGAGGCTGAGAAGGGGATCCGAAGTCGAGCTATTGCCGGTTGCCTGGGCTCGGGCGATGTAGCCCTTGGCTTTTTCGTTCTCGGCCGACAGAGTGTCGATCGTCGTCTTCATGTTGCCGAGAGCTTTGAGCTTGAACTCGTCGACCGCGTCCATCGTGGCGTAAATGTTTGCGAAGGCGCGCTGCAGGACCTCGACCTGAATCGTGGCGGAACTGGCCTGTTCGTGGATCTTGGCGGTGTTTTCCCGCAGCATCGTTCCGGTGGCGTCGATGATATTTGACGTCGTCGTGTTGAGCGCGCTGATCTGCTGCAGCACGAGACGCTGGTTCGTCAATGCCTGCGCGACGGTAACCGCAGTGCGCAATGCGCCGACTGTTGTCGTCGAGGCGCGGTCCACACCCTTGATGAGCTCGATGTTGTTCTTCTTGACCAGGTCGAGAGCAAGGTAGCCTTGGACTGTCACGGCCATCTGGGTGAGAAGATCGGTCGTGCGCTGGCGAACGTAAAAAAGAGCGCTCTCTCGAACTGCTTTGGCCTTGGAGGGATCTACATGGTCCAGCTCGTTGGCCTTGTCTTCGAGACGAGTGTCGAGCGTCTTGGAGATGACAATCATCTGTTCGAGCTTGCCCATCAGCTCCCAGAGTTTGGTGCGCTCGCCGTCAATCGCGATGTTGTCCTGAAGAAGCTCGTCCTTCCCGCGGGTGAGCGTTGCCAGGATCGCCTGGATGTGGCCTTGCGCTGAGGTGTAGCGATCGAAGTAGGCCTTGATCTTGCTGCCGAAGGGAATGATCCCGAGAAGCTTTCGTGGCTTGAGAAGATCTCCTTCGCGGCTGGGATCGAGATCCTCGACCACGGTCCGCAACTGCGTGAGCGCTTGACCCACGCCGCCTTCGCCGTCCATCGCCTTGGTCGGCCGGTCGAGGAAGCGGTTCGACTGGTTCGAGAGGGCGACGACCTCCTTCTGGCCGATATTGGTGAGTTGACTGGCCTTGTTGCCGAACTCTGGGCTCTGCGCATCGAGGGCAAGCAGTTCGGCGACGAAGCTATCGGCCTTCATCTGCAGTTCGGACCGGACGTTGTCGGACACGGGAACGAGGCCGGCAGCTTTCTCCGCCGGCACAACCGCGACGGGATCAGGAGCGGTGAGGGTAAGTTCGGTCATAGCGCGCTTTCGGATTGGATCGCCGCAGGCGGATCGAGATGCAGATTGAAATCAAACGAGTCCTGACTGGCAGCCTGAAAAACAGACACCTTTTGCCGAGCCGGTTCAAGAGCGGAAGATCAGGCTACCATGATGGAGGAAACAATGTTCCCTTCCTTGGCAGCGAACTGTTGGAGACGCGAGATGACGTTACCTGCCCAATGCCGATGCGTTGCCGGCTCGCACATGCTTCCTCCAGAGGCAAAGACGGCCCGCGCATCCGTGTCGAGAATCGACCGTGCCTCGAGGACCTCCTCGGCGCTGGGCTGATAGCAATTATGGATGACGGCGATTTGGGACGGATGGATGGCGGTCTTGGTCAGAAGACCGTGCTCGAGATCCTGCTCGACCTCCTCTCGGAGGAGATCCAGGGAGCCGTAGTGTTCGAACACGGGCGCCGCGACGGCAAAGCCCGCCGGTATAAACGTCGCGGCCATGTCGCGGATGACATTGCCGAGTGGACCATCATAGGCCGTCCGGCACTTCGAGCGACGGACCCCAAGTACATTGAGGATGTCGTTGCCGCCAATGCGGATCGCCGTCACACGGTCCTGGAATGGCAAGAGCTGGCGGCAAAGCTGTTCGAGTGCATTGCGGTCGAATGCTTCGGCGGTCTCTATCGTGGGCATGAACTTGTGATCATGTCCGGTCATTGGAGCCAACCACTGGGCGACATTGGCCGTTTCAACCTTCGGAAGAACGAAGCCGTCAATCGCATTGATATCCGGTATGGCAAGCATCCAATGCAGCATTTGGATATCACGGGGCCGAACGTAGACAATTATTCGGTTGCCGAGCTTCGACATGCTCCCCAGGAACTGGAGGAAGGCTGCGCGTGCATCCTCGACCTGGTCATCGCGGAGGGAGTCTTCCAGGCAAACAACAATGGACCGCAGGTCGAGATTGCTTCCAGACGCGACGTCGAGGAGGTTGGGACGCAGGACGGGAACATAGAGGGTCGCCCCCAAAGCGATTGCACTCACTCCTGATCGCCTCCGACTTTCTTGATGATTGTGACGGCGCGGTAGGTTGAGAGATCGCGTTCTTCGACCGGCACATCGTATTGATGGGCGAGGTGAACCAGGTGCTGAATCTCGGGGTCTTCAAGGTCGCTGACATAAAGCCGGTCCGGCACTCGCCGCAGGATTGCGCGGGTCGCTTCGGCAATGCCGGGCTTGATGCGGTTGACGTCATCGATTCCGGCTTCAAGCATCAGATCGGCCAGCAGTCTATCGCAGTTCGCCTTCGCAGCTTCTGCACGGTCGCGGCTCCAGTCAGGCTGGCGATCGGGCATCAGAGGCGAGGCCTCTATGCACTCGATGAACTCTGTGCTGATGTCATCGGCGCCATGCTCGACAATGTAGCGGCAGGCATGAAAGTCGTCAGGTCCAACGACGGAATCGTTAAGTACGGATCGGCTGATCAGGCCGGAGACAATACCGTTGAGGAGACCGCTCGGTATGACGTAGTCTTCGGTGGTCGCGGCAAGGTGCGCGCAGCCGGCGGGGTCGGCGACGACCGCCAGGAAGGGCGTGAACCCGAGGTCGCTGGCATCGAGGGAATGGAGCAGTTCCCTGGTAATCGCCCCCTTGCCGGTCCAGCCATCCACGAACACGGCCGTTTCGGTACCGTGGCGTTCCTTGATGTAGCGAAGGGCGTTCTCGTCGATACCGCGGCCACGGATGATGCTTACCGAGTAGTGGTGAGCCTCGATACCGATCCGCTCGAGGTTGCGCTTGAGCAGGACGCCGATGGGCGTACCGGCGCGGGCAAGGGAAATGACGACGCATTTCTCGCGCGTTTCCGCTCGATCAGCGATCCGGCGTGCAAGGTGGTCGATGTCCACCTTCAGGCGTGAGGCATTGCGAGCAAGCGCAATGCGGTAGAGCCGCATATATCGGGCATCGGGCACGCTTTCCGAAGAGAGCATCTCCGAGTAGTGCCGGGCGCCGGACTGGATGAATTGCTCCTTCTCGGCCACGGCAGTCGCGGGGATCCGGGAAGGCTTCAAAAGGATTTGAACGTCGCTTAGCTCGTAGCTTCCGGAAAACGGTATCACTGCGGTTTCGATGGTTGTGGCCATTTCGTCTCTCAGCACCAGGCGTTTTCAGAAATGACGTGCTTCCAGAGCTGGGAACTTGTGGGGGTCATTGCATAGTCGCACAGGTCCATGAACCCGACGTCGGAATGGCTGTCGCCGATGCCGACTATCGGCAGATGCGTATCACCGGCACGCAGCTTTTCGATGAGGTAGCGGGCAGCCTCGCGCTTATTGAGCCATGGCGGCAGGAATGCGAGGTTGTTGCCGTTACGGTGGATGCGCCAGCCAAGCGGTAGATCGCCGGCGAGCGAAGTCTCCAGATCCGCGAGGGAGGCGCCATCGTCCCCGGTGTTACTTTTGAAGACGATGTAGAGGTCGAGATCTTCCTCCATCACGACCCAGTGGCGGTAGGCTTCGGCGTCAAGGCCTGCGGTCATTACATTGTAGATTGTCCGGATAGCAGGACCTTGGTCGGCGCGCTGCTTCAGGAGCGCATGCCATTTCAGGTCGACTTGCCCATCGATGTCGATGACGCAGCCGCCATTGGCGCAGATCGCCGGCGCTTGGTCGATGTCGACCCGTGCGAGAACGTCACGATCGCGCGCTGTTACTGGCACGATCCGGCCATTGCCGAGCCATCCCAGCATTCGCCGCTGGCGCGGGGTCGCAAAGCCGCTTTCCGCGCCGTTGGTGAGATAGCTCATGGCCTTAAGTTCTCCGCCATCGGGCGGACACTTGCGCGCCGTTTGGAACAGGGTGTCGTCCAGGTCCGTAAGGATCAGCATGGCTTTATCGGGTCTCGTCCTGATAGGTGCAAAGTATCATTTCGACTGGGATGTCTACGCCCAGCTCCAGCACGGCTTTTCGGGCCTCGTCGACCTGACGATCCCAGATTTCTGACGCTACCAGGATCCGGTGCGGCTCATGGGCTAGAATGTTGTAGAGGAAGCATTTTGCGCCTGAACCATAGGCATCGCTGAAATGCGATACGCTTATCATCGCATCGCCGAGGATCGCCGGTGTACGGGTAATGCTTTGCACGGCGGCAATCCCGCCCTGCTTCTCGATCTCCTCAGCGATAAGCATCGCCTCGTAGGAGTGCTCGCCATCCCCCAGGACCAATACCCGCTCGTTCTGACGGCAGGTGACCGCCGGCCGTGCCGATGCCTCAGGGCGGCGCAATCCGGAGCGACTGCGCATTCCGCTCACGGGCGCGTTACCGGCACTGTTTGAGCCTGGTGCCAGGTTCGGCGGTGCTACGCTGCTCCCAACGGCCCATTCCATTGATCCAGCCAAGATGGAGTGCCGCGCTGCCGGGAGCGGCATGTTTGCGAGATAGGTGCCGCCGCTCCAGTCCGTTATGCAACACGTCTCGATGCGCTCGATGTTCGGCATCGAGGAAAGCATACCACCGGCGGCTGAAACGAAAGTGTTCCCTGTGCTGCTTTCGTCATCGATGATAACGAGGCTGCGGGCTGACCTGACGACCTCGGCAAGCTCGGTGTCTCCTATCTGGACGAGATGGGACGTCGCGTGACTATGACCCTCTTCGAAGCGGGCAATCGTGCTTGCCCCGGGCACAGACTGGCGCGCCGTCTGGAGGTAGATTGATGTCTGCGCAGGATAAAGCGTCTGAAAAGCCGCGAAGACGCCTTGGCCAAGCGCCGTCGCAGTTTCCGCCATGCCAAGAAACACGATCGGCTGAGGGAGGTCGTGTGGCAGTGATCGGGCGAGCTGATCCATGATAGTACGCATGGCTGCCGGGCGCGCAGGCAGATGGCGGCCCAGTACCGTCGAGACGATCAGGAAGCCCCGCTTTGGGTTGGCGCGAGCCGCGAAGTCACAGAAGTCTTCGATCCGGGGGCCGTTTTCGACCCGGAGCGTGAGATTTCCCGTCGGCAGGCGCACTGCCAGGGTTTGCACTTCGCCCTGAACCCGGTTCGTTCTGGTCTTGCCTGCGGCCGTAGTCCCCTGATGCGGGGATGCAACAGAGACGAGGCCAGCTGCGCTGTCGGGATCAAGCTCGAAGGGAGTGCCAACCAAGGTGCTAGAGGAATTCATCATATTTCCTAATAAGCTAGAGACTTGCGGCCAATGCTATTCAATTTGAATCTATCGCTCGAGCCGGCGGATCAGGTCAGGGGAACCTGCAGCATTAGCGTGCCCCGAGAATTCGCTTCCAGCTTCGCGCCAAGGTGCCGCAAAAGATTATCAGGTTCGATCTCGCCAATCCTTGCAAGATTGACCCCGTTCCATGCCGATCTCGTGACATCGACCGTGGCTACATACTCATCAGCGAGGTGACCGGTCGCGGTCGTGCGCTGCGTGTAGGCAGAGATGCCAACGGACCGGATTGCATTTGAACTCGCCATCGAATGTCCGATCAGCCGGAGCAGGATCGAGGCGACGTGATCACGGTAGAGAGCAGCAAGATCCTTTTGCGAGATCGGCTTGGCCTCGATGGCCATTCTCGTGACGATAGCCTTCCAACGCCTGGCTGGCATGTCCTCGATTTCGGGAAGGTCAACGTCCAGCAGAAGCCGGCCAGCCTGAAGTGAAACCATAATATTCGTTTCTGCAGGCCATTGCAGCGTGCCCAGATTCTCCAATAGCTTATCGGCCACCTGGTCGTCTGCCGAACAGGCATTTGCAATGGCAGCGTGCCAGCTCATCAAGGCCTGCATGTACTCGCCGTGCGATCCATACCTTTCTCGCTGTGGCTTCCCACTGGTGACAGGGTAAATCTGCTGAACGCCGTGAGGAACATCGTGATGCAGCATCCTCAGCGCATCAATCTGACCATTGCGCTCAGCTTCCTGCGCCGCGAGAAGGGCACGGATATCATCCTTCATGGCGGATTTCGCACTGGGTATCAGCGCTGAAACGAGCGGATTGCCAGCGTCATCGAAAAACTGGACTTCATCATTTACGAGCCGAGCCGTCACCGTCTCAGGGACCTGCGGCCGAATGCGGGTCGGCAGCCGATCGGTATCCTCGCTGGACCGAGAGTTTGGCTGGTCGAGGCGCTCCCGCCAGCTAAGCCCCGTACCGGGTAGACCAATATTCCCGTAAACCCCGCGCTTGCCAATACTGATGGATGCGCCGCGCGGGCCGAGACTCCAGGAAGCGCCGCTCTTTGATAAATTGAGCCGAACGCCGGGCATGATCTGGATGCGCTTGGAAAATCTGAAGCCCATGTGATTTTCCTCAGGCCACAACCAGGATACTGACGACGGAAGCGCGGAGGCGATCGACCGCCTCCCTGCGATTGCCGTTGTTCAATGGGGCGATAGCCGGAAGAGCGACGCCGGCAGCGGCAGCCATTTCGAACACGAGCGAGGAGCGGATACCGAAATTGACGTTCTCAGAAATGCTCCCGCGTTCGCGCATGTTTTCGTGGGCGAGCGAGGCCGAGGTAATGCCGACAAGGTTTCCGAATTCGTCGATGATTGCGCCGCCGGATGAACCTGACGCTATCGGTGCGGTAAACTGGAAGCGCGAGATGTCGCCCGACTTTCCGGTCAGACCAGACACGTTGCCGGTCGTGACTTTAAGATCCGCGCCGAGGACATCCATCAGCGGGTACCCGGAAGCCATGATGGCTTCACCGAGCCATAAAGGACTGCCCAGCCGGACGGGCAGAGGCGAGCCGCTAACCTGACCTTCAAGTAACGCGAGGTCATGAGTTTCATCCACGGCAATGGGTGTAAGTTCGCTCCGGATCCGGCCCATCTGGAAGCTGCCGCCGTCTTCGATGACATGCGCATTGGTAACCACCAGATTTGGGCCAATGATCACGCCGCTCCCGCTGGCGAGCGGAGAACCAGACCTGCGGCGAGGGCGGTCTTGCGTGCGAGGGGCAGGATCGTCCCCTAGTCGCGGTGCTGGCCGATTTCGATGCGGAACGACGACCGACTGCATCTGTTTTGCGCGCAGGTAGGCATCGATCCCGAAGGTGAACCCCTCATTCGAAACCTTCAGCCGCCGTTTGCCGTCCTTGAGATAGACTTCGCCCAGGATTACGGCGGCCAACTGCTGCGCGGGCGCGGGAAAGTCATATTGAGTGCCTTCGATCGTGACTTCGGTCGGATAGGCCGAGTTCACGAACCCTCCGTGCCGGTCATCGGTAATATAGGCGACGATGTCGTAGCGTTCACCCGGCTGTTCGAACGACGATAAACGCCATTCTCCGGCAGCATTCTCGCTTAACGCCGATAGGTTCCCGTCAGGAGAAATGACGGCAAGCGCGACGCGCGGCGAATCCCGTCCGCCAAAGCGCACCGTTGCCGCACCGTGGTTAGGAACCTCGATCCTTTGCCCGGACAGGAGCTGTATCATGCGGCAAGCTGCGAGCTGAGATTACGCAGCGTCGTCGACATCTCGAGATCGAGGTCGATGTTCGGCCTGGAAACCTGTTCCGGGGTAAGCCGGCCGGAAAGAAGGCCGCCCCAGTCTCCCAGCAGATGCGTGCCGAACGGTTCACCGTAGACCGATCCGCCAGCGGGGCGGGTGTTGATTTCGAGTGCTTTCCACGAACCGTCATCGGCACGCCGGAACTGCACGTTGATGATGCCGTGGAGTGAGAAGCGGTTCACGAGCATGCTCGTGGCTTTCTCCAGAGGATGTGAAGTCTGAAGGCGTTGACGGGTGCCATCCTTCGTTCGCGCAACATACTTCAGGATCCTGCCGTGGTGGGCCAGGACATCGAAGGAAACTTCGGGGCCGGGCAGGAAGGGCATGAGAATAAGGGGGCGCAGCATGCGATCGTTTTCCTCGGCGGCGAGTGCCGCTAGGAACAGGTCTTCACGAATACGGCGCGTGTCCGGATCCATCAGGTGGGCAAGCGGCGCAGCGGTTTTGGAGAGCGTCCAGAAGCCATGACCGTTCACACCAGTGCGGGGTTTCACGCAAGGGTCGATGTCGGGGTAAGCTGCCCGGAACTTGGCGAGCAGGACTACCAATTCATCCTTCGTCTGGGCCGAAGCGGTCGGCAGATGGATTTCTTCGTCTGCCAGTTCCATGGCGAAGAGATACTTGTCCTCGAGAAGGTCGAGCGTGGCGATGTCGGCAGGCAAGTGGACGGTGCAGGGAACAGCCGCCGAAACGAACAAGTGACGACGCGAGGTCGGAACGAAAACATCGATCTCATGTTCTGTGATCTGGCTGCAGACCCAATCGAAATAAGCCTGATCGTCGAGCTTTGGTTCGATCCAGGTTTGGGTCGGCCCCGCGTAGACGGGCATGCCTGCGCCGATGCTGACGATCACTTCAAGGGAGGGATCGGCAATCATCATGGCCTTGGCGATAGGGGCAAGTGAGAAACCGCGATTGAACCAGATGCGCATTTTCGGGTCCCGATACGAAGAAGTATGGCTGGGCCACGCGAGGCAAGTGCCAGGCGAAGCAGGTGTCAGGCAAGAATGCCTTTTGCACGGACCTCCTTAAGCCACTGCGGAAACTCGGAAAGGATGCGGTCGTAGAGTTCGTCATCGCTGATCTGCGAGAGATCGTCGACGCTGAAGAAACCTGCATTGTCGACCACTCGGCCGGATAGCGTGTCGAGTTTCTTGAGAACGCCATAATTGGCGCGGCCAACACCCACGAACTGCCAGAAAATCGGCCGGTTCGACGCTCGTTGCAGGATTTCCGAGATGTCCTTTGAGCGGGTGATGCCGCCGTCGGTGAGGAAGATGATGAGAAGCGGCGTTGTGCGATGAGGCGGTTCCTGGGCCAGCACGGCATTCATGACGATCGGCTCATCGTTGCCGTACCCAATCGATGTACCTGTGGTCTGACGCGCGCCGCCGAAAAGGCCTTTCTTGGTTACCTGCTCGCTACCGATTTTTGCGCCGGGCGAGGGGCAGGTACGCGAGACAAAGCCGACGAGATTCGTTGCTGTCAAATCTTCGACCCGCTTGCACTTCGAGGCATAGAACCACGTCGGCATGGTTCCGTCGCGGTCGAGGCGAAGCGCGACGGGAGCAATGCGCTCCACGGTTTCCTGGACAGTCCCGTTGCCGTAGAGGTGCCCCATCGAGCCGCTGGCGTCGATGATGAAGAGAACTTCGGCCTGCTCGTGCTCGATGCCCAGCTTTTTGAGCGATACGCCGACCTTGTTCTTGCGCAGGTCCACTTTGCTAAGGGATACCGGAGCAGGAGCAGGAGCAGGAGCAGGAGCAGGAGCAGGAGCAGGAGCAGGAGCAGGAGCGGCTTCCTCTACTACGCCGCCGAAATGCCGCACGAGATCGGCCAGCCCGCCCGCGAAACCCTGAACGACGGCGCCGACGCGCCAGTCGCCGCCATGCCGATAAAGATCGACCAGCATGAGTGCCTTTTCATCGCCCAGATTCGCTTTTCCATCGAGCTGGGCAGCGCCGGCGATCTGGACCGATAGGGTATGCGCTAAGCGGAGCGGCAGGGTGTCATGGGTTGCAGTGATCGTAACACGGTCGATCGTCGGGGGAATTCGATCGAGGGCAAGGATGAACTTTGTCGCGCTGCCGCTCTTCGAGTAACTGAGGGCGCCCTCCGGGCTGCGTTCGTTGCTGAATAGAATCGTGTAGCGATCGTCCGAAATCTTGCGGTTCGCGTCGAGCCCGAACGCAACGATGTCGATATCGGCGGGCTCGTGCGCGACCACGATTTCGATCTCACGGCTGGAGGTCAGGTCGGAAACGGCGCGCTTTTCGCCCGGGGTCATCGTCTTCAAGATTTCAAGTCCTACTCGCTAGAAAAGGAATGGACCGCCAGGTCGCGTGCGCGGCCCGGCAGTCCATCTTGGCATCGCGCCATCCGGCGCTTCCCCGGCTGGTCAGCCCAGGTTTACACCCATCGCGCCGGCGAGACCGGCGAGGCCGTTTTGCCATCCTTCGCCGACAGCCTTGACCTTGATCTCGCCTGCTGCGCTGCGGTAGAGCTCGACGAAGATCATCGCAGCATTGGTGCTGCTGTCTTCCGAAAGGTCGAAGCGGGCGAGTTCCTTGCCGTCGGCATCGTTTACGACGCGTGCGAATGCGTTCGAGACCGAGCCGAAGTTCTGACCGCGTTCCTGACCTTCGTGAATGGTCACGGCGATCACGACCTTCTTCACATTGGCCGGGAGCTTGGCAAAGTCGATCTTGATCGTCTCGTCATCGCCGTCGCCTTCGCCAGTGCGATTGTCGCCGCCGTGTTGGACCGAGCCATCGGGCGAGATCTTGTTGTTGTAGAAAACGAAATGACCGTCCGAGAGAACCTTCTCGCTCTCGCCGAGAACAAAGGCGGCCGCATCTAGGTCAAACCCCTGGCCATCGGTCTTTCGAACGTCCCAGCCGAGGCCGACCGTCACCGACGTGAGACCGGGGGCTTCCTTGGAAAGCGACACGTTGCCGCCCTTTACGAGAGAAACTGCCATGAAAATCCTGTCTTGCGAAAGAGAAGAGGGAGGGGGACAAAAAGCCCCCCTCCCGTCCAGTCAGCCGACGCTGACGCCGTAGTTGGTGGCAAGCGGACCAAGGCCGCCCTTGAAGCCTTGGCCAACGGCGCGGAACTTGAAGTCGGTACCATGGCGATAGACCTCTCCGAGGATCATCGCGGTTTCGACCGAAGCGTCTTCGGAAAGGTCGTAGCGTACGACTTCCTTGCCCGTCTTGACATTGACCAGGCGGATGAAGGCGTTCGAGACCTGGCCGAAGGACTGGCTCCGCCTCTCCGCTTCGTGGATGGTCACTACGATCGCGACCTTGTCGATGTCGGCAGGCAGCTTGGAGAGGGTAATCGCGACTTGTTCGTCGTCGCCTTCGCCTTCACCGGTACGGTTATCGCCCTGATGGACGACGGAGCCGCCCGCACCAGTGAGATTGTTGTAGAACACGAAGTCGGCGTCGTTGCGCACCTTGCCGCTGGCAGAGAGCAGGAAAGCCGAGGCATCGAGGTCGAAATCCTGGCCATCGGTCGCGCGTGCGTCCCAGCCGAGACCGATCATGATTTCGTCAAGGCCGGGATCTTCCTTGGAGAGCGAGACATTGCCGCCCTTCGAAAGTGAAATCGCCATGAGGTAATCCTTTCCATTCATATTGGCGGTGAGGTGTGTTCGAAGGGCCATCCGCCGAAGGCGCTTCGAAACCTGTTCAAGCATGTGCCTGAATTGGATTTCCGTCCTGCGACCCGCCTACGCGCCATTCCGGTGGAGACATGGAGCACGGGTCACCGCGAACGGGCGGAGATGGCGAGGTGCTGTGCACCCCGCGCTTTGAGATCAGATGCCGTGAAGGTTCGGGACGACGTTACCGGTTGGCAGGATGCCTTCGACTTCGCCGTCTTCCTCGTACTCGTGGGGGAAGCGCTTCTTGTGGCTGATCGAGGCCCACAGGGAGAGGCCGATGATTGCGGCACCGAGCAGGCCGGTTACGACCTCAGGGGTCTCGACGCGGATGCTGAGGAGCATGATGACCGACAAAGCGAGGATCGCGTAAAACGCGCCTGGTTCAAGGAAGCGGAATTCCGAGAGATGGCCGCCGCGAACCAGTGCGACAGTCATCGAGCGCACGAACATGGCGCCGATGCCAAGGCCAAGTGCAATCAGGATGATGTTGTTGGTGATAGCGAATGCGCCGATAACCCCGTCGAACGAGAACGAAGCGTCGAGGAATTCCAGGTAGACAAATGCGGCCGCCCCGGAGCGAACCACCTTACCCGTAGTCTCGTCTTCTTCGCCGCCCATGAAGTCGCCAAACATCTGAACGGCGAAATATGTGGCCACGCCGGACAGACCGGCAATCAAGAAGGTCTTCTGCTCCGCCGGTCCAACCAGGAACGACAGGCCGCAGATAACGAGCGCGGTCGCGGCGTAGGGTGCGAAGGGAACCTTTCCGATGAACCCCAGCGGCTTTTCGATGAAGCTGAGCCACAGGTGCTCACGGTCGGTATCGAAGAAGAAGCTCAAGCCGACAAGCATGAGGAAAGCGCCGCCGAAGCCGGAAATGCCAACATGGGCCCCGGTCACGATCTGCTCATAAAGCTGGTGGTCGGAAAGCGCGATACGGGTCGCCTCGATCGGCGATACCCAGGCTGCGACGGATACGATTACGATCGGGAAAATGATGCGCATGCCGAACACGGCGATGAGAATGCCCCAGGTGAGGAATCGGCGTTGCCACTTCTCATCCATGTCCTTGAGGATCGATGCGTTGACGACCGCGTTGTCGAGGCTGAGCGAGGTTTCCATGACGCCGAGAACACCGGCAAGGAAAACCATCGAAAGAGCAGGCCCGATCAAGCCTGTTTCGGAGTAGCCGAGCGCGCCGGCCGCGATGAGGCAGATGATCGTGAACACGATCGATCCAGTGAAATGTTTCATGGTGCACCCCGGGAAATTTGATGCCTGTCGGGAAAATCTCGACGAGCAAAATAGCGAAGATCAGTCTTTTCTGGCGCCCACCCAGTTGAGATAGATGCCGATGTCATCGGCAAATCCCTTCTGGCTTGGGTAATATTTCATGTGCCGGTTCATCAGAAGTTCGCCTCGAACATTCTCGATGACGGCGACGCCGCACAAGCGTTTGTCATTGCGGCCTTCGTTCATCCGGACTTCGATTTCCGGTTGTCCGGGAATATTCATACGGACGACACCATCGGTTTGCTGCCAGTTGGGAGCGCCGTCGTAGATAAGAGCGAAAACGCCGAGCCGCTTGATCTGATCAAAGTGTCGTCCGTTGACGCGAATGGTCTCGCCGGCCGCTACTGCACCGGTGCGATCGTCGCCGGACAACTCGATGTACGGTTCCTGATGGAAGTCGCCGAAAGTATTCCCCAGCGCTTGGATGACGCCGCAGTAGCCGTCCTGCATCTCGAAAAGCACGCCGAGATCGAGGTCGAGCTTCTTGGCGCCTCCGAAGAAGCCGCGTCCGCTACCCTGGTTCCAGTTGAGGTTGAGGACGATTTCACCGAAGGTCGACCCCGTCTTCTTCAAGCTGACTGTCGAGTTGGTTTTCTCGAGAGTGATCTTTTTGAGTGAGACCGGAGCCGGGGCGGGCGACGCCGGTGGGGCAGGGGGAGGTGAGACAGGAACATGCACGGGTGCAGGTGCGGGCGAGGATGCCGGGGTAGGGGCATCGGCCACTTCTCCTCCGAAGTGTGAAATAAGCGCTGCCAACCCGCCGGCAAATCCGGCCGCGATGGTACCGAGTTTCCAGCCGCTGGAATGACGATACATCTCGCACATCATCACGGCCTTCTCGGTCGTAAGATGCTCTGCGACATTGAAGACCGCTTTGTTGCCGTCGACCGATACCACCAGTGGGCGTGCGTCCGAGATGGGGCGGCTATCATGAGTCGCCGTGAAGACGATGCGGTCGATCGACACGGGAAGCATGTCGAGATCGAGGCTGAAGCTGGCGGTGTCCGAATGGGCATTCAGACGAATCGCACCTTCCGGAGAAGCCGTGTTCGAAAACAGCACTACATAGCGGTCATCGCCGATCTGCTTGGTCTGGTTGAGGCCGAAAGCTGCGATGTCGACGCCGTCCAGGCCGAAGTCGATTTTGACAGTGCACTGCGATCCGATACCGAGATCCGAAAGGCCGCGTTTTTCGCCGCGCTGAAGTTGCATGGATGCCCCCCATGAATTGGACGTAGAATGAACGCCCGGGGCGATTTGCCGCCCCGGGGCGTGGCCGCCGTCAGATCGCCGAGGTCGCGTCGCCCACGAGGTCATTGACCGTGCGGCCGCGCGCATGGCTGCCTACGGCCTTGAAGGTCCACTCACCGCCGGCGCGAGAAAGTACCGCAAGCACAAAGCCAGTGTGCGGACCGCTGTCCGAGATATTGAAGCGAGCCAGTTCGCGGTTGGAGTTGGTCTCGAAGACACGGCCATAGGCGTTGTCGACTTTGTCGAAAGTCTGACCGCGGAAACTGTTCACAGTCAGCACAATGTGCTCGACGTTGACGGGGAGGCGCGTCAGATCGATGGCAATCGACTCGTCGTCGCCATCGCCTTCGCCCGTCAGGTTGTCGCCGCTGTGCCGGATCGAACCGTCCTTGCTCTTGAGCTGCCCGAACCAGACCGAGTCGATAACATTCGCGCGGTTATCGAAAACAATCGCCGAAGCATCAAGGTCGATGCTGTCGGAGCCGCCCCCGAAGACTTTGCCAAAGAAACCTGTCGGCTTGGCAACATCCCAGCCGACGCCCAGAGTGATCGCGCTAAGGCTGGAACTGGATTGCTTGGCAAGGCTGACAGACTGGTTCTTAGAAAGCGAGACCGACATGGCATTCCTTTGGAACTTTGAGCTGAACGAATATGGTTACAATCTTATCGAAATGGCGTTATGATGGCGCGATAAACCTGATGTTATCATCGGCTTCCTAACAAACCATTTTGACGTAAATCGCGGTGATCTCGGTCACGCGCGGATAAAAAGATGTTAACAGTTCACACTGTTTCGCCACGGTGGAATTAGCTATCGTGCGGCCGCTTATCGCTATCCATCCGTACGATATACGGACAACACCGCTTTAGGCTCAGCCATTTTGTGAATTGAATCTCTCCCCTCTCCCGACAAGTCTAATCGTTTGAAGCACGGCGTCTAATGACGTTTGCTGTAAGGCTCCATAGATCGTGCTTCGCCGGGCGCGATGATCAAGTCCAAGCGCTCTGGACACGATCCGTCGAGCCGTTCAGAAGCCTCCGCTACCGGATATCCTCGTTCGGTGATCTGGGCCACCGCATCACGCTTGAAATCATCGTTGGAGCTGGACCTCCCCATCATCGTCTCCTGTCCTCAAAATTAGGATAGAAGGCGTCCAGAAATCGAGGGGCTACTCAATCGTCAGGTGAAGTTTTGTCGAGCCGCGCATGCCGGGCTCCAGATCAGACGCCATGCAGCGAATTCCGAAGGGCGAACTTGGTAGCGCGCGAAATTGCCCTCGTGCAGACCAAGCAACTCTGTCTCTGCAACCTCGATAAACTGCTCCTGATCTGCCGCTGGAATGATCTCGCGCACAATCTCAGCAAGGTGCGCGCGCGCAGCCATACGGTTCATGGGGCCGCGCACGACATCGCGGATGATGTCTCGCAACCTTTCGCGGTAGCGCAAGCGGAAGGGGTCCGGTTCACCCATCGATTGGCGAACGGCCGCATAGCGGCCCGCTGATCGCTCATAGGCCCAGAGAAATATGTCACGCAGGAGGGACGTATCGTTGCGTTCGTACACGCCAAGCGTAGCGCGCGTGTAGAGATCGCCTGGGACCTCGGTAAACGACAACGGCGCAAGGTTTGCCCTGATCATCGGAATGTTGGCCGCCAGTCGGGAGACTCGCTTGTTCACATCGTCGAACGGCTGAAGGTAGGGAAGTTGAACCATGACGAAGAAGGCTTGCTCGAACGGATCCGTTATGGCTGCTGCAGTAGCGAGGAGCTGATCAAAGCATTCCTCTATGAGCCCGGGCACTTCCAGCGGATGGAATGTCGAACCGTCGATGCCGACGATAATGTGACGTAACCGACCAACCGCCGTAGGGTCGGGCAACAGGTTGTTGGCGAGCAAGGCATGCAGATTGAGGATCGTATAGCGATTGAAGCCGATATCGTCGGCGTTGGTGACGAGAAACTCAATCGCGTCTTTGTGGTTGAGGATCATCTGCGCTTCGAGTGGCCCGCGACCCTCGGCAGCCTCCCCGAAATCGAGCAACCGCCGAGTGTCGAGCAGCGAATAGGTGTTGCCTTCGAGCCGGCTGGAATTCCACGCCAAGTCGATCAGCAGCCTGTTCAGGATTTGCTTCGCGTAGGTTCCGGCGGCCGCGGCCTCGATCTGCGGTTTGCCGATAGCGGCCAGATGGTCGCGATGCTCTTGGGTGAGATAATATGTTTCATTTGGTCGGTAGCCATCTAGGAACCCGCGATCATAACCGACTGGCAGTCGAGCCGCGACCGGCTGGCGGACATAGGCCAGGACCGCGCGGCCCTCGGCCGACATCGGGACGATGCCGGCCGCGTCCGGTTCAGCAACAGTATCACCAACAAGATGGTAACGGGCGGCGCGCCCGCCTCCGGCAAGCCTGAGGCGACCTGCATCAACCAGCGCGCGAAGGCGATATTGGAGAGTACGGCGGGCACCAGGCGCGGCGAGAACTTCAGTAATCTGCGCAGCTGATGCCCCGCCCGGGTATTGCGCTACCGCTGCCTCAATCGCTGCCAGATGGCCTTCGGGAATGGGTCGCGCCACACAAGCTCCTTCGTTGCGCGAAACATGAAACGCGCAACTAGATGAGTCAATGCGCAACTAAGCAGAGATTCGCGCAATCACATCCAGATTCGCGCAACATCAGCCCGCGCAAGGCCTCCGCCTCCCTCCGCGACGATGCCAGTAGCGACGACCGTATTCCGGAACTCGCACTCATGGCATAGGTTTGAGTAGCCACGAGATTTCTGGACGCCTTCTATCCTAATTTTGAGGACAGGGGATGACGATGGGGAGGCCAAGCTTCAACGATGATCTCAGACGCGATGCGGTGGGCCCAGATCACCGAACGAGGGGATCCGGTAGCGGAGGTTTCTGAACGGCTCAGCGTCAGTCGGCATTCGCTGTACGCGTGGAAGCGGCAACTGGCGCAGGTGGTGTCTGGCGATGCCAGCAAGGATGCAGCAGATCCGACAGTTGAAGCGCGCACTGGCCCGGGTGACCAAGGGCCGACATCCCGAAAAAGTGAATCACAGCCTTATGCTTACCGAATGCTTCACTATTTTCGCGAACCAAAGCTTCCAATTCCAATGAGCCGGCAAAGCTGCGGCCGTAACAAAATCATCGGCAAGGGTCGTCGCTGGGTGCGGCGTTCTCATAGGGACAGGGTAAGAACCCTTTATTGCCGATCTCGGCGAGATTTGCTTGATCAACTCCGCCCGCGATCTGCCAGCGCCCATTGCTTTCGAACGTGCCGATTGTTGCCTGCTGTTCTTTATCAAGCAGACGCGTCAGGAAGGGGAAAGCGGCGCGCATGTCTTCGCGCTTGGTCCAGGCTGGCGCATCGACAATGCGGTAACGATATTGCACCGGACCACCGTCTTCACGGGTTATCGCCGTCACATGCTTCTTACCGAAGCAAAGCTGTGGTTCGGGCGGGGCATCGGGGCCGATTTTGTAAAGGCGCAAGTAGGGCTCGCCAGCCTTTGTCATCGAGATGCGCGCGCGCGGGGTCACATGCGAGGGGTCTTCCACTGGCTCGCGTTCGACCAGGCCAGCGGCGATGAGTGCATCGATACCGGGTTTGGCGAGGAAATCGGCACTCCCCTCGATCGGCCAGGTCGGTGAAATCAGTGCCGCGCAAACGCGCGATCCCTCCAATTGTGCGCGCAAATCAGCGGTGCCGGACGATTCCGCCCTACCACCGCATGCTGCAAGCGCAGAAAGTATGGCAGTCCCGCACAGCGCCTGCAGCCCGCGTACCCGGTTGCTCACCATGCTCAGCTCTTCAGGCCGAGCGGGCTGAGTGGGCGGGTAGAATCGGCCAGTTTGCGCAGTGTTTGCTCGGCATTACGGAGTTCGCCCGTTTTGAGAGTTTCGTCCCGACCGAACCATCCCGAAGGCGCGTAAAAGGGCCTTTTGAAAACAATTTCGTTGCACTTGTCGATGCGTTCCTCAACTTTGCTGCCTGGGCGCGAGATACCGACCCAAGTAGAAGTTGCACCCATGGCGGTCGAAACCTTGCTCTTCGGGTAATTGGGAGAACTCGGCATTTCGTCAATCGGCTTGCTGGTAATGCGGCCGCCACCATAAGGACCTCCGCCGGTTTGGGTAACCAACTCGTCCGAGTCGAGCAGCGCCATCATGTAGAAGCCGAGTTCAATCTTCGGCGACAGCGCTGAGGGAATGATCGAGCCGCTTGGGCGCTGTGCGATCGGCGCCTGCCTGAGTGCGGCGAAGATAGCATCCTTCTCTCGCTCGCTCAGCCGCCGATCGTTTTCGACCGCTTGTGCCGTATCGGTCGCACACAGCCGATGTGTGATGATCCAGCTAGACAGTTGTTTGTCGCGACTGAGCGGGTCGGTGGCCAGGGTGTCATGGCTGTTCTGCACCGCCTTCGTGACATAGCTTTTGACCTCTTTGCCGATCTCGCCTTTCACGAGATCCAGAGTCTTTCCGAGGGCAAACATTGCGGTCGGACTTGAGCCCACGGCCTGATATGCAGCAAGCGTGCGGGTAAGGTTTGCCTTGGCAAGGCCTTGGAGCGCCACTTTGTTGGCCAGGATCCGAAGCGAGCTATTGGCTGCAGTTGCCATCAGGAATGACCCAGGGAGGATCGCAGCGATGGAAACGAAGAGTTCCGCCTTCCTCTTGTCGGTTTCCTTCTGGAGATTATAGGCGTCCGTATAATTTCTGTACGCCTCGTTATAGGCTATGATGTACTTGTTGCAGACGTTAGCCTGCCAGTCATCGGCCGCATCGATGACTTGCCGGCGAAACTGCGTCAGACGATCCACCAAAACCAATCCCCTTGTGTATAATCGCCAAATCTCTGAAATCGCCGGACAGGAAGGACTGCAATTACGCAGATCGACATGTCCTTCCGAATGTGGAAACAACAATCTCGTTTAGTTGCAACATGTTTGCGTTGTCAGCGGCAGGTGGGATATCTCGTGCTGCCTGTGAGATGAATGGTTCCTTACCCGATATAGAGGATAACTCTGCAATCGATAACGGGGACAGATGAGGGGATTGACCTGAGCGACTTAGAGGCGCCGATCAACCGATCGGTGCGCGCTCTGCTTGCTCACCTGCACAGGCCGTGCTGCCACCCAAGTCAGGACGGAGGTGCCGATACCGACTGCGGCTTGATGAGCAGGGGCTCAAGTGCTCCAAGACACCTCGGCGGCGATAGCTGCGTAAATGGCGACGAACTCGAAGTCGGGAACCGCACTGGCAACACCGGGATTAAAACGTTAATCATTCCAGAGGTTTCCCGAATCGCGAGACCTCGTATGATGCAAGATACCAGAAATGATGGAAAGACATGTGCGGCAACATGACCATATTGTTGGGGTGTTAGTCCGATTTCAAAGCGCAGTCGCGGCGAGTGCGTTAATGGCGGTTCTTTCCGCTCAAATTCGTAGCATTCGCAGCAGTTCTCGTCCTCTCGCTGGTGCCTGGCTTTTCTTCCATTGGGTTTCGGCAAATAGCACCGGAATTCTTCTACACCGCTCCGCGGGGGCCTTGTTCCGCTCGCGTGGCAAAACTGACCTTACGGTCTTATGGCGCTGTTATCCGCAATTTCCGTCGCCACGCCTAAGCCTCACCTCGGTTTTACCGTGAACACGCTCACCAGCAAGATTTCTCCTCTTTTCGCAGGGATGGGAGGAGCCCTCATCCTGGCAGGAATCCTGTTTGCGGGGGCTGATGTCACCGGAGTAATTGCGGCATCGCTGCTCGGCGGTGGCGGGAGTGATGTGGCGATCGAGACGCTGTTCACGCTTGTCGTTTACGGCACGATGCTGCTCGTAGCGGCGGTGGGGGCCGGGGTCTGTCGTACAACGCCTGTTATAGGGACAAGGGCTGGAACATCGCTGGTCGCGGGATGCTGTATCGGTTTGTGTGCGTTTCTTCTGACGCTCGGCTATGCGTGGCTCGCGGCGGCTGTAAATGTCGGAACCGGAAAGCAATCGTTCCAGCCGCTGACCTTTCTCGTGGGGCTGGGGGTGGTGCTTCTCCAGGTCACGGCGGAGGAGGCCTATTTCCGCGGCTGGTTACAGCCTTTGATCGCGCGGGCTTGCGGGAACCTCGGTGCGATCGTCATCACCGCCGCCCTGTTTGCCTTGGTCCATGTGATGGGGGGCGCGCGTTCGGCGTTGACGCTCTGCAACCTTGTGCTTGGGGGTATCTGGTTCGGAATCCTCGCAGTTCGCGCAAAGGGCATCGCCCTCCCGGTCGGCGCCCACTTCGCCTGGAACACCGCTGAGCAGATGCTTTTCGGCCTGGATCCCAATCCCGGAACAGGCAGTTTCGGCACCTTCGTTGACCTGGACCTCTACGGCTCCGCACTGTGGGGCGGATCGCATGAAGGCTTGAATGCGAGCCTTGCCATGACGATCGCGCTCATTGTCTTCATCGTGCCCGTTCTGCCAGGCCTGCAAAGGCGAAGCGATCATTCCGGCGCCAGATAGAGCAAGCATCGCTTCAATATTTGGCTGTAGCGCGCTGGGTATCAATAGCGTCGCGCTGCTTGTGAAACGCGGTCAAAGCCGGACCGCTGAGGGATTTTCCCTCACCCATCTGGATTTGAAGTGGATCCACGGGCTGTCCGTCAATATGGACTTCGTAGTGGAGGTGCGGTCCCGTCGACCGACCGGTCGTGCCGATTTCGCCGATTTGTTGACCCTGCAGCACTTTCGAACCGGGAGCAACGCCTGGTAGAATACGGTTGAGGTGCAGGTACAGCGTCTGCCAGCCATTATCGTGATGCAACCGGATGAAGTTGCCGTTGGCACCCTTGGGTCCTGCAAACTCAACCGTGGCGTTACCGGAGGCGAAAACCGGCGTGCCGGTCGGTGCGGCAAAGTCGGTGCCGCGATGCAGCTTCTGGTAGCCAAGAATTGGATGTGTTCGCATCCCGAACTGCGATGATATGCGTGCGGAATCGACCGGGGTGCGCATCAGGGCGCGCACGGTGCTCGATCCATTGCCGTCGAACCATCCGGCCTCGCGTTCGTTTGGCGGCGTAAAGCGGTAGAGCGAGCGCGACATCGTCGCGGTGCGCAGCGAGACGTATACCAACCGGGGCACGCCCACCGGTTCGTTGGAAGGATTGTAGGACTGTTCGAAGGCGACCTCAAAAATATCGCCCGGCGCCACTTCTCGCTGCATGTCGAAGTCGAAACTGAAGGCATTGGCCAGTTCGCCGATCAGGCTGTCGGTTACACCTGCGGCAACGGCCGAGGAGTAGAAGCTGTTGCTGTCGATTTCACCGCGCACGACCGAGAGGCGGCTGGTGAGCTCTCCCGTAAACGCCTGCGAGGCCAGTGTCCCGTTCGCGAGGCGGTGGAGCAACAGCCCGGTGCCGTTGATGCGCGTGGCTTCCAGCGCCAGAAGCCGGGTCTGGTTGCCTTCGCTCTCCAAATCCAGAATCAGGCGAATTTCCCCCGGAACGTTGCCGAACGCGGCCCTGACCTGCCGGCTCGTCGCCTCGATGTCGGGGCCAGAAAGGCCCGAGGATCCAAGCGCGGGTTCGATTTCGCTCAAATCCGCAAGCATCAAAGTGCGGCGACCGGAGGCGCGCATGGCTTGGACTGGTGGTGCCGGCGGTGAGTTGACCGTAGGCGGCCGTATTGCGGGGCGGTTGAGTACGGCGAGCCCGGCGCCGCCAAGGGCAATGGCGCAGGCGAGTGCGATGAATTTCGGGTCAAGGCGGGCGCGGGGCAGCTTCGATGGCGGAATCGCATTGGTGCAGTCCCGGCCCGATGCGCCAGCGGTGGCGGAACGCGAAATCCAGGTCCTCGGATCGAACGAATGGCTGTCTTGTTCGTTCACGAGGGACTGCTCCGGAAAGATAATCTTTGGAAAAAGCTTTTCTGCTGCAATAACGCTCGTTTATGCAGACCGGAAGCAATGTTTAAACGTGACCGCGTCAAGGGAGGCTTGAAGCCAGATGGGTGGAAATAACCGGGTTGCCTGGCGGGAGGGCATGTTTCTTCGCCCCCAGCACTTCCAGGCCCAGGACCGCTTCATTGAATCACTGGTGCGCGCACGCGTAGGCAGCGTCTCTCCCTGGCCGTGGGGTTTCACCGAAATCGTGGTCGACGAGGATCTCGCCTCTCTTGGCAAGTTTGGCGTCGTGCGCGCGGCGGGTATTCTTCCCGACGGCACGCCTTTCGCCATTCCCGACGATATGCCACCGCCCGAACCGCTCGATGTGCCGGGTGAAGTCCGCGATGCGGTGATCCATCTTACCTTGCCGGCACAGCAGAGCGGCGCCACGGAATTTCGCGATGCGGAGAATCCGACACTGGATGCCCGCTTCCTTGTCGACGAGCGCGAGACGGCTGATAGGTTTTCCGACAATCGCACCACCGAGCCCGTCGATTTCGGCCGGCCCAACTTGCGCTTTGGCGTCACGCGGGACCAGATTTACGGCCGCGTCACGCTTGGCATCGCGCGCGTACGCGAAGTGCACAATCGCCGCCTCATGTTCGACGATCGTTTCATTCCGCCCACGCTCGACAAGGATGCTTCAATCCGGCTGCGCGGCGCGGTCACCGACATTCTCGGCAGGGTCGAGCAGCGCGCCGAGGAACTCGCCCTGCGCGCGGTGGAAGCTACCGACGGCGGCGCGGAAACCTTCGCCAGCTTCCTCCTGCTTCAGGCGCTTAATCGCTGGCTCCCGGTGCTCCAGCATGCCGAGCGGCTGCCGATGTTGCACCCCGAGCGGCTCTACGAAACGCTGATCGCAATGGCAGGCGAAATCGCGACTATGGTCCGGCCCGAACGCAAGCCGCCGCCATTGCCGCGCTACGATCACGAAAATCCGCAAACCTGCTTCGATCCGGTCATAGACCTGCTTCAGTCGATGCTGGCTGCCGTGTTCGACCGTTCGGCGGTGCAACTGCCGCTGGAGAACGCCGGGCCGGGCGCGTACGTTTCGAAGATCACGGACCATTCGCTCTACCAGCACGGCTATTTCTATCTTGCCGTGGCGGCCGCCTCCCCGCTTGAGGAAATTCGCGGGCTGTTCCCGTCGGTCGCCAAGATCGGGGCAATCCAGAAGATGCGCCAGATTGTGGACAGCGCGCTGCCGGGTGTGCCCTTGCGGCATACGCCGACGCCGCCGCCGCAGATACGCGTGCTGCCCGGTTTCGTCTATTTCGAGCTGGACCGCGGCGCGGCCGACTGGCGAGATATACTGACCGCGCCTGCGCTTGGCCTTCATGTCGCGGGAGATTGGCCGCAGCTCAATCTCGAACTCTGGTGCGTCAAGAAAAGCGGCCGATGAGCAGCAACGAAAACGACCAGGGCGGCAATCGGACGGTGTTCCGTCCCTCGCCGCTGCAAGGGCTGCGGGGTGGGAGCGACCGGTCGGCGCCGCCTCCGGTCGATCACGGTTACGGCACCCCGCCGCCGCTGTCGCGCGCGGGAATGCCGCCTTCCGGGGCCGGGCTTGCTCCTTCGAGGCTGGCCGAGGACGACGTGCCCGGCCCGGCAACACCGCGCAGCGTGCGCAACCTCATGCTGGCCGAGGCGGCGCCCGTGCTCGCTCTCGCGGCAGGTATCCGCTCGGGCCGAGTCCGGGCGCCGATGCCGCAGTTCCACCGCGAGGCGACGCAAATCATCTCCGCCTTCGACCGTGCGATCGCGCCGCATTACCGGGAGGAAGTGCGGCAGCGCGCCAAGTACGCGGTTTGCGCGACGGTCGACGACATAGCGCAGAACCTGCCCAATATCGGCACTGACGGCGCGGAATGGGCACGACGGTCGATGGTCGTACAGTTCTTCCAGGAGAACATCGGCGGCGACCGTTTCTGGCAGCTTACCGATGACATGCTGCGCTCGCCCGCCGACAACCTCGATATCATCGAGCTCTATCATGCCTGTCTTGCGGCGGGTTTCGAAGGGCGGTTCCGCGTGATGCCGGACGGCAAGCGGCGGCTTCACGAGATCATGGCAAAGCTGCACGGCAGTCTCCAGCACGTCCGCTCGCTGTCGATGCTCGAACTGTCGCCGCAATGGCGCGGAGAGAATGCGCCGCTGCGGCGGATCGGGGCGTGGAATCTGTTCGCCCTGGCAGGTGCTGCCGCAGCAGGCTTCCTGCTGCTCGCCTACATTGTGCTGCGGCTGATCCTGATGTCCGGCGGTGAAGCACCGTCAACGGCCTTGCTCGGGTTGGTGCCGGAGGATCGCCTGACGCTTTCCAGGCCTGCCGCCGATGTTCCGACGGGGAGTAGTGCCCAGGCCTCCGAACTGCGCCGTTTCCTCGAACCCGAAATCCGCGAAGGCCTGGTCACGGTTGAGGAAGATGCGCAAACCGTCCGCGTCCGCACGAGCGTGGGGCAACTGTTCCGTTCTGGATCCGATCAACTCGAAGCCGGACGCGAAACCCTTTTCCGCCGCATCGGCGAGGCAATCGAGAATGAAAAGGGCAATGTCCTGGTCGAGGGCCATGCCGACAGCGATCGCGTCGCCAATCTCAGCTTCCCGGATAATATGGCGCTTTCGCAGGCGCGGGCCGAGACTGTTGCCGCCATCGTGCGCGGCACGCTCAGCGACCCCAGCCGGGTGAGCGCCAAGGGCATGGGAGAGACCGTGCCGATCGCCTCGAATGCCACCGCATCAGGCAAATCCCGTAACAGGCGCGTCGAGATCATCGTGCCTCGCCGATATTGACCGGAGAGCATCGGATGCGTCTGTTGAAGAACTGGTGGTTCGTCACAATCGCCTGCGCGCTCGTCGTGGCGCTGCTGCTGGCCGTGGGGCTGCCGCTGTTCGTCGGATTTCTGCGTCCCTGGTGGGTGCGGCTGATCTGCGTGCTGGGGGTGGGGACGGTCTGGGGTCTGTTCGCGTATCTGCGCCGGCTGAAGGCGCGGAAGGCTGCACGGGCGCTGGGCGAGGAACTCGCGCCCTCCGCCGAGGACGAGGAAGATCGCGCCCTGAGTCAGCGCATGAGAGATGCCCTGGCGCAGCTCAAGGGCGCCTCGGGCAAGCGACGCGACTATCTCTACACGCGGCCCTGGTATGTCATCATCGGCCCGCCGGGCGCGGGAAAAACCACGGCCCTGTTGAATTCGGGCCTGCGGTTTCCGTTCAGCGACAGTGCGGTTAAGGGTGTCGGCGGCACGCGCAATCTCGATTTCTGGTTCGCCGACGAAGCCGTCATGGTCGATACCGCCGGACGGTACACCACTCAGGATTCTGAGTATCAGGTTGATCGGCGTGGCTGGATCTCGATTCTCGCCCTGTTGCGCAGGCATCGCCCGCGCCAGCCGATCAACGGTATCATCGTTGCGATCGGGGTGGACGAGCTGCTGGCGGCCGACTGTGCCCGGATCGATACCCATGCTGCGGCGGTACGCCGCCGGCTGACGGAGCTGCGCCAGACGCTCGAAGTGTCGGCGCCGGTCTATATCCTGTTTACCAAGTCGGACCTGATCGCCGGGTTCACCGAATATTTCGATGATCTCGATGTTGAAGGGCGTCGCGCCGTGCTGGGCCACAGCTTCGCCTGGCAGGAGGGCCGCCCTAGCGCGGAAGCGGTCGTGAAGGCTTTCGACGGCGCGGCGCAGGCGGTGGCGGACCGTCAGGCCAAGCGGTTGTTCGAAGAAGTCGACCCCTTGCGCCGCGCGCTCCTGCTCGGGTTTCCGGCGCAGTTCGGGTCGCTGCGCTCGCGCGTCGCCCGTTTTCTCGACGGTGCATTCACGGCGGGCGAGGAATCGCCGGCCCGGCTGCGCGGATTCTATTTCACCAGCGGTGTCCAGCAAGGTGCGCCGCTCGACCGCATTCTGTCGGGCATGGCGGATATCTACGACCGCCCTGCGCAGCCTTCCCATGGCGGTGCTTCCGGTCGGGCTTACTTTCTCAATCGCTTGCTCGGTGAAGTGGTTTTCCCCGAGGCGGGGCTGGTCTCGCACGATCCGGCGGCACGGCTGCGCCAGCGCGCACGCCTGATCGGCGGCCTGTCGGCAATGGGAGTTGCCGTCCTCGTGGTTCTGTCGCTCTGGGGGGTGAGCTTTGCGCGCAATCGCATGCTCCAGTCCGAAATGCTGGCCCAAACCGAAATGGCGCGCGGCCAGTTGCGGGATGCCGGGATCGACCTCAAGCAGGTTCGCGAAAGCGATGGAGACTTGCGCGCGGCACTTCCTGCGCTCGACAGTCTGCGCAAGCTTCCGCGTGGTTACGCGGAGAGCCGGGCTGGCGGTCCGCCGCTGCTCATGACCTTCGGTCTCTATCAGGACAGCCTAAGCCGTCAGGCCGAGGAAAGCTATCGCGAAGCCCTGCGCCGGGTGATGCTGCCGCGTCTGATGCTGCGGCTGGAGCAGTTCATGGCCGCGAACGGCGACGACGCCATGGCGCTCTACGAACCGCTCAAGGTCTATCTGATGCTTGGCCAGCAGGGGCCAATGGACGCGCAGGCGGTGCACCGCTGGGTTACCGCTGATTGGTCGAGTGAGGTCTTTCCCGGGCCGGACAGCGCATCGGAACGCAAGCGTCTGGCAGAGCATCTCGACGCTCTGCTGGAGGACAGAGATCTTGCCGGAGTCTGGCCCGATCGCAAGCCGCCGCTAAACGGCGAACTCGTCGCGGCGGCTCGCAGCGCCATCGGTACGCTCTCGCTGGCGGACCGCGCTTATGCGGTAATGAAGCAGAAGGCGGCAAGCGGCGGCGGCGATTGGCAGGCATCGGCCGTCCTATCACAAGGCGATGCCTCTGCCTTTGCGAACAGCGATCAGATACTCTCCGTGCGGGTGCCCTATTTCTTCACCCGTGAAGGCTTCGAGAAGAGCTATGCGGTGGGCCTTGCCACTGTGCAGCAGGATTTGAAGCGCGATCTTTGGGTGCTGGGCGGGGATGCCGATACCGGCGGCGTTCGCGAGGAAATGAGCGGTATCCGTCCAGGTATCGCCGGTCTCTATGCCAAGGACTATATCGCCGCTTGGGAAGGCGTTATCGCGGCAATGCAGCCGGGCGATTACTTCCGCGATCCCGCCGCGTTCGGGGCGGTGACGAAGAGCCCGTCGCCGATCAAGCGGGTGTTGCTCGAACTGCGTAAAAACACGATCTTCGATGGCGGCGCCCAGGCAGTTGGCAAGCGGCTGGTGCAGGAACGGCTCAACCGTTCGGGTCTCGGGCGCTATGCCGGCGATGCTACCGCAGGGCGCGCTACCGGGCTGGACGCCGGTGCGGAGATCGCGAACTATTTCAGTCCGCTTCACGACTATGTCGGCGACGGCAAGAACCCGGCGCCAGTCGACGAATTCGTGGCCGCTCTCAAGGAAGCGGGCCAGGCGGTGATCGCGGCGCGCTCAATCGGCGGCGGAGGCGGTGCCGATGCTACCCAGGCGCAGATGGCTGCGGCAATGGCATCGGTACAGGCTGCGGCGGCCGGCGCACCGCCGCAGCTTCAGGGCTTCATGAAATCGGCGGCGGGAGGCGGCGCTGCGGCGCAAGTCAGCGCGGCCAAAGGCGCAGTCGCCGATGCCTATATCCAAAGCGTGCTTCCCTTGTGCCAGGAGGCTGCCAAGGAGCGCTTCCCTTTTTTCGGAGCCGCCACGGATGCCTCGGCAGCGAACGTCTTGCGTGTATTTGGGATGGGCGGTCAGCTTGATACCTTTGTCCAGCAGCGGTTGAGCCCGCTGATCGACACCAGTGGGCCGATCTGGCGCTGGCGCGACGATGACCCCTTGGCACGGACTCTCGATCCCGGCAGTCCCGAGCAATTCGCCAAGGCGGCGCAGATCCGCGACATGTTGGCCGAGGGCCTGACGATCCGGGTGTCGGTGGCAACGCTGGGCAGCGGTGTCAGCGCCGTTGCAGTGGCCAACGGTGGAGCGAGCTATCGTTTCGATGCGGCGCAGAACCAGCCGCGCCCGTTGCTCTGGTCGCTGTCCGGCGGGGTGCCGCATGCCGAAGTCGTGCTTTACGGTCCAGAGGGCCAGGAAGTCCGCCGTTTCGATGCGGAAGGCCCCTGGGCGCTGTTCCGGCTGATGGGCACGGCGACAAAGGAAAATGCGGGTGTGCGGACGATCCGCGCACGCTTCGGCGAAGGCACCCTCAGCGCTACGCTTGCGATTGAGTTGCCAAGTCAGCGCAATCCTTTCAGTCGCGGTGATCTCTGGTCTTTCCGCTGTCCGGTGACGCTGTAATGATGGATCGCAAGCCGGTCGTGCAGCTCTTCGGGAAGTTGCCCAGCCATGGTGATTTTGTGTCGCGCGGACTTGCGGCGGGCGAGCGCGATGCGCTCGATAGTTGGCTCTCGGCCGAACTGGATACCGCGCGCAAACTGTTCGAAGGCGCTTTCGACGATCTCTATGATCGCGCTCCTCCCTGGTTTTTCCAGCACAGTGAAGGGCCCGCGGGCCATGCCGGCGTGCTGGCGCCCTCGATCGACCGTGCGGGTCGCCGTTATCCCGTCTACCTCGCGCTCCTTGGTATCGATGGAACGGCTGGGGAGGCCGCTGCCAGATGGTGCGAGGAAATGTTGCATCAGGGTTTCGCCGGTGGTTGGGACGCGGATCGGCTGGCAGGGCAGGCTGCCGCATTCAGTATCCGGGCGTCGCTGGGCCCGGCTCGCGGGACGGTCCCGGGGTGGTGGTCCGATGGCGGTGAGGGGTTCTCGCCGGGGGCGATTGAGGGGCTCCGGCCCGAACGGCTTCTGTCGTTGATGCTGCAACCTGAGGAGAATTCATGACGTCGCAGCTTCGCCTCGAAAGTTTCGGGGCCACGCATGTCGGATGCGTGCGAACGAACAACGAAGACAGCTACTGGGTCTCGTCCGAGCGCTCGATCTGGGCGATCGCCGACGGTATGGGCGGCCACGAGAAAGGCGAATGGGCCTCGGCCGTCGTCATTCGCGCGCTCACCGAAGTCACGCTCTGCCACGACTTCAATGCTGATTGCGCGGCGCTTGCCGATGCCATCCACGGTGCCAATGCCGAAATTTTCGAGGAAGCGGGCAAGCTGGGGGGGCAAATGGGCTCCACTGCAGTGGTCCTGCATGTCAGCGGTGCGCATTTCGCGCTGTTCTGGGTAGGAGACAGTCGGGGCTATCTGCTGCGCGGCGGAGTACTGCATCGATTGACCAGCGACCACAGCCAGGTGCAGGCCATGGTCGAGCGCGGCTTGATCACGCTGGACGAGGCTGCAGGGCACCCGATGGCGCATGTGCTGGCGCGCGCCGTGGGCGCGCAGGCCGGCCTTGCGGTGGATGTCATTACCGATGAAGCGCAACCCGGTGACGTCTTTCTCCTGTGCAGCGACGGGCTGACGGGCCGTGTCACGGACGAGGAAATTGCGGCGATCCTTACGCGGGAGGGACACCGGGCGGCGCTCGACCGGCTGATCGATCTGACACTGGAGAGGCAGGCTCCCGATAACGTCACAGCCGTGATCGTGGGGGCGAGCGAGGCCACCCGTCTGGCACTTCCACAAGCGGCGCGGGGGGCGCAGCCATGACGGATAAACCGGACGATTCCGAAGACCCCAGGACCGTGTTCATACCGATCTCCGACGGCGCCACCGGTTTTCCGCCGGGAGGGACTAACAGCCCGGCGCCTACTACCTTTGCGCCGCGTCAGGGGCAGGTCACGCTACAGGCCGGTGACGTACTCAACCATATGTTCGAGGTGCGGCGGTTCATCGCGCGCGGCGGCATGGGGGAAGTGTTCGAAGGCGTTAACGTCACCAGCGGCGAACGTGTCGCGATCAAGGTGATCCTGCCGGCGCTCGCTGCCGATCCCAACGTGACGCAGATGTTCCGCAAGGAGGCCCGCACGCTGACCGGACTGCGGCACGACGCTCTTGTGCAGTACCGCGTACTGGCGCAGGAACCCCAGCTTGGGGTGCTCTACATCGTCACGGAATATATCGACGGGACGAATCTTTCCGCAGAACTGGGACGCCTCAAGCCGGATGCCGGCGAACTGCTCGCGTTGGTACGCAGGCTCGCAAAAGGGCTGGACGCGGCGCACCGGGTAGGTGCGATCCACCGCGATATCGCACCTGACAACGTCCTACTGGAAGGCAGCTTGCTCTCGAAGGCCAAGATCATCGACTTCGGCATCGCCAAGGAGATGGATTCTGGCAGCGCCACGATCGTCGGTGACGGTTTTGCCGGAAAGCTCAATTATGTCGCACCCGAGCAGCTTGGGGATTTCGGCCGTGAAATCGGTCCCTGGACCGATGTCTACAGCTTGGGCCTGGTCGCTCTCGCGATTGCCCAGGGCCGAGAAGTGGCCATGGGCGGCTCCCTGGTTGATGCCGTCAACAAGCGTAGGCTTGTACCGGACCTGACAGGCCTGGCCGAGCCCCTGAAGCCGCTACTGACGGCCATGCTCGAGCCCGATCCCGCGCAGCGGCTCCGGTCGATGACGGACGTCCTCACGCGGATCGAGCGGATCGAAGCACAACTGAATCCGCCGACACCGATGGTCGCGCCGCGAGCCTCCGGCCTGCGATGGCTCAAGTTGGGCGGTGCCGGGCTCGCGCTCGTCCTGCTGGCAGCAAGCGGATTGTGGATTGCCTTGCGTCCCGCCGATCCCGCGGCCGTACCGCAGCCGCCAGCAGGGCAGGGTCCGGGCGACCCGAATCAGCAGGCGCGATCGGCCATCGATTCCGTGCTGCCTTCGGTGGGCTGCACCTGGCTTCAGATCGTTGATATCAAGCCGGGCAAGGAAGGTCCCGATATCGCACTGGCCGGTGTCGCGGGCAATCCGGCGGCTGCACAGAATGAGATCTCGCAGGCGCTTGCCCAGCACGGCATTCGGGAAGCGAACATCGATTTCAGCGACGTCGCGCAGATTACCCAGTCGGGCTGCGCTGCGCTGGACACCTATCGCCAGATACGCGCCCCGGATTCGCGGCAACTCAAAGTGCCGCAGCGCAAGTTCGAGATGCGTATGCAGCCCGACGATCCGGCGCAAACGGGTTATCCTGGCGAGCGCGCCGCCAATGTTGTTCTGCAACTGGCGATAGGCGACCCGAAGGCCGACTTCGCCGTGATCGGCCTGGAACCTTCGGGAGTGATTTCGCCGGAGTTCTCGGGGCCGGGCACCGGCGTCCTGGGGCGGGAGGCATTGCGGAAGCTGGCCCGTGAAACCCGTATTGTGACCGATCAGGGGAATGACCGATATCAGATGCAGCTCGATGTCAACCACGCGGGTTGGTCGGGTGTGCTGCTGCTGACGGGGAAAGGGCCTTTCGAAAAAGACGTGATCGCCCCGCCCATCGGCCAGCGCGGCCCGGAGTGGACCACGCGGTTCGTCTCCGAGGCTGCTGATCGTGGCTGGCAGGCGCAGATGGTCTGGTTCAAAACCGTGGACGAAGTGCGCGAATAGCCTGTTCAGCGGTGCGGTGTACGCTCTCGGAGTTGTTCCTCGTAGGCACGGCGGAATTCCTTCGCGAACATGTCCATGAAGGCCTCATCGGACCCTTGCGCGACGCCGCCAAATTCCTTTTCATAAGCCTGCCACAAGGCGGCATCGCGTGCGGTGGGTAGAATTCGGGCTAGCAATCCGCGGCTTTCGGCACGCTTGCGGATAGCCCCCGGCGAGAAACGGTCGAGCGTGGTGCGCAGCGCGCCCTGCATGGCACGCAGAGTTGCAAGCTGGTGTGACTGAAGATCGAAGAAGGCCTCTTCGATGGCTGGTCCCGCATCCAGGAATCCGCGCGCAGGCGGATTCAGCAATGCCGTGATCGCATCCTCGGGCGTGCGGGAAAACTTGATTGGGTTGTTGCCGTCCACTTCGAATGCGGTCGATTGCGCCCCCATCTGCGACTTCGCCCGTGCCCGTGCCTCGACCATGACCACGAGCCCGGCCACGAGTCGGTGAAACATCTTGCCAGCGCGTTCCAGAAGGGCCGGATTGCGCTGGGTCACGCTGGTTTCTACGCCGGCTGCGCGCAGGAATGCTTCCAGCAGGGCATCTGGTGCAGGGGTGGCAGGCGGAACCGGCGCTTGCGGCGCGGCGCGGGCGCTGTCGGCAGGAAGAGGAGCATTGCCCTGTGCGGGGGGCATCGCGAAGTGGATGTCCGATATCGGCGCGCCGGCGGGGCGAGGGGGAACATCCGACCAAGGAGTGCTGCGGTCGAAGGGATTGGCAGGCGCTACGCCCAGTACGTCTTTCGGCTGGGGATTGAGACCCAGGGGATCAGGCTGCTCGTCGATAGGCTGGCCAAAGCCGCCCCGTGCCCAATCCACGACATTTCCCTCGGCCAGGCGTCCCCAGATGTCGTCCGGGGCTGGGGCCGGGGGGCGGTCCGGAGCAGCGCTGGACCAGCCCGATGCCGATTGCTGCGGAGCTTCGGCGCTCGCCCAGGCAGAAGATACCGGCATCGCTGAACCCGAACCGGTACCGATCGCAGGAGCCCAGCCGTCGTTGCCGGAGGCCGGTGGCGCTACCGGTACGCTGCCCCATGCGTCGGACTGGCCATGCGATGCATTGCTTGGTGAACCGGCGAACGCGGGCGGCGCCCCCCAGCCCAGCGATGGAGACGGCGCGGGTTCCCACCCTGCACCGGGGTTCTCCGACGGGGCACCCCAGTTGCTGGCCGGAGCGGGAGCTGACGGCAAAGGAGGCTCTGAAAGGCCGGAGGAGAATGGCGGAGAAGGCGGTGTCGGTGCGCCCCAGGCGTCCCATCCGCTCGGCGCGGGCGCGGGAGCAGGGGAATGGCCTGCGTCATGACCGCCTGCGTGGGATGTCGTCCCGGTGCCTGCTCCGGCAAGCGGAGCGGCGAACCCTTGGGACAGCCCCACTCTTATCCGGTAGTGACCGATGGTCAGCAGGTCGCCATCATTCAGCGCTTGCGGCTGAATTAGCCGATCAGGGCGATCGTTGAGGAACGTGCCGTTCATGCTGATGTCGCTCAGGACATAACGAGCGTCCTGAAAGCGAATTTCGCAGTGGCGCGAGGAGATGTGGTTGCGGGCATCGGGCAGGCTCCAGTCGCAACTGGGCGAGCGACCGATCAGTGCGCCGCGCCGGTCCAGACAGAACTCCACCGGAGTGCCATTGTCGAGCGTGGCGCTGCCTGCATTCAGGATGCTGAGACGCAGAATCATGCGGCGCCGCGCCCGTCGGTTCTCGGGCTCTCGTTTTCCGGCCCCTCTGTTTTCGGTCGGGTGCCATGCTTGGCCACGGCTTCCGCCTCATGGAGCGCACTTGCGATGAAGGCTTGCGCATCGCCGCCGAGATACGCGGCCTGGAGCACTGCTGTTGCGGCCAGGCGATTGGCAAGACCCGGTATGGGCAGGATCGGCGCGGCATCGGCCGGCGCGATCGAGCCTCCTGAATAGAATATGGCTCCGGCCAGGCTGCGCTCCGGCAAGTCGCGGGCAATTGCCTGGGCGCGATCATAAGCCAGGCGGCGCGTGCGCTCGTCCTGCTGCTCCAGCCAACTCCTGATGGCTTCGCGCGTCGCCTGCTGGTCGCCGGTCGGCGGCGGCGAGGACTGGCTGGCCGCCATGATGGTGCCTGCTGCCCAGTAGATGGCTTCCAGGCGCGGGAGGGCATGAACCAGGAAATTAAGCGCCTGCGAGGGATTGTCCCGCTTCAATTCCTCAAAGCGTGCGCGGACCGTTACTTCCGGTGCGGGCAACGCGGTTTTCTGGTCCATCAGAGCCGCAACCTGACGGGCCTGGGTAAGGTGTATGGTTGGCCACTCGGTCATGTCTTGCCGATGCTAGCGTCTTCAATTGATTTTGACGAGTCCGCCGGTCAGGGTCAGCGTGCCCTTCCCGTCGGCCGAAGTCTCCGGCGCATCAATCGAAACCGAAGCTGTCCCGTTGACAGTCACATTGGGGGCGCTGATCGAGATCGACGTTGGCCGTATCTCGATCCTGGACTCTCCGACCTGGAGCTCGATGCTGGTATTGGCAGTGAGCTTGAACGACTGCACGACATCGAGGACATCGTCTTTGCCCACTTTGGTCCGGCGCTGTTCGACCACTTCGACATCCTGGTCCCGCCCGACCTTGAGGCTCTCGTCGCGGTGAATGGTCTCGTCATGGTCCAGTCCGACCTTCACCGACTGGCTGCGACCGACATGGCGGGTTTCGTCCAGGCGAATGCGGGTGTTCATGAAGCGCTCGGCATGGACGTAGAGCTCCTCCGAACCGGTCTTGTCCTCGAAGCGGATCTCGTTTGCCCCCGGTGCGCCGCTGTCAAGCGCCTGCGCTTCGGGATAGGCCTCGGCCTCGCCATAGCGCTTCGTTCGCCACAAGGCGCGAGTCTTGTTCGCGGGTAGCGGGTAGGTCGGCATGTGGTTGGCGTTGAACACACGTCCCACCACGACCGGCCGATCCGGATCGCCGCCGAGGAAATCAACCAGTACTTCGTGGCCCACGCGCGGAAGGATCAGGTTCCCCAGGCCGCCGGTCTGCGACACGCGGATCCAACAGGTCGCTGCTTCTCCAGGAGTGGTGTCGCGATCCCAGTGGAAGCGCACTTTCACCCGGCCATACTCATCGGTAAAGATTTCCTCCCCGTCCGGCCCGGAGACGACCGCCGTCTCCAGTCCCTGAACCACGGGACGCGGGGTGGAATGCGGAGGATGAAACCGTGTTTCCGCAGGGATCGCCTCGAACCGGACATTGAATGATGCCTCCTCGGCGTGGGCGCCGCTGCGATAGCTCTCCGCCACGATGCTGTGATAAGCCGACAGTATCAGGTAGTCGCCGTTCATCCTGGCGATCTGATGGTCGGTCACGGCGACCTTGAAGCCACAGGACAGACCCGCCGCCTGCGATGCTCCGGTGAAGATCCGGCGCTGTGCCCGCATGGCGTTGACCATCGTGTCGCTGCGCTCGGCGCCATGAGTTTGGATTTCGCCGGTGCCGATTGATTCATGGTAGAAACGGCCGGGATAGACGTAGACTTCCTGATCGTCGCGCTGGTGCTGGGCCTCGCTCTGGGTCTTGGCTTCCACGAACCGGTCGGGCGCGCGAAAGTCCCAGTCGCGCACAGTCACGCGGGAGCCGGCCTGCGTGCTCACCTTTTCGCGCCAACTCTGGAGATGATGGCGGCCTCCACTCGCGCGCTCGGCGGAATCGGCCATGAACACCGAGATCGAGTTGGGTGCATACGTCAGCGCGGGCGGCGTGCCGGCGACATGGGACGCGGAGGCGTCGCAGATGATCATGACGTGGCGCTCCGCCTCGTGGCGGAAGAAATAGTAGTAACCTTCCTCTTCCATCAGTCGCGATACGAAAGCGAAGTCGCTTTCCTGGTACTGGACGCAGTAGGCGCGGGGCCGCGGACTGCTCGAAAGTTTGAACTCGAAGTCGGAGATACCGGCGCGCTGGAAGACCTGGCCGATGATATCCTGGGCGGTGAGGTCCTGGAAGATCGCCATCGAGCGGTTCTGGGCGAGGAAGTAGCTCCAGGGCTTCAGGGCCAGCCGATAGCGATGTCCCGAAGGCGTCTCGTCGATTTGCTCGCCGGAGATCACCAGGCCGTGGAAGTACCGTTGCAGGACGTCGTCCTCCCGCACCTTGAGGGCACAGGGTTTGCCGAGGTGAGGCTGCAGGTCGATTTCGAGCGGCGCAAAGAGATCCACGGTTATAGTAAACGGCGCGCTAAGCGTTTCCATGCAATCGATGCGCTCAAGTTCGACCTGCTCATCGCCCAGGTCGATCGACATTTCCGACAGTCTCGACGTACCCGCCAAAATCGGCCTCCGACATGAATACTCGATGCCATGTCTGGCTTATCCTACACGCTGAATGCAAGCATCTAACGGTGGTTGTTATATTTTTGCCGGCTTTCATCCTTGTCGGACGGAAATTGGCAAAGTAGGATAAGCGTTCCGGGGGCGGACTCATTAGGCAAAGAGGGCTTGATGCGAAGTGTAATTCCAACCGCATTCGCGGGTTTGGCGATAGCGATCGCCGTGCCTGCGATTGCCCAGGAAAGCCGGGAGCCTTCGGTCGAAGGCTACTTGTGCATCTTCGCGGGCAAATGCGGTGGTTCCGATGCCGCCGATACGGCCGTAACCGACGAATCGGGAGTGACGGAAGGTTTCCGCATCGCTCGTCCCGATGCCGGTAAGGCGGGCGGCGGGAAGCCGGCAAGTGCCGCCTCCGGCGGCCGTCATAATGCATCCGCGTCGCGAGACTTGACCAAGCCTCCACGTGGTTCTGCGGCCGTCGGCGGACGCGGCGCGCAATCGTCGCAGGCGCAGCCCGTGCGCGCGCAAGGCGTGACGGCGGCACGTCCGCCGGTCGCGTCGCAGTCCGTGCGCGGCCAGCGGAGCGCCGCAGCTGATGCGCGTGCCGATCTGATGATCGGCTTCAAGCTCAATTCCACGCAGATCACGCCGGATGGGCAGGCGAAGGCGCGAATTTTCGCCAAGTCCCTGCTAATGCCGGAACTTTCCAGCAAGCGCTTCCTGATCGAAGGGCACACCGATTCGCTCGGCGGTCTAAACGCGAACATGGACTTGTCCCGTCGCCGCGCCCAGGCCGTGGCCGACTTCCTGTCGCAGCAAGGGGTCGATCGTTCCCGGATCGAGGTTCGGGGGTTCGGTCCCAGCACTCCGCTGCCGGGGCGTAGTGCCGCGGATACCCGTAACCGCCGCGTGGAGGCACGGCTCATTTCCTGATCCTTTTCGCCTTCGGGCGAAAGGACGGCGATGGCCATTGGGGAGGGGCTCCGGCAGTGATGACACTTGACGAATTATTGGCGCCCGTGTCCGGCGAGGCGCCAGGCGGCGAAGACTTTTTCGAACATCCCGATCGGCAGCAGATCGAGCAGGCTTTCGAGGAGGATGCAGCCTCGGTCGACTGGCGCGCTATCGTATCCCTGATTGAGGAGCAGAGCCGTCAGTCCAAGGACATATGGCTGGCGATCTATCTTGCCCGCGCCGGTGCGCGCATGGGGCGGATCGATGTGGTCGCCACCGGTTGTGAAATGTTGGCGGGGCTCATGGAGCAGTACTGGGACGTATTGCATCCCTCGCTGGACGACTACGGCTTTATCGGCAGGCGCGGTGCTTGCGAATCCCTGGCTCGGATCGGCACTTTTCTCGGGCCTTTGAAGCGCATTGTGCTCGTCGATCATCCGCGGCTCGGCTCCTACACCGCCGAAGATCTGGAGCGCTTCGAGACCGAAGGCGATGCAGCGGACGGCTTCGGGATGTTCCGTCATGCGATCGAGGAAACGCCGACCGAAGCACTCGAGCAGGCCTTGACCAGCCTCGCTGTCGTACGGGAGGCGATCGAACGCGTTGACAATGCGCTGATGGCCAATGCCGGCGACGAGACCGGGACCGATTTCAAGGCGACCTATCAGGCGCTCGATGCCATCCGCCGCTCACTTGTGCCTTACGTGTCGACCGAGTCCACGCTCGATGATGCCAGCGCTGCGGCAGTGGAGGAGCATTCCGAACATTCCGTTCAGCGCGGTATCGGGCGCCTCGATTCGCGCGAGGATGTCGCACGGGCGCTCGATGCGATATCGGATTATTACTCTCGCCGGGAACCTTCCAGCCCAATACTCGTTGCATTGCGTCGGGTCAGGGGGTGGATCAACATGGATTTCATGGCATTGTTGGAAGACATCGCTCCGAACAGCGTCTCGGAAGCTGGTTCCGTTCTGTTAACCAGAGCTAACGGAGATAACTCCGATTACTGATCGCGATATTGCGTGATTTTTGCAGTGATCGACGAATTAACGGCCATCACTGGCCAGTGAAAAGCGGGGAAATGCCATGAGTACAAAGAGTGGTCAGCGCTTCATCAAGGAAAATCGGGCGCCTCGCGTTCATATCGAATATGAAGTGGAAACTTACGGCTCGCGCCAGAAGATCGAGCTTCCGTTCGTCATGGGCGTCCTGTCCGATCTCTCGGGCAAGAGTCTGGTTGACAAGAAGGACGTTGCCAAGCGTGATTTCGTCGAATTCGACATCGACAATTTCGACGAGCGCATGGATGCGATCGCTCCGCGTGCCGCCTTTGCGGTCGACAATACCCTGACCGGTGACGGCAAGCTTGCCGTCGACCTGACCTTCAAGTCGATCAACGATTTCCTGCCGGGCGAGGTGGTGAAGAACGTACCGGCCCTCGCGCAATTGCTCGAAGCGCGGCAGAAGCTGCAGGACCTGCTCGTCTACATGGACGGCAAGGAAGGCGCGCAGCAACTGCTCGAAAAGGTGCTGAAGGATCCGGCGCTGCTCTCTGCGCTCTCTTCCGCGGATGCTGCGAAGAACGCGGCGAACAGCGATGCCAATTCGGCCGAGCCGGCCTGAGATCGGGGATAAGCAAGATGGCACAAGAGGCAGTTCAGGGCGGCACTGCGTCGCTCCAGTCCGACAGCGCGCAAGTCGATGATTTTTCGGCGTTGCTCCAGCGGGAATTCAAGCCCGCCGACGATGTCCGCAAGAACCGGATTGAGGAATCGGTAAAGACGCTCGCGCATCAGGCGCTCGAGAACGCGTCCATCATCGGTGACGACGTCTATTCGACCGTCGATGCCTTGCGCGCGGAACTCGACCGCAAGCTCACCGAGCAGGTCAATCAGATCATTCACAACGAGGAGTTCCAGGCGCTCGAAAGCGCATGGCGCGGTCTTCACTACATGGTGATGAACACCTCGACCGGCAAGGACATGAAGATCCGTGTCATGAACATGTCGAAGGAGGAATGTCGCAAGATGTTCCGCCAGTATCGCGACGCGGCATGGGATCAGAGCCCGCTCTTCAAGAAGGTCTACGAATCCGAATTCGGCCAGCTCGGCGGTCAGCCTTACGGTGCCTTCGTCTGCGATTACTACTTCGACCACACCGCGCCGAACCTGGAAGTGATGAAGGGGCTTGCCAAGATCGGCGCTGCCGCGCACGCGCCCTTCATCGCCGCCGCCGCGCCGCCGCTTTTCGGCATGGAAAGCTGGACCGAACTCGCTAATCCGCGTGACCTCGGCAAACTGTTCGATGCGCAGGAATATATGGCATGGCGCACCTTCCGCGCCTCCGACGACAGCCGCTACATGTCGCTGACGATGCCGCGCTTCCTCGGACGCCCGGTTTACGGCGCCAAGACCGAACCGGTTGACGAGTTCGACTTCGAGGAGGAGACCGGCGGAGAGCATGATCGTCACCTCTGGCTCAACGCGTCCTATGCCATGGGTACGCGCATCACCGAGGCGTTCAACACTTACGGCTGGTGCACCCGTATCCGCGGCGTCGAATCGGGCGGTACAGTCGAAGGTCTCCCGACCGCGACGTTCCCGACCGACGAGGGCGGCGTTGACTACAAGTGCCCGACCGAGATCGCGATTTCGGATCGCCGCGAGGCGGAGCTTTCCGCTGCCGGCATGATCGCGCTGATCCACCGCAAGAACAGCGACCAGGCGACTTTCATCGGTGCCCAGACGCTGCACCGCGCGAAGAACTACGAGAACGTGGACGCTACCGCCAATGCCAACCTTTCGGCGCGGCTTCCCTACATCTTCGCCAGTTGCCGTTTTGCGCACTACCTGAAGTGCATGGTGCGTGACTGGGTGGGTGGAAACCGCGAAGCGGATCAACTCCAGCGCGATCTGCACAACTGGGTTCTCCAGTATGTCGACGGGTCCCCGGCTCTGTCGAGCGAGGAAACCAAGGCGCGTCTGCCGCTCAAGGATGCCAAGATCGAAGTCGTCCCCGACGAAGAGAATCCGGGCTACTACCAGGGCAAGTTCATGTTCGTTCCGCACTATCAGCTGGAAGGAATGGATATCGCGCTCAGTATGGTGTCGAGATTGCCACGAACTGCGTGATATTTGAGACGAATTGATTTTCCTGCGACGAAGTGTTCGTCTATCGCAATGAACTGAATTTATTGTCGCTTTGCGATGAATATTTACAGGAGATAAATAATGGCAGTTGACCTGTTCTTGAAGATCGATGGCATCGAGGGCGAGAGCCAGAAAAAGGGTCACGAGAAGGAAATCGATATCATTTCCTTCAACTTCGGCGCGGCCCAGCATGGGTCGTTCCACACCGGCGGCGCCGGCGGTGGTGCCGGCAAGGCGGAAATCCGCGACATCTCGATCACCAAGGAAGTCGACAAGTCGTCGCCCAAGTTGTTCAGCGCTTGCGCCTCGGGTCGTCACATCAAGGAAATCCTCATCTACTCGCAGAAGGCTGGCGATGATCGCAATCCGCTGGTCTACTACAAGATCAAGCTGGAAGACGTGATCGTTTCCTCGATCGACAACCAGGGCGCAAGCCATGGCGACGCGATCATGGAATCGATCGTGTTCAATACCGCAAAGGTTACGTTCGACTACCAGCCGCAGAACCGTACCGGCGGCAAGGATGGCGGCGTCATCACGGCCAGCTACGACATTCGCCAGAACGTCGCCAGCTGATAGCCGGTTCCATCATGGCGGATGCCGATACCCTGCTGCGTTCGGGCGATTTCGACGGTGCGCGTGCTGCACTGGTCGAAACCGTTCGGGCGCAGCCCGCCGACCAGGCGGCACGCATGTTCCTGTTCCAGTTGCTTGCAGTGGCGGGCGAATGGGACAAGGCTCGGCGGCAACTGCAGGCTTTGGCCCAGCTTTCGGGCGAGGCCCAGATGCTCGCGGTGGCCTATGGCCAGGCGATCGACGCCGAGCTGGAGCGAGCAGAGGTTCTTGCTGGGCGCCAGCGCGCGCGCCAGCATGCGGCATCCGATTGGTGCGAAGGTCTCGTGGAGGCGATCCACCACCTTGGCAACGGGCGTACCGGAGAAGCGATCGCCGCGCGCGATGCAGCTTTCGATGCGGCCCCGGACACGCCCGGCATCTTCAACGATGAACCTTTCGAATGGATTGCCGACGCGGACGCTCGGTTTGGTCCCGCTTTTGAAGCGATCATTGCCGGGCGCTACGGAATTCAGCCATTCGACCAGGTTGCCGTCATCACCAGCGAGGGACCGCGCGATCTGCGCGACCTGGTATGGTACCCGGTCCAGATCGCGTTCAAGTCGGGACAGTCGGTCGCTGCGTTCCTGCCCGCCCGCTATCCGGGCAGCGAGGTTTCGCGGGAAACCGACGAGCGCATGGCCCGCGCGACATGGTGGCATGCCAGCGAATGGGGTGATATCGGATCGGGACAGCGCCTCTGGACGCTTTCCGATGGCGATGATCGCGGATTGCTGGCGCTGCGCGACCTGCGTTTCGACTGATCGCCATGGTCGTAAGCCACCGTCTCACGCCCACGCTGTTCGACAAGCTGGTGGCGGACATCGAAATTTCCGGGCTCAAGGACATCCATTCCGATGTGCCCGAAGTGTCGCGCGAAAAGTTCCGGCACTATGCCGTGCCGCGCCTCGACCGCTTCAATGAGGCGGCGCTGCGGGGGACGATCCGGCGCGAACTCGCCTGGCTGCTGAACACGACCAACCTGGAGGCGCTCTACGACCTGGAAGCGTACCCTCATGTCCAGAGCTCGGTCCTGAATTATGGACTGAGCGATCTGGCGGGGAAGCCACTTACCAGAAGGGCGATATTGGCGCGCGCGCGGGAGATCCGCAAGGCGATCCGGCAGTACGAACCACGTCTTGCGGAGGATACGCTCAGCGTGGAACCGGCGGAAAACAGCGAGCGTCCCAACACCGTGACGTTCGTGATCCGTGCCGACATCACCGCTGCCGCTCAGGCCATGCCGGTGAAGTTCCGGACCGAAGTGGACCCGGAAACGGTGTCCGTCGACGTGCGGGAGTAGCGACATGGATCCGCGCCTTCTGCGCCATTACAACGACGAGCTCGCCTATCTGCGCGAAGCCGCGCGGGAGTTCGGCGAGGAGCACGAGACTGTCGCGGGTCGCCTCGGCCTCAAGACGCCCACTGACCCCGATCCCTACGTCGAGCGGCTACTGGAAGGCGTGGCTTTCCTGGGCGCACGTGTCCAACTCAAGCTGGCCGACCAGTATCCCGAATTCACGTCGCATCTGCTCCATGCGATCCAGCCGCACTACCTCGCACCGATGCCCTCGATCTGCATTGCCGGGTTCGAGCCGAAGCAGGGCGATCAGACTTTGCTGGCCGGGCATCACGTCCCTCGCGGGACGCAGCTCGTGGCCAACACGCAAGACAACGCTCCGGTGATTTTCCGTACCGGTCACGACGTTACTATGTGGCCGCTGGCCATCGTCGAGGCGGAATACCTGTCCACACGCGCTGCCGTCGCGTCTTATGCGGGCCCGAGTGCAGGGGCCGGCGATATCCGCGCCGAGGCCGGGCTGCGCCTGCGGTTCGCCGCGACACCGGGCTGCGAACTGCCGAAGGTTCGCGTCAAGGATCTGCCGATCCATCTGCACGGTGCCGAGGCCGTTCCCAACGAACTCTACCGGCAGATCGTTGGCGAAACCCTTGGTGTGCTCGCGCGCTCGGCGGACGCGCCGGCCAATGCGCCGTGGATGTCCCTGCCGCTTCCCGAACAGGTTGGTTTCGAGGATGACGAGGCCCTGCTTCCGGCGGAGCAGCGTTCGTTTCGCGGCTACCGACTGCTGTCCGAATATTTTGCCTGTCCGGAGCGGTTCCTCTTCACGCGTCTCAAAGGCTTGGACCGCGCATTTCGCGCTGCGCCGCAGATGTGCGACGTGGTTTTGCTGTTCTCGCGCGCTTCCTCCACGTTGGCGCGCGCCGTGGACAAGAGCAATTTCAAGCTCTTCGCCACGCCTGCGATCAATCTTTTCGAGAAGCAGCTGGACCGCGTGCAGGTCCGCCCGCACGATCACGAGCTTCATGTCATACCGGACCGTACCCGAAGGCACGATTTCGAGGTGTTCCGGCTGCTCGACGTAAAGGCCTATGCGCGCGACAACCTCGATCCGCGAACCGTTGCGCCGCTTTATGCCTTCGGTGCGCTACTCTACGACTGGCGCGAAGCGCTGTTCTATTCGACGCAGCTCAGGCCGCGTAGACTTTCCACCCGCGAAAGGCGTCTGCGGCGTCGCAGCGAATATGTCGGGACCGACACCTGGATCAGCCTGACCTCGCCCGGCGATGCCGCTCGGCTGGACGACGTGCATGAACTCTCCGTGCGCGCGCTCGTCACCAATCGCGAACTGCCGGAACTGCTGTCCTTTCGCGGCGAAAACCACTTCACCGTCTCGGGTGTCCCGGCGCGGGCCGTCTCCGTGCTGCGCGCGCCGACCCGGCCGCGGCCGCCGCTGGGTCTCGGTGATGCGGCCTGGCGCGTCATTGCTCATCTCACGCCGAATTATGCCACGCTTGCCCCGGAAGATAACGACGATCCCTCGGCGCTGCGCGATCACTTGGCGCTTTACGGGCAACAGGACGAGGCGGCCCTCCGCCGCCAAATCGACGGGGTTCTGGCGATCCGCTCGGGGAAGGTGACGCGGCGTGTGCCGGGCCTCGACCGGATGGCGCTGGCGCGCGGGCACCGGATTCGCATCAAGCTGGACGACGCCGCTTTCGACAAGAGCGGCATGTTTCTGTTCACCGCCGTTCTGGAACGCTTTCTGGCGGAATTCGCCAGCATCAACGCGTTCACCGAATGTCACTTCCACAGTCCGAACGAGGGGGATGTTGCGCAATGGCCGCCGCGCATGGGTCGACGCCACACCATCTGACCTTCCTCGACAGGATCAAGGCGAGTGCCCGCCGTTTCGGGATGTTCCCGGCGGTGCGCGGCGCGGAGGCGCGCGCGCCGAATTTGCCGCGTCTCGGCCATGCCCGCCGCCCCGACCAGAGCATCGTGGATCTTGCGCAAGTGCCCGCCATGTCGTTTCCGGCACCGACGCTGCACTCCGTGGAGTTCAGAAACGAGCGAGCGCAGCTCAACGGATACTGGCTGGGGCTGACGGGGCCGGCGGGGCCGCTGCCGACCCACCTCACCGAGTTTGCAACGTTCGAGCATCGCTACGCCAAGCAGCGGCCGTTCGGCAGGTGGCTGGACGTGCTGGCGAATCGCATGTTGCAGTTCTTCTACCGGGCCTGGGCGGATTCGCAGCCCGCAGTCCAGGCAGATCGTCCCGCAGACGACAGGTTCGCCGATTATCTCGCCTTCCTCTCGGGGGCGTCCGAAGGGGTTTCGGACCGCGCGGCGTTTCCGGCGCGTGCCCGAGTTCATTATGCCGCGCTGTTCGCTTCGCGGCGCAGCGCGATTGGTATCGAGGATTCTTTGGGGCATTTGCTCGGCCAGCCGGTTCGGGTCATCGAGTATCAGCCGCGCTGGCGCGAAATCGAGGCGGAAGATCGCAGCCGTCTCGGCCGCGGTTTTGCGACCTTGGGCCAGGATATCGTACTCGGCAGTCGCATCCGTACTGCGTCGGACAGTTTCAGCGTGGCAATCGGTGCGCGCTCCTTCGCGGAGTTCGAGAGACTGCTACCCGGTCAGCCCCGCTTCACGATCGCATCGGAGGCGCTCGATGCATTTGCGCCGAGCCATCTCGAGTGGGACATCCGCATCGATATTCCTGAGCGGGAAGTTCCGCCCGCGCGGCTGGATGGCCGGACCCGGCTTGGTTGGACCGGTTGGATAAGTCCGCAGAAATCGGATCGCGTCCGCTCCGACGCTCATTTGCGCCGCATGAAACCGGTCCACACAGCATTGGGGGAACTGTAAATGCCCGAGATTAGCCGCACTGCCTTGTTCGAGCGCCTCGGCCCCGTCCCGCTGAAAGCGATCGAGACCGCAACCAGCTTCTGCAAGATGCGGGGTAACCCTTATGTCGAATTGGTGCACTGGGTGCATATCCTCCTGCAGGACCCCCGCAATGACGTTGCGGCCATCCGCACCGCCTTCGATATCGACGATGCGCGGCTGACGCAGGATGTTGTTGCGGCGCTCGATGCGCTGCCACGCGGTGCCAGCGCAATCTCCGATTTCGCGCCCCAGATCGAGGAAGCGATAGAGAAGGGCTGGCTTTACGCCTCACTTCAGTTCGGCGCAGGCCGCGTGCGCTCTGGGCACTTGCTTTACGGCATGCTCAAGACGCCGACGCTGCGCAATGCGCTCCACTCCTTGAGCGGCGAATGGCGCAAGGTGAGTGCCGACCGGCTTGGCAGCGCTTTCGACGAGGTGATCGCCGCCTCAGCCGAGACCACCGAACGCAGCGGGCCGGTGCCCGTGGCGGGAGACGCGATGGGCGATACCGATGCGCTCTCGTCCGGCCGGGGAGAGGCGCTGGCGAAGTATTCGATCGATCTCACGGCCAAGGCGCGGGACAAGGAGATCGATCGCATCGTCGGGCGCGATGCGGAAATCCGCCAGGTGGTCGATATCCTGCTGCGCCGCCGCCAGAACAACCCGATCCTCGTCGGCGAAGCGGGCGTGGGCAAGACTGCAGTGGCCGAAGGGTTCGCCCGGCGAGTCGCGGACGGTGACGTTCCGCCCGCGTTGGAAGGCGTTACTGTGCGCTCGCTCGACATCGGCCTGATGCAGGCGGGAGCCGGCGTGAAGGGCGAGTTCGAGAAGCGGCTCAGGCAAGTGATCGACGAAGTCGAAAGCTCGCCGGTGCCCATCATCCTGTTCATCGATGAGGCGCATACGCTGATCGGGGCAGGCGGGCAGGCGGGTACCGGCGATGCCGCGAACCTGCTCAAGCCGGCGTTGGCGCGCGGACGCCTGCGCACGATCGCGGCTACGACTTATGCCGAGTACCGGCAGTATTTCGAGAAGGATCCAGCGCTCACCAGGCGCTTTCAGACCGTCGATGTCGGCGAGCCGGAAACGGCGCAGGCGATCGACATGATCCGTTCTGTCGCGCCGATGATGGAAGCGCATCACGGCATCGTGGTGCTGGATGAAGCCATAGCGGCGGCCGTCCTGCTCTCGCAGCGCTACGTTCCCGCCCGGCAGTTGCCGGACAAGGCGGTCAGTCTGCTTGACACCGCCTGTGCACGGGTCGCGGTATCGCAGCATGCCACCCCTGCGGTGGTCGAAGACCGCCGCCGCCGCCTCGAGCTGCTCGAGATCGAGCGTGAGGTCGTTTGGCGTGAAGCGGTGGATCATTATCGAAGCGACGACCGTCTCGACCGCGTCGACGAGGAAATTGCCGCCGCTCAGGATGCGCTGGATGTGGTAACGGCCAAATGGGAACGTGAAAAGCAGGCGCTTGGCGCTGTCGCCTCGGCGCGTGCCGCCTTGCGCGAGGCGCGTGCCGGAGAGGAGGGAGCCGCGGACGAAACCGCGTTGCGTACCGCACTCCAAACCGCGCTGAGCGAGATGCACGCGGTGCAGGAAGATTCCCCGATGGTGTTCGGCGTGGTCGACCAAGACGCGATCGCGGCCGTTGTGGGTGACTGGACCGGCATTCCGGTCGGGCGCATGGTCAAGGACGAGATCCAGAGCGTGCTCACCATTTCCGACCAGCTCAAGACGCGGGTGGTGGGACAGGATCACGCCATGGATGCCATCGCCAAGCGCATCCAGACCAGCCGTGCCAAGCTGGACAACCCCAACAAACCGGTGGGCGTATTCATGCTCTGCGGCCCATCGGGCGTTGGCAAGACCGAAACCGCACATGCCCTGGCGGAATTGCTGTTCTCGGGCGACGATTCGCTCATCGTCATCAACATGAGCGAGTTTCAGGAAGCCCATACCGTCTCGACGTTGAAGGGCGCCCCCGCCGGCTACGTTGGTTACGGGCAGGGCGGAGTTCTCACCGAGGCGGTGCGCCGCCGACCCTATTCGGTCGTGCTGCTCGACGAAGTGGAGAAGGCCCATCCCGACGTCCATGAGATGTTCTTCCAGGTCTTCGACAAGGGCTTCATGAACGACAGCGAAGGCCGGTTCATCGACTTCAAGAACACGATCATCCTGCTCACCTCGAACGTCGGCACCGATCTGGTCATGACGCTTTCCGAGGACGAGGAAATGAAACCGGATCCAGAAGCTTTGGCAGGCGCGTTGCGGCCCGATCTGCTCAAGACTTTCCCGCCTGCGCTGCTGGGCCGCTTGCTGGTGCTGCCCTATTATCCGCTAAGCCCGGAAATGCTGTCAGGCATAGTGAGGCTCCAACTGGGGCGGATCGAGCGGCGGATTGCGGAAAACCACAAGATCGGCCTGACCTTCACTGATTCCGTGATCGACCTGATCGTCTCGCGGTGCAACGAGGTGGCGTCGGGCGGGCGCATGATCGACGCGATCCTGACGAACACGATGTTGCCGGAAATGTCGATCCAGTTGCTGGAGCGGCAGATGCGCGGCGAGGAAGTCGCGGCGATCGAGGTTTCGGCCGGGCCTGACGGGTTCCGCTACCGCTTCACCAACCGGCAGATCGCTCCCGCTTCGGCCGAGGCGCCGGGATTGGTCGATACCCTTGTCCAGTAATCATCAACCGAGCGCGGTACGTCCGCGCCGCTTAGGCGTAACAATCCTTGGAGGTGGGTCATGACCACGCCGTTGAGAGGTTCTGTCGGTGTGTCGGGGATGAACGGGCGGCAGGATACGATCACTGTCCAAGCCCTGCTGACGCGGGCTGGATTGCGTCTCGGGCTTGTAGACGGGATCTGCGGGCCAAAGACGATCTCCGCGATCGTGCGCTATCAGAGCGGCTTCCTGCGCAGGCCGGACGGCCTGATAGAACCCGAAGCAGCGACGTGGCGCCACCTGACGGGCGAGCGATCGGCCCGTGGACACTCTGCGCCCCGTCCTTCCGGTTCGGCGCAGAGAGTACCTTCCGCGGCCATGCGCCCACCTGCTCGTCCCCCGGTTGTCCGAACGGCCCTTCCTGCCCAGGCGGCCCGTCCAACGCCCGCCCCGAACAGCAATACATCGTTCACGACGCTGCTTCCCCGGCCCGATCGCAACACGCTGAATCCAGGGCTGTCATCGCCTTCCAACCAGACACTGTTGAGGAAGTTCGGTTCTCCACGCGAGAATTACAGCCAGCACGACCAACCGATGACGAACAGCAAGCTGCTCGCCTTGATGACGACCCAGTCGGTCGGGCCGTTTCGGGCTTATGGGATGCGCTCTGCCGTCGAAAGCCTGGCGCGGGTCCTGTCGGACGTTCAACGGGACATTCCCGAGTTGTACAACTCGCTGAGTTCGGCCGGCATGACGGTCGTACGAAACGTCCGAGGTTCATCGACTTCGATCTCGAACCATAGCTGGGGCACCGCGATCGATCTCAAGATCAACGGCAAGCTCGACGTCTACGGCGACGGCAAGGTTTTTCACGGCCTGCTTCTGCTGGCCCCCTACTTCAACAAGCACGGCTGGTACTGGGGGGCGGCTTTTCGCAAGGAAGATTCCATGCACTTCGAATGCAGCGCATCACTCATTTCGAGTTTCCCCAATCCATGAACGCGCTGATGAAGAAAGGCGCGGCGCTGGCCGCGATGCTGGCCCTGGTTGGCGGTATGACCGCAGCCGTGCAAGGACAAGCAGCGGTGGGTCAGTGGGGAAGCAATGTCTGGTCCCAGGATCCTTCCACGAAATGCCGCTTCGTGATGCCGAGGTCGCTGCCGTCAGGCCCGACCTATTGGACGGGAGCCTGCCCTGGCGGCAAGGCGTCGGGTCTCGGCATGCTGCGACGCCGGGACGGCGGGCAGAGCGGGGAAGTGTTCTTCGGCGAACTGCGCGACGGCGTACCGACACTCGGAGTGATCGACACGAGTCGGGGAAATGAAGGCGGCTATATTGCCGGTCGCTTCCTCGACGGCGACCTCGGGCAAGGCGAGGTCAAATGGCAGGACCGGGCTGATGCTTTCAATGTCGCCGCTTCAGCCGCTCGGGCTGTGAGTTCGCGGTTCAGGGCGCAGAAGAACCCGGCATCAGCCCGCTTCTACGAGCGGCAGGCCAAGCTTCTCGAATCGCAGATCGAATAGATTGCCATGAAAGCGCTTCTTCCCCTTCTGCTCCGCTCTTGTGCCGCCTGCGCGGGCGTCTCCTGTGGCTCCGGTGTCGCTATGGCGTCTCTGGCCCAGGAGACGCGCGCGCCGGAAGGACTGCCCAGGGATGTCCGCGCTTTCGTGGCGCGGCATGAAGCCTGCGAGCATTTCCTCGGCGAGGAGCCGTACGATGCGGCACGGGCAAGGGAACTGGCGCGCAATGTGAAGAGCCTTTGCACCGGCTCGGATGCGAAACTCGCCCGGCTCAAACGGAAATATGCAGGGCACGCAGCAATCATGGATGTGCTCCTGCGGCTGGACCCGGATCTCGAATGAGGGGCGGTTCCGACATTTCCCTCAAGGCCTCGGTCGGTCGCGGTGCTGTAAACCTGCGCGCGGACGTCGCTGCTGTTCAGCAGGCGCTCTGTGCCCGCGCGGCAGATCTCGGGCTCGCCGCTCTGCGGACCGACGGTATCATGGACGAGGCAACCATGACGGCGATCGGCCGCTACCAGTCGTTCGTTATGCGTGCCGGCTCGGGCGGACGGATAGAGCCGCGCGATGCCGTGCTCCGGAAGCTGGCGGACACATCGACATCTGTCCTGATGCAGGAGCGTCTGGAGGCGCGGGCGACCCGCCTCAATCTCAGCGGGGCAGCGTGGTTTCGGGCCAACGAGGCGCGTTTTCCCAATAGCGACCGGATCAGCGACCTCAGCCCGGCCTTTGCCGTCCAGGTGGACGCCTTCGTTGCGATGCTGCGCCGGGCCTCGGCCACGGTGCGGATAAACTCCACGCGGCGTAGTGCCAATCGCGCATGGATCATGCACTACGCTTGGCGGATCGCCGGGGGCGAAATCCGGCCCGACGCGGTTCCCGTGAACCCGCAAGTGGATATTCACTGGGATCACGGCGATCTGCGTGCTTCCCGCCGCGAGGCCCAGGCAATGGTCGACCTTTTCCGCATCCGCTATCGGCCATCGCTGGTGTCCAACCATATCGATGGAACCGCAGTCGACATGACTATCGACTGGGATCAGGCCATCGATGTGGTCGATGCCTCCGGTCGTACGCGGCGTATCGATCATCCCCGCATGGGCAGTACCAACAGCGATCTCCATGCCGTCGGGGCCAGTTACGGCGTTCGCAAGTTGGTGAGCGATCCGCCGCATTGGTCTGCTGATGGTCGTTGAGGTCGATCCGCTGCAACAAGGCGGTCTTGAGCAGGTTCTGCGATGAGGCAATGTTTTCGTGGCAGGAAAAGCAGTAGAGGGCTCTGCAACCTCAGTTAATATTGAATGTAATTATATAACGTCTATGTCTTAATCTTATGGTGGAGTTGTTATGAAAAAGATCATTTTGTCTGTCAGCGGTGTGCTTCTGGCCGTGGCGAGCCTGAATACGGCGGTCGTCGCTGCCGAGAAGAAGTGTGGTTCGGGTGTGGGCGGTGCCGCGATCGGCGGTGCGGTCGGCGGCCTGCTCGGCAACAAGCTGGGCGGCAAGGACAAGACCGTCGGCACGGTGATGGGTGCACTGGGCGGTGCGATCGTCGGTTCGATCATCGCCAAGCAGCTAGACCAGTGCGAGAAGGAAAAGATGGCCGAAGCGACCGTCAGCGCCGTAAACGCCCCGACCGGCAAGGCCCAGGCCTGGAAGAGCGACAGCCGAGACGACGTGCACGGTACCGTGACCGCAGCAGCTCCGGAAAAGCTGGCCGATGGCCGCCAGTGCCGGACCGTGACCAACGTCGCCTACATCTCGGGCAAGGAAGTGCGCGAGACACCCCGTCTGTGCCGCACGCCCCCGGCCAGCGACTGGAAGGTCGCCTGACCTTGCGCCGCTTGGCTGCATTGTTCTGTCTGACTGCGCTGGTGCCCCAAGCGGCACTGGCGCAGAAAGCCGAGCAGACCTACTGCGCATCCTTCGACTTACCCGATTCTTATCAGACGGATGGTTTCGCCTCACCGATGACTTACACGGTGTCGAACACGCCCAATGGCAAGGTTCTGGTGGCGGAAGGACAAATTCTGCCCGGAGAGGCACAGCGGCTTGAACTGGCATTGCGCAAGGCGGGGCCGATCGAGGAAGTCTGGTTCAACTCGCCCGGCGGCGCCGCGATGGAAGGGCCTTACATGGGCCGCGTCATCCGTGCGAGGAACCTTGCGGTGCGCCTGCGGAGTGATCATGCCTGCATCAGCGCCTGCTCTTATGCCTTTTTGGGCGGGGTCGTGCGTACCGTCGAGCCGGGTGCCTATTACGGCGTCCATATGTTCAGCGGTACGGGCAACCCCCATCAGATGCTGAACCTGTTGAACCGGTTTCAGACCGTGAACACGAAGCGGGCCGAACTGATCCGCAAGGGCAATCCCCAGGCGCAGGTCGATCAGGCCGTCGCCATGTTCGTCGCCGAAGAACTTCGGACCTGGGAACAGGAATCGGCCAAGCTCGCAGCCACGCGCGCACGCTACCTCGTGGAAATGTCGCTTTCGCTCGATTTCATGACGGATGCGTTCAACACGCAGTCCGACAAGGTCTGCTACCTCAGTCAAGCCGGTCTCACGCGTTACAATGTAGCGAACGCGGGCTGATCCGGGCAGTTATCGAAGAGTAAGGAACGATGCCACAGGCTGCGCGGCTGGGAGATGCCGAAAAGTGCCCGAACGGTAGCGGCCCGATCGTGACCGGGGCCGCAACCGTTTTTATCGAGGGCAGGCAGGCCGCGGTGAAAGGCAGCAAGATCGATTGCAGCTGCGGCGACACCGTGATCGAGACGGGATCGCCTACCGTTCTGATCGAGAAGCATCTCGCCGCGCGCCGCACGGATACCACCTGCCACAAGGGGGCCGTCGATATCGGTGCTGCTACCGTGTTCATCGGGAACGGCGGAGGCTCCGGTACAGGGGGCGGAACGGGCACCATGGATCGCGCACATCGCAGCGGCGCGCCTTTCGTTCGTGTTTGATGCAGGCCGGCAGGCGCCGGGCCGATCGCCCGTCTGTCTTCAGCAGATCGACCCGCGGTATCTCGACGAGGCGGCTGCGAAAGGCGCTCTCTACGCGATCGTCGATGGCTGCGCGGTACCGGGGATTGCGGAAATCGCTCGCGACCATGGGCAGGGGACGTGCCTTTACCTGGGCGCGGCGAGGGCCACGCATGGAGACAAGGCACCTTGGCTGTTCGCCGTCAGGGAAGGCGAACGGGAAACTCTGATTGCGAGCTTTGGCTCTGTGGAATGGGGCTGTTTCCTGACGTCCGGCGAGGGGCATCGGCGCGTCCGGCATCACCTTCGCGGCATGCTGACCGTTCGATCGCCAGAGGGGGAGCGCTGGCTCTTTCGTTTTTGGGACCCCCGCGTCCTGCCTGCCTACTTGCGCGCTTCGAACGAGCGCGAACTCAACGACTTTTTCGGGCCGATTTCTGCCTTCAGCGCCATCGATCCGGCGGGCCGTACATTAGGGGCCTGGCGGGACAATGCCATCATTGCGCCGCCGGCTCGCCGGGCAGTGGGGGCGGTTCTGCGCATTAGCCCGCATCAGGAGGCGGCCTTGCGCCGGCAAGGGGTCGCTGGAAAGCTCGCCGCAAGTTTCGGTGCCGGACGGGCCGAGGTCAGTCCTGCTCAGGATGCGGTTCTGGCGCCTGCGCCGGGCGGCGGAGTGCTGCGGCTGGGATTGGGAGCGACCGGTCTCGTGGACGAGGTGACCAGTCCTCTGAACCGGCGCTGGAAGATCGGCGCACACGAGGACGGCAGACTGGCTGCATTGGCGATGCCGTCTGGCTGTGTCCTTTCGATCGATTACGACCTCAAGAAAAGGCCCGAGCGTGTCTCACGAGATGGCATGGAGCGGTTCCGCGCCGGATACGACGGGATCGGGCGGATCGAGCGGCTCGATTTTCCGGACGGCACGAGTGTATGCACGGATTATGCCCGAAAAGGAGCGGCCGCACTTAGCGATGCGGACGGTACCCTGGTTTCGGCGCGGCGGGATCGTATCGGCAGAGTGGAGCGATTTGCCTATGAAGGAAACCGCCTGGTTGCGGCCTCTGACGGTGCAGGGCAAGTAACGCGCTTCGAATACGGGGTCGGCCCAAGCCCGGAAGTCATGCATTACGCAGACGGCCGGAGCGAGCGCTACAGCTTCGATCCGGCGGGGCGGGTGGTGCAGATCGCCAGGCCTGGCGGGCACATGCTGGATGTGACCTATGACGATGCGGGGCGTCCCATCCGCTTCAACGCCTCCGGCGAAATGCCGGCGAGTTTCGAGTACGACGACGCAGGGCGTTTGATCGCTGCAACCAATGGCGAGGTAGAGCTGGCCTGGGTCTACGATGTTGCCGGAAGGCTGGTGGAAGAACGCCAGGGACCGAACGTCATCCGCCATCTCTATGATGCCGCCGGTCACGCAGGCATCGTCTATCCGAGCGGAGATGTGGTGCAATGGCGCCGGGATGCCGACCAGCGGATCGTGGAAGTGACCGACTGGTCAGGCGCACGGCACGTGATCGATTATGCAGACGGCGATGCCGGGTGGAGGTTTTCAGGGGCCGATGGGGTCATCGAAAGCCATTGGTCGGATCGCACGGGCCTGCCGGTCGCGTCGCGGGTCGAGGTTGCTGGCGCAACTTTGTGGGAGAATGCCTGGTCGCACGATTCCGAGGATCGGCTGATCGGGCGCAGCGACACCCGGATTGGCCCTGCAGCGTGGCGCTACGATGCGGAAGGGCAGGTCGCCGCAGCCGTCCTTGGCGATGGGCGGGAAGAGCGTTTCACTTACGATGGCGCTGGTAACCGGATATTCGGCCCCGGCGGGGCAGCGACGTTCGATTCCGCCAATCGCATCGTCACGCATGGCGGTGACAGCTATCGGCACGACCCCGCTGGCGGTGTGATCCACCGCTCGGGAAGCTCGGGCCAATGGCGTTATCGTTACGACGGATTTGGAAGGCTGATCGAAGCGACCAGTTCCGGCGACAACAGTCTTACCTTCGGCTACGATCCGTTGGGGCGACGCGTCTGGAAACGGGCTCGCGCCGGCGGCACTGTTACGCTGACCCAATTCTTCTGGGCAGGTGAGCAGATGATCAGCGAGATCGTCACGCCGGAGCAGGATATCTCCGATTGGCAGGGTGCCGGCCGGCCCGCGAGCCTGAAGCGGGACCATTGCTATTGGCCGATGAGTTTCGTGCCGTTGCTGATGCGTGTGCAAGGTGTGGTCTATCGCTCCCACACCGCGCCCAACGGCGCGCCGCTAAGATTGACGGCCCCAGGCGGCCGGGTGGTGTGGGAGGCGGAGCACGATACCTTCGGGCGGGCGTACATCCGTATAAGCGAAGTCGATCAACCCTTGCGCCTGCAAGGCCAGTATGCGGACGACGAATTCGGCTTCGCCCTGCATTACAATCGGTTCCGTTACTTTGATCCTGCTACCGGTCGATACCTTACTCCTGATCCGATCGGCGTTGCCGGCGGGCTCAATCTCTATCTTTATGTAGGTAATAACCCGCTGAACAATGCCGATCCACTCGGCCTGTGGTGGAAGACGGCGCTGGCTGTCATCGCGGCGGTGGTCGTGGCGGCTGTAGTCGTGATCACGGCGCCGGTTACGGCACCTTTGGCGCTTGTCGTAATCGGTGCAGGGGCCGCAGCCGGTGCGGCGGGCTTCATGGTGAACGAGGCTCTGAACCAGGAGGAGTTCTGTCTTTCCTGTATTCTGGTGGCAGGTCTCAAGGGAGCTCTGGTTGGCGCTCTCGCTGCCGTGCCATTTGTGTTCGTGCCGGCTTCGGCAGGGATCGGGGTCGTGGCGGGCACCGGCGGCGTCAGCGGCCTGATCGGATACTCCGCCGATGTTGCCATGACGCCTGGCGCCGAGTGGAACATGACGGATGCCGCTAAAGCGGTCGCCTTCGGGGCTGTCATGGGCCCGGTGGGCCGTTTCATCGGCAGCAGATTGCCGATCAAGCGGCCTTATGCGCAACTGGAAGACCCGGCTAACGTCAAACCTGGCGGAAACTTCACTCCAGCGCAGAAGCGCGCGATTTACGAAGAGAACATGCGCCGCAATAACGGTGTTCTTCGCGCGGACGACACCGGCGAAGTCTTGGTCAGACCTCAGAAAAGCCAACGCGGGGTGACACCCCCGCTCAACGAGGCGCAGATCGATCATATCGATGCGAGAAATCCCGCATCGCCGAACGCCGCGCGCGGTACGAACAGCTATGGCAATGCGCGCGTTATTTCGCGTGAGACAAACCAGCAGAAGTCAAATAACCCGGCGCGTAACAATCGATCAATTCCTCCTCCTCCGCTGCCAAATGAGCCGAAAAGATAAAAAATGAAGGACTATCATAATGGATAACTGGGTTTTCGCGGATCCGCCGAACGTTGCTGTTCTTACCACGCGGTCCGTTGTTGAAGATGGGCGCTGGATCGCGAAAGTGTCGCATGACGAGGAGGACGGAGCGTGGCAGTTCCACGACGACGATGACGTGCCAAAGAGCGAGGAAGAGGCTCGCTTGGTCTCGCTGCGCAGCATGGTAGCGAGAGACGCCTCTTTGAACAGATTGGCTGACCTGCCACTGGGGTGGCGGGCTTGGCGGGACGAACCAGGGGGGGAATGGCAGCGCGCTCGCGCTTAGGGTCAGGATCTGCAGTTGCAGAGCCAGGCGGTGTGATCCCTTGAGGGTTTGTGAATCTGTCCGCACTGGCCGGGCCGAAGCTTGGTCGCGGCGCATCGGATCACACAGAGGTGAACGTTGCATTTAATCGATGCAGGCTTTTCGGCCCATCTGACTATTTTCGCACATCGTTCGTTCCTGCGTTTCCTCTCGGGACACCGCCCTCTGATAAGCTTTGACGCTTCACCGCCGGCAAGCAGATAGTGCCCTATCTCATGCGTTGAACAAAGTACGATCCGGCAGCATGTCATCCATGACGACCGCGAAGCGGCGGGCTAGAGCAGTTTCCGATCCGACTGCATCGGATCAACGGCTCTACCTCTTTGATCTACCGCATTTTCCGAGCCATCAAACGATTCTACCCGATTGGAAAATGCTCTAGAACTACGGTGGCCTTCGTTAGGCACCGGCACTCGGCGCTCTTCATAACCTGCGCCTTAAGGGCTAAGGCTTCCCGGCTCCAAGTTAGGATCGAGTTGTTCGGCTCGCAGAGCAGTTTGCGCACGGTCCTGTCCCCCCTCTGCCTGGTGATCCAGGCTGTCCAGTCGAACTGGCCCGCCTGATGGCGCCGGCGGCAATGGTCGGCACGAAGAATTGATCATCGGGCCGACCTTTCGGAAAATCACAGATTGACTTCCTTCCGGGCGGACAATCTGAACGGACGACGGATATCGCCGTCAGATTGCCGTAGTGTCGCTATAATCGATCTCGGTTGAATTCGGCGGAGCGGCGAACGCTTCCGGGGGGAGCCAAGTCCGGGAAATGTAGCCGTGTTCCTTGAGGAAGCTCAGGAGTGCATCGGGGTAGCTTTGGTAAGTTACTTGTTGATGCTCGGGGCAACCATTGCGGCCCATCGAAACCTGGCATCCCACCGGAAATTCCCAGTCAACTGAGGCGTCATAAGAGGCGACCATGATCGGCCATGCTTCGTTCAGGCGCCCTACCCGGCTAGCGACCGCGACGAACGCTGCGCAGGCGCCATTGCGAACATTTCCGTCCGGATCGTTCCGGCACACCTTGGCCAGTTCCGGAAGGCGGAGTATGTCTCGCCGCCGGAACGCCTTGCGGCCTGAGACGTCAGCCGCTTTGCCTTCGATCACATTCACGAACCGCGACGGTGTGTAACTCATCGCATAGGGCGCAAACGCGTACAGAAACGCGTTATCCGAAAATTCGAAATCCACGACACCGTCGCCGTCAAGATCCTTGGGGACAGCAATGTAATCGCCGTCCATACTGCCCAAATCGACGGCAACCAGCTTCCCGCGAACGATTTGCGCGATCTGAAGGTGGTTGCAGCAGTGCGCACCGCCGGAGAAACTCTGAAAAACCACAGAAAGATCTTGGCTGGAAGTCATCCGGACAAGCGAAAATTGATGCGGCATGGTTTCACTCGTCGCCGAGCCGTCCAGCACCAATGTCTGGCCGAATGCCCGAAAGGTCATTCTGGGCAGATAAGATCCATCATCACGAATTTTCTCAATGGTCAGGGCATAATCTCCGAGTGAGAAGTGCTCGACATCCGCCGCCGATGCCGCCTCCCACTCGATGGTCTCGCCTACCGAAATGCGCCGTGCTCCCGGCAAATCCCCTTGCGTCACTTCGCCAGTTGACGCGGTCAAAGGTTCGTCGCTTTCCCGCACAGAGAGTTCAGCCTTGCTGCTCTGGTTCAGGAGAGGAATGGCCACGTAGCCAACAGCAGCAGCGAGCAAGCAAAGCGAAACTCCCAGCGCTGCGACCTTTACAGCGGCATTGCGAGCAGCCGGTGCCGGTTCTATGTCGCCGCCGCAGAACCGGCAGACAACCGCTTCTCGGCGCACCAACTCACTGCAGCGAGGACATCGGCGCCGGCCCATTACTGTTTCACCTGGTCAAGCTGGCAGGCAGCGCTCGAGACCCCCTCTACCATCGTATCGGGAATGATCGGCTCATACCCGTATTCACTTTCATCACGGGAGTTAGAGTATATCACCTTGCCGTAGGCGTCGTATTCGATCCGCGCAGTGATGAAGTATTTCTCAGATCGGCAATTAATGGATATCTGCATCATCGATGAGCGCGCTTTCACGGACGCATCGCGGGAGTGATCCTCTTTCACCCATAGCTTTACCTTTCCCGGTGACATAACCATCCTGTCCCGGTCGATATACCAGACAGAGCCGCTTGTACTCGTGGACCATTCGACCCACTCGGCCTGTGCTGGAATGGATATCGCGGCCAGAGCCAGGCCAACCCACGCAAATCTCATAAAATACCCCCACGCGTGACTCCCACTGTCACCGGTGCCTAATGACCCCGAACAATAGGTGTTTCAAGCAGGTATGGTGTCTGGCCTGGACTGCCGCGAGCGACATCTATCAGGGATCGATGGATCGCACTTTTCTGCATTTCGTATCGAGCGTTGCAGGGCAGACCGGCGAACCGATGCGGTCGCGCCCGATCCATGGGAGTACCTTCCGTCGTTGCGACATCGCGTCGCTCGCGGCAGCGGCGCTGCATGTCCACTTTTTCGGACCCTCAGCGACCCTGGAACCGGTTCGCAGCATGGGAGATCCGGTCCATTTCATCGCCGGAGCAGGAAGCGTTTCACACCCCACACGCAGTTCTGCGATGATTGAACTGATCGCGCTTACTCTTCGGCTGTCCGTAGAATCCGGATGCCGGTTTCGAATGCTCGGCGCGCCAATCCAGACGTAGCTGAGGCAATAGAGATCGTGAACGAACGGCTAGACTTGAGCGGTTCAAGGAGACCTTCATGATTGCTCCAAAGAATATCGTAATCTATTCAGACGGGACGATCAGACGGGACGATCAGACGGGGGAATGCGCCCGGAGCAGCGATGAGCAACATCTTCTGACGATATAGTCGACGCAGGCCAGGAAGCTTGGTAGTCGTGTATGAGCAAGGTTGAACCGGAGGAAATATATGTCGGAACGACTCAGTCGCTACAAGTACATCCTCGATATGGGTCAAAACGACTGGTTTCGCCTGATCGCCGATCCGTACGTCATCGCCTACGACACCGCGTTCGAGAGCTTTAAGAAGCACACGCAACTCCAGAAGGAGGCCGATAATGCGCGGGCCGAGATGTTCGTCATGGCGGCCTCCATCGTGACAGGGACCATTTTCATGGCGACGGTGGCGTCGGCCTCGGTGCGTTTGCTCGCGCGTCGGTCCGCGCTCGCTGCATTGGGCAGGCGAAATCTGCAGTTCGTGTTCAACGCCGCCAAAGCCGCCAAGAACAGCGAACCGTTCATGTTCGCCGTCGGCAAGCTTCTCGACGAAGGCAAGTCGCAGGTCACCAATCTCGCGCAGGACCAGGTCAAGCAGCTTATATCCGCAAACATGAACGTCGTGTCCGACACGCCAATGGTGCAAAGCAAGCATCTCGACATCATGCTTCGTAACCATCTTGATTGCGGCTACAAATGCGGCCTCGCCATCGAAGATAGTCGCACCCTGTCGGCCGCGGATAAGGACCGCGCCTTTGCGGCTCTGAGGCAGGCGGCGATCTGCAATCCGCCCAAGGTGCGGGTCGACGTGGCCAAGCTGTCGGCGAAGATCGAGCTGTGCATGTACATGCGGCTGATCCTCGATTCGGATCGACTGGTCACCAGACCGGCGCAGCCGGCAGATCGGGAAGGCCGCATGGCCGCGGCAATGATGGGTTCGAGCATGCCGATCGACAAATCGCCTTTCGCGGGCGACTATCCGCAGAGCACAACCCCGAGGCGCATCGGCATGATGAACTCATCCTATCAGCTCGTCGAATTTAACCGGCCCGGGTCTATCGTGCGCGACAGGATCGATGCGCTGAACAAGGTGGCTTTCAAGAGGGGCTTCTATTCGAAGAAGGGTGATTTGGGCATAATGGAATTGCGGGCTGCCGAGAATACGTTGCAGCTATTGGCGAGAGAGACGCGCCCGATGACCCTCTCGGACCTTAAGAACTGATGGCCGCGTTTGTCGACCAGGGCCCGCTCCGGCATCACCGCCGCCTTGCCGCGACGGCCGCATTGGCCTCCTTGTTGGTGACGGCATGTGGTCCGATGGCGGAGACGAAATCGGAGGCGCCGGCGCGGTCGGAGGCGCCGGTAGCGCCGTCTCACGTCGCAGCGGCAGTGCTGATCAATGCCGAACGAGTGGACGCGTCGTTCGCCGCAATTCCGGCAAGCATAGCGGATATCGAGACGACAAACAAAAGCGAGAGGGCAGCGCAGAGCGCCGCGTTGGGCCAGGCGGCCGAGCGAGCCTATCGCGAGGAAGTCGCCGGGCTGCGCGACAAAATGCTGGCAGATGTGACGGTTCCGGCCGATGCCGCGGCGGTGATCCGCAGCCTGACCTTGTTGGCCAAGGCGCGAGAGGCGGCGGCCGTCCGGCCGGGGACCCCGGAGCGATCGAAGGCGCTGGATCGTGCGCTTGCCGGCCGTCCCAACCGGGAAGGCATCGTCGCCCTAGCCGCAGCGATGGCGGCGCCGCGCTTCGCCGATGAACGTGCGCTCACGGTCCGCCTGATGGCATGGGGGCTGAACTATGCGGGGCACACCCGCCGGCAGGCTTCCCCGTCTGACGTTTCGGAGCAGGTCGCGGAGATCATGGGCAAGACCCGTGCGGCTGAGGATGCGAGGACACGTGCCGGCGCGGTTGCGACAAGACGCGATCCTGCGTTGCTCGAGGCGCTGCTGGCGTTGCCCGCTGCCGATATAGCTACGCTGGCAGAATGGTATGGCAGCGCTGCGGGCAAGACCGCAAAGGATCAGATGGTCGGTTATTTCCAAGGGGCGAATGAGCGCGCCGGGCAACGGATGCTGATCGACTTCCTGACCCGCACCGAGCCTGAAGGCTAAGCGTTACCAAATCAGGGGGTGGGAGCTAATTGCTTCGTTATACAGTCATCACGACCCGAGGACCGACGCCTTTAGGTGTTTGATCTCACGGTTTGATGGTGCGTTTCTTTCGCTGGGCTGGACGGAGGCTGTGAGGAGCAGACATTCGTGGCTGCTGAATAGCCCTGGCATGGATGCTGGCAGAGGGTCGTTCTGTGCCACATCCGCTGGTAGTTGACCAAAGCCGCCCGGATCTCTTCCCGTCTTGCGCAAGCTCACGCGAAAACTCTCCTGGAAAGTGGCCCTGCGTACACCGCCCGCTAGCGCCCCCCTACATCCGTCGGTCGTGGATAGGTTCAGCTTGACGCGTGTACAGGGCCAAGGCCGCGAAGGTCCCTACCGGCCCGAAGCCCTGCGGGGGCATGAACGATTTCAAAAGGATTTCCCTGCGTGAGGGCGAAAAAAGAGATGAAGTTGGCGAGCAGAGTGCGAGGGGCACTGTGGGTTGGTGTCGCAAGTGCAGGCATTTGCCTCGGCCTCCCGGCGGCAGTTGAAGCCAGAGAGTCGGAACTGCACACGTTTCATTGTCTCTACGGCTGCCCGATCGGTGCGCCCGGCACCAACGACATTGTCGTACGCGAGATCTACACGCTTTCTTCAAACGACCTCACGAAATTGGCAGACTGGGTAGCCTACCGGATTACCCCGGCAAGCCTCGGCGCGTCCGGCGACCGACAATGGCAGCGTGACCCCTGGCTTTCAGATAACGAGACCCTTGCGCCGGACGCCTACGAGGGAGCAAGTAACGCTCTGCATATCGACCGGGGACATCAGGCGCCCCTGGCCTCGTTTGCCGGCACGCCCTTTGCCGCTGAAACAAACATCCTTTCGAACATCACGCCTCAGAGCTCGGCGTTGAACCAAGGGCCGTGGGTGAAGCTCGAAAATCATGAGCGCGAACTGGCAAAGCGCAGCGGGATGCCTGTCTATGTCTACACCGGACCGCTGTTCGAGCGCATGATGCGCCCGCTACCTGCGGGCGGGTCTTATCAGCGGGTGCCCTCCGGCTACTGGAAGGTGATTGCCCTCGCCGACGGCAGGGCAACTGCCTTCGTGTTCGATCAAGCTGCCCCGCGCCGAATGAGCTATTGCGATGCACGGGTCTCCCTCCTTCACGTCGAACTGCGCAGCCGGCTGTTCCTCTTTCCCGAGGCGCCGGCCCCGCTCGCAGGCCTGGACAGAGATCTCGGCTGCCCTTCACCGCCGCCTGCCGATCCCGCACCTGGCGAGATACCGGCCGAACCAAGGGCTTCGAGAAATCGTTGAGCTGGCAACTTGCCTGACTGGGATGGCGGAGGAGCGAAAGCGGGGTGCGGCGAGCACCCGGTACCCGATCTCGCTCCTGTAGCGGCAGAACCGACTACATGGTAGCCAGATCGAATCGACGGCGGTGCTAACACAATCAAGTTTGTATATTTTCTGCCAGACCTTCCTCGGCAAGGATGGCCTTGCGCGTTCCCGGAATCTCTTCGGTTCGTCCGCTGAGAGCGGCAGCTCGTCGGATTCTGGCTTGCTGCCGGCAAGCCTCTGCGCGACCGCCTGCCAGTTATCTCTGTCCTGATACGAGCTACCGCGCATTTGCGGGGCGGATTGCGGAAAGACGTGGAAGTTAGCGGCCGGCCCGGGTTTGGTTTCTAGTGGGCCGGTTGCGCTTCCTGCGCAGGTGAATGAGCTTTAAGTGTCGTTTAGAGGCAAGCTGATCTTTTTCTCTGCCGTGGTTCTGACTGCTACCAGTATGGCCAGCGCAGCTGCGATTTCGAACGGGATCGAAGAAGGTAAGCGCTCGGAAGACGCTGCTCTTCCAACGGTTCAGACTGCCCCATCCGACGACGCGCCAGCTTCGGATACGGCCCTAGCAAGCCAGGCCGATCTCGATGACCCTGAACTGATCTGCATGGCAAAGGTCGTTCGTCATGAAGCCGCCAACCAGCCTCGTTCCGGTCAGCTTGCGGTTGCGCAGCTTATCATGAACCGGGTGCGTTCGCCCAAGTTTCCCAAGTCGGTTTGCGGCGTTGTAAACCAGCCTGGTCAGTTTTTCAGTACCGGATCCTATAATCCGGCCCGCGGAACCGAAATGTGGAAGACCGCGGTCGATGTCTCGGTCGAAGCCATGCGCGGGGAAGGCCGCTCTCCGATCGGTGAGGCTATTTACTACAATGGCTCGGGCAGTCCGTCGGCTTTTCACAAGAGCCGAAAGTTCGCAGCTGTCGTCGGCGATCACACCTTCTATTACTGACTTATTCGGAAAATCGGGCGGCTTTGATCCGGTCGTACTCGGTGCGCACGGTTTCGGCAGGTCGCGCCAAATGAAGTTCCTTGGTTAGATCGAGCCAGTTCCGGCTGGCTACGATCACGGGGCCCTTGACGGGCGAATCCGGCAGGTTCTGAGCCCAGTTGTCGATCGCCGCAGCGTCGCCCAATGCCAAAACAAGCGCCGCTGTCACAATCACGGTGCTCGTCCATCGCAGCGCGCTTGGCAGACCGTCGCCTGGGACATCGACAGGCGAACTGAATTCGTCCTTCGCGGATTGACGCGTAGTTGCCGGGCTGAGCCTCGCAACCTGCGTCTGGGGTGAAGTCTCAAGCGGCAAACCGGCAAACGCTGAGAAGTCCTTCTTCATGAGGCGATCCTAGAACTGGAAGTAGATGAAGGGCTCGATCCCGTAGGGGCGCATGGCATCGATCCCGAGGATCAAGAGCCCCGTTGCCAAGCCCACGACAACGGCGTTTTGCCTTTTAACAACCATTGCCGCACGGCGCGTAATGTCTGCAGGAAAGGCATGAAACGCGAAACCCAAGGCAATCAGGCAAAAACCGAGAGGGGCCAGAGTCACATTGCCCGGCTGCACGGCCGCGATACCGGACAGGTAACTGAGTGCCTCCGAGACGGTCTGAGCACGGAAGAAAATCCAAGCCAGGGTCACGATATGGAAGGTGATGAGAATGGTCAGCAACTTGGGCAGGCGCGGCCAGGTCTGGCGCCGCAGGCGCTGCCAAAAACGCTCTGCGGCCAGGATTCCTCCGTGCAACATGCCCCAGACCAGAAAAGTCAGGTTCGCGCCGTGCCACAAGCCCCCGAGAATCATCGTTAAGGCCAGAGCGCCGTACGTACGTAGCTGACCCTTTCGGCTGCCACCGAGCGAAATGTAGAGATAGTCGCGCAGCCAGGACGAAAGGCTGATGTGCCAGCGCCGCCAGAAATCCTGCAGCGAGCCGGCTCGATATGGCTGGTTGAAGTTTGAGGGAAAGCGATAACCGAGAAGGGCCGCGCAGCCAATTGCCATGTCGCTGTAGCCCGAGAAGTCGCAATAGATTTGTACCGCGTATCCATAAGCGCCGAGCAGCAGGTCGAAGCTGCCGGCGCTCGCCGGAGCAGCAAACAGAGGATCAACGAAATCGGTTGCCAGATAAGAGGCGACGATCGTTTTCTTGAACAACCCCGTCAGGATCAGCACAAAGCCCATGGCCGCCATGCCCCGGTCGATCTTCGGCCCCGCTTCGAGTTGCGGGATAAGATGCGATGCCCTGACGATCGGTCCCGCGACAAGATGCGGAAAGAACGACATGAGCAGCACCATGTCGAGCAACCGCGCCGGCCGCGTCTCGCGGCGATTGACGTCAATGAGATAACTCATGCCCTGGAAGGTGAAGAACGATACGCCCACCGGCAGCACAACTTCGAGCACCGGAAGGTCACGCGACCACCCTGCGGACTCGAGAAGGTGGCCGAGCGGCTCCAGAAAGAAGTTATAGTACTTGAAAAGGACAAGCACCGCGAGGTTTGAAAGCACGCCGGCAGTGAAGATCGAACGCCTCAAAATGGGTGTCTCGCGGTACCGGTCGATACCAAGTGCCAAGGCCCAATTGATGATACCGCTGGCGATGAGAAGCAGGACAAAGCGGAAATCCCATGCGCCGTAGAACAGCCAGCTTGCAGCGAGAAGCAGGATTTTGTGCCACTCGAGTGAACGCTGGGCGGACCATGCCAGCGTGAAAACCGCCAGGAAGAACAGCGCGAAACCGGTCGTCGGGAAAAGCATGGAGACGACTACCGGGCGAGAGCCGCAGCCGCGGCCTCGATGTCATCAAACAGCATGGCGCCGATACGCTCACCACCCAACCGCGTGTAGTGGACGTGATCGCCTCCCACGAGCGGCGGATTGGCGGCGTTCCAGCGGTTCGCCGCGCAAACGCCGCCCATCGCCGCGCTCCAGTCCCAATAGGCAAGTCCCATGTCCCGGGCGACCTTACCCTGTCGCTCGCGTATCGCGGCGAGCAAGGTTGGGCTATACCACTGGCTCGGCCCTGTGCCAGGACACGGGGCGGCGGTGCCATAATTGTTTGCCAGTGCCTGCGAACGGGTATTGGCATCCGGCGCACCGAGCAAAAGCATCGGGACCTTTCGGCCCATCAGATTACGCAACCGCATGACTTGCGCGCGCAAATCTTCCTCGAAGCGGTCAGGTGTAATCGAGGAGAAGCCTTCATTGGTTCCGAAGGCAAGAACGACGAGATCCGGTCGATACTCAGCCAACTCATCCGCAACGATCCGGTCATTCTCGCGAGCGAGATGGGAAAGCTGCGAGCCGACGATACCGAAGTTGGAGAACTGCACCCCTCCGCCCCGCACAAAGGTTGCAAAGGAGGTAATCGTGACCGCGCCGTCGCCCTGTGTCACGAGCGACGCGGAGGAAACGGGCGAGGCTGCGTCGAGCGTTGTGCATACCGCCCCGGGCTCGCCGCCTTTGAGCTCGAGTGCAGCGGTGAGGCCGCCGATCTCGATAATCGCACTACCCCCGTCCGGCCGCCGCGCGCCGCAAACCGTGACGCGGTCAAAGTTCTGATCTGTAGAATCGGCGGTGACACCCAGGCGCTCGCCGGCAATCGAGGCCGTCACGGAGAAACCGGCAATGCCGACCGGTGCACCTTGGGGTGTGCGGGCTTTGCCGAAGGCGCTGTTTATTGCCCAGCCTGCTGTCATCGACTGGGTTACGCCGAACGTCAGTACACCGGGATAGGGACGGCCAGGGGCAAGCGCCCCGCGCCCCCCGAATCCGTAGCGTGCCTGCAACCGGCTACGCCAGGCGTTGGTGATCACGTCGCCGGCAGTATGGCTATCGCCTATCTGGATGATCCGGATGGGCTCGACGTCATTACCCCCCGTTTGGTTCAGGCGATCGAAGAACGGGGTGAGGGCCTCGATATTGCAAAGCCGGCCCGCGCAGTCTCCAGGCGCCGCAACTGCAGGTGCTGCGGTAAGCATCAAAAGGGCTGAAGCCAGAAATTTCACTGGACGACCTCCTTGGCGGCCTCGGATCTCGCGAGCTCCATCTGTCGGTGAATTTTCGCGCTCAGATCATATGTCAGAATGCCGTAGGCATGACCGGTCGCCATATGGATGCCGTCTCCGGCGCGGGCGTGCTCCAGTTTACCTGTTGCCGGGTTCAGAATTTCCGAGGTGTAGTTCCCGTGGGAATCCGAGCTGAGCTTCACCGTGTCGATGAAAGGAACATTCGCTGCGGCCATGCGGGAGGCATAGAAGGCATTCATTTGCATCGCTTGCGCCTCGAACTTCGGCTTGCGCATTCGCGGCAGCCCGACCCAGTAGACGCTGACACCACGTTCACGGAAAAGGTCGGTGACAGCATCGACGCGCTCGCCGATGATCTTTTGCCAGCCGGGGCTCATGTACTTGTCCACTTGCGCACCGGAGTAAATGTCCCACGTATCGTTGGCGCCGAAGCTGATTACCGCGATATCGACGGGGTGTGCATCGAGCTTTGCCCGTATGTCTTCAAGCAGATTAAGCTGGGCATAACGGGTGAACCCGGTCCCCTGTTTGGCGAACTGGTGGACCTTGAATTCGGCGCCCTGGAATTGCAGCGCCAGTCCTTGACCCAGGCCCTGGCCGAAGCTGTCCCCGAATACGCCGATCTCGAGAGGGCGAACTTCCGCAGCCGCCTTGCGCATCGACGGGCTTGGATGCTCGGTGTCTGCTGACACCGGCGAAGGCATGGAAATGGGGGCAGCCTGAGCAACAGCAGCGTTCTGCCCGACCTCGTAGGGTACAAAAGCGTAGCCAATGAGCACGCCCAGAAAAACGCCGATAAACAGCACTGCGCCGCGATCAGCGACAAGCGCGAGCCTTTTCAACTTCACCCCCCGGTGTTGCGACTATGTGTACCTAATTCTCTCTATCGAGGATTTTTCCCGCCGCAATCGGATAACTATAAAATAAACTGTTAGCTTGAGTAAGCACCTCTTCGAAGCGGACATGATCCAGGTTCGCATCCGCCCCGGTAGTGGGCCTAGTTTGAAAGTGCTCTCTGCAAGGCCGATACGGTCGCATTGAAACGCTCCGGCCGAACTTCCCGATACTTGTGGATGTTTGCCAGTTTGAATTGCGGTGCCGGCAATCCGGCAAGCGTCGCGACAGGACAGAGCGCCCAATCCGGCTCGCCCTGCTCAAAAGACAGGAGAAATGCGCGATCACTGTCTGTCAGTGCCACTCGAAGGCCATCGACGAGGCGGTCGAGAGTCGCCTTATGATCTTCGTAGCTGAACGGTTCGAACGGCATTCCTTCGAATTGGGACCGAAAAGTCTCCTGCTGCTCCCGGCGCCGAGGGGCAATCAGTTCGGAGACTGGACGCCCGTGACTAACCATTGCGGCGATCACACCGAGCCGAACTTCATCCGTGATGCCCTCCCGATCGAGCAGGCGCTTGACGTCGAACAGGTCGCGGATGCTGGCGATCCAGCGCCGCACAAATCTTGCCTCCGAACAACTCGCCATGGGAAACGCAGCGAGCCTCGACGAAGGCTTCAAACTGATCCTGCACACGATCCAAGCAAGGCAAGTTCCGCGTCGGGAAGAGATGGCCCCACAGCGAGGGATTGACCTCGACCTTCACTTGCGTGCGGATCCGCTGGCAATGGAACTTCACCTCCATGCCTTCTTCGCGTTGCCGCGTCCTGGTGACGCGTGTCGGCGCAAGCCTTTGCCTTATTTCCGTACCGATGCGTGCCAGAGCGACTCCGATTCCGTCCAGAGAGGTCTGACGGTCCTGATTGGGCAGATAAGTCAGGTCGATGTCTACCGAGAGCCGCGGCAGATTCCATTCGAACAGGTTGATGGCGGTCCCGCCCTTTAGTGCAAAGACCGGCTCCGCCATCAACAACGGAAGGATGTCGAGCAGCAGTCGGACCTGGTCGCGGTGAGGATCAGCCATGTTCGACCAACTCCTTGGGGAGCAGCAGACGGTACTTTGCGACGTATCGTCCTCTCGGCACCAGGCTGCGATCTCCGGATCCCAAATCGATTCTGCCAAGATCCAGATGCCGCATGATCGGCAGGTCGGCGCGCTCCGCTAGGTAGAGAAACACGCTGCGCACCTTTATCGAGGCGCATTGCTCTAGCAGGGACTGCATGAATTTTGGGCGGATCGACGTCATGCTTTCGACGATCATCGCTGCTTCGACGAGATCGAACTCCTTCGGTGCAAGATGAAGAAGTTCGAGAATGGCACGTTCGGCTGATGCGCACTTCAATGCAAATCCTTCCCGTCCTTCCTGCTCTTTCAGCCCGAATTCCGGCGATTGAAGTTTGGTCTGTACGTGACGGATCTCGTCCCCCCAATGCCTTTTAAACCATTGCGGCAGCGTCACATTGAGCGGGGAGAACAGATATGCCTTTGTCGTGGCAAAGCGCAGATAGTGGCTGTTTCCGGCAATCTCCAGAGCGGTCAGCGCCCCCACATGAACTGGCAGTTTCAATTGGGATTGGATACCAAAGAGTGTGAACCGCACCGGGATTGCCGGAGGCCAGTTTTCTTAAATTAGGCAGCCAGTGGG
>NZ_DAISLT010000034.1:0-53677 GCF_036820275.1 Novosphingobium sp.
GAAGTATCCGTTCTTCTCGGCGATGCGCGCCTCGGCGCAGATGATCTCGTATGAAGTCTCGATCGGCTTCATCCTGATCTGCGTCGTTCTCTGGGCGGGCACGTTCAACATGAACGACATCGTCTGGGCGCAGAAGGGCCACGTCTTCGGGATCATCAACGGTTTCGTCGCGAACCCGCTGCTCTTCCCGATGTGGGTGATGTTCCTCATTTCGAGCCTTGCGGAAACGCAGCGCGCGCCCTTCGACCTTGCCGAAGCGGAATCGGAACTCGTCGCCGGTTACCAGACCGAATATTCGTCGATGGCCTTCGCCGCCTACTGGCTGGGCGAATATGCCAACGTGCTCCTGATGTGTGCGCTCAACGCGACGCTCTTCTGGGGCGGATGGCTGCCGCCGCTCGACATCCCCGTTCTCTACCTCGTGCCGGGCTTCGTTTGGTTCCTGCTCAAGGTCTTCTTCTTCTTCTTCGTGTTCAGCTGGATCAAGGCCACCGTTCCCCGGTATCGCTATGACCAGTTGATGCGCCTGGGCTGGAAGGTCTTCCTGCCCGTATCGCTGCTGTTCGTCGTAATCGTCAGCGGCTACCTCATGGCTACCGGACACTTCCAATGACCGTCGGACAACTCATAAAGAGCTTCACGCTCTGGGAGTTCGTGAAGGCGCACTGGCTGACCTTGAAGTACTTCTTCAAGCCCAAGGCGACGATCAACTACCCCTTCGAGAAGAACCCGCTTTCGCCGCGCTTCCGTGGTGAGCATGCCCTTCGCCGTTATCCCAACGGCGAGGAGCGCTGCATCGCCTGCAAGTTATGCGAGGCGATCTGCCCGGCGCAGGCGATCACGATCGAGGCTGCGCCGCGTACCGACGGTTCGCGCCGCACCACGCGCTACGACATCGACATGACGAAGTGCATCTACTGCGGCTTCTGCCAGGAAGCCTGCCCGGTCGATGCCATCGTCGAGGGGCCGAACTTCGAATACGCGACCGAAACGCGCGAAGAACTGCTCTATGACAAAGCCAAGCTACTGGCGAACGGGGACAAGTGGGAGCGTGCGATCGCCGCGAACCTTGAAGCCGACGCACCGTACCGATAGGGGGCCGCGGACATGATCCAGACTTTTGCCTTCTACCTTTTCGCGGTGCTGACGATCGCTTCGGCGGCCACCACGATCCTCGCCCGCAACCCGGTTCACTCGGTGCTGTTCCTCATCCTGGCGTTCTTCAACGCTGCCGGGCTGATGATGCTCACCGGAGCCGAGTTCATCGCCATGCTGCTCGTCATCGTCTATGTTGGCGCGGTCGCGGTGCTGTTCCTCTTCGTCGTCATGATGCTCGACATCGATTTCGCCGAACTGCGTGCAGGCTTCATCAAGAACTTCCCGCTCGGCATGCTGGTGGCCCTGGTGCTGCTCGCCGAAATGGTGCTCGGCATCGGCGCTTACAAGGCGGGTTCGCTGAACCTCGGTACGCCTGACGGCACGGCGGTCACGCCGGTCGGTGCTTCGAACATCGAGGCGATCGGCGGTCTGATGTACAGCCGCTACTTGTTCCTGTTCGAGGCGGCCGGTCTGATCCTGCTCGTCGCAATGGTCGGCGCCATCGTCCTGACCCACCGTCAGCGCGGCGATACCCGCGGCCAGAAGATCAGCAAGCAGATCGCGCGTCGTCCGGACGAGGCGACCGTCAACGTCAAGCCGGAAATCGGCAAGGGGGTCCAGCTGTGATCGGCGTCGAACATTACGTGGTCGTGAGCTCGATCCTCTTCGTGCTCGGCGTCCTCGGCATTTTCCTGAACCGCAAGAACGTCATCGTTCTGCTCATGGCGATCGAACTGATCCTGCTTGCGGTCAACATCAACCTCGTCGCGTTCAGCGCGTTCCTGCACGACCTCACGGGCCAGATCTTCGCGATGTTCGTGCTGACGGTCGCTGCCGGCGAGGCCGCAGTGGGGCTCGCAATCCTCGTGATCTATTTCCGCGGACGCGGCAGCATCGCTGTCGACGACGTCAACCGGATGAAGGGATAAGGCCTTGCACCCGATCCTGTTCATCGTCTTCCTGCCGTTACTGGCAGCGATCATCGCCGGGCTCGGCAACAAGCAGCTGGGCAATGTTCCCGCAAAGGTCCTGACGACCGGCGCGCTGTTCATTGCCTGCGGCTTGAGCTGGCCGATCTTCATCAGCTTCCTCAGCGGAAGCGCCGAAGCCAGCGTCGTGCCGGTCCTCAAGTGGGTCCAGTCCGGCGCCATGACCTGGGACTGGTCGCTGCGGGTGGACTCGCTCACCGCGGTCATGCTGGTGGTCATCACCTCGGTTTCCGCGCTCGTGCACCTCTATTCGTGGGGCTACATGAGCGAGGAGCCGGATCAGCCGCGCTTCTTCGCGTACCTCTCGCTGTTCACTTTCGCCATGCTCATGCTGGTGACCGCGGACAACCTGGTACAGATGTTCTTCGGTTGGGAAGGCGTGGGCCTGGCCTCGTACCTTCTGATCGGCTTCTGGTTCCGCAAGCCTTCTGCCGGTGCCGCCGCGATCAAGGCCTTCGTGGTCAACCGCGTTGGTGACCTTGGCTTCATGCTCGGCATCTTCGGCTGCTTCCTGGTGTTCGGCACCGTGTCGATCCCCGAGATCCTGCACGCCGCGCCCAGCATGGCCGGTTCGACGATCGGGTTCCTCGGCACCCGCTTCGACACCATGACCGTGATCTGCATCCTCCTGTTCATCGGCGCGATGGGCAAGTCGGCGCAGCTCGGCCTGCACACCTGGCTTCCGGACGCGATGGAAGGCCCGACCCCGGTTTCGGCGCTCATCCACGCAGCCACCATGGTCACCGCCGGTGTCTTCATGGTCTGCCGCCTGTCGCCGCTGTTCGAAACCAGCGAGACGGCGATGCACTTCATCGCCTTCATCGGCGCCTGCACCTGCTTCTTCGCCGCCACCGTCGGCTGCACGCAGTGGGACATCAAGCGCGTCATCGCCTATTCGACCTGCTCGCAGCTCGGCTACATGTTCTTCGCCACCGGCGTCGGCGCCTATGGCGCGGCCATGTTCCACCTGTTCACGCACGCGTTCTTCAAGGCGCTGCTGTTCCTCGGTGCCGGCTCGGTCATCCACTCGATGCACCACGAGCAGGACATGCGCTTCTACGGCGCGCTGCGTAAGCACATCCCGATCACCTTCTGGACGATGACGGCGGGTACGCTGGCCATCACCGGCGTTGGTATCGCGGGCTTCGTGGGCTTCGCAGGCTTCTACTCGAAGGACGCGATCCTCGAGGCGGCCTTCGGTTCGGGCACGGCAGTGGGCGGCTTCGCCTTCTGGATGGGCATCGCCGCCGCGCTGATGACCAGCTTCTACTCCTGGCGCCTGGTCTTCCTGACCTTCTTCGGCAAGCCGCGCTGGATCCAGTCGGAGCACATCCAGCACGCCGTCCATGACGCCCACGGCCACGGCCATGACGATCATGCGCACGACGATCACGCTCACGATGACCATGCCGACGATGCGCACGCCCATGCCGCTCCCGAACTCGGTTCGCGCGGTCCGGACTACACGCAGCACGGCGACGGCACGGGCGGATATCATCCGCACGAAAGCCCGCTGGTCATGCTGCTGCCGCTGGTGATCCTCTCGATCGGCGCTGTTGCTGCCGGCTTCGTCTTCAACCACGCCTTCGTCTCGGAAGGGACCGGCGAGTTCTGGAAGGGCGCCCTGGTGTTCCACGAACACCTGATCCACGCGATGCACGGCGTGCCGACCTGGGTGAAGTGGGCTCCGTTCACGGTGATGTCGCTGGGCCTGCTGATCGCCTGGTACGGCTACATCAAGAACCTTTCGTTCCCCAAGGCAGTCGCCGAACAGCTCGGGCCGGTCTACACCTTTGTGTTCCGCAAGTGGATGTTCGACGAACTCTACCACAACATCTTCGTTCGCCCCGCCTTCTGGCTCGGCAAGGTGTTCTGGAAGGTCCTGGATATCGGCGTGATCGACAAGTTCGGTCCCGACGGTGCGGCCTGGGTCGTCGCCAGGGGTTCGACTTACGCGCAGAAGGTCCAGTCGGGCTATCTGTACAGCTACGCTCTTGTCATGCTGCTGGGCCTTGTCGGCGCCATCAGCTGGGTGATCGCGGGATAAGATGATGAGTGGTTTTCCGATCCTCAGTCTGATGTTGCTGGTGCCGCTCGCGGCGGCACTGGCATGTCTCTACCTTGATGCCAAATCGGCACGCACGGTGGCGCTTCTCGCCACCCTTGCGAACCTTGCCCTTGGCGTCGTCCTCTGGCTGAACTTCGACGTCGGCGGCGCGCAGTGGCAGTTCCAGGAACGGCATGAGCTGTTCTCGGGCTTCTCCTACGCCCTCGGCATCGACGGTATCGCGCTGCTCCTGATCGAGCTTTCCGTCTTCCTCATGCCGATCTGCATCGGTGCGAGCTGGAACTCGATCGAGAAGCGTGTTGGCGAATACATGGCGGCCTTCCTGCTCGTCGAAACGCTGATGATTGGCGTCTTCACGGCCCAGGATATCTTCCTGTTCTACATGTTCTTCGAAGCCGGCCTCATCCCGATGTACCTGATCATCGGCATCTGGGGCGGCGCGGATCGCATCTACGCCTCTTACAAGTTCTTCCTCTACACGCTGCTCGGCTCGGTGCTGATGCTCGTGGCGATGCTGTGGATGGTCCACACCGCCGGCACGACCTTCATTCCGACGCTGATGACCTACGACTTCGACCCGCAGGTCCAGACCTGGCTGTGGCTCGCCTTCTTCGCCAGCTTCGCGGTGAAGATGCCGATGTGGCCGGTCCACACCTGGCTTCCGGCGGCACACGTTCAGGCGCCGACCGCAGGCTCGGTCATCCTGGCCGGCGTGCTGCTGAAGATGGGTGGCTACGGCTTCATCCGCTTCTCGCTGCCGATGTTCCCCGAAGCTTCGGCCTATTTCGCGCCGCTGGTCTGGGGCCTGTCGATGGCCGCCGTCGTCATCACCTCGCTCATCGCGCTGGTGCAGGACGACATGAAGAAGCTGATCGCCTACTCGTCGGTCGCCCACATGGCCGTCGTGACCATCGGTCTCTTCGCCTTCAATCCGCAGGGCCTCGAAGGCTCGATGCTGGTCATGCTCAGCCACGGCCTCGTCTCGGGCGCGCTGTTCCTCTGCGTCGGCATCATCTACGACCGCCTGCACACCCGTGAGATCGCCCGTTACGGCGGCCTCGCCATCAACATGCCGCGTTACGCGCTGTTCTTCCTGCTCTTCACGATGGCCTCGATCGGCCTTCCGGGCACCAGCGGTTTCGTCGGCGAATTCCTGAGCCTCGGCGGTATCTACCAGGCATCGAGCTGGACGGCGCTGATCTGCACCACCGGCATCATCCTGGGCGCTGCCTACATGCTCTACCTCTATCGCCGTGTCGTCTTTGGCGACCAGAAGAATGCCGATGCCGCCGCCATGGCCGACCTCGACCTGCGTGAATACCTGATGGTTATCCCGCTCGGCCTCGCGGTGCTGTGGATGGGCGTCTATCCCGAGAGCTTCATTGCTCCGATGCGCGCAGACATTGCCGCACTCGACGCCCGGCTCGCTCGCGCAAAGCCGGAAGGAGACGCCAAGTTGGCCATGGGCAAGGAAAAGCCTGCACATGAAGAAGCAGCCGCGCATGAGGGGGCACACTGATGGACTGGTCACAGTCGCTGCGCCTGATCGCGCCGGAAGAAACGCTTAGCGTAGCAAGCCTGGTCTTGCTCCTTGTTGCCGCCTGGGGCGGCGACAAGGCGGCCAAGCTGATCTCCGTTCTCGCCGTGGCGGCGCTCGTCGCCGCCGGTATCCTGGTTGCCCCCGCGCTCTGCGGCGGTCACATGGGTGCCGAAACCTCGGCCTTCTTCGGCCAGTACCGTGCCGACGCCTTCTCGTCCTACGCCAAGATCCTGATCTACCTCTCGGCCGCCGTGTCGCTGGTGGTGGCGCCTGCCTATTTCGACCGCTTCAAGGCGATGCGGGCGGAATATCCGGTCCTCGTGCTGCTGGCCGCGATCGGCATGGGCATGATGGTCTCGGCCACCGACCTGCTGACGCTCTACATCGGTCTCGAGATGAACTCGCTCGCGGCTTATGTCCTGGCGGCGTTCCTGCGTACCGACGGTCGTTCGGCCGAAGCGGGCCTCAAGTACTTCGTGCTGGGCGCGCTGGCTTCGGGCATCATGCTCTTCGGCATGAGCCTGACCTACGGTTTCGCCGGAACGACCTCGTTCGCCGGTATCAGCGCCTCGATGGCGCAGGGCCTCTCGAACGGTGCGCTGTTCGGTATCGTCTTCGTCTTCGCCGGCCTTGCGTTCAAGATCAGCGCCGTTCCGTTCCACATGTGGACCCCGGACGTCTACGAAGGCGCGCCGACCCCGGTCACCACGCTCTTCGCCACGGCGCCCAAGGTCGCGGCCATGGGCCTGACCATGCGCGTCGCCATCGAAGCCTTCGGCGATCAGGCTGCTGCCTGGCAGCAGATCGTGGTCTTCGCGGCGCTTGCCTCGATCGTCGTCGGTGCCCTCGGCGCCATCGGCCAGACCAATATCAAGCGCCTGATGGCCTACTCGTCGATCAACAACGTCGGCTTCATGCTCGTCGGTCTCGCGGTGGCAACGCCGCAGGGCGTCTCGGCCATGCTGTTCTACCTTGCGATCTACGTCGCGATGTCGGTGGGCGGTTTCGCCGTGATCCTGATGCTCAAGGATGCCGACGGCAATCCGGTCGAGGATCTTGCCAAGATGGCAGGCCTGTCGCGCACGCGTCCCGGCCTGGCGCTGGCGCTTGCGATGGTCATGTTCAGCCTTGCCGGTATCCCGCCGATGTTCGGCTTCTGGGGCAAGTTCCTGGTCTTCAAGGCGGCTGTCGACGGCGGCATGATCGCTCTGGCGGCCATCGGCTTCGCGGCCTCGGTGATCGGAGCCTTCTACTACCTGAAGGTCGTCAAGGTCGTCTATTTCGACGAACCCGCCGACGTGGTGAAGGGTGAGAGCGACATCTGGCACAAGCTGATCCTCGTGGTCTCGTGCGTGGTCATCTCGCCGCTGGGCTTCCTGCTGACCAAGTGGCTCGGCCACCTGACCGAGACGGCTGCGGCCGCGCTCTACTCCGGCCTTTGATAGAGGTCGTCGAAGAGACCGCCTCGACCAACGCGGACCTTTCCCGGCGCCTAGGCGCCGGGGAGGGCCTCGCGGAAGGTTTCTGGTTGCGCGCAGTCAGGCAGAGCGCCGGACGCGGCCGCCGCGGTCGCCAATGGTCCTCTCCGGAGGGCAATCTCTACGCCAGCACCGTCGTCCAGCTGAGAGCGTACGATCCCCCTGTCCATAGCCTGGCCTTCGTGGCGGCACTGGCCGTGTACGACCTCATGCTGTCGCAATTGCCGCGCGAGGCGGACTGCCAGCTCAAATGGCCCAACGACGTTCTCGTCGACGGCGCGAAGATCTGCGGCATCCTGCTGGAACGCGCGGGCGATCATGTCATTATCGGCATCGGCGTGAACGTCGTCAGCGCGCCCGATCTTCCGGACCGCGCAACGATCTCGATCCGCGCCGCGAACCCCGATAGCGATAACGACGCGCAGACCGTTCTGGAGCGGCTCGCGGATGGTCTCGCGGTGCGTCTCGCCCAGTGGCGGCGGGAAGGGCTGCCATCGACGCTCGCCGACTGGACCCGCCATGCGCACCCGCAGGGAACGCCGCTGTTGGTAACGCTGGACGAGGAAGGGCTTTTGCCCGGCGCCTTTGCCGGGCTTGACCCGGATGGAGCATTGCGCTTGCGTCTGGCCGACGGGTCCCTACGTGTCGTCCACGCCGGTGACGTTTCGCTCGCCTGAAGGAAAATCCATGCTGCTTGCCATCGATGCCGGCAACACCAATGTCGTCTTCGCGCTGTTCGAGGGCCGCACCTTGCGCGGCCGCTGGCGCATCGCCACCGATCCGCGCCGCACCGGTGACGAATATGCGGTCTGGTTGATGCAGCTACTCTCGATCCGCGGCGTGGCGGCGGACGAGATCAAGAGCATCATCATCTCGACCGTGGTGCCGCGCGCGCTGCACAACCTCGAAATTCTCTGCCGCCATTACTTCGACGTCGAGCCTTTGGTGGCGGGCGTCGGCAAGGCGGACTACGCGATCGACATCGACGTCGATCAGCCCAAGTCGCTGGGCGCCGACCGCGCCGTAAATGCGATCGCCGCGCATGAACGCCATGGCGGAGACCTGATCGTCGTCGATTTCGGCACCGCAACGACGTTCGATGTGGTAGACTACAACGGCGCCTACAAGGGTGGCATCATCGCGCCTGGCATCAACCTTTCGCTGGACGCGTTGGTGGGCAATACGGCCAAGTTGCCGCGCATTGCCATTGCCGTTCCCGCCAGCAAGAGCGTGATCGGCCGGAATACCGAGGACCAGATGCTGATCGGGGTGTTCTGGGGCTATGTGGCGATGATGGAGGGCCTGATCGCCCGCATGCGCGCCGAAATCGGGCGTCCCGCCAAGGTCATTGCGACCGGTGGGCTCGCCGTATTGTTCGATGAGGCTTCCGATATTTTCGACGCGGTCGATCCTGACCTGACGCTCGAAGGCCTCGCCATTCTTGCCGAAAGGGCATCGAAGACGTGATTCCAGGTAACGAACTGCTGTTTTGTGCGCTCGGGGGCTCGGGCGAGATTGGCATGAACGTCAATCTCTACGGCTGCCAGGGCAAATGGCTGATGGTCGACCTGGGCATGACCTTCGGCATGAACGAATATCCCGGCGTCGATCTGGTCTTCGCCGATCTCGACTTCATCGAGGGTGAGCGCGAGAACCTGCTGGGCATCGTCCTGACCCACGCGCATGAAGACCACATCGGTGCGGTGCCCTACTTCGCGCAGGAACTGGACGTTCCCATCTACGCCACGCCCTTCACCGCGCGCCTTGTCGCGGCGAAGCTGGAGGAAGCAGGCATTCTGGGCGAGGTCGAACTGATCGTCATCGATCATCTGGACCGCTTCGAACTCGGGCCTTTCGGCATTCGCTACGTGCCGCTCGCGCACTCGATTGCCGAGGGCAATGCGCTGCTGATCGATACGCCGTTCGGCCGCATCTTCCACACCGGCGATTGGAAGCTCGACGATGAGCCGCAAGTCGGCACCCCGGCCACCAAGGCGGAACTGACCGCGATCGGGGACGAGGGCGTGCTGGCGCTGGTCTGCGATTCCACCAACGTGTTCAATCCCGAGGCTTCGGGCAGCGAAGGCGAGGTCTATCGCGGGCTTTTGGAGGAAGTGAAGAAGCATCGCGGCCGCCGTGTGCTGGTCACGACATTCGCCTCCAACGTCGCTCGCCTCCAGACGCTGGGCGAAGTGGCGCGCAAGACCAATCGCAAGCTCTGCGTCGCCGGGCGCTCGCTCGACCGCATCGTCGAGACCGGACAGGCCAGCGGCTATCTCAAGAAGCTGCCCGAACTGGTGGATGTCGAGACCGCGATGGACCTGCCGCGCGGCGAAGTGCTGATCGTCGCTACCGGCGGGCAGGGTGAGCCGCGAGCGGCGCTCTCGCGCATTTCCGAGGGCAATCACCCGATCAAGCTGGAGAAGGGCGATGTCGTCCTGTTTTCCAGCCGCCAGATCCCTGGCAACGAAATCCCGATCGGCCGCATCCAGAACCGGCTGTCTGATGCTGGCATCGTCATCGTCACCGACCGCCAGAGCATGATCCACGTTTCCGGCCATCCGGGACGCCCGGAACTCGTCGCGCTCTATGGCTGGCTGCGGCCCGAGATTTTGCTGCCGGTTCACGGTGAAATCCGCCACATGCGCGAACAGGCCCGCCTGGGGCTGGAAAGCGGTGTTCCCCATGCGGTGTTCCAGAAGAACGGCGATCTGGTCCGTCTTGCGCCGGGCAAGCCGGGCAAGTTCGGAGAAGTCCATTCCGGCCGCCTGATCCTCGACGGCGACATCATCGCGCCGGCGGACGGAGATGCGATGGTCATGCGCCGCCGCATCGCGTTCAACGGCGTGGTTTCGGTCGCGGCGGATCGCAAGGGTCATGTGCAGGTGGCGGCCATCGGTCTGCCGCTGGACGAGGACTACCTGAAGTTCGTCGAGGAAGCGCAGCGCGATGTCGCCGATGCACTGGGCCGCGCCAAGAAGTCGGACCGCGAGGTGCGCGTCGAGGCTGCCCGTCTGGCCGCACGCCGCGCTGCCACGCGCTGGTCGGGCAAGAAGCCGCAAGTGCAGGTGATGTTGCTGGAGGATTGACCGTATGGCGATGCAATGGACCTCGATGGTAGCGATCTACGGCCTGTTCTGGGTCCTCAGCGCCTTTCTGGTCATGCCGTTCGGCCTGCGCACGCCGAACGAGGTCCAGGGCTTCCAGGTCGAGAAAGGCCATGCGGACAGCGCGCCGGTCAATTTCAGGCCGCGCTTGATCGCCAAGCGGGCCACCGTTCTCGCGGTGGTACTGTTCGGTCTTTATTACGTGAACTACGCCGAGCAGTGGATCACGGTGGCCGATCTCAATTTCTTCGGAAAGCCGCCGGTTCAGGACCTCGGATACTAAAAAAGCCCGCTCGAAAGAGCGGGCTTTTTTGTTGCGGTAACCGTGCTTCGATCAGCTTCGCAGCCGCTCGATCCCCTGTGCCAGAGCGACATAGAGCTTGCCCATGTCGGAGGAGAGCAGGGTTACGCCCAGGGCATTGCCGTCGCGGGTGGAGAGGACCTGCCGCAGGATCGACTCGAAGTCGTGGATGTAGCGGCTGACGTGTTCGCGGAAGGCTTCGTCGCGCTCGAACAGCTGCTGGATCGACTTGATCTCCCCGGCGTCGAGCAGCGAGACCGCGCGGCGCGTGAAGATCCCGCGATCGCCGCGCAGATAGGAAGCCCAGGCGGTGTCGGAGACTTCGCTCGACAAGGCGGAGGCGATGTCGATTGCGTTGGAATTCAACGCTTCCGTGATGAGGGCGACGCGGCGGGCGAAGTCGTTATCGACTTGCTCCTCGGCCTTTTCGCGCGCCTCGGTCACGCGGCTTTCCAGACTGCCCACAAGCTCGTCGACCTTAGCCAGCTGTTCGCGCAGCTGGATCGTTGCCTCACGGGTCGCGCCAGAGGCGTGGGCGACGGCCTGGTCGAGCTGCCCGGTGACTTCGGCGACGCGGGTGCGCATCGAGCGGTCGATGGCCTGTGCGCTTTCGCTGCCGAGATCTTCGGCGACCTTGGCGATGCGCGCGGCGCTCTCGGTTTCGATGGCGGCGACGGATTGGTCGATGGTCGTACCGAGCGCGGCGATGGCCTCGCGCAGTTCATCCTGCGCGCGCGAGGCAGCGGACTGGGTTGCGGCATCGATCTCGGTCAGCGAGGTGTGCAGAACCTTCAGAAGCTGCGCATGCGCCGCGCCGTGCTCGGACAGATCCGAATGCATGGCGGAAAGTTCATCCGCGAAGTCCTTGAGATTGTTGCCGGACTGTTCGACTCCTACAGCGAGTTCGGCCCCACTTCGGGCCGACTGCCCCAGCGCTTCGAGCACGGTGGCGGTGCCGGATTGCAGGCGGCTCAGGCGATCTTCGGAAACCGTGAGCGCCTCGGGCAAGTCGTGGTGGGCATAGCGGGCGCTGCCCTGGATGAGTTCGAGCAGACGCACGCTCGTCTCGGTCAGCTTCTCGGCATCGGCATCGGTTGCCGAAAGGGTCGCGCGGGCGGCGGTAAGGCGCTCGCCCAGTGAGGCGAGGCTGCCGCGCAGGCGGGTTTCGAGCAATTCGCTGCTGCCGGCGATCGCGCCGAAGCGGGCTTCGTACTCGCCGAGTTCGCCGGTGATGGCGGCAGCATGCTCGCCGAGGGCCGCGGCCTGCAGGCGTTGGCGTTCAAGGCGTTCGGCGATGGCGTTGTCGAGATCGCCGAGCATCTGTTCGATGCGGGCGATGGCATGGCGTTCCTGTTCGGCCTGACGGGCGAGGCGTTCGCTCGTTTCCCCTGCCAGCCTGTCGCGCCGCGTTGCAATCTCGTGGTCAAGCGCTGCGGCGTCGCTGCCGATCGCACCCAGCGATCCGCGCAGCGCCGAGACGGCGGCATCCTGGACCTGGGAGATACCGCGGGCGACTTCCGCCTGTTCCTCGTGCAGTTCGTCGAGAGCCTGACGCCAGGCTTCGGCCGCACGACCTTCGCCGTCGCGCAGGGCGCGCGAAACGACGTCGCTTTCCTCGCGCAAGGCGACGAGGCGCGCGCGCAGCGAAGTGAGGCTCTCTTCCTCGTGGCGGTCGAGTTGGCCGCGTGTTTCCGTGATCTCCGCGTCCAGCGCTGCGGCGCGGGTGCGGATGGAAGCCAGGGCGGTGACTTCGTGGCTATCCAGTTCACTGCGGAAAGCCTCGCCACGTTCCGAAAGCAGGGCGAAGCGCTGCTCGGCAAGCGTACCGATCTGCTCGCTGCGGGCATTGATCGCGGTCAGCGCGCTTTCCACGGCACTGCCGAGGCGGGAGACCTGCAATTCGCTTCCTGTCGCGAATTCGTTGAGGCGCTTGAAGCCGTTGACCATGTCCTCCAGCTGGACATGGGCGGCGCGCCCGGCATTGCCGATGTTGTTGGTGACGTCCTTGGCAGAACTGGCGATGACGGGGAGTTGCCCGCGCAGTTTCTCCATATTGTCGAGCGCGGCCTGGCTGACGCCGCCGATGGATTCGACGCGCGTGCCATTGTCGCGGATCAGATCCTGGAGCCGCTCGGCGTTGGAGGACAGCCTCTCGGCGGCGATGCGGCCGAGGGATTCGAGATCGCGCGACTGGGCCGCGATGAATTCGCGGGCGAGGCTGAGTTCGCGGTTGACCGTGGTCAGGCGGGTTTCAAGCTGGGTGGATTCATGGGACAGCGCGCGGGCGATATTGCCGAAGCGGCGACTCTCGCGGCTGCTGTGGCGCAGCGCCAGCAACCAGACCATCCCGATCAGCAGCAGGGGCACGGCCCATTGCACGATCAGCGCGGGAACCGCGACGAGCCCAAGGCCCTGGCCGAAATCGGGCCAGCGCGCGTAAAGGAAGAAGGCGCTCCAGCCCAGCGCAACCGTCCCGGCAATCGCGGGCGCAAGCCAGTCGAGCGATCGGGGCGACCCTTCCTGAGTGGCGGCCTCTTCGGTTGCGACCCAGGCGTTGCGCCATGCGTCGTCGGAGGTGTCGTCCTCGATTTCCGGGGCCGGAGCAGCCGGTTTTTCCATGGGTTCTTCCGAATTTCCGCTCGAAACGGGTTCGCTGCCGTTCGCGCCGAACGCGATGATCCTGTTTTCCCCAGACATGCGGGTCAGGATACCACGCGGGGGGCATCGATAAACCCCGGTTTAACCCTTTCCGGATTAAACTGGGGAAATGGCGTATGAAGCAGGTGCCCTCGAAGCGACCCTCGCCGCGGCAGCGGGCGGAGATCCCGTACTTTTCGCGGAATTGCGCGCCTCCTACCTGGAGAGCGTGACGCGGCAGGTCGATCTGCTGTCGCGGGCGCGCTGCGACGGCAACTGGCATGTCGCCGCGATGCGCCTCAAGGGACTGGCCGCCAGTTTCCATTCGGCGCAGTTGCTGGCGCTGGCCGAACGCGCGCTCGACAGCGCGCCGGGCGAGCCGACCGTGATCCGCCGTCTACAGGCCTATCTTGCAGAGTTTTCCGTCGGCTGAATTACGCGCCGAGCTTGGCACCGGGCGGCGCTTTCCCTAAACGGTAGAGCCTTGCTGGAGGTCATTAAACTGCGCATTGCCTTGCTCGCCATGATGGAGCCTGCCGTGGCGGGCCAGACCCAGCCGCGCGCCTTCCTGCGCATCGGCGGGGCGACGCTGGCGCAGCATCAACTGGGGCTTGCGCTCGCGCTCGATTGCCAGCGGGTCATCTGCCTCGCACGTGGGCCTTCGCCGGAGATGATCGCGCTCCAGCACATGGCCGAGGATGCCGGGCTGCAATTCTACATCGCCACCGGCGCCCGCCCGCTTTCCGGACTGGTGACGGCGAATGACGAACTCGTCGTGATCGGCGAGGGGCTTTTCGTCCAACCGGCCGGGGTTGCGGCGCTGTTCGACGGCAAGGCGCCTGCGGTGCTCGTCCAGCCGGTGGAAGGCGGCCTGGCGGCGGGCTTCGAGCGGATCGACATCAATCGTGCCAGTGCCGGGGTCATGCGGATTCCGGGCAATCTGGTGGAGAATCTCCAGGAGCTTCCTGGAGACTGCGACGTGCCTTCGGCGTTGACCCGGATCGCCCTGCAATCGGGCGTTTCGATGCGTGAAGTTCCGGCAGACCTGCGAAGCGGCGCCGACTGGCGGTTGATTCGCGACGAGAGCGAGGCGCACGGCGTCGAACTCGAATGGCTGCGCGAGCGGTTTGGCGAGGGAGAACGCGTTTCGCCGGGAAGGACGATCGCACGCTACGGCGTGCTGACGTTCGGTTCCTCTCTGCTGCATGCCGGTAATGCCAGCAGTATCCTGAGCCTCGGCGTTCTGGCGGCCCTGGCGATCGCGGGAGGCTTCGCCTGGTTCGGCTTCCTGACCGTCGCTTTCCTTTCGTTGTTCGTGGCCGCCGTGCTGGTCGAGGCGAGCCGGTTGCTGCGTCTGGCGGAGCGTCAGGCGCTGGGACAATTGCCGCCGGCGATCCCGCGCGCGGACGCGTTGGGGTGGCTCGTCGATGTCGTGTTCGGGCTTTCGCTGCTTGCCGGAATCCCCCGGCTCGGCGGCGAATCGGTGATCTCCTGGTTCTTCGCGCCGTTCATGCTGATGCTGCTGCTGGCGATGATCCCGCGTTTCGTGACGGGAACGGCGGCCTCGCTCGTCTCGGACCGTGCCACATTGGGACTTCTTCTGGCTTTTGCCGCAGGATTCGGGCAAATTGAACCGCTGGTGGAAGTTCTGGCGATCACGCTCGTTGTGGTCGGCATGCTCCTTCCGCTACGTCGGAAGGACTAACCGGGGCTTAACCAGATACAGGGTAAACGGGACGGATGATCGACAACGCTGTTCATCCGGCCGACGACCAGACCGCGGAGGCCTTGCTCCGCGCAGACCTGGCGCGCGGCGATGCCATGGCCGGTTCGGTGTTGCCGATCCTGCAGTATCTTCTTGCGGCCGAGGACAGTGCGCTTTTCAGCGACGAGATCCTGGCGCGGGTGCGCGGGATGCTGTGTGGTCTGGCCCGCGGGATCGTGGAAAGCCTTCATGACGAAGAAGCGGCTTCGGTCCAGTTCGCCGAAGACGTGGAAGACCTTGCCCGTATCTTCATGGCCGATTCCCTGTTGCTTTCGCATGTCCATGCGATGGCGCTGGAATGGCAGATGACCGAGCGGTTGCAGACGCGGCTCGCGCTGGATCCGGTGGTATCGCCGCTCATCCAGGCCATGCTGGCCTCGGCCGAGGGGCAGATGCACGGCCTGGCGGTAAGCTGGCTGGCCGCGCAGGCCCGCTGGTGCCAGGCCCAGCGCCGGATGAGCCTGCCGCTGACCGAGCTTCCCGGCGATCTGCTCCACCGGGTCCTGCTGGCGGTCAAGGCGTCTCTGGCCGGGCGTGCCGCCTTGGCCGAACGTCTCGTACGGTTCGAAGCGGACATTCGCCGGACTTACGATGAGGGCGCGACCCGGCTTGGACTGTCGGCCCGGTTGCTGACGGCGCTCGGCGGAGCTTTCCATGTCGCGCTCTCGGTGGCCCATGCCGGGACTGCGCTGTTCTTCACGGCGCTGGCGATGGGGGCCGGGCTGCGCCGCGAGGCGGCCGTGCTGGCCACGCATGAGGCGCAGCTTGCGCGTCTGGCGTTGGCCCTGCGCGCGGCGGGCCTCAAAGCCGCCGATATCGAAAAGCAATTCCTCGCCATTCATCCGGAAGCGATGTTGCCCGAAGGCTTCGAAAGGCTGGGTGTCGATCTTGCCGCCTCGATTCTGGCCAGCGGACGGCAGGGCGGCTGATGCTGATGGAAGGAACCATTCTGGCTCGTGCCGTCAGCGATGTGCAGGACCGCCTGCTGGAAGCGGACGAGCCGCTCGCCGGGCTTCAGGAGCGCTGCGGCGGCGAGCTTCCCGGCACGATCGCCATACCCGAGCTGCTCGAACTCGTCCGCAAGGCGCGGCGCTATGGCTTCCGACTCGCCCGCGCCGTTACGGCGCACGACGGCGGCGATGTCGTCACGGCCTGGATCGAAGTGGAGCCGCAGGGCCTGAATGAGGGCTGCCAGATCGTCGTCCGCAATTGGCAGACCGCGCCCGCGCCCGTCGAGGATGCGGCTTCGGTGGAGCGCCGCCGGACGATGATCGATCGCCACCTTGCCGAACTGAGCGCGCAGCTCGATGCCGATCAGCGCGTGTTGTCGGTTCTCGCCGACAGTCCGGAGCTGGCTTTGGTGGCAGCGGCCATGCAGGGCGGATTCGGTCGTCTCTGGACCGAGTTCCTGCCGCCCGAGAAAGTGACGCACCAGCAGCCGCTGCATTGGCGCCTGCTCGACGGTGCGCCGGTGACGGTGCCGGGATCGCGGCGATCCTGGCGGGTGTCGCTCATTCCGCATATGCGCCCCGGTTTCGATCCGGCCGGTTTCGAACTCCTGCTGGTATCGGATACGCCGCCGGCGCCCGCTTCGACGGTGCGCGAGCCGATGGAGCCGCTGCTGCGGCGCAGTCTCGTCGGGCACGATCTCGCCCCGGTCCTGCGCCAGCCGATCGCGCGGATCATCGCCAATGCCGAGACCATCCGCACCCGGCTCGCCGGACCGCTGCCCGACGCCTATGCCGAGTATGCGGGCGAGATTGCGGGTGCAGGCAAGTTGCTGCTGGGGCTGCTGGAGGATTTGGCCGACCTCGAAGTCGTCGAGACCGAGGGGTTCAGCACCGCACCGGACAGGGTGGACCTGTCGGAACTGGCGCGTCAGGCGGCGGGTATCCTGAACGTGCGCGCGCAGGAAAAGGGTATCGTCATCGAGGCGCCGCATGTCGCGGAAACGCTTCCTGCCGTGGCCGAGTATCGCCGCGTGCTTCAGGTTCTGCTCAATCTCATCGGCAACGCCATCCGCTATTCGCCGGAGCATTCGCAGGTCTGGATCCGGCTCGAAGCGCTGGAAGGTCGTGCACGGGTAATCGTCGCCGATCAGGGGCCGGGCCTGTCCGAAGAGCAGCAGGACAAGATATTCGACAAGTTCGAACGGCTCGGTCGCAGCGGCGACGGCGGTTCGGGGCTCGGACTCTACATCTCGCGCAGTCTGGCCCGTGCAATGGACGGCGAACTGTTCGTGGACAGCGCGCCGGGGCAGGGCGCGCGCTTCATTCTCGAAGTCCCGGCCGACCTCGACGCCTGATTTTCTGCGTTAAAGGGTCTGGATCACAGGCGGCCAGTCACAGATGATTGTTGTTGGTCTCGTTGCCACGCCGGGCGAGCCAGAGCAGAATTGCGCCCACAGCCGTCATCACCGCGCCGCGGATCGCCCAACCCCGGTCGTCGAGCATCAGGCTACCGTTCGGCCAGGACAGGATGCCGGTACCCTGAGCGACCCATAGCAGTCCCACGGCAATTCCCAGCAAGCCCACGAAAACGGCAAGAAGTCTGAGGAACAGCATCACGGTTTCCCCCTTGCGAAACAAGGCCAGGATAGGAAGCGCTTGCGGCGAGATTGTGGCGACGGCGCAGCCTCGCCAGCGATCGTCCTTTCCGGCGCCATCATACACGTTTCGGTGGGGAATGGATAAGAACCAATTTTTCGCGCAGGCGCTGCGCAAAAAGAAAGGCCCCCGCTTTCGCGAGGGCCTCCTTTACCGAACAGGCTCCGGCGAGCCGTGCGATCAGCGCTGGCCGAGCGGCACGTAGTCGCGCTGCGTCGGGCCGGTGTAGAGCTGACGCGGGCGGCCGATCTTCTGGCCGGGATCCGAGATCATTTCGTTCCACTGCGCGACCCAGCCCACCGTGCGGGCAAGGGCGAAGAGCGCGGTGAACATCGTGGTCGGGAAGCCGATGGCCGAGAGGATGATGCCCGAGTAGAAGTCGACGTTCGGGAACAGCTTCTTCTCGGCGAAGTACGGATCGCTGAGGGCGATTTCCTCGAGGCGCAGGGCGGTCTCGAAGAGCGGGTCGGTGACCTTGAGCGCGTCGAACACCTCGCGGACGGTCTTCTGCATGACCGTGGCGCGCGGATCGTAGTTCTTGTAGACGCGGTGACCGAAGCCCATCAGGCGGAACGGGTCGTTCTTGTCCTTCGCACGATCGATGTAGTGCTGGATCTTGTCCGGCGTACCGATTTCCTTGAGCATGTTGAGCGCGGCTTCGTTCGCGCCGCCGTGGGCAGGGCCCCAGAGGCAGGCGATGCCGGCGGCGATGCACGCGAACGGATTGGCGCCCGAGGACCCTGCAAGACGCACGGTCGAGGTCGAGGCGTTCTGCTCGTGGTCGGCATGGAGGATGAAGATGCGGTCCATCGCCTTTTCGACGGCGGGGATCACTTCATATTCTTCCGCCGGCACGCCGAAGGTCATGCGCAGGAAGTTGCCGGTGTAGCTCAGCTTGTTGTCCGGGTAGAGGAAAGGCTGGCCGACCGAGTACTTGTAAGCGGCAGCGGCGATCGTCGGCATCTTGGCGATGAGGCGATGCGAGCTGATCTTGCGGTGCTCGGGATCCGAGATGTCGGTCGAGTCGTGGTAGAACGCCGAAAGGGCGCCTACCACGCCGCACATGATCGCCATCGGGTGGGCGTCACGGCGGAAACCGCGGTAGAAGTTCGCCAGCTGCTCGTGGAGCATGGTGTGGCGCGTGATGGTGTTCTCGAAAGTGGCCAGCTCGTCTGCGTTCGGCAGTTCGCCGTTGAGCAGCAGGTAGCTGGTTTCCATGAACGACGAGTTCTCGGCCAGCTGGCCGATCGGATAGCCGCGGTGGAGCAGTACGCCTTCGTCACCGTCGATGTAGGTCAGCGCGGATTCGCAGCTCGCCGTCGACGTGAAGCCGGGATCGTACGTGAACTTGCCCGTCTGGGCATAGAGCTTGCGGATATCGATGACATCCGGGCCGACACTGCCCTTGAGCACGGGGTAGTCGAATTCCGTGCCACCAGCATTCAGTTTGACCTGATCACCCACCAGTTCTTACTCCTTATATGTGTGTCCCGGCAGCGGCGTCCGCCTGCGCGCCAATGCGTGCGAGGCTTTCGTCCCGGCCGAGCAGAACCAATACGTCGAAAATACCCGGAGAGGTCGTCTGACCAGTCAGGGCCGCTCGCAATGGCTGCGCGAGCTTGCCGAGGCCCAATCCCAAGTCCTCGGCCATTGCCTTCAGGTTGGCTTCCAGTGCCTCCAGCGCCCAGTCGGACTCGCCGGAAAGACGCTCATGAATGGCGGCGAGGCGCCCCCGCGCCTCGTCCGTCAGCAGCGCCTGCGCCTTCTCGCTGAACGCGAGCGGGCGCTTGGCAAACAGGAAGGCTGCGCCTTCTGCAAGTTCGTTGAGGTCCTTTGCGCGGACCTTCAGCACCGGCATCGCCTGCGTGAGCAAGGCGAAGTCGGGGTTTTCGTAACCGGCCTGAACCAGGCGCGGCAGGACCAGTTCCGCCAGGCGGGCGTCTTCCGCCTCGCGCAGGTAGTGGCCGTTGAGATTTTGCAGCTTCGCGAGGTCGAAGCGCGAGGGTGACTTGCCGACGTCGGCCATGTCGAACCACTCGATCGCCTTTTCGCGGCCGATGAATTCCTCGTCGCCGTGGCCCCAGCCGAGGCGCAGCAGATAATTGAACAGCGCTTCGGGAAGCACGCCCATCTCGTCGCGATAGGCATCGACGCCCAGCGCGCCGTGACGCTTGGAAAGCTTGGCGCCGTCCGATCCGTGGATCAGCGGCACGTGGCCGTAAGTCGGCACTTCCCAGCCCATGCCGTGAATGACCACGAGCTGACGGAAGGCATTGTTGAGATGATCGTCGCCGCGCAGGACGTGGGTCACGCCCATGTCGTTGTCGTCGACCACCACGGCCAGCATGTAGGTCGGGGTGCCGTCGGAGCGCAGGATGACGAAGTCGTCGATTTCCTCGTTCTTGACGGTCACTTCACCCTGAACGAGGTCGGTGATCGTGGTCTCGCCGTCGCGCGGGGCCTTGACGCGCACGACATAGGAGCGGTCGGTCGGCCAGGTCGCAGGATCGGCATCGCGCCATTCGCTGTCGATGCGGAACGGGCGGCGTTCTTCCTGGGCCTTCTGGCGGCGCTCGGCCAGTTCCTCGGGCGTAAGGTAGCAGCGATAGGCATGGCCGCTAGCCAACAGCGCGGCTGCCACTTCCGCGTGGCGGTCCGAGCGGGCGAACTGGAACACGGCGGGTTCGTCGCCGTCGAGCCCGAGCCAGGTCAGGCCGTCGAAGATCGCCTCGATCGCCGGTTCGGTCGACCGGGCACGATCGGTGTCCTCGATGCGGAGCAGATACTTGCCGCCGTGATGACGGGCGAACAGCCAGTTGAAGAGCGCGGTACGGGCGCCGCCGATATGGAGATAACCCGTGGGCGAGGGGGCAAAGCGCGTGACGACGGTCTTGCCTGCCGTCGATCCGCTCGATGCGCTGCCGCTTGCCATTATTATAACCTTCCTGTCCTATGCGCGCCATGGCCAGCCAAGCCGCCACGACGGTTGATCTAGAGCATCCGGATTTCGCCGGAGCCGCTGCATTGCAGCATCGCCCATGGATCAGCCAGAGCCACTTGTCGAGCAGTTTGGCCGGTGTCGAGTGTTTTCTTTCGAACTGCGGTTTCGCTAGGGGACCGTGGCTCGTCGTAGCCTTTGGAAGCGGCGCAGTTGCGTGGTTTTCGCTGCCCTCCAGAGAGGCTTGGGCGGGGCTTTGCGTAGTATGCGTCGCAATTGCGTTATTCGCACTTTACTGGCGATCCGGCGGACTTCGCTATCCGTATATCCGGCAGGCGATATTGTCGCTGTTGTTGCTGACCATGGCGGGGTGCTTGGGAGTATGGATGCGCTCCGAGATGATTGGTGTTCCGGCGATTCCGCGTCCGCTGTCAGGGACCTTCACTGGCCGGGTGATCGCGCTGGAAGAACAGCCTGCACTGGAGCGAGACCGCTTGACCATGGCGCTGCGCGAACCGGGTGCCGGCCGGGCGATCAAGGTACGCGTGAACCTGCCGGTCTCGTTTCGGGAGCAGGTGCTTGCGACCGGGACGGTCATCCGCTTTCGTGGGCGACTTGCCCCGCCCGCGGCGCCGATGTTTCCGGGGGGCTACGATTTCGCCCGAACAGCATGGTTCTCAGGGATTTCGGCCACGGGTCTGGTGACCGCGCCGATCGAGGTCCTTTCCGAGAGCGGCGGTGACGACTGGCTCGGCGAACAGCGGACGAAACTCTCCCGTCATATAACCGGAAGCCTGGCCGGATCGGCGGGGGGCATCGCCGCGGCGCTGACTACCGGGGATATGGGAGCGATCTCCAAGGGGGATGCGCAGGCGATGCGGGATGCCGGGCTTGCGCATCTGCTGTCGATCAGCGGGCTTCATGTGAGCGCGGTGATCGGCGGGGTCTATCTTCTCGCCCTTCGCCTGCTGGCGCTGTCACCGGCTTTGGCCTTGCGGATTCGATTGCCGGTCCTTGCTGCCGGTTGCGGCGCCTTGGCCGGTATCGGCTATACGCTGCTCAGCGGATCGCAAGTGCCGACAGTGCGTTCGTGTCTGGGGGGCTTGCTTGTGCTGGCGGCATTGGCTCTTGGGCGCGAGGCTCTGTCGATGCGCCTGCTGGCGGTGGCGGCTTTCGCGGTTTTGCTGGTCTGGCCCGAGTCGATTGTCGGGCCCAGCTTCCAGATGAGTTTTGCGGCGGTGATGGTTCTGGTCGCGCTCGGCAATGCCGGACCGATAAAACGATGGTTCGCGCCCCGTGAGGAAGCCGTGCCCTTGAAGGTCCTGCGCCATGCCCTGCTGGTCTTAGTGATGGGCATCGCCATCGAAATGGCATTGATGCCGATCGGCCTTTATCATTTTCACCGCGCGGGGATCTATGGCTCTTTTGCCAACGTTCTTGCTATCCCACTGACGACACTGATTATCATGCCGTTGGTTGCCTTGGCGCTTCTGCTCGATATCGCAGGAGCGGGTGCGCCGGTCTGGTGGCTCGCGGATCATGCGATCCATGGCTTGCTTGCGATCGCCCATTTCATCGCGGACCGTCCGGGCTCTGTCCGTGTCATGCCGACGCTGAGTGGATGGCATTTCCTGCTGTTCGTGGCAGGCGGGCTATGGCTTGGACTTTGGGAAGGGCGGGTGCGTCTGTGGGGGCTGGCGCCGATCGTCATCGGATTTCTGGGCCTGATGACGATCCAGGCGCCGGATCTGATGGTTTCAGGTGATGGTCGCCATGTCGGATGGATCGATCCGGTCAGCCGGCGTTTCGTGATGCTTCGCAACAGTTCCAGCGACTATGCGCTGGATAACATGATGGAAGTTGCCGGACTGCGTGAACTGCCCGAGGCGGTGTCGAGCGTTCCGGGAGCCAGATGCAACAGCGATTTCTGCGCTGTAGCGCTGCGAACCGGCGGAACCGTCCACCATGTGCTGATCGCCAAGGGGCGTTTGATAGTGCCGGAAGATCAACTCGCCCGGGCTTGCAAGCGATCCGATGTCGTCATTGCCGATCGCCGTCTTCCGGGCAATTGCCGCCCCAAGTGGTTGAAAGCCGACCGTGCGATGCTGGATCGCAGCGGCGGCATAACCATCGACCTCAAGCAACGAAGAGTGACAAGTGTTATCGATACCCAGGGCGATCATGGCTGGTAACGTGCCCGGAACTGAATCTTAGGCGAAGCGTCCGCATGAATGACGCCGGACCGGAAAGCCGAAGGCTTTTCCCTACGACGTCAGTGATAGCGGCGCAGAAGTCCTGCGAGCTTGCCCTGAACTTCCACTTCGTCCGGGCCGTAGATCTGCGGTTCGTAAGCGGCATTGGCCGGATCGAGCCGAAGCATGGTGCCTTCACGGCGGAGATACTTGAGCGTTGCTTCCTCGCCGCGGATCAGCGCGACGACGATTTCGCCATCGCGGGCGGTATTGGTACGCTTCACGAGGGCGAAGTCGCCGTCGAGAATGCCTGCATCGATCATCGAGTCGCCGGAAACTTCCAGCGCGTAATGTTCGCCGGAGCCGAGCAGGGCGGCCGGAACCGGAAGCAGCGAATGCCCTTCCAGTGCTTCGATCGGCACGCCCGCCGCGATGCGTCCGTGCAGCGGAATTTCGATGACGTCGTTGGCCGGTGCCGGGACCTGCGGAGCACGAACCGGTGCCTCGTTCGCCGCCGGGGCGCTTCGGACAGGCTTGGTCGTCGTATCCTCAGGCTGGCGCAGGACTTCGAGCGCGCGGGCGCGGTTGGGCAGGCGGCGAATGAAGCCGCGTTCTTCCAAGGCCGAGATCAGGCGATGAACGCCGGACTTCGACTTGAGATCGAGCGCTTCCTTCATTTCCTCGAAGCTGGGCGAGATGCCGCTTTCCTCGAGCCGGACCTGGATGAACCGGAGCAATTCATGCTGCTTGCGCGTCAACATCGGCTTTGCCTCATATGTTCTGCGGCCCTTGGCCCGGCCGGATAGTGTTGCCTCTCCAGGTGATCTCCGAGGGAACAGATTTGAAACGATCTGCCGTTTAGAGAGCTTTCCTGCGAACAATGAGGGAACAATTATGCAACGAACAGGGTATAGTCAAGCAATACCGCCATTTTGGAGCAAGAACATTCTAACGAGACTGCCCGCATCGACGGCTTCGGCGCGAGCGGGGCGATCGATCAGGACGTTGCTGGCGGCCAGCGAGGACAGCGCGCCGCTGTCCTGTAGCGAAAGGGCCTGCACGGTTTCCCCGTTCCACACCCCGCGCAGGAATTCCCGCCGCGCTCCGCCGGCCTTCAAGGGGGCGGAAAGCTTCGCCGTAATGCTGCGCGGCAAAGGTTCGGCGGCGCCGAGGAGGGCGCGCAGGACCGGCAGAACGAAAAGATAGGCCGTAACCAGGCTGGATACGGGATTTCCCGGCAGCCCGATCACGAGTTGCCTGCGCTCGCCGTGAAAGCGCGTCGCCACCAGCAGCGGTTTGCCTGGCTTGATCGCCACCCGCCAGAAATCGATCTCGGCGCCCCAGGCCTCCAGTGCCGGGCGCAGGAGGTCGTGATCGCCGACCGAAGCGCCGCCGCTGGTCACGATCACATCGGCGTCGGACGCAGCTTCGAAAGCGCGGACGAGCGCGTCGAGATCGTCCGGAATAGGTCCAATTCGCTTCGCATCGACGGGAAGGCTGTGCATCATTGCCGTCAGCATCGCGCCGTTGCTGGCAGGAATTTGATGGACGGCGCAGCAATCGGGTTCGGCAGCCAGTTCGTCGCCGCTGTCGATCACCGTGATTCGCGGAATGCGGTGGACCGGAAGGTGCTTGTGACCTGCCGCAACGGCCAAGCCGATCTGGGCGGGGCCGATCGGCATTCCCTGGGCCAGCAGGGGGCCGCCATCGGTGAAATCCATGCCGCGTCTACGGATGTGCTTGTGGCCTGGCTGCGGCGCCGTGCCGGTCAAGGCGAGAGCGTTGTCCTCACGGGTCACGTCTTCCTGAAGGATGACGGCACCGGCCTCGGCGGGGAGCAGGGCGCCGGTGGAGATGCGAACCGCCTCGCCGGGGCGGAGGGTTCCGTCAAACGGGTGCCCGGCTGCGCTTTCGCCGATGACTTTCCATGGCCCGGCGAGATCGCCGGGGATGATGGCATAGCCGTCCATCGCCGATACATCCGCCACGGGTTGGCTGCGGCGGGCGGATATCGGCGAAGCGAGGTATCGTCCGAGGGTGCCTTCGACATCGACATGCTCGATTGGCAATGGCTCCGCGAGGGCTAGCAGGCGCGCTTGCGCTTCCTCCAGAGAGATCGGCGGAATCACAGGGCTTTCCAGTGGCCCGACTTGCCGCCGCGTTTCTCGATGAGCCGGATATCTCCGATGACCATGCCCTTATCGAGCGCTTTGGCCATGTCATAAATTGTCACGAGTGCGACGGAAACAGCTGTAATTGCTTCCATTTCTATGCCGGTCTTGCCAGTCAGCGACGCAGTCGCGGTCGCTGTGACAGCTTCGTCTTCAAAGGCAAAATCGACGTTGACGGCATCGAGCGCCAGCGGATGGCACATGGGGATGAGGTCGGCGGTCTTCTTCGCCGCCATGATCCCCGCGACCCTCGCAGTGCCGAGCACGTCTCCCTTCGGCGCATTCCCGGCGCGGATGGCTTCCAGCGCCGCTGCCGTCATCGAGATGCGGCCCGAGGCGACTGCGACGCGGAGGGTTTCGGCTTTCGCCCCGACGTCCACCATGCGGGCGTTGCCGTCGTCATCGATGTGGGTGAGGGACTTGCTCATCCGAACAGGAGGGCGCGGGTGGCGGCCTCGACATCGGCTTCACGCATCAGGCTCTCGCCGACGAGGAAAGTGCGCGCGCCGCACGCAGAAAGTCGCTGGAGGTCGGCATGCGCATTGATCCCGCTCTCGCTGACCAGAAGCGTGCCTTCCGGGGTCAGCGGCGCGAGGCGTTCGGTGGTTCCGATATCGGTGACGAAGCGCTTGAGGTCGCGATTGTTCACGCCGATAAGCCGCGATTTCAAGCGGCTTGCACGCTCCATCTCGGACTCGTTGTGAACTTCGACGAGGCAATCCATGCCGCGTTCGTGGGCTGCGGCTTCGAGCTCGACCATGAGGCCGTCATCGAGCGCGGCGACGATGATGAGGATTGCATCGGCACCGATCGCGCGGGCTTCGGCGACCTGCCAGGGGTCCACCATGAAGTCCTTGCGAATGACCGGCAGCGACACGGCGGCGCGCGCTTCGACGAGGAAATCCTCGTGGCCCTGGAAGTAAGGGGCATCGGTCAGGATCGACAGGCAGGCAGCGCCGCCACGCTCATAGGCGATGGCGTGCTCTGCTGGACGGAAATCCGGTCGGATCAGGCCCTTGGAGGGGGAAGCCTTCTTGATCTCGGCGATCAGCGCGAAGCCGGTTTCCACCTTGGAGCGCAGGGCCGCCTCGAAGCCGCGCGGGGCGGTCTGCTCGGCGGCGCGGGCGTCGAGGTCGTTGATCGTCGCGAAGCCCTTGCGGGTTTCGACTTCCACGCGCTTGGTGTCGCAGATCTCAGTAAGCTTGTCGGACATCGGTACCTCGAAAACGCGCCGGGCTCAGGCCTTGAGCGCGGAAATCCAGCAATTCAGCAGGGCATTGGCGAGGCCCTTGTCGATAGCCTCGGCGGCTTCCTCGACGCCTTCGCGCCAGGTTTCGACTTCGCCTGCGACAATCAGTGCACCGGCAGCATTGAGCAGCACGGCATCGCGGTAAGGGCCTTCGTCGCCCAGGAGCAGGCGGCGCAAGGCTTCGGCGTTGTAGGCCGCGTCACCGCCGCGAATGGCGCCGACCGGCGCGATGGGTAGGCCCACGTCGTCGGGCGAGACCCGGCGCATGGACAGCTCTCCGTCCTTGATCTCGGCCACTTCGTTGCCGCCGGCAAGGCTCAGTTCGTCGAGGCCTTCGTCACCGGAAATGACGAAGGAGTGTTCGCTGCCGAGGTGCATCAGCGCTTCGGCATAGATCGGCACATAGGCGGGGCGGGCGATGCCGACGAGCTGGCGGCGCACGTTCGCGGGGTTGGCCAGCGGGCCCATGAGATTGAAGATCGTGCGGCGCCCGATCGCCTTGCGGATCGGCATGATCCGGCCCATCGCCGGGTGGTGGCGGGCGGCGAAGAGGAAGCAGATGCCGAGGTCGTTCAGCGTTTCCTCGGCGGTTTCGGCAGCGCGGTCGAGATCGAGGCCGAGCGCTTCGAGGGTGTCGGCCGCGCCCGCCTTCGAGCTGGCGGCGCGGTTGCCGTGCTTGGCGACCGGCACGCCGCAGGCGGCGACGACCAGCGACACTGCGGTCGAGACGTTGAGCGTGTGATGTCCGTCTCCGCCGGTGCCGCAGACGTCGATGGCGTTCGCGGGGGCGTGGATGGGGATCATGCGGCTGCGCATCGCCCGCGCGGCGCCGGCGATCTCGCTGGCGGTCTCGCCGCGCTCGGTGAGCGCGATGAGGAAGCGGACGATCGAATCGTCGTCGACCTTTCCATCGAGGATCGCGCCGAAGGCTGCTTCAGCCTCGGCTTCGGCAATGGGGTGCTGGGGATCGGGCAGGGACATCTGGAGGGTCACGCCGCAATCCGTGCCGGAAGCTGCGCGTCGATGCCGCAAAGCCTCAGGTAGTTGGCCAGCATGGCGTGGCCATGCTCTGTGGCGATGCTTTCCGGGTGGAACTGCACACCGTGGATCGGCAGCGTGGCATGGCGGAAGCCCATGACATGGCCGTCATCGGAACGGGCATTGACCTTCAGCGTCTCGGGAATGTCCTCGACGATCAGCGAGTGATAGCGGGTGGCGGTGAAGGGCGAGGGGATGCCCTGGAACACACCGGTATCGTCGTGCGTGACCGGCGAGGTCTTGCCGTGCATCAAGCCGCCGCGCACGACCTTGCCGCCGAAATACTGGCCGATCGACTGATGGCCGAGGCAGACGCCGAGCAGCGGCTTGCCAGTATCGGCAGCGGCGCCCACGAGGTCGAGGCTGATGCCCGCTTCGTTGGGGGTGCAGGGGCCGGGCGAAAGCAGGAAGCCCTGCGCGCCGCTCTCGATCGCCTGGACGGCGGTGAGGGCATCGTTGCGGACTACTTCGACTTCGGCGCCAAGTTCCATCACGTAATGGACCAGGTTCCAGGTGAAGCTGTCGTAATTGTCGATGACGAGGATCATGGTCTGCCTTTCGTCGCTTTCTCGACGACGATCAAGGGGCCGAGCGGAGGTCCGCCGTCCACGCGCCCGTGCTCCGGGTCCCAGAGCGAGGATACGCTGCCGTCGAGGAACAGCGCATTGGGGCAGTCGAGCTTGTCGCGGAAAAACCGGGCCAGCTTGCCGAAGGAGACCGGTTCGTCCGAAATCAGGAAATGGGCGCGGCCCTTGCGGTCCACGCCGACGGCATTGCGCAGCTTTTTCGACTCGCCGTCCGCGTCGATCTTCGGGTGGAGCTTTCCGGCGATCACCAGCATCGGGCCGGACTGCGTGCCGAAATCGGGGCGGTTCGAGACGGTCTTCGCGAAGTCTTCGGTCGTGCGCACGGCCCATCGGCCTTTCGCGTCGCCGTAGAACACCCCGTTTGGCTGAAGGTGGAAGTTGCCCCAGCCGTCGTTGGTGTTGAGCTTGTGGCCGCGTTGACCTTCCTCGACATAGTAGCCGATCGGCTGTCCCTTGTCGTCGAACATGCCGCCGTTCATCGCGAAGGCAACCGCGTGGCCCCCTGAGGGGCGGCTTGCGGCGAGTTCCGACAGGCTGCGATAAGGCGCGCCGTCCTTGGGACCCAGCACCATGTGGATCGTGTTGCGGGCAGGGTCGGCGGTGCAGTGGGTGAACGACACACCTTCGAAAGTCGCGCCCTCACACGCTGGAGGCGGCGGCGCAGCGACCTCCTGCTTCGCGTCGCCCGACGAGCAGGCGGCTAGAAGCAATGCGGCCGCGGCGGCGGCCCGCATCATTGGCCGAAACCCGGCTCCCCGGCGACGCGCACGGCCTCGCGGGCGGCGGCGAAAAGCGCGCCGGACTTGGCCTCGCATTCGCGCTGTTCGTAGGCAGGGACGCTGTCGGCGACGATGCCCGCACCGGCCTGGACATGGAGCACGCCGTCCTTGAGCACGCCGGTCCGCAGCACGATGCACGAATCCACCGAGCCGTCCGGGGCGAAATAGCCAACGCCGCCGGCATAGGCGCCGCGGGTTTCCGGTTCGAGTTCGGCGATGATCTCGCAGGCGCGGACCTTGGGGGCGCCGGAGACGGTGCCCGCCGGGAAGCCCGCGAAGACCGCGTCGATGGCGTCGTGCCGGGCGGTGTCGAGCTTGCCGACCACGTTCGAGACGATGTGCATGACGTGGCTGTAGCGCTCGATCGTGTAGCTGTCCGTCACTTCGACGGTTCCGGCGGCGGCCACGCGGCCCACGTCGTTGCGGCCGAGGTCGAGCAGCATCAGGTGCTCGGCCCGTTCCTTGGGGTCGGCCAGCAGGCTGACTTCGTTGGCCTTGTCCTCGGAAGCGGTCTTACCGCGCGGGCGGGTGCCGGCGATCGGACGGATCGTCACTTCGCCTTCGCGCACGCGCACGAGGATTTCCGGGCTGGAGCCGATCAGTGCGAAGCCGGGCATGTCGAGGAAGTAGAGGAACGGCGAGGGGTTCACCCGGCGCAGCGAGCGATAGAGTGCCAGCGGCGGCAGCGGAAACTCGCAGGTGAAGCGCTGGGCCAGCACGACCTGGAAGATGTCGCCCGCCTCGATGTAGTCCTTCGCCTTCAGGACCATCGCCTCGTAGTCGGCGGCGGCCATGACCGGGGTCTGGACGGGTTCGGGCAGGTCCGCGGCGGTCGGCATGACCGGTGCAGGCGCGGCGAGCTTGCGCAGGGCCTCGTCGATGCGTTCCGATGCCCGCTCCACCAGCGCTTCCGGCTCGCCTGCCTCCGGCCAGAGCGGCGCGACGCAGAACAGTTCGTCGCTCAGGCGGTCGAAGACGAGGATCAGCGAGGGCCGCACGAACAGCATGTCCGGCACTTCGAGGGAACTTTGCGGCGCACGCGGCAGCTTCTCGACCAGGCCGATGGTCTCGTAGCCGAAATAGCCGACGAGGCAGGCGAGGGCGGGGGGAAGCTGCGCCGGAACGTCGAAGCGGCAGCTTTCGACCAGCGCGCGCAGTTCCACGAGGGTATCGCCCGGAAGCGGCGAGAAGGCCTCGCGGTCGTCCCGCCAGTTGCGGTTGATCTCGCAGGAATGGCCCTCGGCGCGGAACACGAGGTCGGGATCGAGGCCGATCAGGCTGTAGCGCCCGCGCGTCTCGCCACCTTCGACCGATTCGAGCAGGAAATCGCCGCGCCCTTCCTCGAAGAGCTTGAGCGCGACGGCGACCGGGGTCTCGGTATCGGCCACGAGCTTGCGCCAGAGCACGCCGGGCTTGCCCTGAGAGAGCTGCGCCAATGCCGCAAGGCGATCCGATTCGCGTTCCATAACCCCGGTCTTCATCTCAAGTTGTCTTATTCAGCGCTGGCGGCAGTTTTCATTCAGCGCTGGCGGCGCCGGCGAGCTGGTCGCGCACGGCGGTAATCGCCTTGTCGTGCTTGGTCACGCCCACTTCCTTGCGGATCGCCTTGCCCAGCGCGTCGGTATAGGCCTGGCCGAGCTGGCCGCCGAGTTCACGCTGAGTGCCCTCGACGAGCTGCGGCGATTCGACCTTGCCGGGCACCACGTCCTTCAGGAGGACGACGAACCAGCCACGATCCTGTCCGGCCGACTGCACCTTCACGGTACCCTTGGCCATGTGGAACATCAGCGAGACCGGCGGCGGAACCTGGCGGCCCGAGCGCAGCGCCGCGGTCAGCGTGGCGCGCGACATCGAGACTTGCTCGACGGGCAGCTTCTTGCCGGTGGCGGCGACAGCCTGTTCCACGGTCTTGCCCTGACGGAGCTGGGCCTGGATCTGGATCGCGGCGGCCTTGGCGGCGGAACCGCCCTTGTCGAGCGCCCAGGCGGCCTTCACGTCATTGACGATCTCCTTGAACGGCGCGGGCGCCGAGGCGGTGATCTGGGTGACGTCGTAGACGATGTAGCTCGGCGGAGTGGCGGGAGCGCTCTGCGTGGCAGGCTGGCCGCCGACCTGTGCGCTCTGCGGCTTTTCCTGATCCATGCCGAAGGCGGTCTTGAGCACCGGCTGCAGCAGCGCCGGGGCGGTTTCGCCGGGCTTGCCGTAGATCTGGCCGTCGGCGACGATCGGCGCGGTCGTCTCGACCGTCGCGCCGAGCGACTTGGCGACTTCGACGAGGCTGGCGCCGTTGCTGAACTCATCCTCGATCTTGGCAAGGAGGTCGGTGAAGGCCGCGCGCTTCTTCTCTTCGACGAGCTTAGCGGCGATTTCGTCCTTGACCGAGGCAAGGGCGCGCTCGGGCTTCTTCTGCTCTTCCTCGACGCGGATCAGGTGCCAGCCCAGCGCGCTCTTCTGCGGCGCGGCGAGCTTGCCGACAGGCGCGGCGAAGACGGCGTCGGCGACGGCAGGCGAGAACTGGCTGGAGAGCTGGTCCTTGCTGAAGAATTCGAGCTTGGCGGCTGAGAGACCCTTGGCCTGAGCAGCGGCCTCCAGCGTCTTGCCGCCCGCAACTTCTGCGGCGACAGCCTTGGCGGCGGCTTCGGTGGGGACGATCAGCTGGGTGATCTTGCGGTTGTCCTGCGCGGCGTAAAGCGCCTTGTCGGCCTGGTACTGCTTGGCGATCTCGGCGTCGGTGGGCGCGGCAACGTCCTTGACGGCAGCCTCACCGAAGGCGGCGTAACGGATCACGCGGCGCTCGGGGCGGACGAAGGCGCCGGTATGGCTCTTGTAGAAGGCCTGAAGATCGGCATCGCTGGGCTGACCTGCGGGGAAGAACAGCTGCGAGGGCAGGGCGACGACCGAACCGGCGCGGTTTTCGTCGAGCAGGGCGGCATAGCGCTTGGCGGCAAAGCTCGAAAGCGTAGTGCCGAACTGTGCGGGCAACATGAGCTGCTGGGCGATAAGGCCCTGGGCGATGTCCTCGCGCAGCGACTTTTCCGAAAGGCCCTGCTGGGCGAGCAGCTGGCGGTAAGTCGCCTGGTCGAACTTGCCGTCCACGCCCTGGAAGGCCGGAATACGGGCGATCTCGCTGTCGATCAGGCGGTCGCCGGCGACGACGCCGATCTTCTTGCCGAAGAACGCGGTGGCGGTGCGGTCGATCAGTTCGTCGAGCACCTGCTCCAGCCCGCCCTGCGCGATGAGCGACTTCATCGTCATCGTCGGGTCCTGCTGCTGGACGCGGGTGAGGGCCGACTTGGCGGCCAGGGCCAGGCCGTTTTCGTCCACGTCATCCTTGCCGACGGTGGCGACCGACTTGCCGGGGCTGATGCCTCCGGAATCGCTCATGCCGGTGAGATCGCCGCCGACGAAGGCCAGCGTGATGAGCACCAGCACCGCCAGGCCAATGCCGGCGCCGATCTTGGACTTCAGGACGTTGCGGAAGAATGAGAGCATGTACCGTGCCGATCAGCGTGGAAATTTCAGGTTCAGGTCGGAGCGATGGCTGAGCCGCCATAAGGAGAGCCAGCGCACGAAACGGGCAGGCTTTAGGGTGGCTTGTTCCATCCTGCAATGCCGACTTTCGGGCCAAGGTCCGGTCCGGCGTTCGGTAAGGTGCTCGCGACTCGCGAATTCCCGCCGTGCATCTGCAATAGTGCCTGAACCGGAAGTGCACGGATTTTGACAAGAGAGGCCTCCGTGCCCTAGCAGCGCCCGGAAAGCGCAGCTCGTGATTCCCGCTTCTCGCAGGACTCCCGGGCAGTCTGCGCGCTCTGAAATCAAGGTTTCTTAATATCATGGCTGGTCTGCCCTACATCGTCGGTAACTGGAAAATGAACGGCACGCGTGCGATGCTCAACGAGGCGCGCGCGATCGACCGGGCTGCCGCACGCTTTCCGAAGGTGCAGGTGGCGGTCGCACCGCCGGCGACGCTGATCTACCGCATTCGCGATGCCGTCGGACTGATCGGCGTCGGCGGTCAGGACTGCCGCGCCGAAGACAGCGGCGCCTTCACCGGCGATATCTCCGCCCCGATGCTCAAGGATGCGGGTGCGGACTTCACCATCGTCGGCCACTCCGAGCGTCGCACGCTGCACGGCGAGAGCGACGGCGACGTGAAGGCCAAGGGCGAGGCCGCGCTGTCGGCGGGCCTCGCGGTGATTCTCTGCGTCGGCGAAACCGAGGCGCAGCGCGATGCCGGCGATGCCGAAGCCGTGGTCGCCGCACAGCTCGAAGGTTCGTGCCCGTCGATCGACGGCACGCCCGAGAAGATTTCGGTCGCCTACGAGCCGGTCTGGGCGATCGGCACCGGCCGCGTGCCCTCGATCGAGGATGTGACGGCCATGCACGCGGCGATCCGCGCGAAGCTCGTCGCCATCTACGGCGAGGGCGGGGCGGACGTGCGCATTCTCTACGGCGGCTCGGTCAAGGCGGAGAACGCCGGCGAACTGCTCTCCGTGCCGGAAGTGGGCGGAGCGCTGGTCGGCGGCGCCAGCCTGAGCGCCGAGAGTTTCCTGGCGATCGTCGGTGCCGCAGCCTCGATGGGCAACGACTGAGACGCCGATTTCCGCCGGATCCGGCCTTTCGCGCCAAGGGTTCGGCTGATGACTTGCGCAGAAGGCGACGAGCGCCTATCTGCGCGGCTTGAGATGAGGGTTTCGACCCCGAGATGACTGAGAAAAACGCAAGATGCTGTTCACCTTCCTGACCGTTGTCCAGGCGATTGTCGCGCTTCTGCTCGTCGTCGTCATTCTGATGCAGAAGTCGGAAGGCGGCGGTCTCGGTGTCGGCGGCGGTAGCCCCTCGGGCCTGATGTCGGCGCGCGGCGCGGCCAACTTCATGACCCGTGCGACGGGCGTCCTCGCCGCGGTCTTCGTGATTCTCTCGATCGTGCTTGCAGCCCTTGCGGTCAACACGACCAGCGGCCGCGACATCGACACTTCCCTTCAGCGCGAGACGGCTCCGGCCGCTCCCGCACAGCCGGCCGATCCGCTCGCCGGCGCGGCCGCACCGGCCGCGGCTCCTGCGGGTGGCGCGACTCCGGCTCCGGCCGGAACCGCTCCGGCCAACGATCCGCTTTCGGGTGCTGCCGGCCAGTAATCTGGCTTTCGGCAGGGTTCACCCCGGCGCATCATCGTAACAGGAATGCCGTCTGGCTCTGGCAGGCGGCATTTCATTTGTGTTGAACTGTGGATTTGCGGCACAGCGCTCTTGCGCTCGTGCCCCCATGCAATTTAAGGGCCGACTCCCATGGCGCGGCATATTTTCATTACCGGCGGCGTGGTTTCCTCGCTTGGCAAAGGTCTCATGGCGGCGAGCCTCGCGGCTCTGCTTCAGGCACGCGGTTACCGCGTCCGAATCCGCAAGTTCGATCCCTATCTGAACGTCGATCCGGGCACGATGAGCCCCTATCAGCACGGCGAAGTCTACGTGACTGACGACGGCGCCGAGACCGACCTCGATCTGGGCCACTACGAACGCTACACCGGCGTCTCGGCGCGTCAGGCGGACAACATCACTTCGGGCCGCATCTACCAGGACATCATCGCCAAGGAGCGCCGCGGCGACTACCTCGGCGCGACCGTCCAGGTGATCCCGCACGTCACCGACGCGATCAAGGACTTCGCGATGACGGAGACCGAGGATCTCGACTTCGTGCTCTGCGAGATCGGCGGCACCGTCGGTGACATCGAAGGCCTGCCCTTCGTCGAGGCCCTGCGCCAGCTGCGCAACGAACTCGGCCGTGAGCAGACCTGCTTCGTCCATGTGACGCTGGTGCCCTACATTGCGGCTGCCGGCGAGCTGAAGACCAAGCCGACGCAGCACTCGGTGCGCGAACTGACCGGCTTGGGCATCCAGCCCGACATCCTGCTGTGCCGTGCCGATCGCGAGCTGCCCGAGAGCGAGCGCCGCAAGATCGCGCTGTTCTGCAACGTGCGCCCGCAGGCGGTCATTCCCGCGCTCGACGCGCCGAACATCTATGCGGTGCCGCTTCAGTACCACCACGAGGGTCTGGACGCGGAAGTGCTCCACCACTTCGGCATGGAATCGCAGGCGCCCGACCTTTCGCGCTGGAACGACATCACCGACCGCTTCGAACACCCCGAAGGCGAAGTGACCATCGGCGTCGTCGGCAAGTACACCGGCCTCCAGGATGCCTACAAGTCGCTGAACGAGGCACTGGTGCACGGCGGCATGGCCAACCGGGTCAAGGTCAACGTCAACTGGATCGATGCCGAAATCTTCGAGAAGGAAGATTCGGAAATCGCCGCCGCGCTCGAACCGATGCACGGTATTCTGGTTCCGGGCGGCTTCGGCGAGCGCGGCACCGAGGGCAAGATCGCCTCGGTCCGCTTCGCCCGTGAGCGCGAAGTGCCGTTCTTCGGCATCTGCCTCGGCATGCAGATGGCCTGCATCGAAGGCGCCCGTTCGGCGGGTGTCGAGAAGGCCAACTCCACCGAGTTCGGTCCTACCGAGGAGCCGGTCGTCGGCATCATCACCGAGTGGATGGGCAAGGACGGCCTGGAAAAGCGCGCCGAAGGCGGCGATCTGGGCGGCACCATGCGCCTCGGCGCCTACAAGGCCGAGCTTTCGCCGAACAGCCACGTCGCCGCGATCTACGGCAACACCGAGATTTCGGAACGCCACCGTCACCGCTACGAAGTGAACGCTTCCTATCGCGAGACGCTGGAAGGCAATGGCCTGATCTTCTCCGGCATGTCGCCCGACGGCCTGCTGCCCGAGATCGTCGAGCGTCCGGATCATCCGTTCTTCGTCGGCGTGCAGTTCCACCCCGAATACAAGTCGCGCCCCTTCGAGCCGCACCCGCTTTTCGCCGGGTTCATCGCGGCGGCGCTGCGTCAGGCCCGACTGGTCTGATCACGGGATTTTCGGGTTAGGGGAGGGCGGGCCGGATGGTCCGCCCTTTTCGATTCAGCGTAGGGCGGCGAGCAGCAGCGTCACCGTCGCCACGGAAAGAACCGTCGAGACGAGGATGACGCGGGCGGTGAGCGCGCCCTCGCGGCGATGGAGTTCCGCCAGCATGAAGGGGCCGGTCCCGGTCGGCAGTGCGGCCAGCAGCACGGCGGCATCGCGCAGCGGCTTTTCGAGCGGGATTACCCAGCGGGCCATCACCAGCATGAGTGCCGGATAGGCGAAGAGTTTCAGCGCGACGAGCAGAGTGGTCCGGCCGGTGTCGCCGGGCTCGACCTTGCGCGGCTCCGCCAGAAACATTCCGAGGCAGACCAGCGCACAGGGGCTGGCGGCGGAACCGAGCAGCTTCAGGAAGGTGTCGAGCGGCGCGGCGATGCCGATCCCGCTGACCATGACCAGCGCGCCCAGCGACGGTGCGAGCACCAGTGGATTGCGGAACAACGCCTGAAGCACGCGGGCAACAACCACCGAGGGGCGCCCGCCCGTCTGGTTGCCGAATTCGAGCAGGACGATGGAGGTCGCGAAGAGGGCGCAGACGGTGTTGATCGTGGCGATCAGCGTCAGTGTTCGCGAGGCCGGTCCCAGCGTCGCGAGCAGGAGCGGAAAGCCGAGGAAGGCGACGTTCGAATAGGCGGCGTTGAGGCCATGGATCGTCGCATTGCCGATCGCAGCACCTTTCATGCGGCTCACCGTCACAGTGAGTGCGAAGAAGCAGAACGTAGTCAGGGCGAAGACGGCGACGAAGCCCGGTTGCCACAGGTCTGCGGGCCGGGCGCTTGCCACAATGTCGAACAGCAGGGCGGGAAGCGCCAGATAGACGACGAAACGGTTGAGTTCGGTGGTCGACTGCGGCCCGAACACGCCGAAGCGGCGGGTCAGCCAGCCTGCGAAAGTGAGCGCGAAGATCGGCAGGACGACCGACAGGATGGAGAGCATGGAGGAGGGCGGCCCGTTAAAAATGACGGGGCCAGGTTAGGGGGCGGCAAGGGTGCGCGCCATGGCTCTTTGCAACGGCGCAGCAAAAAAGGGCGGCCCGATAAACTCGGACCGCCCCCGGAACGTGTCAGTTCATCGAATTGTCAGGCGGCAGCCGAATCGCCGCCTTCGACGACGGAAAGGGTGTTTCCGCCGATCGCGATCTTCTTCGGCTTCATCGCCTCGGGCACTTCGCGCACGAGGTCGATCACCAGCAGGCCGTCGGCAAGGTCGGCGGCATCGACGCGGACGTAATCGGCCAGTTCGAAGCGGCGCTCGAACCCGCGCTGGGCTATGCCGATGTGCAGCATCTCACCGTCGACGGCTTCCTCGGGCTTGTGGCCCTTGATGACCAGCAGGTTGGCCTGCGCGGTGATGTCGATATCGGCAGGCTTGAAGCCAGCGACCGCAAGCGTGATGCGATAGGCATCGGCGCCGCGACGTTCGATGTTGAAGGGGGGGTACTTGTCGCCCGGATTCACGCGGCCCTGGTTTTCGATCATGTCAAACAGGCGGTCGAAGCCGACCATGGTGCGGCGGTAAGGCGAAAAATCGATACGGTTCATGACAAAAATCCTCATTCGAGCAATCTTCGTGTGATGAGGCCCGGTTTGCGGCGCCTCGCTCTCAAGTCATCCCCTTGGCGGGCCATGACTTGCATTCCTAGATATGGTAGCGGATCGCCCTTTCAAGGGTCGCAAAAAGATTGAAGGAAGAAGTTCAATGAGCCAGCCGAAGGTCGAGATTTATACGAAGTGGGGCTGCCCCTATTGCGTCATGGCGAAGGCTCTGCTGGACGGCAAAGGCGTGACTTACGAGGAATACGACGTGACGATGGGCGGCGAGAAGCGCGCCGAGATGGTCGAGCGCGTTCCCGGCGCCATGACGGTTCCCCAGGTGCTGGTCGACGACAAGCCCTATGGCGGTTTCGACGACATCAGCGCGCTCGACCGGGCGGGCAAGCTCGATCCGGTGCTGGGTCTCTGACGGCGATGGGCCGCGCTGCGCTATTCCAGATGACTTCGGGCGTCGATCCCGAGGTCAATGCCGCCGCGATCGTCGCTGCGATCCGCGAGGCGAAGGCAGGCGGCGCGGCCATGCTGTTTACGCCCGAAATGTCGGGTCTGCTTGACCGCAATCGTGAACGGGCGGCCAGCCATATCGTGCGGGAGGCGGACGACCGCGTTCTCGCCGCGGCCTGCGATGCGGCAGCGCGCGAGGGGTTATGGGTCCATATCGGCTCGCTGGCGGTGCGGCGCGAGGAACCCGGTGACGGCCGCTATGCGAACCGGGCTTTCGTTATCGATGCGGACGGCGAGATTCGCGCCCGTTACGACAAGATGCACATGTTCGACGTCGATCTCGCCACCGGCGAATCCTGGCGCGAATCGAACGCTTATGCCCCCGGTAACGAAGTCGTGACGGTGGAGACTCCGCTCGGCAGGCTGGGGCTGGCGATCTGCTACGACGTGCGCTTCCCGGCGCTGTTCGAGGCGCTCGGCCGGGCACGGTGCGACGTGATCGCCACACCGGCTGCGTTCACCGTGCCGACCGGCAAGGCGCACTGGCATCTTCTGCAACGCGCCCGCGCGGTGGAGGCAAGCGCTTTCGTGCTCAGCGCCGCGCAAGTGGGCCGTCACGAGGACGGCCGCGAGACTTACGGCCACTCGCTGGCGATCGATCCCTGGGGGGATATCCTGCTCGACATGGGCGGCGAGCGGGCAGACGTGGGCTTCGTCGATCTCGACCCGGCGCGGATTGGCGCAGTGCGCGCGCAACTTCCCAGTCTTGCCAACCGCCGCGAGATCGCCAAATAGGCGGCGATGCCTATCGTTTTTGATCTCGAATGCCGTTCCGCGCAGCACCGTTTCGAGGGCTGGTTCAAGTCCTCGGACGATTACACGCGCCAGCAGGAGCGGGGGCTGGTTGCCTGCCCGCACTGCGGGTCGGCCGATGTCGGCAAGGCGGTCCAGGCCCCGCGCCTCGCGCGCAAGGGAAACCAGCGTTCGGAAGCCCCGACAAAAGCAGCCTCGTCTCAGCCGGAACCAGTTCCTCCAGCGCCGGCAGCACCCTTGCCTCCGCAAGCGATCGAGGTGCTCCAGAAGTTGGCGGTGATGCAGGCCGAAGCGCTCAAATCGAGCCGGTTCGTGGGAGATAGCTTCGCCGAAGACGCCCGCGCCATGCACTATGGCGAACGCGAAGCGGAATCGATCCACGGCCGCGCGAGCGTGGAGCAGGCCAAGGAACTTATCGAGGAAGGCATTGCGCTTACGCCTCTGCCGTTTGCGGTCACTCCGCCCGAACAGGCGAACTGAACGGCCGATGTAACGGCCAATGTAAACGGATTGCCAAGCGTTTCCGCGCAAGCTAGGACGCCCCTCGAGTGCGCCCGTAGCTCAGCCGGATAGAGCACCAGATTCCTAATCTGGGGGCCATGGGTTCGAATCCCGTCGGGCGCACCAAAAACAAGAAAGCCCGCGAATTTCGCGGGCTTTTTTATTGTGCTGAAAAGTTCAGGCGCGTTCGTCGACCGCCTTGCGGCCGATCGCCGGATCGTCAGTGAAGAAGGCGTCCAGACCGAGTGCAAGATAGCGGCGGATTTCGGCGATGCTGCCCTCGGGGTTGCGGGAGCCGTCGCCGCCAGCGCTGCGCAGGTCCGCCGGGAGGAAGTAGTTTTCCGGGCGGAATGTCCAGGTCGAGACCAGCAGACCCGCCTTGTGGGCATTGGCGATGAGATCGCTTGGTTTCGCCGCGAGGCGGTTGTCCTTGTCGCGCGCGATCAAGGCCAGATTGTAGGGTGAGATCCAGTCCGCGTACGTCGCCATCTCGGCAAGGCCGGCGGGCGTGTGGAGATCGTCGAAACTCGGGCCTGAACCCTTGGCGGCCAGATCCGCCGGGCGCATCTTGCCGGGCACCGTCAACTGCATGAGCTGGACTTTGCCGAGGCCGTCCAGACGCTGGCGCAGCCACTTGAGGTTGGAGACCTCGAAGCTCTGGACGATCAGCGGGGCGGTCTGAAGATAGGCGCTGGCGTGGACGCGGTCGAGGAAGCGCTGTTCGAGCGGCAGGCCGATCGAGGCGAAATAGGTGGAGTGTTTGATCTCGGGGATCACGCCGATCACGCGTCCGCGCGCGGCAGCTTCGGCAGCGGCGAAATCGGCGATTTCCTCGAAAGTCACCACCTGGAACCGGCCGTCATAGCCGTGGCTTTCCGGACGGAGCGGGCCGAGGCGCTCCTTCGCGCGGAGCGTCTTGATCTCGGCAAGCGTGAAGTCTTCGGTGAACCAGCCGGTGACTTGTTCGCCGTCGATGGTCTTGGTGGTCTTGCGGGCGGCGAACTCGGCATGATCGGCGACATCGGTGGTTTCGGCGATGTTGTTCTCATGCCGGGCGATCAGCATGCCGTCCTTGGTGGCGACGAGATCCGGCTCGATGAAATCGGCGCCGTCGGCAATCGCCTTGGCGTAGGATGCCAGAGTGTGTTCGGGCCGCAGGGCGCTGGCACCGCGATGACCGATAACCAGCGGCTTGGCCGGACGTTGGCGGGCGGCGGGGACGGGCGCTGCGATCGCAGAGGGCATGATCGAGGCGGCGAACGTGCCTGCGGCAACTCCGGCGCCGGTGCGGATGAGCGAGCGGCGGGAAAATGGAGATTCGATCATGCTGAAGCCTTCGAAGAAACGGAGAATCGCCGGCTATTCACAGCGGGTGACAGCTTGACGACAATCGCTTCTCTTCGAGAGGCATCTGATTTTGCAAAAGAAAAGGAGGAACGGACGGGCCCGCTCCTCCTTGTATTATTGGGCCTGCGAGATCAGGCCTGCCATGTCGGGCACGGCTGCGCGATCAGGCGAACTTTTCCTTGAGGTCGTAGAGCGCGACGGCTGCCTTGGCCGCTTCGCCGCCCTTGTCCTTCTGGGAAGGTTCGGCGCGGACGAGGGCCTGTTCCTCGTTCTCGACGGTCAGGATGCCGTTGCCGATCGGGATACCGTCCATGGTCAGCGCCATGATGCCGCGCGCGGATTCGCCGGCGACGATCTCGAAGTGGTAGGTCTCGCCGCGGATGACGACGCCGATAGCGACATAGCCGTCATAGTCGCCGGTGGAGTCGGCCAGCGAGATGGCGGCCGGGATTTCCAGCGCGCCGGGCACGGTGATCACTTCGCCAGTGTGACCGGCAGCCTTCAGTGCGGCCTTGGCGCCAGCGATCAGCTTGTCATTGAGATGGTCGTAGAAGCGGGCTTCGACGATGAGAAAACGGGCCATGTCAGTTCGCTCCTTCGGGGGCGGTGATGGGGCGTTCGCCGGCGATGTTCAGGCCATAGCCTTCCAGCGCGACGAGCGAGTGATGGGTATTGGTCAGCAGGATCATGTCGTGGATGCCGAGTTCGGCAAGGATCTGCGCGCCTACTCCATAATCGCGCAGTTCCTCAAGATCCGGCGTTTCGCCGGCGCGAACCTGGTTCTTGATGTCCATGACCCGCGAGATGGAGCCGTTCATCTGGCGGTTGATCACGACGATCACGCCGGTGCCTTCCTCGGCGATCATTTCCATCGAACGGTGGAGCAGATCGCCGCGATCGGTGGCTTCCTCGCCCAGCAGGTCGGCGAAGACCGACAGGGTGTGCATGCGGACGAGCGTGGGCTTTTCGGGATCGATGCGGCCCTTGATGAGGGTCAGCGTCTCTTCGCCGGTCGCCTTGTTGAAGTAGCTGCGGGCGAGCCACTGGCCGCCGTGGCGGCTCTGGAAGGTGATCTCGTTCTTCTTTTCGACCATGCGGTCGTGCTTGCGGCGATAGGCGATGAGATCGCGGATCGTGCCGATCTTGAGATCGTGAATGCGGGCGAAGGCGATCAGGTCGTCCATGCGGGCCATGGTGCCGTCGTCCTTCATGATCTCGCAGATCACGCCGGAAGGGTTGAGACCGGCGAGGCGCGAGATATCGACCGCCGCTTCGGTGTGGCCGGTGCGGACCAGCACGCCGCCGTCGCGGGCGCGCAGCGGGAAGACATGGCCGGGGGTGACGATATCGGCCTTGGTCTTGGTGCCGTCGATCGCGACCGAGATGGTGCGCGCGCGGTCGCCTGCCGAGATGCCGGTGGTCACGCCTTCGCGCGCCTCGATCGAGATCGTGAAGGCCGTTTCATGGCGGGTGCCGTTATGGCGGCTCATCAGGTCGAGGCCGAGTTCCTCGACGCGCTGGCTGGTGAGCGTGAGGCAGATCAGGCCGCGGCCGTGGGTGGCCATGAAGTTGATCGCCTGCGGGGTCGCCATCTGGGCCGGGATCACGAGGTCGCCCTCGTTCTCGCGGTCCTCGTCGTCGACCAGGATGAACATGCGGCCGTTGCGCGCCTCGTCGATGATTTCCTCGATCGGCACGAGGACCTGGCGGTCGTCGTTGGCGTTGAGGAAGCGTTCGAGCTTGGTCAGCGTTTCCGCCGTGGGGTTCCACTCGGGTTCGGCGCAGTCGCGCAGGGTGTTGGCGTGAAGCCCGGCGGCGCGGGCGAGGCCGGCTTTGCTCATGCCGCCTTCGGTCACGAGCTTGCGGACCTGTTCGATCACATTAGCAGCCATTGCAGGAATCCAATTTTCACATTTCGATGTGATCGCCATATGAACCGATCACATCGAAATTCAAGACCCCTTGAAGACCGGCTTGCGCTTTTCGAGGAACGCATCGACCGCTTCGGCGTGATCGTCCGTCGCGTGGGCGGCGGACTGCATGGCGGCGGCCATTTCCAGCAGGGTAGCCAGATCGCTGCGTCGGCCTTCCCACAGCAGCCGCTTGGTCATGCGCACGGCGTGCGGCGGATTGGCGGCGATGCGGCGGGCCAATGCACGGGCTTCATCCATCAGCTGGTGGTCCGGCACGACTTTGGACACGAGCCCGCAGGCGAGGGCCTCCGCGGCGTCGATCATGTCGCCGGTAAGGGCCATTTCCGCGGCCTTCGACCATCCGACGACGCGCGGGAGCAGCCAGGAGCCGCCGTCGCCCGCGATCAGGCCGATCTTCACGAAGCTCTCGGCGAAGCGCGCGCTCTCGCCGGCGATGCGAAGGTCGCACATGCAGGTGAGGTCGCAGCCCGCGCCTGCCGCGGCGCCGTTGACGGCGGCGATCACCGGCACTTCGAGCGCCGCGAAGGCCAGCGGCAGGCGCTGGATGCCCCGCTTGTAGTTGAGGCGCGTGCGGGTCGGTACGCCGCCGTTGACGTTGCCGCCGGGCTTCATCTCGTTGATGTTGCCGCCCGAGGAGAACCCCTTGCCCGCGCCGGTCAGGATTGCCACGCGCGCCGCCGGATCGCTGTCCAGCCGTTCGAGCGCGCCGAGCAGGCCCTCGATCACTTCCGGGTCCGAGATCGGATTGCGCATGTCCGGGCGGTTCAACGTGAGGGTGACGATGCCTTCATCGTCGGTTTCGTAGAGTACCGCGTCTGCCATGCGCCTTGATCCTTCTCCGTTTGCCGGAGGGCTTAGCAGGTTGACGCATAGGTAAAAGGGTGGATGTCGCGGCATCCACCCCGGCGATGGATTTGAAGGTCAGGCGGGCTGCCTGCTCATCATCCGGGAAATATCGACCTGTCCCGTGGCAAGGCCGCCCATGAAGCCGCCGTCCACCGGCATGACGATGCCGTTGACGACGCCCGCAAGCCTGGAATTGATGAGCACCAGCGGACCGGCCTGTTCTTCCGGCGTGGTGTAGCGGCCGAGCGGCTCGGCGGCGGCATCCACCACGTCCTTGCCCGAAGTCGCATGGAAGGTCGCCATCATCGGCGTCTGGGTGGGCGAGGGCAGCGAGCAGTTGATGCGGATGCCCTTCTTGATGAGCTGCGCGCCCATGAACTGCGTCCAGACGATCACCGCTTCCTTCGAGAAGGCATAGCCTTCCGCCACCTGATCGGAATTGGCTTCACACCAGGCGAGACCGGCCTCGAAGCCCTGGGTGGCCAGAAGTTGCATGTGGACCGGGATGCGGCGGCTCCAGCCGAGACCGCCGGTCGATGCAATCGAGACCACGGCGGCGCCTTCGCCCATCAGCGGCACGACCCGGTCGGTAAGGTGACGCGTACCGAGGAAGTTGACCTTCATGACATCGATCGGGAGAAAGCCGCCGCCGCCCGGCAGGCCCGCGCAGTTGAACAAGGCATCGACCTTGCCGCCGACGCCCTCGACCGCGGCCTCGATCGTGGCGGGATCGCGCAAGTCGATCTGCGTGAAGGAGGCCATCGGAACGGCGCTTTCCTTGAAATCGAAACCATGCACTTCGGCACCGAGATCGACCAGCATGCGCGCGGTCGCTTCGCCCATGCCGGAGAAGCATCCGCTGACGATTACGCGCTTGCCCTTGTAACCCAGAACGTCGGTCATCTTCCTGTTCTCCTCTCGCCGCTCGCGGGCATGCGTGATCGCACCGGGCCGCGTGAATTTTTCTTGGAGGATAGCTAGTCCCGGAAGGGGTGCGCCTTCAACCGTCGCGGAGGCTGATCGCGGGCACGATGCAGGTTGTCGTCTCGCGTCGTAGGCAGGGCTTTGTCTGAGCATTTTCAAGTTGACCGTTTACGGTCGGTGGCCTGGAAAATCCGGTATCGGGAGAACGGGGAGTTTTCACCCCATGTGAAAACGCTCTAGGCGCGATCTGTCGATTTCGAGGAAGAGCGCATGGATAACGGACGGAATACCGAAAAGGCAGGTCCGGCACCGGAAGTGATTGCCGCCGTGATGGGGCAGGTCCGTTCGGCGCTCGGAAGCGGCGGCCATCGTCCTGTCGTCATCGGGCTGTGCGGATCGCAGGGTTCGGGCAAGACGACGCTGGCGCGGGCCGTCCTCGGTGCCTGCGCGAGCGAGGGGCTGAAGGGCGCCGCCCTGTCGCTCGACGATCTCTATCTGACGCATGCGGAGCGGCAGCAACTCTCGCGTACCGTTCATCCTCTGCTGGTGACGCGGGGCGTGCCGGGCACGCATGATATCGCGCTGGGGCTGGACACGCTGGATATGCTGGAAAGCGGAATGCCGGTAGCGCTGCCCCGTTTCGACAAGGGGGCTGACGACCGCGCGCCGGAACAGGACTGGCCGATCGTCGGGCCCGGTCTGGAAGTCCTGATCCTTGAAGGCTGGTGCCTCGGGGCCTTTCCGCAGCCTGCCGGCGAACTTGCGCATCCGGTCAACGCGCTGGAAGCGGAGGAGGACGCGGACGGGCGGTGGCGGGCCTATGTCAACGATGCGCTCGGCGATGCCTATCAGCGTCTGTTCGCACGGATTGACCGTCTGGTCCTTCTTGCCGCACCGGGCTTCGCGGTCGTCCATGACTGGAGGCTGGAGCAGGAGCGTGAACTTCTCGCTAGTGGCGGCGGCGCGCGGGTCATGGACGAAGAGCGGATCGGCCGCTTCATCGCCCATTACGAGCGGCTGACCCGCTGGATCCTCGCGGAAATGCCGCCGCGTGTCGACTTGCTCATTCGCCTTGACGAACGGCGGCGGCCGATAGCGATCTCCTAGACTTCGGCCTGCCGACGAACCTGTTCGGCCCGGCGCCGCTTGTTGCGTTCGAGTTCCGACGCCGACGGCACCCGGTTTTCCATCAGGTCGGCCAGCACCGCGCCGCGTTCTCCGGCGGGAAGCGTGGGGCCGGTCGTCGTGTCGCAGAAGGTCTGTCGTTCGATCTCGGCATTGACGAGCGCGCCCAGCAGCACGCCATAGGCCGAGAGATAGAGCCACATGAGAAACACCACGATGGCGGATAGCGAGCCGTAGGTGGCGTTGTAGTCGCTGATATAGGCGACGTAGAGCGAGAAGCCGAACGAGACGGCGATCCACAGCAGCGTCGCCAGCAGCGAACCGGGGGCCAGCCAGCGCCACTTCGCGGGGCGCCGGTCCGGTCCGTAGCGCATGATGAGGGCGAAACCGGCGCTGCCGAGGGCAACGGCAGCGATCCAGGTCAGCCATTTGAAGAGAATCGCGGTGGCATCGCCGAGGAAGACGCTGGTCTGGGTCTGGAGCCAGGCGAAGACGCCGCCGGAAAGAACGCCCGTCAAGGCGATGAGCACGGCTGAGAGCGTCAGCCCCACCGCGCGAAAGGTGAGCGCGATGGTGCCGCGCGTCTCGCGCTCCTCGTTGATGATGTTGAGCGCGCTCATCATGCCGTTCGCCGCACGCATGCCGCCGAATATCGCAAAGAACAGCGCGATCAGCAGTGCGAATCCGGTGACGCCGCGACTGGTCGTGACGATCTGCACGAGTTGCTGTTCCAGCATCTTCGCGACTTCCGGCGGGACCACTTCGACGATGCTCTGCATCTGCGAATGGACGCTCTCCACATTGCCGAACAGGCCGTAGATCATCACCGTCGCGCCGATCAGCGGGGTGAGGGCCAGGAAGCAATAGAACGCCAGACCGCCCGCCAGCAGGCCCAGTTCGTGGAAACCGCTCATCACGTAGACGCGCTTGAGGATCTTCCACCAGGCCTTGCCCGGAATTTGCCAGGGCGCATTCGCGTCGGTTCCGGCCTGAATTTGCATGGACGGTGTAGACATCTTTTCCTTGGCGGTTGACGGCGGGGAGGGTTCGTCGGATTTCATCGCTTACCCACTTGCGGCAGGGAACTTTCGCTGTTGCAATGCGATAGGGTATTCCACGAGGGGGCCTGTTGCCCATTCTCGACAGGGGGTGTTACATCGCGCTGCTCATGCCTTGGCTAATCAATCAGAAGCCGGCTTGTTCCCTCTCGCTGCGCGACGGTGCGGGACTGGCCACGATTTCCCTGCTCCTTGCGCTGTCGGTGAACCCGGCATCGGCGCAGGAGGAGCGTACGCAGCCGTCTGCGCAGACTTCGCAGGACACGCCTGATACGCCGAGTACTGCGGACGAGGACGACCAGGTCCAGGCTGGAAAGCTGGTCGTGCCTGCTCCGCCGGCGGATGTCGTGCTGCCCGAAGTGAAGCCGATCATTCCCGATGACGAGTTCAACAGGTCCATTCCCCGGCTCGATCCTCAGGACGATCCGGAACTCGACAAGCCGCTCGAATCGATCGACGAATTCGAGCGCCGCATGGCGAGCGAGCAGGAGGCGGCCAAGCAGGCTGCCGCTGCGAAACCGAAGGACGCGCAGGCGGCGCCTGTCGCCGCGCCCGTTCCAACCGGCCCTGTTCTGACTGATGGCGCTGCCAATGCCTCGGCGGATATCCCGATCGGCGATGCCCCGGTACGCGACGCCGAACTCACTGCGCCGCTGCCGCCGATCGACCAGTTCGAGGTGACCCCGGTCCAGTTCGCGGAGAAGAAGGAAGAGAGCAAGGACGTCGAGGTTGCCTACGATACCCGGATCGAAGGACTGGAATCTGCCGACGACGAAACCGGCACCGATCTGCGCAGCGAGTTCCGCACCCATTCGGCGCTGAAAAAGGGTGACGGCAAGGCGGCGAACCTGGCGATGGTCAATGCCCGCCTGAACGAAGACACCACGCTGATGCAGACGGTGCTGGCTTCGGAAGGCTGGTACTCGCCGATCGTGACCAGCCGTGTCGAGCGGACTGTCGACGGCACGAAGGGCGCGCCGTTGGTCGCGGTGATCAAGGTGAGCCCCGGCAAGCGCTACAATTTCTCCGAAATCGTGGTGAAGGCCGATCCTACCGTTCCCGCCGATCTCATCGCGAAGAACCTGGCGCTGAAGGTCGGCGAGCCGATCGTCGCCGAGCGGGTGCAGGGCGCTGAGGCGCAAGTGGCCGTGGCGCTGCCGGAGAACGGCTATGCTTTCGCGAAAGTCGGCGACCGCGACATCCTGCTCGATCAGGACACCGGAGAGGGCGTCTACACGCTGCCGATCGACGTGGGACCGAGAGGCCGCTTCGGAGGTTTCACCACCTCGGGCGACCTTGCCTTCGACGCCGAGCACGTCGGGGTCCTGGCCCGTTTCAAGCGCGGCGAACTCTATGACAGCCGCAAGGTGGACGACTTGCGCAAGGCGCTGGTAGCGACGAGCCTGTTCTCCACCGTTTCCGTCGAGCCGCGCAAGACCGGCGAGGCGGCCTCGGACGATACCCAGTATGTCGATCTCCATATCCAGCAGGATGCGGGGCCGCCGCGTACGATCGCAGGGTCGCTCGGCTATGCGACGGGCGAGGGCATCACGGCCGCGGCGACCTGGACCAACCGCAACATGTTCCCGCCGGAAGGCGCGCTGATCGCCAAGGCCATCGCCGGTACACGGCAGCAGGGTGCGGGCGTAACCTTCCGTCGCTCCAATGCAGGCAAACGCGACCGCACGTTCGAGGTGGTCGCAGAGGCCTTCCACAACGATTACGATGCCTACAGTGCCTATACCGGCCGCATCGCGGCCCGCATCGCGCGCGATTCCACGCCGATCTGGCAGAAGAAGTATACTTACGCCTTCGGCGTCGAAATGCTGGCCACGGCGGAAACCGACTACAATCGCACGACCGGCAATCGCGACCGCAAGCTTTACTATGTGGCGGGCGTCAATGGCCAGATCGGGCTCGACCGGAGCGACAGCCTGCTCGATCCGACCAAGGGCTATCGCCTGACCACCCTGATCCAGCCAGAAGCGACCGTTCGCAACGGTTTCGATCCTTACGTGCGGGCGCGGATCGACGCTTCGGCCTACTATCCGGTGACCGACAGCCTGGTACTGGCCGGGCGCCTGCGCTTCGGAACGATCCAGGGCGCGGGTCTCTTCGACATCGCGCCGTCGCGGCGGCTCTATGCGGGCGGCGGCGGTTCGGTGCGCGGCTATGCCTACCAGGCGCTGGGCGAGCAGGCCGCGGACGGTACGGCCGTCGGCGGACGCAGCCTCAATGAAGGCTCGGTCGAGGCGCGTTATCGCTTCGGCAACTACGGTGTCGTCGCCTTCGTCGATGCCGGGCAGGCCTATCGCGAGACGATGCCGCAGTTCAACAACTTGCGCTACGGCGTGGGTATCGGCGGGCGCTTCTATACCAATTTCGGCCCGGTCCGCCTCGACATCGCGACGCCGGTCGCCCGCCAACCGGGTGAATCCCGCTTCAATCTCTATGTTTCGATCGGACAGGCTTTCTGATGTCGGACGATGACACCATGATCCCGGCCGACGAGCCTGAAACTTCAGCCGGAACCGCCGGCGATAGCGGAAAGCCGAAGCCCACGGTCTGGCGCCGCGTGCAGATTCGCATCCTCAAGACGGTCGTCGGCCTCGTGCTGGGCGTCGTCGTGCTGGCCGCCGCCGTCATCTTCGGCATCGACACCGGGCCGGGCCATCGCTTCGTGGCCGAACAGATCGCGGGCCTGCGTTTCGAGAACGGCATGCGGATCAAGGTCGGGCGCATCGAAGGTTCGCTCTACCGGCGCATGACCTTGCGCAACCTCTCGGTCAGCGACCCCAAGGGCGAATTCCTGTTTTCGCCGGAAATCCATGTCGACTGGCGGCCTTTCGCCTACCTGAGCAACCATGTCGACGTGCGCAGCGCCGTGGCGGAGCGGATGATCCTGCGCCGGGTGCCCAAGTTCAAGCCCACGCCGCCAAGCGATGCGCCGCTGCTGCCCGATATCGACGTCGACGTTGGCGAGTTGCGCATCGACCGTTTCATCTCCGAGCCGCCGGTTTCCGGCAATCGCCGTATCGTCACGATCGACGGCAAGGCGCACATTTCCGACGGTCGCGCACAAGTCTCCGCCAAGGGTGGCACGATCGCGATCGAGGGCAAGGAAGGCGGAGACCGCTTCAACCTCCTGCTCGACGCTGTCCCCTCGAAGAACCGGTTGGCCATCGACCTCGACCTCAATGCCCCGACCGGTGGTGTGATCGCCGCCTTGGGCGGGCTCAAGCAGCCGCTCACGGTGAAGCTCGGCGGCAAGGGCGACTGGAAGGCCTGGAACGGCAAGCTCGATGCCGGTCTCGGCGGCGGCGATCTTGCCAAACTGGACCTCGTCGCGCGCGACGGCACCTTCACGATCAAGGGGCCGACGCAAGTGGCGCGGCTCGTCACCGGGCCGACCGCCAATCTCCTGGGACCGGTCACCAATCTCGACGTGACTGCCGCGCTTGACCAGCGCCGGGCGAAAGTCACCGGCCGGATCTGGAGCGACGCCTTCAACCTGACGCCGAACGGCGTGGTGGACCTCTCGGACAACAGCTTCGACGATCTGAAGCTGGACTTCGCCCTGCTCAAGCCCGCGGCTATCGCGCCGAAGCTCAGCGGCGCCGGGCTGACCGCCTCGCTTGCGCTGGACGGCGCGTTCACCACCCCCAAGGTCGCCTATCGCATCAATGCCGCCCGCGTGGTGATGAACGACATGGGGCTGGAACGCCTGACCGCAAGCGGCGCGGCACGGGTAGATGCGGACAAGATCCTGATCCCGGTCTCCGCGCGCGTCCAGCGCATCACCGGGCTGGATACGGTGGCAGGCGGTTCGCTGGCCAATGTCCGCCTCGACGGCGATCTCGCGATCGACGGGACCCGCGTCCTTTCCGACAACATGCGTCTGCGCTCCGACCGAATCGACGCCGGGCTGATCCTCGTCGCCGATCTCGCCAAGGGTTTCTACACTGGCGCGATCGACGGCAAGATCGACAATTACCGTCTCGACAGCGTCGGCATCTTCAACATCCGCACGAACATGGACCTCAAGACTGAGGGCAGCGGCTTCGCGCTCGACGGTACCGTGCGCGCACGGTCGACCAAGCTGCTGAACGAGAGCCTCCAGACTTACCTCGGCGGCAATTTCGCGGCATCCTCGCGTGTTCATTATGGCCCTGACGGCGTCGTGCGCTTTTCCTCGCTCCAATTGAACGCCCCGGATCTCAAGGTGACGGGCGGGCAGGGGAGCTGGTCTCCGAACGGCCGGATTTCTCTCACCGCGCGCGGCAGTTCGAACCGTTATGGCGCCATCGGCGTGCGGGTGAACGGCACGATCGCCAATCCCGACGCCCATGTCACCGCCGAGCGGCCGGGCCTCGGCATCGGCCTTGCCAATCTCGATGCCCGGATCACCGGCGTTCGCGGCGGCTATCGCTTCGACGTGACGGGTGACACTGACTACGGCCCGCTCAAAGCTGACGTGTCGCTGGGCCTCGGATCGCAGATGTCGGTGGACATCAACAGCGCGAACCTTTCCGGCGTCGATTTCGCGGGCCGCATGGTCCAGACCAAGGCGGGTCCATTCGCGGGCGAACTCACCGCCAAGGGCAACGGCATCGGCGGCGCGCTGAAGCTCGATGCCGAGGGCAAGTACCAGGCCGTGGACTTCAACTTGCGCGCCAAGGATGCAGTGTTCCCCGGTGCAGCCAAGCTGACGATCGGTTCGGCCATCATCGACGGGCGCGCGGTGCTTTATGACAAGCCCAGCGTCGTCGCCGATGCCCAGCTTGCCGGAACCTCGTTCGGCGCCGTCGACCTTGCCGCCGCACGCGTGATCGTTGATTACCGCGACGGGCGCGGCAAGGCCAAGGGCCTGATCGAAGGCGTGAGCGGCGTGCCGTTCCGCGTCGGTCTCAATGCCGATCTCACTCCCGAACTCTGGCGCGTTGCCTTGCAGGGACGCGTGCGCGGGCTTGGGCTGAAGACCCAGTCCCCGGCGCGGATCGTGCCCAAGGACGGCGGCTACGAATTGCTGCCGACGACGATCGCCTTCGGTTCGGGCACGGCGAAAGTCTCCGGCCATTACGGCACCGGCATGAAGTTCCAGAGCCGGCTGGAGAACATCGACGTCGCGCTCGTGAATGCCTTCGTTCCCGGCTACGGCCTCGGCGGCAAGGCCAACGGCAGCCTCGACTTCGAGCAGGAAAGCGCCACCGCCTTCCCACGCGCCGATGCCCGCATGAGCCTGGTGAACTTCACCCGCACCAGTTCCAGCACGGTGAGCCAGCCGGTCGACATCAACTTCGTCGGCAAGCTCCACCCCGACGGCGGTGAGGCCCATGCGGTGTTCCGCAAGCAGGGCAGCGTGATCGGCCGTCTGGCGGCCACGCTCAGCCCGCTGCCTCCGGGCGAGGGAGCCTGGACCACGCGCCTGCTCCAGGCTCCGCTGGGCGGCGGCATCCGCTACAACGGTCCGGCCGACACCCTGTTCTCCTTCGCTGGCCAGCCCGGGCAGACGCTGACCGGATCGGTCGGCCTGGCGGCGGACTTCTCCTGCCGTGTCTCGGACCCGTGCATCACCGGTCTCGTGAAGGGCAAGGACCTGACCTATGAATATCAGGCCTATGGTACGCGCCTGACCAACATGACGCTGGAGGGCAAGTTCAGCGGCAACTCGTTCGAACTGACCTCGCTCAACGCCAACGCGGGCAGCGGTACGGTTAGCGCGAACGGTCGCCTCAGCCTCGCGGCCGATGCGGGCTATCCGATGGACCTCAACGTCAAGCTCGACAAGGCCCGGCTGGCGCGGAGCGATTCGCTTTCGGCCAGCGCTACCGGCACGCTCAACCTGACCAAGCGCGCGGGCGAGACCCCGCTGCTCTCGGGCGACTTGCGCCTGCCGGAAACCCGCTACGAGATCGTCCGTCAGGGCGCGGTCGACGTGCCGCACCTTACTGGCGTGCGTTTCAAGCCCCGCTCAGGCCCAATGCGCGTGACCGGTGACGAACCGGCGCCGCAGATCAGCAGCGCCTTCTCGTCGGTCCGGCTCGACCTTCATCTCAAGGCTCCGGAAAAGCTCTATGTCTCGGGAATGGGCCTCGAATCCGAATGGAGCGCCGATTTCCGGCTGACCGGCACCAGTTCGGCACCGATCATGGCCGGCGAAGTGAAGCTGGTGCGCGGCACGCTCGGTTTCGCGGGCAAGTCGTTCGAACTGACCAACGGTCTGATTTCCTTCAACGGCGGCCAGACCATCGACCCGAGCGTGGCGATCACGGCCACCGAGACGATCGATGACGTCGATGTCACGGTGACCGTTAGCGGACGCGCCTATAACCCGCAGATCGAGTTCAGCTCCGATCCCAGCCTGCCGCAGGACGAAGTGCTGTCGCGCATCCTGTTCGGCAGTTCGATCGAGAACCTCTCGGCGATCCAGGCGGTGCAATTGGCGACCTCGCTCAATTCGCTGCGGGCCACCGGTGGCGGCGTCAATCCGCTGGGCAAGCTGCGTTCGGCGGCGGGCATCGACCGTCTGCGCATTCTCAGCCCGGACGAGGCGAGCGGTCGCGGTACGGCGCTGGCGGCTGGCCAGTACCTGACCGACGATATCTATGTGGAACTGATCACCGATGCCCGCGGCTTCACCGCGACACAGCTTGAAGTGAGCGTGACCAAGTGGCTCTCGGTTCTGAGCCAGGCAGGCGGTTCGGGCGTCAACAGCCTCAATATCCGCATCAAGAAGGATTATTGATGGGCAGGGTCCTCATCCTGCTTGTAGGTCTCGCCGCGCTGTCGGGCTGCCACAAGGAGCCCAGCTTCGAGGAGCGCTACGAGGCGGCGAATGACAGGATCGCCAAGCGTGCCCGTGATATCGACGCCCAGATCGCGGGCACGGGCACAGCTACACCTCCGGCAGAAGAGGGTTCGAAGGACTAGACGCAACCGACGGTTTACCTCTCGCTGCTAGAGATCGCGTCTCGCCGGTGATCGTCGTCGGTGAACATCGGTATCTGAATAGGGGCTGGAATGCAGGTACGGGACGATTGCGGCAGGCTTACATCGCGCCACGCCGTCCTGCTGGAGGCACGTTGCCGCAAGTCGAGCTGGCACGTCTTCGGCGTCGAACTCGCGGACATTTCCGAAGGCGGATGCTGCGTCGTGGGTACGGCCGAGGATTTCGTTCAGGGCCAGCGCGTCGCGCTGCGCATGGCGAATCTCAAGGCGGTGGAAGCGGAAGTGCGCTGGGTCCGCGAGGGCCGGGTCGGCATGGCTTTCCGCAATTCCCTGCCGAAAGCCGTGATCGAGGATATGGCGCTGCGTTACGGCATTCCCGTCATGCGCCGGAACCTGTCGGCTGCCGAAAGCTGATCCGGCGAAAGCTGATCGAGGCGACGGGCCATGGCCGACAGAGCAGCAGAAGGCTCAATGCCGAATGGCTGTCGCCTAGTAAATTGTAAGGGGAGGCGGTGGTGGACGCACTTGGGCTCGAACCAAGGACCCGCTGATTAAGAGTCAGCTGCTCTACCAACTGAGCTATGCGTCCACACGCGTTGCCGCGTAAGGTACGGAAATGGTGGACGCACTTGGGCTCGAACCAAGGACCCGCTGATTAAGAGTCAGCTGCTC
>NZ_DAISLT010000034.1:53777-61669 GCF_036820275.1 Novosphingobium sp.
TACCAACTGAGCTATGCGTCCACACTGCCCTGACCTGGGCTGCCGTTTTGTGGAAGTCTTGGTGGACCTCCCCGGCGGCGGAGAGGCCCCTATAACGGCTGATTTCAGGATGGGAAGAGAAAAATTCAAAAATTTTACGCGAGCGATCCGGGGCGGCGATTCCAACGGTTTACGGCCATGAGCGTGCCGAGGCAGATCATGTTCGTCAGCATCGAGGTGCCGCCGTGGCTCATGAAGGGCAGGGGGATGCCGACAACCGGCGCCAGGCCCATGACCATCATCAGGTTGATCGCGACGTAGAAGAAGATCGTAGCCGCCATGCCCATCGCCAGCAGGCTGGAGAACCGGTCAGGGGCCTTGCGGGCGACCCTGAGGCCCCAGGACAGCACGATCGCGAAGACGCAGAGGACGAAGAGGCCGCCGAGCATGCCCCATTCCTCCGCCATCGTCGCGAACACGAAGTCGGTGTGCGATTCGGGCAGGTATTGCAGGTGGCTCTGCGAACCGTTGCCGAAGCCCTTGCCGAGGAAACCGCCCGAGCCGATCGCGATCTTGGACTGGGTGATGTGATAGCCGGTGCCGAGCGGATCGCTTTCCGGATCGAGGAACACCAGCACGCGGTTGCGCTGGTAGTCGTGGAGCAGGGTGAAGAAGGCGATCGGCGCGGCGATCGCGGTCGTCAGGCCTGCGCCGACGAACCACGATAGCGGCAGACCGGCCAGAAACATCGTCACGACCCCGCCGAAGCAGATCGCCAGCGCCGTCCCGAGATCGGGCTGGATCATGACGAAGAGCGCGGGGATGCCGATGAGAACGCCCGCAGGCACCAGTCCGCGCCAACTGGCGGTCATGGCATGGGGCAGGGTCTCGTAGAACCGGGCGAGCACGAGGACGATCGCGGGTTTCATCAGCTCGGAGGGCTGAAGCGTCATGAAGCCGAGGTTGAGCCAGCGCTGGCTACCGCCGCCGACCGCGCCGATGGCTTCCACCAGAACCAGCAGCACGACGATGGCGCCGTAGACCGGATAGGCGGCCATGCGGAAGAAATCGCGGCTGATCCGGGAAATGACGATCGCCATTATCAGGAAGATGAAGAAGCGGACGACATGGCTGAGCGCGTAAGGCTGGAGGCTTCCGCCTGCCGCCGAATAGAGCACCGCCGCGCCCAGCGAGACAAGACCCGTCAACGGTACCAGCATATGCCAGGGCTGGCGGGCGATGGCCTCGGGAACGATCGAACGGCCGATCACTGCGGATTTCCTCCGGTATTGGCAGGTGTCGTCCCGGAACTCGCCCCAGAACCCGCAGGTGCCGGCGTGGGGCTGGCCGCTTGCGGCGCCGAGGGCTGGCGTTCGGCGGCATCGGGTTCGGGAGCGGGCGAAGCGGCCTCACGAACGATCGGTTGCGCGGGATCCTGCGCGCCGTCGGAACCCTGGATCTTGCGGTTTTCCTCTTCGGCGGAAACCGCCGGTGCACCGACGCCGTATTGGGCCGAGTAAGTGCGGTAGCGGGCTTCAAGCCGCTCCTTGGGCGTGCCACCCCACTTCTGTTCAAGCTCGGTCAGGATATCCATGCCCTTCTGCTTGTCGAAGACATAGGTAAGCACATCTCGGGCGATCGGATAGGCTGCGCCGGAGCCGCCGCCATGCTCGACTACGACCGAACAGGCATAGCGTGGATTATCGAACGGGGCGAAGCAGATGAAGTGGCCGTGGTCGCGGTGCTTCCAGATGCCTCCCTTGCCGCTGCCGACATTGAGGCCGACGACTTGCGCAGTGCCGGTCTTGCCCGCAAGCTTGATGTCCGGAAACGGCAGACGAGAATGCGGTGCGGAGCCTGGGCCGTTGGCAACGTCGGACATGGCCTGACGAACATAGGCGAGATGTTCTGCGGAAATGCCGAGCGAAGGCGCGACTTCCTGCTCATGGCCATGGACCAGTCGCGGCATGATGACGCGGCCGCTGGCGATGCGCGAAGCCTGGATCGCCTGCTGCAAGGGGTTCACCAGGAAGTAGCCCTGACCGATCGTCGCGTTGACGGTGTCGAAGGTCTGCCATTCCTTGCCGTACTTCTTCAGCTTCCAGGCCGGATTGGGCACGGTGCCGTAGGATTGGCCGGATACCGGCAACGGGAAATCGTGGCCGAGGCCGAGGCGACTCGCCATCGCCGCGATCGGGTCCATGCCGATCCGCTGGGCGAAATGGTAGAAATAGACGTCGCAGCTCTGGTAGATGCCCTTGGCCATATTGACCGAGCCATGACCGCGCCGGTTCCAGCAGTGGAACACGCGGTTGCCCACGCGCAGGCCGCCGCCGCAGAACACCGATTCGTTCGGGTCCAGCCCGGCTTCCAGGAAGGACAGTGCCACCATCGGCTTGACGGTCGAACCCGGTGGATAGAGCCCGCGCAGGACCTTGTTGCGCAGTGGCACATGGTCGTCGTCCGACAGCATCTTCCATTCGAGGCGGCCGATGCCGTCGGAAAAGCTGTTCGGATCGAAGCTGGGCATCGAGCACATCGCGAGGATGTCGCCGGTCTGGCAGTCCATCACCACGACGGCCGCCGATTCGGGGCCGATTCGCCGGGAGGCGTATTCCTGAATTCCGGCGTCGATGGTGAGCTTCAGCGTCTTGCCGGGCACGTCTTCGCGCGTGTCGAGATCACGGACGATCCGGCCCGAGGCGGTCACTTCGACGCGGCGGGCGCCGGGCTTGCCGCGCAGGTCCTTCTCGTAGAACTTTTCGAGCGCGTCCTTGCCGACCTTGTAGCCCGGCGTGATGAGCACGGGATCGCGGTCCTTCTCGTACTCTTCGGCCGAAGCCGGGCCGACATAGCCGATCAGGTGACCGACCGAAGGGCCGAGCGGATAGAACCGCGAGAAGCCGCGCTGGGTGACGACGCCCGGCAGGTCCGGCAGACGCACGCTGACGGCGGCGAAAGTATCCCAGTCGAGACCGCTGGCGACTTCCACCGGCGCGAACCGGCGGGCGCGCTCCAGCTTGTCCTCCAGATCCTGCATCGCGATCGGCGAGAGGCTGAGCAGCTTGCCCAGGGTCTGGATCGTATGCGGCACGTCCTGGACGCGCTCGGGAATGAGATCGACGCGAAAGTCAGCGCGATTCGAGGCGAGGGGGGTGCCGTTGCGATCCATGATCCAGCCGCGACGCGGCGGGATCAGCGACAGATTGACGCGGTTGCTCTCGGCCTGAAGCTCGTACTTGGCGTTCTGGGCGATCGAGAGATAGCCGAGTCGCGCCGCGAGCAGGACGCCGATGCCGCCCTGGATCGAGCCGACGACCAGACTGCGGCGGTCGAAGCTGTTGCGAAGCGTCCCCGCGCTGACGTGGCGCTGCGGGAAGAACCGCTTGAAGTTGATTTTCATCGCAGCAGCACGATCGGAGCGAGGCGGATCCGATCGAACAGGGCAACGACTCGACCGACGAGCGGGTAAGAAAGCACGGAAATAACGACCTGCGGCACGATGACGTGGAATGGAGATGCCGCACCCGCGAGGTCCGCGAAAGCGAGGCAGAGGACAATATAAGCGACGATCAGGCCCATTGCCATGAGCCATTCCGTAACAAAGTTACGCCAGGGCAGGCGGACTTCGACGATTTCCAGCGCAATCGCGGTGAGCGACCAGAGCAGGACTGCGCAGCCGAAAGGCTGGCCGGAAAACAGGTCGTCGAACAGGCCCAGCGGCAGACCGGCCCAGATCGGCAGCAAGCCGGGGCGAAGCTGTCTCCAGCCTAGATAGACCAGGAAGCCCAGCGGCGGCATGACCGGCGCGGAGGCGATCATGAACCAGCCCGGCACCACCGATGCCAGCATCACCGTCAGCCAGGGAAAGCCCCTGGCCAGGAACCGCGAGGGTGCATGGTTGATGCGCTGCCGGGAGGTGGGGCGGGAGGCGCTGCGCTGGAACATCAGCGTTTCTTGACCGTACCGTCGTTGGCCGGGGGGGGCGGTGGCGGCGGTGCCCAGCTCTTTTCGACCATGACATAGTCGGTGTCGGAAGGATTGCTGAGCACGCGCGCGATGGCGCCGTCGCGGATGAGGTCGGTCACGATGGCGATCGGGGTGCCGGGGCGATAGAGGCCGCCGGAACCGGAGGTCACCAGAACGTCGCCCTTCCTGAGCGGATTGATGCCGAGGTTGATCAGGCGGATCCGCAGGGTGCCGTCGCCGTTGCCCTGCGCGAAGGCGGGGACGCCGTCGGTTGCGCGGCGAACCGGCACGACGCTTTCACTGTCGGTAACCAACAGCACGCGCGCGCTGGACGAGCCGACTTCGAGAACGCGTCCGACCAGGCCCATTTGCGAGCGAACCGGCATGCCGGGCGTCACATTGCGGTCGGTCCCTGCGCCCAGCGTCGCATAGCGGCGCGTGCTGGCGCTGGTCGAGGAGGTCAGGCGGGCATAGGCGACCGCGCCGCCGTTCGGTTCCGAAAGCGCCATCAAGTCCTTGAGACGCTTGTTTTCGGCTGAGGTCGCCCTGGCTTCGGCAAGGCGCACTTTCGCCTCGGCAAGCTCACGCTTGAGCCGCGCGTGTTCTGCTCCCGAATGGAAGAATCCGGTGAGTTCGGCCCAGGTATCGCGTCCGAGATCGCGGCCGCTGGCGGACATCTGCGCGGCAGGCTCCGTCGCATCGTCGGCCAGTCCGCGCAGGGCGGAGAAGAATCCGGGGTTCACAAGCGAAATCACCACGAGCGCCAGTCCGACCGCGGCGCCAAGCACGCCTGCGGCATAACTGAGGAACGTGGTGTATTGCGCCCGGCGCGAATAGCTGGAGCGCCTGTTTGCTGGCGGCGCCATGCGCCATGCACTCCTTCGTAGCGGCGGCCGCCGGATAGGGCAGCCGCTCTAACGTCAAACGACCGGCGACAAGGGCGCCGGGAAGTGGGGAGCGGCCGGACTTTTCGAGCCGACGGCCGCTCCGCGCGAAATCAGGCGGACATCAGGACGCCGCGATAGACCGGATCTTCCATCGCGCGGCCGGTGCCGAGCGCGACGCAGGACAGCGGATCTTCCGCGACGCTGACCGGCAGGCCGGTTTCCTCACGCAGATAGTCGTCCAGGCCCTGGATCAGCGCGCCGCCGCCGGTGAGCACGATGCCCTGGTCGACGATGTCGGCGGCGAGTTCCGGTGCGGTATTCTCAAGCGCGATGCGCACGCCTTCGACGATGGCGCCGATCGGCTCGGCGAGCGCTTCGGCGACGTTGGCCTGGGAGATCGTGATCTCCTTCGGCACGCCGTTGACGAGGTCGCGGCCCTTGATGTGGATGGTTTCGCCGATGCCGTCGGCGGGCATGACGGCGATGCCGTAGTCCTTCTTGATGCGTTCCGCCGTGGCATCTCCGATCAGAAGGTTGTGGTGGCGGCGGACGTAGGAGACGATCGATTCGTCCATCTTGTCACCGCCGACGCGAACCGAGGTGGTGTAGGCGAGGCCGCGCAGCGAAAGCACGGCGACTTCGGTGGTGCCGCCGCCGATGTCGACCACCATCGAGCCGACCGGCTCGGTGACGGGCATGTCGGCGCCGATCGCCGCAGCCATCGGTTCGAGGATCAGGTAGACCTGGCTGGCGCCGGCGTTCGAGGCGGCGTCGCGGATCGCGCGGCGTTCGACCGAAGTCGAACCCGAGGGCACGCAGATCACGATTTCCGGATAGCGGAACAGGTTCTTCTTGCCGTGCACCTTGCGGATGAAGTGCTTGATCATCTCTTCCGCGATTTCGATGTCGGCGATCACGCCGTCACGCAGCGGGCGGATGGCCTCGATGTTGTCGGGCGTCTTGCCCATCATCATCTTGGCGTCGTCGCCCACGGCCTTGACCTTCTTGACGCCGTTCAGCGTCTCGATAGCCACCACCGAAGGCTCGTTCAGCACGATTCCGCGGTCCTGAACGTAGACGAGCGTATTGGCGGTCCCAAGGTCGATCGCCATGTTCTGTGAGCCGAGTTTGAAGAATCGCGAGACGAGCGAGGCCATCAGTAATCCGTTGTCTTTCCCGGCGCATGCCACGGGGAATCCCCATGGAGCGAAGGGCAGGTTGGCATGGAAGGGGACCCCTTAGCCCATCGATTCGCGAAACGCCAAAAATTTGTGTCTTTTTCATGGGGGAATCGTCCGAAGCCCGTCTCGAATTCCATGCGGTTCATCGCTAGTGTTTGGGATAGTTCGAGATCGCGGTGCCAAAGACCCGTCTCCTTTGCGTAGTCCGGGGTGATAAACCCCGCAGGACGCCGATCTGCGCTGACTAGCGAAAGAATTCCCGATGCCGATTATCCGCCGTCTTCCCGAACATCTCGTCAACCGCATCGCGGCGGGCGAAGTGGTGGAGCGCCCCGCTTCCGCGTTGAAGGAGCTGGTGGAGAACGCGATCGACGCCGGATCGACCCAGATTACCGTGCGCCTCGCCTCGGGCGGGCTCGACCTGATCGAAGTGACCGACGACGGCTGCGGCATGGTGCCGGACCAGATCGCCCTGGCGTTGGAGCGTCATGCGACTTCCAAGCTTCCCGACGAACATATCGAACTGGTGGCCACCCTCGGCTTTCGCGGCGAAGCATTGCCGTCGATCGGTTCGGTCGCGCGGTTGACCATCGAGAGCCGCCCGCATGATTCGGAGGAAGGCTGGAAGCGCGTCGTCGATCATGGCGTGGTTGCGGTCGACAGTCCCGCTGCTTTGCCGCCGGGAACGCGCATTCGCGTGGAGGATCTCTTCGGCAAAGTGCCTGCGCGCCGCAAGTTTCTGCGCTCGGCGCGCTCGGAATATGCGGCCTGTCAGGATGTCGTGCGCCGTCTCGCCATGGCGCGGCCCGACATCGGCTTCACGATGGAGCACGACGGTCGCCGGGTGATCGCCGTGCAGCCGCGCGAGGAACTGGCATCGCGCGTGGCGCGACTCGTGGCGCGGGAATTGGCGGAAGACGGCGTGCTGATCGATGCGGAGCGCGGAACCGCGCGCCTCACCGGCGTGGCCGGACTGCCGACCTACAATCGCGGTGTCGCTGATCACCAGTATCTCTTCGTTAACGGTCGCCCGGTGAAGGACCGCCTGCTCGTGGGGGCGGTGCGCGGGGCCTATTCGGACATGCTCGCGCGTGATCGCCACGCGGTGCTGGCGCTGTTCCTCGAAATCCCGCCCGAGGAAGTGGACGTCAACGTCCATCCGGCGAAGACCGAAGTGCGCTTCCGCGACCCCACGTTCATTCGCGGGTTCCTGGTCGGCGCCTTGCGTCACGCGCTCGAGTCCTCGGGGCAGCGCAGCGCCCAGCCTGCCGCCGCCGCGGCGATGAACATGTGGCAGGTGGAGCCGGTCGCTCCCGCCCCGGCGCCCGCGCTCGGCTCGCTGTTCGCGCGCGAATATGCCCCGCAACCGTCGCGCACCGATTATCGGCCCGCGCCGAGCCGCGTCTCCGAGGCGGGGGCGGCCTGGCGCTCCTATGAGGAAGAAGTCATGGCCCAGCCCTCGGGCCGGGCCGAAGCGGCGCCCGACGAGCCGGAGGAAGCCTTGCAATATCCGCTCGGCGTCGCGCGCGGGCAGGTTGCGGGGACTTACATCGTTGCCGAGGCCGAGGACGGTCTGGTGATCGTCGACCAGCACGCGGCGCACGAGCGGCTCGTGCTGGAACGTCTCAAGGCTGCCGGGGCGGAAGATGCCATGGCCCGCTCGCAGGCGCTGCTGCTGCCCGAGGTCGTCGAACTGGAGGAAGCCCCCTGCGACGCGCTGGAAGACAAGACAAGCGACCTTGCGCAGTTCGGTCTCGTGCTGGAGCGTTTCGGGCCTGGTGCCATGCTGGTTCGCGCGGTGCCCTCCGTGCTCGGCAAATCCGACGTCCACGCTCTGGTTCGTGACATTGCCGACGATCTGGCGCGCAACGGCGAT
>NZ_DAISLT010000034.1:61679-67513 GCF_036820275.1 Novosphingobium sp.
GGCGATGCCCTGTTGCTGGGCGAGAAGCTCGAACTCGTGCTGGCGACGATGGCCTGCCACGGATCGGTCCGGGCCGGTCGGTCGCTCTCGGTCGCGGAAATGAATGCGCTGCTGCGCGAAATGGAGCGCACCCCGCGCTCCGGCCAATGCAACCATGGGCGCCCGACGTGGGTCAAGATCGATGCACAAAGCTTGAAGAAACTCTTCGAGCGATGATAGTGCAGAGGTCCTATGCAGCAGGCGATTATATACACCCGTTTCTCTACCCTTGAGCAGCGCGACGGCGTCTCTCTCGAACGCCAGCTAGAGCGTTGTCAGGAACTCGCGACTGAACTCGATCTTGAGATTGAACGGATCGTTTCAGATCAGGGTAAGTCGGGTTTCCACGGGCGGCATCGTATGAACGGCGCCGGTCTGGCGGAACTTGAGAAGGAAATCGTCGCCGGACATCATCGGGGAAAGACGATCCTGATCGAAAAGATCAGCCGTCTGAGCCGCGAAGACCCGAATGATTCATTCGATCTCATGAGAAGCATCACGCGCAACGGCGTGACGCTTGCTTGCTGGGACGGTCGCCTCACTTACCGTGCAGGCGAAAATCCGGACTTCATGTCTGTGATCCAATTCTTCCTCACCGCGAAAATGGTCCACGAAGAATCTGCCGCAAAGGCTGACTTCGGTCGCGATCGCTGGAAACGTCGCCGAGACGCTATGGCGAGCGGCACCATCGCGAGCGCACTAGGTCCGTCTTGGCTGAAGCTCTCCGAAGACCGGACCGCCTGGCTTGTGATCGATGAAGGCAAAGGGCCGAACCTGGATCGCGGCGAAATTGTGCGAGCGATCTTCGACATGGCTGATGGCGGGTTAGGCTCTCATACGATCGCACAAAGCCTTAACGCATCGGGCATTGCGCCTTGGCCGCGTTTTGAAGGTGAAAAGCGGAAAGCCCCGAAGGCATGGTCGAGGGGGACCGTCCTCCGAATCATGCAAAATCCTGCGGCCATCGGTGACCACCAGCCCATGATGACCGACGACCACGGCAAGAGCGTCGCTGCTGGAGAACCGATTCGCGGCTATTTTCCACGCATCGTCCAGCCAGACGTGTTCGATCGAGTTCAAGCTATGGGCGGCTCACGGAAGGACGTTCGTGGTCGGCGATCGGCTGTCGTGGCCAATCTCGTGTCCGGCCTATGCCTTTGTGAGGTCTGCGGGGGCGTGATGGAATATGTCCGTGGGCGTCGAGCAGGCTCCGTTATCAATCGAAAAGGTCGTGAGCCCGAGATCATGAAAATCGACACCGCTTCGCTGCGGTGCCGAGTCGCCGCTCAGAAATTGCCTGAGTCGGACCCCAACCATTGCGATAATCGCAGGAACATCGCGTATCTTGGCATGGAACGCGCACTTCTCGATTCGTGTTTGCATCTTGCCATGGATGATGGATCGTTTGCGCAGAACGATGTTATTGCCGCCGCTAATGTCGAAATCGCCGATCTCCGGCGCGATTGCGAGATTGCAACGAAGAAAGCGGTGAATCTGTGGGAGGCTTACGCGGAGGAGCCTTCCGACATGGCCAAAAAGCTCGCGCAGAAAGCGGAACAGACTGCGGCCGAGATCACCTCACGAATTGCTGATCTTGAAGAAAAGCGTCGAAAGGCCGGTGGCGCTGTAACCGCGATCGAGCACATGACCCGCTTGGCCGCAATCCGCGAGCGGCTCTACGCCGAAGACCTCGATGACCGAGCGATTGCACGATCCATGGTCGCCACCGGTTTGCGATCAGTCATCGAGAAAATCATGTGTCACGAGGACGGGACATCCACCGTGACGTTCAAACATGGCCTGCGGATGATTCAGCTTGTCCCCGGCAGCGGCAGACGGCCCTCAACCTTCATCGATTGGGACTTGTCGAAACGGTCGAGGTTGGACCGCCTGGAAGGTTCGGCGCGGAAAATTGCGGAAAGCGTCCTGCGTCGTTCGGATGAGACTAAGCAGCGAGCGCCTGATGATAGCCCAGCAGAATAGCGATTTCCGGTGCGATGGAAGCAACAAGCGCGTCAATTGTTGGCGCGCGCTTCATTGCTAGTTGGCGCCACATGGGCGAGGTTTCGGAGTATCCGCGCAGAGCCTTATGCTCGGTGAACACGAAGTCTCCTTCGCGCCTGTCGTTGGCCAGAAGATAGGCCCGACGACCATTTGAATTCACCGCTTGCACGATTGTGCGGTGCGAGCCGCTACGCGCCAGCGTCAAATTCGCCGTATATTCCGGCGTATCGAAATTCTGCAAAACAAGGTCTCTAAAAAAGGCGAGGAGGCGTTAGCCCAATTGAGACATGCTGTCCATGCCCTTCAATCGAAACCGAAAACGACCACGATGCCGATTTCATTTCGTTAATCCGTTCGCTCCCCGGTTTCGGTTAGCATCCGGCGAACGTAAAATACGCAGGAGCGAGCAATGGCATCGACAGCGACAGACGATTTTCTCCAGGGGTTGAGCCGGGGATCGTCGTTCGACCTTTCCGTCACGGGCGCAAGGATTGTCAGCCCCGCTGCGAAATTCGGGGAAGAGAGCCGCCCCGCGATCGAGTTGAAATGCTACTGGCGCCCGTCGCTCTCGGATTCCTTGAAACGGGAAGTCATCATCGGGGACCAGATTCATCCGCCTCGTCTGATCGAAGACCCACCTGAAGGCGTGAAGCCGCGAGAGGACGAGGTTGGCTGGAGGCTTCGAAATTGTCCGATCATGCTCTGGATTGAGCCGGTGTCCTCCGAATGGCGATCCGATCTTGCCGATCGAAAGGATGCTAGGGATTGGGTCGGGCAACTGACCTACTACCCTCCGGCCGAAGATTTCGGTGACAGATGGCCAACGATCACAGGAAATGTCCGGCTGGCGACCTCCGAATTTGATCTTCTGCGGTCTCGGTTGCTTTCGTCGGAAAAGCCGAAGCTGGATTTCGTTATCGGGATCGAATTCCCGCAGCCGCCCGAAGAGGGGGATTTCAGGTCGGTCTACCGGTGGAATGGCGTTGACAGGTTGCCCATCACGGACGCCAGCGTGCTGATCAAGGTCGCGGATTGGGCACCGGAAAGTGATACATTTCGCGAGGAACAGCGGGAGTTCAAGAATCAGGTAAGGGAACTGGAGATGTCGATCGAGCCCTCAACCGAACATCTCGAAACGCGGGCCGCGATTAATCGCTTGAACGAACTGTCGTCGAAACTCGCGACACCGCTCTGGATCGCCGTCGGTTTGTTGACGGTCATGCTGTTGCGATCATTCACCTGATCGTCGTTGCCATTCCGAGGTGAGAGCGACGATTTCAGAAAGGAGGACGCGTTAAACAAAATAATGCCGCGCACGTTGTCGGGTTAGCTTACACTGTATTGGTGTATTAAAGATTATTCGTCAGCGTACGATGCTGTCGAGACGCTGGCCTTGTACGTCAATTCCAGAGGATCGACGCCTTCAAGAACAGGGGAGGCGTAGCACGTAGTCCAGACATGGTGAGGCTCAACAACCCGATGGTTTTCGCGAAATGCGCCGCCGTCTACCAGATTGTTGGTGTAGCCGACGTTGTAAGCCTCAATGTCGAAATAAACATCCGTGATCGGCCGCGAACTTTTGTTCCAGAAACTCACCTTGATCGGATAATCGGGCGTGCAGCGAAACACCGGAGGCGCTTTCTGCCCCGGCTTAACGAACGGGGGAGGTGCCGGTATCGTGCGCTTGCCGTCATCATAAACCGCTTCCACAACGAGGTTCGTTTCTGCGCGGGGGAAAATTACGGGGCTGAGATAGGTGAACCACACGCCACCGCAAGCGACCGTCACGACCACAATTGTTATCGCGAGGATGGCTGTCCGCCACGCCGTTTCCAGCAGCTTCATGAGAACGTCGCCAACCGTGACCGGCTGAGCGAGGCGACCGATGTGAAACGGCCCGTTCCAGATTTTCCGCCAGATGCGGCCCGCACTATAAGCTATGGACATGCCCCCTCCATGGCCAAACATCTAACCTCGTGAATTTGAAACGCAATCCGCGATCGCAGGCCTATTGAATGTCGGTTCCATTATCGGCAATCGCGGTCTGGTTGCACCGTCAGGGGTAGGGTTCGCAAGCGATCCCATCGCCGTCACCGTCCATGTGCTCGCCATAACCGGGTTCTCCGCGTCTCAGCGGGTCCAGGCCTTGCGCTCGGACGGCATCGCATCCGGGGAATTGATATCCTGTGGGAAGGGCTGCCAGTTTGGCCTTCCGTGCCTGATGACCATCCCATGCATTCAGCGCGAGACCGGCCGCTCCACCGAGGATCACAGCGCCGATGATGTAGTCCGCGATCATCCCCCAACCCTCACGCCTACGCGAGCGGCGGCGAGGACGGATCGTGTGGATTGAGCGGTTTCTGGCCATCGCCGAAGGCTACGGCGGTAGATTTGACGAAGCGTAAACAGCCGCACAGACTTCAAAACCAGCCTAAACATTGAGGTTAAACGATATTTCAACACCCATCTGCAAACCTATCGCTTTGATCGAGAGGTTCAGATGAAAAAGTTCGCTCTGGCCGCGTTGATGGTTTTCGGCGAGCCAGCGTCGGCGCAAGAATTTGCACGAGAGGGCACGTGGACGATTAAGCAAGTCGCCGGGCGCTGCACTCTGTCACAAGTTTTGCAGCACGACGACGATCGACGCGAAATCTTCAACGTCTATTATGACGCACGGGAAAAGAACGTCCTGATGACGTTTAGTTCGACTCTCACGACCTCGTTGCCAAGTGAAGGAATGACAAAGCTGCACCTCGACTTCTCGTCAAAGGGCGTTCTTGACGATGGCTGGGGTGAAAGAGATTTCAGCTATCGCCTTGTGCCGGATACGGACATGCACATGTTCTCGACTTTGTTCGCCGGAAGCAGCGCCGTCTCCGATTTCTTCCAAGATTTGGCGAAATCTGATTTCGTGGGTGTGCGCTATGGCGTGAGAGCAGTTGCCGGAAGCGACCTTCGTGGCTCTTCCTCAGCGATTGCCAGTTTGAGGAAATGCGCATTTCAGGCCGCCGGGCTCGATCCTCGCGACCCGTTCGCCCAATGACCAAACGTCAGCCAGTCCAGACGATGCCGGATCAACGGGTTCTGCAAGGTTTTGTCCATCAATCCGGCTGGTCATCCTCGCGACCGAAGAAAACTAGCATCATGTTCCGTTCGGACAGGTTGGTCGCGCATACCCACGCGTGATCACCCGGACGGTCGTGGTCCTCGATCCAGTCATCAATTTCGGCATCGGTTAGCTGGTCGAGGACGAGTGTTCCGATAGGGTTCGTTCTCAGGAACTCATGACGCTCAGCGCGGGTCAGACCGGTCGGGACGACAACGTCGATACCTCGTTGCGCTCTTCCCCTGGCGAGAACCGGTTCCAGGCGTTCCTTCAATGCTGCGATGTATTCCTCGTCACCATCGCACAGCGGACAGCCGGTTTTCTCGTGGGGATGGTCTTCGGTCATTGTTCACCGAAAAGCAGGGCGACCACCTGATCGCGGGACCAGCCATCAAGGTTCACTAAAATGCCACTCTTCAGATAGGAATCGATGAGATCGAGCAATTCATCGTCAGCCTCAATCGGGGCATCAGCCCCCGGACCCAGCAGGTGAAATCGGGTCTGCCTTGGTGTAAAGATGTAGCGGCACCGATACCGCTCGCCATCTTGGGTCACGCCGCTGATATCGACTTGCCAGGCCTGAAACTCAGCGTCGGACATCAGGGTAGTGTCGATCGTCCCGCTTTGATGGTAACCGTCCGATTGGGACCGCCTGCCTGATGGCGCGATAATCTCTTAAGAGACG
>NZ_DAISLT010000035.1:0-23107 GCF_036820275.1 Novosphingobium sp.
CGACCGCTTCGACCAGGTGTTCCAGTGCGTTTTCAAGGGCGTGCTGAGCGACTACGGCCAGCAGCCGGTCGAGATACCCGAGGACTGGCTGCGCAAGGTCGCCGAGCGCTATTTTTCACAGGAAGAGATGGAGCAGATCAAGGCTCTCGGCTCCTGGGAGGAGATCATGGAGACGCTGAAGAAGCGTCTGGAAGAGCAGGAAAAACGCCACTCGGGCGGCAATAAGTGGATCGGCACGAACGGCACTTCGCCGTTCGGCCATTCGGGCTACAATCCCGAAGGTATCCGCATCGGCGGCGAAGGCAAGCACGGCCGCGCGATCAAGGTCTGGGAAAAGCGCGAGTTCGCCAATCTCGACAACACCCGCGAACTCGGCACCCGCAACATCAAGGTCGCGCTGCGCCGCTTGCGCCGTTTCGCCCGCGAAGGCGCGGCGGAGGAACTCGATCTAGACGAGACGATCCGCGGCACCGCGAAACAGGGCTGGCTGGACATCCGCATGCGGCCCGAGCGGCACAATGCCGTCAAGGTACTGCTCTTCCTCGACGTCGGCGGCTCGATGGACCCGTACATCGAACTCATGGAAGAGCTGTTCAGCGCCGCCAGCTCCGAATTCAAGAACATGGAGTTCTTCTACTTCCACAACTGCCTCTACGAAGGCGTGTGGAAGGACAACCGCCGCCGCTGGTCGCAGCGCACGCCGACCTGGGACCTGCTTCACAAGTTCGGGCACGACTACAAGGTTATCTTCGTCGGCGACGCCGCGATGAGCCCTTACGAGATCAGCCACCCCGGCGGCTCGGTGGAGCATATGAACGACGAGACCGGCGCAGTCTGGCTCTCCCGCGTGACGCAGACTTATCCGGCCACGGTCTGGCTCAACCCCACGCCAGAGCGGCAATGGGGCTACTCGTCTTCAACCCGCATGGTCCGCGAACTGATGGGCGGGGCGATGTTCCCGCTGACGCTGGACGGTCTCGATGCCGCCATGCGCGAACTGAGCCGCAAGAAGAGCTGACGCTTGTATCGGCACGGAATTTGGGGAATCATTCCGGAGTAACCGATATCGGGAGTGCGACGATGAAGAAGGTTATGCTGATACTGGCGCTCGGCGCGATGTCGATGGCTGCCGCGCCCGCTCCGGAAGCCGGGAAGACCCCTTCCAGAGCAGCCTGCGGTCACACGATCCAACGCGCCAATGCTGCTGCCGGTCATGCCGCGCCGCGCTCCGGCGAAGAGAAGCCCGCGATCATCCGGGCGGTCGACAAGTCGGTTGCCGGTTGCCCGGTTCTGGTCGGCATGAGCGGCCGGATCACAGCCCCTCCCGCCTATGCCGACGGACCGGCGACAGTCTCGCCGGCCCGTTAGCCTGGTTCAGCGGTAGAGCAGCAGGTCGGCGATTTCGGCCTTCCAGGCGGCTTCGTCACGCCCGGCGATCAGATCGAGATCGCCGGGAAGCGCGGCCGCATCGTCAACCCATTCGCGCAAGGCCGGGCCGCCGTTGATGACGTCGATGGCCAGGCGCTCGAACTCATACTCGTAGGGGAAGTCGCGCCAGATCGGATAGTCGGGATAGAGCTGGCGGATCGCCTTGAACGCCAGCGCCTGAAGACGCCACGGCCGGAAGGCATGATGATCGTAGAACTTGCCCTCGGCATGGATCATCAGCCCGCTGCACAGCGTGCCCGCATGCTTGTGGAAGGTCGGTTCGAACCAGCACTCCCGCACGGCGCAGCCCTCCAGCCATTCCGGCGCGATGCGCTGCATCGCCTCCAGCACAGCCTTGGCGTCGATATCGGGCGCGCCGAACAGCACTTCCAGCGGACGGGTGGTGCCGCGCGCTTCCGAAAGCGTCGCGCCCTCGATCATCACGGTCCCGGCATAGGCGCGGGCCATGTTGAGATTGGCGGCATTCGGGCTGGGGTTGATCCAGATGCGGTCCTGCGGCCAGCCGAAGCCGGGGCCTTCCGGCTCCCATCCTTCCATCTCGACCACGCGGTAATCCACATCGAGCCCGAACCGGCGCACGAACCAGTGGCCCATCTCGCCCAGGGTCAGGCCATGACGCATCGGCATCGGCCCCGCGCCCACGAAGCTTTCCTGTCCCGCCAGCAGGATCGTGCCCTCGACGGGGCGGCCCGCCGGGTTCGGGCGATCAAGCACCCAGACCGACTTGCCCTGCTCCGCCGCCGCTTCGAGCAGATAGAGCAGCGTGGTCACGAAGGTATAGATACGGCAGCCAAGGTCCTGGAGGTCGAACAGGAACACGTCCGCGCTCGCCATCATCTCCGCGCTCGGGCGGCGCACTTCACCGTAGAGGCTGTAGACCGGAATGCCGTAAGTCGGATCGAGTTCGTTCTCGGTCTCGACCATGTTGTCCTGCTTGTCGCCCTTCAGCCCGTGCTGCGGACCGAAAGCACTCGTCACATTGACGCCCGCCGCGATCAGCGCGTCGAGCGAATGGACGAGATCCTCGGTGACCGAGGCAGGGTGCGCGACAAGCGCGACGCGCTTTCCTGCCAGAGGTGCGCGCAGTTCAGGGTCCGCCAGCAGGCGATCGATGCCGAATTTCATGCGCCGGTGGGTGCCGCAAGCGCGAGCGCGAAGCAAGCCGGATCGTGGAAGTCCGGCGCATCGGCCGCGTGGGCCAGCGACCAGTAGCTCTTCACCCCGCCCTCTTCCTCAATCACTGCGGTAAACCCGTAATGCAGGGCCGCCTTGGGCAAGCCCGCAGCCGGAATGGCGGCATCGAACACCGCGATATCCGACCCTTTGCGCAGGCCGCATTCCGGCTCACGCGGCATCGGCCGCTCCGCCATGCCTTCACGGCGGCCGGTGAAGTCGTAGACGTTCCAGCGCTCGGAGGGCGAGAAGTTGAATTCGATATAGCCCGCGCTGCCGGGTTCCCGAAGGAACAGTTCGAAGCAGGTGGTCTGCCACAGGTCATTCGCGCGGCCCTTGCCTGCGAATGCCGGAACCACGAGCTTGCCCGCGCCGAGAATGCGCCAGCGCACGCGCAGCCAGTCGCGATCGTGACCGATCACGCGGGTTTCGATGGAACGGATGAGGACGGGAGGATGTGCCGGGTGGCAGGTCAGGTCGGCCATGGCGTCTGCCTAGAGCGCGGAAGCCTCCGATGGCAATCCGGTTTCGCTTCCGGATACGACCGGAGTGCCCGGCAAGGCGACCAACCGCTTCATCTTGCGCGCCTTGCGTGCTAGGCGCCCGGTTTCAAATCCATCCTAGCCAAGAAGCACTGGGCCATCATGACCTACAATTCCTCCCTGCTCCGCCTGCTCGACGAGCGCGGCTACATCCACCAGATGACGGACGCCGAGGGCCTCGACGCTCTCGCCGCCAAGCAGGTCGTGCCCGGCTATATCGGCTTCGACGCGACGGCCCCGTCGCTCCATATCGGCAGCCTGGTGCAGATCATGATGCTGCGCCGTCTCCAGCAGACCGGCCACAAGCCGATCGTGCTGATGGGCGGCGGCACCACGCGGATCGGTGACCCGACCGGCCGCGACGAGAGCCGCAAGATGCTCACGGACGAGGCGATCGAGACCAATATCACGGGCATCTTCTCGATCTTCTCGCGCCTGCTGAAGTTCGGTGACGGCCCGACCGACGCGGTCATGGTCAACAACCAGGACTGGCTCGGCCAGCTGGGCTACATCCAGCTGCTCCAGGAAGTCGGCACCCACTTCACGGTGAACCGCATGATGTCGTTCGATTCGGTGCGCCTGCGCCTCGAACGCGAGCAGCCGATGACCTTCCTCGAATTCAACTACATGATCCTTCAGGGTTACGACTTCCGCCACCTCAACAAGGACAGGCAGGTCCGCCTCCAGATGGGCGGCTCCGACCAGTGGGGCAACATCGTCAACGGCATCGAGCTGACCCGCCGCATGGACGGCAAGGAAGTCTTCGGCCTGACGACCCCGCTGCTCACCACGGCGGACGGCGCCAAGATGGGCAAGTCGGCCGCAGGCGCGGTCTGGCTCAACGAGGACATGCTGCCTTCCTACGATTTCTGGCAGTACTGGCGTAACTGCGACGACCGCGACGTCGGCAAGTTCCTGCGCCTGTTCACCGACCTGCCGCTGGACGAGATCGCCCGCCTTGAAGCGCTCGAAGGCGCCGCGATCAACGACGCCAAGGTCGTGCTCGCCAATGAAGTGACGAAGCTCTGCCGCGGCGAGGATGCCGCCGTCGCTGCCGAAGCGACGGCCAAGGCGACGTTCGCCGGCGGCGGTCTCGGCGAGGACCTGCCGACGCTGGAAGTGTCCGGCGAAGGCGTGCGCCTCGGCGCCGCGCTCACCGAACTCGGCTTCACCGCCTCCAACGGCGAGGCCAAGCGCAAGATCGGCGAAGGCGCGGTCAAGCTGGACGACGTGGCGATGGACGACCCGGCGTTCCTGATCGAAGTCGCCTCCGGCGAAACCCGTAAGCTCAGCCTCGGCAAGAAGAAGCACGCGATCCTCAAGGGGCAATAACCTCTCACCCAGGATAGCCCCGTAAGGGTTTGCCGAAGCAACCCTATCAAAAAGCGCCCCGGTTTTCGCGAACCGGGGCGCTTTGGCGTACGGTAGGCACATCTTGCCGCCCATCTATGCGCAGAAGTGAACGGGTTTACCGTTTCTTTGCCATTTCGGTGCACCGTTCCCGCTCACGGACACAACAGAGGCCATAAAGATGACTGCAGGAGCGCAGCTCACTGTAACCGACAAGCGTCGTGCGGCGCGCCACCCCGTCGATTACCCGGTGATTGCGGAACACCGTCAGCTCGGCGACCTGCATCTGCACATCGTCAACCTCTCCGCCCAGGGTTTCATGTCGCAAGGCGAGCTGCCGCTGGAGCGCGGCGAACGTCTCGTCATGCGCCTGCCGGTGATCGGCCGGATCGAAGCGCATATGATCTGGGCGCACGAAGGCCGTGCAGGCTTCCAGTTCGAGCGGATCATCCGCGTCGACGACTTCCTCAAGCTGGTCGATACGGTTCAGCCAAACCCGCGCTTGCGCCCCCGTCGCTGACGGGGTTTCGGCGAAAAGCGGACGTTAATTTCTCGCAACTTCAATGGCGAACTCCGTTCGTCTCACATACGCCTCAGTCCGTCGCGGTGAAACACTTCAGCATTGATATGTTATATCCTCGCAATTAGCCGGTTGGGCATGACGCTCCCAACCGCCCGAATCGCCTTGCTGGTAACCGCCAGTGCCATCTCCACGACGCTGGCAATGCTGCCCATTACGGCCAACGCCCAGACCGCGACCGCAGTCGCGCCTGCCGACGCGGACGGGCATCCGCAGGAGAGCGGCGCCGACATCATCGTCACCGGCCGCCTCATTTCCGGCAACGCCGATCCCATCTCGGCGCCCGTCGTGCTTTCGGGCGAAGCGCTGACCCGCGATCTCAAGCCGCAGATCGGCGAGATGCTGGCGAGCCTGCCCGGCGTTTCCAGCACCGGCTTCGCCCCCGGCGTCTCGCGTCCGGTCCTGCGCGGCTTCGACGGCCCGCGTGTCCAGGTCCTGCTCGACGGCATCGGCTCGCTTGACGCCTCCTCGGTCTCGGCCGACCACGCAGTTTCGCTCGATACGCTCAATGTCGAGCGCGTCGAAGTGCTCCACGGCCCTCGCGTCCTGCTCTATGCCAGCGATCCGGCGGGCGGTGCGGTCAACGCCGTCGACAAGCGCATTCCCCGCAAGGTTCCCGACAAGGCCTTCACCGTCGATGCGCTCGGTTCGTTCGGAACGGCCGCCAACATGGTCAATGGCGGCGTGGCTACCGACGTGCGCCTCGCCAGCCGCCTCGTCGCCCATTTCGACGCCTCCTACTATCACAGCGACGACCTTCACGTCGGCGGCTACGTCCTTTCGCCTGAGCTGCGCGCACAGACGCTGACGCAGGCGAGCGATCTTGCCGATGCCGGCGATCTCACCGGCGCGGCGACGCTGACCCAGCAGGCGAACAAGCGCGGCAAGATCGCCAACAGCGGCACCGAGGGATGGACTTACGGCGGCGGCCTCGCCTTCATCGACGACGGCGGCGACATCGGCGTCTCGGTCCAGCGCCTCGCGACCGATTACGGCATTCCGCCGCGCCCCTCGGCCGACCCGGAAGCCACCAGCATCTCTCTGCGCCAGACCCGCGTGGACTTGCGCGCCGGACTCAACCTCGAAGGCTTCCTCAAGCGCGTTGAAGTGCGCGGCGCCTATGGCGACTACGAGCATGCCGAAATCGAGGGCGGCGACATCGGCACCCAGTTCCACAACCAGGCGCTGGAAGTCCGCTTGCAGGCCGACCAGGCCCGGCACGGCATCTGGAGCGGCTCCAGCGGCGTCCAGTATTCCTCCTCGCAGCTTCGCATCACCGGTGACGAGAAGCTGCTGCCGAACACCAATACTGATCGTTTCGCGGTCTTCACGCTCCAGCGCCTTGAAGTCGGCCAGTTCGATCTCGAAGGCGCACTGCGCTACGAGAACACCCGGATCGACACGGTCCCCTCGGCTGAACATCGCAACTTCGACCAGTACGCGGCGGTAGCCGGTGCGGCCTGGCATCCGACCGACACGGTTACGCTCTCGGTCAACTATTCGCATGGCGAGCGCGCGCCTTCGGCGGAAGAGCTGTTCGTCGACGGCATGCACGATGCCACCCAGTCCTACGAACGCGGCAATCCCAACTTCAAGGTCGAGCGCAGCGACAGCATCGAGGCCGGAGCGCGCTATAACGGCGGCGACATCGTCGGCTCGGTGACCGTGTTCGGCACCAATTTCGCCAACTTCATCACCGCCGTTCCGACCGGCGAAGTGATCGAGGACTTCCCGGTCTACCAGTACCTCCAAGCCCCTGCCCGCTTCCGTGGCATCGAGGCCGAGGGCGGCGTCACTTTCGCGCATTGGGGCGACAAGTCGCTCAAGGCCGACGGCGGCGTGGACTATACCCACGCCAAGCTGGTGAACATGGGACCGGTCCCCCGCATTCCCCCGCTGCGCGCCCGCGGCGGACTGGAATTCGATGCCGCCTCGTTCAGCCTGCGCGGCGAAGTCGAGTGGAATGCCAAGCAGTCCCGCGTGACCGAGAACGAGAACCCGACCAATGCCTTCACGCTCGTCAACGCCAGCGCCACCTGGCGTCCGTTCGGCGCGCAGGGCCCGCTTTCGCTGATACTGGCGGCGGACAACCTGCTCGACGTGACGGGCCGGCTTGCCGCTTCGGAAACGCGGGACTTCGTTCCCATCGCCGGACGCGACGTGCGCCTGACCGCCCGCTTCACGTACTAAGCCAAAACAGGCTGCGAAAAATTCTCATAAGCAGCATGTCTTGGCAATGCTTTGACATGCTGCCATGCAGCCACCCGTGAGTACGACAGAGACATCAAGCCCTTCCGCAGCGGCCGAGCCAAGCTCGCCGCTGCGCATTGCCGATTACCGCAAGTTCTGGCTCGCCCGTTTCGCGGTAGTCTTCGCCTCGACCGGCATGGTCGTGATCATCGGCTACCAGCTCTACGACGTCGCCCGCAGCGTCTACGGCATGTCGATCACCCAGGCTTCGTTCCAGCTCGGTCTGCTGGGTCTTGCGCAGTTCCTGCCGATCTTCCTGCTGACCCCGGTAGCAGGCGTCATCGCCGACCGCTTCGACCGGCGCAAAGTCGCAGGACTGGCCATGGCCGCCGACGTGCTGGTCGCGATCGGCCTTGCGCTGGTTACGGAACTCGACCTGCGCAGCCTGCCAGTGCTTTACGTCTTCGCGGCGCTCCACGGGATCGCCCGCGTCTTCGTCAGCCCCTCGATGACCGCGATCGCGCCGAACATCGTTCCGGTATCGCTGATCCCGCGCGCCATCGCCTTCAACTCGATCGCGATCGAGGCGGGAACGATCATCGGGCCCGCAGCCTTCGGCTTCCTCTTCGCGCGGCATCACGCCACGCCTTACTGGGTCGCGGCGGTGCTCATGGCGATCGCCGCTTTCAGCATCACCAGCATCCGCAACCTGCCGCCGGTGCCCAAGGACGCACGGCGCGACCATCCGGTCCGCCAGATCGTCGACGGGTTCCACTTCATCTGGCGCGAGCGCTTCCTGCTCGGCAGCATCACGCTCGACCTCTTCGCCGTGCTGCTGGGCGGCGCGACCGCGCTGATGCCCGTCTTCGCGCGTGACATTCTCCATGTCGGCCCTGAAGGTCTCGGACAGATGCGCGCCGCGACCGCCGTCGGCGCCGCCACCGTGGCGATCTGGCTGTCCTTCAAGCCGCTGGCGAAGAACGTCGGCGTGAAGATGCTGCTGTCCGTCGCCGCCTATGGCGCCATGACGGTCGGCTTCGGCCTCTCGCGCAGCTTCGTGATCTCGCTGGGCTTCCTCGCCCTGCTCGGCGCGGCGGACATGATCTCCGTGTTCATCCGGAGTTCTCTGGTCCAGCTGCGCACGCCGGACGACAAGCGCGGGCGCGTCTCCGCGATTTCCGGTCTCGCCATTTCGGCGTCGAACGAACTTGGCGAGATGCAGTCGGGCGTGGCAGCAGCCTTGCTCGGCGCCACCGGGGCTGTTGTCTTCGGCGGCGGCGCTGCCATAGTCATTACCGCAATCTGGGCCTGGAGCTTTCCCGAGATCCGCCGCGCCCGTACCTTCGCACCACGATGGGAGCATGAAACATGAAGGCCGACAGCATCCTCGCCACGATCGGCAATACCCCGCATATCCGCCTTTCGCGCCTGTTCCCCGACCATGAAGTCTGGGTGAAGGCAGAGCGGACCAATCCCGGCGGCTCGATCAAGGACCGCATCGCGCTCGCCATGATCGAGGCGGCCGAGGCGGACGGCACCCTGAAGCCCGGCGGCACGATCATCGAGCCGACCTCGGGCAATACCGGCATCGGCCTGGCCATGGTGGCGGCGGTCAAGGGCTACAAACTCGTCCTCGTCATGCCCGAATCGATGTCGATCGAGCGTCGCCGCCTGATGCTGGCCTATGGCGCCACGTTCGACCTCACCCCGCGTGAAAAGGGCATGAAGGGCTCGATCGAGCGCGCCAAGGAACTGCTGGAAACCATTCCCGGTTCGTGGATGCCGCAGCAGTTCGAGAACCCCGCCAACGTCGCCGTCCACGTCGAGACGACCGCGCAGGAAATCCTCGCCGACTTCGCCGAAACCCCGATCGACGTTCTGATCACCGGCGTCGGCACCGGCGGCCACCTCACCGGCTGCGCCGAGACACTCAAGCAGACCTGGCCCTCGCTCAAGGCCTATGCCGTGGAGCCGACGCTTTCGCCGGTGATCTCGGGCGGCCAGCCCGGTCCGCACCCGATCCAGGGCATCGGCGCCGGTTTCGTTCCCGCCAACCTCCACACCCAGTCGATCGACGGTGCGCTTCAGGTCGATCCGGCCGACGCCAAGGAATGGGCGCGCCGCTGCGCGACCGAGGAAGGCATGCTCGTGGGCATCAGCTCGGGGGCGACGCTTGCCGCCATCGCCGAGAAGCTCAAGGAACTGCCCGAAGGCAGCCGCGTGCTCGGCTTCAACTACGACACCGGCGAGCGCTATCTCTCGGTGCCGGACTTCCTGCCGGAATGACCATGCTCGACACGATTGCCTACAGCCACGCCGGTCAGGAACTGACCGGCCATCTCGCCCGTCCCGAAGGATCGCCGCGCGCCGCGGTGATCCTCTTCCCGACGATCGCCAACTTCAACGCGCCGATGGAGCGCCGCGCCGGGATGCTGGCCGATCTCGGCTATCTGGTGCTGGTCGCGGATTTCTACGGCGAGCCGGTCGCCAGCTTCGAAGCCTCGTTCCCGATGGCCGAGAAGCTGCGGGCCGATAATGGACACTACCGTGCCCGTATCTCCGCCGCCATTGCCGCACTGAAGGCGCTTCCCGAAGCGGCGGGCCTGCCCGTTCTCGGGATCGGCTACTGCATGGGCGGCCAGGCCGTTCTGGAAGCGGCACGCAGCGGCGAGGATCTTGCCGCCGCCGTCAGTTTCCATGGCACGCTGTCGACCGTCGCACCGGCTGAGCCGGGCGCGATCAAGCCGCGTATCCTGGTCTGCCACGGCGATGCCGATCCCCTGGTTCCCCGCGAACAGGTCATCGGTTTCTGGGAAGAAATGGACCGCGCGGGCGCTAACTGGCACTTCCATGCCTACTCGGGCGTGCGGCACGGCTTCACCGATCCGGGCAGCGACGAGCGCGGAATGGCCGCGATCGGATATGATGCAAGCGCCGACCGCCAGAGCTGGGCCGCCCTGCTCGCGTTTTTCGATGAGATCCTGAACGGATGACTTTTCCAAGCCGTGGCCGTCCCGCAAAGGACGGCCACGGTGGTCAAGCCGTCAGCTCAGCAGCCGTCCGACTTGCCGTCGTCCGGATCCCAACCGCCGGGGATGTTACCCCAGCTGATGTTGCCCCAGCTGATGTTACCCCAGCTGGCGCCACCGGGACCGGTGCTGCCCCAGCTGATGTTACCCCAGCTGATATTACCCCAGCTGGCATTCCCCAGACCCGAAAGCGCCGAGAGAATCGACGACGGGATATTGCTGGAGAAGTTGCTGGAGGACGGCGTTATTGCCATGGCCCCCGTCGGAGCTGCGGAGAGCCCCAACGCCACGGCGGCTATCAACGCTTTGTGCTTCATCGATGCTTCCCTTCCATTCATGCGCCCCAGGCACCCGGCAGGGCACCCATCTCCTCACTACCGGCCTGCCTCGAAAACGCGGCAAACCGAAAGCAGACAGAGCCGCCAATCGGTACATGGGGCACGAAGCACCGACCAAAGCCTCCGCCGTTCAACGATTTTTTTCGTAGGACGGGCACGGCCAAGGAAGGCCCTTGCACCCTGTCGAGCCGGATAGTTCCTTCGTCGAAGATCTCTTGCGAGCCGATTGCGATGATCCGTCCGCTCTATCCGCTCAATGGTGCTGGGAGGAAGATGCTGATTCCTTGGTTAATTTTGAAATCAGCACAATAAGTCCATGTTCTCCGGGCAAAGAACCGGGTTCCGTTACTTCGGTTATTCGGCAGCCGGCTAACTGCTTAGTCCAAGACGCGAATCAGGGAATCGCCCGATAACTTCCTGTAAAAACAGCTTCTCGCGCCGGTATGGCAGGCCGGACCTTCAGGACGCACGCGCAGTTCGATCGCGTCCTGATCGCAGTCGACGAGCACTTCCTCGACACGCAGGAAATGGCCCGAAGTCTCTCCCTTCAGCCAGAGCTTGCCGCGCGAGCGCGAGTGGAAATGGGCAAGCCCGGTTTCGCGCGTCTTCTCCAGCGCCTCGGCGTTCATGTAGGCCACCATCAGGATGTCCCGCGTCTGCGAATCGACGGCGATCGCAATGAGAAGACCCTGGGCATCGAATCGCGGAAGGAACGACGTTCCCAGTTCGCGTTCAGCTTTGCTCACTTCGGACATGCCGGAAATTTCTCCGATTAGAATTCATTGGACGCCGTTGTTGCACGATAACCACAGGCGTTGACCAAAATCCTCGTAGCCGCGCAGTCCCTCTTTTCAACCCCGCGGTTTCGTAGGAATGTCTGCATGCAGCTGGGGGTTGCTGCTGATCCATAGGTAGCTGATACAAGCGCCACGGTTCAGGGAACAAGACCGGATACTCTCGGGTGGTCTGGTTTCAGGTTAATGAGGGATCGGGCCAGGCGGCCGACAGGGGGACCGCCGAACTGCAATGCAGGGCTCAACAGTTTCGTCACGAGGACGCCCGGAGCCACAAGTTCCGGGCGTTTTCGTATGCGCTTCGGGCATGCGCGACATGCCCCTCCTTCAGGGCCTGTCCTTCGACACATCGTCCAGAGCTTCGTCGAGCACCCGCGCAAAGCACGCGATGACGACTTTTCGCGCGCCGCCTCGCTTGAGCCTGGACACACAGGCGTCGCTGGTAGCTCCGCTCGTCAGCACATCGTCGACCAGCAGTACCCGCGCCTCTTTCAGCAAGGGTTTGCGGGAAGGACGAACGGCAATGGCACCGGAGAGCACCCGCTTTCGCGCGGCCTTGCCCAGTCCGCCCAACGAAGGCGTCGGCTTGCGCCGCTCCAGCAGGTCGACAGCCAGAACGCCGCCGGTGGAGCGCGCAATTTCCCGCGCCAGTTCCGCCGCCTGGTTGTAGCCGCGCCGCCAGATGCGCCAGCGATGCAGAGGGACGGGAACGACCAGCCATGTCTCGTCCACGAAAGGCAGCTTCGCACCGATCAGCCGGGCCATGAACCGCGCATGCGAAATGCGGTTGCCGTGCTTCAGGGCCAGCACGAGCTTGCGCGAGGCGGGATTGTAGAGCGTGGCGGCGGCAATGCCGTCGTGACGCGGCGGATCGCCCAGACACGGCGCGCAGAGCGCGCCTTCCGGCACCCCCTCCCCGAAAGGGCGCGAACAGGTCGCACAGCACGGCTCACCGGGTATCGCCAGCTCGCTCCAGCAGGTCGGGCAGAGACCGCCATGGCTGCTCAGCCCTGCCCCGCAGAGCGGACAGCGCGGCGGAAAGATCAGATCGACGAGCGGTTCGAGGGCGCGCGCAAGAGTCATCGCCGCAAAGGCTAGCCGCCGCTCTCGCGTGGGCAAGCTACAAGACGTTAACCCGCTTGCAGGAAGAGCGATTGCACGCAGGCTCGCAAAGCGGCAGGGGGGCGGCATGGCCAGCAAAGCTCCCCCCCGCATCTTCTCGCCCGCCCGCCGCCTCGCCGCTCGCCGCCGCGCCCTCGTTGCCCAGCGATTGCCCGATGCGCCGCATTATCTGCACGACGACATGGTGGAGGACGTTCTCGATCGCCTCTCCTTCCTGCGCTTCGAACCCAAACGCGCGCTGGTCGTGGGCGAGTGGACCGGCATCCTCGCCGCGGCCCTCACTGCGCAAGGCGTCGAGGTCACGCAAGTGGAACCGGCGGAAGGATTCGACGAGGAAGCGCCTTACCCGTTCGAAGGCTTCGACCTGATCGCCAGCCTCGGCACGCTCGACACCGTCAACGACCTGCCGGGGGCGCTCGTCCATATCCGCAAGGCCCTGGCGCCGGGCGGGATGATGATCGCCAGCTTCCTTTCCGCCGGAAGCCTGCCGGTCCTGCGCGACGTGATGCTGGCCGCCGATGCCGATCGCCCGGCGGCACGGGTCCATCCGATGGTCGACGTACGCGCGGGCGGACAGCTGCTCCAGCGCACGCTCTTCGCCGATCCGGTGATCGACCAGCGCCCCCTGCAAGTCGGCTTCCGCAGCCTTGAGCGGCTTGTCGGCGACATTCGCGCGCAGGCCATCGGCGGCGTGCTGGCGGATGCCCCGCCGGTGCTGGGCAAGGCGGCCCTGTCGCGGGCAAAGGAGGCCTTTGCGGCTGCGGGAGAAGACGGCCGAACCGTCGAGCGGTTCGAAATCCTGACCCTGTCCGGTTGGAGGAAATAGAAAAAGGCCGGAGGATCTTTCCGGCCTTTTTCGTTTTCAGCGCATTGGGTTTTCAGCTGAGGGCCGCCTGTGCCGCCGCAAGTCGCGCGATCGGCACGCGGAACGGCGATGCCGAAACGTAGTCCAGCCCAATCTTCTCGCAGAACGCGATCGAGGCCGGGTCTCCGCCATGTTCGCCGCAGATGCCGAGCTTGAGCGTGGGGTCGGTCGCGCGTCCACGCTCGGCGCCCATCTGCACGAGTTGGCCGACCCCTTCGACATCGAGACTGACGAACGGATCGCGCGGATAGATCCCCTTCTCGACGTAAGGACTGAGGAAGCGCGCGGCATCGTCGCGGGATACGCCGAGCGTCGTCTGGGTCAGGTCATTGGTCCCGAACGAGAAGAACCTCGCTTCCTGCGCAATCTCGCCGGCCATGAGCGCGGCGCGGGGCAGCTCGATCATCGTGCCGACCATGTAGTCCAGCGTCCGGCCCTGCTCGGCAAAGACCCTTGCGGCTGTCTCGTCGACCAGCTTCTTGAGGATCTGCAACTCGCGCCGCGTGGCGACGAGCGGGATCATCACTTCCGGCACGATGGCTTCACCTGAAGCCGCCGCGACTTCGCAGGCCGCCTCGAAGATGGCACGGGCCTGCATCTCGTAGATTTCGGGGAAGGTGATGCCCAGACGACAACCGCGATGGCCGAGCATCGGGTTGAACTCATGGAGCTCCTCCGCCCGGCGCCGCAGCGTATCGACGCCGATGCCGATGCTTTCCGAAAGATCGGCGAACTCGGCATCCCCGTGCGGGAGGAATTCGTGGAGCGGCGGATCGAGCAGGCGGATCGTGACCGGCAGCCCGGCCATGACCTCGAATATCGCGATGAAGTCCGCCCGCTGCTCCGGCAGCAGCTTGTCCAGCGCCGCGCGGCGTCCCGTCTCGTCCTCGGCCAGGATCATCTGGCGCACGGCCGAGATACGGCCCGCATCGAAGAACATGTGCTCGGTACGGCACAGGCCGATGCCCTCGGCACCGAACTGGCGCGCCATCCGGCAATCGGCCGGGGTCTCGGCATTGGTGCGCACTTTCATGCGGCGGTGCCGGTCCGCCCAGACCATCAGCGTGCCGAAGTCGCCGGCCAGTTCCGGCTCGATGGTCGGCACTTCACCGGCCATGATCTCGCCGGTCGAACCGTCGAGCGTGATGACGTCGCCTTCGCGAAACTCGCGGCGGCCCATGCGCAGGCTGCGGGTCTTCATGTCGATGGACAGGCCCGAGGCACCCGACACGCAAGGGCGCCCCATGCCGCGCGCCACGACCGCCGCGTGGCTGGTCATGCCGCCTCGCGCCGTCAGGATGCCGCGCGCGGCGTGCATGCCGTGAATGTCCTCCGGCGAAGTCTCTACGCGCACGAGGATCACCGCATCGCCGCGCTCCGCCCGCTTCTCCGCGGTATCGGCATCGAGCACGATCGCCCCCGAAGCGGCTCCCGGCGAGGCGGGCAGCCCCTTGCCGAGAATGTCGCGCGGTGCCTTGGGGTCGAGCGTCGGATGCAGCAATTGGTCGAGCGCCATCGGATCGACACGGCGGATCGCGGTGGCCTCGTCGATCAGGCCCTCTTCGACCATGTCGACTGCCATCTTGAGCGCGGCCTTGGCGGTACGCTTGCCGGATCGGGTCTGGAGCATCCAGAGCTTGCCGCGTTCGACGGTGAATTCGATGTCCTGCATGTCGCGGTAGTGCTGTTCGAGCAGTTCGAATACTGCGGCCAGCTCGCCGTAAGCCGCGGGCATCGCCTCTTCCATCGACAGCGGCCTGGCTCCGGCCCGCTCGCGAGCGGCCCTCGTGAGATATTGCGGGGTGCGGATACCGGCGACGACATCCTCGCCCTGGGCATTGACCAGCCATTCGCCGTAATAGGCCTTCTCGCCCGTCGCCGGATCGCGGGTGAAGGCGACCCCGGTGGCCGAGGTATCGCCCATATTGCCGAAGACCATGGCCTGAACATTGACGGCCGTGCCCCAGTCGCCCGGAATGTCGTTGAGGCGACGATAGACCTTGGCGCGGTCGGAATCCCAGGAATCGAACACCGCGCGGATCGCGCCCCAGAGCTGCTCCTGCACGTCCTGCGGGAACGGGCGGCCGAGTTCCTGCTCGACGATACCCTTGTACTCCCGGACAATCGCCTGCCAGTCCGACGCCGCCAGTTCGACGTCGTTCATGTAGCCATTGTCTTCCTTGACGATCTCCAGCGCTTCCTCGAAGCGGCCATGATCGAGGCCGAGAACGACGTCGGAATACATCTGGATGAAGCGGCGGTAGCTGTCCCAGGCGAAACGCGCGTCGCCGGAAACCTCGCTGAGGCCCTCGACGGTCGCGTCGTTGAGGCCGAGATTGAGCACGGTGTCCATCATGCCCGGCATCGAGACCCGTGCCCCCGAACGGACCGAGACCAGCAACGGATCGCCCGGATCGCCGAAGCGCTTGCCGACAGTCTCCTCAATATGGGTCAGTGCCTGCGCCACGTCGGATCGCAGATCGTCCGAGAAGTCCCCGCCCTCGGCGAGATACTTCACGCATTCCTCGGTGGTGATCGTGAAGCCCGGCGGCACCGGCAGGCCGATCCCGGCCATTTCCGCAAGGTTCGCACCCTTGCCGCCGACGATGACCTTGTCACGGGCGCGCACGTCCTCGCGCGTCGCCTTGTCGTTCCCGGCATTGCCGCCGAACGTATAGACCTGCCTGCTCATCGATCCCCGGCTTCCCTTCCTGTTTTACAACATTCCGCGAAGCCGGGGGAGATCGGTCAGCCCTCGATCCGCGAGAAGTCGGCCACCTTGTGGACTGCCGCGCGGAAGCGATCAAGCAGGGCAAGGCGCGCCTGGCGCTTGAGCGGATCGGCATCGTTGACGGTAACGTGCTCGAAGAACGCGTCGATCGGCGCGCGAAGCGAGGCCAGCGCGGTCATGGCTGCCGCGAAGTCCTCCGCCGAAACGGCCCGCGCCACTTCGGTTTCCGCAGCCGAAACGGCATCGATCAGGGCCAGTTCAGCAGGCTCGGCCTGATAGGCGGGCGCCTGCTCGCTGGCGTGGCGATGGGCCATCTTCGCAGCGATCACTTCGGCGAGATCGGGGTCCTCGACACCGGCCAGCGGGTCTTCCTCGCCGGTACGCGAAATCTCGCCCTCGACGCCGTGCCAGTCTTCCTTCTTGAGGATATTGGCCGCGCGCTTGTAACCCGCGAGCAGGTTCACGCCGTCGTCGGTCGAAACGAATGCCTGGAGCGCATGGACGCGGGCGAGCAGGCGAACGAGATCGTCCTCCCCGCCGAGCGCGAAGACCGCATCGATCAGATCGTGACGGACACCGGCTTCCTTCTGCTGGACCTTGAGGCGATCCGCGAAGAAGTCGAGCAAGTCGCCTTCCGCCGCACCGAAGCGCAAGCCGTTATCGGTGATGAGACGGATGATGCCAAGCGCCGCGCGGCGCAGGGCAAACGGGTCTTTCGAGCCGGTCGGCTTTTCATCAATCGCGAAGAAGCTGCGGAGCGTGTCCAGCTTGTCCGCCAGCGCCAACGCCAAAGTCACCGGCGCGGTGGGGACTTCGTCGCCCTGCCCGACCGGCTTGTAGTGATCGCGAATGGCATCGGCCACGGCGTCCGGCAGGCCTTCGGCGCGGGCGTAATAACCACCCATAAGCCCCTGAAGTTCAGGGAACTCTCCGACCATCTCGGTGACGAGATCGGCCTTGCAGAGTTCCGCCGCCTGACGCGCGAGCACGGGGTCGCAGTTCGGCACCACGCCTTCGCTGGCCAGCCATTCGGCCAGCTTTGCCACGCGCTCGACCTTGTCGGCGACAGTGCCCAGCTTTTCGTGGAAGGTGATGCGCGCCAACTTCTCGGCGTGAACCGAAAGCGGCGTCTTGCGGTCCTGCTGCCAAAAGAAGCGGGCGTCCGAAAGGCGGGCGGCCAGAACTTTGCGGTTGCCGTCGACGATCGCCGCACCATGATCGGTCGCAACGATATTTGCCGTACAAATGAAGGCGTTGGCAAGAGAACCTGCCGCGTCTTCGCAGACGAAATACTTCTGGTTCACGCGCGCGGTCAGCTGGATCGTCTCGGGCGGAACTTCCAGGAAGTCTTCCTCGAAGCGGCCGAGCAGCGGCACCGGCCATTCGGTGAGGCCCGCGTTCTCGATCACCAGGCCTTCGTCCTCCACCAGCACGAGACCGGCAGCCGTGGCCGCGTCGCGCGCCTTGGTGCGCACGATGTCCTGGCGTTCCTCGTGGTTCACGAGAACGTGGGCGAGGTGCAGCTTGTCGGCATAGTCATGCGCGCCGCCGATGGTGATCTCGCCGGGTGCGTGGAAACGGTGGCCGAGGGTCACGTAGGACGAGCGGATGCCACCCACTTCGCATTCGACCAGATCCTCGCCGAGGATCGCGACGATGCCCGAGAGCGGGCGCACCCAGCGCAGCGATTCCGTCGAGATCGAGGCGGTGCCCCAGCGCTGCGACTTGGGCCAGGGGAAGTTGCGGATGATCGCGGGGATCACTTCGCCCAGCACTTCGGCCACGGCGCGGCCCGGCTTCTCGACGACGGCAAAGTACGTGTCCTTGCCCTTGAGATCGCGGATTTCGAGCTGATCCTTGGTGAGACCCGTCTTGCGCAGGAAGCCTTCGAGCGCCTGCTCCGGCGCGCTGGTGGCCGGGCCCTTGGTCTCCTCATGCACCGCTTCGGTGGCGAGCGGAAGGCCGCGTGCGATCAGCGCGAGGCGGCGCGGGGTCGACCACACGGTGACTTCGCCCACCGCGACACCGGCAGCGGCCATGTCCTTGCGGAACAGCTTTTCCAGATCGGCACGGGCACCGGCCTGCATGCGGGCCGGGATTTCCTGCGAGCGCAGTTCGAGAAGGAAGTCGGTCATACGGTCCACCCCGGGAACTTGGCTTCCCATTCGGTCTTGTTCTTCTCGATCCAGGCCTCGCACGATCCCTTGGCGAGATCGCGGACGCGGCCGATGTAACTGGCGCGCTCCTGCACGGAGATCACGCCCCGTGCCTGAAGCAGGTTGAAGAGATGGCTGGCCTCGATCGCCTGGTCATAGGCGGCGAGCGGGATTTCCGCCTCGATGCAGCGCATGCATTCGGCCTCGGCGGCCTTGAAGCCCGCGAAGAGCGCCTCGGTATCGGCGATCTCGAAGTTGTACTTCGACATCTGCTGCTCGTTGGCGAGGAACACGTCGCCGTAGCTCACGCCTTCGTTGTTGAACCGCAGGTCGTAGACGCGGTCGACGCCCTGGATGTACATCGCGAGGCGTTCGAGACCGTAAGTCAGCTCACCGGCGACCGGCTTGCAGTCGAACCCGCCGACCTGCTGGAAGTAAGTGAACTGCGTCACTTCCATGCCGTCGCACCAGACTTCCCAGCCCAGGCCCCAGGCGCCGAGCGTCGGGCTTTCCCAGTCGTCTTCCACGAAGCGAATGTCGTGCGCCAGCGGGTCCACGCCGATCGCGGCGAGGCTGGCGAGGTAGAGTTCCTGAAGGTTGTCCGGGTTCGGCTTCAGGATCACCTGATACTGGTAGTAGTGCTGGAGGCGGTTCGGGTTCTCGCCATAGCGGCCGTCGGTGGGGCGGCGCGAAGGCTGGACATAGGCGGCCTTCCACGGCTCCGGGCCGAGCGCGCGCAGCGTCGTGGCCGGATGGAAGGTCCCTGCCCCCATGCGCATGTCATAAGGCTGAAGAATGAGGCAGCCCTGCGCGCTCCAGAAATTGTGGAGCGTCAGGATCATGTCCTGGAAACTGAGCGGCTGCTGCGCTGCGGTCGACATCGAAATCCCGTCAAAACTCTTGGCTTCGCGGCCTTTGGCGGATCGAACCCGGCAAATCAACCGCGCAGACACCAGTTAAATCCAAGGCCACGCTACCCCAAACCCGCGCCTGCGGCTATCTCCCGGCCGAATGACGCTGTTAAGCTGCGCGTTTGCTTCTTTCCTTCCAAGGAAACCCGATGATCTTTTCCCGCATGCCCCGGACCCGCAGGCGCCTCCGCCTCCTCGCCCTCGCCCCGCTGTTCCTGTTCGCGCCGCCGGTACTGGCTCAAGAGGCGCAGACCGCCGTCGCCGAACCGCGCGCCGAGGCCGTCGTTCCGGCGCGCCCCGCGCTCTGGAAGATCGCCGACAAGGACACCACGATCTATCTTTTCGGCACGATCCATATCCTGCCCGAAAATGCCGACTGGTTTCACGGCCCGGTGCAACAGGCCTTCGAATCCGCGAACCTGCTGGTGACGGAAACCATGCTCGATTCGCCGGAGACGCTTCAGAAAGTCTTCATGGACAAGGGCATGCGCCATGACGGTACGACGCTGCGCGAAAGCCTGAGCGCCCCGGAGCGGGACAATCTTGAAAAAGCGCTTTTAAAACTGGGACTTCCAGCGGAATCCTTCGACAAGTTCCAGCCCTGGTACGCCGGTCTGGTGCTGTCGCTGCTACCGCTGAAGGCGGCAGGCTACGAGCAGGCCAACGGGATCGAAACCCAGATCGAGACCAAGGCCGCCGCCAGCAAGGTCGCGCGCCATCCGCTCGAAACCGCGGACTATCAGATCGGCCTCTTCGCCGGCCTGCCCGAGAAGAGCCAACGCAGTTATCTCAAAGAGGTACTGGAACAACTTCCCACCTTGCGTGAGGATATCGCCAAGCTTGTCGAGGCCTGGAAGGCCGGACAGGCCGAGGAACTGGCCAAGCTGCTCAACGAGGACGAGTCGGACGAAGTGATGCGCAAGACGCTCATCACCAACCGCAACAAGGCCTGGGCCAAGTGGCTCAAGGCGCGGATGGCCGAGCCGGGGGTCGTTTTCGTGGCCGTGGGCGCCGGCCATCTCGCCGGACGCGGAAGCGTTCAGGACGAACTGGCCAAGGCCGGGATCCGATCGGTCCGGGTGCAATAGGCCAATGCGCAAGCTCCTTCCGAGACTGGCCCTGCTGGGCGCCGCACTCACCCTCTTCGCCTGCAGCCCGAGCCCGGAAGCGGCGAGACCCGCGCTCTGGCACGTCGAAAGCCCGGACGGCGAGACGGCATGGCTCTTCGGCACGATCCATAGCGCCAAGGCACCTTTGCTCTGGCAGACCGGAAAAGTCCGGCAGGCCCTCGATGATTCCCATGAAATCATGGTTGAAGTCGGCAATCTTGCGGATGAAAATGAAGTTGCCGCCACTTTCGCCCGCCTCGCCCGGAACGAGGGGCAGCCGCCGCTCTCCCAGCGGATAGCGCCTGCCGAGCGGCCTGCCCTCGAAACCCTGCTGAAAAAGGGCGGCTATGGCGATGGCGACTTCGCGGCGATGGATACCTGGGCCGCAGCCCTCACCGTCGCGCAGGCCGGTGCGAACAAGGACGAGGCCCGCAACGGCGTGGACCGGGGCGTGATCGCCGCCGCCGGCAAGCGCCCGGTCGTCGAACTGGAAGGCGCCGCGAAACAGCTTGGCCTGTTCGACAGCCTGCCCGAACGCGAGCAGCGCGATCTGCTCTCCGCGGTCGTGGCGGAGGCGGATCGTTCCGATGCCGATCTCGCGGCAAGCTGGCGAAAGGGCGACATGGCGACGATCGAGCAGGAAACCCGCAAAGGACTGCTGGCCGATCCCGAACTGCGCGCAGTGCTGTTCGTGGGCCGCAATCGCGACTGGACCGCCCGGATCGCCCAGGCCATCGACGGCGGCAAGCGGCCTTTCGTAGCGGTCGGTGCCGCGCATATGGCAGGGCCGGAAGGCCTTCCGGCGATGCTGGCGCAGAAAGGCTACACGGTCACGCGGATCCAATAGTCGCCGGATACTTGCCTTTTCGCGCATTCCGCATTAAGGGCGCGCGCTTCCCGTCATGGTCATCCCTGGAGGCGTGACGGGGCGGTGCAGGCCGACACGCGGTCCGTATCCGACATTTATCCAGTTTTGAAAGGCAAGTCCCCATGAGCGATACGCTTAACCTGCCGGCCGAGACGCGTGATCGGGCTGGCAAGGGAGCCTCCCGTGCACTGCGTCGCGATGGCCGCGTCCCCGCCGTTGTCTATGGCGGCAACGAAGAACCCCTCGCGATCCACGTCGAGGAAAAGGAGCTGGCCCGCCAGCTCGGAACCGGCCACTTCTTCAACTCGATCATCGAAGTCGAAGTCGGCGGCAAGAAGTTCCGGACGCAGCCGAAGGACGTTGCCTTCCACCCCGTCACCGATCGTCCGCTCCACGCTGACTTCCTGCGCATCGTCAAGGGCGCGACCGTGCACGTCAACGTGCCGGTGGTCTTCGCCAACGAAGACGCCTCGCCGGGCCTGAAGCGCGGCGGCGTTCTGAACGTCGTTCGCCACGAGCTCGAACTCGTCTGCGACGCCGAGAAGATCCCGCACGAAATCGTCATCGACGTGACCGGTTTCGACGTGGGCGAATCGATCCACATCCACCACGTGAAGCTTCCGGCCGGTGTCGAGAGCGCGATCAACGACCGTGACTTCACGATCGCCACGATCGCCGCCCCCTCGGCTCTGAAGAGCTCGGAAGGCGACACGGCGAAGGAAGGCGAAGGCGAGTAATTTCGCCCGAAGCCATCTTCGGATAAACGAACGGCCCTTCCCGCCCCGGCCAGACCGGCGAGCAGGAAGGGCCGTTTCGCGTTCAAGTTACAGGATCTCTCGACATGCAGCTGTGGGTCGGCCTCGGCAATCCCGGTACTCAATATGTGCTGAACCGCCACAATGTCGGCTTCATGGCGATCGATGCGATCGCGGAAGTCCACGGCTTCGGGCCGGTGCAGAAGAAGTTCCAGGGCTGGCTCCAGGAAGGCCGCATCGGCACGCAGAAGATCCTGCTGCTGAAGCCTGCGACCTTCATGAACGAGAGCGGCCGCGCCGTCGGCGAAGCCATGCGCTTCTACAAGCTGGCGTTGTCCGACCTCACGGTATTCCATGACGAGCTCGACCTTGCCCCCTTCAAGGTCAAGATCAAGCAGGGCGGCGGCCATGCCGGGCACAACGGCCTGCGCTCGATCGACCAGCACCTCGGCCCCGATTTCCGCCGCGTGCGGCTCGGCATAGGCCATCCCGGCCACAAGGACCGCGTGCACGGCTATGTGCTGGGGAACTATGCCAAGGCCGACATGGACCCGCTCGCCGACATGCTGGGCGCGGTCGCCGGAGAAGCCGACCGCCTCTCTGCCGGCGACGACGTCCGCTTCATGAACGATGTGGCCCTTCGTCAGCAGGACTGATCGTTCGAGTTAGCTACCTTTCCAGCACAATTAGCGTCGGGTTAGCTTACACATTGCACGGCTCGGCAAGAGCGTTAACCAGCATAACCCGCAGGAAACCGTATCTGGCACGGCATTTGCTTTTCTTCTCGTGAACCCATTCGGGCAACAAGGGGAATACGAATGATCCGCAGCACCATGCTCGCCCTGGCGCTTACCGCCGGCAGCGCCATCGCTTTCGTCTCGCCGGCCGAAGCGACTTACGGCGGCGGCCACAAGCACTCCTGCGGCTGCGGCCACTCGCAGGGCAAGAAGCTCTGCGGCTCCAGCAGCTCGTCGAGCAGCAGTTCCTCTTCGTCCTCGTCCTCCTCCGGCGGCTCCACGACCTCGGGTGGCACCACCTCCACCTCGGGCGGGACGACTTCGACCTCCGGCGGCACAACCACTTCAGGTGGCACTTCGGGTGGCACTTCGGGCGGTTCCAGCTCGGGCGGCACCGCCGTTCCCGAA
>NZ_DAISLT010000035.1:23117-60063 GCF_036820275.1 Novosphingobium sp.
CCGGCATGCTCGGCATGATGGGCATCGGCCTGCTCGGCCTGGCCTACGCGCGCCGCCGCAAGCGCCGCGACTGATCCGACGCTCTAAACAGCCTCAAGCCGTCGCCGGTCCCTCAACCGGCGGCGGCTTTCGCTTTTCCAAGGTCGCGGGTGATTTCCGCATTGTCCGGATCGGCGCTTGCCGCCGCTTCGAGCAATTTCCGCGCGCCCTTCGGATCCTTGCCGAGTTCCAGACGGACGAGAGCGGCGGCATGGAGGCGCTCCGGATCGCCGGGCGCCAGCTTCAAAGCACGATCGACATAAGCGATCGCCGCCTTGGCCTGCCCCGATCGCGCCGAAGCCGTGGCGAGATAGCCGAGCACTTCCGCATCATCCCCGCGCCGAAGCAGTTCGCGATAGGCGGTCAGCGCGCCCGCCCAGTCCTGCCGCGAGAGAGCGGCCTGCCCCTCGTCCGCCAGGGCCATCGTCGCCTTCAGACGAGCGGGATCGAGACGGGCTTTCAGAACGCCCGCCTGCGGATCGCCCGAGGCCCGCGCCGCGCGCTCCGCCAAAGCCAGCACTTCGGGACGTGCCAGAGTGCCTGCCGCAAGTGGCTTCAGCGTCGCCCAGGCGCCGCGTGGATCTCCAGTCGCCAACTGGGCTTCCCCCAGCATCCTACGTGCGTAGAAGTTCTGCGGCGCCAGCAGCAGGGCACGGTTGAACAGGACCCGCGCCTGTTCCGCCTGGCCGAGACGAAGCAGCGCTTCCGCGTAAGTGAGGCCTGATCCGGAAGAAGGATCGAGGCCCCCTTCGCGCCCTTGCAGGGCAAGTCGGATCGCCTCCCATTCCCCTTTCTCGGACAGAAGCTGAATACGCAGCTCCTCGAGCGCCGGATCGTCGGAGCCCGTCTTCCGCGCTCTCTCCACGACTGCCATGGCCTCGTCGACTTTGCCCTGCTCGTCATAGGCATTGGCCAGCGCCAGCATGGGCGGCACCTTGTCCGGATAGGCCGCTATGGTCTTGCGATAGGCCGCGACCGCCAGATCGGTCTGGCCGCGCGCGCTGGCGAGGTCTCCTGCAAGTACGAGCGTGTTGTAAGAAGAAGGCGCAAATCTTTGCATTATATGTAAAATATCTGAAACACGCCCGAGGTCACCTGCGTTCAACGCGAAACGCGCATACGCGACGGCAAGCGGCAGATCGTTTCCAGCCTTCATCCCCTGTGCGAAAGCGTCGGCCGCAGCCTTGTCCTTGCCGAGTGCCAGATAGGCTTCTGCTCGCAGTCGCCATGCTTCGGTGTCAAAATCATTTACAATCAACATGATCGCGTCCGAAGCTCTGCCGCGCAGGAGGGCGATACCGGCCTTGAGGCGCTTCATTCCGGCGCCTGTCTCTCCTGCATGTTCGAGGCGCGAGACGGCCCGCTCCGCGGCATCGGCATCTCCCAGTGCGATCTGGGTGCTGGCGAGCAGCACCAGAGCTTCGCGATTGCCTGGCTCCTGCTCCAGCGCCGAAAATAACTCCGTCCGCGCTGCCGCATAGTCCTGCGCGACAAAGTCCGAACGTGCCTTGTCGAGCGGCGCCGGGCCGCTATCGCCGCAAGCGCCCAGCATGGCCAATGCAAGGGCGGCAAGCGACAGGCGGACGGCGGTGTTCATTCCCCCGGCCTAGGGCCAAGCCCTGAAATTTCCATGAAGCCCGTTCGCCCGTTTCACAAAGACTCGCCGCGCAACTGGTAATACGGGCGGAGTGACGCTAAGGCGCGGCCAAACATTTCTTCCGGAGTTACACATGGGTTTCCGTTGCGGAATCGTGGGCCTGCCCAATGTCGGCAAGTCGACCTTGTTCAATGCGCTCACCGAAACGCAGGCAGCGCAGGCGGCCAACTATCCTTTCTGCACGATCGAGCCCAACGTCGGCCAGGTCGGCGTTCCCGATCCGCGCCTCGACAAGCTGGCCGAAATCGCCGGTTCGGCCAAGATCATCCCGACGCAGCTGTCCTTCGTCGACATCGCCGGTCTCGTGCGCGGCGCCTCGAAGGGTGAAGGCCTGGGCAACCAGTTCCTCGGCAACATTCGCGAGGTGGACGCGATCGTCCACGTCCTGCGCTGCTTCGAGAACGACGACATCCAGCACGTCGACGAGCGCGTCGATCCCATCGCCGATGCCGAGACGGTCGAGACCGAGCTGCTGCTTTCCGACCTCGAAAGCCTGGAAAAGCGCGTTCCCGCCGCCCAGAAGAAGGCCGCGCAGGGCGACAAGGAATCGAAGATCATCGCCTCGGTCCTCGGCCAGACGCTGGAACTGCTGCGCGACGGCAAGCCCGCCCGCCTGACCCAGCCCAAGGACGACGACGAAGCCCGCGTCTTCGCGCAGGCCCAGTTGCTGACCGCCAAGCCGGTGCTCTACGTCTGCAATGTGGAGGAAGAATCCGCCGCCGAAGGCAATGATTTCTCGGCCCGCGTGTTCGAAAAGGCCAAGGCCGAAGGCGCCACCGCCGTCATCGTCTCCGCCGCGATCGAAGCCGATCTGGTCGGCATGGACAACGAGGAGCGCATGGTCTTCCTCGAAGAGATGGGCCTCCACGAAACCGGTCTCGCCCGCATCATTCGCGCCGGTTACGACCTGCTCGGCCTGCTGACGTTCTTCACCGTCGGCCCCAAGGAAGCCCGCGCCTGGACCGTGCACAAGGGCGCCAAGGCCCCCGACGCCGCCGGCGAGATCCACTCGGACATGCAGCGCGGCTTCATCCGTGCCGAGACCATCGCCTATGACGACTATGTCGCGCTGAACGGCGAATCCGGCGCCAAGGAAGCCGGCAAGCTGCGTCAGGAAGGCAAGGAATACGTGGTGCACGACGGCGACGTCCTGCATTTCAAGTTCAACGTCTGATCCTGTTCAGGCGGCGCAGGTTTTCGAACCTGCGCCGCCACATAAAGCTGTTTCCTCGAAAGATTCGAGGATCGGGCAAGGCCCCTCGTCCGACCCAGCGCATTCGTGGGCAAGCCGCCGCAGTGACTGTCTGGCCGCTTCCAACTGCGCAATTTCCCGGTCCAGTGCCGTCAGGCGCACTTGCGCCATTTCCCGCGCCCTTGGCCGGTCTCCGGTGTGATCGAGGCTGATGAGTTCGGCGATCTCGTCGAGAATGAAGCCTGCCGCCTTGGCCGAGCGGATGAAGCGCAGCCGCCGCACGTCCTCCTCGCCGTAATGCCGCTGGCCTTTCGCGCCGCCGATCGCTGCCGGTCGCGGATCGAAGAGCAATCCCTTGCGCTGGTAGAACCGCACCGTCTCCACGCCGACGCCGCTCGAACGCGCCAGTTCCGAAATCGTCAGGGCCATGCTTGACTCCGTACCATGGTACGGAAGGTATAGGCCGAGTCATGTCACAGACGCCAGCCCGCATCGCCGTTCTCCATCGCATGGTCATGGAGAAGCATTCCTGCCCCTGGGGGATCAAGTCCAAGTATCTGCTGGAAAAGCTCGGATACGAGGTCGAGGATCACTGGCTGACCACCCGCGACGAAGTGGATGCCTTCAAGGCCGCGCACGGCGTGGCGACGACACCCCAGACCTTCATCGACGGCAAGCGGGTCGGCGGCTACACGGACTTGCGCACGCATTTCGGCCTCAAGCTCCACGACCCTAAGGCCAAGACCTATCGACCGGTTCTAGCGGTCTTCGCGACTGGGCTGGGCCTCGCGCTGGCGGCTAGCTGGGCGGCATTCGGCACGCCCTTCACCTTGCGCAGCGCCGAGTGGTTCGTGTCGATGACGATGATGCTGCTGGCCATGCTCAAGTTGCAGGATGTCGAGCAGTTCTCGACGATGTTCCTCGGCTACGACCTCCTCGCCAAGCGCTTCGTGCCTTACGCCTATGCCTATCCGGTGCTGGAATGGACGGCGGGCGCGCTGATGACGGCCCATGCCCTGCCCTGGCTCTCGATCCCGATCGGCCTCGCGATCGGCGGCATCGGCGCTGTCTCGGTGTTCTACGCGGTCTACATCCAGAAGCGCGAACTGAAGTGCGCCTGCGTCGGCGGCTCGGGCGCGGTGCCGCTGGGCTTCATCTCGCTGACCGAGAACCTCTTCATGGTCGCGATGGCGCTGTGGATGCTTGCCCGTTAAGTGATGGCAAGCATGATATAACAAGACATCGACCTGTCATGATCGCAGGTCTAGGGGGTGGCGATATGAAGAGACTCGCCCCCCTGTTCGGCGCGCTTGCCCTGCTCGCCTCTCCCGCACTCGCCAAATCCGCCCCGAAGCCTTCCGAAGATCGCCGCGAGCCGGTGGTCATCCTCGTCTCGATCGACGGATTCCGCGCCGATTATCTCGATCGCGGGATCACGCCCTACCTCTCTGCCCTGGCGGCCGGCGGGATCAGCGCCGCGATGCGCCCCTCGTTCCCCAGCAAGACTTTCCCCAACCATTGGGCGCTGGTTACCGGCAAGGTCCCGGACCGCAACGGCATCATCGCCAACGGCTTCGAGGACCCTGCTCATCCGGGCGAGAAGTTCACGATGTCGAGCGACGAGCCTTACTGGTGGGACGAGGCCGAGCCGATCTGGGTCACGGCCGAAAAGGCGGGCATTCATACCGCCACGATGTTCTGGCCCGGCTCCAATGTCGCCTGGGGCGGTACGCTGGTGAAGGAACCGTGGAAGACCGTGACCGGCGGCGTGCGCCCGCGCGACTGGCAGCAGTTCAACGGCGCAGTATCGCCGACGCAGCGGGTCGATGCGGTGCTGGACTGGCTGCGCCGTCCCGCCGCGAACCGGCCGAAGCTGGTGACGCTCTACTTCGATCAGGTCGACACGGCCGGGCATCACTACGGTCCGGATGATGCCAATACCAATGCCGCGATCACCGATGTGGACGGGGATATCGGCAAGCTCGTGGCAGGCCTGCGCGAACTCGGTCAGCCTGTCGATCTCATCGTCGTGGCCGATCACGGCATGGCGGCGATCTCCAGCGAACGCGTCGTCGCGCTCGACACGATCGCCGATCCCGCACTCTACAAGCTGGGCGACACCGGCCCCTTCGCGGCGCTGACGCCGTCCGAAGGCAACGACGCGAAGCTCGCCGCCGCGCTGGCAGGGCCGCACGATCACATGCAGTGCTGGCCCAAGCGGGACATTCCCGCGCGCCTTCACTACGGCAGCAACCCGCGCGTAGCCCCGTCCTTCTGCCTGGCCGAAACCGGCTGGCAGATCGCCGCGACCAAACCCGACAAGGTCGCTACCGGCGGCACCCATGGCTATGACAATGCCGCTCCGGAAATGGCGGCGCTGTTCGTCGCGAATGGACCGGACTTCGCGCCGCGCGGCAAGCTCGCGTCCTTCGACAATGTCGACATTGCCCCGCTCCTGCGCGATCTTCTTCGCCTTCCTCAAGCCACCGACGGCGACGGCAACGATGCGCCTTTCCGGGAAGTTCTGAAGAAATAGACCTCAGGATCGGCAGGTAACCTCGCCTTCGGACATGAAGGCGACCCGCTCCTGCGCATCGTGGAGCACGAGTTTCGCAGGCCAGTGCATCGTATCGGACCCGCCCGCCTTGTCGGGCAGGCTCACCAGATCGACCCAGCTCGCCAGACCGACGTAAGTGGAGCGCGCATTGCCCGGCAACTGCGCGCTCTCTTTCTTGGCGGCGTAGCGCTTGAGATCCCCGCCGATGCGCATGAAGCCCTCGTCGGCGTTGGCGATGAAGATCGGGTCCTTCTCCCCCGGCTTGCGGAACGCACAGCCCGGCTTGTCGAGGCCGTAGCGGGCCACGTCGATCTCGGTGATGGCATGGGGAATGATCGGCTTGAACGGTTCCTTGCTCATCCGCTCGACCATCGCCACATCGTGGGCGTTCTCTGCCGCCTCGCCCTGCGGATTGTCCTTTCCGCAAGCTGAGACCAGGAGCAAAGGCAGCAGAGCAAGGGTCGGTTTTCGCATCATTTTCGCCCGAACAGTTTCTCGATATCGTGGTGTGCGAGTTTAACCAAGGTCGGTGCACGAACGTGGTGTTATCGCCCAACTATTTTCGGGTCAATGCGCGGGCAAGAAAGTTGTTCCAAACCCGCAGAAACGCTGGATGAAATCGGCGTACAGTCGCGAACGTGGAAGCTACTTCCGGTACAGTCCTTGCTCCACGGCAGGAAAGGCATGTTGACGGAGGCAAGCTCGATTAGGCACATAGTCCGAAGGACATCCGGTCGAATGATAAACAGACCGGCTCCTTCCAATCGATAGCGGTAACCATCGAGCCGTAGCCTCGCATGATGACGCCGGACGAAGGAAGGAAGCAAGCAAGCTATGAACGAGAACGACGCCAAGGTCCTGAGTAAGCTAGCGGACAAGAGTCCGGGCTGGACCGTCGCCGCAATCCTCATTCAGCGGCTCCCGCTCATCATCGGCGCCTGCCTCGGTACCACCGGCGCGACAGCACTGATCAGAGCGATGTTCTAAAACGCATGGCCGTATGTTCCCCTTAGGTTCCGAACGTGGTTCCTCATAAAAGAGTTTATATGGCTCACGAGAAGTTGCTGCTTCACCTGCAATGACTCGCCTGAATGCCAGCCAATCTGCCGATTCCAGCGGTCAAGGCAAAACACGAGCCCTTATGGCTGCTAGCTCGCACAGGCCCGTTCCATATTCATTCGGCTTGACCGGACTCAGGTCACAGCTGCACAGAGTCCGAAGGACATCCGGGGTCGATTCAAACTTCGACCAACGTCGTCGATGATCGCGGCAACTGATTCGCTTTAACGCGTAATCCGTGCCGTTGGAGGACGAAGGATGATGGACGAAAACACCGAAAAAGTTCTGAGCAAGTTGGCTGACAAGGGCCCAGGCTGGACGATCCTCGCCATGCTGATCCAGCAGCTTCCCCGAATTATCGTGGCGATCGTTGGAACTGCCGGTGCTGCTTCCCTGTTGAAGGCCGTCCTCGCGTGATTCCCGCCGCACGGTCTGGTCAATTTCATTTGGCCTGGCGCGTTACCAAGTGCAGCCCCTTGACCTCAACATGGTCGTGACAGCACAAAGTCCGCAGGACATCCGGCTCGATCCAAACATCGACCGCCTTCACCGATGATGACGGCAATTGGTTCGCTTTAGGGCGAAATCCGTTCCGCTGGAGGATGAAGGAATATGGACGAACACCAGGCAGCATCGGTGAAGCTGCTCACTGAAAAAGGCGGCGCATTGTGCGGCTTGGCCGCTCTGCTCATCACGCACAAGCGATCGCTCATAAGCTTCGTGGCGAGCCCCGCTGTCCTCTTTTTCGGTGCCAAGGCTTTCGGGTTCCTGTGATGGTCCGTTACGCGGCCAACAGCAAGGGAAGGAATTTCACAAGGAGCCCGGCAAGAGCGACTGTCGCACCGGACACCAGGCCGACGATCAACCTTCCACCGGCCAAGACTCCTTTCTCCCGCGCCCGCTCTGTCTCGATCGTCGAGAGCCGTTCTTTCACGTCTGCATAATCGGCCAATTTCGCGCCCTGCTGAATTGTTTCCTGCTCAAGAGCGGTAAGGCGTTTGTCGTGACCGTCTGCCCGACGCTCCATCGCATCGAGCTTTGCGTGGATTTGCGCAAAGCCGTCGCCGACCTTCTGATCGAGCCGAATCAGCAAATCCCGCATGGCCAGCGAATCACTCACCGGCAGATTCCTTCACCACGACACCATCCGGGACGATTGCAGCGATCGTTAGGATGATCATCGAAACCCATGGATATGGGTCCGGTAGAAGCGCCGAACTGGCGACGCCCGTGCCGATCATCATCCAAGTTGAACGCTCGTTCAGGCGCATGACGAGATAAGATAGTGCCTTTTTCATGATGGTATTTAGCCAGTTGGCCGGTCAGGCCGGGTAAGTCTTCCAGGAAAGCTGCCAGTGCGGACCGTCCGGGAAATTCGGCCAGTCTCCGCCCCATTCAAGTTCGACATCTTCTTCCTCGGCCGCCTGTTTGATGGCCTTCTCCAGCACATAGAAATGCGCCCAATCCCACGAGACCTTGCCCTCAATATATGGCGCGAGGTCCACCGCATGACCGGTGAGGTGCCGAGAATTCATCGTCTTCGATTTCCCCGTTCGGACCATTTCCCGTTGCCTCTCGATGGTCCGCAGACCCTCGACCACGGTGAAGTCGATTGGGGTGATCTGGATCGCGCGCTTCACGACGCGGACCAGGTCGGGCTTAACGCCTTGGAGGCGAGACAGCGAGCGGGCGGAGAGGATGAAGAGCATTCCATATTTAGGCTCGACAACCAATGTGATGGTTTTGCTCGCTTGAGCGCGGAGGGTCTGACGATGGCGGAAAGACGGATGAGGATAGGACCGCGCACGCGATCCTGTTCACGATCGTCAAACGCCGGACGAACGAACCGGCGATCGACGATCCTGAACGCCTCACACTTTTCAGCTCATGAGATCGCTTGTGGTGCGGCGCTATTCGTCACCGTCTTCTTCCTCATCCAAAGAAAACTCGATTTCTTGCTCAAGTTCTTCCTCTGACTTAGCCCCCTTCATGACGCTCGTGATATCACGCGCGACCCTTTTTGACGAAATCTTAGTCCAGGAGGTCATCGAGGACGCTTCTATAAAAGCATATCCACCATCAGCCATTTCGATCATCGTCCACCCCAAGATGTCCAGATGCTCTTCATACTCTTCGATAAAGGCTGATCTTAGACGTTGTCTCTTGCTAATCTTGCACAACGATTGTCGGCTCATTCGAAATCGCGTGACTTTCTTAGATAACTCAGCGGAATATCGAGTGACGTTAAGCACTGTGGCCAGTGCGACCACGTAGGCAGATGGCAGCTTCATAAAACCCCTTCAAGTTGCGGAAACCACGATTCGGTTTTGAGAGACACCGAATAAGGTTTATCTGTCACCGTATTAGGTCTCCGTCAACTCCCAGCCCATCCGAAATCTGAAAGTTTGACCCTATCATCGGTTGGCTTGGAACTGCCCACCACGTACTTGAAAACGAGAAACAGGGATTCGACGAACTTTATGGCATTTGAGATTCAGACCGCGCTCTTCAGCTTGGGCGGCGTTGTGATCGGGGGCGGGATTTCCTCTGCGACGACGTGGCTGATAGCTCGAAGCGAGCGGCGAAAGTTCGCGAGAGAGAAAACGTGGGACGTCCGTCGGCAAGCTTACACAAAGATCATAGCCGAAATGGTTGTGGCGACTTCTTGGGCTAACGAGATGGAATTAGGTTTTCGCCGAAACCCGCGCGAGTACGAGAAATCTCCAAAGGCGGACAAGGATAGCGGCGAATTCGCTGGATGTGTTGTAACTGCGAAAAGAGTATTCATTGCGAACCGGCTGATGCTTTCACAGCGGTTTGTCGCCGAATTTGATGCGATAATGAACGATTTCGAACGCGAGAATCGCGAAACGCTGATCCAAGCGAACCTTGTAAGCAAAATCCACGAAATCTTCGAGCGCGGTACGAAGCGACTCACGGAGATCGGGATTTCAGAAACGGTGGCTAACCTTACGTAGCCGGTCCCGGCAAAGATCATTGACTATTCTGATCTTTGCCTGGTTTGCCGGTTCATCACGGTTTGTAAGGCCGGTTATTCGTCGCCTGATGGTAGAGGAACCAGGTCGTTCCAGCTTCGGCGTAACCCTTCGCCGTTTCGCTTGCGAGTTTCTCCTGGAAGCATGCCTCGGATTTCGTCGCCGCCGCTTCGAGCGCTGAGCCGGTCATCCCCATATCGAGCAAGAGAGCCGCGCCTGCCAGGGTGCCGTCCATAGCCTGACCATCGCGAAGGTAGGTCTTGCCGTCGATCGTGTAAGTGTCCCACGACGGCGTGCGACCGTTGGCGTTTGCGACGGCCGTGAAGGTGCCGGGAAGTTTCGACACATCGCCGCCCACGGCCTTCACCTGCGCTTCCGACCAATAACGGAAATTGTAGTCCGAGCCTGCCATTTCGGAATCGAAGGCGTCGTTCACGCGGCCGATGATCCGTTTGTAGTGCATCGCCTTCAGCCAGTTCACGATCTCCGCTGCCTTCGGGCTCGCTGCACTCAGGGCGTCAAGGAAGCCGACCTTGTGGGCAGCATGCAGGGCCGAAAGCCAGTATCCAACTTGGAATTCGCTCGTCACCAGACCATCAGCCGTCCACGAACAGGGGCCAAATTTCGCCGCGCCTGCGAGGGTGGCGAGCTTGTTATCGACATCACCATCACCGTTCAAAATGTTGGTCGGCGGACGCAGGAAGCAAGCGCCATCGTTGTCGTACCATTGATCATAGAAAGTTTCGAAATCGAAGACGATCCAATCGAAGACTTCCTCCCGGCTATAGAGGCGGGAGGAATTGGTCGATGCGGTCTTCCAGAGCAGGGCCGCGTGCATGAACGGCCAAGCCGCTTCGCGCGCTGCGAATGCGTTCGGGTCCCAAATGCTCGACAGGATGGTATTACCGTACAGGCGGACCTGATCGGAGAAATTCACGCCAAGCATCGCAAATTCCGGCGTCTGGAACATCAGCGAGCCCCAATGTGGATATTGGTGGGCATGGAGCGCATCGATTTCGAAACCGCCAAAGTAAGGCTTATCAGCCGTGGCGCCGCTGCCGGGCACGTTACACCGCAGCGGATTGCGCGAGGTCGTCCACTCGGACAGGCGGCCGACCTGGGCATACCAGACACTATCATCGGGAACGCTGGTCTCGCCATAGCCGTAATAATGGTTCCGCATCGTGACGTTGCGCCGCGCGTTATTCCGGAAAATCGGGGTGATTTTTCCATTCGTCACCGCGTTGAACGGGTCGCTGACGTACCCGGTGAGATAGTCGAGCGCGATCGAATGCATCGATGTGTCGTCGTGTGCACGCTTCGAGGTCACGTCGCGCGCGTAGAGGGCGACAACCTCCGGCATGATCTGACGATCGCCTCGCGTACCACCAGGACCGACGATCGGCGAACGGCCCATGATGTTGAATGGCGTGTACTGGAGATGCAGGCCAGCGTTCGGCGTGGCACTGATCTCGGTGTAGAGCGCCTTGTACGGATCACGGGTGCTTGCAGCGTAATCCTTCATTGACGCGTAGGTCTGCTCGAAGGGTTTGTGCGGCATGATCTTCCAGTTCGCAAAGCCGTTCATCTGGCCATCGCCGCCAGCGCCACCCGCCGCGATGCGAAGATCGAACCCGTTGAACGAGTAGCCAGTATGCGAGGCGAAGGGCACCCGCACATCGTATGTCGGGACATTGGCGTAGAGAAACGACTGCGGATAGGCCGAGGGCTCATGGCTGCGCCATATGATGCCCGAGCGGACCGTGCCGTGGGGATACCACCGATTGCTTTCAGAAATCATCGGCACACTGCGGCCATCGTACAAACCTTCCCAAACCGGCTTGGTCGAGGTCGCGTTCAACGGCTCGCCGTTCGGCTTCTCGACGCGGCCGAGCAACGTGCCAGCATTGTCGTAGATCATCCATTTGTGCGGACGCATGTACGTGTTCAGGCCGGAAGGATCGCCGAACGGTGATGCGACGGTGTCCGAGGAATACACGAATTGGAATTGGACGTAGTTGCCCTGCCGGATGCCCTCGCACCCGTAGCGGATGCCATCGAGAACCGGCGCCGGACCAGTCGGCACGACTTCAGTCCAGGAACCCTGTGCGCCGAAAAGCGTGGTGTCCTCGAAACGGCAGTTCTGCGCCGAAGGTTTTGTCATCACCAGTTCGCCAGCGACTACGCCCGTGCCGGTGCTCCAATCTTCGAGGACGGCCTTGTAGGCGCGACCAGCGGGCAGGACCATTTCACCGACGATGACCTTCAGGTCGAATTCGTCGGTGCCGTTTGCGACATAGGTGAGGACATGCTCGGGCTGCTGAGTGGTCACGCCGGTCGCATCAACCACCAGATTCTGAAGGTCTTCCGCCGAGATAGGGCCGTCCGCGATTGTGGTGTACTCGGTCGCCACATCATGGGCACCCACGCGCAGGCCGACATACTCGACCTCAAGATCGGCAACCGAATTTGACGTGTTATCGACGGAGGCGTTGATCTGATAATCGGCGGCAGCGGTGATGCGCGGTTTGCTCTCCGTGGGCTTCGACGCGCCGTACTGCTGGCCGTCAACGTAGAACGTGACCGTTCCACCGACGCCGTTCGGATCATCGACCCACTCTGTTTCGATCAAGCGGTTTGACGCGGTCAGGTCGAAAAGTTCGTCCGAATAGACCAGGCTGCTCCCGCCGCCATCGCGGTAGCAATAGAACTCGATCGCCGATTTGCCCCAATGAATCTTGTGCGACAATCCGCCGCCGCCCCAGGCTTCGAGGGCTCCCATCAGAACACCGTTGCCGACATCAGTCGGGGGAACGCCCTTAAAGATCAGACGGATCGAGGGTGGCGTCTGCGTCGTAGCGGCATCGCTGCTCGACTTGAATTCCATCGCTAGAGGAGGCGTCTTGAGGTACGAATTCTTGTTCAAAACGACGTGACCGTTGCGGTAGGAAGCGGTTCCTTCACCGGCTTTGGATATAGTCATGCTGCCAGCGAATTGCTCGCTGACGATCGGATAGGGCGATCCCGTCGCACCGGTAGTCCAAGTCGAATTCTTGGAGGTGATGATCTCCCTGTCCCACTTGCGACGAATGCGGAGAGCGCTGTCGGCGAAATTGCGACGAAGGACGAAGGATGCTGGCGAGCCGTTCACATCGATGCCGAGGGGAGTGATCGCATTGAATGGCGCATAGAACGTCGTTTCGCCCGACAGATCGATCGGGCCACCAGGGTTCTCTGGCTGCGGCGGCGGCACGTTCATCAGGCCGAGGGTGATTACGAAATTGGATGCCGTTGCGTGCAGGTAAAGCGCGGCACCCATCGAGGTCGTGTCCTTCGGGATCATGACCGTCGAGGACTGCGTCAGGGTGACATTCGGAGCACCCTCGGCCACTGGAATAACGAGGAACTTCGATGCGCCGCCGACCGGGATGCCCGCGAGTTGCTGGACATCCACCAGAGCGCCCATTTCAATCTCGCCGGTCATGCCATCGACGCCGTCGCGTCCGTCATTGCCCTTCAAGCTATCGAGCCAATCGTCTTCGGTTCCGGTGAAGCCGTTCTCAACCGCCAGGTCGTAGGCGGACTTGCCGACCTGGGCGCCGCCGTTCTGGAGAAGATACTCGACATTCTTGGCGGTTCGCAGAACGTCTGTTTGCAGCGGCATGAGTGTATAGCCGATCTCGCTCGCACTCTCGCCGGGGTAGGGTCTCACCAGCGTCAAGGTATTCGCGCTGGTGATACGGGAAACCGGGAATGTCAGACCATCGATATTGAGCGCCAGGCCAGGATACTCGTATATCCAAGCGGTCCCCACGCCCTTCACTTCAAGGGAATCGTGTTCGACGGTAACCGTGCCAGTCTCAAATTTGTAAGCCATGATACTCCGAGTTCTTTAAAATCGAAGTATTTATGCAGGAATAGGCTGAAGCTTACTCGCGTTTGGGGAACCGATCTTTTGTGTATTGAATGCGCTTCCGCCAAAGTTCGAGGGAAGCGTCGTGATATATGAGGTCAAGTTGCTCCTCGATGCTCGGATAATCGGCTTTTCGCGCCTCGGCGTAATTCTTTTTGATGCAAACTTTCATACGGCTATTTATAGTCCGACCGGCACTTTCACGACTTCATCGCGAAAATGAAGATGTGACAGGTGGATCGACATCATGCCTTCGACGTTAGCGTCCAATTCGATTTCGCCATCGTCGATGACCAATTCCAGGCCCTCAACGATCGCGACCGTTCCACTCGGGATTTCGGCAACCCGGTTTCGCGAAAACGTGACGGGGAATTTCATTTTCTCCGCCACAGCATTGGTTTCGATGTCGAAATAGATTCCGTTCGGATCGAGATTGCCCTCAACGGTAACGGTGAAGGCTGCGCTTTCGGGTGGAGCCATTCCGGGGAGGGCGACCAGCATCATGAGGCGCCCTTCGTGATTAAAATATGCCGTGCTCATTATCGTTTTGTTCCCACGAGGGTCATTACAATGTCGCGAACGTAGATGTTGCGCGCGACGGATTCCTGGATTGCGGCGGTGGATTGGCAATCCGCCCGGACCCGCACTTGCGCACCGGTCACCACGGTCTTCAGAATGCCTGGAATGCGCCAGTAGCTGTCACCACTGTTGGTCCCGACGCCCATGACGGGTGCTCGGACAAGCTGCCATCCTCCACCGGTATCGATGTAGAGGCGGATGATACACGCCGCATCGTATTGATCGTTCACGTTGCCATCGATCGTACAGAACACATCGACCAGACCGTTCCCGGACACACCGTCGCCGATCGTCATCCAGCCAGTTTCGAGATAGGTCCGGGTCGTGTTCGCGGGGACATACATGTCACCGGCCGTGACGACCTGGTTCGCGGTGATGGCGCCGCCCGCTACCTTCAGAGTGTCGATCGCCGCATTGCCGATAGATGCGTTCTGAATATAGACGCCGGTCGGGTCGGCATAGAAAACCTGCTGCGGGGATCGTCCGGGGGACATGATTCGGAAACTGTCGGTGGTCCACGACATCGACGAAAGGCCGTTCTCCATCACGAGGCCACCGCCTGCCACGTAAAGCTGGCCGTTGATGTCTTGCTGGACTTTCAGCGTCCATGCAGACTGAAGATTGCCCTCAAGGGTTGCGAGCGTTGAGAAACGGTTCTCGATTGATGCACCTGAGCCGTTCACCGAATTGAGGCGGCTCTGGAGGGTCGTGATTTCTTGCGCGCGAGCCCAATTGTTGTTCGCTTCGGTTTGCTGAATCGTCTGAACGACCGCCTTGATCCCGGTGCCGGGCGTGTTGAAATCGCTGCTAAGCGTGTCGATACGGTTCGACAGCGCGCCATCTCCATTCACGCGCGCGGTACGTTCCTCTTGGATGCCTGCCTCCCGAGATGATTTCTCATCCGTGATCCGCGTACCAAGCTGGGTGATTTGCTGTGAGGTCCCTGCGCTGCCATCATTGACGCTTTTCTGAACAGCCGAAATGGCGGTCTCAGCATTGCCCACCCGAGTTTCAATGCGAGTTGCGCGTTCGGCGGTTGCGGACTCCAGATCAGTCGTGGCTTTCCGGACATCCTCGATCGCTGCGGCAATGTCGCCGGTCTTCGCCTGAAGCTGCGATAGCGTCGAGGCTGTCGCCGCGTTCTCCGTCGTACGCACCTCCTTCTCGTCGAGGATGCGCCCTTCATTCTCGTCGGTGCGGGCGATGATGTCGGTAAGCTGGCTTGCGAGCGCTTCTTTGTCGCTTGCATACGTCTGGCTCAAGTCGAGCAAGCCCGCTTCATTGTTCCTCATTCTCGACGTGAGATTCAACAAATCTTCGGAAACGATCGCGCCGGTTTCGTCCACGTAGATGCGGAGATCGCGGATCGCGACGGCATTGCCCTCCGCCAGCGCAATGCTCTTCCGCATGTTGATCGCGCCATACTTAACATGAAGCGCGGCAAGCTGTTCGATCGGCTCATGGATCAGGCTAGTGACCAAATCCGGCAATTGCTTGATCACGTTTTCGTGCTGGTCGATTGCCTCGGTCACATCGTCCGCGTCACGATCGCCGACCGGAGTGCCAGATGGTGCACCGACCGTCGCATTGTCTTCGGGCTTGCCCGCTCCGCCGACGGACGACCAGGCAAAAGATTCATCCCCTGCCAAACCCGGCCCATAGATCGTGCGATCGGACGTGGCGTTCAGAATGCTGCGATAGGAAACCGCCACCTCATACGCAGTCCCGGTCGTAACGCCCGCGATCTCGATGGTCGTGGTGTCGCGGGGGTAAACGCCGTACTGAATCCATGACGACGTTCCAGCGGGTCGGAATTCGATGATGATCTCGCGGGCGTACGGATTGTCGTAAGCACCAGTGACCCGAATGATCGGCTTAGCTGTGCCGTTTTCCGAGGTGATCTGTCCGCCCTGAACGCTCCACGCCAATGCTCCCGGCGCATCCATATCCGAAGGATCGTATCCGTTCAGAGTAAGGGATGCGGGGGCGACTTGGCTTTGTCCCAAGGCGAACGCATGCTTACCGTCGTTCTCCGACCGGAAAGTCACTGCGACGGTCTGGCTGTCAGGGCTGTATTCCCGGTTCGTGACGATGCATTTGACGCCTTCGGCCGCGATCTCCGGGATGTCTACGATCGCCGCGTCTCCGACCCGCAGCGCAAGCGCCCGCATCTTCAGGACGGCGGTGAAGGTCAGGAACTCACGGGAGTTGACGAGTTTGTAGGTCGCAAGCTGGTGAGCCTGTGCGGCTCGCTGGACCATCATAAGTTCGACTTCTTGGCTAGCGACCTGGCCATTGTCCTCGGCAACGTAAACCGCCGACGAAACCTCCTCGCCCTGAATGAGGTTCCAGAATTGTGTCGGCTCGCGGTAGGTCGGAATGACTGCGTTGTACCGATCCCGGAAGCTGCCCGACGCTTGAACCTCGAAGTCGCCAACCACATCGGACGAGGTGATCGTTGTGACCGCAGTGACCGGCGTATTCACGAGGCATGAAATCATCGCGCCACGGGCGATCGGGACACCGCCACCGGATGCGAGGATTGTTGCTAGAACCGAGAACTTGTCGTCGCCGCTGGTGACTACCCCACCGCAGGTCCAACCATTCGCGTCGGCGACATTCGCTCCGCGCACGAATGCAGCGAGATCAACCTCCGACGGCTTCGCACCGATGCCGCAAATCTTGCGGCCGTTTCGCCATTTACCGAGCGTCCAATGCAGAGCGCACAGATACGGGTTTTCGGAGAATTCCCACGTGGTGTCGTCGGCAAGCCGGTGCGAACCCACCCCGCCTGGATAGGTGGAATCCTTGCGCGGATCGTAGACGGACACACCGAAGGCCGTCCATTTGAATTTCGGCAGCCCCTGCGGGAATTGATCCGTGTCGTACTCGGCACGTACAAGCGCCAACGCGTGGCCGCTGGCGTGACCGGGTGAATTCGGAGCCGGTCCGAACGTCCCGAAGGCCTGTGAGATCGTCTCCTTGGACGGTGCCTCGCCGTGCAAATAGCGAACGCCGAGCTTGTTCTGGTAGAGCTTTTTTGAAGTCGGGGTCGTCGAGGCGACCGTCGCCATACGGGTTGCTGGAGCACCTGTGAAATTGACAAGCGCATCGTTGGCATAGGTGTATTCGATTCCGCCGATCGGCCCCGCGACACTCAGGGCCACGGCCATGTAGAGAATGGCATTTTTCTTGCCGGAGGTTTCTCGATAAATGACCGTGCCGCCCGTAGCTGTATGACCGTAGAGCACCGGCACCGGAGCCTTCGTGTCCAGCTTTACGTCTAGCTGAGTTCCCGCGCTACTCGGCGACGGGACCTGCATCGTCAGCATCGAGACCGCCATCATGGCGACACCAGCAACAGTGGCGATCGTCGCAAGGCTCACGCCCGCAATCGCAACGGTGAGGCCGACGGCAGAAGCGATCGACCCGGCCGCAAGGAACGCGGCGCCCAGAACGGGCAGGACCATTGGCATTACGAAACCCTCCAGGCGACAGTGCACACGGAGGTCGGCCCCACCATACAGCGGCCATTGGCGAACGCGATGAGGTGTTGGCCGGGATCAATCATGACGCCGAGACCCGTCCACTGATGGTCATCCGTGCCCCCAGGGAAGCCGACAATGTCGCCGGTGATCGCCATCGCGGGCGGAATGCGCTCGAAGCCGTAGCTATCGACCAAGTCCTCCATCGAGGAATAGCCGAGCTTATGAAGCGCGCGCTTTGCACCGATCTCGGTCGAATATTTCCGTGCCTTCGACCTCACGGTCTCGAAGCCAAGGTTCTCCACGTGCGTGGCCGCCAGAGCCGCACAATCGAACTCGCCCCAAGCGAAATCTTTGTTCAAGAATTGGTCTATCGTCGTCTGCGTCTTCGTGACGCGCTCAAGCAAATCCATGCCTTATTTATCGCGGGCAGCGATCGGCCGACCTCACTTCCAAAGGCTCGACGGTTTCAGGACATCACGGCCGGAACCCACGGGCGTGGTCGCAGGCGTGGTGGCGTCGGCGCCCCACATTGGATCGATGACCGAAGACACGTTGAAATTAAGACCGGTCTCACCCGGCCATATCGCTTGGTGCCAGACCGAATTCAGCGCTTCGCCTTCGTTGATCGCGAATAGGCGATCGAACCCGGACACCGTCTTCAATTCGCACGACAGGGTATTCTCGCCGACGCTGGTGACCACGGTGTCGAGGCGCCCGCTCCAGAGAAGCTCGGGCACACCGATGACATTGCCGGTCATGTCATCGACGACGCCGACCCACACACGGACTGTCGAGCCCTGGTTCTCCGGCTGCGAGAGTTCGCCGAGGGCGCCGCTTGACGGTGGCTGGATGCGAAGGCTCATCGAGGGGGCCTCGCTGGCGATGTTTTCCTGGATACTGTCGATGCCGCCAAGGGTCCCGAAGACACTATCGATGCCGGTGAATTTCACGGCGGCCCCATCGACAGAGAAAGTGATTTCGGCCGAAGCGTCCAGCAAATTGATCGCCGTCCCCGTGGTGATGAGATCGATCCGGACCGCTTGGAATGTTCGAAGGAAAGGCGCCGTAAGCGCCGACAGCATGGTCGCTTCCATATCAACGCGCCTCGTCGATCTGGAATGACAGGCCGAGGTTTTCCGCAAGGCCGACGGACCATGATTGCGAATTTCCGCTCACGAAACCTTGGATTTTCGGCGCGCCGAAGTTGACAGTCTCGCCACCGGCCAGGCTGACTTTCAGCGAGGGAAGGATCGTGAGGGTTGATCCCTGCACCGCTGTGATCTGGTGGAGGTAGTGAACTCCATTCTTCTCGATGGAAAATAGCTGCCCGACTACCTTTTCGGCACCGCCGCCATTTACGCTGATCGACCGCCCAGCCGTGACAGCCAGCGCAATCGTGCCGGTCGTCCACACGCCGGTATCGATTCCCGGCTGTGGAACGGTCATGATGATCTGATCGTTGAGCCCCTGGAGGAGCGCCGCAATGATCGGGCCAGCTTGGCGCGGATACATCTTTCGGCAATCGACACGCAGGGACCACTTGTCGCCAAGCCGCGCGATCCGCTGTTTTGGACCTCCCAGGAAAGGCTTGTGATCCGTAGCGGAAGAAGTGAGCGTGATCTCGGTCGTCGAGCCAAACGGAAGTGAGGGAAAGGTAATCGCCATCCCATATTTAGCAGGATGGCAACTACGTCAGTGTCGCAAGATAGCGTTCCGGGAACGCTTGTTCTGATCTCGATTGATAAGTTTCTGTGCGGCCTGAACCGCCTGGATACTGCCTTCCTGAACCCATCCCTTTACCGCCGATGTCAAGACAGCATCATCCGCGTTGACGGTCGTATGGAGGGTAATCGATTGGCCCCCTCCCCCACCTTCTGCCCGCTGGGTAAGGGCCGATTTCAGGAGGTTATTCGGGGCAATCTGCGAGCCACCGGGCAGATACATTAGTTCCGGCCCCTTCTCTCCGACCATCGATAGACCGCCGCGCCAGTTGTTCGTCCCCATGGCGTTGGCGCCGATTTCGACGGAGCCGGTGGGCTGTTTCCCAAGGCCGATCGCGGTTTTTCCAAGACCATTGAACCCAAGCGCGCGGCCGATCGCCTCGAAGATCACGAAGCGGATAGCCATCTGGATCAATTCCGCGATCATCGATTTCGCCATGTCGGAAAACGCTTCCTTCAGGCTCTTCGCGCCCATGATCGCATCGGTCAGACCGGAGGTTAGATTGTCGAGCGCGCCGGTCGCGATCTCGCCTAACTGGTGATTCAGCGATCCGAAGGATTCTGCGTGTTTGCGGATTTGATCGCGAACCGTGGGGTCTTCGTCGTTTTGATCATGACCCGTGTGGCTGGTCTCGCGACCTTGCGATTTGGCGAAATCCTGCTCCATCTGTGCAAGGATCGAAGCGATCCGTTCCTCGGTAACGCCGAGCAAACGAAGCTCTGCCTGATATTGCTTTTTCCGAAGGTCGAATTCGAGGCGATCGGCTTCCTGACGCTTTTCCAGCGCCTGAAGCTCGTAATCGTGTTTCTTCCCGTAGGTGCGAGCATACTTTGCGCGATCCGCCAGTTCATCGGCCTGTGCGCGCAGGGCTTCAGCTTCGGCCGCGACCGTCTTTTCAGCGATAGCATTCTTTCGCTCGGCGACATCCTTGCCATTCTCCGCGACTAGGTTCGCTTCCTCGATCGCCGCGAGTTCCTTCTCACTGGCGATCAGCTTGTCAGCAGCGGCCCTGGTCAGGCTCTTGTTCGCCACGCGCTCGTTGATCGTGTCGATCTTGCCCTCGGTTTCTAGGGCGAGGATTTCACGCTGAAGGCGAAGACGGTCTTCGAGATCGTTGGTCTGTTCGAGGGTTAGTTGGCGGCGGCGTATTTCGAGATCGCGTGCCTCATCGGTCCCATCGGAGGGCGCTTTCTTCCCGCCTTTCGTTTTGTCGGGGTCGGCAGGCGGCGCGGCGCCCGGCTTCTCGATGAATTTCTCTCGTGACTTTGGATCAAGAAGAGCATCCCGGACAGCCTTGGCATCGGCGAGGTCCCCAGCTTCTTGGCTGTTCTTCGCTGCATTTTCGGCTTGGCGGTCATACGCTGAGCGCCCGTCATTGATGCCGAGCTTCCGGTCCATCGGGTCGAGCCCGAGAACAGACACGGTCGGTGCCGCCTTGGATTTTTCCTCGGCAACTTTCTTGTTATAGCGGGACTGCGCCTCGGTGACGGCAGCATTCGCGATATCGTAGGCAGCCTGACGTGCAGCCTCGGCGAGAAGCTGGTATTTGTCGGTCAGCGTCTCGACATCGACCTTGAGCCCGCGAAGCTTCGCCCCGGCCACAACGCTTGCTTTCGTGACGTTCCCTGTCGCAACAGCGGCATTCGTCGCCGCATCGCGTTCCAGGTCCAGCTTGACCGCCAGATCTCCGACCTGGCGCTGAAGATCGAGAGATTTCTGATTGGCCTCGGCTGTCGAATAGGCCCAATACGCCATGCCAGCGGTGACAGCGACTAGCGCAAGACCCAACGGGCCGCCGAGTATCGCGAGAAGACCACCGCTTGCTACCGTGACACCATTCATGGCCGTCGCACCCAGCGCGATGGATCGGGATGCCACGTTATAGACGGCGGCGGTCTGCGCCATTGCGACACCATTGGCGATCAGCGCGGTAGTTGCCCGCGCGATCCCAGGTATGAAGGTGGCCGCATAGATGCCCGCGATGATAGCAAGGGCATTGGCTACCGTCGGCAGATTGTCGGCGAGTTTCTGGATAATTTCAACGAGCAGCGCGGACGCGCCATGCGCTTGATTGGCTTCGCCGACATACTTCGTGAAACTATTGGAAAGCGCGGTGAAGGCCTGTGCAAGCGTGGTTGTCGATTTCGACGCCATTTGATCCAGAACGGGCTTTCCGGCCAGGACCGCTTCGAAAAATTCTTTCGTGTAAACCTTGCCTTCGCGCATCTCTCTCTTGAGACGTGCGACGCTGCCGCCCCATTTATCACTGCCTGCGGCTGCGGCATTGAACAAGGGACCGGCGCCATCTGCCACCGAGGCCATGTCTTCCCAGGAGAGTTTCGCATCGCCCAGGCCCTGTGCCAACTGGAGAAGCGCTGATTCAGCCTCCTGTGCGGAGCCACCCTGTGCACGAAGAGCTATGGCAACCGCGTCCGTGAACTTCATCACATCAGCTTGACTTGCGCCAAGTGCCCCGGCTGCGGCTGTGGTTCTGCCGTAGAGGGTTGCGATTGATTCGATGGCCGCGCCATTTCGCTGCGCAATGGTGAAAAGTGCGTTCTGCACCCTTGCCAGATCGTGGGATGCGACCCCAGCGACCTTCAGCGTGTTCGTGAGGCGGGTCCAGCTATCAGCCGCTGAAGCGATCTCCCGCGCGCCAAATAGACCCGCGATGATCGGAGCGAGGCGCCTTACCTCATCACCAAGCGATCTAAACTGCTTGGTGAGTTTTTCAGTCGGATTGTTGTCATTCCAAGCCTTCGCCGCGCGCTGCGCGGCGCGGGCTTGGTCTGAAGCAAGCTGTGCAGACACCTTCGCGTTAAGCTGCTGCATACGCTTGATGCCGCGCTCGAAGTCAGTGATATCGGCAGCAAAACGGGTGTTAAGAGCATTAGAAGACGCCATCCCATATTTAGGCGTCGGCGCGGATCGACTGACTCGGTGCGCCGTAAAGCGACATCATACGCTCGAATTCATCTTCGGTTGGTGCGCCGGGCCCTTCTGATGCTGACGAATGGAACTTGCGGAAGCCCGACATGGTGAAATTGTATTGCCAGAGCGACATGGCATTCACGTCCATCGGCGTGAAGTTGGCGGCACCAGCGGCTTCGTAGAATTGGCCCCACGCGATCAATCCTCGATCGGTGAGGCCACCAGAGGGTCCGCATCGTCATCCTCCACTTCGGGGAGTTCGTCAGGAACGCCCATCAACGCCGCGAAGACAACCTCGGATGCGGGCTGCACGTAGCCGAAGAGAGAACCTTCGATGAGATATCGGGAGACCAGCGTGTAGGCTGATCGAGGGTCAAGGCCACCACCGATGAGTGCGAGACGGATCGTCTCGATCACGTCTTCGACTCTGAAGGAACCGTCGATCAGGCGTTGGGCAAGAACGTACGGTCCAACGCCCGTCTTTTCCTGAAGTTCAATAAGCTGCCCGATCTTGAGGCAGAGATCGTATTCGCCATCGCCGACGAATACATTTCCAATTTTTGCGGAGCGCATGGGGATTGTCATGGCAATATTTAGCCAGGACAATCCCCACAGCGTTTAGGCGATCGGCTTCTGCGAAACTGCGCCAGCCTGTTCCAGCGTGAGATCGCAGGTCGCAGACTTGAGGCGGTCACCGGTAATCGCAAAGCTCGTCAGCACGAACGGACCTTCGACGATCACGTTTCCAACGATCGCCTGGACGTTTCGAATTTTGCCCGAAAGCGACCATTCGATCCATTCCGGCACGTCAGCGTGGTCAAGCATGCCCGACCCGTCGATCTTGGTATCCGTGCTCTTTACACGACGGATCGTCTGCGCGGGCGCGCTCTGATCGGCAAGGTCAATCAGTTCGTCAGTCTCGGTCGAAGTCGAGAACGAAATACCGCGCGTAGTGTTGATGACGTTCGGCGCAGTAAAAATTTCAGGGGATTCACCATCACCAAGTTTGACGAGAATTTTTTCACCCAGGATAGGCTCAATGTAGGACATTAATGGACTCCAATAATAACGTATTTCACGGACTATTTATTATGAAGGAGCCATTACCCTCTTAGATTGGCTGCAAAAGGTATCGGAACTCGATACTCGCGTGACCGATCTGATTATCTTTTTCTGTGAAATATCGCGTTTCTTCGTGCCAAAACTCTTCTGTTTGAAAACCCTCAAGCACCAGTTTCTGATCGAGCGCCGCCGTCACTTTCGCCGCCAAAACCTTGTGGTTGGGCTTTCGAGCGAACACAGAGACGGTCGCGAAGCATTCGTACATCTCTGCGGATTCATTCTCGGCAAGGATTTGGTCGTCGCCGATCACGACCCACGGGAGCGAGGTTTTTGTCGGGACCGTGTAAAAGACGTTTTCAAGGCCCGCGTTGGTGAGCGCGGCGAGCACGGCTTTTTGGAGCGGGAAACTAGGGTCTTTCATATGGCGAGCACCTCCTTCAGCGCTTTGCGCATTGCGCGCCGCAGGGCAGTGCGATGGCGCTTGCGGAAAATCTTGGTGAGCGGAACCCAAAACGGATTTGCGGGAACGTGCGAACCGTCCGCCGCGACATGGCCGAATTCCAGCGGGATTGCGTAGAACAGGGGCGTCGAGCCGATCGAGACGACCTGTTCCATGAGACGGGGGTCACCGGCCTCGACCTTAATGGTGTCGGCGATGTGCGGCCCGTGTTCCGATCGAGGTGCGATCTGACGCCCGCGCTTTGCCATGGCAGTGGCCGATCGGCGGTTCGTATCGTCGATCGTGTCTCGGACAATCGAAGGCAGCATGCCCAAACGTCGGGTGAAATCGTCGATCGCCTTTGTGTCCACGATCCGCTTAGTCATTGAGGCCACCGCGTTCGGCGATGATGTTGACCTGGCGCCCGCGACCTTCGAGATCGCCCACCCACTTGATATCGTAGGCAGCACCGGTCTCGTCGATCATTCGATCGCCAATAGAAATGTCTGCCGTGGGGATACGCAAAACGACATCGTATCGAGTGATGCCCGAGGCACGGGTCGATCGGATTTCTTCGCCACCACGTTCGGCCGCGATGTATGCGCGCACCGGTCCGACAGCGGTGTCCCAGGCATCGACGACGCCGCCCATATCGTCACGAAGCGTGGATCGACGCTCGATCGTGACCCTATGGCGAAATTCCCCGGATCGCGGTGGTGTGTACATCATTCGTCGCCGTCGTCACCAAGGACCGCGTCGAGGATTCCTTGCACTTCCTCTCGAATGAGGTCCCCGCGTGCAACAATATCAGCGCGGTTGATGAGATCGTCTTCGGCGAAATCCGAGTACACGGCAAAACCACGAACGATCGCAATTTCGGCAATATCGTCCTCGACTTCCCCTTCGTAATGGGCGCGAAATGTCGTCCCCACCGGTTCAGTCGCCGCGTGATGATAGTCCTTCTTGAAAAATACCTTCTTCATGGAGGTATTTATCCAAAGGCACGATATCGTCCGAGGATGGCCTCGACCGCAAATGGGACAACCTTGAAATCGGCCGCCGCGACCGCTTCCCGGTTCTCATAGAGATGGGAAATCAGCAACAGCGCCGCATGCTTGAGATCGGCCGGGACCGTCTCATAGCCAGCGGTGAAGGTGACTTTCACCCTACCGAAATCGGAGCGACAATGCGGGTGGTATCTTCCAATCACGCGGGCAGGAGTGCTGTTGAGATCGGCGGAATACAGGGCCGGATCGATGACCTGGCCGTCGGCAGTGATGCTGTCGATCGAGCGGACCGGGCAGAGGTCGATATCGAAGCACTTCGGCAACTGATCCATCGTCAGGACCCATTGCGACGGTAGCAAGGCGATTCCGGCGCCGCTCGGCCCTTCGATATAGCTGGTGGCCACTTCGATCAGGTGCGCGATATACCCGTCGTCGAGATCGTGCATGACACGCAGATGATCCCGCGCCTCGGTGAGCGTCAAAAGCGCCTCGGTTGGTGCGGTGACCCGCGTGACACGCAGCCAGTCCATTATTTCGACACCTTGGTCCGGCAGCGGCTCGCGGCTTCCTTGGCGGGAGCGACAGCGGCTGTCTCGGTAGTCTCGGTTGCGGGCTTCGTGGCGGTGACATCAATGGCTTCGGCGATACCGAATTCGATCCAGCGGGCGCCTTCATCGGTGGTGACGATATCGCCAGGCTGGTGGTTTGTGGTGGGGCCGACAAGGGCCGAAATCATGCGGACTTTCATGCCGATATTTAGGCTCGCACGAAAAAGGCGCCCCCTCGCGAGAGGGAGCGCCCTTGTTTGGCACGAAGCCGGTAGGCTTACGCCTGAACCAGCTTCTTGATTGCGCGCGGGTCGGTGACCAGGCCGTCGTAACGACCAAAGCCCAGGAAACCCACCTGGTCCGACGTGGCGAAACGCTCATCGAGACGCTTCACACCGAATGCCTTGACGTTACGGACCACGTACTTCGAGAAATCGCCGTTGAGCACGGATGCCTTGCCGGTGGCAATCGCGTCCATGTCCTGGTTGATATAGAAACGCTGACCCAGGATCGTGCCTGGTTCGCCTGCCACCATACCGGCCTGCCACAGCGGGCGACCTTCGGCATCCTTCAGGAGACGGATTGCCTTAAGGGTGCTGTCAGCGAACATCCACGAGGCGTTACCGCGATAAGCGGGATCGACAGCGTGCTGAAGCGCGACCAGGTCGTCATATGACATGGCGGTCGCAGCGGCCGAGGTGTGGCCGAGGCTGGCGCCGGTAACGATGCCCTGCGGCTGCGAAACACCAGTACCCTTCGTGAACATTTCGTTGAGGATGCGGCCCAGCGCTTCGGCCATCGAGTCCCGCACAACGGCTTCCGGATTGATCGCAGCGTCCTGAAGCAGTTCGCTCGAAACACGGATCAGGCCCGAGGTGAACTTGTAGGCACCGAGGGTTTTCTGACCGAACGCGACTTCGGTTTCGTTTACTTCCTCGCCTTCGCCGATGATCGAACCCTTCAGGCCGGTGCCGTCGAAAGTCGCGATTGGCAGCGGGTTGCCGGAAGCGGTCGCCAGGTATTTGACCGGGCCGCCGTCGTTCATCGGACCAAATGCCTTCATGGCCTTGATCAGTTCGGGATAAAAACCGGTCGGGACCAGGTAAGCGCCGGATTCGCCGGTTGCTATACCCTGTGCGCGCAATTCGCGGGCATCGACATCACCGCGCAGGTAGCTGCGGAACGTGTCTTCAGCGCTGTCGGCCTTGCGCTCTTCTACCTTGGTAGCTTCGATCGGCAGACGATCGACAGCGGCCTCCCAAGCAGCCTTTCGGGCTTCGATCTTATCGAGGTCAGCGGCGCGGGCTTCGAGACCATCCGCCTCATCAAGCATACGCCGTGCTTCAGCGAGTTTGTCGTCGGTATCGTTTTCCGCGATTACAATCGCGGCCTTGTTAGAAACCTCCAGCGCCTTTGCGCGAAGTTCGGTAGCATTCATTAAAGTATTAGCTCCAAGTCATGAAATGGGTGCGGAGTATTTATCTTCGCGACATCACTTCATGACTTTGGAGGTGTTGTTACTTAATTAGGCGTCGTGTTAGAGTACGCTTCATCAATTCAATGCGCAGATTGTCATTCACTGCTTCTGGATTTTCAATTTCGACTTTCATCTCGACCTTTGCTGCCCGCCAGGATTCCAAGGAACGCATCGCGGCTTCGGTGGCAGGGTATGCGGGGCTGATGACGAAGCTGATTTCGAAGAGATCGACTTCGATCAGCGTGCGCTCGATTGTTCCGTCGTTGAGTTCGCGCCAATTGTCTTCGCGAACTCGGAACCCGAACGACATCCGGAGGTCACCGTCGCGCAAGGCGTCAAACTGCAGTGCGTTCATACGCGTGGTGTCCAGGCTGAACGCCAGACCGTGCTCGTCTTCGGAGAGAACCAGTTTGCCACTGGACGTTGAGCCAAGTGGCTGGTCGTCCCGGTGCGCCCACAACGCGAAAACGTTGGCGTCGCCAGCGGCGGCCTCTTTCAGCGACCGAGCGAACGCACCTGGCGCGATGCGCTCGACGAAACCACCAAGGTCATGGGAATCTGAATTGAAGACGGCGGCGTAACCGGTGGCCTGGCCTGCGTGATCGTCAGTCTTTGCGCGAATTTCGACGCCAGAAAGCGCGAAATGGCGGGTTTCGTTCGTGGCTTCGGTGGTCATGCGACATCCTCTTGTTTTGTTTCGTCGGCCTGGTCGGCCGGATCGTCTTGTGTAGTGTTTGCGGCTGGCGGCGGGGTGGGTTCCGGCTCCTGAAGCTGTCGGGAGAGGGGCACGCTGGCGCCCTGGATGAACAAATTGTCGCCGCCTTCCTTCGCTGGCAGATTCTCGAAGGCGCGGGCTTCATTTGGCGTGAAGATCGCGGCGTTAACGGCCTTCTGCAAACCTTCCATGCGTGCAGAGAAATCGCCGCGAAGCAGGCCCGCCATGCTGAATTCGACGTATCCGGTGTTATTGCGCGGGCCGAACAGCTTCCCGTTCATCTCTTGCTCGATCGCCTTGATCAGCGGGGTGAGGGTTTGCTGCGCAAAGCTGAGGTTCTGTTGCTCGACGTTCGAGTACGTGCCGCCAGACAGGTCGTGCAGGACGGCCGGGGCGACGTTGAAAATCCGCGATGTTTCCGCGAGCATGAACTTGCGTAGGTCGAGCAATTGCGACTTTGCCGGGTCGAGGCCGATCGGGTCGAGGGAGTGTCCGGTCGGCGGAACCAGAATCGATGATTTCGACCGAACGCTATTTTGCAGCGTCTCGTAAATGTTCTCGCCCGCGCGCGCCGCCGCTTGTGGCGACATGGTATCGGCCCTTGAATTCAGCGCGAGGAGGGGCACGCCACCGTTTGCGAAAATCTTGGACGAATACGCCTGTGCCGCGATCATCAATGCAATCGCGTCTCGATTGGTCGTGATCGGGTTGTAATGATCGATGGCGTTCCCGGCTGGACAATGCACCACGTCGATCACTTTTGCGGCATCGTAGGTGACCGTGCCGGTCGATAGTGCGTAGCGGTATGTGCGCTTGACCTTATTCCCTTCAAGCGTCTGTTCGACCGTCAATTTCGACCCGTCCAGCGGGTAGAGGCCGATGACACGACCAGCACCGTTGCGGGAGATAAGAGCCGTGGCACGACCCGCCAGGAGAAGTCGGGAAACCAGCCATTTGAGGAATTCGGTCGCCGTCTGATAGTCGTTCGGGCGGTCGTGAACGATGTAATAGAGGGGGTTTTTGGCGTCTTTTTCCGCGCCGTCCGTGGTGCGTTTGTACAGGTGCAGCGGAAGGGCCGCGATAGTGCCCGAGATCACGTTTACCGCCTGCCAAATGGAAGTGACACCAAGGGCCTTCGCTTCGGTAACCGCTTCGCCGGTCACAGCACCGGGCGCGCTGAACGCCTCACGCCAAGCGGCGGCGTCGGTCAAAGAAACGGTAGGATTTTCGAGGGAGCGCGCTTCCTTCGCTTCGAACAAATTGAACATGCCGATATTTATCTTTTGTCGGCAGATGAACGCGCCTTACTGGCAGATTAGAGCACCGTCATGCGATAGTCCGGGTCTTCCCATGGGGAGATGAAAGTCGCCACCTTACGTTCGCGTGTCTTCAGACCTAACGCCATCGCTAGGGCAACAGCACCGTCGATCTTGTTCCTGGACTTAGCCTTATCGAAAGACCTATTTCCCTTAGAATCGGTCATTACTAGTGCGTTCATCACGCACATCGTCAGTAGCGGGTTACCGTCATGGACAAGCGTTTTCGTCACTATCGCCTCTTCAAACGCGGTGACGGCGGGCGACATATCGACCCATCCCTGACCCCAATCGACTATTCGCAGGGCACCGCTTTGACGCTCGCCCTTCACCGGGAAAAGCCCGATTTCTTCGAGATGGTTCATCAATTCGGCTGTGAAAAACCGGTCATATGCGAGACCGAGGACATCGTATTGCGCGGCGATTTCCGCGATCTTTTCTGCGATCGCGCGCGGCTTGATCATGGCGCCGTGAACGGTGTCGAGCCAACCTGTCTTCGCAAACGCGTCGTATGGCACGCCATCCCGTGTGGCATGTTCGGCAACCAGCGATAGAGGTTTCCAGAACCAGGCTTTCACTCGGGTGATGTCGTCGGCGCTGATCATCAACAGCGCGGTGAGGTCGTCTCGCTTCGACATGTCGAGCGCAAGGTACACCGGCTCGCCAGGCAGGAATGCGACCGGCTTGTTTTCCGACGCCCGCACACTCTTCCATGCCGATTGGCTGATCAGGGTCGAGAATGGGTTTACGCGCTGGTTTAAATAGCGTTGGCGGAAATTCGCCTCTTTCTCCGGTCGGCGCGCCGCTTCTGCCGCAGCATCGGCGATCTGTTTCCGGGGCTTCCATGTGGCGAGCGTGGGGTTGGCCTTCAGCCATTGCGCTTCGTCCAGGATGTCGCAATCTTCATCGGCCGCGTACAAGTGGCAAACTGTGGTCGGATCGAGCTTCTTTCCGTTTTCATCCCGACGAAGGCCATCGTCGATCATGAGCGACAAAGGGTGCAGTGGGTCGTTCGTCTGTGTGGAAATGACCACGGCGAGAGGGCGCGCGCGAAGCTGCTGGCTGTCGTACAACACGTTCCAGAGTTCATCGTCGCTGGCTTCGCCGAATTCGTCGTACACGAAGAAATCAGCGCCTAGACCGTGTTTGCCTTTGTTTGAAGCCGAAAGGGCGCGATAGACCGAGCCGCGACCCCGTGCCCCGCTGGACTTCACCAGAATACGCGATCGGCTTTCGACGATCTTCAAATGACGACGAAGGGTCGGAGCAAACTCCAACATCTTCACCACCATGTCGAAAACGACCTTCGCCTGCTCATGGTCCACGGCAGCGCTGTAAATCTGCGCGTTGGCCTGAGATTCCGGGCCGATCAGGGTCGCCAGCACCAAACCGCCGACTAGCAGCGACTTTCTGTTCTTACGGGCCACGGACAGAACCGCGCGGGATACCACAGGCCGACCGTCTTCCCGGACCGGCTCGTAAATATCCCTGATCCAGTCTATTTCCCACTGGTCGAGCACGATCTTCTGGCCAACGGCGGGACCATCCGGGATCGTTAGCTTTTCAATGAACTCAATGACGCGATCGGCGCGCCCGGTATCGCGCAACATCAGTGAACCAGCGAAGCGAACTCGTCTTCGTCATTGGCCGGGTCGGCTGCGATTTGCTGTCGGGCGATAGGATCGAGACCGAGGCGCTGGCCCAATTCTTTCAGCAATCGGGCCTGATCGGACTGCAACTTGTAGATCGGATTTACGAAAAGCTGACCGGTCGATCCGGGGATCATCGGCTCGAAGTTCTTCGCCGCGATCAGCTTGCTGGCAGTGCGATGATTGGACACGGCCTCACAGTAGGCTGCGAGGATATCGGCATCTGCTGCGGTATAGACCTCCACCGGCATGGAAGCGACCAACCGCATCCAAACATCCTTCGCGGTCTTCGTCATTGCCTTAGGCGGAACCGGCGCGCCGATCGGCTGCGGCTCCTTGTCGTTCAGGCGGCGCTTGCCAGGATTTCCGGATAGGCGTTTGATGTGTGTTGGGATTGCTGTATTGGGCATTGCCCAATATTTAGGCAGCGTGTTAATGACGCGTGGGGGTGCCTATGACTTCGAGTATTTTTCCGTCTCTTGTTATTGCGGCTTTCACGTTTGCTACCGGCTACGGCGACTATACGCCGCACGCGGGCGGAATGGCCGGGCTTACCCGTGACGAAGAGCGATACATTCTGCGCGTAACGCCGCAAATAGATGCTTGTGGCGATCCCCAATGCAAACAACAAACGGCGTTGAAAGCCTTGGAGATCATAAATCTCCGTAGAGCGTTGAATGCCACCTTCGTTGCCCCTGCGCTTTTCGACGCGTTACGAAATCCGTGCGAAAATCTTGATACGGACCTCGACGCGCAACTGGCGTGTTTCAGGCTTCGAAAAGGCATCACCTTCGAAGCTGGTATGAAATTGGCAGGATTTACCCGCGCTGGAATTACCAGAGCGGGTTATTCGCAAATCCGTATCGGCATGCAAATGAAGGAAGTCGAATTCATCCTCGGCGACATGGGAGACGAAGTATCGTACGTGTCGAGTGGCGGCTATTCCACCGGGAGCTATCGTTGGCAAGGAAAGCGCGGGACCATCATCGTGACGTTCAAAGACGATGAAGTCAGCGGCAGGACGCAGGTCGGCGTGTTCTAAAATATCCCGCTGAACTGCGGCCGTTAAAATTTGACTTGGCGGCCGGTCTCCGGCCCGAGGCTCCCAGTGGTCGAACCACCCCCTCCCCGCTGAATGATTGGGCAATCTGGCCATGGCCTGACGATGCCGACACCAGTGAGCCGACTGCAATCGATCTTATTTAGCGTCGCATCGACTTCCACACGCAGTAGGAGTTGATTTTTGAATATCTTCCCATAGGACAGTCGTGCACTGGCGATAACCTGCCACTCACAATGGCTGTTCGACACGGGAAATACTTTTCGTACTTTCCGTATGAACAGCTTCGGGAAATCCTGGCAATCTGGGACTTCTCTTGGTTCACGGCTCCACTGCTAAGGAGTTGTAGGTTGCCAGCGCGATTAGCTATGGAGGTGCTTATGGAAAAGTTTCTTTCCCGCACCGGCCTTGTTGAATGGTTAGGCGCTGCGCTGGCTCTCCTTGAGATCGTCAACGTTAGCATCGATATCTTCAACAAGGTCGTGAACTACAATGGCCATACAGTTTCACAATTACGCATACTCATATGTCCGGAATGGGAAGCGAGTATTTGCCCCGAGTGAGATAGGCGCAAAAATCGGCGTGGATGTTAAGACGCAGGTGGAATCAGCGTACGAATTTGATAGCTTCGTCTATCATTTACGGAAGAGCGGCGGGCACGTCGCGGCGCTCCACCATCACCGGCAGCACCATTATTTCGCCCGCGCCGATCTCTCGGATTTTTTCTACAGCATAGCTCGCAACAGAGTTCAGCGGGCATTGGCGGAAATTGGGATCGCAAGGGCCCGTCACTACGCGAAGTGGTCGTGCGTCAAGAACCCACTGGATGGCCCAAGTTACGCCCTACCATACGGCTTCAAACAATCGCCCATTCTCGCCACCCTGGTTCTTCTCACCTCAGGCGTGGGCGCCTATTTGCGGGAACTCGACGCCTCCAGTTCGGTAGCCGTGTCGATGTACGTCGATGACATCTCTTTATCATCGGATGACGAAAAGGCCCTCAGCGAGGCGTTCGGCATCCTCAAAGAGAAAATCGCTGAGGCAAACTTTCAAATCAGCCCTTTGAAAATCCGCGAACCAGCAACCGGAATAGACCTCTTCAATTGCGACCTAAGGAACGGTAGCACGTTTGTCCGGCCGTCGCGGATTGAGCATTTTTATTCCGAAGAACGATCGGAATTGTCAGTGATGGGATTTGAAAATTATCGCGCCAGCGTCTCTGAGGGAAACTCTCCGTAGCCGCTACGCGGAATTCGGGTGGTTCGGGTCGATCGGGTAGCCGTCCAGGTCCACGGCACCATGATAGCCGCCCTGCTCTTCACGCTGCTTCACCGCCGAGTGGCATGAATGGCAGAGGGGCTGAAGCTCACCGGCGAACAGGTCCAGGTCGCCACGATGCGGCACGATGTGGTCGGCCACCGTGGCGGCGCTCACGCGACCTATCGCCATGCAGTACCGGCAGAGCGGTTCCGCCCGCAGGAGGGCCAACCTCCGCTCGCGCCATGCTTTCGTGTTGTAAAGCCGACGATAGACCTTCGCTTCATCGGATCGATCGTCTCGCCTCACAGGTTGTCGCCACCGGGCAGACCAGGGAGAACGGGCGGCGGCACGTAGTGCAGATGGCAATAGTCGATCAGGCTCTCGGCCATGGCGTAGATGCTTGCGACCGCCTTGTCGGGGCTCATACCTGGCGACCACGAATTGATGTGCCGATGGATGATCTGCGCGACGTCCTCGCGAGATGGCGCCTTCATGGCTTCTCCTTCCGGGATTTGCGCACTGCACCGATCGTGAACGCCGTAGTCCACCCAGCGATGGTGAGCATGCTTGTCGCGGTCAGGGCGCACGCTACATCTAGGGCGATAGGCACGATCGGCATAAGCGACAGGAAGCCAGCCGCGCCGAAGACCAAACCGTTCACGATGGAGACGGCCTTAATGATGTCATTCGTCATCGCCGAGTTCATCCACCATCATGGCGAAGCGGGCTTGAACCCGCTGGAAATCGAGAACGTAAGCCTCGGTCGCGTTGGCGTAGAAGCGTCCATCACGGCGCTCAGCAAGAAGGAATAGGAAATCGGCTTCCTGTTTGGGAAGGAGCGTGGTGCGACCATCGAACACATCGAGGCACCAGAGCTTCGCGGACATGCTGATCTGTCCGTCTTCGTCATAGAGATGATCCATGACGATATTTATCTTTCGCGACAGACAGGCTGCTGTGCAGCGCGGGCGAAACCAACGAAATTCGCGTATCGATCGGCTGCCCTGGCGGCGATCGTGATCTCGACGGCCTTGTGCGATGTGTCCGACCTATCCGTATTTATTGAATCGGAAACCTGAAATGCATTAAGGCCCGCGCGATTGGGGCATACGATCAGGGGCATTATGAAAACCATCAGCATCGCTGCGGCCATGGTCGCTATGACTGTATCACAGACCGTGTCGGCGGAGGTCCCGAACTCGCTCGGGCTGATCGTCGAGAATCTCACCGAGGGCGAAACCTCGTGCGGTGTGACAACCGAGGGTCTCAAGGCGGCCACGTTTTCGGCGATGCGCTACAACCGCATCGAGATGATCCAGTCCGGAAAGCCGTTCGCGTACATATCGGTCAACACGCTGCACTTTCCTGACGGCCTATGTGTGGCCAGCTACAACGTCAGCATCCGACAATGGCAATACGCCACACCAGTTGGCACCGACAAAGCGATCATGGCCAGCACAACGTTTTGCGAGAAAGGTGGAATGATATCCCGGATGCGAAACGCGGGCACCGCGATCAATGACGCCATCAAATCGTCGTTCGATCGTTGCATCGCAGATATGGTCGATTGACCGGATCGTCGGCCTACCCCACCGACGATCAATCACGGTTTTCTGCGGCATTGACGCATGTTTTCCGCAGATGGTCACATTTTTTGGACACATCCAACGCGGATTTCGTCACGCGAAGTCGTCGGGAGACCCAACTAACTGTGGATCGCCATCTGGTTCGGGCTGATGAGCGGTCGATCGCCAAAATCGGCGCGAGAAAGTTCCCAAAACGGTAACTTTTCGCTTGTTCCCATATCGGGAACTCGCTATAAGGGGGTCATGAGGTGTTCACGGCCTCGCAACCGCCAGCCCGAAGGGGTTTCATGAGGGTAATATCTCGCTCAACGCTTACCGAGTTTTACAAGAAACATCCAGAAACAAAGGCCTCGATAGAACACTGGTACGGCATCACAAGCCGGGCCAAATGGAATACCCCCGCTGACGCAGTTCAAGATTTCCGAAAAGCGAAAATCCTAGACGGCGAGCGGGTTCGATACGAAATCTCAGGCGGGAACTACCGTTTGGTTGTGATGTTCAGATGGAAACGACAAATCGCCTACATTCGTTTCATCGGAACTCACAAGGAATACGATAAGATCGATCCGATGACGATCTGAAATACCACGGTCCGGCGCTAAGCCGGACCATTTTACAACCGACCATACGCACAACTACAAACACAACATCTACCCCAAGCCCAAGACCACCTGCCCACCCAATAGTCTATCAACATCTTGCTTTTTGAATTGATCTCGAAATTGCGCAGACCGATCTCAGGCATTACGATAGGCTTAGTATACTGGAGCCCATGCGCGTGGACATCCACCCTATTCATCCCATCCGCACCGATGCGGATCACGCAGCCGCAATGGCGGAAATCGATCGCCTCTGGAAATTTCCAGAAGGTTCCCCGGAAGAGGATCGGCTTGATGTCCTGGTGACACTGGTCGAGGCATACGAGCGTGAACGCTGGCCAATCGACAGCCCCGATCCCGTCGCCACCATTGAGGCGGCAATGGAAGCTCAGGGTCATACACAAAATGACCTTGCGAAATTGCTGGGCAAATCACGAGCATCCGAGGTGCTGGCGCGCAAGCGTTCGCTCAGCCTCAAGATGATCAGAGCGCTCGAAGCGACGTGGCATATTCCCGCCACGCTATTGGTGAAGGATTATCCTCTCCAATCCTAAGATTGGTCGCATCGCTGATGCCGGAACAAAAAAGGCCACCCGATTGGGTGGCCTTTTCCGTTTAGAGAGATTTTTAAATGGAGAAACCCAATCGATCGGAATCAATGGAAAGCCATCCTGCTTAAATGATGGCAATCCCGACCGGCGAGTATCACCTCTATTTATACGGATCGCCAGTTCTGTCGTCCATTTCTTTTTGAGGCGGCCGATGCGGTTTTGTTGGGCTTGTCATGGCGCGAGCAATTAAATTGTTGGGAATCACATCTTCATTAAGATCAATCCCTGGAGGTTTGGGTGGGGATGAATATCTACCCCTTAGGGGGATATTCACCCCAACCTCCCCGCAAACCGTAGCGCACCGTAGCGCACCGCAACGCAGCAGAAAACCGCCATTTTTTTCGAACCGTAGCGCACCGGAGCGCAACCGCAGCGCAAATGAAATCGAACCGAAGCGCAACCGTAGCGCAGAAAAAACGGCTGATTTCCGCCATTCTTGCGCTACGGTGCGCTACGGTTCACCCGATTTTCTCGAACCGCAGCGCAAATTGCGTGGAACAATCGGAGAATGGCGGAAATCAGCCATTTCTTCCTCGTGGAACAATTTCGAACCGCAACGCACCGTCACGCACGAATGAATTAGGCAAAATCGCAACGACCGTGCTATCAATACTTTATCAGAAACGGCACACGAAAGTTTCGTCGATGATAAATACTTTCGAGTGCCATGGACGACCAACCATTGGCGGTGCAGAGATAAATAATGACGTGGATTGAGTGATTAGCTACACTCCTCCCAATTCGTTCCCTCAATAAGCACCCATGGTTTGGTCGCCATGGGTGCTTTTCTATTTGAGGAACGACATGACCAACCTATCCGACCAGATTGCAGCCGCATGCGCTGCGAATGAAATTAATCTCGACCCAACTTCCGAAATTTCTGACCTCCTGTCCAGCCTGATCACCGCCGAAGATGCGTGGTCGATGGACATCCCCGAGCGTGAATGGATCGTCCAAGGACTGATCCCATCGGGCACCTTGACGTTGCTCACCGGCGCCGGTGGCGAAGGTAAGACACTATTGGCGCAGCAGATTGCGACCGCAGTTTCCGCTGGGACGCACATTTTCGGAATGGCAACAACACGCACCCCCGTGATCGGCCTCTACAGTGAGGACGACACAAACGAATTGACGCGTCGCCAACAGGCCATCCTCCGCGTTGATGGCGTCGATCCGGCCGAAGCGCGTGACTATCATTATCGCAGCCTGATCGGCGAGGACACTAGCCTCGGATCGTTCGATAATGGCAAGAATTTCCGTCCCTCGGCGTTGCTTCAGAAAATCCGCGCAACCGCGCTCCACCTTGGTTGTCGGTTCATCGTGCTCGACAACGTCACACAGATGTTTTCGGGAGATTTCAACGATCGCACACCGGTGACGGCATTCCTTCGCGCTCTATCCAATCTCGCATCCGAAATTAATGGTGCCGTCCTATTGCTGGGACACGTCGCGAAATCCGCAGGATCGACTTACCCCGGTTCCGC
>NZ_DAISLT010000035.1:60073-64668 GCF_036820275.1 Novosphingobium sp.
CGCTCGCTCATCACGATCGAGCGCGGCGCCAAGATGGTGGGCGTGCGTCTGACCGCGTTGGAGCGCGACTATCGCACCATCACCCAGCACAAGGCCAACTACGGCGCCGGTGGCGACAGCCATCTATTGCGCTGGCATGAAGGCGCATTCGTTGCGGCTTCACCCGACTTGGGCGCGGCCGATGATGCCAGCAATGCCGACAAATTCCTCGGTTACCTCCGCACACTGACGGAGCGGAAACAGTCCACATCACCATCGAACAGGGCAGCGAATTACGCGCCGAAAATGATGGAAAAGGAATTCCGGGCAAGCCGCACTTACATGGAGGCCGCGATGGAAAGCCTCCTGGAGGACGGCGTCCTGGTTGAAGGCGAACTCCCCTGGACGAGTTCAAGCCGTCACGCAGCGCGCGGCTTGGTCGAGGTGCCCCCTACCCCGAAACCGGCCAACGATTTCGATTCCATCATGGCGTCGATCAGCCAGAGGGCCGGAAAATGACGCTGACGGTCATCACCACCGAAAGCGGGGATCGTCTCGCGAAGCTGAACAGTTTCGTCGATGGCGAATGGCACCAGGATGGTTTCAAAAAGGAATCGCTCTTCAACGTCTTCGACGACGAAACTCCGGCGGACCTTGCGGAATTGTCTTCGATCCTGACGGTCCTGGAGGAGTTTCCGGAGGCGTGCATCATCCGGGGCAAGCGTACGCCCGGCACCCCTGCGGAGGGGATACTCCGCCGTCAGCATGAGCGCGCTGATGAGTATTTCGGCACGTCGGAGGCAACATTCGAGGACCAACCTGTCCATTGGGTGTTGATCGACGTGGACAAGCTCGCTGCCGATCCGGACCTCACCATGGCCGAACGTCATGCTTTGATGATCTCGACCTTGCCGGAGCCGTTTCGCGGTGCCGACTACCATTATCAATGGTCATCCAGCGCAGAGATTTTCGGATGGGAGAAACTGTCCTGCCACCTCTGGTTCTGGCTTGACCAGGCTGTCACGACGGCGGACCTCCGGGCCAGGGCGAAAGCCGAGGGATGGAAGCACCAGAGCGTCGATATCGGCGTCCTGACTGTCGTCCAGCCTCATTACACGGCCGCCCCCGTGTTTGAAGGCGCGGAGGACCCGCTTGCGGGTCAGCGTAGCGGCTTGGTCACCCTGAAGCGTCGTTCGGTAGTGCTGCCTCCATGGTCGCCCCCCGCCCCTGTCGAGCATCGTCCGGAGCCACGGTCGCGCCCATTCCGGGAACTGACCGCTGATCAGCAAGGGCGTATTGAGCGTTGGGTTGCGGCGGTTGTGAATGGCCGGTGCCAGGCGATTGTCGATGCCCCCAATGGGGAACAGAATGCCGCGATCTATGCGAGCGCAGCGAAATTGGGCCAATTAGTCGCCGGTGGCATCCTCGACGAATATGACGCGCGGAATGCACTTGCGACGGCAGCACGTGAAGGTCGGCACCCGCGCGATAGAGCAGAATCCACCATCCGCTCCGGAATGATGCGGGGAAGATCATCGCCCATCTACGGGCCGCCAGAGCAACGGTGAAACGAACCTCCCGATAGTTTCGGGAGGCTCGCCAAATCACAATTTCAGATACCGACCGAAAGAATTTCTCAAAACAGGTGCAACCCGTGTTTTGATTTCAAACAATTGAGCTAAACAAGCCCTGTCGATAGTGCGTCACTATGTCGGCAAGTGAATCACGTCAACAACGAAATTTCGTTCAACAGTGAGCACGGCAATTATTCTCTTGTTGAAAGGAGGTATACACATTCCGCACCCTGTGTATTTCCGCCATTTCTTCACACTCGAAATTTTTTCGATGCAAACTGGTGCAGATTAAATTGACGATCCGGCGATCGGTGCGCTATCTGGGGACCACGGCGCCGGAAGGCCCGATCCGATATTTAATCGAGCATGAGTTGACATGCGCGCCGCTCGATCGCGCTTGGAATACCACGTGAATAAGCCGATAACCGGACGGTCGGCATGAACCGCCAGCATGAATATCGCGCCGCCGCGCAAGGCATACTCGACGCAGCCGGAGTCCAATATGTGTTTGGAAATGGCGGCAAACATCCCTTTGTTCCTATCGAGCACAACGGTAGGATGGCGAAGCTGAGCTATCCGAGTTCGTGTAGTGATGTTCGCGGGGTCAAGAATTTCCGCAAAGACAGGCCGCTCAGCAGTCCGCCCACGCCACCTTGAATTCCAGTGGCACAGTCGCGTTCGGCATGGTGTAGACGTAGCGATAGGTGATGCCGTAATCCTTCATCATTCGCCTCATGTCCTCGTTCGAGCAGACATTCGGACGGATGGACTTGTCGAAAAAGCTTCGAAAGGCATCGTCGCTACCGTCGCGGCGGGTGATGGTATAGAGGTAGGTCAGCGTCCTACCATTTGCCTCAGCACCGTCGATCCGCGTGACTTGATCGAGCATCTGCGATTTAACCTGGGCAGCAGCCTTCACAAGTTCGTCTGCAATGGGATCACCGACCTCAACCCGAGGCGGCGCAACTACATTTTCGGCAGGATCATCGTACGCGACAGTCTGTGATGCCGTCACAGCCTTATTCAACTCGTACGCCTCGTAAACCCGAGTGCCGATGTTCAGGCCGACGAAAAGCAGCGCAGCCAGCCACACACGAGCGGGGTTGCAGTCGATGTCGTACACTCGAGTCGAAAGTTCATCGTCCCATGTCGTCTGATCACCCCGGCTAACCCTGGCATGGTTCCGTGACATCGTGATGAGCGAGAACAGCGGAAAGCCGATTGCCAAACCGAAGAACCAGACGCGGAAGTTTCGCTTCAAGGCCGTGCCGAAATCTAACCGCTCATGCCACATCGTTTCAACGCGAATGCCCATCAGGGCGCGTCCCGGTGTATTCCCGCAAGAAGCTAAGACGGCCGCGTCGATCACCATTCCGACCGGGATCAGCAGCATGTTGAACAGCCCAGCCCCGCCACCCTGAAAGGCTTCGCTGTTAGCGAAATCGGGAAAGAGGTACCCCACCAGGAATCCGAGCGGAAGGTTCCAGATCAGTACGTCCAGCATCCGCGACCAGTAACGCGGCCAAGCCCTCGCCTGTTCACGCACCACTTCGCCTGAAAGTTCGAAATCCCCATCATCGATTACAAGTGTAGTCATAAAGCCCCCCTATTCCAGGCGATCAATAATGACCTCGTTTCGTTTAGCAAATCTTTGCGAACACAACGTTCGACCTAGTCGCGGCACGCATGCGGACACTGGCAAGCGCAGTTCATTCTCGACTCGAATACGGATGACCTGCTCCGGAATCTCCATTGCAAAGCCATCCCCGACCTCTAACATCACCGGCGAGTGCGGCGTCTTATCTGCATGGCGACCCCCAATGGAATCGCGCCGCACTCACCCTCCCTGATGCCGATCCTGAACCATACCACGAAAAATCGGGCTATCGGTGATTTGCCTGTTTACACCTGATAACAGTGTTGCTACATGCAAGCACATCGGAGCCAACGCTTCGAGTTTAGAAATCTGTTTTGATTCCTTGTTTCGACAAATTGTTCACTCGCCCTTTGGTAACAGCCACGCTGCGTGAGAATGAACTATGTACGAACATCATACCTCTTTTAAGATGACTCCGCAGGTTCTCCGCGCAGACCCTCAAGTCTATCTGTCTCCGGATGCTCCGGTCGAAGCGATCCTAAACTGGCTCGATACGAGCTATCTGGATGAGGAAATCGACTACATCTATATCGACACGCCGGATTGCATGATCCTTGTGTTCGATAAGCCGCAATGGGCGGCGGTGACTTTCGCAGCGTGGAGCGTTTTCATCACGAAAATTCTATAGGAGGATTAATGGCACCGTCACCGACAATCGGATTCCGAGTTCCCGAGCTTGTGAAGGAAGCTCTGGAACGGGCCGCAGCCGAGGATAATCGAACGGTCTCCCAATACGTCTCGCTCGCGATCACGGAACATCTTCGGGAAAAAGGCTTCCTGACGCGCGATTGAAAGTCGCCCCATCGTTACCCGACGGTGGGGCGAATTTCATTTTCGGAACGAAATTCCGAAATTAAATATTTTGAAAAATTATACGACAATAATTTCTAAAATTAAAAGTGGTATACGCCCACGCAGAATATCTTGATCATCAAAAAAGAGTCTTCACACGATCTGGACTCCGTCTATGTGCGCCCCTGATTATCAAGATGGTCGCACAATGATTCGAAAATTCAAAACCCTCTATCACCCCCTCATTGAATACCCGGACATGAGGTCAATTGTTAATAAAACGATGATATGCGTCACGGCGGACGATGAAGATAATCAAAATGGTTTCTGCAATGGGATAGTGCTACAATCACCTCTGATTGAGGTGGAGTACCAGACGATCGAACAACGTCTCCGAGATTTCGCCGTCGATCTTGAAACAGGCTGGCATATGAGAGGAGGCCGTTGGTGATAGAAATGGGACCGCTCGCCGATTATCTCGCCAAAATGCAGGCACGTAAGGCCGAGCTTGGCTTGGTCGAGGACACTGAGGCACTCCGGAATTCTGGTGAACAACGATCGCCCGAGAAACGAAGATTTCTCAAGAGCATTGA
>NZ_DAISLT010000036.1:0-64667 GCF_036820275.1 Novosphingobium sp.
CCGTCAACGCCGATACCATCAATCCCGACCTGCTCGCCTTCGTGCAGGGTTGAGCAATGAGCGCCGGGGCCTCTGGCCGCATGTCCCGGCGCTGCATTTGGCAGTCTGACGTCGGACCCACCGATGCCGGGATACTCTCGTCGGCGATGCCGATGCCCGCTACAGTCCCGGTATGAATGATACGATGCCTATGCTGACGACGCTGGAACATCTGCGCATTTTCGTTGCCGTCGCCGAACGTGAGCACGTGACGAAGGCTGCGGAAGCTCTTCACGTCACCCAATCGGCCGCCAGCGGTGCTATCGCCATGATCGAGGCGCGTCACGACATCAAGCTGTTCAACCGCGTCGGGCGCCGGATCGAATTGACCGAAGCCGGCCGCGTGTTCCTGACGGAAGCGCGCGCCGTATTGGCACGGGCAGCCGATGCCGAACGAACCCTGGCGGAATTTCACGGCCTCCAACGCGGTTCGCTGCGCCTCGTCGCCAGCCAGACGATTGCCAGCTATTGGCTCCCGCCCACTCTGGCCCGCTTCCACACCAGATACCCGAAAGTTGAAGTATCCGTTGCGCTCGCCAACACCGAAAGCGCTGCCGACACCGTTCTTTCAGGAGCGGCCGAACTGGGCTTCATCGAGGGGGAAATGGATGATCCCGCACTCGCGCACTGGCAGGTCGCAACGGACGCGATGGTGTTGGTAAGTCGGCATGGCGAAGCTCCTCCGGTAACGCTGGCAACGCTGCGGGAAGCGCGCTGGATCATGCGCGAAAGAGGCTCGGGCACGCGGTCCACATTCGAGCATGCGATGCGCGGAATGGAAATCGATCCGGACCTGCTCGACATCGCCCTCACCTTGCCCTCCAACGAAGCCGTCCTGGCCGCAGTCCGCGAAGGCGTGGGCTGTGCGGCCTTGTCCCAGCGCGTCGTCGAGGCCGCAGTGGCAGCCCGGATGGTGCGAATTCTGCCGATTTCACTACCGGATCGCCCATTTTACGCCATTCGGCAAATCGAACGCTACCAAAGCCGCGCCGCGGATGCGTTTCTGGAAACCATCAAGCCGGCGACCGAACCGGGTGCCTGAAAATCAATCTCCTACCGAGATTGGAACCATACGAATTCACCGTTAGAACCCAATGCGCCAAGGGCTCATCTGCCTCTCCATAAAGGAGACGCTCCATGTTGCCCCTGACACTTCCCCGCCCTCAGCCTTCCGTTTCGACCGCGTTGGCCCGCGTAGCGCCAGGACTCGGCCTGTGTCTCGCCGTGACCGGGGCTGCCTATGCGCTACAGGCCGTCGAATTGCATCTTTTCGGCCGCGCATGGCTTGAAGCGCTGGTTCTGGCAATCCTGACGGGGACCCTGGTACGATCTGTCTGGACACCTTCGCACCACTGGCACCCGGGGATCGGTTTCTGTGCCAAATTCCTGCTTGAAGTGGCCGTCGTATTGCTCGGCGCCTCGGTCAGCGCAGCGACTATTCTGGCGGCGGGTCCGTGGATGCTGCTCGGCATTGCCTGCATCGTGATCCTGGCCATTGCGATCAGCTATGGCATCGGTCGCAGTCTACGGCTCCCTCAGCGAATGGCGCTGCTCATCGCCTGCGGCAATTCCATTTGCGGCAATTCCGCAATCGCGGCCGTAGCACCCGTGATCGGCGCAGATGGGGACGATGTAGCGGCCTCGATCGGATTTACCGCCGTGCTCGGCGTTGCCGTCGTACTCGGCCTGCCGCTGCTCGCCGCAGTGCTCCAACTCACGCCGCTCCAGTCGGGTGCCCTTGCCGGGTTGACGGTCTACGCCGTGCCGCAGGTCCTGGCCGCCGCGGCGCCGATGGGACATGTCGCAGTGCAGCTCGGTACGCTGGTCAAGCTGGTGCGCGTGCTGATGCTGGGGCCGGTCTGCCTGCTGCTTTCGCTGCTCGCACCGCGCCTGCGAGAAGAAACCGACGAAGCCGAACCGGGTGTCACCACCGGCGATCGCCCTGCTCTCGGCCACCTGCCTGTCCATCACCTCGTGCCGTGGTTCATTCTTGGTTTCCTCGCGCTGATCACATTGCGCTCGCTGGACCTGGTGCCCCACGGACTGGTCGTTCCGGCCGGAACTCTTGCGAGCACACTGACGGTTGTTTCCATGGCGGCGCTCGGCCTTGGTGTCGATATTCGCTCGGTCGCCGGGGCCGGTATCCGGGTTACCAGCGCGGTTGTCCTGTCTCTCGCCGGGCTGACCTGCATCAGCCTTGCGCTGATCCATTTTCTCCATCTCTCCTGAGTCAGGCGTTCGGGCGTGACGGGATCCGGTTGTTCCCTCACGCCGCGCATGTTCAGCCGATCATACGCGGGCATGATCGACAGGACGCTGCGCTTTCGCTCTTAGGTTTCCATCTGCGCTGACCGTCCGGCGCGCTCGAAATCCCACGCGGGCCGTGGCCTCGGGAAACGGAAAAAGCCATGTCCAACTCCATTGCCCCGACTGCCGAATCCTCCTCCCGTCGCTGGACCGCCGTCTGCGCCATTGCCCTTGGCACTTTCGTCATGGTGACGAGCGAGTTCCTGCCGGTAGGCCTGCTCGGATCGCTCGCCCGAGACCTTGGCGCTTCTGAAGGCCGGACCGGGCTTCTGCTATCCGTACCCGGCCTCGTAGCCGCAATCAGCGCGCCTGCCTTCGCCATCTTTGCGGGTCGCCTCGACAGGCGAATGGTGCTGTCAGGCCTGACCCTCAGCATTGCGCTCTCGGATCTGGTCGTGGCCCATGCGGTTCACTTGTGGATGGCCCTTGCCGGACGCGTGCTGCTGGGTCTGGCGCTCGGCGGAGTATGGACTTTCGCCGCAGCAATCGGGCGCAGACTGGTGTCGCAGGACGATGGCAACCGCGCCGCCGCCATCATCATGGGCGGCATATCCATCGGCACGGTGCTCGGTGTACCGCTCGGCACTCTGGCCGGCGGGCTCGTGGGCTGGCGTGCCGCTTTCGACGGCGTGGCCCTTCTCGCCCTGATCGCATTTGCGCTGCAGGCAATGATCATCCCGCCGCTCGAAGCCAGCGAGCGCCTGAATGTGAAGGCCATGACGGCGGTGCTGCGCGTCCCGGCTATCCGCATCGGCTTTCTCGCGACGGCACTCGTCGTTGCCGGGCACTTCAGTGCCTATGCCTATCTGGAACCGTTTCTGGCGGCACGAGGGGTCTCCGGCGCAGTCATGGCGTGGTTACTGGCAGGCTATGGGCTGGCCGGATTGATCGGCGTCTGGCTGGGGACATGGGCCAGCAGCCTTAGCCCCCGCCGGGCGCTTGCAGGCGCCATGCTGGTCATCGGCCTGGCGATCGGCACCACTCTGTTGACCGGATCACAACCTGCCATGGCAGCTACCACCATTCTTGCCTGGGGAGCGGCCTTTGGCGCGCTGCCGCTCTGCCTGCAGGTCTGGACGCTTCGCGCTGCACCGCGGAATTTCGAGGCAAGCTCCGCGCTGACCAATACGGTTTTCCAGTCTTCCGTGGCAATCGGCGCTCTTGTCGGAGGGTTGATCGTCGATCACGGCGGCGTCGGGAAAGCGTGGATGATCGGCAGTGCACTCGCCCTCACAGGCGCCCTTGTTGCATCACGCAAACCGGCCAGCGATCCCAACTAGGTAACCGCTTCAACAGTCCCAATCATGCCCGCAAGCGCCCCGATCATACCTGCGTATGAGTGCATGACACCTGGAGTTCGATCGGCAGACCTGCGCGTCTGATCGTCCCGGTAATACCGATATCCTAGCTGGAGGAACGATCACTTCCGCCGAAAAGGACGAACTGCATGACATCCGGTCATTCCCGCCGCCAGGCCTTTGCCGAACTCGGCAAAGGTGCAGCGCTCGCTGCCGTCGCGGCGACGACAGCCCCGGCCATTGCCGAAGCGCAAGGACTGCATCTCGCTCCGGCCTCACCCGAGATCACGCCCTTCCGCGTAGACGTGCCGCAAGTGGCGATCGACGACCTCAAGCTGCGCCTGCGCCTGACCCGCCTGCCCGAACGCGAGACTGTCGGCGCCTGGTCGCAGGGCGTACCGCTTGCCAGGGCCCAGGCGCTGGCCGCCTACTGGCGTGACCATTACGACTGGCGCCGGTTCGAACGCAGGATCAATTCCTACCCGCAATTCCGTACCGAGATCGACGGACTGGGCATCCATTTCATCCACGTCCGCTCTCGCCATCCCGGCGCCTTGCCGATCATCCTCACGCATGGCTGGCCCGGTTCCGTCGTGGAATTCCTCGACGTCATCGGCCCGCTCACCGATCCCACCGCGCATGGTGGCAAGGCGGAGGATGCCTTCGACGTAGTGATCCCCTCGCAGCCCGGTTTCGGGTTCTCGGACAAGCCTTCGACGACGGGTTGGGACGTCGTCCGCACGGCCAAGGCCTGGGGCACGCTGATGCAAAGGCTCGGCTACGATCGCTGGGTCGCACAGGGCGGGGATTGGGGCGCAGGCGTTACCCACGCGCTCGGCCATGTCCGGCCTGCCGGTCTGATCGCTGCACATGTGAACTGGCCGCTGGTCATCCCGGCCCAGCCTCCGGCCCCGCTCACGCCCGACGAACAGGCTTGCATGGCGGCCATCGCCGCGTTCCTGAACGATCAATTCGGCTACTTCAAGGAACAGGGCACGCGGCCCCAGACCGTCGGCTATGCGCTCGCGGACTCGCCCATCGGCCAGGCCAGCTGGATCTACGAGAAGTTCCAGGCCTGGACGGACAATCGCGGCAACCCCGAAGATGCCCTGAGCCTCGACCAGATGCTCGACGACATATCGCTCTACTGGTTCACGAACAGCGCCGCGTCCTCGGCCCGGATCTACTGGGAGAACACGAGGAACGGCGGCGGCTTCGATGCCGGCACGATCGAACTGCCGATGGCCGCGACGATCTTCCCGCGGGAGATCTACCGCGCGCCCAAGGCCTGGGCCGAGGCCCGCTGGCCGAACATGTTTTATTGGAACGAGGTCGATCGCGGCGGACACTTTGCCGCCTTCGAACAGCCCCAGCTTTTCTCCGAAGAGATGCGCCGCGCCTTCCGCACGATGCGCCAGGCCTGACGCTTTAACACTCCCCATCAATAGACAGGACACCTGACCATGTCCCAACGTCTTGGCGACAAAATCGCCCTCATCACCGGAGCCACCAGCGGAATCGGCCTTGCCTCGGCAACGGTCTTCGCGGCCGAAGGCGCTGCCCCGGACGCAAAGGAAACAGTGACGGGTGCCGACGGAACCGTCACGATGCTCGTGCGCAATCAGGGTCTCAATGTCATCCACGCCGTCTACGACGGACCGAGCGACAATCCAGCCAGGTACCGCAACGTGGAGCACACCGCGACGCTCAGCTTCACACCAGAACACAAGCCGGAGTTACAGCCCCGCGGCACCTCAACCAATCGACTGAAATCGAGCACCCGACAGACTGTGTCGGGTGCTCGTCAGATCAGAAGGTGTAGCGCGCTCCGATCTTCACCGTGCGCGGCTCCACTACGCGGCTGAGGCGACCACCTCATAGCCGTGCCGCTTGCTGGCACCGCTTGGCTCGACGGCGTTGGAATAGCCCACGAAGCGCAGTTCGCTGCCAACATCGAGCCACCAAGTACGTGCCGGTCAGTGAAAACTGGCCCAGTTGCAGGCGACCGCCCAGCTCCTTGCCGGTGCCGCGCGGCGGCGGCGCCTGCGTACGTCGGGTTGGTATCGCGGCGCACCCGCGCTTGACTTGGCGGCGCGGGGGCGCAAGTGGGCGCTCTGATGATGGCGGAACCCTCGCTGGCGGATATCGAGCTCAACCCGCCGGGGCGGCACGGCGCTCGCGAAGAAGCAGCAGCGCTCCGGCAGCGATCAGGGATCCCGATCCCATCAGCACCGCAACGAAGGAAAGATCGAACCCGGCGGTGAACAGGAAGCCCGCGACGATCGGGCCCAGGGCGGCGCCGCCGCGACCGATGCCGATCACGAAGCCTGTCCCGCCTGCACGCACGGAAGTCGGGAAGACCTTGGCGAACAGCGCATAGAGCCCGACCACCCCCGCATTGGTGCAGAACCCGGCGGCGCCGGCGATCAGCGTAAGGCCGCCCAGCGTCTCCTGTCCCTGCCCGAACAGGGCAACCAGAACGGTAGAGGCTGCCATGGCCACGATCACCAGCTTGCGTACCGCAACCCGGTAGGTCAGCAGGCTGAGGAAGGTAGCGCCCGCCAGGCCACCGACATTGGCCCAGACCAGCACGTCGCCCGCTTTCGAGGCGGCATGGCCCATGTCGACGACGATCTTAGGGATCCATTTCAAGATGAAATAGAAGGTCATGATGTGGCAGAAGTAGGCCAGCGTCAGCAGCACCGTGCTGCGGGCAAGGCCAGGCGCGAAAAGATCGCCGATGGACGGCTTCGCGGCGCGCTGCGGTGCAGGCGGAAGTGCGGAAACGGTTTCATGGCCAAGTCGGCGCAGGGTGGCGTTGATCTTCTCCATGGCGCCGGGACCGCGCTTCTGAACGAGGAAGCCGATCGATTCCGGCAGGAGAAACCAAGCTATCGGCAGGAACAGCGCGGTTGCCGCAGCGCCGAAAGTGAAGACGTCGCGCCAGTGGCCGCTGGCTAGCAGCCCCGTCGCAATCGAACCGCCGACGATAGCGCCCATCGGGTAGCCCGCCGCCATGATCGCCACCGCCAAATTGCGGTGCCGGTCGTTGGAATATTCCGCCACCAGCGCATTGGTGCAGGCGAGCATGCCGCCGATGCCGAGGCCGGTCACCAGCCTGATGATCGAAAGATTGACGACCGAACCGGCCGTGGTTGCCAGTGCCATGCCGCCTGCCATGATGACGAGGCAGGCCAGGACCGTGGGGCGTCGTCCGATCCGGTCGGCCAGGCCCCCCAGCACGACCGAGCCGAGCGCCATTCCGATCAGTTCCATCGAAAGCACCAGCCCCAGCGCGGCGCGGTCGATCCCCCATTCCTCGGCAATGCCCGGAGAGGCGAAGCTTATGGCCAGCACGTCGAACCCGTCGAGGGCATTGAGCAGAACGCAGAGCGTGACCGCGGCGATCTGCAAGGGGCGCATCGCGCTCTGAGAAAGGATGGATTGGGGGTCTCTGGTCATCGTGCTTCCCGGCCTTGCGACGGTGGATGGTGGACGGCGCGGTCGATCCGGCCGTAAGTTCTTTCGAGAAGGCTCGCGGCCGCCATTACGACCGGTACGGGCAGGGCCAGGCAGAGCAGCGCAGTGCCGCTTTCGATGTCGCGCATCGTCAGGTAGCCGATCAGCAGCGGGCCGCAGGCAGCGCCCAGGCGGCCCAGTCCCAGTGCCCAGCCCAGTCCGGTCGTTTGCACGGCGGGCGGATAGAACAGCGATGCGGCGGCGATCATGCCCTTCTGTCCGCCGCCGATGCCGATCCCGGCCAGCATCGCGGCGCCGTGGAGCGGCAGGCCGCCCCGTGCGGCAAAGGTGCCGAGCAGGACGATCCCGGTCAATCCGATCCCGCTCATGGCCACAAGCGCGCGAAACGGCCCCATGCGGTCGGCCAGCCAGATCATCGGCAAGGCGCCCAGAGCGGTTCCCAGCGTGAACAGGCTTGTCGCCGTGACGGCGGTGGAGAAGGGCAGGCCTTCGCGCGCGGTGAGCAGCGGGAGCCAGGATTGCAGCGCGTAGAACAACCCCAGCCCGATCGAGAACATGATCCAGAACAGAAGCGTGCCGGTCCTCAGACGAGGGGCGAAAAGCGCGGCGAGCGGGCGCTCGGCCTGTTCTTTCTCGCGCGGCTGTCTGTTGCCCGGCAGGACCGCGCCGAGCAGCACCACCGTCAGCAGGGCGAGCGGAACGGCAGCGGCCCATGGCGCGCGCCAGCCTGCCAGGGGCACAAGCCAGCCGCTCGTCAGGCCGGCCGCCAAAAATCCCAGCGAGAAGGCGACATAGATTCCCACCACTTGCGCCCCGCGCCAGCGCACCTGGCCCTGCCGACTGGCGATCGAGACGGCGCTCGGCAATGCCGCGCCGATGGCGATCCCGGTCAGCACCCGGCCGAGCGCCAGTATTTCGATCCCCGGCGAAACCATGCAGAGTAGCGTCGACAGCGCCAGGCCCAGCATGGCGCCGCGCAGTACCGGCCGCTCGCCCAATCGGTCGGCAATAGGCGCGACGACGAGATATCCCAGCAGCAGTCCGAAGATCGCCGAAGAGAGCAGCGGGCCGATCATGCCCTCCGCGAGCTTCCAGTCCCGCACCAGTCCGGGCATCGAAAAACTCAGCGACTGAAAGGCATAGCCGCTGACGAACAGCGTCATGGCGCAGCACAGGATCACCTGGACTTCGCGCTGCCTGCTCCCGACCTCCCGCACAGGTTCTCCCGCGCCCCGCCTGCCCGACGCGGGGGTTCCCCTCCAGGTTCCGGGCGAACCGGCAATCAGGAAGGGGGAGCCGTCCACGGGTCAGAACCGCAGGGTCATCATTGTCTGAACGAACAGGTTATCGCCATAACCCGCGCGGGTTAAGACCTTTCCGGCATCCACGTAGTTCGCGATGCCGGAAAGGCTGACGTGCGGGTTCAGCGTCCAGTTCGCGCGGAGACGGGCTATGTTGGCGACATGCCTCCCCGCCACGTTCTGGGTTCCGGCATAGGCCTGCGAATTGCCGCGATAGACGGCGTCGCTCTGGTCGGGCCGCCAGTAGAACCCGGCCTCCCCGATGAGCTGGAGCTTTTTCGTCACCGGCACGTGCAGTGTCGGTGCGATGCCCAGCATGTTTATCGCGCCAAGGTAATTGTCGTCGCTGTAGATGATCGTGGCGTTGTAGAGGAAGTCGAACGCACCGACCTTTCCAGCGGTGTCGAACGTGCCGCCGCCCGAGGCATAGTCGGCATGTAAACCCAGCCTTGGCGCGGTTGCCCCCTTGCCCAGCGCGATCGACTGGTTGGTGCTGACGCCCCAGGCATCGACGGGGCGGACGCCGAAGCGACCGTCCTGCTTCAGCGCTGTCCAGTCGAAAGCCACCGGCCCCAGGTGCCCCCAGACCCGCGCGCCGTAAGTCTCGCGACGATCCTTGCCGGAAAGGCGGCCCAGCGCGCGGTCGTCATCCTCGAAGTGGTAGTAGAACGGGTCGACGTATACTGCGGACTTGCTCCGGGGACTGCCGCCCGCAACGAGAAAGCTGGAGTAGACGCCGCTCAGGGTTTCGCCATTGCCGATCCCGTCGTCCAGCAGGCCGGTACCTTGCTCGGTGGGTTCGAAATGGAAAGCGGTGAAGCGGAAGCGCCGCCAGTCCATCGACAGCCGCGCGCCGTTCATCGAGACGCGGATATTGGGGTTCTCTCGCGGGCTGACGATGAAGCGCGGGCCGTCGAAGAATTCCTGTCGTCCCACGGTCACACGGGCCACGCCCGAGCCGACCGGCGCCCGCAGCTCGGCGAACAGCTGCTGGACGATCAGGTCGTTCTTCTGGATCGGGATGTGGCGGTTTTCGTTCTTGCCGAAGATCTGCCCGGAGGCGAGTTCGCCGTAGACGCGAAAGGCGCGGCCGACCCGCAGATCCGCGCCGATCGTCGTACGTGAAAGCACTTCGATGCGGTCGGTCGTGTCGGAAAGCAGCGGCCGGGTGGAAAGGCTGACGCTGCTGCGCTGGTCGCCGTTGAGGGTCAGCGAAACATTGCCGTCTTCCGTCAGCGGCATGAACTTGAGCGGCGAGGCCCAGTCCCGCTTTACCTTGGGATTGCCGAGGAAGCGCCAGTCTTCGCCGCCGCGCAGCATCATGTAATTGGGGCCGGTGCGCGGCCCCTGTCCGTCCGCTTCGGTCTGGTAAGGGGATTTCAGGGTGGGGGCGGGCTGCGGCGCCGGGGCGGCCGTCTGCGCGGAATCCGGCTGCACGTCATTGTCCGCGGCTGCGAAAGCGCAGCCCGGCATGAGCAGTCCGATCGTAACGCATCCGGCAAGGCCCCGATCGCGCAGCGGAAAGATCCGGTTGCGCATCGTTGTCCTCTCGCCACTTACCCTAGCGGGATTTCCATGAGATCGCGGCCGACCACGATCTCGCCCTTGTAGTGCTTGGCCACTTCGTCGCGCCACATGGCGTCGGTGATCCATTCCATGTCGCCGGGCACGAAATGGCTGAGCACCAGTTTTTTCACGCCTGCGCGCGCAGCGATCTGCCCGACCTGTTCGGCCGTGGTGTGGCTTTCGATCAGGTGGTTGCGGAAAGTGGGCGTGCCGTTCGCGCGCTTCACCAGTTCATCGACGCCCGGCACGTAGAGAACTTCGTGAACCAGAACGTCGGCACCGCGCGCGAAATCGGCAAGGGCGGGATTGTAGGCGGTATCGCCCGAGTAGACGACGCTGCCGTAAGGCGTCTCGAAACGGTAGGCGAGATTGTCGAGCGGCGGGTGCGGGGTGGTGAAGGCCGAGACCCTGACGTTCCCTTCCGCCATGACCGGTCCCTGCTTGGGCGCGAAATCGTGCGCGCGAAGGAGCGTGGCGGGATCGACGCGGCCTTCGTCGGCCATGCGTGTGGCGATGTCCATCCGGTTGAGCCGCCAGTAGTCGGAGGCCATGGCCTCGATCCCGACGGGGCCATAGGCATCGACTGGCTTCCTCAGCGCGCCCGCCGCCCACATGTTGTAGACGAGGTTGCCGAACTCCAGCTGATGGTCCGAATGCATGTGCGAAATGAAGATCGCGCGGATATCCGCCAGATTCAGCCCGGCTTTCACGATCTGCGCCGTCACGCCCATGCCGGTGTCGATGACATAGACTTTGCCGTCCACCACCAGCGCATTGGCGGGGTTCGAACGGGTTCCGCCCACGCGCGGGCCACCTTTGGTGCCGAGCAGCACCAGCCTGGCGCCCTTGGCAGGCGCGGTCTTCGCGCCCGGCGCCTGCGCCAGCAGCGACGATGCCGATCCGGCCAGAAGGGAGCCGGCGGCGGCGACCATTGCCGTCTGCAACAGGCCCCGGCGATTGAACTTGGCGATATGCGACCCGGAAAACATCAACCTCTCCACCTTCGAATAGTCAGCCCTGAACGGGCTTGTTGGCCATCGCCTATCATCGGCTGCAAAGGTTGGTCAATACGAATAAGAGTCGCATTCTGTTTTCATGATGAATTTGCGTCATGGACAAGCCGTTTGCGATCGGCGATGCCGCTGCGATGACCGACGCGGCACTTCCCATCGACATCGAGGATGATCTGGCCAGAGTGGGGGTGACTCCCGCCCTCCAGTCCCGCAGCCGCACCTTGCGCGACCGGCTGATCCGCGAAGCATTGGCCATTGCCCGCAAGCAGCCGTTCGACGATGTCAGCATCATCGACATCTGCGCGGCAGCGGGCTGTTCCACCGGCGCTTTCTATTCCCGGTTTCCCGACAAGATCACGCTGTTCAAGGCGGTGATGGTCTTCGCGGCCGCCGAATCCGGCCCATTGCTGGAAAGCATCGTCCGCGAGGCGCCGTTCGGAGAAATCGTGCCCAGGCTCGTCGCGGCGCAAGTGGAGCGATATTTGCGCCACGCCATGTTCTTCCGTTCCGCCTTCAAGGTCAGCCTCGATTCCGAACAGGCCTGGGAGCCGTTCCGGCGCAATGCCCATAACCTTGCCGGCGTCTATATCGAACGCGTCCTGGCAGTGCCGGGTGTCGATCCGAACGAGGTGCGGATCGACCGAATCCGCTTCGCCTTTCAGGTCATGTACGGTGTGCTCAACAATACGCTGAGCAACCGTCCGGGCCCCTTCGTCCTGGAGAGCGACGAATTCCCCGCGCTGCTGGAGGAGGCGATGATGGCCACCATGGACCTGCCGCCCCCTCGCGATATTACCTGAAAATCAGGCCTGTGTCGGCGCAGGAAGCCCGAGCCAGGAACACTAGCAGGCGTCTCGCCGTGGCGAGCAAGCTGCCCGTCATCGCGACGGCGCCGTAGCCCAGCCCGGCCTTCACGACGAACTCCACGCATTGAGCGGGCTGGCCTCCTCTTATGTCCGTCGGCCGGGAAGAACCGAGGACGCTCGATGCCCGCCAAATGCATTTGCCGCTAGTGCCGCCGATCTTCCAGGATGTGCAGACTTCCCGCCGGCGATCTCCTCATCGCTTGCCTGCGCTACTCGATCTCTGACGCAGGCTTCAGAAACGGACGGGAAAAGCGCGGCGATGGTCAGGTAGCTTTTCTTCCCGAGCGGCGATTACCGGCCAGGCCGCTACCGAGCGCAGCACTCGGCCTCATGAACGGCCCAGAGGGGGGGAAGCGGACATAAAGGAGGGATCAGTTCAGCCCTTCCGACCGCTCATAATGAACGGTCATGAACAAAGCGATCGCCGTCACGCCGAGCCAAGTCACGCCAGCGAGCAGACGTTCGCCGTGCCATGACACGTACAAAAAGAAGATTAGCAGCAGAGCCGATCCAAGAGCCAGTCGATAAAAGGAACGGCGTGGTCGCTGCAACCGTGTTTCGATCAGCCAGAACATCGCGGTAGAAACGACTAAAATTATTCCGGCAATCACAGAGCGGATCGAAAACCCAGCAATCGCAAAGAACATCGCCGTCAACCAGAGCTTTGGCGCCCATCTCCGCCAACTTGTTTGCGAACCCTTCATCGGGTTCTGATCTCACCAATTTCCGATGTCCGCAATGTCGGCGTGTCCGGAACGGCCCCTTCTGATTAAAATCGTGCAATCCTGCCATTCCAGTTTCGGGAGCGCGGCTGCGCCAGCCTATGACTGGGGGCGGCTCCAGAAAGGCCGGTTCCGGGGGGAATCGTGAAAATGCGCCATGTGTCTGGTTTTTGTTTTTGTCGTGATCTGCCGTTCCGGCAGCCTGAGGGGAACGGCGTAAGTTGGTCGGCAATCGCCCGCACGCCTAAACCTGTCAAACCTGTGGCAGATACCGCCCCATGCGGATCTTGAGCAGTTCGACGAGATCTGGGTCCATGAAGGAATAGTCGTCTGGGATATCTAGGCAGATCACTCGCTGACCACGCAGGGCGGCACGAAAGCGCTGTTGCAGCTTGGAACGATGCCGTTTTTCCATAACGACTATAATATCTGCCCATGACACCAGTTCGGCTGTAAGTGGGTTTTCGGCATGGTGATTAGTCCCGGCCGAGGAGACCTCAAGCCCCGGATAGTCGGCAAAGATGTGCTCCGCCGTCGGGCTGCGAAGCCGGTTCTGACTGCAAACGAAAAGAATGTTTTTCAAGCCTGGCCCCGTGGGAAGATGCTGCGAAACTAGGTTGGTCTTGCGCCCATCGTCAATCCGCACTAAAGGGGCAAGAGCCAATATCGGCCTGTTTTTGAACGAGGAAAGGAGAAGACCATGCGCGCAGCATTTGACCGCGACGAAAACAACTTCTCATTTCCCTGTGTTCAGGAACAGATTGCATGGGCAATTGCCACAAGGGCGACACTTCTCGCCTGATTGCTTTTCGCGGCTTTCGCACCGCTGATTTTTCCAGAGTTTCCGCCGTTTTCGCCCCTCTCTTCGGGGAGGCTTGTCATGCGTGATGACATGTTCAAGGTAATCGTCGAACGCCCCCGCTGGGGCGCGAGCCACGCCGCTTCTCCCAAATTGAAAAGGATGCCTAACGCCGACGCACGCCATATCGGGCTCAAGCGCCATGCCCGCATCGGTGCGCCCTACACCAAGTCATTGAACGAGAACCTTGCCCCCTTGGTTCGCTACCTGCGGTGCCAGCGCGGACGCCGGTGGGACGACGTCTTTAGTGAGATCTGCGCCAAGCTTGACACGGGCAGCACGGTCAAGATGCACGTGCGCGAACATATCGAGGATTTCGTGCTGACCCGCATTTCGATCGGGCGTTATGGCGAATGGATGTTCGAAGGCCAGGTTCTCGGGCGTCGGGGCCAGTGGTTCCGACGTCGTGAGCTGTTCGTCGATCCGCGTGACGGGGTTCTCAAGGACATGGCCGGGCTTGAAGCGATGCTGGCCTCAGGAATGATCAATGATCAGGGAGGCACACAATGACTCCGATCTCCTTTATCGCTAACGATCCATCGCGGTTCGATCCCCTGTCACTCGACCAACTCCAGGCAACGGCAGAGTACGAAGGCATGGCCCGCGTTGTCGGCCTACCCGATCTCCACGCCGGCAACGGTATTGCCGTAGGGGCGGCCTTCTGGTCACGGAATCGCATCTGGCCCCATCTGGTGGGTAGCGACATCGGCTGCGGCATGGCCTTGTGGGAGACCACTTCGCCATTGCGCAAGTTCCGGCTCGGCAGCGCGGAGCGCAAACTGCAAGGGCTGGACGCGCCTTGGTCGGGCGATGGCGAAGCCGCTCTGAAAGAGGCTGGATTGCCACCCGAATTGACCAGCCCCACGCTGGGCACCATTGGCGGAGGCAACCATTTCGTCGAATTCCAGCGGATCGAGGCGGTTGAAGACGAGACGCGTTTCGCGGCTCTTGGCCTTCGGCACGACAGGGTCTGGATGATGGTGCACAGCGGTTCGCGAGGCCTTGGGCAAGCCGTCCTGCAAGCCCATCGACAGCCGGAAATCAGCCATGGAATACCTGCAAACAGTCCGGAAGCCGTGGCCTATCTTGCCGAACATGATGTCGCGCTGGGCTGGGCGATTGTGAACCGTCAGATCATTGCCCGACGCTTTTGCGAAAGTCTTGGCATCGACGGCCGTCCGGTGCTGGACATTTGCCATAACAGCGTGACGCCGCATCAAGGCGGGTGGCTGCACCGCAAGGGGGCTGCGCCTGCCGATCGGGGTCTGGTCACCATCCCCGGCTCGCGAGGGGATTTCAGCTACCTGGTGGAACCCATAGTGGACGACGCCGACAAAGCCCTCCATTCGCTGGCCCATGGCGCGGGCCGCAAGTGGAGCCGCAAGGATGCCCATGCCCGCCTTTCGCGCCGCTTCAACGTTGCGGACATGCAACGCACAGCCCTTGGCAGTCATGTGATCTGCGAGGATCGCAGGTTGATCTTCGAAGAGGCTCCCGATGCCTACAAGGACATCGGCATGGTCATCGCCGATCTGGAGGGAGCCGGCCTGATCCGCGTCATCGCCAAGCTTCGCCCCCTTCTCAGTTACAAGACGAGGGCGGCATGAGCGAAGTGATCCTGCACATCACGGCGGGCAAAGGCCCGAGGGAATGCCAATGGGTAGTGGCACAACTGGCGCGCGCTTTCGCACAGGAGGCCAAGGGAGTGGGCCTTGAATGCGAAGTGCTCGATGGTTTGGAGGATTTGCCGTCCTCGATCCTCCTTCGCGTCCGGGGCGAGACAGCATCTGCCTTTGCTGCTAAGCGCATAGGTTCCAACCAGTGGATCGGGACCAGTCCCTTCCGCCCCCGCCACAAGCGGCGGAACTGGTTTGTTGGCGTAACGCTTGCGCCCGAGCCTGACGCGATCATCGACCTGAAGGATGAGGACATCGATTATCAGGCGATGCGCGCCAGCGGACCAGGCGGCCAGCATGTCAACAAGACGGACAGTGCGGTCCGGGCCACGCACCGGCCGACCGGCTTGGTAGCCACGGCTCAGGAGCAACGATCCCAACACGCCAACCGAAGGCTGGCGCGGATGAAGTTGGGGATCATGCTGGAAGAACGGCGCGGGCAAGCCAATGACGGCGCCAAAAGGTCGCAATGGCAGGCCCATCAGGATCTCGAACGCGGCAACGCGGTCAGGGTCTATTTTGGCGATCGATTTGTGTTGAAAGAATGAGAACCACTGGGGGCGGACGGCCTTTCCGTCCACCCCCAGCGATTTGTCTGACCTCGGGCGCGCGCCAAGCGCTGTCTGAAACTTGTCTCTCTAGCAAACGGAGTGTTCAGGATGGAGGACCGCTATTAGGCTCAGGCTGTCGGAATAGTGGAACGTCCGCACCTCGGGATTGGGAAGCGTCAGTTGAATGTCCGCTCTGGGGCGCCTACGGCCCGGCAGGTTTTCGGCGTGAAAGGTAGGAAGCAGATCGTCCGGAATAGGCATAAGCCGCCCATGATCTGTTGATGCGGGACCGCCGAGGTGACTGGCCGAAAGACCGCCCAGACTGGGGTGGGGCGCGATGGTACGTAAGCTCGCCTTCCTGCCGCGACGGCAATCTACCATCGCGTGTGTCCACGCGATCGCGCGCGTGTCGTCGTCCACCCCTATTTGAAAAGCGCCGCGAAGGCTTTGGCACTGAGGAAGGTCAAAGGCCTTGATTTATAACAATCACCACCTTAGGCGGCTATTGCAAATGCATCTCATTATAATTAATATTTGAAGGGGCTCTCGTGAAAAACAGATTTCTGGCAGGGGCGCTGTCCAGCGCTGCGATGGGCTTTATCCTGATCCCGAGCGTGGCAAGCGCAGAGGCGGCGGCTGCATATGATGAAGCCCCCGGCCCGGCAGCAACCGAGGATGATGGGATCATTGTAACCGCCCGCCCCTACCCCACCGAAATCGCGAACGGCTCCAAGCTCGACCTGCCGATCGTGAAGACGCCGCAGGCCATCAATACCGTCTCGGCCGAGGAGATCGCGGCTCGAGGCGTTCAGAGTATTGCACAGGCAATCCAGAACACGCCCGGCATCGTCACCCAATATGGCGATACGGACGTACGCTACGACTGGATTTCCATCCGCGGCTTCAATCCGGGGCGCTACCTTGATGGCCTGCGCCTCCCGTTCGGTGCGCGTGGCTACTCGCAGATGCGCATCGAGCCTTACGGGCTGGAACGCATCGAAGTTCTTAAAGGTCCTGCATCGGCCCTCTACGGCCAGAGTGCCCCGGGCGGTCTGCTCAACATGGTCAGCAAGCGGCCCACTGACACACCCCTCCACGAAATCCTGCTCCAGGTGGCGAGCTATGACCGGTATCAGGCAGGGCTCGATTTCGGCGGGCCGATCGATGACGGGGGCCGTCTCAGCTATCGCCTGACGGCGCTGGGACGGACCAGCAATACCTCGACGGATTACCTCGACGAAAAGCGCGTATTCGTCGCGCCTTCGCTGCGGTTCCAGCCCGATGAGGCCACATCGATCACGCTGCTGGGTGAGTATCAGAAGATTACATCGAACGGCGGTGGGGCGCCGGCTGCCCTGCCCACCGTGGGCACCCTCTATCCCAACGTGAATGGTAAAATTCCGCGCAGCGTCTTCATCGGCGATCCCGACTACGATCATTTCTCAAACGAGCAATGGTCCGTAGGCGCCGAAGTCGAGCGCAAGTTCGATGACAATTTCGGCTTCCAGCAGAACGTGCGCTACTCCAGCGTCACCACCGATTCCCAGCGGGTTCAGGCAATCGCGCTGGCAGCGGATGGCCGCACGTTGTCCCGCTATGCCTGGGCGTTCCCGGAAACCAGCCGGGTGTTCTCATCGGACACTCGCCTGACAGCCAAGTTCGGGTCAGGTGCGGTAACACACGACTTCCTGCTCGGGCTTGATTACCAGTTCGAGCGTGCTCGATACGAGGAAAGTGCCCTCAGCCTGGCGCCCTCGATCGACATCTTCAACCCTGTCTACACTGGCGGCATCGTTCGCCCCGCGACGGCCACGATCATTGCCCAGAAGCGTGATCAGTTGGGCCTCTATGGCCAGTATCTGATGACCTGGGACCGGCTCTCGCTGCTCGCCAGCGGTCGCTTTGACATGGCGGATTCGACAACCCTGACAACGGCCGTCGCAGCCAACACCCGAACCAGGGTGCGCCAGAGCGACAACAAGTTCACAGGTCGTGTCGGCCTCACCTACATGCTGACCGATCAGTTGTCCGCCTACGCCGCCTACGGCACCTCGTTCCAGCCCACATCGGGTACGGACCGCCTTGGACAGACTTTCGTGCCCACAACCGGAAAGCAATGGGAGGCCGGGGCAAAGTACCAGCTCCTTGACGGGCTCGGTCTGATCACGCTGGCACTCTACGACTTGCGTCAGACAAACGTCACGACCCCGGACCCTGTCGATTTCCGGTTCAACACCCAGACCGGCGAAGCGCGCGTTCGCGGCATCGAGCTGGAAGCAAAGCTCACGCCCGTAACAGGCCTCAACCTCATCGGCTCCTACGCCTACAGTCAATCCGAGGTTCTCAAAGCGAACCAGAACGCTGCTGGCGTCAGTCTTCTGGGCAACGAGCTTCCATTCGTGTCCAACCATCAGGCGTCCGCGCGCGCGGACTACACCGTGCAATCCGGGTCGCTGCAAGGCGTAGGCCTCGGTTTCGGGGGTACGTACTTCGGTCGCCTGTATGGCGATGCCGCGAACCTTTACCGGATTCCGGGCGCAACGATATTCGATGCCGCCCTGCGCTATGACCTCAGTATGCTTTCAACTTCGCTTCACGGCATCAATGTCGCGGTGAACGTGAGCAACCTTTTCGACAACCGATATCTCAAGACCTGCATCGCCGCGACAGGGTGCTACTTTGGTGCGCGCAGGACGATCCTTGGCAGCGTGCGTTACAACTTCTGATCGGTTTCGGCTGATCGGCCACGGCACAATCAGTTCCATCCAGATATCCGCCGCGCAGCATCGTTTCGCGGCGGATTGGGGGCAGATCATGGTCTCGGTCACAATTCTTCAAAATTTCACGCGACCGCCTATCCGAAACACACGACCCGAGCTGGAGTATTGAGTTACTACGGGTTGATCGGAGTAGGCATAACGCTCGCTGGGCTGGTTCGTCAGGTTCAGAGCTTCCGCCGAGATGGAGAAGCGCTCGGTAATCTGGAAGCTGGTGGAAGCATCGACGTTCAGGGTCGAGCGGCTCGACTGGAAGTCGTTGATCAGTGGGCTGCCGCAGTAGGACACCGAGGCATTTGGATTGGTCGGCACCGGCGAGGTGGAAATCCCTGGCGAGCACGAACCGGATGCGATCGGATAAGTCGTGCTGTAGCCCGCCCGATAGGCCGCCGAGACGCGCCCGCGAAAGCGCTTGCCCTCGTAATAGAGCGTGGCGTTAAGCGCCTTGGGGGACACTCCCAGGAACGGTGCTTTCGCGGTGGTCTGCGGTGCCGTCGCGCTGCCCGGATCGAGAATGTATTCGAGCTGGGACTTGATATAGGTGCCGTTGATGAGGATGCCGAAGTTCTTGAACAGGCCCGGCAGGAAGGTCAGATCCATCTGGAAGTTGACCTCGATCCCTCGGACATATCCGCCCGGCGCATCGCGGTACTGGCGCGCCAGGAACGGATAGTTGCTGTCGATATAGGCGATCTGGGACGGGTTGGTGTATTGCGCGCGGATCGCCGCGATCGTCTCGGCATCCGCGAACTGGGACAGCGGCGCTTCGTAAAGCACGGTCTGCGGAAAGCTCGCGATCTGCTTGTTGAACAGGGCAACGGAAATCAGGCCGCCGGGTGCGAAGTACCACTCCGCGCTGAAATCCAGGTTGGTTGCCTGGAAGGGCGATAGCTGCGGATTGCCGATCGTCAGCGAGCCGCCTGTGGTATCCCCGGTATTGGGCACGCTGATCGACGAGATCGAAGGCGAAAGATTGCCCAGCAGCGGCCTTGCAATGACTTTGGCCGCCGCGAAACGGACCAGGAAGTCGTCGACGGGCTCATAGACCAGATTGAGCGAGGGAAGGAAATCGGTGTAGCGATTGCGCCCCTTGATCGGGCGTCCCGCCTGCGTTTCGCCTACGGACGTCAGGTCCGTTCCCGCCACGCGTACCCCCGCGTTGCCGCGAAACGCCCGTCCGAACAGAAGCGTGTCGAAGTCGGCCTGGACATAGCCGGTCAGGTTCTTTTCCGTCACACCGAAACTGGTGGTGCGATTGCGCTTGTTCGAGACGCGCCAGTCGCCCCATTCGTTCACGCAGTTGCAGCGGAAGTCGTAAAGCTTTTCGAAGGCCGCGATATCCGGCACCACGAAGCTGGAGACCGACCCTTCCGGCACATTCAGTCCCTGCCCGAAGTCGATCGTCTTCGCCACATCGGCGACGTTCACACCCGCTTCCCGCAAAGTGGGGTTGAGCAGGTCGTTCACGCGCTCGTACTGGACAGTGGAGAACGTATACTTGCGCCAGGCCAGCCCCGCCTTGAGCGTGAACTCGCTGTTCATTGCCCACTCCGCATCCACTTTGCCGGTGGTGTAGGTGTTGTCGGTCTTGCGAACATAGCGACGGATCGCGGAGAAGCCCTTGACCGTGTCCCAGTTGCTGGCGTCTGCCGGATCGAATCCGAAGTCGATGGAAGGCATCGAACCGCCACCGCGTTCGTCGAACACGAACTGTCCGGGACTGTTCATGCGGTTGAATTCGACCAGCAGTCCTTCGGAGTCGTTACTGGATTCCGAACGTCCGAAAACACCGTGTACTTTCAGCGTGTCGGTAAACTCATGGTCGAGCCGGATCGACCCCTGCTTGAACGCGGTGGTATAAGTGCTCATGTCCTGAGCCGAGCGGAAGTCGACGTTTTCCAGCACGAGATAGTCTGCAACGCCGTTCGTCACGTTTGCATCCATCACCCGCACCGCCGGGCGGCCGATCAGGTTGCCGCGATAGGCCAGCCGGTTCGATGAAGGAATGTACCCCACGGAATTGGGGTTGTTGTAATAGTCGTAGGGATCGAGATTATTTGGATTGGTACTGAAGATATTGGCATTGGCCGGGCTCGTCGCTCCTGGAACGATCGCGCCCGTTCCCAGTACCGCATCGACCAAATTGCCGTTGGCATCGAGCGCGGTCGAGAACGCCGGGGTCGTGCCGTAGAGCTGCTGCCCGCAGTCCATCGGCGCAGTCAGGTCATCGCCTGCCGCCGGAGCGCAGAGACCTGGGTAAAGATTGCGCGCAGCGGTGGGCGTCAGGTTGTTGCCGGCCGTGTTGTAGGCGGCATTCGTATTGTTCCGGTTCAGACCGACCGGGCCGATCTGGTTGTAGACGCTGGTATTCTTGAAACGTGAATAGACGCCGTCGATCGTCAGCAGGGTTCGGTCGCTCATCTGCCATTGATAGGCCGCGGTCAGGCCGATACGCTGATTGCGAACATTCTGCTGCTCGATGCTCGGCAGGGCTGGAATGCGAACGCGGGAATCGTCGTAGCGGCCCGGCGTGTTGTAGGGCGCACCGGGAAACAGCTTCGCATAAGCCTCGGGATCCGATCCGGTGAGCTGCGCGATCGCATCGGGATTGGTGATGGCACTTCCCAGATCGGTGCCGACGGGCGCAGCAAAGCCGGCACGCTGCGGGCTTTCGTTGCCGGCCCAGTCCGAACCGCGATAGAGGTAGTCTGAAGAACCGGCACTGCGCCGGTACTGGTCGATCTCGTTCGAGGACTTGCTAAAGGCGCCCGAGATCAGGATACCCATCGTGTTGTCGGCAAAGCGCGTGGAAGCAAGACCGGCGATACGGGGAGAGAACTTCTTCGAGTTCTCCTGATAACTCGCCTCGCTCGACAGGGCCAGGGTCGGTTTATTGTAGTCGAAGGGCTTGCCGGTCTCGAGGTCGATCGTGGCGCCCAGCGAGCCTTCGTCAGTCTCCGCGGCCGAAGTCTTGCGCACCTTGAGCGAACTGAACAGTTCCGAAGCGAACGTGTTGTAGTCGAAAGCGCGGCTGCGGTTGGGGCTCGTGCCGGAATCGTTCGATCCGGCCGTGGCCAAGGCTTCCAGCCCGTTCAGCCGGGTGCGGTTGAAGTCCCCGCCCAGACCGCGCACCGAAATCTGCCGCCCTTCGCCATTGTCCCTGTCGATCGAGACGCCCGGCAGACGCTGCAGCGATTCTGCCAGGTTCGAATCCGGGAAGTCGGCGATGTCCTCGGCATTGATCGCATCCACCTGCACGTTCTCGGTACGCTTCTCGTCCAGCGAGTTGCGCAAGGATGCACGAAAGCCTGTAACGATGATCTCGGCGGCAGAGACACCGGTGTCATTTGCGCTCGCAGAAGAGGAAGCCTCGGCCAGCGACGTCGCCTCCGCTTGGGATTGCGCCCAGGCCGGCCCGGCCATTCCGGCCAGTGCCATGCCGCTCAAGGAAACAGTAAGACGCAGATTGGTTCTGGTGTTCGACCGATTGTCCGCCACGGTTCTCTCCCTCTGTCCTGCGGACACATCCCTGCGCCGCACCCGCACCGATGGAGGTAAGCCGTTACGCGTCAGCGCTCGCGCATTTGAATCAGCGCGTATCGCCTCGAGCTGTCGGCCTGACGACCTCCCCCGACCTGCCGATCCCATGTCGGCATAGTCAAGCTGACATTATTTCACGAGTTTTATATTTGCAAGCTACATTTGCATAGAAAAATAGCCGCAACCCGTTCGGACATGTAAAAAGATCTGCAACTGCACCAGTCGCAGATCTTGATACTGTTCGAGCATTGCCCCAGCAGTCAGGCTTCAGGCAATGGCCCCATCCAGCCCAAACCCTCGGAAATATCCTGAGCCGCCTGCCCCAGCATCTGGCGAGTCCGATCGAGGTCCGTCTTCTGGGAGCCGTCGATGGTGACCAGAAATGGGATCGTCAGCGCCGCGCTGACGTGGCCGTCGAAACCGAAGACCGGGAAGCTGATATCCGTGACGCCGGCAGTGCGGGCGCTCGGCTGCATTTCATAACCTTGCATGCGTACCACGTTGAGGCGCTTGTCGAGGGCCTTCAACGGGCCGCCGCCCACTTGCGGCAATTCAGCGAGCAACGTGGCTCGGCGCTCGGCGGCAGTGAAGGCCAGCAGCACGTGGCCGGAGCAGCTGGTGAGGATATCCACCACCGTCCCCAGCCGAATGCCGAAGCCTACCGGCCCGATATTCTCCTGCCGGTGGATCACCGTGGCATTCCCGCCGGTCCGCACGACGAGATGGCAGGACTGGTTGGTGTCGATCGAAAGCTGGTGCATGATCGGCGCGGCAACAGTGCTCAGCGTATGGGCTGGCGTTGCCCGGAAGGCGACATCGAGGACCCGATAGGAGACCGTGTAGCGGTCGTTCGCCGGGTTCTTGTGCAGCCAGCCCAAGCGTTCCATCACGATGATGATGCGGAACACTTCGCTGATCGAGCGCTTCAGGCGCTGGGCGATCTCACTGATGGTAAGACCGCTGGGATCCTTCGCGAAAAGCTCGAGAATCGCGATGCCCTTTTCGAGCGCAGGAGCGGAATAGGGGCGCTTGCCTGGGGCTTCGGCGCCTTCCTCGTTTTCATCGGATGGGCCCATCGAACGGCCATAAACCACGTCGGATACCTCTGCAACCAAGCTGCTGCCACACCACAGCGCCCAAGATAGCTTTCATATATGATACCTGCTTGCAAATAACCAGCCCCATGATAGCCTGCTTGGACAACCCCAAAGAACAGGGGTCAAAGAGAGGGGAGCAGGGGGAATGGATTCATCGTTCGCGAGCACCCGGCGCGCGCTGATCGCCTCGGCCGCCGTTGCGGCGCTGCCCTGGCGGGTTTCTGCCGAAGCCCGGCCACGCTGGGATGCCAGAGTCAGCACGAGCGGCCGCCCCGGCACCCTGCGGACCATCGGAGAAGCGATCGCGCTGCTCCGTTCCCGCGAGCGGCCGCGCATCCTGCTGGAACCGGGCATCTTCACCGAGAAAGTACTTGTCGACCTTGCCGGTGCGGAAATCGTCGGCTCCGGCCCGGAAAGTGTGGTGACGTTCGCGGCCGCGGCCGGATTGAGCGACCGGGCCGGGCGGAAATGGGGCACCTCGGGTTCGGCGACGATGACCGTGACCGCACCCGGAGTCTCGCTCTCGCGCCTAACCGTCCGCAACGGGTTCGACTACATCGAGGACCGGCGAACCGGCGCCAGCGGCGGATCGCAAGCGGTTGCGCTGTCCCTGGCACGTGGTTCCGACCGCATCCGCGTGACCGACTGCGCGATCGAGGGCTATCAGGATACGCTCTATGTGCAGGAGGGCTGCCGCGCGCTGTTCCGGGGCACGATGGTCAGCGGAAATGTCGATTTCATTTTCGGCGGCGCCCTCGCCCGCTTCGACCGCTGCGAGATCCGCTCGCGCTTCGTACCGGGCATGGACGTGCAAGGCTATGTCGCGGCGCCGAGCACCCGCATGTCGCAGCCGGCGGGACTGGTCTTCCACGCCTGCCGCCTGAGCCGCGAGGAAGGCCTTCCGGACGGAACCGTCTATCTCGGCCGTCCCTGGCGCGCGGGCAACAACATGGATCTGACCGGTGCCACCGCCTACATCGATTGCTGGATGGACAGACATATCGCTCCGGCAGGCTGGACTTCGATGGGGTTCACCGATCCCTCAGGCCAGCGCCGCCAACTGATGCCGCAGGAGGCCCGGCTCTTCGAATTCGCCAGCAAGGGACCGGGAGCAGCGGCAAGTTCCGGCACCCGCCGTTTTCTGACGGACGGACAGGCCCGCACGATGCTCTCGCCCGCCACTTTCGGCGATTGGCAACCCTGACAGACCGGAGACCGCTAAAAATGCGCCAGCTTGCATGCCGTGCTATGCCGCTCTTCCTTGCACTTGCCGCTGCTCCCCTTGCCCTCTCGCCCGCCCGCTCTGCGGAATCCGCACCCGAAGCGCCTGCCAGGATCAGGCCTGCGAAGATCATCCTCGTCGGAGATTCGACCACGGCCGTCGTCGGCGGTTGGGGGCCGAGCTTCTGCGCCTACCACGTCACCTCCTTCGCCGCCTGCCTGAACCTTGCCCGCGGCGGTCGCAGTTCCGGCAGCTACCGCGCGGAAGGCTCCTGGGACGTCGTGCAATCCGAGATGCGCACCCAAGGCTATGCCGATACCTGGGTGCTGATCCAGTTCGGACACAACGACCAGCCCGGAAAGCCCGGTCGCTCGACCGATCTTGCCACCGAGTTTCCCCGAAACATCGCCCGCTACGTCGATGAAGTCCGGGCCGCAGGCGCTCATCCGGTGCTGCTGACCCCGCTGACCCGGCGCAGCTTCGTGAAGGGACGACTGGAACACGATCTCGAACCATGGTCCGAGGCGATCCGCAAGGTCGCGCGGGAGAAGCAGGTGCCGCTGGTGGACCTCAATGCCCTGAGCAGCGCGGCAGTCCAGCAGATGGGCGAAGAGGCGGCGGATCGTTTCGCCCAACTGCCCAAGGGCGCGGCGCCGGTCGAGTCTCCACCCGCTTCGACCGAAGTGAACGATCGTCCGATGGGCCGTATCCGCCTCTCGTTCGACCGGACCCATCTCGGCCGCGAAGGCGCCGACTACTTTGCAACCATGGTCACGGCCGGACTCGCACAGTCCGTGCCGGACATGCGGTCGGTCCTGATTCCATGAAGGGGCCTTCGCTCAGCCGCCGCACGTTGCTGGGCACCGGAATGGTCGGGGCGGCGGGCCTCTCGTTCGTCCCCTCCACCCACGCGGCGCCGGTCCTGGCCGAAGTGCCGGACCATGGCTGGAAACTCTGGCCCGACCGTGCCGCCGAATGGGCAAACGACCGCATTTTCCTGCCCGACGACGTGGACCTCACGGCCCTGCCCGTCCACCCGCCCAGCGGCGGCTGGGCCGCGCTCTGGCGGGTCGATGCCCGCACGGTGACGCTGCCCACCACGGTCGAGGAGCATTTCTGGGGCGCCTTCGGCTCGCGCCCCTACAACGGCGACGAATATCGCTATGCGGCCGACGATCCGGTGCCCCGGAATGGCGCCTGCCCCGGCGTCTCCTGGTGGTATCGCGAGATCGCCATTCCTGCCGAAGCCCGCGGGAAGCGGGTATTGCTGCATATTCGCGGTGCGCGGCTGCGCGCCGAAATCTTCCTCAACGAAATGCTGGTCGGCTATTCGATCCTTTCGGAACTGCCGATTCACTGCGACCTGACCGAGGCCATGCGCCCCGGTGGCGCGAACCGGCTGGCGATCCGCATCACCAATCCCGGCGGCCGTTACGACTGGCGGGATTCCACCACGATGACCTGGGGGGCGGTGCGTCTCTTCGCCTCGCATGGATTCGGCGGTCTCGATCGCGGGATGACGCTCACCATGCATCCCAGAGACGCCCATCTGCGTGACGCCTGGGTGCTCAACACGCCCGATCCCCGCGTCGTAACCGCGCACATGGAAATCGCTTTCGCCAAGCCGCCGCCCCGCATCGAAGCCCTGCAAAGCAAGGTCCAGACCACGCTGCTGGGACCGGACGGCACCGAGATCGCCGTACGGCCCATCCTCGAACGCCTGACTTTGGATGGAAACGTCGCGACCGCCGTGCTGCGCATCGCGGTCCCCGGCGCCGCACTCTGGAGCCTGGAAGCTCCGCATCTCCACCGGATGCGGCTGACCTGGGGAGAGGACAGCCGCACGGTCGAATTCGGCTTCCGGTGGATCGGCATCGAGGGTGTCGGAACCGACGCCCTGCTGCGCCTGAATGGCCGACGCATCAGGCTCCATTCGGCGATTTCCTGGGGCTACTGGGGACATAACGGCCTTTGGCCCGATCCCGAGCTGGCCGCGCGCGAAGTCGATGCGGCCAAGGCACTCGGGCTCAATTGCCTTCACTTCCACCGAAATGTCGGCAAGGAGGAAGTCCTGGCCGCACAGGATCGTCTCGGACTGCTGCGGGTCATGGAGCCGGGCGGCGGTCGTCACGCGATCGCCCGCGACCTCAAGGCGGGCGAAAGCCTGCCCTCCGCCGAAGCCTTCAGCCGCGACTACATGGTCGCCAAATGCGTGGCCATGGCGCGTACTTTCCGGTCCCATCCCAGCCTGGTCCACTACACCTTGCAGAACGAGATCGGCGCCAACCTCGACAATCCCGATGTCCAGCGCGTCCTGTCCGCGATTCATGAGGTCGATCCTAGCCGCGCGGTTATCCTCAACGACGGCTTCGTCCAGCGCGGCGCGGCCCAGGCGATGTACCTGCCCTACGATGAGCATTACTACCGCTCCGACGTCGAGCAGTGGGGCGGCTGGTGGGTCAATCACCAGGGCGCTGGCGACCAGTGGTACGACCGGTTCTACCGCTCCCCTCAGGACTATATCCACCGCCAGACCGGCAAGCCCTTCATCGTCGAGTTCGGCGAGATGCAGGGCTGCGCCGTGGCCGACAATCACGCCGGCATGGTGCGGGAACTGGAGGCCCGCGGGAAGGGTTCCTACGACCTCGCCGACCATCGGGAAATCCTTTCCGCGACCGGTGCCTTCCTGGACCGCTGGGGATTTCGCAAGGCTTTCCCGACCGACGAGAGCCTGTTCCTTTCGATCGGGCACAAGTGCTACGAAGCCTGGGAGAATTACCTCGAAAACATCCGCATCGGCGACGAAGTGGATATCGCGGCGATCAGCGGTTGGGAAAGCACCGCCATCGAGAACCATTCCGGCATCGTCGACAACTTGCGCCGCTTCAAGGCCGATCCGGCGATCGTGCGGCGCAGCCTCCAGCCGGTGCGCCCTTGCGCGAAGCAGCGGCGCCTCGTTCACGATCTGGGCGAAGGGCCACAGCTTGATCTCTGGTTGTTCAACGACAGCGGGCAGCCCGCGCCCGGCGAACTCGTCCTCTCCCTGACCGCGCCCGATGGCACGGAACGGACTCTCGGGTGCTACCCGGCTCCGGCGCAAAGCCCCGATACCCTGCGCTATCTCATTGCCGAGAATGTCGCCGTGCCGCCCTTCGAGGTTCCCGGACGCTGGCTGATACACTTCGCCCATTCGGCCCATCCCGAGGCGACTTTCACGCGCGAGCACTGGGTGGTGGCGCCCGCTCCCGCTTTGCGCCGCCGTCCGCGCGTGGCCCTGTCGGGCGTGGCGATCTCCCTGCGGCGCACATTGACAGCCATGACCGACGTCAGCTTCGAGGATTTCCGCCCCGGACAGCGCTACGACGGGATTGTCGCATCGGGTCTTCAGGCCGAAGAGATCGCGCGCCGCCAGATCGGCGAGGAAACCGGACTGGAAGCCCAGCCGGATGGCAAGGGCAAGCCCGAGGGCGTGGTTCCCGGCGCGCTGCCGCCCGAAGTGCTGGCCGCCGTGCGCAAGGGCACACCGCTCTTCGCGCTGGTGCCGGAAGACGGTTTGGCCGAAGGCGTCGCCCGCCAGCTTTCCGCGCTGGGCCTGTTCGCTTTTGCCGGACAGGTAGGCAACCTCAGAGCGCCGTGGATGGGCAACTGGAACTACCTGCGCACGCACCCGCTGTTCGACGGCATTCCTGCCGACAGAGCCACCAGCGTGCTGCACCAGATCGAAGGCCAGCCCTCGAACGGGCTGATCGTCGATGGCGAGGGCGTGGCGATCATCGCCGGATACAGCCGCGACCATGACCGGCGCAACGGCGCCGCGTCGTTCACCGCGACGAAGGAGGGCATGCGCGTCCTCGTGCATCGCCTGCCCGACATGGTCGCTCCCTTGCAGCGCCGTCTTCTCGCCAACGCCGTGCGCTGGCTCGTTTCCGGAGAAACCGCATGAAGCCCATCGAACGTCGGATCGCGATCTTGCTTGCGGGGAGCCTGCTGGCCTCCATGGGGGCCCCCGCTCCGGTCCAGGCCAAAGTGATCGGCACGATGACACCTGCACAGCCCATTACCGCCGAGCGCATCGCCGCCCTGCCCGCGCCCGAGCAGGCGGCGTGGCGCACATATCTCGCCCGCTCCCAGGCCGCGATGGCGCAGGACAAGGCCGTGCTCGCCGCCGAGCGGCGCGGCCTGGCCGCAGTGCCGGAAGGCCCGGCAGAAGGACGAGCAAATTCCATGCCGCTCGATCGTCCATCCGAATGGTACGCCGGCAGGGAGGCCCGCGCGATTGCCGACAATATCGTCAGCTTCCAGACACCCGCCGGAGGCTGGGGCAAGAACCAGGACCGAACCGCGCCCACCCGTCTGCGCGGCCAGTCCTTCGTGCCGATCGAACACCTTCCCCCCATGGCCGAGGGCGACATCCAGTCGAGCGACAAGGCCTGGCGCTATGTCGGGACCATCGACAACGACGCCACGACCACGGAGCTGCGCTTCCTGGCAAAGGTACAGCACGGTCTACCGGGCAAGGACGGTGCCCGCTATCGCGATGCCTTCGTTCGGGGGGTGGATTATCTGCTTGAGGCCCAGTTCCCCAACGGCGGCTGGCCGCAGGTCTATCCGCTGCAGGGCGGTTATCACGATGCCCTGACCTTCAACGACAATGCGATCTCGCAAGTCGCAGTGTTTCTTCAGGAGGTAGGCGAACGGGGCGGCTCCTACGCTTTCGTCGCCCCGGCACAGGCCGCGCGCGCGCAACGCGCCGCCGGGCGGGCGACCGCCGTGATCCTGCGCAGCCAGGTCAGCGTTCAGGGGACGCCCACGATCTGGGCGCAGCAATACGATCCGCTGACCCTTGAACCGGCCGGCGCCCGAAATTTCGAACCGACCGCGCTTTCCACCGCCGAGACGGTCGACCTGCTTGTCTATCTTCAAAGCCACGTCGCCCCATCGCCCGCAGTGGACGCGGCGGTGCACGACGCGACGCGGTGGCTGACGGCTCATGCGCTGATGGACCTGGAATGGAACCGCAAGGGTACGGCGCCAAATGGCCCCCAACTCGTCTCCCGGCCCGGCGCCGGTCCGATCTGGGCCCGGTACTACGATATCGCCACCGGCAAGCCGATCTTCGGCGATCGCGACCGTTCGATCCACGACGACCCCAACGAGATCAGCCTGGAACGCCGAGCCGGCTATTCGTGGTTCAACACCGCCCCCTTGCGCTTCACGAAAGATGCCGCGCGCTGACCGGATCTTTCCCTGACAAAAAAAGTCGGTCGCGGAGGGGATCGCGCGACCGACAGTGGGAGGATTTCGAGGTCCGGAAACCCCTGACTGGAAAACGCTCTAGAATTTCACGCGAACGCCGCCGGTAAAGCGCCGGCCGAAGTCGTATTCGCTGAGAAGAACGCCCTGCAAGGTTTCGCGCTTGAGCGTTGCCCCGGTGACGTTGCTGGCATTGAACGTCAGGGAAAGCAGCGCGTTCACATCGTAGTTCGCTGAAATATCGAGCTGGCCATAGGGCTTCTGGCGGTCGCCGTCTCCGAAAGTGCCAGACAGATTGTTGATCGCGGTGCTGCGGTAGGAATAGTTCGCGCGAATGCCGAAGCCTGCCTTCTCGTAATAGGCGCCCAGATTGTAGCTGCGCTTGGAAACGCCGGGGATCGGCACTTTCGGGCCTCCCGCCGTGGTGGCGACATCACTCACATCGAGCAGCGTCAGGTTGGAGGTGACACCGAACCCGTCGAAGGGGGAAGGCAGCATGTCGAGCGGCACCTGGGCGTTCAGTTCCAGGCCCTTGATCTTGCCGCCCTCACCGTTGTCCGGGCGGAAGGTGCGGAAGTCCAGCGTGACGGTGCCGGTCAGAGTAGACCGGATCGTGCGAGTCTCGACCGAAGTGGTATCGACGATGAAGTTCTTCACGTCCTTGTAGAATACCGCCGCCGAAAGCAGGCCGGCCTTGCCGAAGTAGTATTCGAGCGAGAGATCCGCCTGGTCTGCAAGATAGGGTTTCAGGAAGGGGTTCTGCGTGGTGATCGTGCGCACGTTGGCGTTGATGGCCACCGACGGCGCCAGACGGTTGAGGTCGGGCCGTGTCATGGCACGGGCCAGGCCCGCGCGAATGACGATATTGTCGCTCGCCGCAAAGCGCAGGTTCAGGCTGGGCAGCCAGTTCGAATAGGAATTCCTGAACGCGATCGGCCCGCTGTCCGGCACGATCAGGGTGATACTGTCGCTTTGCAGCTCCGCATTGGCGATGTCCGCTCCGAAGCCGTCCGAAGTCACCCGCGTGCGCACATAGCGTAAGCCGATATTGCCCGAAAAACGCTCATCGGCCGTGGCGAAGTCGGCGCGGGCATAGCCGGCCAGCACTTTTTCACCCACCGTGAACTGGTTGGTGCGGTCGATGGTGAGCGTGCCTTTGGCCAGCACCTCGTCGAGGCTGACGTTGGCGAACAGCTTGGAATAGTCCGGCACCAGGAAGACACCCAGGCCGTCGCCGATGAAGCGCGAGTAATCGACCACCTTGAGCAGGTCCGCAGCCGAAACGGCGCCGCCCTCCACGCCCGCAAGGTAAGGCGTACCGTAGATCTCCGAGAGCACCTGCGGGCTCACGAAATAGCGCGGCCGGGCGCCGAACGCGATCTCGTCCTCGCCGTAGTAGCCGCCGATCTTGACCGCGCGAATGAAGCCGCTGTCGAAATCGTACTTCAGGTCGAGGCGGCCGCTCTTGTTCGTCTCGGTGGTCTTCTGCCCGCGAATGGCGGAGAAGCTGCGGAAGTAGAACGTACCCGGATCGAGCGGATCGTAGCCGCGGGTGTACTGGATGTCCGGCACCCCGCCGAGATCGCCGCCAATGTCATAGGACGCCGAAGCGCGCGAGATCGGCGCGAAGGAATTGCGGTCGGATACGTTGCGCACCGAGCGACCGTAAGTCGCCTCGCCCGAAACGGTCAGCCCGCCGAGTACGACGTCGCCGCCCAGCGCGAAGTTGAGCGTGCGGTCCTTGGTCACCCAGTCGAGATTGTTGGACTGGTGATCCACCCCGTCCGCGTCGAGAAACGTCAGCAGGTTGTTCTCGCCCACGGTACTGCCGCGCACGGCGCCGTTGGGACCGCCGATGTTGGTCCAGCGCAGCTGGTGCTCGAACCGGTTGAAGCCGTCGGTGAACCAGGTGGCGAGGCCGTCGGCATAGAGATTGACGTTGTCCGCCGGCTTCCACTGAAGACCGCCGACGATCGCCTTGCGCTCGAAGTCCCCCTCGTCCGAAACGAAAGTGGTCGCATGATCGAAGCCATAGGCAGTGTCGGACCTGACGCCGTCGAGGTCGTAGTCGTAGCCCCCGGTCACATTCTCCTTGCGTTGCTCGATACCATAGCCGGTGAAGCCCGCCTGGATGACCTTGCGCTTCTCGTAGTTCACGCCAAGGTTCACGCCGAAACTGCCGTCGCCGAATACACGGTTCACGAAAGCCGAGACGTGCGGTGTCACTTTCTTCGGGTTGGTCTCGTAGAGCCCTTCGGCCACTACGGTGACGATGTTCTTGCCCACGTCCGCAGGCCGGTTGATCCTGACGTTGACCGTTGCCGAAAGGCCGCCGTCGATCATATCGGCGGTGGGCGTCTTGCTCACTTCCACGGTGCTGACGAAATCGGTCGGCATCGAGGTGAAGGAGAACCCGCGCGTTCCGTTGGGAGAAGTCAGGACGCGGCCGTTGTAGAGCGTGCGGGTGAAGTTTTCCGACAGGCCGCGAACACTGACGCCGCTACCCTCGCCCTTGTTTCGGGTGATCTGCACGCCGGTTACGCGCTGCAGCGATTCCGCCAGGTTGCGATCGGGAAACTTGCCGATGTCCTCTGCCGAGATCGCCTCCACCAGATTGGGCGCGGCGCGCTTGATATTGACCGCGTCGGCCAGGCTGCGGCGGATGCCGGTAACGATGATCTCCTGCTCGGTAGCGCTATCATTTTTAGGCGCGGAAACGCTTTCGGGCGCGGCGGCGTCCTGCGCCAGGGCGGGGACGCCGGCCCCCGTCGCCAGCAGCGCAATCAGCGATGCGGACGGGTATGGATACCTCATTGGATTTTCCTCTCCTCGGCCGCCACCGATCTCTGCCGGGACCGGCCTGCTATTGAAAACTACATCGCAGCCACCACGCGCTGGCGCTGCTCGCCGAGGCCGTCGATTCCGAGGCGGACTTCATTTCCCGGATGCAGAAAGCGCGGCGGCTTGAGGCCGAGCCCCACCCCGGCGGGCGTGCCGGTCGAGATCACGTCGCCCGGCTGAAGGCTCATGAACTGCGAAAGATGCGCAATGATCTGCGGCACGGTGAAGATCATGTCGGCGGTCGTGCCGTCCTGATGCCGCTCGCCGTCGACTTCCAGCCAGAGACGGGCCGCCGCGATGCCCGGCACTTCGTCCGCGGTCACCAGCCACGGGCCGATCGGGCCGAACGTATCGCAGCCCTTGCCCTTGTCCCAGGTTCCGCCACGATCGAACTGGAAGCTGCGCTCGCTGACATCGTGGACCACGCAGTAGCCCGCGACATGATCGAGCGCATCGGCCTCATCGATATAGGAACCGGCCTTGCCGATCACCACGCCGAGTTCGACCTCCCAGTCGAGGCGGTCGGAACCGCGCGGCTGCACCACGTCGTCATTCGGGCCGCAGACCGCACTGGTCCACTTGTTGAAAACGACCGGTTCCGCCGGAATCGCCATGCCGCTCTCGGCCGCATGATCGCGGTAGTTGAGGCCGATGCACACGAATTTGCCGATCCGGCCGACGCAGGCGCCGATACGAACGCCCTCCTCGACCACCGGCAGTGCCGACAGGTCGAGTGACCGCAGGCCGGCAAGCCCTTCGGCGGTGAGCACTGCGCCCGAGACGTCGTCTATATGGCTGGAAAGGTCGCGGATGCGGCCCTCGTCATCCAACGCACCGGGGCGTTCCTGTCCTGCTTCGCCGAACCTGAGCAACTTCACGCGATATTCTCCTTCATAGAACGACCAGGGCCTTGATGACCCCCGCATCCGGCTGCATCAACCGCGCAATCGCCTCGGGCACCTCGGCGAAGGGCAGCGTGTGACTGATGACGGCATCCAGCGGAAACTCTCCTGCGCGCAGCACGTCGATGACATGCGCGAAATCCTCGTGCGTGGCATTGCGGCTGCCCAGCAGGCTCATTTCACGCTTGTGGAACTCGGGGTCGCTGAAACGGATGTCGGCATTGACGATGGAAACCAGCACGTAACGGCCGCCATGCGCGACATAGGCAAAGCCGGTCTCGATCGCGGCGGCATTGCCGGTCGCATCGAACACGCAGTCGAAGAACTCACCATCGGTCAGCACCGAGAGGCGCTTAGCCGTCTCCGCGCCCAGAACTTCGCCCTGCTCCACGCCAAGCCTGTCGACGCAAAGCGCCACACGGGTAGCGTTGCCGTCCACCACGGTCACCTGCGCTCCGGAGCGGACAGCGAAGAACGCCGCCGCCATGCCGATCGGCCCCGCGCCCACCACGAGTGCCCGTTCCCCCGCCCGTAAGGTCGCCCGGCGAACGGCGTGGCGGCCGATCGACAGGAACTCGACCATGGCGATCTCGTCGAGCGAAAGGCCATCGGCCGCGATCAGATAGCGCTCGTCGATCGCGAGGTATTCGGCAAGCCCGCCGTCCTTGTGGACCCCCAGGACACGGATGTCGGCGCAGCAATTCGCCTTGCCGGTGCGGCAGGCGATGCAGGTGCCGCAGGAATGATAGGGCATGACACAGACCTGCATTCCAGGCTGCCAGAAACTGCCTTCTGCCGACGCAACGATCTCTCCGGCCAGTTCATGTCCCGGTACGCGCGGATAGGAAAGATAGGGCTGCGTCCCCCGGACGATGTGAAAGTCCGTCCCGCAAATACCGACGCGCCGGATACGCACAAGCGCCTCGCCCACCCCGGCGACCGGCATGTCACAGGTATCAAGGACGAGCTTGCCCGGTTCCACGCACCTGATCCTTGCGATGCTTTGCAAAGCCTCTCTCCCAGGCTGCCGACTCCAGCCAGCTTACCTCTATGACATAACGACTCAATTACCATATGTGCAATTTATTTTTGCATATGGAATCACGGTCTATGTTTACCCCAGCAGGCGATCGAGATGCGTGTAGCCGCCATCCGGGAACACCCATTGTCCGGTCGTGTGGCTAGACCGATCGGACAGCAGGAACAGGACCGTGTCGGCAATCTCCCGGTCGGTCGTCATGCGGCGGCCGAGCGGTATGCGGCGGGAAATTTCCTCCAGCTTTGCCTGCGGATCCTCGAAACTCTCGATCCAGCGGGCATAGAGCGGGGTCATCACTTCTGCCGGCAGGACGGCGTTCACGCGCACACCGTCGTCCAGCAAGGCCGCCGCCCACTCGCGCGTGAGGCCGAGCTGGGCAGCCTTGGCAGCGACGTAGCCGCTCGTGCCCCCCTGCCCCGTCACCGCCGTCTTGGACGAGATGTTGACGATCGCTCCCCGGCTGGCGCGCAAATGCGGCAGGCAATGGTGCGCCATGCCGTAGTAATGCGCGAGATTGGACTGGACCGAAGCCATGAATGCCGCCGTTCCGGCTTCCAGGCCGACGCCGTCGTTGACTCCCGCATTGTTGACGAGACCGTGGATTCCGCGCCCTTCCGCAGCGATGCGCGCAACGGCATCGCGGCAGGCGTCATCGTCGGTCACGTCTGTCCGGAGAAAGATCGTCGCGGGCTGCAAGGCGCGAATTTCCGCCTCGAAAGCGTCCTGCAAGGGGCTGCGCCCCAGGATCGCCGGGATCGCGCCTTCCGCCGCCAGTCCCAGCGAGATCGCCCCGCCGATGCCCGCTCCGCCGCCGGTAACGACGACGACTTTGCCTTCCAGTCCCAGGTCCATCAGTCCACCCGATATTGCGCTATGGATTGCGGCTTCATCTCGATCGAGAAGCCGGGCCGCTGCGGCGGCATGTAGGCGGCATCGCGGATCACGCAGGGATCCAAGAAATGCTCGTGCAGGTGATCCACATACTCGATGACCCGATCCTCCATCGTGCCCGAAAAGCACAGATAGTCGATCATCGACAAGTGCTGGACATACTCGCACAGGCCAACGCCGCCGGCATGGGGGCAGACCGGCAGGTCGTACTTGGCGGCCATGAGCAGCACCGCCAGGATTTCATTGACGCCGCCGATGCGGCAACTGTCGATCTGCACCACGTCGATCGCGCCGCGCATGATGAACTGCTTGAAGAGCACCCGGTTCTGGCACATCTCCCCCGTCGCGACGCGGACCGGGTGGATGGCCTCACGGATCGTGCGATGCGCCTCCACGTCGTCGGGACTGGTCGGCTCCTCGATGAACCAGGGCTTTGCGAAGGCCAGGGCCTTGACCCAGTCGATCGCCTGCCCGGTTTCCCAGATCTGGTTGGCATCGATCATCAGGCGGCAATCCGGCCCGACCGCCTCGCGCGCGATCCTGAGGCGGCGGATGTCATCCTCCAGATCGCGGCCGACCTTGAGTTTCACATGGCGGAAACCGGCCTCTACCGCCTCTCGGGCCAATCGGCGCAGCTTTTCGTCCGGATAGCCGAGCCAACCCGCCGAAGTCGTGTAGCAGGGATAACCCGTCGCCGTCAGCCGCTCCCGACGCTGCGCCTTGCCTTCCGCCCGCACGGTCAGCAGTGCCAGCGCTTCCTCGGGCGTTATGCAGTCGGTGATGTAGCGGAAATCAATGCAGCCGACGATCTGCTCGGGGCTCATATCGGCAACGAGTTGCCAAACCGGCTTGCCTTCGGCCTTGGCCCAGAGGTCCCACACCGCATTGACGACCGCGCCGGTCGCCAGATGCATCGCGCCCTTGTCGGGGCCGATCCAGCGCAGCTGGCTGTCTCCGGTGACATGGCGCCAGAAACGCGCGGGGTTCTCCCGTACCCAGTCGAGATCAAGGCCGACGATGAGCGGCCGAAGAGCCTCGATCGCCGCGACGCAGATCTCGTTACCACGGCCGATGGTGAAGGTCAGGCCATGGCCTTCCAGTCCGTCATCGGTTTCGAGGATGACGTAGGCGGCCGAATAGTCCGGATCGGGGTTCATCGCATCCGATCCATCCAGCGCGAGACTGGTGGGGAAACGGATATCGGCCGTGCGCAGATCAGTGATGCGGGTCATTCTACCGTCCACCCCCCGTCGATCACTGCCGTGGTGCCGGTTGTGAAGGCACTTTCGTCCGAAGCAAGATGCAACGCGAGCGCGGCGATCTCCTCGGGCCGGCCCAGGCGGCCGATCGGCTGCCGTCCGGCGAAGGCAGCGCGGGTGTCCTCGAACGTCTCTCCACTCGCCCGGGCCTGCGCCTCCATGCGGGCGCGCAGGGAGGGGCTTTCGACAGTGCCGGGGCAGATCGCGTTGCACCGCACACCATCGCCGACGAAATCGGCCGCGACCGCCTTGGTGATGCCGATCACCGCCGCCTTGCTCGCGCCGTAAGCGAAACGGTTGCGCACGCCGATGATCGAGGACGCCACAGACGATATGTTGACGATCGCGCCCGCGCGCCGCGCCGCCATGCCCGGCAGATAGGCCTTGATGGTGCGAAACATCGTCGTGGCATTGAGATCGAACGAGGCCGACCACTGTTCCTCGGTGCAGTCCAGCACCGTACCGGGAAAGACGATCCCGGCACAGTTTACCAGCACATCGCATTCGCCGGTGGCACGCGCGAGCGCGGCAATCGCATCGGGGACGGTCAGGTCAACGACATGCGCCGTCGCTCCCGCCAGCGAGGCAAGTCCCCCGGCATCGCGGTCCACGGCGTGAACATCTGCGCCTTCGGCCAGGAAGCGCTCCGCTATGGCGCGACCGATCCCCGCGGCGGCCGCCGTGACCACCGCCTTCTTTCCGGCAAGTCTCATCGATACTCCTCTTGTCTCAGGCGGTACGAAGATCCGGACCGGCAAGAACGCGTGCCTTGCCCGGCGCAAAATCGATCGTGCGACGCACCTCTCCGCAACGGATTTCATGGCGCCCACCGATCATCGAAACGATCCGCGCCTGCGCCAGCGCGCCGCCCTTCCATGACAGATCCACCATGCAGGCGCCTCGCGCCCTCAGTCCCCGGATGGATCCGCTTGGCCAGGCATCCGGCAAGGCCGGCAGCAGGTGGATCCCGGTCCCGACGCTCTGCATCAACATCTCGGTAATGCCGGATGCGCCGCCGAAATTGCCGTCGATCTGGAACGGCGGGTGGGCGTCGAACATGTTGGGATAGGTCCGCTCAGACCCCAACAGAAAGCGCAGGATCGAATGGGCATGGTTGCCGTCGCGCAGCCGCGCCCAGAGGTTGATGCGCCAGGCGGTCGCCCACCCGGTTGCCTTGTCACCCCTGATTTCGAGCGACTTCCTGACGGCAGCGGCAAGGTCCGGCGTATCGTCGGGATTGATCTGGGCATCGGGAAACAGACCGAAGAGATGGGAAACGTGGCGATGGTGCAAGTCCTTCACGCCGGCGTCCCAGTCGTCCTTCCACTCCATGAGCTGGCCTTGCGCACCGATGCGATTGGGTACGAGTCTCCCGCGCATCGCTTCCAGCTCGGTCACGAACCGGGGGTCCTGCTTCAGCACCCCGGCTGCCGAAGCCGTGGCGGTGAACAGGGCGCGGATGATCTGCATGTCCATCGTCGGCCCGGCACAAAGCGAACCGGCTCCGTGGCCGTGGTTGTTTTCCGGCGAGAGCGAGGGATTGGTCACCATCCAGCCGGTTTCCGGATCCTTCACCAGGGTATCCAGGAAGAACTCGCAGGCACCTTTCAGGATCGGGTAGACGCTGGCGAGGTACTGCGCGTCCCGTCCGTAATCGTAGCGATCCCACAAGTGCAGGCAGAGCCATGCGCCACCCATCGGCCAGAGCCCGAACTGCGGACCGTCGATCGGACAGGTCGCCCGCCAGAGATCGGTGTTATGATGGCAGACCCAGCCGCGCGCGCCGTACATGTCCCGCGCCGTGCGGGCACCGGTCTGAGCGATATCGCGGACCATGGCGATCAACGGCTCGACCATTTCGGGCATCGCGGTCGGCTCTGCCGGCCAGTAATTCATCTGGGTGTTGATGTTGATCGTGTACTTCGATCCCCAGGGCGGATTGACGCTCTCGTTCCAGATGCCCTGCAGGTTGGCCGGTTGTGAGCCGGGCCGCGAAGAGGTGATGAGCAGGTAGCGCCCATACTTGAAATAGAGTGCGGCCAGGGCCGGATCGTTCGCACTCTCGGACTGGGCGATACGTTCGTCGGTGGACTTGTCCGCTTCCGCCGTACGGCCGAGGTCGATCGAGACGCGGCGAAAAATGGCGCGGTGATCCTGCGCCGCCTTTTCCGCGATAGTGCGGAAAGGCAGTTTGGCCGCAGCGGCGATCTGCGCTTTCGTCGCCGCCTCCGGATCGCCGCCGACGTCGGCATAGTTGCGATAGCTCGTGGCCATTGCGATCAGGATGGTGACTTCGTCCGCGCCGCGCACGGTCAGGGAATCGTTGGCGGCAGCGACCCTGCCGCCGCTCGCGACCACGCGGGTCCGCGTCTGGAACTTGAGCGCGCCGGGAATGCCGAAGCCTTCGTTGTTGGTGCCTGCCAGCAGGAGTTCCCCGCCGCCAAGCGCCTGCACCGAATGGTGCTTCTGCGGCGATGCCAGCTTCAGGTCGAAGCCGATGGCACCCCGCTTCGAGGCGGTGAGATGCACGGCGATCACCTGCTCCGCCGGAGAGGCCACGACCGTGCGCGTATAGTCCACGCCTCCTGCCCTGAAGCGCGTCGTCGCCCGCGCTGCATCGATATCCAGTTCGCGCCGATAGCTGCCCGCCTCGGGTTCACCCAGGCCTGGGAACGACAGCAGCATGTCGCCCATCGTCTGATAGGACATCTGGCGCAGCGGCACGGCCATGACCTTGTCCTTGGCGAGCGCCTGCGCTTCGTCATAGCGGCCTTCGAAGATCAGCTTGCGCACTTCGGGCAGCGCCGCTTTGGCCTGAGGGTTGACGGGATTGTAGGGACCACCAGCCCACAGGGTGTCTTCGTTGAGTTGCAGCCGCTCTTCGGAAACGCCGCCGAACACCATCGCGCCGATGCGACCGTTGCCGACGGGCAGCGCCTCGGTCCACAGCTTGGCCGGCTGGCGATACCACAAGAGGTCATCGGTCGTCGCGGACCCTGCCGCTGCCCCCGCTGCCTCGGCATCCGGTGCGCCGATCAGCGAGAGTGCAGCGATGGTCGAACCGCCCGCGACCAGCGCGCGACGGGAAACGGAGAAATCGTCCAGGCTCACGGTATTGCCTCCCCCTGTACGGGCGCCTCGACGCGCGCGTAGACCCGCCGCGCATTGCCGCCCATGATGGCTTCCCGCTCACACGCAGCGAGCGGTTCAAGAAATTGCTGCACCAGCGCATGGACGCGTTCATACGTCCCGGCGAGCAGGCAGACGGGCCAGTCCGAGCCGAAGATCAGCCGTTCCGGACCGAAGCAATCGAGGAGATGCCGCATGTAGCGCATCACCTCGTCATCCTTCCATGCGCCGTGGTCCGCTTCGGTCACCAGGCCGGAAAGCTTGCAAACGACCGGATAGCGCCGCGCGATCGCGGCGAGGCGGCCCGCCCATGGCTCCCACTCGCCCAGCGCGATGACTGGCTTGGCGCCATGATCGATGACGATTCTTGCTGCCTCCGGACCATCCACCACTGCGTCCAGAAACGCCGGGACATGGTTCAGCTGCGGTGCCCTGACCAGCAGTTCATAGGCCAGCCCCGCCCGCAGCACCTCGCTCACGGCGCGCTGGAAGGCCGCGTCTAGCAGAAAATCGGGATCGGGTTCGTCCTGCACCACATGGCGAACTCCCAGCAGCTTCCCGTGCCGGATCAAATTCCCGATCCGCGCGTCGAGATCGCCAGCGCGCAAGTCGATCCAGCCGACAACCCCCATGATCCAGGGATTTTCATCAGCAAGCTCCAAAAGCCAGCGGGTCTCCGCGTCGGTCTGCCGTGCCTGCACGACAATGCTCTCAGCAATGCCCGCCGCCGCCAGTAGCGGCTTCAGGTCCCTGGGCAGATAGGTTTCCGCCAGCACGGATTCGGAGGCGATCCATGCATATTCTTCCGGCGAATAGCGCCAGAAGTGCTGATGCGCGTCGACCCGACGGTTCATCTCTCGCCCCTCTTGCTGTCGTATTTGACAGTTCGTTTGATATGTGAAAGCTATCAAGTCATCGGAAGGGGTGCAACCGATAATGTCGAAGGCATTGTCTTTGCCGCCCTGCTGCAACAGAATACGCATGGGAGAGAGGTGCGTATGGCCATGACGATGCCGCCTGCAACGCAGGCCGAAGCCGGTTCGGCCGGTAATAGCGCGACTATGCACCGCAGTAACGGACGTTTTGTGACCCCCGGTTTTCGTGCCGGTTTCGTGCTCGTCACCAGCGTCTTCTTTGCCTGGGCGCTGGCAAACAATCTCAATGACATTTTGATTCGGCAGTTTCAGAAGGCGCTTGCGCTTTCTCGCGCAGAAGCCGGGTTCATCCAGTTCGTCTTCTACCTGGCGTATTTCCTCTGGGCCCTGCCCGCCGGACTGCTGCTGCGCCGGTTCGGATATCGCATGGGCCTCTTGCTCGGCCTGGCGCTCTATGCGACCGGTGCCCTGCTGTTCTATCCGGCCGCCGAACTGCACCGCTACGGCGCATTCCTTTTCGCCCTCTTCGTTCTGGCCTCCGGCGCGGCCTTCCTCGAAACCGCAGCCAACCCGTTCATCGCCCGCTTCGGCGACCCTGCGCGCGCATCCCAAAGACTGACCCTGGCCCAGGCGTTCAATGGACTCGGTGCGGTCGTCGCGCCGATCGTGGGCGGCCTGTTCATCTTCTCCGGAGTGGAGCACAGCGCGCAGGACATCGCCGGCATGTCCACCACACAGCTGCAGAGCTATCGGCTATCCGAGGCGGCCATGGTGCAGGTCCCCTACCTTTGCCTGGCCCTGTTCGTGGTCCTTCTGGGCCTGTGCCTCGCCTGGGTGCGCCTGCCGACCATTTCGCGCAGAAACGATGCCGCTTCGGGATCGCTCGGCAGCGTTCTTCGCCACCGCCAGCTTCGCGGTGCCGTGCTCGCCCAGTTCTTCTACGTCGGCGCGCAAGTCGGCATCTGGAGCTATTTCGTCGATTTCGTGAAGCACCTCGCCCCGCAGACTCCGGAGAAGACAGCAGCCTTCCTCCTTTCGGCCAGCCTGCTGCTCTTCATGGTCGGGCGTTTCGCGGGCGCCGCGCTGATGCAGCGGATCAGACCGACGCGGCTGCTGGGCACTTTCGCGGCAGCCAACGTCGTGCTCGTCCTGCTCGCCATGACCCTGCCGGGAAGCGCGGCCATCGGCGCGCTAGCGTTGACCAGCTTTTTCATGTCGATCATGTTCCCCACCATCTTCGCACTGGGCATACGCGATTTGGGCGAAGGCACGGCGCTGGGATCCTCACTCATCATCATGGCCATCATCGGCGGCGCCGTGTTCCCGCCGCTCATGGGTCTGCTAAGCGAACTGTTCGAACTTCAGGCGGCGATGGCTCTGCCCCTCCTGTGCTTCACTGCGGTGGGCCTTTACGCTTTGAATGCAGAAGATTAGTTTTGATGGGCCCCCACTGAGTGGTCCGTAGCGATTACTAGTGCATTGTTGCCTTGACCTGCTCCCCGTAAACTGGTCCGAATTTGGTGAGAAATTCTCGGTTAGGTTTGGCGAACGCCGAACAAGGGATACCGTGGATGAAAACGTCGAGATTCAGCGAACAACAGATCGCGTTCATTCTCAAGCAGGCTGAGGACGGAACGACCGTTGAGGAGGTTTGCCGAAAGGCGGGCATCTCAGTTCAGACTTATTACCGATGGCGGAGCAAATATGGCGGCTTGATGCCGTCGGAGATGAAGCGGCTGAAGCAACTGGAGGAGGAAAATGTCCGCCTCAAGCGCCTCGTGGCGAATCTGAGCCTGGACAAGGAGATGCTGCAGGATGTCATCCGCCGAAAAATGTAAGGCCTGATCGAGCTCGGGAAATCGTCAGCTATCTGCGGGCGAGTTACCAGGTGAGCGAACGGCGGGCCTGCAGCGCGTTTCCGATCAATCGATCGACCCAGCGCTACCAGTCACGTCGCCTCGATCAGGCCGGCCTCAAGATGAAGATCAGGGAGCTGGCCGCGACCCGTGTTCGCTACGGGTATCGGCGGATCCATGTGCTGTTGCGGAGAGAAGGATGGGAGATCAACCACAAGCGCACGCATCGCCTATACCGCGAGATGGGCCTGCAACTGCGCAACAAGACGCCCAAGCGCAAGGTGAAGGCGAAGCTGCGGGATGACCGTACGGCGGCTTCAGCACCCAACGAATGCTGGTCGATGGACTTCCTGTCGGACCAGCTCTTCGACGGTCGTAGAATCCGTGTGCTGTCGATCATCGACAACTTCAGCCGGGTGTCGCCGGCACTCGATGTAAAGATGAGTTACCGCGGTGCCGATGTCGTCGAAACCCTTGAGCGGGTTGCGGTCACGCATGGGCGGCCGAAGCGCATTCGTCTGGACAATGGGCCGGAGTTTATCTCGAAAGACCTCGACCTATGGGCTTGGAGCCATGGCGTAGTCCTCGACTTCAGCCGCCCAGACAAGCCGACGGACAACGCGTTTGCCGAGTCCTTTAACGGCCGCGTCCGGGCCGAATGTCTCAACGCATTCTGGTTCTTGAGCTTGGACGATGCTCGGGTAAAATGTGAGGCGTGGCGGGTCGACTACAACGAGGTCCGTCCGCACAGCTCCCTCGGCAACCAGACCCCGATGGAGCACGCTTTTGCATCAGGGCAGGCATGCCTGCCCTGATGCAAAAGCAGCCGGCTTTTCTCACAAAGGCCGGACCAGTGTTGGGGTGAGGGTCAACGCCATTCGGCGCCTCCTTTGAACCTATCGAAATCGGCCAGTCGTTCGCCAAACCGCTAGCGATGGTGAATGGACAACCTTGGGGCTTAATCGAATGTCGGCTTCAGAACCACGGACACAACAAAGCTGTCGTTGGCACTCTCCCCGTCCAATTTTTGAACTCGCCGCTAGACTTCGCTTGCTCTCCGACAGGTGAAAACACCTTGTTTCCGTATCTACCAAATCGATAGCAGGCCAGAGCGTATAGCTGGTCGGCTCAGCATTTGAAACAAAGCCCCAAACCCTGAGGTAAACCCAATTACCAAGCCGTTGCCCCCGCATCGATGGAAATATCGGCCCCTGTGACGTATCTAGCCTCGGCGCTGGCGAGCCAGCACGCGGCCCATGCGATATCCTCGGGCTCACCAAGGTACTTGAGCATACTCTTGGCCAGGACCTGCTCCTCGAAAGCCGGATCAGCGGCGAGATGGCGGGCAGTGGCAGCCGTCCTGATGAATCCCGGCGCGATCGTGTTGGCGCGAATGCCGTGCGGGGCGCCCTCCATCGCCAGTTGCCGCGTCATCGCCAGAACCCCGCCCTTGCCCGCGCAGTGCGCCAGCGCCGGTGAGCCTTCCAGCGCATGGTGCGCATTGGCCGAGGCGAAGTTGATGACGCTGGCCGAGCCGCTCGCGCTGAGCCAGGGCCAGGCCGCGCGGGTGGCGAGGAAGACGATGTCGAGCTCGCCGGTCAGCGTCTTCTTCCAGTCGGCGTAGGACAGTTCCTCGATCCAGCCGAACATGGCGAAAGCAGCGGCGTTGACCAGCACGTCGATGCGGCCATGCTCCGCGCCGATGCCGACGAACAGCGCCTGCGTCTGCGCTTCGTCGGTGAGGTCGCAGGCCTCGTCGGCGCCGGACAGGTCGACGCCGATCACCGTCGCGCCCTCCTGCCGGAAGATCCTGGCGACGCCCTCGCCAATGCCGTTGCCCGCTCCGGTGACGACCGCCACGCGGCCCTTAAGGCGCTCAGCCATGGACCATCTCCAGCTTGTGCTTTCCATGCATGCGCGAGGCGATCAGGGCGATGACCACCCCGCCCAGCGCCGCGACCGAAAGCGTCATGAACGCGCCCAGCAACCCGCCGGTACGCTGTCCGGTGAACGTCACCACCAGCGGCGAGAGGAACTGGCCCAAAGCAAAGGCCGATTGCCAGAACCCGGTGCCGCGTCCGCGGTTCTCGAACGAGAGGGTCGACATCGACCACACCAGCAGCGTCGGCAGCAGCAGGCCCGCGCCGATCTGGTTGACGAAGCACCCGACCAGGAAGCCCGGCACATTGCCCGCCCTGCCCATCAGCGCGAAGCCCAGCGAGAGCAGCGCGAACTCGACCAGCAACAGCCGCCCGACGGGCCACTTCGGCCCGATCCGTGAATAGAGGAACGTGCCCAGCGGCACCCCGATCGAGGCGATCGACGTCAGGAACCCGCGTTCCGCCGGGCTGGCCAGCCCCAGCGCGGCAAGCCCGCTCGGCGCCTGGATCTGCACGGTATAGAAAAACACCGAACCATAGATCGTAATGAGCACGATCATCGCCATCTTTGCCCAGGGAAAGCCCGCCCACGAAAGATTGCGCGGCGGCGCATCGGCTTTGTCATCGGGTTGGGCGGCACTTGCCGGTTCCCCCGACTGCTCCCACGTGTATTTGGAAACCAGCGCGAACATGACCAGTGCCGAGGCATAGGCCCAGAACGGCGTGCGCCAGCCGCTCTCGCCCATTGCGCCGCCAAGGTTGAAGAACAGCAGCGCCGACATCGAGGCGAAGGCGGTCTGTGCCGCCAGCCAGCGATCGCGCGCAGCGCCCTTGTAGTAGTCGCCGATCATCGTGGTCGAGAGCACGTAGATCAGCGCCTCGGCAATACCCACCCCCACCCGTGAGATCAGGATAGAGGTAAGGTCGTGCAGAAACACCGGCAGGACCCCGACCGCGGCATAGAGCAGGAACGAGAACAGCAGCAGACGGCGGCGCCCGAAGTAGTCGCCCATGATCCCGGCCACCGGGCACAGCAGGGCCACGCAGAGCGAGGGCAGCGTCAGGATCATCGGCACCCAGTATTCGTGGTTCGGCACCGCGGAAAACTCGGCCATCAGGTCCGGCACGATCGGCGTCAACAGCACGATGGCCATCGTCGTCAACGTGATCGGTAACAGCAGCGACAGGCCGGTCATGAACCGGGCTTGGTGGTGGCGGGTCATTCTCTCCCTTTCGTCGGTCGTTTTCGACCTGATACAAAGCGCTCTTCAACTGCCGTCGGTAATCAGCGTACCTCCATCGACCACCAGGTTGTGCCCGGTGACGAAAGCACCGGCATCCGATGCGAGGAACACGGCTGCGCCTGCCACCTCCTGCGGTGTGCCGGGACGGCGCAGCGGCGTCATTGCCATGCGGCGCTCCATGAAGGCTTCATCCGCCAACAGCGGACCGGACAACTCGGTAGCGATGAAGCCGGGCGAGATCGCATTGACGCGCACCCCGTGCGGGCCCCACTCCACCGCCAGATTGCGCGCCAGTTGCGCGACACCCGCCTTGGCGAGCGCATAGGCGTTGATTCGCCCATTGCCCCTCAGGCCCGACAGGCTGGAGACCAGGACAACAGCCCCGCCCCCGCGCTCCGCGATTTTCGGCAGGGCGAGGTTGCAGAGCGCGACCTGGCTGGTGAGGTTGATCGCCATGACACGGGCATAGTCAGCCATGTCGAAATCGGCGAATGGCCCCGCCTTGCCCGTAATCCCGGCATTGCAGACCAGCACGTCCAGCCCGCCGAATTCCGCCACCGCGCGATCCGCCAAGGCTGCCAGCGCCGCGCCATCGGTCACATCGCAAGGCTGGCCCGGCATCCCGAGTTCGGCGGCGACGCGTGCGGTGTCCTCCGCATCCTCGCTGGAGATCACCACGCGCGCGCCTTGGGCGATCAGCCCCTCGGCAATCGCACGTCCGATCCCGCGCGTGGAGCCGGTGACGATGGTGCTTTTGCCGGAGAGGCCGAACATCAGGCCTTCCCTGCGGCCGCGTTGTAGACGGGATCGACCTGCTCGGGCTTGGCCTCGTCCAGTGGCACGCCGTTGTGGAGATAGGCCGGCGCCTCGATCAGGATGAAGGCGATCCGGCAGACCGCATCGCTGGTGTTGCGCCAGAGGTGGTTGGTGCCGCGCTGGACGATGATCCCGCCTTCGCGCACGATGGTCTTGCGACCGTCTTCCAGCTCCAACTCGATCTCGCCCTTCATCACCACGCCGTAGTCGATCGAGTTGGTGCGATGCATCGGGCTCTGCTTGGCCGGCAGCATATCCACCACGCGGATCACCGATCCGCCTTCGAGCGTGGTACCGGTGGGGCGTTCGCGCCCTTCGGTCTCGTCGTTATTGTCGGCAGGGACAGTGGCCGTGGTCCAGATCGTCAGGAACGAGGCATCGCCCGAGGGGATCATTTTCGTGGGCGTCACGTCTTCTGAGCGGAACACCGCGCGCCCATCCGCATCGTGCCCAGTGACGACGCGCTGGATCGGCGGGAGGCCGGAATCGGAAAGAACTTCACTCATGCCTTTACGACCTTCTGTTCGATGACGCCAAACGGCGCATGGCCATCGGCAAGAGTTCCCTGCATCCGCACCGTGTCGCCGAACCGCATGAATTCGGTGCGGGGCTCTCCGAAATCGACCAGTTCGATACCGCGCCGCTCGGCGATGCAGGAGGAGCCGATCTCGCGGTAGTTTGCGTTGGAGACGGTGCCCGATCCGATCACCGTGCCCGCCACCAGATCGCGCGTGGCGCAGGCGTGGGCGACCAGTTCGTGGAAGCCATGGCCCATCGGTTCGCCATTGGCGGCGCCGAAGCGCTGGCCGTTCCAATCGACCAGCAGATCCATGCAGACGCGGCCACCCCGCCACTGCTCGCCCAGTTCTTCCGGCGTGACCGCGAAGGGCGCCATCGAACACGGCGGCTTGGCCTGAACCCAGCCGAACCCGGTCTTCATCTCCGGCCCGGCCAACTTGCGCAGCGACCAGTCGTTGATCTGCACGATCAGGCGGATGTGCTTCATGCAGTCCTGCGCCGAAGTCCCCATCGGCACGGCATCGACGATCACGCCGAACTCGCCCTCGAAATCGATGCCGTTCTCTTCGGTGAGGAAGCGCACATCCTCGGCCGGACCGTAGAACTTGTCGGAAGTACCCTGATACATCAGCGGCTTACCGGTCTTTACCGGCACCACGCCCAGCGCCTTGTCCATCAGTTCGCCGTGGCAGGCGAAAGCGGAGCCATCGAGCCACTGCCACGCACGCGGCAGCGGAGCGCGCAGCAGCGCGGCATCCAGCGCTTCGGGAAATTCCGAAACCTCGGCCAGCACGGGCGCGACGAAGGCCCAGCTTTCCATCGCCTGTTGCAGTGTATCCACCGGCGCGAGCGCGTAACGATCGCCCTCGGGCGAAACGACGACGAGGCGCCCGTCGGGGGTGCCGTCATCGAGAGTGGCGAGGCGCATTGTTGCTTGTTCTCCCAAGAATGCTTTGTCCTTGAGAACCGGGCTAGCGAAGCCCCCCTGCGGCAACAACGGCATAGGATCGATAGCAAGCCATCGATAACATGCGATGGTCCCCGCTCGCTCCCCGGCGCTAGGTCCGATGAAAATCACGTCACACCGGATCGGGAGAATATCATGGCCACCTGGCTGAAGCGCGGCGCCACTGCCGAGGCGAAGGCAGACGCAGACCGCAAGGTTCGCGACATCGTCGAGGCGGCGCTCGCCGATATCGAGAAGCGCGGCGACGACGCGGTGCGCGACATGTCCATCAAGTTCGACGGCTGGGACCGTGACGACTATCGCCTTAGCCAAGCCGAAATCGACGCCTGCGTCGACAGCCTGACCCCGCAGGAACGCAAGGACATCGAGTTCGCGCAGGCGCAAGTGAAGAACTTCGCGCAAATCCAGCGCGATTCGATGAAGGACGTAGAGGTTGAGACGCTGCCCGGCGTCGTGCTTGGCCACAAGAACATCCCGCTGAGTTCAGCCGGTTGCTATGTGCCCGGCGGCAAGTATCCGCTGCTCGCTTCCGCGCACATGTCGGTGATCACCGCCAAGGTCGCGGGCGTGAAGCGCGTCGTGACTTGCGCCCCGCCGTTTCAGGGCCAACCGGCACGCGCCATCGTCGCCGCGCAGGCCATGGCCGGGGCCGATGCGATCTATGCGCTGGGCGGCATTCAGGCCGTCGGCGCCATGGCGATCGGCACGCAAAGCATCGATCCGGTCGATATCCTCGTCGGCCCCGGCAATGCTTTCGTCACCGAAGCCAAGCGCCAGCTTTTCGGCCGTGTCGGCATCGACCTGTTCGCCGGCCCGACCGAAACCCTGATCATTGCCGATGAGATCGGCTGCGACCCTGAAATCGCCGCCACCGACATCCTCGGGCAAGTCGAGCACGGCCCGGACAGCCCCGGCGTGCTGCTGACCAATTCCGAGAAGTTCGCCCGCGCCACGATGGCCGAGATCGAGCGCCTGCTCCAGATCCTCCCAACCGCCGACCATGCCCGCAAGGCCTGGGAAAACTTCGGCGAAGTGATCGTGGCCGACAGCTACGAGGAGATGGTCAAGGTCGCCGACGAGATCGCCAGCGAGCACGTGCAGGTGATGACCGCCGATCCGGACTATTTCCTGAGCAACATGACCAACTACGGCGCGCTGTTCCTCGGCAATCGTACCAATGTCAGCTTCGGTGACAAGGTGATCGGCACCAACCACACGCTGCCCACGAAGAAGTCCGCGCGCTACACGGGCGGCCTGTGGGTCGGAAAGTTCCTGAAGACCTGCACTTACCAGCGCGTCACCACCGATGAGGCTTCGGCTTTGATCGGCGAATATTGCTCGCGCCTCTGTGCGCTGGAGGGCTTCGCAGGCCACGGCGAGCAGGCGAATATCCGCGTACGCCGCTTCGGCGGGCGCAACGTGCCCTATGCCGGGCAGGCCGAACCGACGCCCGAAACGGCGGCCTGACCATGGCGATCCCGCAGACGCCGAGCCTGCGTCTTGACGGGCGGCGGGCTCTGGTGACCGGTGCGGGCCGGGGCATCGGCCTCGCCGCCGCCGCCGCGCTGGCGGCAGCGGGCGCGGAGGTCACGCTCGTCGCCCGTACCTCCGCGGAGATCGACGCGGCTGCCGCGGAAATCGGTAACGGTGCTCGCGCCGCAACGCTCGATGTTTCGGACCTCGGTGCCGTTACCACATTCTTCGCGGACCGCGCACCGTTCCACGTCCTCGTCAACAATGCCGGAACCAACCGCCCCAAGCCGATGTGGGAGGTGAGCGAGGACGATTACGACGCCGTGCTCGACCTCAATCTCAAGTCCGCCTTCTTCGTGGCGCAGGCTTGCGTGAAGCGGATGATCGATACCGGCACGCAGGGCAGCCTGATCCACATGGGCAGCCAGATGGGGCACGTGGGCGGGCCGAACCGCTCGCTCTACTGCGCCAGCAAGTGGGCGCTGGAGGGCATGAACAAAGCCATGGCGCTGGACCTTGCCCCCCATGGCATCCGATCCAACACCATCGCGCCCACCTTCATCGAAACCCCGCTGACCAAACCGTTCTTCGAAGACAATGCCTTCAAGGCCAGCGTGCTTTCGAAGATCAAGCTCGGCCGGATCGGTCAGGTGGAGGATCTGATGGGCGCGGTGCTGTTCCTCGCCTCCGACGCTTCCGCGCTGATGACCGGCACCAGCCTTGTCGTCGATGGCGGCTGGACCGCCGAATAATCATCTGAAAATCGCAGGATAGAACATGTTCGAACCGTTCCCCGGAAACTACGTCTGGAACCTCGCCACCAATCTCGCGCTCGCCTGCGGCGGCAATTATGGCGAGATCGACGAGGCCAACCGCCCGATCATGGAAGCCAGCAAGGCCGGCGCCGATGCCGGTTCCGCGCAGATGTTCGACAGCTGGATCGCCGTAGCCGATCAGGTCACGGCCAACGCGGAAGGCGACGAGGCTGCGGGCTACCTGCTCTCCGCCGGGACCAAGTACTTGCGCGCTTCCGGCTACTACCTCGCTGCCGAACGGATGCAGAGCCGCGACTATGCCCCGCGCTGGGCGGCCTACGACAATGGACTGGAACTGTTCCACAAGGGCGCGAAGCTGCGTGGGCTGCATGTCGACAAAGTGGAGATTCCCTACGAGGACGGGGCGTATACCGCCATTTTCGTCCACGACGGTTCGGGCACGCCGCGCCCCACGCTGGTCTCGGTCAACGGGCTCGATTCGATGAAGGAGCAGGTCTGCATGGCGGGCCATGGCCTGTCGAATCTGGAGCGCGGGATGAACACCCTCTTCGTCGATCAGCCCGGCACCGGCGAGGCGATCCGCAAGCGCGGCCTTCCGGCCGTATTCGACGGTGAGCGCTGGGGCACGCCAGCGCTGGAATACCTGCTGACACGCAGCGACGTGATCCATGACCGGATCGGTATTTTCGGCCTCTCCTTCGGCGGCTACCACGCGCCGCGCATCGCCGCCAACGAGCCGCGCTTTGCACTCTGCGCGGTGATGGGCGCGAACCACGTATGGGGCCGTCGCCAGCGCGAGCGCCTGGCCAACGAGGGCGAGAACCCGGTGCCGCACTATTGGGACCACGTCATGTGGGTCTTCGGGATCGAAGACCGTGACGCTTTCCTGGCTTACGCCGATCAGATCACGCTCGACGGGCAAGTCGAGAAGATCCGCGTGCCCTTCCTGATCACCCATGGCGAGAACGACCGCCAGATCCCCGCCTTCAACGCGCAGCTCAGCTACGATCAAGCCGTGAACAGCCCCAAGCGCACGCTCCGCGTCTTCACCAAGAAGGATTTCGAAGTAGAGCATTGCGGCGCCGACAACGGCACCGGAATGCGCGACTATATCGCCGACTGGTGCGCCGAAACTTTCGCGGAAATGGGCTGAGCGAGATGGCCGAATTCACCTTCCACCACGGCGGTGTTTCCGTCCCCAGCCTTGACGAGGCAATCGACTGGTACGGCCGTGTGCTGGGGTTCGAGGTCGAGAAGAAGTTCTATATTGAGGCGGCGAAGTCCCACACGGCGATGCTCCGCAAGGGCCCACTGCGGTTCGAGATCTTCGAGGTGGAGGGCGCCGCCGCCCTCCCCGAAGACCGCCGCTTCCCCCCGCGCGACCTCAAGACCCACGGCAACAAGCACGTCGCCTTCCGGGTGGAAGACCTCGAAGTCTTCCTGACGGAGATGGAGGAGAAGCAAGCGGACGTGGCCTTCGTGGTCCGCGAAGCCTTCGGCAAGGGCTGCTTTATACGAGACTGTGCGGGCAACCTGATCGAATTCGTCGAGGAGCCGAACCTGTGATCCACGAAGTGGCCACCCTCACCATCGACCCGGCCCGCGCTCTCGATTTCGAAGCTGCGGTTGCCGAGGCTCGCCCGCATTTCGAGGCGGCAGGGGGCTTCATCTCCTTCGCGCTGCATCGTTCGGTCGAAAACCCGGCGCGCTATCACCTGATCGTCGGCTGGGAGAGCGTGGAGGCTCACATGGTCGACTTTCGCGAGGCCGAAGGTTTTCAGAAATGGCGCGCGCTGGCGGGGCCGTTCTTCATCGAAACGCCTTCGGTGGAGCACTTCACCCAGACCATCTGACAGGAACCGGACTGTATAAATGGAAAAGGAGGCATCCTGACGACGCCTCCTTCTTTGATTCAGATCGCGTGTTCGTCGTCCTCGGTCAGTTCGCTCAGCTTGCCCTCGGCGGGTTGCTTGCCCGGTTTCTGCTTGCGGTACGGTTCGAAGCTGGCGCGATCGGCATCGAAAGTCATGTCCCACGGGATGTCGTCGCCCCGGAAGATCGGCGGAGCATTGTTCGACCACAGCAGCGAGCCGAAGCGGAAGTCCCAGGCGCGTGGCACCCAGTTCTCGTCGAGATAGTCGGTATCGGCGTGATACTCGGCCTCGCCCGCCTTGCCCGGCATGTCGCAGTAGTAATAGATCGCGCTGGAAATGCGGTGACGCGAGATACCGCCGGAGCTGTTCATGCTCTCGTTCTTCCAGCCCTTCGCCTCCATGATGTTGGCGCCGAGCATGACTTCGTCGATATCGTCCATGCCGAAGGCGATATGCATGAACTTGAAATGGTCGGGCGCGATGGGAAGGTCGCAGTTCACCCAGAAGATCGAGTGATGCTCGTAGGTGCCGCCCGCACGTGAGAAGATGCCCACGCCCTTAGAATGATCGACATAGTGGAAGCCGAAGTGGCGTTCGTAGAACTCGAAGCTGCCGACGTAATCGTGCGAGAAGAACACCACGTGGTTGATCGTCTTGGGCACTGCCTTGCGGCGCCAGATGCGATGCTGGTTGAAGCGCGGATGGCTCGCGGGCGTGTTGACCTGGCTCGCTTCGGAACGGAACGCCCGCTTGGCCCAGACGCGCAGGGCGATCGGCTGGCCATCCGGGCAGACCGCGTGGACGGTGCCGTCGGCATCCCGCGTCACTACCACTTCAGATGCGAGGCTGGCGGCGATTGTCTCAAGGTTCTCGGCAGTATCGACACCCCAGACGGTTTCCTTGAGGCCGTCTCCGGGAAACGGGTCGGGGTTCGGCAGGCGGGCATCGCCGTGGCGCAGCACGATCAGCCGACTGCCCGAGGCTAGGCGGAATACGGCCTCGTCCTCGCCCACGCTTTCCACCGGCAGGCCGAAATCGCTCCAGAACCTTGTGTGCTCGGCCACATCGGCCACGCCGAACAGGACGCTCTCAACTCCCAGAATGCTCATGCTTATCTCTATCCTGACTGCTTGAGCTTTCCTTATGAAGCGCCGCGCCGTCTCCGAAAAACGCATGGAATCGGATCGCAGCTATCGAGTGCGCCGATTGACCTTCCCTGTCCTGCTCCGCTTCACTTGCTCTTGCGGAACAGAAGACTGATCAGAAACAGGATCGTCTTGGCGTCCAGCAGTTTGAGCGCCGCGCGCGCCTCCTCCGGCGTCACTTTGGCGACCATCGGCATCGCGCCGAATATCTTGCCGCGAATGACCAGATTGTCGCCATCCCGCTCGATCCGGCGCACCGCCATCAGTTCCTTGTCCTGCGCGTCGAGGATGCGCATCACGGGGGTCTTCTTCTTGTCCGCCATCACACACGCTTCCCGCAAACCTTGTCGAATTCGATATCGAGGTCGTCCATCATCTGGATCGCCGTCGCCCGGCCCGCGCCGAACACGCCGCCGCCGGGGTGCATGAACGGCCCGACGAGGTAGAGCCCGTCGATCTGCGGCACCCGATACGATCCAAGGTCCGGCGTCGGCCGGTGCCCGACGGACTGGTAGAAGAACGGCGCGCAGCCGTGGATGTCCCCTTTCAGGAAGCTGGCCGGGCTGTCCCGCTCGTGATCGACGGGGGAGCGGATCAGGCGCCCGGTGATGTTGTCGTCATCGAGGTTCGCGTAGAACTTGCGGTACTGCGCCAGCGCCTTGTCGGCGATCTCCTCCTTGCGTTCATCCCAGGACGCCGGACCGCCGGGCCATAGGTCGTAAGGCGCGAAGTTCACGCCGTAGAACACGCCCGCGCCTTCCGGAGCGCGGCTGGGATCGAAGATCGTGTTGTCCCCGCCCGCGATCAGCCGTTCGGACACTTCGCCGCGCCGCAGCTTGTCGTACTCCAGCAGCATGTCGCGCATGGTGTAGAAGTCCATCAGCTCGGTCATCATGGCATTGGTTTCGTTGCCGACCTTCAAGCGCAGCCGCTCCTTCAGGGTGAGGTGCGTGAGGTTGATCGAGAAGGTGGACTGGGTGACCCGCTCCGCCCGCTGAAGCACCGGCTCGGGCGTTTCAGCCACGAACTTGCGCAGGACATGCGGGTGGATCGCGCCGATCACGCCGTCTTTCGCGGTGAAGGTCTCGCCATCCACCAGTTCGAGGCCCGTCGCTTTCCCACCCGAAACGATCACCCGGCGCACTTCGGCATTGCAGCGCACTTCGCCGCCAAAGTGCTCGATGGCGCGGACCAGCGCGTGGGAAAGCTGGCCGGAGCCGCCCTTGGGCATCGAGCAGCCATAGGCATGGATGATCCCCGGCATCAGGAAAGCGCCCATGCCGGTGCCCAGCTCGTCGGGCATCTGCAGGTTTTCGGTGACCATGCGCACGATGTGGATGCGCAAGAGGTCGCTTTCGAAATACTGGTTCACCACGTCCAGCGCCGAGCGCTGCATTACGTCGAGCAGGAAGCGCCCTTCGTCGGACTGGTCCATCATCGCCACGAAGCCGCCCATCGGGAACGGCGGCGCATAGAGACCGGACATGAACATCGGCAGCGCCGCCATCGATGCGCTGGCGAACTTGCGATAGGCCTCTGCGTCCTTGGGCGAGAAGGCAGCGATTTCCTTGCAAGTGCGGTCCAGATCGCGCCAGGAGCGCACCATCGTCCCGTCTTCCCAGATCGAGGCGTGGGGCAATTCGGGATAGATGTATTCCAGCCCAAACTTGCCGAACAGGCCCAGCTCGTCCTCGCGCAGCATCGGGTTGCCCTGAATCATGATGTGCACGTTGGAATGCTCATCATGCCAGAAGCCGGGCTGGATCAGTTCGCGCGTGGAAACGCCGCCGCCGTAATGGGGCTTGCGCTCCAGCACGATCACCTTCTTGCCCGCCTTGGCCATGTAGGCGGCGGCGACGAGGCCGTTGTGGCCCCCGCCCATGACGACGACGTCGTACTGGCTCATGCATGCTCTCCCGAAAAGAAGGCCCGGAACCGTGCGATTCCGGGAACGTGGCTGGCGCAGCCGCCATCGGCGACAAGCACTTGCCCGGTAATGTTGCGTGCCGCGTCGGAGGCGAGGAAGGCCACTGCCTCGGCAATGTCCTCCGGCGCGCCGAGGCGGTCGCGCAGGGTTTCGTCCTCTACCGCCTGTCGCAGCGCGGCCGGGAAAGCCTCGCGCAGCGCCGGGGTCATCGTCATGCCGGGGGCGACGGCGTTGCAGCGCACGCCGTGAATGCCGTGGCTGGCGGCGATGGCGCGGGTCATCTGGATCACCGCCGCCTTGGACGAGGAATAGGCGACCTGAATCATGTGGCCCTGCAGCGCCAGATTGCTGACGGTGTTGACGATATTGCCGCCGCTTGTCCGCAAGTGCGGCAGGGCGGCGCGGCAGGCGATCATCGTGCCGCGCACGTTCACCGCGTAAGTCCGGTCCCAAAGCGCGGTGGCCATATGCTCCACATCGCCGTCGGCCTGCGCGATATCGGGGCCGAGAAGTGCCGCGTTGTTGTGCAGAACATCGATCCGCCCGTAGTGCGCGAGGGTACGCGCGATCATCGCCTCTATCGATCCTTCCTGCTCCAGATCGAGGGGAACCGCGATGGCATCGGGCAATGTCGCGACCAGTTCCTCGGCGGCGGAAAGGGCAATGTCGGCGATCACCACCTTCGCCCCGCGTGCGGTGAGCAGCCGGGCCGTGGCGCCGCCGATCCCACCGGCACCGCCGGTGATAATGGCAACTTTGCCATCCATTCTCGTCGCATCTGCGACCATCTCTCTCTCCCGGAATTGACCTTGTTTGATCCGGGCATAAAGTGGCCGCAGATGGATGGAAGACGGCACTTTTTTGTGCCCTTTGCGGGGTAGTTCGTGGATCCGCTGGACCTGCCGGGGCTCCGCGCCCTGGCCAATGAGATGACCCGTTACGGCCATGAGCGCGAGGCACCCGCGCGCGCGGTCATGGCCATGCTGGGCGACCGCTGGACCACGCTGATCCTGCTGGTGCTGGGCGAGGGCGAAATGCGCCATGCCGACCTCAAGCGCGTGGTCGCGCAGCTATCGTCCGAGCAGGCGATTTCGCAGCGAGTGCTGACGCTGAAACTGCGCGCGCTGGAGCGCTACGGCTTCGTGCTGCGCAGCGTCAGCGCGGATGTTCCACCGAAGGTCGCCTACCGGTTGTCAGGGTTGGGCGAGGATCTGTTTGCCAAAGCGCGCGGGATGATCGACTGGATCAACGCGCGCTCGGACTCGATTCACGAGGCGCGCGAGCGTTACGACCGCGAACATGGGCACGACGGCGAGTTCGGCTGACTCGCCATCCGCTGTACTTTAGGCCAGCCCTACCCAATCCACCTTTGCCAAAATCACTCCGTCGCCCTCGCGAAAGCGAGGGCCTCGCTTGCTTCTGCAACCTCTCGTGTGCCGCAAGATAAGCGGGATCCCCGCCTTCGCGGGGATGACGAATGAAGTTTGGCGGGAGGTTGTGCGATGCTGAAGCGAGGAACGCCCCTCGTCAAAGCGGCTTGTTGTTCATCCGAAAAGCATATTCGATCCGCTCGCGCTCGTTGTCCTCGCGTTGGGTCGGATCGATAGGCACGACATTACCTGCGCTGCCGCTACGCCGGGCGACCGCTTCCAGCTTCTCCACCACCCAGCGCAGCCCAGCGTCGTTGGTGTTGGAGATGTGCCACTGGATCGCCTCGCGGATCGGCGGGAAGCTGAAGGGCATCTCGCGCATGACCAGCGGCAGGTCACGCACGAAGATCTCGGCCATGCGGCGGTGGACGGTGGCGATGCGGTTGCTGTGCGTCACCAGGCCGACGATCGAGAGGAAGCTGGGCGCCACCACTTCCACCCGGCGCTGCTGCTTTTGTCGCCGCATAAACCAGTCGTCGAACGCGGGCACGCGGGCCTTGCCGAAGCGCGCGGTGACGTGGCCGAGTTCGAAGTACAGTTCGCGCGTCATCGGCCCGGCCAGCGCCGGATTCCCCTCCCAGCCAAGCACCACGTAGTCGTCCTCGAACAGGATCTGGCTGGGGTGGTCGGTGGAGATGGCGTAGTCGATGGTCAGGAGCAGATCGATATACCCGCGTTCGAGGGATTCGACCGGGGTTTCGTGCATCGGCTGGATTTCGAAGCGGATGCCGGGGGCCTCGCGCGAAATCTCGGCAATGGCTTCGGCCAGCAGGACCTGCGTCGAATAGTCGGAAGCCATGATGCGGATCTGGCGTTCGGCCGTGGCCGGATCGAACGGCGGCGCGACAGTGATGGTGGAGCGGATCTGCTCCAGCACCGCGCGCACCGGTTCGATCAGTTCCTCAGCCCGGGCGGTGAGGATCATGTGGCGCCCCTTCACCACCAGCAGCTCGTCCCCGAAGTATTCGCGCAGGCGCCCCAGCGCGCTGGATGTGGCCGATTGCGAGAGGCACAGCTTGTCCGCCGCCAGCGACACGCTGCGCTCGGTCAGCAGCGCATCGAGTGCCACCAGAAGATTGAGATCGAGTCGACCGAACCGCATTGCCATCTCCCTTGCGCTCCTTACGAAAGGGTTCGCAGGGCGCTTCGGGCGAGCATAGCAAGATCGCCGTCATGCGCAAAACCCGCCTTTTCCGCCGCCGGAGTCGAGAGCGGCGGCTGCGCGGCAAAGGCCGCCTCCAGCGCGGCATTGGGCTCGTAGCTGACCAGATCGGCCGAGACGCCGCACTGGCGCGCAATCTCTGCCGCCAGATCACCCATCGTCACGCGCAGCGCGGGCAAAGTCACTGCGCGGGTCGGCGGCAGCAGCGCGGTGTCGAGCGTCAGGGCATGAACGAAGTTGCGGGCCACGCATTCCAGCGATTCCGCCCAGATCGTGCCCGCAGCCGAGACCGGGCACGTGAACGCCTCGCCCGCCTTCAACGCGTGGAACAGGTTCGACATGAAGGCGGACTTCATGCCCGAAGGCCCCTTGGGCCGCGCGAGGATGCCAGGCAGGCGCACCGTCACGCCGTCGATCAACCCGCGATTGGAGAACAGGGCCACGGCATGTTCCATCATCGCCTTGTGCCCGCCGTAGATCATCCTGGGCGAGAGCGGCGTGGCGTCGTCCACCTCGGCGGGCAGCGGATCGCCGTAGACCGCGATGGAACTGGCATAAGCTACACGCAGGCCCGGCGTGAGCGCGCTCGCTTCCAGCAGCAGGTCGTACATGGCATCCACATTGATCCGGCGTGAGGCCGCCGGATCGGCTTCCGCCGCACCGCCGGGGACGGTGGCGAGATGGACCAGCGCGTCGCAGCCCTTCCCCAGAGCCTCGGCCCGGACCGAAGCCGCGCCCAGATCGCCTTCGACCGCGCGCGCGCCGGCGGGAATGCCCCCGGCATGGCTGTCGATCCCGATAACTTCATGCCCCGCATCCAGCAGGCCATGGACGAGTTGCCGACCGACGAAACCGCCGGCGCCGGTCACGAGCACTTTCACATCGATCTCCCTAATATCGGTCGGAATAGGCCTTGCGCACGTCTTCGGAATATCCATGGACGCGGTAAGGCAGCATCTGGGCGTTCCAGCCGTCCCACAGGCCTTTCAGTTCGGCCAGTTTTGCCGGTTCCGCTGCCGCACGCTCGGCACGTTCGTGTCCATCCTCGGCGAGGTTGTAGAGGTGCTCCTTCCCGCCGATCTTCACGTATTTCCAGTCGCCCTGCCGCACCGCTGCCTGCTCGTTCGCCTTGAAGCGCCAGAACAGTGTGCGCGGCACCGATGCGGCTTTCCCGGTTAGCTGGGAAGAGAGGTCCACCCCGTCGAACTTGCCCGCCTTGGCGACATTGCCGCCCGCCATCGTCAGGAAAGTCGGCAGGAAATCCATCGAGGCCATGACCTGATCGGAAAGCGTGCCCGGCGCGATGTGCCCCGGCCAGCGTATCAGGATCGGCACGCGGATGCCGCCTTCCAGCACTTCGCCCTTGTGGCCGATGAAGGGCCAAGTTTCGGAAAAGCGCTCGCCGCCGTTGTCGCTGGTAAAGACGACGATGGTATTCTGCGCCTTCCCGGTGCGCTCCAGCGCCGCCAGCACTTTGGCGACGTTCTGGTCCATCGCCTCCACCATTTCCTTGTACTTGCCGAGGTTGCCGCCTTCGTAGTGGAAGGAATTGGGCAGCGTCTTTGCCGCCGCCGCATCCTCGCGCCCTTCCCAGGGCCAGTGGGGGGCGTTGAAGTGGAGCGAGAGGAAGAACGGCTTGTCGCCCGCGCTCTCGATAGTCCGGACCGCCTCGTCCCCGAACAAGTCGGTGAGGTAGCCCTCACGCTGTTCGGGCGCGTTGTTCTGCGCAAGGCCGATGCCGACGTCCTTGCCGCCCACCACCATGTGATGCCGGAAATAGTCCGCAGCCCCTTCGACCACGCCGAGGAACTCGTCGTATCCGTGCTGCAGCGGGCCATGCTCGGGCGGTTCGCCCAGATGCCACTTGCCGATCAGCTTGGTGTGATAGCCCTGATCGCGCAGTACCGAGGCGATGGTCGGCCGGTCCAGCGGCACGCCGATATGCGGCGGCGCGCCGGGGCCGAGCGGTTCCTCGATACCGATGGCGAAGCGCTGGGCATAGCAGCCGGTCAGCAACGCCGTCCGCGTGGGCGAGCAGATCGGCGTGCTGGCATAGCCCTGCGTCAGCCGCACGCCATCGCGGCCGAGGCTGTCGATCGCGGGCGTGCGGATTGCGTGCGAGCCGGTGGCGGAAAGGTCCGCATACCCGAGGTCGTCGGCCATGATGTAGACGATATTGGGCCGGGTTGGAGGGGGAGCCGGGCGGGCAAGCGCCCTGCCCGGCCCCGAAAGCGCGACGAATGCGGTCGTCGCGCCCAGCCACCCCAGCACTCTGCGACGGTCCTGCAGCACCCCCATGCCGTCAGAATTCCGCCGAGAGACGCAGGCCATACGTACGCGGCGCGGTGTAGCGCGCCACCGCGAAGCCGATGGGCGAAGATTGCGGCGTCGCGATCCGGCGCTTGTTCTCGATATTCTGGATGAAGCCGCCGATGGAAAGGCCACCGTCGGACAAGCGCACCGCCAGATTGGCGTCGGTCAGCCAGTACGAACGGATCTTCTCGAAATCGAGATATTCGAACGCGCCATATTGCGAGGACCGCCACGAGGTGTTGACCCCGCCGACCAGCTCGTACTTGTCGCTGAGCGGCACGATCTGCTCCACGCCCAGATTCACCGTCCATTTCGGCGAATAGAGCAGCGGACGGCCCGAGCAGTCGAAGGCCAGGATCGGGGTGACGCCGTCGCTGAGGTAGCTGCCGGTCTGGCTGGACGGACAGTTGATGTTGTTGCGCGGCGACGCGGTGGTGAGCGTCAGTTGCTTGTACTCGGTATCGAGGTATTGGACCTTGGCCGAGAGCGTGGTGTTGTGCATCGGCTTGGCCATGAAATCGACGTCGAAGCCCTTGATGTCCGCCTTGCCCGCGTTGTCGATCGTGTTGATCAGCACCGAATCCGGCGAGACGGTGAAGTAGTTGATCTGCTGGTCCTTGTACTTCCAGTAGAACGCCTCGACGTTGAGCTGGATCTTGTTGTTGAAGAAGCGGTTCTTCGATCCGATCGTGTAGGCGGTGATGAATTCCGGCTTGTAGCTCGGATTGCCTTCCGAAAGCTGGAAGCCGCCCGCGCGGTAGCCGCTCTCGACCGTGGCATAGAGCAGCGAATCCGGCGCCACGTCGTACTCGGCGCCCGCCTTCCACGTCACCCGGCTGTAGCTCCCGGATTCGACCACCGGGTAATAGGTCTTCTGGATGATGCCGACGCCGTTGGTCAGATTGTAGAACTGGGCATTGGGCTCGTCGGTGCTGTTTGCGGCGATGAAGCCGTTGGAAATCAGCCAGTTCACCGTATCGCCGGTGGAGGTGAAGTTCGGGAAGTGCGGCAGCGCGCCCGGATTGGCGCAGCCTGCCGCGAACGAGGCGGGCGGCGTCGTCGGCGGCAACCCGCCGCAATAGACGATGAAGTTGTTGATGATGCCGTCGATCGACTTGTGGTCATGCGTGTAACGCAAGCCGCCGATCAGGCGGAACTGGTCGGTCAGGTGTGCGGTCAGCTGGCCGAAGGCGGCATAGGATTCGGTCTTGTGGGTATAGTGCTGGATCGGCAGCACGAATTCCTGATTGTACTCGCCGGTGTTCTGGATCTTCTCGTTGAAATAGAAGCCGCCGATCACGTAGTCGAACATCCCGACTTTGCCCGCCAGACGCGCTTCGAGGCTGGCCTGGCGGTCATGCTCGTCGGTGTAGGCGGTGTTGAACGCGGGGCCGTAAAAGAAGCTGGTCGCATCGGCCTTGCGATAGGCAGGCAGCACCGTCAGCGTGCCGATGCCGGTATCGAGCGTGACTTCGGCATTCACGCCCCAGTAAGTGTTGTCGGTCATCTGCTGCTTGTTCATCGCATCGAGGAAGCCGAACCCCGGCGCGCCCAGCGAGGTCTGGCGGAAGGCATTGGCGGCATCGGTATTGAAGCCCTCCGACTTGCCGAGGCCCGATGCGGTGAAAGTGAAGCCCGTCGCCCCGGGCGTGAACGAGCCGATATAGCTGCCGCCCGCGCCGACACCGCCAACGTGGGTGTAGTCGCCGCCCACCCGCACGCTCAGCGTGTCGGTCGGCTCCCAGAGAAGCTGGGCACGCAGGCCGCTGCGGTCGAGATCGTCGCTGCCGTCCTTGTTATAACCGTCATGGTACTGGCGGGTCCCGGCCACACGGAGCGCCGCGTTCTGACCGATGGCGAGGTTGGCATAACCCTCGACGCTCACCGCATCGTAGTTGCCAGCAGAAAGCGTGAAGCCGCCCTTGTTTTGACCCAGTTGCGGGCGGTTGGGGATGATGTTGACCGCGCCGCCGGTGGCATTGCGGCCATAGAGGATGCCCTGCGGGCCCTTCAGCACTTCGACGCGAGCAAGGTCGTAGAAGGCAGCACCGAACGCGCCCGCTGCACGGCCCAGCACGACGCCGTCATAGCTCGGCGTCACAGCCGGGTCGTTGTAACTCGAATTGGTCACGTTGCCGACACCGCGCAGGAAGATCGAGGTGTTCGAACCGCCGCCATTGGTGACGGTCAGTGCGGGAACGACCTTGTTCAGCGCATCGGCCTGGGTGACACCCGACTGGATCAGATCCTCGCCGCCCACCGCATCGATGGCGATGCCCGCCCGCTGCATCGATTCCGAGCGGCGCTGCGCGGTCACGATGATATCGCCGATGCCGCTGTTGTCGGTACTGGTCTGCGGCGCCGAAACGGTATCCTGCGCCATGGCCGGTGTCGTCAGAGCGATGGCAGACAGACAGACGGATTCCAGAAGCCCTTTGCGCACGATTATCCTCCCAAATATGCTGTGTTCTTGGCATCGGGCTACCCAAGCCACGCCCCCGCGTCACACCGATTGTATCGATAGCGACGCATCCACAGTTCGGATTTGTCTGCTGCCGCCGCCTCGCTAGTCCTGATGGCATGACATGGGAGAGCATCAGCAGCATCGCCACGGCACTTGTCGTGGGCGGAGGGATCGGCGGCATGGCCACGGCCATCAGCCTTGCGGAGCGCGGCGTCAGGGTGGACCTGATCGACCTCGATCCGGACTGGCGGGTCTACGGTGCCGGCATAACCATCACCGGGCCGACCTTGCGCGCCTACCGGCGGCTCGGCCTGCTGGACGAGATCAAGCAGGCGGGCGCGATCACCAACAAGACGCGGCTGTACCGCTACGACGGCTCGCTCATGCAGGTGCTCGACGAGCCGGTGATCGAGGAAGGCCTGCCCGCCACCGGTGGCATCATGCGCCCGGTGCTGCACCGGATCATGCAGAACCGCGTGAAGGCGCTGCAAATCCCAGTGCGCCTTGGCGTGACCGTAACCGCACTCGAAAGCGACGATCAGGGTGTCGACGCGACTTTTTCCGATGGTTCCACCGGCCGCTACGATCTGGTGATCGGCGCCGACAGCGTTTCTTCCGCCGTGCGCGAACTCGCCTTCCCGCACATGGCCCCCGCCCAGCCGACCGGACAGGGCTGCTGGCGCATCTCGATCCGCAAGCCGCCCGGCCTCAGCGAGAGCGAATTCTTCCTCGGGCTCGACACCCCCTGCGGGATCACGCCCTGTGCGCCGGACAACGTCTATATGTGGATGCTGACCCGCCATGAGGAGCGCGAACGCTTCATGGATGAGGAGGAACTCTACACCACGCTGAAGGAACTGCTCGCGCCGTTCGGCGGCAATGCCGGCTGGATTCGCGATACCATGACGCGTCAGGACTGGATCAACTACCGCCCGCTGGCCGCCGCCTTGCAGCCGCGTCCGTGGTCGAGCGGGCGGGTTGTGCTGCTGGGCGATGCCGTCCATGCGACGACGCCGCACCTTGCCTCGGGCGCGGGCATGGCGGTGGAAAGCGCCATCGTGCTGGCCGAGGAACTCGCCGCCGCCGACACGGTGGGACAGGCTCTCATCGCCTATGAAGAGCGCCGCTTCGACCGCTGCCGCTTCATCATCGAGAGCAGCATCGGCATCGGCCGCCTGCAAATGGACCACCGCCCGCCGCAGGAACATGCGGCGCTGCTGGAAACCGCATTGGCCCGCCTGAACGAGCCATTCTGATAACAAAAAGAAAGCCGGGAAATTCCCGCCTTCTTCGTTTCACCATAATTTCCGTTGCACAAGGCGCCCGCGCCAACGGCGCGAGGGATATTGCCCCCGATGACATAATCCACTTCGGCATTAGGATCAGGATCTATTGAATTTCTTGCCGATCAGATAATTGGTTGATTTAATGGCGGCATAAAAAGGAGCCGCCGTGAGTGATCTGATCTGGTTGTGGGAGGCGCAGATGCATCGGATCGAGCCATATTTTCCGCTGTCGCACGGCGTGCCGCGGATGGATGATCCTCGGATCATCAGCGGTATCATCTTCGTCATCGGGAACGGCTTGCAATGGCGTGATGCGGCCGCCGACTATAGTCCGCCCAAGACGACCTATAATCGTTTCACCCGGTCGAGCCAGCTCGGGGTGTTCAACGAGATCTTTTCCACCCTTTCTGCGGAAGGCGGCAACCCCGACCAATTGATGATCGATGCGACGCATATGAAGGCACACCGGACAGCCGCCAGTCTGCTCGAAAAGGGGCTGTTTCAGACCTGAACTCGAAGCTCCATGCCGTGTGCGATGGCAAGGGCCGGCCACCGGTCATGCTGCCGAGCGAGGACCAGATGAGCGACTACAAGGGAACCGCCCTGAAGCTCGACGCTTTGCCCCACGCCAAAGCCCTGCTCGGTGAACTAGGCTATGACGCCGATTGGTTCCGCAAGGCGCTCGCCGAACGCAACATCGCGGCCTGCATCCCCTCAATGACCAACTGGAAGGTCCCGATCCCGCACGACTTGATGCTATATCGCCAGCGCCACAAGATCGAGAACATGTTCGGCAGGCTCAAGGACTGGCGACGCATCCATACCCGCTACCATCGATGCCCCACACATTCATGCCCGACATCTGCATCGCCGCAACCGTCATCCTCTGGATCAATCAATGGACCCTGATCTTAATTAAAACTTCGCCCTAATCCCGGTCATTCAAGATCGCAAAGGGTCTGCCCGTAAGCAGCCAACAGAGGTGGCCTGGTAAAACTGGACAGAGGGTTAAGTGGATTTTCTGCCTGACGG
>NZ_DAISLT010000037.1:0-63430 GCF_036820275.1 Novosphingobium sp.
GACGGTGGCAAGGCTCCAGCCGCGCGGCTCGCAGACCTGTTCGCAGACTTCGGCGGCGGTCAGCGGGCTGCGCTGCCAGAGCACCTCCATCACCGCATGTTCGGCATCCGAGATACGCTCGGGCTGATCGCCGGATTGGAGTGGGGCAGACTCAGACACCATGGCCTCCATCGTTTACACACGTAATCGACTACGTTTGTAAACATGAACGCCAGATGAATAGATTACTGACTCAGCTTACGCAGGGTATTGGCCAGCAGGATCAGGAAAACGCCGCGCACCACCAGGCTGATCATGATGATGACGGCCAGGAAGGCAAGGCCCGTCGCGGGGTTGGAGAACAACAGGATCAGGCCGAGCACGACGTCCAGCACACCGAGGAACAGCCGCCAGCCGCGATCGTGGCGCGCCTTTAGCGCGAAGGCGATCTGGAAGCCGCCCGATACGGTCAACCAGGCGCCGATCGCCCAGACCAACGAGAGCGCTCCGGCCACCGGATTGAGGATCGCGAATATCCCGGCGACGAGCGCGAGCAGGCCCAGCAGCACTTCCACCCAGCGCGCCCGCTGCGACAGCGAGGTCCACCCTGCGGCGATGGCGGCGATGCCGTAGATCACCAGGACGACGCCGATCAGCAGCCCGGTCGCGACACCGGCGACCAGTGGATTGGCAATCACCACCAGCGCGATCAGCAGGAGCAGGATGCCGTAAGCCAGAACCCAGCCCCAGGCCTTGCCGGAAGCCTGCGCCAGCGATTGCACCAGCGGGTCGTTCTCGACGCGGGGTTCGAGTATCGGGTCCATATTCGTGGGATTCATGCGCCTGCCTCCTGCGCGGCCAGATGTCCGTGCTGAAAAATGCACGAAATGCCATCAGGTTGCGAAGGAAAGTGCATCCAACAGCAGGGGCCATCGCCCCTGCACCCCGTTACTGTCGATGTCACGCCCTGCACTATCCGTTCCGCACCCATGGCGGCGTCGGGAGACATAATGGCTGCGCCGCAGGGAGCGCACCACGGATAGGCGGCGCGCAACGTCGCCAATTCCGAGGGTCTGGGGGATCATCCCCCAGGACTTCCGCTTTTCTACTCTATCTGGAAAGCGGCCCCCGCCCCCGTCTGATCAGCGGCACGGAACAGCGGAAATCTGAAAGACCGCAATAAAAAAGGCGGCGCACCTTCCGGTACGCCGCCTTTTCGAACTCTATCCAGCGAAGCGGATCAGTACACGCGCGCCTTCGGCTTGATGTACTGCACGTCGTCGGTGAGCGTGTATTCGTGGACCGGGCGGTAATCGAGACGGATTTCGCCGCCCTTGCCGCCCCAACCGTTGAACCAGCCCACGGTGTGCTTCATCCAGTTCGCATCGTCGCGGTTCGGGAAGTCCTCGTGCGCGTGGGCGCCGCGGCTTTCCTTGCGCGCCTGCGCGCCGTGCAGCGTGACCGAAGCCTGCGAGATCAGGTTGTCCAGTTCCAGCGTTTCCACCAGGTCCGAGTTCCAGATCAGGCCGCGATCGGTGACCTTGATGTCGTTCATGCGCTCATAGGTCTTGGCGAGCTTTTCCTTGCCTTCGACCATGAGTTCGTCAGTACGGAACACCGCTGCGTGGCCCGACATCGTGCGCTGCATCTCGGTGCGAACTTCCGCCGTCGACGAACCGCCGTTGGCATTGCGGAAGTGATCGAGACGGGTGAGCGCCAGATCGGCCGAGTCCTTGGGAAGTTCGGGCTGGTTGGCACCGGCCTGAACGATTTCCTTGAGGCGGTGGCCGGTGGCGCGGCCGAAGACCACGAGGTCGATCAGCGAGTTCGAACCCAGGCGGTTGGCGCCGTGGACCGAGACGCAAGCCGCCTCGCCCACTGCGAACAGACCCGGCACCACGGTGTCCGGATTGCCGTCCGGACAGATGGTGACGACTTCGCCGTGATAGTTACAGGGAATGCCGCCCATGTTGTAGTGCACGGTCGGCACGACCGGCAGCGGCTGGCGGGTAAGGTCCACGCCCGCGAAGATCTTGCCGCTCTCGGTGATGCCCGGCAGACGCTCGCCCAGCACCTTGGGATCGATGTGATCGAGGTGCAGGTAGATGTGGTCCTTGTGCGGGCCGACGCCGCGGCCTTCGCGGATTTCCATCGCCATCGAGCGCGAGACGACGTCGCGCGAGGCGAGGTCCTTCGCGGAAGGCGCGTAACGCTCCATGAAGCGCTCGCCCTCGGAGTTGGTGAGGTAGCCGCCCTCGCCGCGCGCGCCTTCGGTGATCAGCACGCCCGCGCCGTAGATGCCGGTCGGGTGGAACTGCACGAATTCCATGTCCTGCATGGGCAGGCCGGCGCGCAAGACCATGCCGCCGCCGTCGCCGGTGCAGGTATGGGCCGAAGTGGCGGTGAAGTAGCTGCGGCCGTAGCCGCCGGTCGCCAGCACCACGGCCTGCGAGCGGAAGCGGTGGATCGAACCGTCATCCATGCAGAGCGCGATCACGCCGACGCACTTGCCGCCGTCCATGATCAGGTCGATGGCGAAGTATTCGATGAAGAAGTCCGCGTCGTACTTCAGCGACTGCTGGTAGAGCGCGTGCAGCATGGCGTGGCCGGTACGGTCCGCCGCGGCGCAAGTGCGCTGCACCGGCGGGCCTTCGCCCATGTTCTGCATGTGGCCGCCGAACGGGCGCTGGTAGATCGTGCCGTCGGCATTGCGGCTGAAGGGCACGCCGGCGTGCTCCAGCTCGTAGACTGCGGCCGGGGCTTCGCGCACCATGTACTCGATGGCGTCCTGGTCGCCCAGCCAGTCCGACCCCTTGACGGTGTCGTACATGTGCCAGGTCCAGTGGTCCGGCGTGTTGTTGCAGAGCGAGGCGGCGATGCCGCCCTGTGCCGCAACGGTGTGCGAGCGGGTCGGGAAGACCTTGGTGATGCACGCGGTCTTCAGGCCGGCTTCGGCCGAACCCATCGTGGCGCGCAGACCCGAGCCACCGGCGCCGACGACGACGGTGTCATAGGTATGGTCGATGATCTTGTAGGCAGGCGCGGACATTATGCATGTGCTCCCAGCGCGAGACGAATGACGCAGAAGGCGCCGAAGGCGATGCCGCTGCAGGCGGCAAGGTTCAGCGCGGCAATGCAGGCGAACTTGTTGGCGTGATCGTGGACATAGTCCTCGACCAGAACCTGGAGGCCGATACGCGCATGCCAGAAGGTCGTGACGACGAGCAGGATCATCACCACGGCCGGAACCGGGCGGGCGATCCATTCGACCACGGTGGCGTAGCTCAGATCGGGCAGAAGCAGGATCGAGACGGCCAGGAACAGGACCGAAAGGAGGTTGCCGATCGCGGTGAAGCGCTGGAGCAGCCAGTGGTGAACGCCGGTCTTTGCCGAGCCGAGGCCGCGCACGCGGCCGATGGAAGTTCCGTTACCCATGTTTCCCGTTCCTCAGCGAAGCAGCAGGATCGCCCAGAAGGCGACGGTGGCGAGCACGCCCAGGATCGGGCAGACGATCGACCAGGTCTTGTTCGTCTTGAGTTCGAAGCCCGCGCCGACATCCAGCACGAAGTGGCGAAGGCCGCTCATCATGTGGGTGAAGAACGCCCAGGAAATGCCCACGAGCACGACATAGCCGAGCGGCGAGGTCATGCACTTGGTGAGCAGTGCGTAAGCTTCGGGTCCGCCAGCCAGCGCCCCGAGCCACCACAGCAGCAGGCCGAGGCCGGCGAATGCCATGCCATCGCCCGTCACGCGGTGCAGAATCGAGACGAACATGTGAGGGCCCCAACGCCAGATCTGGAGATGGGGCGAAAGCGGACGGTTCCTGGTGCCGTCTTTGGCCATGGCTCTTTCGAATCCCTTTTGCCTTATGTAGCAGCCTCGAGGCTGCCCCTGTCGAAAGTCCCCTTAGACAAATCACGGCTTGGCGCAAGTTCCGCGAAGCACATCGCAGATGCATCGCACACAAGCGCCCCTGGCAATCGGTCAACCGGACATTCAGCCGCCGGACATCAGCCGATTGCATCCTACTGGTCAGCCGGGCGCAGGCGAATTAAAGCCCGGGCAAAACAGTGCATCCGCGAAAGCCGCAACGAATCGCGCGGCTTTCGGTCGTATTCCATACCGGCCGCCGTCATGCGGCCGATGCCCAAGTCCGCTTCGAACCGGCAGCTTTCCTGTCAAAGGGCCGGGTTCGCAGCGCAGGAGATCCGTTCGTGAGTTGGAAAATCACAGCTTTCGCCCCGCGCGCCACCATCGAGGCCGCACTCGTCGCCCATGAAGACGCCTTCGACTGGGACGAGGGCATCGTCCTGTCCGGCAGCGAGATCGCCGAGGACAAGCCGGACGACTGGCAACTCGAAGCCTGGTTCGCGGACGAGCCGGGCGATGCGGAAAGGCAGGCCATCGCTGCGCTATTCCCCGGCGAGGTGCCCGAATTCATCGTCGAGGAACTGCCGGAAACCGACTGGCTGGTGACGAGCCAGCAGGGCCTCGAACCGATCCGCGCCGGTCGCTTTTACGTGCACACCCCGGATCACCCGGCCAGCGACGAACCCGGCGTGATCGATTTCGCGATCCCCGCCAGCCAGGCCTTCGGCACCGGACAGCATGCGACGACGGCGGGCTGCCTCGCCATGCTCACGCACATGAAGGCGCAGGGCCTGATCTTCCGCAACCATGCCGACATCGGCACCGGCACCGGCCTGCTCGCCTTCGCGGCCATGGCACTCTGGCCGCGCGCGCTGGCGACCGCCAGCGACATCGACCAGGTCTGCGTCGGCGTGGTGGAAGACAATGCCGCCGCCAACGGCGTGAAGATGGGGCCGCGCGGCGGCGAACTGGTCATGACCGTCGCCGACGGCATGGACCACCCGCTGATCGCCGCGCGCGGACCTTACGACCTCATCATGGCGAACATTCTGGCCGGACCGCTGGTCTCGCTCGCGCCGGACTTTGCGCGCTCGCTGGCACCGGGCGGGAGCCTCGTCCTGGCGGGCCTGCTGGAAACCCAGGAAGAGGCCGTCCGCCGCGCCTGTCGCCGCGCCGGCCTGCGCCTCGCGGCAAGGCTGGTGAACGGCGACTGGTCGATCCTGTGGATGCGCGCGCGGCGCAAGTAGGCGCACCAAACGGCAGATGCGGGACCGGCCGGTTTCGCATCTGCGAGCAGCGCGCTACTCCATTCGGCGCAGCCTATGCACGTTAAGACTTATAAACGCGGCGCATAAGTATCAGCAGGAATTTTCGGGAAGCATTATCCTTTTAATTCATAGGACTAAGTAGAATCCCGAGGTTAGCCGTTAACCGCTCGAATTAACTTCGAATTAAGGGTTTCCACCAAGAATTAAGGCCAAGGGGGGCTGGTAACAACAGCTCAAGAGGCCAACATGCTTCAATCTGATCTCGACCGGCCGCGGCAGGTCGTAGGACCCCTGGGTGAAGCTCTCGACAAGAGCAGCCTGCCGCCACGCGGCACCTCTCGCTGGGTCGTTCGTCGCAAGGCGGAAGTCGTGGCAGCGGTGAACGGCGGCCTGCTGACGATTGCCGAGGCTTGCGACCGCTACGACCTCACGCTTGAGGAACTGGCATCCTGGCAACGCGCCGTCGAGCGCGAGGGCATGGCAGGACTGCGCGCAACCCGGGTTCAACATTATCGGCACCTGCACGAGCGGCAATCGCGCCGCGCCTGACAGGTCGCTCCGGACAAAAAGGGCCGCCGGTATCGCACCGGCGGCCCTTTGCGTTTGCACTGTTGAACGGGTCTATCCGGCCGCCGCCTGCACGATCCGCGCCCATTCCGCCTCGTCGATCACGCGGATGCCGAGGTCGGCGGCTTTCTTCAGCTTCGAGCCCGCCCCCGGCCCTGCCACCAGGATGTCGGTCTTGGCCGAGATCGACCCCGCCGCCTTGGCGCCGAGCCTTTCGGCCTGCGACTTGGCCTCGTCCCGGCTCATCGTTTCCAGCTTGCCGGTGAAGACCACGGTCTTGCCCGCGACTTCGCTGTCCACCGTCTCGACGACATAGGCGGGCGGCGTGACTTCCGAGAGCAGGTCGTCCCAGACTTCGCGGTTATGCTCCTCGTGGAAGAAGTCCCCCAGCGCCTCGACCACCGCCGGGCCGATGCCGTCGATCGAGACCAGTTCCGAATAGGCCTCGCTCCCCGCCGCCGCGGCTTCTTCGCCTTCCTTGGCGTGCGAGGCCTCGGCGATCTCCCGCAGCGCCGAAAGCGTCTCGAACCGCTTGAGCAGATCGCGCGCAGTGACGGCCCCGACATGGCGGATACCGAGGCCGAACAGCAGGCGCGCGGCATCGGGGCTGCGCTTGCTTTCCACAGCTGCCAACAGGTTGTCCACAGACTTGTCCTTCCACCCGTCGAGCGCGAGAATGTCCTCCCGACGCCGCCGGAGGCGGAAGATATCGGCAGGGCTTTCAAGCCAGCCCTTGGCGAAGAACTCGTCGATGGTCTTCTCGCCCAGCCCTTCGATATCGAGCGCGGCGCGGCTGACGAAGTGCTTGAGCCGCTCTGTCCGCTGCGCCGGGCAGATCAGTCCGCCGGTGCAGCGCACATCGACTTCACCCTCCTGCGCGACCGCCTCGCTGCCGCATTCCGGGCAGTGATCGGGGAAGTCGAAGGCGGGGCGCTCCTGCTCGCGGGTGAGATTGTCGACGATCTGCGGGATCACGTCGCCCGCGCGCTGGAGCACCACGGTATCGCCGGGGCGAACGCCGAGGCGGCCGATCTCGTCGCGGTTGTGCAGCGTCACATTGGTGACGGTGACGCCGCCGACCAGCACCGGCTTGAGGCGGCCGACCGGCGTGAGCTTGCCGGTGCGGCCGACCTGGATGTCGATCGATTCGAGCGTGGTCTCGGCCCGTTCCGCCGGGAACTTGTGCGCCAGCGCCCAGCGCGGGGCCTTGGCCACGAAGCCTAGGCGCTGCTGCCAGTCGAGCCGGTCGATCTTGTAGACGACGCCGTCGATCTCGAAAGGCAGAGCCGCGCGTCCGTCGCGAATGGTGCGATAGGCGGTCAGCATCTCTTCCAGCGACTGGCAGAGCCGGAACTGCGCGGAGACCGGCAGGCCCCAGGATTCGATCCGGCGGATCACGTCGTGCTGGCTGGTCCCGGGGACCCGGCTCGCCGCACCCCAGCCATGGGCCCAGAACCGCAGCGGCCGCTTGGCCGTGACGCTCGCGTCCTTCTGGCGCAGCGAACCGGCAGCGGCATTGCGCGGGTTTGCGAACTGGCGGACCTTGCTCTCGTCGAAGGCTTCGCCCTTGCTCTCGGCCAGCGCCCGCGCCTCGGCCATCAGCGTCTCGTTGAGGGCGACGAAGGCCCCCTTCTCCATGTAGACTTCGCCGCGCACCTCGAAGACCTCGGGGATGTCCTCGCCCTTCAGTTCCTGCACGACATCGGCGATGTGGGCGACGTTGGCCGTCACGTCCTCGCCGACCTGACCGTCCCCGCGCGTCGCCGCACGGACCAGCCTGCCGTTCTCGTAGCGCAGCGAGCACGAGAGCCCGTCGATCTTGTCTTCCGCCGTCACCAGCACCGGCTCTTCGGCCGGGAGCGAGAGGAAACGCCGCACCCGGCCGACGAAATCGGCGACTTCCTCATCGGTGAAGGCATTGTCGAGGCTCATCATGCGAACCTCGTGCGTCACCTTGGACAGCGGCGAGGCGGCGATTTCATGGCCGACCTTGTTCGTCGGGCTGTCGGGCCGGACCAGATTCGGGAAGGCGGCCTCCAGTTCGGCATTGCGGCGAACCAGGGCATCGTATTCGGCGTCCGAAATCTCCGGCGCATCGTCGCCATGATAGAGCCGGTTGGCGCGGTTGATCTGGCGCGCCAGACGCATCAATTCGTTGGCGGCTTCGGCTTCGTTGATCTCGGGACTGGTCATGGCGCTGGAATAGGCCAGAGCGCGGCGGCTGGGAATTCCCCTTCGCGGTTAATCCCCCTCGATCGGATCGAATTCCAGATGGAGGCTGGCGAGCGCGCGCAGGATATACGTCGGCTCATAATCGAAGTGCAGGCCGCCGTCCGGCCCGACGTGCTGCGCCGAAAGGCGAATATTGCCCATGCGCGCCAGCAGGCGCTCGATGCTCGTCACGACCTCGCGCCGGGCGAGCGGCGCGCCGATGCAGGTATGCGCGCCGCGCCCGAAGGCCAGGTGCTCCTTGAGCTTCGGCCGGTCCATGTCGAAGCGGTCCGGCTCCGGAAAACGGGCGGGATCGCGGTTGGCGGCCATGTGCGACAGCAGGATCGCGGTGCCCGCCTTGATCTCCATCCCGCCCAGCACCGTGGTCTTCTGGCACATCCGCCCGCCGCTCTTGACCGAACCGTCGAAGCGCAGGACCTCCTCGACGAAGGCGGGAATGCGGCCCGGCTCGTCGCGTAGTTCCTGCTGGATATCGGACCGTGTCGCGATGATCCGGAAGGCATTGGCGAGCAGCCGGTTCGTCGTGTCCTGCCCCGCCCCGAACAGGAAGGCGGCAAGGCTCGTCAGATCGACCAGCGAAGGCCGGCTGCCGTCCGGATAGCTCGCCTGCGCCAGTTCGTTGAGAATATCCTCATGCGCCAGAAGCGCCCGCAGGGGCCGCATCAACGGATGCGCGGAAAGCCGCCGCTGTGCGATCAGGCCGAACAGGCCCTTCCCCACTCCGACCAGCGGGTTCTTGAGCATGTCCTCCTCGCTCGCATCCATCGGCACCGGGATCGCCCCTTCCAGAAGGACGCGAAACTTGGCGCGCGTGCGTTCGGACAGACCGAGCAGATCGGAGATCACCAGCGCCCCGTAAGGCCCGCCGTACTGCCGCACGATGTCGACTTTGCCGTCGGCATGGAACTCGTCGATCAGGCCTTCCGCCGTCGCCAGCAGCTTGGGCTGGAGTTCCTTCAACCGGCTCGGCGTGAAGAGGCGCGCGATGATCGAGCGCAAGTCGGCATGCCGCGCGCCGCTCTCGGTGACGATCTGGTCGGCAAAAGCGATCTTGCTGCGATGCGCTTCGAGCTGCGCGGCGATATCGTCTCCTTCCGGCGTGAACGGCAGATCCGCCACCGGCCCGGTCACGGCATTGATCGAGGAGAAATGCTCGGTGTCGAGCATGACCTGCACCGTTTCCTCATATCCGGTCACGGCCACCGCGTTTCGATAGGGCAGACGCACCACCGGTCCTTTCGCCCGCAGGAAGTCGAAGTAGGCATGCGGATCGTCGACCAGCGCGACATCGCTGTACCAGTCCGCGGTTTCATAGGACGCCGAATGAGCCAAGGACTTGCTCTCCCTATTTTTATGATCCTCACTGTATCACAACTGAACAGGTGGTCAACTTGGCGCGCGACCCCTTCCGGAAAGCTTTCGCTCCCGCTTTCACCAAGGCCCGGCTATGACGCTGGTATGCCGACGATCATCCCGCCCGAGACCCCTGCCCTGCCGGCCGCCTTCGATATTCTCGGCATTGCCGTATTCGCCCTGACCGGAGCGCTTTCGGCCGCGCAGATGCGGCAGACTTTCGTGACGGTGGCGTTCTTCGCCTTCATGACCGGGGTCGGCGGCGGCACCTTGCGCGACCTGCTGATCGGCGCCCCGGTGTTCTGGGTGCGCGATCCCTTCGTGGTGCCCGCCTGCCTGACCGTGGCGGTGATCGCCTGGTTCACGCCGGTGCGCTGGTGGCAAGGGCGACTGCTGGAATGGGCCGACGCCATCGGCCTCACGGTCTATTCCGGATTCGGCACGATCAAGGCCATGGCCTGGGGCGTGCCGCCTATTCCGGCGATCGTCATGGGTGTCGTTACCGGTTGCGTCGGCGGCATCGTCCGCGACGTGGTGGCGGGACAGCCTTCGATCCTCATGCGCCCGGAACTCTATGTCACGGCAGGCGCGCTCACCGCGGCCACGGCGGCAGCCGGTCTGGCCATGGGATTTGCGCCGACCTTGACTTGGGCCATCGCCGCCAGTGCCGGTTTCGCGCTGCGCGGCGCCGCGATCCACTGGTCGCTCGGCCTGCCCGCCCACGAAGGAGCGGACTGAAGGGCAGGCGACAAGCGCCCGCCCCTCGATCTTCCTACTTCGACGCCGGCACGCGCAGCCCGGTCCATTGCGCGACGAACGAGAGCACGTCGGCGCTTTCCTCGATCACCTTGTCGGTCGGCTTGCCGGAGCCATGCCCGGCGCGCGTCTCGATGCGGATCAGGTGCGGCTTGTCGCCCAGCGGCGCGGCCTGGAGCGCGGCGGCGTACTTGAACGAGTGGCCCGGCACCACGCGGTCGTCGGTATCCGCCGTTGTCACCAGGATCGCCGGATAGGCCTCGCCCGCCTTGATGTTGTGGTAGGGCGAATAGGCGCGCAGCACCTTGAAGTCCGCCTCGCGGTCCGGATAGCCGTAGTCGTCCACCCAGTAGCGGCCCGCCGTGAAGCGGTCGAAGCGCAACATGTCCATTACGCCGACCTGCGGAATGCCCGCCGCGAAGAGATCGGGCCGCTGGTTGAGCACGGCCCCGACCAGCAGGCCACCGTTCGATCCGCCCTGAATGGCGAGGCCGTCCTTGGCCGCGATGCCTTCCGCCTTCAGATATTCGCCCGCGGCGATGAAGTCGTCGAAGACGTTCTGCTTGTTGGCCCGGCGACCGGCATCGTGCCAGGCACGGCCATACTCGCCGCCCCCGCGCAAGTTCGCCATCGCGAAGGCACCGCCCGCCTGCACCCAGGCCATGCGGCTCGCGGAGAAACCGGGCGTGAGCGAAATGTCGAAGCCGCCGTAGCCGTAGAGCAAGGTCGGCACCGGCTTGCCCGCCTTGGCCACATCCTTGCGGCGCACCAGGAACATCGGCACCCGCGTGCCGTCCTTCGAGGTATAGAAGCGCTGCTCGACGACGACGTCGGCCGGGTCGAAGTCCATCGCCGGCTCGGCGAAAGGCTCGGACGCGCCGGTGTCGAGGTTCATGCGGAAAATCGACGCCGGCCGGTTGAAGCTGGTGAACGAGTAGAAGGTCTCAGGATCGCCCGGCTTGCCGCGGAAGCCCGAGGCCGTGCCGATGCCGTTCAGGGCCAGCGCCCGGCCCGGCTTGCCGTCCAGCCCGACGATCTCGGCATGGCTGGCGGCATCGCGCATGTAGTTGAGCACGAGCTGGCGGCCGACGATTCCGGCCTTCTCCAGGATATCCTCCCGCTGCGGCACGACTTCGCTAGGGGCGGGATCGCTCGCCGCCAGATCGAAGCTCACCAGGCGGTAGCGCGGCGCGCTTTCGTTCGTGACGAACCAGAGCTTCTGCCCGGCACCCTCCACGAACCGCCAGTCGTCCTTGAAGCCCGAGACGATCGTGCGCGCGGTCCAACCGTTCTTCCCGCGTTTCGACAGATCGATGACCCGGACGTCGTAGCGGGAATCGGTGCCGATATGCGAGGTGATGACGGCAAGCCGCCCGTCCTGCGTGACTTCCGCCGAGTGGCCGTAGTCCGGATGGTCCGGCGTGGCATAGACCAGTTCGTCCGCGCTCTGCGGCGTGCCGAGGCGGTGGAAGTAGATCGACTGGTTGTAGTTGAGGCTCTGGAAAGCCGCGCCTTCCTCCGGCGCCGGGAAGCGCGAATAGAGGAAACCTTCGTCACCGATCCAGGCCAGCGCGCTGAACTTCACCCAGCGCAGCTCGTCTTCCAGGACCTTGCCGGTGGCCACGTCCATCACATGGAGCACCCGCCAGTCGCTGCCGCCATCCTGCACGCTGTACAGCAGGTAGCGCCCCTGCTGCGAAGGCTCCCAGGCATCGAGCGCGGTCGCTCCGTCCTTGGCCCAGGCATTGGGGTCGAGCAACAGACGCGGCGTTCCGTGGAGCGCCTCGCGCACGAAAAGCTGCGACTGGTTCTGGAGACCGGTGTTGCGCGTGTAGAAATAGCGCTTCCCCGCCTTCACCGGCAGACCGAAGCGCTCGAAATCCATCAGCGCACTCATCCGCTGCTTGAACCAGGCGCGTTGCGGCAGGGTTTCGAGATAGGTTTCGGTGAAGCGGGATTCCCGATCGACCCAGTCAGCGACCTTGGGGTCATGGCGAACGTCGGCTTCCAGCCAGCGGTAGGGATCGGCGATGCGCTCCCCGAACAAAGTCTCTGCCACGTCGTCGCGGCGGGTTTCCGGGTAGTTCATAGTCGTCACCGTCTCGGCCGATACCGGCATGGCTGCAAACAAACTCAACATGGTTACACGCGCGATCGCACCTCGGGCCCCGCCGAACCCACCCTTCCCAGGCATTCCATTCCCCTGAAACCAAAAAACAAAAGCGGCCGCGAGCCTAGCACTCGCGACCGCCCTTGCAATGTCCGGCCCGCCTCCCTGTGGAAAGCGGTCCTGGCCTTCAGCCTATCAGGCTTCGGCGTATTCGTTTTCTTCGGTCTGGACCGGACCCGAGTCCTTGCCCTTTTCCGAAGTGTCACGGTCGACGAGTTCGATGATCGCGATCGGGGCGGCGTCCGAAGCGCGGATGCCGGCCTTGATGATGCGGGTGTAACCACCGCTGCGACCGGCGTAACGCTCGGCGAGAACTTCGAAGAGCTTCTTTTCCTGAGCTTCGTCCATCAGGCGAGCGTGCGCCAGACGACGGTTCGAGAGACCACCATGCTTGGCAAGGGTGATCAGCTTTTCGAGGTAAGGACGCAGTTCCTTCGCCTTCGGCGTCGTGGTCTGGATCTGCTCGTGCTTGATGAGAGCAGCGGCCATGTTGCGCAGCAGGGCGGCGCGGTGACCTGAGGTGCGCTGAAGCTTGCGCTGGCCATGTTTGTGACGCATGTCTTGTCTTCCTGTTTGTCAGGCAGCCGTTTCAGGTACTGCCTGCCGGGCGATGTGGTGCGGCCACCGCCCAGAGCCGATTCACTTTCGTGTGAAGCGCGCCCTCAAGACGAAAACGGCGGAAGAGTCAAGGCTGGAGGCTTTCTCCTCACCCCAGCAGCGCCAGAACCGGCGGCCCGAGCGTCAGCAGCCCGATCCCTGCGGCCGCTACCGACGCGATGAGGACCGCCCCGGCCGCCACGTCCTTGATACGACCGATCGCCTTGTCGAAGCCGGGTTCGATCCGGTCGCAGAGGTCTTCGATGGCCGTGTTGAACGCCTCGGCCAGCCAGACGAGCGCCATCGCCAGAACCAGCCAGCGCCAGTCGCTTGCCGAAACCTTCAGAAATACGCCCGCCGCCACCACTGCGATCGAGGCGGCCAGATGCAAGCGAGCATTGTGCTCGCCGTAGACGAGCCGACGCAGGCCACGCCAGGCGTAGATGAAACTTCTCAGCCGCGCGGCAACGCTGAAGCGGCTTTGCACGGGCAGTGCGTCAACGGCGATCACATCGGAAGGTTCGGCCATGCCCGGAGCTTAAACCGCCTTCGCGAGCTTCCGCCAGCCCAAAGAAAAAGGCCCCGCGGTTTCCCGCGAGGCCCTCTTCAATTCGGTATCGGGAGCGCCGATCAGCCGAGCAGTTCCTGCTCCAGCTTCTTGGCCATCTCTTCGATGTTCTCGGGCGGCCAGCCCGGGATGTCCATGCCGAGGCGCAGGCCCATCGACGAAAGGACTTCCTTGATCTCGTTGAGCGACTTGCGGCCGAAGTTCGGCGTGCGCAGCATCTCGGCTTCGGTCTTCTGGACCAGATCGCCGATGTAGATGATGTTGTCGTTCTTGAGGCAGTTGGCCGAACGGACCGACAGTTCCAGCTCGTCCACCTTCTTGAGAAGGTAGCGGTTGAGCTGGTTGGTGTCGCTCTCTTCCGAGGCGGCAGCACCGCCGGCAGCCATGCCGATCATCGGCGACTGACCAACCGGAGCGATGTCCTCGAAGTGGACGAACAGCGCAAGCTGGTCCTGGAGGATGCGCGCGGCATAAGCCACGGCGTCTTCAGGAGCCACGGTGCCGTCGGTTTCGACGGTGAGGCTCAGCTTGTCGAAGTCCAGTTCCTGGCCGATACGCGCGTTCTCGACCTTGTAGCTGACCTGGCGGACCGGCGAGTAGAGCGAGTCGACCGGGATAAGACCGATCGGCGCGTCCACGGGACGGTTCGACACGGCGGGGACGTAGCCCTTGCCGGTGTCGGCGGTCAGTTCCATGTTGAGCGTCGCACCTTCGTCGAGGTGGCAGATCACGAGGTCCTTGTTCATGACCTCGATGTCACCCGAGACGGCGATGTCGCCGGCCTTCACAGCCGCCGGACCCGTGGCCGAGAGCTGGAGACGCTTCGGGCCTTCACCCTGCATCTTGAGAGCGATCTGCTTGACGTTCAGGACGATGTCCGTGACGTCCTCGCGCACACCGGCAAGCGACGAGAATTCGTGCAGCACGTTCTCGATCTTGATCGAGGTGATCGCGGCGCCCTGAAGCGAGGAGAGCAGCACGCGGCGCAGCGCATTGCCGAGCGTCAGACCGAAGCCACGCTCCAGCGGTTCGGCAACGAACGTCGCCTTCAGTTTGGGGTCGGGTCCCGGCTTGATCTCAAGGCTGTTCGGCTTCTTGAGTTCCTGCCAGTTCTTGATGTTGACAGTCATGGACTTCCCCTGGGAGTGATGGCGGTTACGCCCCGAGGCCCGGTGGAGGGGCCTGGGACGTTCCGAAGCCGGACAGCGACCGGTTCGCCGTCCGGATTAGCTCGATCAGACGCGGCGACGCTTGGAAGGACGCACGCCGTTGTGCGGGATCGGCGTCACATCGCGGATCGAGGTAATGGTGAAGCCGACAGCCTGGAGGGCGCGCAGGGCGCTCTCACGGCCCGAACCCGGACCCTTGACTTCGACTTCGAGAGTGCGGACGCCGTGCTCGGCGGCCTTCTTGCCGGCATCGTCGGCAGCGACCTGGGCGGCGTAGGGAGTCGACTTGCGGCTACCCTTGAAGCCCATCATGCCGGCCGAGGACCACGAGATCGCGTTGCCCTGGGCGTCGGTGATGGTCACCATGGTGTTGTTGAAGCTTGCATTCACGTGCGCGATGCCGCTCGTGATGTTCTTGCGCTCGCGGCGCTTAATGCGCTGAGGTTCGCGTGCCATATCCGTATATCCTGTCGAAAAATCGCTGAGGGAAACCGATTGGGCCGATTGCTCGGCCCGCGCGGCTTACTTCTTCTTACCGGCGATCGGCTTGGCCTTGCCCTTGCGGGTGCGCGCGTTGGTGTGCGTGCGCTGGCCACGAACCGGCAGACCCTTGCGGTGACGCAGGCCACGGTAGCAAGCGAGGTCCATGAGACGCTTGATGTTCATCGCGGTTTCGCGACGGAGGTCACCTTCAACCGTGTGATCGGCGTCGATGGTTTCGCGGATCTGCAGGACTTCGGCGTCCGACAGGTCCTGTACGCGGCGGCTGTGATCGATGCCGAGCTTGTCGGCGATTTCGAGAGCCTTGGTACGACCGATACCATGGATGTAGGTGAGCGCGATGATAACGCGCTTGTTGGTGGGGAGGTTTACCCCGGCAATACGAGCCACTTAATTCTCCATGCTCCACAGGGAGCGCCCTAAGGGACGAGCCCTATCTCAACGCTTATTCACCCGCCAGGCGTAAATGACAAAAGTCCGTCAGGCAGCACACATGATGCCAACGCCATCCGGACCAGCCGAAACCTTTTGAGTGAAGGGCGCGCATAAAACGATTCGCAAGGCAAGTCAATCCTTGCAAGTTGTGGTCGCTCGATCCCAGCCCGTCATCGAACCTGAGAGAGCGACTGCGCGCAAACCGTGTACCGTATCCGCGAAGTTTAGTCAAAGAATCGGCAGGTGTTGCAAGACGATGCGCAACCTTCCGGTATTCTCCGGCGCCGTTACCGCGCAGCCTCCGGCTCGATCCGACCGCCGAGCTTGCGGGCGAGCCGCTCGATCTGGGAACCCAGCACGGCATCGACCGCCGGTGCGATTCGGGAAAGTCCGGCCCGCGAATAGCCGCCCAGGACATATTCGACGACGATCCGCGTGCCGCCCTGCCCCCGGTCTTCCAGCGGCGCGAGAGTGAAGGTCATCGCGCCCTGTACCGCCTCGGCCTGAAGCGGTCCGAGCGCCCCGCTCATGCGCAGCAGCCTGGCTTTGTCGGCGTGGATCACGCGCATGTGCTCGACACTGCCGCGATCGTCCTTGCCTGCGCCGTCACCTGCACTGGCCGGAAGCCGTTCGCAGAAGCATCCGCCCGCGCGCGGATCGATGGTCAGATTGGCGGAATCGCCGGAATAGCTGTGCGCGCCGTCCCACCACAATGCGGGGGCGACCAGAACAGTCCATGCCTTTTCGGGAGAACCGGGCACCGCGGCGACATAGCGCAACACGATGCCCTGCTCGGAGGTCTCGGCAATCCGCGCCTGCGCGGACTGCCCGAAGAAAGCGCCTGCCGCCCAAAGGGCGACCAGGCAGAACCGGACGGCGCTTCTCATTGCAAGTCCCCTGTTACCGACCGAACCCAAGGTCCGGCCGGTTATGTCAGGACTTGAAAACAGCTTCAATCGCTGCGGAGACGTGATCCATGTCGGCCATGCCGTCCACCTTGGCAACGATCCCGCGCGCCTCGTAGATCGGCAGGATCGGCGCGGTCTTGGCGCGGTATTCGGCCAGACGGGTGCGGACGGTCTCGGCATTGTCGTCGGGACGACGCTTGAACTCGGTACCGCCGCACTTGTCGCAGACGCCTGCAACCTTCGGCTGCTCGAACTTGTCGTGGTAGCCCTTGCCGCAGGTGGCACAGGTGAAGCGGCCGGTGATGCGCTCGACCAGCGCATCCTCATTCACTTCGAGTTCGACCACGTGATCGAGCTTGCGGCCGCGTTCGGCCAGGATGGAGTCCAGCGACTCGGCCTGTGCGGCCGTGCGCGGATAGCCGTCGAAGATGGCTCCGGTGTCGGCGCCCATCGCGTCGAGTTCGTCGCCGATCAGCGCCGAGACGATGGCGTCGGAAACCAGTTCGCCCCGCTCCATCACCGCCTTGGCTTCGAGACCCGTGGGTGTCCCCGCCTTGACGGCGGCACGCAGCATGTCCCCGGTCGAGAGCTGGCGCATGCCATGGCGTTCGACCAGACGCTGCGCCTGCGTCCCCTTGCCCGCCCCCGGCGGGCCCAACAGGATGATATTCACGTCTTACCCCTCATCTGTCCCTGAATGCGCCCTCAGCGCATGCGGCCCTTCAGTTTCGCCTTCTTGATCAGGTCGCCGTACTGGTGCGCCAGCAGGTGCGACTGGATCTGGGTGATCGTATCGACGGTGACGTTGACGACGATCAGCAGGCTCGTCCCACCCATGAACAGCAGCGGCAGACCGGTCATCGAGAGGAAATACTCGGGAACGGTGCAGACGATGGTCAGGTAGATCGCGCCGATCACGGTCACGCGGGTCAGCACGTAGTCGAGATAGTTCGCGGTGTTCTTGCCCGGACGGATACCGGGAATGAAGCCACCGTTCTTCTTCAGATTCTCGGCCGTTTCCTCAGGATTGAAGACGACAGCGGTGTAGAAGAACGAGAAGAAGATGATGCCGGCTGCATAGAGCAGCATGTAGAGCGGCTTGCCGTGACCGAGGTACTGGTTGAGCGCGATCACGATCTTGCCACCGGTCGATTCGGGATTCAGCGACTTGCCGGCGAACTGCGTGATGGTGAGCGGCAGCAGCAGCAGCGAGCTGGCGAAGATCGGCGGGATCACGCCCGCGGTGTTGATCTTCAGCGGCAGGTGGCTGCGATCGGCCTGCATCATCCCGCGCTGCGTCGCGCGCTTCGGATACTGGATCAGCAGGCGGCGCTGCGCACGCTCGGCAAAGCAGATCATCAGGATCATCGCCACGATCAGCACGATCAGGAAGATGATGAGGACCGAACCGGTGTCGCCGGCACTGTAGGCCTGGCCGACATTGCTGGCGAACGTCGGCATCTGCGCGACGATACCCGCCATGATGATCAGCGAAACGCCGTTGCCGATGCCGCGCGAGGTGATCTGCTCACCCAGCCACAGCAGGAACATCGTACCGCCGACCAGCGAGATCACCGCACCGATTCGGAACACCATGCCCGGATCGACCACGGCCTGGAGACCGCTTGAGGCGCCATAGGCTTCGAGGCTGACGGCCAGGAACCAGCCCTGGATCGCGCAGAGCAGCACGGCACCGTAGCGCGTGTACTGGTTCAGCTTCTTGCGACCGGCCTCGCCTTCCTTCTTCAGCGCGACGAGCGCCGGGTGAAGCGAAGCGGCGAGCTGCACGACGATCGAGCTGGTGATGTAAGGCATCACGCCCAGCGCGATCAGGCTCATGCGCGAAAGCGAGCCGCCCGAGAAGGTGTTGAAGAGATCGAGAATACCGCCCTGAGTCTTGCTGTAGAGCTGAGACAGGATCAACGGGTTCACGCCGGGTAGCGGCACGAAGCTGAGGAAGCGGAAAACGATCAGGGCGCCGATGGTGAACCAGATTCGGTTCTTGAGCTCGGTCGCCTTCGAGAAGTTGGCCAGGCTCAGTGTGCTGGCGATATTGTCGGCGCGTGAAGCCATGACGATGTGTAAAGCCTCGATAGTCGGTTCGGGTCTGCCTTAGCGACTGCAAGAAGGCTTGTCGAACCCCGGTTCTGGTCCGCTCATATAGACATTCGCGCCGAGTCTGAAAGACCTGCCTGGAAAGGCCACTTGCGGGAAGTCTGAATAAAGAGAGGGCGAAGCGCATGGCGCCCGCCCTCTCCCTATGAGCATATCGCGATTGCGATGCCTCAGGCCTCGGCGGCTTCCTTGGCAGGAAGGATCACCGAACCACCGGCCTTCTCGACCGCAGCAACGGCGCTCTTCGAAGCACCGGCAACGTTGAACTCGACCTTCTCGGTCAGTTCACCCTTGGCGAGGAGGCGCACGCCGTCCTTGCCGCCACGGGCCAGGCCGGCAGCCTGGAGAACGGCGTGATCGACCACGCCCGAGATGTCGAGCTTGCCCGATTCGATCGCCTTCTGGATCATGCCGAGGTTCACTTCTGCGTAGTCCTTGGCGAACTTCTTGTTCGAGAAGCCGCGCTTCGGAAGACGCATGTGAAGCGGCATCTGGCCGCCCTCGAAGCCGTTGATCGAGACGCCCGAACGTGCCTTGGCACCCTTCTGGCCGCGGCCAGCGGTCTTGCCCTTGCCCGAGCCGATGCCGCGACCAACGCGGATACGACGGTGACGGGCGCCAGCATTGTCGCGGATATCATTCAGTTTCATAGTCTGCACTCGCTTTCGCTTTTAGTCGCGCTAATAGGAAGGCGCGCCCATAAGCGAAGCGCGCCCTGTTGTCACCCCCCAAGAATCCAGATGCGGCCCGGATGCGGCATCTAGCGACCGAATCGGGACGGAGTATCCGGAAACCCGCGGTCAACTGCCGCGCAGGCGGATCATCAGCTTGGCGTCGCCTGAAACCACGCGGCCTTCCGGATCGCGGGCGGGCGTCCACTTGAGCAGGTCCTTGCCCAGCTTGCAGATATCCGAATCGAACTCCGGCGAGACCGTCTTCGGCTCGAACACGCAGGACTTGACCCCGCCCTTGGGGTCGACGGTGAACTTCAGCTCGTGCCGGGTCATCGAATCCTTGTTGAAGATCGTCCCGTAACGCTCGCCCAGCTTCGCGAGTTCGGTGTTGAACGCGGCCTTGCTGCCGTCCGCCAGCGCCGGAACTTCGGCGAGGCCCGCATAGTCCTGCTCCGAGACCAGCGCCTTCATCCGCAGCACCAGCGCCAACCAGGATTGCGCACGGGCGATCTGCATCGGCGAATCGCGATCGACCAGCGCCTGGCACTGCGCGCCCGACGGGCTGGCCTCACGCGAAAGCAGGAAGCGTACGGCGGCATCGCGGCGATAGGCCACAGCCCAAGCCAGCGGCGTCATTCCGAAGAGGTCCGGCGAATCAATCGTGGTAGGACCGTCCAGGGCATCGCCCGTCGCCTCCGCGCTAGGCTCCTCGTCAAGGAGACGGCGCAGCACCGAAACATTGCCCCGGCGCGCGGCGTCGGCCAGTGTCGGATTTTCCGGCATCGGCCCGAGGTCGGCATAGCCGTAAGTCCGAGAGACCGCCTTTGAGGCAGTCTTGGCGACAGGCTTGGCGGCGGGTTTGGCGTTAGACGCTTCCTTGCCCCCTGCCTTGCCCTCAACCTTGCCTTTTACCTTTCCGGCCTTCTCGCCCTTGCTTTCGGCCGCCTCGACGACTTCCAGTTCATCGGGAACTGCGACGGCGCGGCAGACATCCCGATAGGGATAGGCCGGGTCGGCGATCAGCGTCTGGTTGAAGCTGCGTGCGAAGGTCCCGAGCTTGTCCTCGCCCTCCGCGCCCGGCGCCTCGCTGGGCGCGGGCGTCGGTTCGGCATCCTCACCGAAGTAGGTCACGACCCGCGCCATCCGCGGCGAAAGCCCTCCGCGCAGCACGCATTGCGCGCCGAATTCGGCGGTATCGATACCGTCCTGCGTCACGGCGGCGACAAGGCGGAAATCGCCCGCCGCAGCGGCCTTGTGTGCTTCCGCCACCGGATCGGCCTTGCCGCCGGCGAGCAGCGCCTTCAGCGCCTTGTCCGCGAGGCGATCCCGCTCCAGCGTGGCCGGGTCGGCAAGCGGATCGTTGCAGGCCGGCTCGGCCGCCGGACTTTCCTGCACGTAAGTCTCGCCATTATCGCTCGGCTCGCTGCCTTCGCACGAGGAAAGGGCGAGAGCGGCCAGGCATAACGATGAGGCCGCGATGGTCCTGCGAAGCAATGTATCCCCCAGGGAAATCCAAATCCCGCCGCGCTTAGCACAAGTCCGGGCGGTTAGGGGAGGCTGAGACGCAACCAATGAACGATTTTACGCCGCATAGATAAGCACAGCCTAAGCGCCAGCCCCGAAACGAGAAACCGCCCGAAACGAGAAAAGGCCCCGACGTTTCCGCCGGGGCCTTTTCAAGTGTTCGCCTGAAGCAGGTCGATCAGTCGATCACCGCAACCATGTGCGGCAGCTTGGCGATCGCACCACGGACTTCCGGGGTGTCTTCGCGCTCGACGACCTTGTGCATCTTGCCGAGGCCAAGACCGATGAGGATCTTCTTCTGGCTTTCGGGACGACGGATCGGCGAACCGATCTGCTTGATCTTGATCTTTGCCATGACTGATTACTCCGCGATGGCTTCAGCAGCGGCTTCCGCCTCTGCTTCGCTTGCGCCGCCGCGACCCAGCAGGTCGGCTACCTTCTTGCCACGACGCTGGGCAACCGACTTCGGCGAAGTCTGGTTGACGAGCGCGTCGAAGGTGGCGCGGATCATGTTGTAGGGGTTCGAAGTGCCGACCGACTTGGTCACGACGTCAGCAACGCCGAGGCTTTCGAACACGGCGCGCATCGGACCACCAGCGATGATGCCGGTACCGGCCGGAGCCGAACGGACATTCACCTTGCCGGCGCCGAAGTGGCCACGGCCGTCGTGGTGAAGCGTACGGCCTTCCTTGAGCGCCACGCGGACCATCTTCTTCTTGGCAGAAGCAGTGGCCTTGGTGATCGCCTCGGGAACTTCGCGAGCCTTGGCATGGCCGAAGCCGACGCGGCCCTTGCCGTCGCCAACGACGACCAGAGCTGCGAAACCAAAGCGCTTGCCGCCCTTAACGGTCTTCGAAACGCGGTTGATGTGGACGAGCTTCTCGATGAGCTCCTCGCCCTGTTCTTCCTCGTTGTTGCCACGGCCGCCACGGCGGTCGTCGCGACGGCCACGGCCGCCACGCTCGCCGCGTTCGCCACGGCCGCGACCGCGACCGCGACCTTCACGGACTTCCTGGCCTTCAGCGGCCGGGACGTCGGTCTGGATTTCGGTGTTTTCGTCAGCCATGATCAGAACTCCAGCCCGCCTTCACGGGCGGCTTCGGCCAGCGCCTTGACGCGGCCATGGAAGAGGAAACCGCCACGGTCGAACACAACCGAGGTAACACCCGCCTTCTTGGCGGCCTCGGCGAGTTCCTTGCCAACGCGAACTGCGGCATCGGTATCGGTGCCCTTGGCGCCAAGCGTGTTGGCGGCAGCTACGGTGTGGCCCTGCGCATCGTCGATGATCTGCGCATAGATGTGGCGGCCGGTGCGGTGCACCGACAGACGGGGACGACCACCCGCACGGGCCTTGAGGGCCGTGCGGACGCGCCGGCGACGGCGCTCGAAAAGGGAAAGCTTGGCCATTACTTCTTCTTCCCTTCCTTGCGGAAGATGAATTCGCCGCGGTACTTGATGCCCTTGCCCTTGTAGGGTTCGGGCTTGCGCCAGCGACGGATCTCGGCCGCGAGTTGGCCGACCTTCTGCTTGTCGATACCCGAAATCTCGACCGTGGTGTTATCCGGGGTCTTGATCTCGATGCCTTCCGGCACAGCGATGTCCACGTCGTGCGAATAGCCGAGCTGGAGCTTCAGGTTCTTGCCCTGAGCCGCGGCGCGGTAGCCGACACCCTTGATTTCGAGGACCTTGGAGAAGCCGTTGGTCACGCCTTCAACGAGGTTCGAAACGAGGGTGCGCTGCATGCCCCAGTGGCTGCGGGCAGCCTTGGTCTGGTTGGCAGGCTGAACGGCGATCGAACCTTCTTCGACCGAGTAGGTCACGAGGTCCGACAGACCCAGCGTCAGGGTGCCCTTGGGGCCCTTTACGCTAAGCACGCCGTTGTCGATGGCGGCAGTGACCCCGCCAGGGATCACAACCGGCTTCTTGCCGATGCGGCTCATTAGAACACCTCCGCCAGCACTTCGCCACCGACGTTCTGCGAGCGGGCTTCGGCATCCGAAAGCACGCCGCGGGGCGTCGAGACGATGGTGATGCCGAGACCGTTGCGAACAACCGGGAGTTCCTTCGAACCCGAGTAGACGCGGCGGCCAGGCTTGGAGACGCGAGCGATGTGCTTGATGGCGGGTTCGCCTTCGAAGTACTTCAGCTCGATGCGAAGCTGCGGGTGCGCGCCGGTGGCGTCATCGCTGAAGCCACGGATGTAGCCTTCGCGCTGAAGCACTTCGAGCACGCGAGCACGAAGCTTGGAAGCGGGCGACAGGACGGTGTCCTTCTTCGCCTGCTGTCCGTTACGGATGCGGGTGAGCATATCACCCAGGGGATCGGTCATAGCCATTGCTTCGTACCCTTACCAGCTCGACTTGGTCACGCCGGGGATCATGCCCTTGTTGGCAAGATCGCGCAGCTCGATGCGGCAGAGACCAAACTTGCGGTAGTAACCGCGCGGACGACCGGTCGTCGCACAACGGTTGCGAACCCGGGTCGGGTTACCGTTGCGCGGGATTTCGGCCAGCTTCAGGCGGGCGATGAGGCGCTCGGTTTCATCGAGCGATTCGTCATCGGCAACTGCCTTCAGGCGCGCGTACTTGCCTGCATACTTCTTAACGAGCTGCTTGCGGCGCTCGTTCTTGTTCACGGAACTCAGTTTCGCCATGGACTTAAGCTCTCTTCCTCAGCGGCTCACGCCGCTTCCTTCTGTTCCGACTCTTCAGCCGGGAACGGGAAACCGAACAGACGAAGCAGTTCGCGTGCTTCCTCGTCGGTCTTCGCAGTGGTGGTGACGATGATGTCCATGCCACGCACCTTCTCGATCTTGTCGTAGCTGATCTCCGGGAAGATGATCTGCTCCTTGAGACCCATCGCGTAGTTGCCGCGACCGTCGAACGACTTGGGGTTCAGGCCACGGAAGTCGCGGATGCGGGGCATCGCGATGGTGACGAGACGATCGAGGAATTCGTACATGCGCTCCCGGCGGAGCGTCACCTTGCAGCCGATCGGCATGCCTTCGCGCAGCTTGAACTGTGCGATCGACTTGCGGGCCTTGGTCACGACGGGCTTCTGACCGGCGATGGCTTCCATCTCGGCAGCAGCGGTCTGGACCTTCTTCTTGTCCTGGCTCGCTTCGCCGACGCCCATGTTGAGCGTGATCTTCTCGATCTTCGGCACTTCCATCACGTTCTTGTAACCGAACTTCTCGGTCATCGCCTTCGCGATTTCAGCGTCGTACTTCGAGCGCAGACGCGGAGTGTACTTCTCAGCCATCGATGGTCTCCCCGGACTTCACGGCCACGCGGACCTTCTTGCCGTCCTTGGTTTCGAAGCGAACGCGGGTCGGCTTGCCGTCCTTGTCGGCAACGGCAACCTTGCAGATCGCCATCGGAGCCGGCGTACGCTCGATGCCGCCCTGCGGGTTCTGCTGGGTCGGCTTGCGGTGCTTGGTAGCGACGTTCACGCCCTCGACCACGACCTTGGCGTCCTTCGGGAGAACCTGAAGCACGGTGCCGGTGCGGCCCTTGTCCTTGCCGGACAGGACGACGACGGAGTCACCCTTCTTGATCTTCGCGGCAGCCATTACAGCACCTCCGGAGCAAGCGAGATGATCTTCATGAAGCCCTTGCCGCGAAGCTCGCGCACGACGGGGCCAAAGATACGGGTGCCGATCGGCTCCTCGTTCTTGTTGATGAGCACCGCTGCGTTGCTGTCGAAGCGGATAACGCTGCCGTCGGTACGACGGACGTCTTTGCGGGTACGCACGATCACCGCACGGTGAACGTCGCCCTTCTTGACGCGAGCGCGGGGCTGCGCCTCCTTCACCGACACCACGATGATGTCGCCGACGCCTGCGAAACGACGCTTCGACCCGCCCAGCACCTTGATGCACTGAACGCGCTTTGCGCCGCTGTTGTCCGCGACGTCGAGATTGGATTGCATCTGGATCATCGATCCGAGTCCTTCTCAACTGGCTTGCCGGAACAAGTCCGGCAGTTCCTAAAAAGACAGGCCCACGAGGGGCCCGAGTCGCCCAGACGGGCGAAGTGCGCGCATTTGACGCATTCCGCCGTCCAGGTCAACACTCTTGTCCGGCCCTGAGGCCGAGGCAGATCGAACCGGCCATGTCTTCAACGACATGGCCGGTCCAAATCTTATACCTCGGCTTCGAGCGCGGTACCCTTGCTCGCCTGAAGACGGTCAAGAACCTTCCAGGTCTTGGTCTTCGAGAAGGGCTTCGTCTCCTCGATCCGGACGCGTTCGCCGGTCTTGAAGGCGTTGTCTTCGTCGTGAGCGTGGTACTTCTTCGAGCGACGGATGATCTTCCCGTAAAGGGGGTGCTTCACCTTGCGCTCGACCAGCACGGTCACGGTCTTGTCGGTCTTGTCGGAAACGACGGTCCCGATCAGAATACGCTTGGGCATCGTGTTTCCTCCTTAGGCCTGCGCCGCACGCTCGGCCTGGAGCGTCTTGATGCGGGCGATGTCACGACGCACCTGCTTGATGCGCGCGGGCGCTTCAAGCTGGCTGGTCGCGGCCTGGAACCGCAGGTTGAACTGCTCGCGCTTCAGCTCGACGAGATCAGCGGTGAGCTGGTCGTCGGTCTTGGCGCGAAGGTCTTCGATCTTGTTAGCCATGATTCGACTTCCTTACTCGCCGCCAAGGTGCGAGGTGTCGCCGAGGCGAGCCACGACCTTGGTCTTGATCGGCAGCTTCATCGCAGCGCGGCTGAAAGCCTCGGCTGCGAGGGGGCCAGCGACGCCGTCCAGTTCGAACAGGATGCGGCCCGGCTTGACGCGGGCAGCCCAGTATTCAACCGAACCCTTGCCCTTACCCTGACGGACTTCAGCAGGCTTCTTCGAAACCGGCACGTCGGGGAAGACGCGGATCCAGAGACGACCCTGGCGCTTGATGTGACGCGTGATCGCGCGGCGAGCCGCTTCGATCTGGCGGGCGGTGATCCGCTCGGGCTCAAGGGCCTTGAGGCCGTAGGAGCCGAAGTTCAGGTCGGTGCCGCCCTTGGCATCACCCTTGATCCGGCCCTTGAAGGCCTTGCGGAACTTGGTCTTCTTCGGTTGCAGCATGACTCTTAGTTCCTGCGGTCATCGCGTGCCGGACGCACGCCGGAGGTCTGAGCCTCCATCATCAGGCGGTCCTGCGCCATCGGGTCGTGGCCAAGGATTTCGCCCTTGAAGATCCAGACCTTGATGCCGATGATGCCATAGGCGGTCAGCGCCTCGGCTTCGGCATAGTCGATGTTGGCACGCAGGGTGTGAAGCGGCACGCGGCCTTCACGGTACCATTCGGTACGCGCGATTTCCGCACCGCCAAGGCGACCACCGCAGGTGATCTTGATGCCTTCGGCGCCGAGACGAAGAGCCGACTGAACGGCGCGCTTCATCGCACGACGGAACGCAACGCGGCGGATCAGCTGATCGGCGATGCCCTGAGCGACGAGCTTCGAATCGACTTCCGGCTTGCGGATTTCGACGATGTTCAGCTTCACTTCGCTGCTGGTGATCTTCGCCAGCTCCTTGCGGAGCTTCTCGATGTCCGCACCCTTCTTGCCGATGATCACACCGGGACGGGCTGCATAGATCGAGATGCGGCACAGCTTGGCCGGACGCTCGATCACCACCTTCGAGATAGCGGCCTGGGGCAGCTTCGCGACGATGAACTTGCGGATCTTGAGGTCTTCCTCAAGCAGCTTGCCGTAGTCCCGGCCTTCCGCGAACCAGCGGCTGTCCCAGGTACGGTTGATCTGCAGACGCAGACCGATCGGATTGCTCTTATGACCCATGGATCAGGCCTCCTCGACTTCGCGAACGACGATCCGCAGGCGCGAAAACGGCTTGAGGATACGGGTGGACTTGCCGCGACCACGAGCGTGGAAACGCTTCATGGTGATCGACTTGCCGACCGACGCCTCGGCGACGACGAGAGCGTCGACGTCGAGGTTGTGGTTGTTTTCCGCGTTCGCGATCGCCGAAGCGAGGATCTTGCGCGCGTCCTGGGCCATCGCCTTCTTGGAGAAGGCCAGGATGTTCATCGCGTCTTCGACCTTGCGGCCGCGGATCAGGGCGGCGACGAGGTTGAGCTTCTGGGCGGAACCACGAATGGTGGTGCCGACCGCAAGAGCTTCCTTCTCGCCGACGCGGCGGGGTGCTGCCTGCTTGCTCATTAGCGCTTGCCCTTCTTGTCGGCAGCGTGGCCGGGGAAGGTACGCGTGGGCGCGAATTCACCGAGCTTGTGGCCGACCATGTCCTCGTTGACCGAGACCGGGATGAACTTGTGTCCGTTGTAGACCTGGAAGGTCAGGCCAACGAACTGCGGAAGGATGGTGGAGCGACGCGACCAGGTCTTGATCGGAGCAGCCTTTGCACCGGCATCCTGCGCGACCTCGGCCTTCTTGAGAAGGTACAGGTCGACGAAGGGGCCTTTCCAGACGGAACGTGCCATCGTGTCTTACCTCTTCTTCTTGGCGTGGCGCGAACGGATGATCATCTTGTCCGTCTGCTTGTTGTTGCGAGTGCGAGCGCCCTTGGTCGGCTTGCCCCACGGAGTGACCGGGTGACGGCCGCCCGAGGTACGGCCTTCACCACCACCGTGCGGGTGGTCGACCGGGTTCTTGGCAACACCGCGGGTCAGCGGGCGACGGCCCAGCCAACGGCCGCGACCGGCCTTGGCGAGGGTCTGGTTGGCGTTGTCGGGGTTCGACACGGCGCCAACGGTGCCCATGCAGTCGCCACGCAGGTAGCGCTGCTCACCCGAGTTGAGGCGAACGATGACCATGCCGCGGTCACGACCGACGACCTGCACATAGGTGCCTGCCGAACGGGCGATCTGACCACCCTTGCCGGGCTTCATCTCGACGTTGTGGCAGATCGTGCCGACCGGCATCTGCGACAGAAGCATGGCGTTGCCGGGCTTCACGTCGGTCTTTTCACCGGCGATCACGACGTCGCCGACGGCGAGGCGCTGCGGCGCGATGATGTAGGTCAGTTCACCGTCGGTGTACTTCACGAGCGCGATGAAAGCGGTGCGGTTGGGATCGTATTCGATACGCTCCACGGTCGCTTCCATGTCCCACTTACGACGCTTGAAGTCGATGAAGCGGTACTTCTGCTTGTGACCACCGGCGATGCCGCGCGAGGTCACGTGACCCTTGTTGTTGCGGCCGCCGGTCTTGCTCTTGCCTTCGGTCAGCGCCTTGAGGGGCTTGCCCTTCCAGAGCGACGACTTGTCGACGAGGACCAGGCCGCGGCGTGCGGGGCTGGTCGGGTTGTAAGTCTTGAGTGCCATCGGAAATTAACCCCGCGCGCCTTCGGTGATGTCGATCGACTGACCTTCGGCCAGCGTGACAATCGCCTTCTTCACGTCGCTGCGGCGGTAAGCCTTACCGCGCCAGCGCTTGGTCTTGCCCTTGACGACCAGCGTGTTCACGCCGGTGACCTTGACGTCGAAGAGAGCTTCGACGGCGGCCTTGATCTCGGGCTTGGTCGCCTTGTCAGCAACCTTGAAGACGACGGCGTTCTGCTCGGAAAGCAGGGTCGACTTCTCGGTGATGTGCGGCGAGAGGATCACGTCGTAGTGACGGATGTCCACGGTCTTAGCCATTGAAACGCGCCTCCAGCTTTTCGACAGCGGCGCGCGTCAACACCAGCGTATCATGCTTCAGGATGTCGTAGACGTTCGCGCCGACAGCCGGGAGCACGTTCACGCCGACGATGTTGCGGGCAGCCAGGGCGAAGCCCTCGTTGACCTGCTCACCGTCCATGACGAGAACCTTCTTGCCGAAGTTCGCCTTGGCGAGCTGACCGGCGAGAGCCTTGGTCTTGGCGTCGGAAACGTCGAGCGAGTCGACGATCACGAGACCGTTCTGAGCCTTGGCCGAAAGAGCCATCTTCAGACCGAGTGCACGGATCTTCTTGTTCAGCGAGATGTTGAACTCGCGGCGACGGGCACCGTGAGCCTTACCACCACCGATGAACACCGGAGCAGCGCGGTCGCCGTGACGGGCGGTACCGCCACCCTTCTGGCGGCCGAACTTCTTGCCGGTACGGGCAACGTCCGAACGCTCGCGGGTCGCACGGGCGATGCCGCGACGGTTTTCAAGCTGCCAGGTGACGACGCGGTGCAGGATGTCCGCGCGCGGTTCGAGACCGAACACGTCGTCCGACAGTTCGATGTCGGCGTTGGCGGCCGAACCGTCGATGTTGAGGACCTGAACCTTCATGATTAGCCCTCCTGGCCTTCGGTCGCTTCGGGAGCCGCGGCTTCGGCCGGGGTCACGGCAGCGGCCGTATCATTGGTGTTGCTGGCCGACTTGATGCCGGCGGGGTACGGAGCCTCGGCGTGACGGTCGACCTTGACGGCGTCCGAAACGGTGAGCCAGGCGTTCTTCGAACCGGGGACCGAGCCCTTGACGAAGATCAGGCCACGCTCGTCGTCCACGCGGACGACTTCGAGGTTCTGCTGGGTGCGCTGACGGTCGCCCATGTGGCCGGCCATCTTCTTGTTCTTGAACACCTTGCCCGGATCCTGACGGTTACCCGTCGAACCGTGCGCACGGTGCGAGATCGAAACACCGTGGGTGGCGCGCATACCGCCGAAGCCCCAGCGCTTCATGGCGCCCTGGAAGCCCTTGCCCTGGGTGTGACCACCCACGTCGACCAGCTGGCCGGGCACAAAGTGCGAGGCAGCGATCGTGGCGCCGACTTCGAGGAGGGCGTCGTCGGCGACGCGGAATTCCGCGACGCGCATCTTCAGGGGAACCTGAGCCTTTGCGAAGTGTTCACGCTGCGGCTTGGCAACGTTCTTCTGCTTTGCTTCGCCCGCACCGAGCTGAACCGCGACGTAGCCGTCACGATCAGCAGTACGAACCGAAACCACCTGACAGTCTTCAAGTGCCAGGACAGTGACGGGCACGTGGCGACCGTCCTCCTGGAACAGGCGGGTCATCCCGACTTTCTTGGCGATCACGCCTGTACGCATGACCTTTCTCCTTACAGAGGCGTACGCAGGACCATCCCTCGTACGCGTGTCCAACCCTGTTATGATACGAACCCCGTCCGGGTCAGGTGTTCCCTGCAAGTCCACTATGGACCGCGGAAACGAGACGGGGGACGCATTCCCGACGCCTCCCGAAGGAGACGGCGGAGGTATCCCTTGTGTCCCCTCGGTTTCCCTTCGGGGCGCTGTCTCTGCGAACTTTCGTTCGCAAAGCCGGCCTCATGGCCGACAAGGTAATCTGGATCCGGAGATCCGAAATTCACCGATCGTTTAAAGTCCGATCAAAAGACTGTCGGGGCAACCTGGAAGGTCACCCCGAAAAACCGGCTCAGGCCAGCTTGATCTCGACGTTCACGCCGGCAGCCAGGTCGAGCTTCATCAGAGCGTCGACGGTAGCTGCGTTCGGCTGCACGATGTCAAGCAGACGCTTGTAGGTGCGGACTTCGAACTGCTCACGCGACTTCTTGTCGATGTGCGGACCACGGTTGACCGTGAACTTCTCGATCTTCGTCGGCAGGGGAATGGGCCCACGAATCAGAGCGCCGGTGCGGCGGGCCGTGTCAGCGATTTCGCCAGTGGCCTGGTCGAGCACGCGATGGTCAAACGCCTTCAGGCGGATACGGATGTTCTGAGCTTCCATTACCTACTACCGATGAGAAAGAGCCAAAGGGCACGAGGCCCCGTCAAATTCGAACCGCGCCCCTACACGGTGAAGGCGAGTCGGGCAACCCCTGATTTCACGAGGCCCAGCAGGTTTTCTGCCCCAGGTTTTCGGGAGGCCGCCGACGCGGTTCGTCGCATCCGCCCTTCCCTACACCCTGCCCGCACCCTACCTTGGCAGGGCGACGCCTAACAGAAGCCGCTTTCCATGTCCCCCATCACCACGACAATTTCCAGCGCGCTCGCCGCGCTGTCCCTTGCATGCCTGGCGCCCGTCGCCGTTGCAGCCGACAGATCCGTCTACGGCCCCAGCGGAACGGGCATCCCCATCGACCTCGACAAAACCGACGTGCTCACTGCCCACGCCGCCATGCCCGATGCCACGGGCGGCCCCGTGGACGATGCCTGCCGGGAAGCCGCCCGCGCCAGTAACGGCGGCAATGACGGCACGATCGTCGTCTGCTCCCACGGCGGCGACGGCACCAACCAACGCGTCCCGGCATCGAAATCCTTGGACGAGAGCACACGCACGGGCGCTGCCTATCCGCCGGACCTCTGGGACCTGCCCGGCTGCCTCGGCCCCTGCATCACCATACCGTTCGGCCATGTGCCGGAGCCGGTCTACTACATCGACCTCAAGTCCATCCCCGAAGCCCCCAAGGGTTCGGACGCCTGGAAGATCGGACAGGGCGAGCTGCGGGCGCGGTAGAGACGCCGTCCACGCTTTGCCCCCGGGCTTTCAGCGCTTTCAATCTCCATCAACGCGAAAAGCCCGGCGTCTCTTTCGAGACGCCGGGCCAATCACTTTCAGCCGTTGTTGGCCGATCGACGAATTACTTCGTGATCGTGGCAACGACGCCCGAACCGACGGTGCGGCCGCCTTCGCGGATTGCGAAGCGGAGACCTTCGTCCATGGCAATCGGAGCGATCAGCTTGATCGACAGCGAAACGTTGTCGCCAGGCATGACCATCTCGGTGCCCTCGGGAAGGATCACTTCGCCGGTCACGTCGGTGGTGCGGAAGTAGAACTGCGGACGGTAGTTCGCGAAGAACGGCGTGTGACGGCCGCCTTCGTCCTTCGACAGGACGTAGACTTCAGCCGAGAACTCGGTGTGCGGGGTCACGGTGCCCGGCTTGGCGAGAACCTGGCCACGCTCCACGTCGTCGCGCTTCAGGCCACGAACCAGCGCGCCGATGTTGTCGCCGGCTTCACCCTGGTCGAGCAGCTTGCGGAACATTTCGACGCCGGTGACGGTGGTCTTCTGCGTGTCGCGGATACCGACGACTTCGACTTCTTCACCAACCTTGACGATGCCGGTTTCGACGCGGCCGGTCACAACCGTACCACGACCCGAGATCGAGAACACGTCTTCGACGGGCATCAGGAATGCCTTGTCGGTGGGACGCGGGGGCTGCGGGATGAAGTCGTCGACAGCCTTCATGAGTTCGAGGATCGAGCTCTTGCCGATGTTGTCGTCACGGCCTTCGAGGGCGGCCAGAGCCGAACCCTTGATGACGGGGATGTTGTCGCCGTCGAAGTCGTACGACGAGAGCAGTTCGCGAACTTCAAGTTCGACGAGCTCAAGCAGTTCTTCGTCGTCGACCTGGTCGACCTTGTTCATGTACACGACCAGCTGCGGCACGCCGACCTGGCGAGCGAGCAGGATGTGTTCGCGGGTCTGCGGCATCGGGCCGTCAGCAGCGTTCACGACCAGGATAGCGCCGTCCATCTGGGCAGCACCGGTGATCATGTTCTTCACGTAGTCAGCGTGACCCGGGCAGTCGACGTGCGCGTAGTGACGAGCTTCGGTCTCGTACTCGACGTGAGCGGTCGAGATCGTGATGCCGCGCTCGCGCTCTTCCGGAGCCTTGTCGATGTTCGCGAAGTCAACGGCTTCACCGCCGAAGGTTTCCGACATCACCTTGGTGATGGCGGCCGTCAGGGTGGTCTTGCCGTGGTCAACGTGACCGATGGTGCCGATGTTGCAGTGCGGCTTGTTCCGCTCGAATTTTGCCTTCGCCATTTTCAAACCTTCTTTGCTTGAATTGTAATCTGCGGGAATGTGAGGCAGCGCCCGCCGAAACAGGCGCCGCCCCTAGAATGATCTTGCCGATTAGGCAAGCTTCTCCTTGACCTCGGCCGCGACGTTCGCCGGGACTTCGTCGTAATGGGAGAAGAACATCGAGTAGTTTGCACGACCCTGGGTGAACGAGCGGAGCTGGTTCACGTAGCCGAACATGTTCGCCAGCGGAACCATGGACTCGACAACCTGGGCATTGCCGCGGCTGTCGGTGCCCTGGATCTGGCCACGACGGCTGTTCATGTCGCCGATGACGTCGCCGAGGTATTCCTCGGGGGTGACGACTTCGACCTTCATGATCGGCTCGAGCAGCTTGATGCCGGCCTTCTGGGCGACTTCACGCATAGCACCGCGACCGGCGATTTCGAAGGCCAGGGCCGACGAGTCGACGTCGTGGTAGGCACCGTCGTAGAGGACGATGTCGAAGTCGATGATCGGGAAGCCGACCAGCGAACCCGAGGCAGCGGTTTCGCGCATGCCCTTTTCGATCGCGGGGATATATTCCTTCGGAATGTTACCGCCCTTGATCTCGTCCTTGAAGGTGATGCCCGCACCGCGCTCGCCCGGCGTGACCTTGATCTTCACGCGACCGAACTGACCGGTACCGCCCGACTGCTTCTTGTGGGTGTAGTCCACATCGACAGCCTTGGCGAGGTATTCGCGATAGGCGACCTGCGGAGCGCCGACGTTGGCTTCGACCTTGAACTCGCGACGCATACGGTCGACGATGATGTCCAGGTGAAGTTCGCCCATGCCCTTGATGATCGTCTGGCCCGACTCGTGGTCGGTGGTGACGCGGAACGAGGGATCCTCGGCCGAGAGACGGTTGAGCGCGACGCCCATCTTCTCCTGGTCGGCCTTGGTCTTCGGTTCCACCGACAGTTCGATGACCGGCTCGGGGAATTCCATGCGTTCGAGAACGATCGGCGCCTTTTCCGCGCAGAGCGTGTCGCCCGTGGTGGTTTCCTTCATGCCGGCAAGAGCAACGATGTCGCCCGCGAAGGCTTCTTCGATGTCCTTACGGTCGTTGGCGTGCATTTCGAGAATGCGGCCGACCTTTTCCTTCTTGCCCTTCACCGAGTTCAGGTACGAGCCCTTCGAGAGCGTACCCGAGTAGATGCGGATGAAGGTGAGCGAGCCCACGAAGGGATCGTTCATGACCTTGAAGGCGAGCGCCGAGAACGGTGCGGTGTCTTCCGGCGGACGGCTGTCGGGTTCGTCGCTGTCGACCTTGACGCCCTGGACGTCTTCGATGTCGAGCGGCGAAGGCAGGTAGTCGACGACGGCGTCGAGCAGGGGCTGAACGCCCTTGTTCTTGAACGCCGAGCCGCAGACGACCGGCACGAACGCGTGGCCCAGCGTACCCTTGCGGATCAGCTTCTTGAGCGTGGCGACGTCCGGCTCGTTACCTTCGAGGTAGGCTTCCATCGCCTCGTCGTCCTGCTCGACGGCGAGTTCGATGAGCTTGGTGCGGTACTCGGCGGCTTCGTCAGCCAGCTCAGCCGGGATTTCTTCGTAGAAGAATTCGGCGCCGAGCGATTCGTCCTTCCAGACGATCGCACGGTTGTGAACCAGGTCCACCAGGCCCTTCAGGTCGGCTTCGAGGCCGATCGGAATGTAGAGCACGGCAGGCGTCGCACCGAGGCGGTCGATGATCGACTGCACGCAGTACTTGAAGTTCGCACCGGTACGGTCGAGCTTGTTGATGAAGCACATGCGCGGAACGCCGTACTTGTCAGCCTGGCGCCACACGGTTTCCGACTGCGGCTCAACGCCGGCAACGCCGTCGAAGCACGCGACCGCACCGTCGAGCACGCGCAGCGAGCGTTCGACTTCGATGGTGAAGTCGACGTGCCCGGGGGTGTCGATGATGTTGATGCGGTATTCCTGGCCCTCGGACGTCCAGAAGCAGGTGGTCGCAGCCGAGGTGATGGTGATGCCGCGTTCCTGCTCCTGCTCCATCCAGTCCATGGTAGCAGCGCCGTCGTGGACTTCGCCGATCTTGTAGGACTTGCCGGTGTAGTAGAGGATACGCTCGGTCGTGGTGGTCTTACCGGCGTCGATGTGCGCCATAATACCGATGTTACGGTACATATTGAGCGGATGGCTGCGTGCCATGGTGGGAATCCTTAGCAGGAGTGTTTCGGGAGCGAGGCGGCCTTCAGATAAGACCTCGCCCCCTGAATTAAAAGTGTGACGCCCGGATGACCAGTCATCCGGGGCCACACGCTCACATTACCAGCGGTAGTGCGAGAAGGCGCGGTTCGCGTCCGCCATGCGGTGCGTGTCTTCGCGCTTCTTCACGGCGTTGCCGCGGTTGTTGGCAGCATCGAGCAGCTCACCCGACAGACGCGCCGCCATGGTGGTTTCCGGGCGGTTGCGCGCCGCGGTGATCAGCCAGCGGATGGCGAGTGCCTGGGCACGCTCCGGACGAACTTCGACCGGAACCTGGTAGGTCGCACCACCGACGCGGCGGCTGCGGACTTCGATCTGCGGCTTCACGTTGTTCAGGGCATCGTGGAACAGCTGGACCGGGTCCGACTTGGCGCGGGTTTCCATGGTTTCCATGGCACCGTAGACGATCGATTCGGCGACCGACTTCTTGCCGTCGAGCATGAGGTTGTTCATGAACTTCGACAGGACCTGATCACCGAACTTCGGATCAGGCAGGATTTCCCGCTTCTCGGGACGACGACGACGTGACATTTCTTAAACTCCAAAAAGTCCGGAGCGTAGCGGAGGTCTTCAACTGTCATCCCAGCGAAAGCTGGGACCGCTGGCCTCACTGGGCGCTCGGTATGTTTCTTGTCTTCAAGGTCGGGTTAGGCTGCCAGCGGTCCCAGCTTTCGCTGGGATGACGGGCGCCCCGCCGCGGCCCTTGAGACCAGCTTACTTCGGACGCTTGGCGCCGTACTTCGAGCGCGACTGCTTGCGATCCTTGACGCCCTGCGTGTCGAGCACGCCGCGAAGGATGTGGTAGCGCACGCCGGGAAGGTCGCGAACGCGGCCGCCGCGGATGAGCACGACCGAGTGCTCCTGCAGGTTGTGGCCTTCACCCGGGATGTACGAAATGACTTCGCGGCTGTTGGTCAGACGGACCTTGGCGACCTTGCGGAGAGCCGAGTTCGGCTTCTTCGGGGTCGTGGTGTACACGCGGGTGCAGACGCCGCGCTTCTGAGGGTTCTGCTCCATGGCAGGAACCTTCGACTTGGCCTTCTGCGGCTCGCGGCCCTTGCGGACCAGCTGGTTGATAGTGGGCATCTATACTCTTCTTTCAAATGGGAGTGCGATGGATCGCCGCCGAAACCATCGGCATCGACCCGTCGCACCCCGGAGATCTCCGGGCCGGCACATCTGAAAGGGAAGAGTGAGGTCACGCATTCCAACGAGTCCGCCTGCTTGCGCCCGTCATCCCGGCGAAAGCCGGGACCGCTGGCCGCAAGCGCCATGCTCGCTGCACACGTGAGCCGAAAAACACTCCACCCGGCCAATGCACCGGATTACTTTGCCATGCGCCGTTCCGTCCGAAGGTCCGCGATTCGCGGGAACCTTGCCGCCGTTCACGCGCAGGACTGCGCCGAAAGGCCCGGAAATGCTGACATGGCAATGTTCAGCTCTATGTCGTTTCCTTCGGGAATACCCGCAGGAGATGCGCGCCCTTAGGAGATTTGCACCCGAGGGTCAAGATTTACCGGCCGCGCACCGCGCCACACCGGATCGCGATCTCCGGCCTTCGAACTTTTTTCCAAGGCCGCCCGCGAAGGTCTCCGTCTCAGGTCTCGATATCGACCTGAAGGGACGAAGATGCCTCGCTACCTGCTTGCTTCCACCGCGCTTCTCGCCATGGCGACCGCCGCCCATGCAGAGGACGTGACCACCAAGAAGACCACGCCGCTCCTCACCTCGACGATCAAGAACGGCGCCGCCGACGCGATCAACATCACGAAGGACGGCTCCGTCGTGCTGACGTCCGGCACGGCCGTGACGATGGACAGCAACAACAATGTCGCCAATGCCGGTGCGATCACGATTACCAATGCCAACGGCGTACGCGGCGTCGTCGCCAATGCCGGGACCACGGGCGACATCGTCAACACCGGCACGATCACGCTCGACGAGCCCTATACTCCCACCGACGACGACAAGGACGGCGATCTCGACGGTCCCTTCGCGCTCGGCTCGAACAAGATCGGCATCCGCACCGAAGGCGACCACACCGGCAAGATCACCCAGAGCGGCACGATCACCATCAAGGGCAACGATTCCGCCGGTATCTCGCTGGGCGGCAAGCTCACCGGCAACTTCACCCATGACGGCAAGACCAACGTGCTGGGCGACAACGCCATCGGCGTGAAGACCGGCCAGATCGACGGCAACGTCCGCCTTGCCGGTTCGGTGCTGGCGCAGGGCAAGAACGCGATCGGCGCGCAGTTCGGCGGCGACGTGAACGGGGCGATGGTCGTGCAGGGCGCGATCGTCTCGACCGGCTACCGCTATACCACCCCGCCCGCCGACCCCTCGAAGCTCGATGCCGACGACCTGCTTCAGGGCGGCTCTGCCATCGTGATCGAAGGCAACGTGACCGGCGGCATCGTCCTCGCCGTCGCGCCCAAGGACAGCGATCCCAACTATGCCGACGAAGACGGCGACGGCATCCCCGACGCCACCGAAGGCGCTGCCAAGGTCGCCACTTACGGCAAGGCCCCGGCCATCGTGATCGGCTCGGCCACCAAGGACATCGCCATCGGTCCGGTTGCCAGCACCGCCAGCAAGTACGGCCTCCAGATCGACGGCACCGTGGAAGGCCACGGTCTCTACGCCGGGATCGACGGCAACGGCGTGGCCATCGGCGGGCTCGGCGGCAAGGTGACGATCGCGAACGGCATCGGCATTACCGGCGGTATCGCGGCCACCTCGAAGGACGCCTCGGCGACCGCGCTGCGGCTCGGCGCGGGCGCGAGCACGCCGCTGGTCCAGAACGCCGGCACGATCAGCGCATCGGGCGCGCAGGCCGTTGCCGTCCGCATCGATGCGGGCGCCAGCCTGCCCACCTTGCGCAACTCGGGCACGATCAAGGCTGCCGCCGTCAACGAAAACGGCGCGGCCACCGCGATCAGCGATGCCAGCGGCACCCTGAACCTCATCGAGAACAGCGGCACGATCTCGGCCACCGGCGCCAAGGCCGGTTCGGGCAAGAACGTGGCCATCGACCTTTCGAACGCCACCGGCAGCGTCACCGTGAAGCAGACCCAGGTCGGCGCGGGCTTCGCCGCCCCCTCGATCGTCGGCGACATCCGGCTCGGCGGCGGTAACGACCTGGTGGACATTGCCGATGGCACCGTGACCGGCAATGTCGCCTTCGGCGGCGGTAACAATACCCTCGCCCTTTCCGGCAAGGCCGTGCAGACCGGCAACGTCACGTTCGGCAGCGGTTCGGACACGATGACGCTGGCAGGCACCTCGCGCTTCGTCGGCACGGCGGACTTTGGCGGCGGCGCCGATACGCTGACCCTCACCGGCACGTCGGTCTTCTCCGGTTCGCTGACGAATGCCGGAAACCTCGCGATCAAGGTCACGGGCGGCATGCTCGACGTGAACAAGCCCACCGCGATCGGCTCGCTCGATGTCGGCAAGGACGGCATCGTGGCCGTGACGCTCAACAAGGCGGCGGGCCAGGGTTCGGCCTACACCGTCGCCGGCACCGCCTCCTTCGCGGACGGTTCCAAGCTGGCGATCAAGCTCGCCGACGTTTCCACCGCCGAGGGCAGCTACCAGGTGCTGACCGCCGGGACGATCCAGGGCCGCGACAACCTCAAGGCCGCGACCGACCTCGTGCCCTACATGTTCAAGGCCACGCTGGACGACAAGGCCGCCGCGAACACCGTCGTCGTCGATGTCGCCCGCCGCACGGTGGCCGAACTCGGCCTCAACCGCTCGCAGGCGACCGCCTACAACGCGATCTTCACCGCCCTCAGCCAGGACGAGAAGATCGAGGACGTGTTCCTCGGCATCACCAACGGCGACCAGTTCCGCCAGGCCGTGGGCCAGATGCTGCCCGACCATGCGGGCGGTTCGTTCGAGGGCATCAGCCTCGGCGCCCGCACCGTCGGCCGCCAGCTCATGGACCCGATCAACCCGGTCTGGGGCGAAGGCCGGTTCAGCACGACGATGAACCTCTCGTTCTGGGGCAGCGACAAGAAGGCCGGTGCCAGCGCCGCCTACAACCTGCAAGGCTACGCCATGTCGCTCGGCGCCGAGTACCTGACCGGCATCGGCCGGTTCGGCGGCACGTTCTCATATCTCTGGAATCGCCACACGAGCGGCGGCACCAGCGAGATCAAGTCGAACTCCTTCGAACTCGCCGGCCACTGGCGCGGCCAGTTCGGCGCACTACAGAGCTACGGCCGCGCCTCGATCGGCCGGTCCAACTTCGACAGCGAGCGCCAATTCATCGGCGCGATCGGCACGGAGAACGTCAGCCGCACGATCAAGGGCAAGTGGAACGGTACGTTCGTCACCGCTGCGGGCGGCGCTTCCTATGAGGGCGGCGGCAGCCATGTCTTCTATCGTCCGGCCGTCACGGTCGACTACGTGCGCCTGAAGGAAGACGGCTACACCGAGAACGGCGGCGGCAAGGCGCTCGACCTCGCGGTCGCCTCGCGCACCAGCGACGAACTCGGCGTGAACGGCAGCATGACGCTCGGCATCGACTTCATGGGCATGCAGCGCCGCGACGAGAACTGGTTCCGCATCGAAACCGAAGGCGGCTGGCGCGAGATCGTCAGCGGCGGCATCGGCTCAACCACCGCGCACTTCGCAGGCGGCCAGAACTTCACGCTGGACGGCGACGAGGCGACGAGCGGCTGGTTTGCCCGCCTGCGCGCCATCGGCGGCACCCTGGGCCTGACGATGGGCGGCGAACTTTCGGCCGAAGATCGCCATGGCCGCGTCGATCTCGCTCTGCGCGGTTCGGTCACCATCGGCTGGTGATCGCCCGCTCCTGAACCCCGTCCCAGAGCAAGGCTGGAACGGCCTCCGGCTCCGGCACCCCAGCCGGGCCGGTCCGCCGCGAAGGAAGCGCCTCCCCCACCCCAACCCCGCGCCTTTCAGGCGCTCGGCGCATCCTTCGCCCAGCCTCCGGCCCCGATCGCCCCAAGCGACCGGGGCCGGACCCGTTTTCAGTACCCGCTTTTACCTTGGACCTTCCTGACGGTTCCTGCGTTCCGTTCCGCATGATTATCGTCCACCACCTTGAAAACTCGCGCTCCCAGCGTGTCCTCTGGCTGCTGGAAGAACTGGGGCTCCCCTACGGACTCCGCCGATACGAGCGGGACGAAAAGACCATGCTGGCGCCGCCCCAGCTCCGCGCGGTCCATCCGCTCGGCAAGTCCCCGGTGATCGTCGACGATGACGGCGATGCCCCGCTGACGATCGCGGAGACCGGCGCCATCGTCGAATACCTCACGGAAAAGGCTGGCGGCAGGCTGGGACCTCCCGCCGCGCGCGAGGATACCCTGCGCTACCGCCACTTCCTGCATTATGCGGAAGGCTCGCTGATGCCGCCGCTGCTGCTCAAGCTGGTGCTCGGCCGCATTCCCCTCCTCGGTCCTATCGCCCAGAAGCGCATCCAGCCGATGATCGACGTCCACCTCGATTTCGTCGAACAGGAACTGGCCGGCCGGGACTGGTTTGCGGGCGAGACCTTCACCGCCGCCGACGTGATGATGAGCTTTCCGCTCGAAGCCGCCCGCAACCGCGCGGGTCTCGGCCCTTCGCGACCGGCGACGCTGAACTGGCTGGACCGGATCCATGCACGCCCCGCCTATCAGGCTGCCCTCGCCAGCGGCGGACCTTACAAGTACGCCTGAAACCTCATGAATTGACACTGGGCCGCGCCCCGGAGCAAAGCGCGGTTCGGCGCGTTTCGACGCACGACCATCTCCGAGGGGGCAATTGCAGACATGACCATGAACCGAGCGCGCGTGGAAAACGGAGGGCTGATCCTCTTCCTCGCCGCGATCACCATCGCCCTCACCCTCGTCGTGTCGAGCTTCATCGGCGCCCTGCTTTGGGCGGCCCTTGCCGCGCTGCTGTTCCAGCCCCTGTTCCAGCGGCTGCTCGCGCGCTGGCCGGAGCGCCGCAACCTGGCCGCCGCCGTCGCCCTGCTGGTGATCTCGGTCGCGGTCGTCATTCCGGCCCTGATCATCACCAGCCTCGTCGTCGAGCAGGCGGCCGGGGTCTATGCGCAGATGCGCGACGGCCAGATCAATTTCGCGGAATATTTCCAGAAGGTTCACGACGCCCTCCCGCTGCGCGTCCAGACCCAGCTCGACAGCTTCGGCTTCAACAGCTTCGAGCGCGCCCAGGCCCGCATCAGCGAAGCGGTGAGCAACAGCGTCAGCCTGATCGCCAGCCGCGCCCTCGCCATCGGCGCCAATGCGGCCTCGTTCATCCTGGCCTTCGGTGTCGGCCTTTACGTCACCTTCTTCCTGCTGCGCGACGGCGACCGGATCGGCCCCGCCGTCGTACGCGCCCTGCCGCTCGAACAGAGCGTGGCAAGGCGGCTGGCCGAGCGTTTCGTCACCGTGGTGCGGGCGACCATCAAGGGCTCCGGCCTGGTGGCGCTGGCCCAGGGCGCGCTGGGCTCCATCACGTTCGCGATCGTCGGCGTCCCGGCGGCCCTGCTCTGGGGCCTGCTCATGGCCATTGCCGCCCTGCTCCCCGCCATCGGCCCCGCCATCGTCTGGGCACCGGTCGCGGTCTACCTGCTGGCGACCGGGGCGATCTGGCAGGGCGCGGTGGTGATCGGCTCGGGCGTGCTGGTCATCGGCCTCGCCGACAATGTCCTGCGCCCCATGCTGGTCGGCCGCGACACCGGCATTCCCGACTGGCTGGTGCTGGTGACGACGCTGGGCGGGATCGAACTCGTCGGCCTCAGCGGCATCGTCCTCGGCCCGCTGGCGGGCGCGCTGTTCATGACCGGCTGGACGATCATGACCGAGCAGCGCTTCGACCCGTCCCCTGACGTAGAATAAGCGAACCGGCACGGGCCTGTCCTGCGGCTACGAAGACCGGCCGCAGCGGCCCGACGCCCGGCTCGCAAGCGGTTCAACCGGCCGAGGGCACATCCTGCCGCCTCAGGCTCCGACGCCTGCAAATGTCAGCCGATGTTCAGCGCGGCAGCCTATGCCGGAGTTCAAGGAGAAAGTCCGCCCCAGGGCCGACTTCTCTCCTTCCTTCGCTCAGGAGAAGCCCATGAGAATTCTTAAAATTTCCGCTGCACTCGCCTTGATGGCGGGCAGTCTGGGATTGACCGCGACGGCCGACGCACATCCCTACGACGGCCGCCACGACCGTGTGGAACGCGTGGCGCACCGCGATGACTATCGCCGCGATCACCGCCGATACGATCGTCCCCGTTACGACCGGCGCCGCTATGACGATCGCCGTCGCAACCAGTGGCGTCGCCACGAGGCCCGCCGTCACCACGCCTACAGAAATCCGCGCCGTTGCTGGACCGAGTGGCGCCATCATCGCCGCGTCCGCGTGTGCCGCTGATGCCTCGTTGCCCCGGCTGCGTGCCGGGGCAACATCGTTCCGGATGCCGCCTTTCGCGCCAAGTTGCCCTCCGGACACTCCTGACGCCCCAATGCCTAGACTTTCGGGGGATGGGCCGGGCGATTCATGGCAATTGACCCATGCCCGTCCGCCATGGTCTCTCGTTTGTGTTCAAGGTCTTGTCCTGAACGTAACAAACGATGTCGGCGCCGCCTGACCCTTCCCGGCACGCGCGCGCAGCAACCAGGGAGTGCGACGTGCAGGAGCCGGGTACAAGACCACTTGTCCATATCGGATTCCACAAGACCGCCTCCACGCTCTTGCAGAATGCGCTCTTCGCGCGGAGCGACCTGGGCTTCGAGCGGCTCGAAAACGACCGCTACCACGTCCAGGTCGATTTCGTGAAGCAAGGCCCGTTCGACGACCTTTCGCCCGGACGGATCCAGAGCTATCGCCGCCGCAACCGCGAAGCCCAGACGCGCGGCAATACGCTGGTCGTTTCGCACGAACGGCTCTCGGGCTACCCCGCCTCCGGCGGATACGACGCCAAGCTGATCGCCGACCGCATCAAGAACTGCCTGCCCGACGCCCGCATCCTGATCTTCGTGCGCGAGCAGCGCTCGATGATCTTCTCCTACTATCTGCAATATATCAGCGACGGCGGCTCGCTGTCGTTCCGCCGCCTGACCACGCCGCTGCAATGGACGCTTTCCCGCAAGCCGGAGTTCGACTTCCGCTCCTTCGCCTATGTCCAGTGCATCGAGTACTACCGCCGGCTCTTCGGCGCGGACAACGTCTTGGTACTGCCCTACGAGGCCCTGCGCAGCGACGGCTGCCGCGTCGCCCGCGAGATCGCCCAGTTCTGCAGACAGGATTCCTCCCTGATCCCGCATGACATCTTCAAGGTCCCCGCCAACGAGGGCATGCCGATCCTGATGCAGGCGCTGCGCCGTCCGCTCAATGCCCTGTTCAACCGCAACCAGCTTTCGCCCGAGGCGCCGATCCTGTTCCCGTGGTTCGACCGCTACTATCGCAAGCTGCGTCCGCTCTTCGCTTTCACCGGCGTGTTCAACGGACTGCTACGCCGCCGCCTGATGGGTCAGATCGAGCGGGCGGTCGGCGAACGCTACGCCGAGAGCAACCAGCAGCTCCAGCGCATGACCGGCTACGATCTGCGCCGCCTCGGCTACAGCCTGCCGAGCCGGGTGGCCTCGCTCGGCGAACCGGTGAATTCCGGTTCCGCCGTCCCTGCACCGAAACACGCACGTCCCACCCTGCCCACGCCAAATCGCGTGGCGTGAGCCGGCCATGACCGACAAGACGGCCTCGGCCCTGCCGCTTGACCTTGAACCGGTCGGCGCGGCGGAAACCGTCTCCGCGGATACGGCACGGAAGAAAGCGGGTGCCGATACCGTCGGGGCACGACGCGGCGCCTTCAATCCCACCGTTCATGCCCTGCGCGGCGTGGCGGCAACCATGGTGTTCCTGGCCCACGTCGCCGGCGGGGTCGGCCTCAACGTATATCCGCACGATCCCAGCTACTTCGCCATGATGGAGGCGCCCTGGAACTTCGGGCGCTGGGGGGTCTGGCTATTCTTCGTGATCAGCGGCTACGTCATTCTGCCCAGCGTTCGGCGCTATTCCCCGCGCGAGTTCGCGCTACGCCGCTTCTTCCGGCTCTATCCGCTGTTCCTGGCCTTCTCACTGCTGTTCATCGCAGTGAATGCCTGGAGCAATGCCTTTCCCGAACTGAACGACCTCGGCTCGATCGTGCCCGCACTGCTGCTCGTCAACCTGCTGACCCATACCGAGCAGCTCACCCCCAATGCCTGGAGCCTGAGCTACGAAGTGCTGTTCTACGCCATGGCCTGCCTGACTGCCCATGCCGCGCTACGCCGCAAGGAAAAGCTGGCGACAATGCTGCTGGCGCTCGCCTGCGCCTGGCTCGTCTACCGCTTCCCGGCGATGCTCTTCTTTCTCGCCGGGATCGGTGCGCGGCTGCTGGACGAACGCGGCCTGCGCCCGCCACGCGCCTGGAACCCACCGCTGGAACTGCTGGCCTTCGCCGGTTGCCTCTATTTCGGCTCGATCCAGCACTACGACTTCATGCTGAAGAACATGGGCAACCCGAACGCCTATGCGACACTGGCCTTCACTTCGGCCTATTTCTTCCTGGCGCTCGCCCCCGGCAGCCTGACCGGACGCCTGCTCGACCGGCCTGCCGTGCTCTATCTCGGCACGGTGAGCTACAGCCTCTACCTGGCTCACCCCTATACCTACTTCGTCACCCGGCATCTCTTCGTCAGCCTGGGCCTGTTCCGTCCCGACTGGCCGCTGTCACTGCTGCTGTTCCTGGCGGTCGTCATTCCGGTGACGCTCGGCTTCACCCAGATCGTCTACCGCCTGCTGGAGCGCTATCCCTATCAATGGTACTTCCACGAGCGGATCTTCCACCGCCGCGCCACGGAAGGAAAGGGCTAAGGAAAGGGCTAGCGCCTCTTCCTGGGAGCGCTCTTCTTCTTCGCGGGCGCCTTTTTCTGAGACGCCTTTGGAGCGGCACAGGGCCAGGCCTTGCGGGTCGCGGCGAAGACCTGCTCGGACGCCGGGCCTTGCCGGTCCTTCGGGTTGTTGCGGAGGTAATCGACCGTCTCGGTCTTGAGCTGGCTGATCGTCACATCGCCGGGAATGCAGCTGTCCAGCTTGTTGACCTTGCGTGTGGTGTTGAAGGCATCCACCGCACCGGTGATGTAGGCGATGCATTCATAGGTCTTCTCGACGTAGTCGCTGCTGCCCCGCTCGCGCGTGCAGATCGCGTAAAGCTCGTCCCCGGTGTAGAACCCGGCCTCAGCCGCCACGGGAACCAGCCCAAGCGGAGCGGTCAGCAAGATACAGGCCAGCTTTCCGGATCTCATTGTCGAATCTCTCCAATCGCGACCGGACCCTTGGGGCAAATCCGCCCCCCGTCAATCGCCGCGCTTGCGAGATGATCCCTAGGCCGATATGAAACATATACGATTCGTATATTCAGGATGGTTCAATGGGCATCGTCAACATCGAGGATGAACTCCACGAGCAGCTGCGCAAGGCCAGCAAGGCCTCGTACCGGTCGATCAATGCCCAAGCGGCGTTCTGGATCCGCATCGGCATGCTCTGCGAAATGAATCCGGGGCTGACGTTCCAGGAAATCGTCGTGCGCGAATTGCGCGAAGCCGGGGTCGATCCAGGAAACGAACCCGGCGGGAGACCGGTCGGGACCGGAGTCGCCGCGCGATGATCAAGTCGCCTGCCGAAGTCGAGCTCATGGCCGAATCCGGCCGCCTGCTCGCCTCCGTGTTCACCTGGCTGGACGGCCAGCCGCTCGCCGGACGCACGACGATGGAGATCAACGACCTCGTCGAAGCGTTCATCGTCGACGATCTCGCCGCGCGCCCCGCCAGCAAGGGCCAGTACGGCTACGGCTTCGTCCTGAACTGCTCGCGCAACCAGGTCGTCTGCCACGGCGTCCCCTCCACCGAAGACGTGCTGCGGGACGGCGACATCGTCAATTTCGACATTACCCTGGAAAAGAACGGGTTCATCGCCGATTCCAGCAAGACCTACCTGATCGGCGAGGTCTCCCCCACCGCGAGGAGGCTGGTCCAGACCACCTACGAGGCCATGTGGAAAGGCATCCGCGCGGTGCGTCCCGGCGCCCGACTGGGCGACATCGGCCACGCCGTCGAACGCCACGCCAAGCGGGCCGGCTATTCCGTCGTGCAAGACTATTGCGGCCACGGCATCGGCCGGGAAATGCACGAGAAGCCCGAAGTCCTCCATTTCGGCCGCCCCGGAACCGGCATGGCGCTGCGCGAGGGCATGGTCTTCACCATCGAGCCCATGCTGAACCAGGGCCGCCGGACCGTCCGCACCGAGGACGACGGCTGGACCGTCGTCACTACCGACGGCAAGCTCTCGGCCCAGTTCGAACATACCGTCGCGGTTACGGCGGACGGTGTACGCGTGCTGACTTTGCGCCCGGAAGAGAACGCCGCTCGCGCCTGAGGCGACATGCCGACACGGCCCGCCTCTATTCTCTCGTCATTGCGAGCGCAGCGAAGCAATCCAGAGCGGCGTGAAACCGGCCCTGGATTGCTTCGCTGCGCTCGCAATGACGGATAGTTTAGCCGCCCCTTCAAGCAGGCGGCAAGGCCGCCGAACGCTTGGGATGCTGCATCACCACCAGCGTCTTGAACGCGCGGACATGCTCCTCGCCGTGGAGCACCCGCCGGGAAAAGGCATCGTAGTGCTCCATGTCCTGCGCGGCGACCTGCAACACCAGGTCGTGATCGCCGGTCACGTACCAGACGTCGATCACCTCCCGCGCCTGCCGCAGCCGCGCCACGAGACCGTCGACCACCCGGCCCTTGTCGGTATCCAGCGAGACCAGCACGATCATCGTCACCAGCCAGCCCATGGTCCGGGGCGCGACCAGCGCCATCTCCCGCTCGATCGCACCCTGCTCGCGCAAGGCCCTGACGCGCCGGTAGCAGGCCGGAGCCGAAAGCCCGACGATCTCGGACAAGTCCGGCATCGAAATCCGCGCGTCGCGCTGGAGCTCGGTCAGAATGCGCAAGTCGAACGCATCGGGCATCGTGATCGGTCTTTCGTCGGATGTTGGCGATAAATATTATCGACACACAGCAATCATAGAACACCTTTATCGCAGCCCGACGATAAAAGCTGCGGCGTTTCCAATCGAGGGTTCCATGGTCTTTCGCCGCATCGCCGCACGTTCCACATCCAGCGATTTCGCACCGCTCGCCGCAGTCGGCGCCGCCATGGTGTCGATCTGCTGGGGCGCTTCGGTGGCCAAGACGCTGTTTCCGGTGATCGGCCCGGCAGGCACCACGGCACTGCGGCTGTCGCTGGCGGCAGCCATTCTCTGCGGCGTGTTCCGCGTGTGGCAGAGACCGTTCGACCGGCGCATGCTCCACGCCGCCCTGCCCTACGGGGTCGCGCTGGGAACCATGAACCTGCTGTTCTACTTCGCGATCCAGCGCATTCCGCTCGGCATTGCATTGGCGGTCGAGTTCACCGGACCGCTGGCGGTAGCGACGTTTGCCTCACGTCGCCGCGTGGACCTCGCCTGGATCGCGCTGGCGGTGGCGGGACTTTCGCTGCTCCTGCCCCTGGATATCACGCGCGATGCGGTCGACCCGGTGGGCGTATTGCTGGCGCTGGGAGCGGGCGTGTTCTGGGGCGCTTACATCCTGCTCGGCAAACGGGCCGGAGAAACCCTGGGCGCCGCCGCGCCCGCCTATGGCATGACCGTGGCCGCATTCGTCGCCCTGCCCTTCGGCTTGGCCCAGGCGGGAACGACACTGCTCCAGCCCCATGTCCTGGCCGTGGCCCTGGTCGTCGCGATCTTCTCGAGCGCGATCCCCTATTCGCTGGAGATGTTCGCCCTGCGCCGCCTGCCGACCAAGAGCTTCGGCATCCTCACCAGCGGCGAACCGGCGGTGGGCGCGCTGGCGGGTGCGCTGCTGCTGGGCGAGATGCTGCCCCTCGCCAAATGGCTCGGCATCGCCGCAATCGTCGGCGCAACAATCGGCACGACGCTTACCGCCCGGCGCCTGGACAAAAACGCCTGAAAAGATGGCTCCATTGGAGCATTTTCTCATCAGGCGGAATCACCTGACGACCCGGAAAATGCGGTAGATCAAAGACGTAGAGCAGTTGATCCAATGCAGTCGGATCCGAAACTGCTCTAGAAACCTGTAGTTAGCGAGCTTTGATCCTGCCTGTCCGGCTTGCGCCCGGAAGCGATTGCGCCCATGCGTCCGTCTATGCCGCAAGCCTCAGACATCCAGCTCGCCATCTTCTCTCAGGCCGTAGACGCCCTTGGCGGCCAGCGCGCGCTGGCCCGCCACCTCGGCATAGCCGAACGCGAGGTTCGCGACTGGATCTCGGGCGACGTCTCGCTCGACTATGCCACCCTGCGCGAGACCGCGCGGGCACTGATCGCCCACTCGGACATGTGCCGCCGCCTCGAACGCAAGCTCTCGCCCGCTTTCAGCGAAAACCTGACGGAAGCACAGCTCGAAGGTCTGGGCACCCCGGAAGGCAAGCGCCCCAGCGCGGATTAAGGCCGAAAAGCCCGCCCTTGCGAATTCACTGACGCCGCTGGACAATCTTTCACTTCCGACCCGCCTGCAAGCGGGTTAACCCGCCCTCGGGGAACATGTGTTTACGAGGGGGAAATCATGAAGCATTTCATGATCGCGATGGCCTTTGGCCTCGCGTCTTGCGCTGCGCCTGTGATGGCGCAGGAAATTCAGCAAAATACGCAGAAATTCATGCCGGCCAGCACATCGATGACGGTGACGCCACAAGCGGAAATTTCGTCGAAGCACGTCGAGGAGGGGCAGAAGTTCACCTTCTCCACAATCGGCGACGTCAAGGAAGGCGATTTCGTCGTCATCCCCCGCGGATCCACCGTCACCGGAACCGTGACCTGGAAAACAGGGCGAGCGATCGGTGGCAAGTCCGGCAAGTTCGAGGTGACGTTCACTTCGGTCAATGTCGGTGGCAAGGACTATGCGGTGCGCGGCGTCCATCGCCAGGAAGGCCGAGGCAACACCGTCGGCGCCTTGCTCGGTTCGATCTGGATCAGCGGAAAATCCGCAGTGATGCTGCCGGGTCAGGAAGTCTCGATCTTCACGGCCGAACCGATCCCTTACTCCTGACAACGCCGGGCGGCCGCACGTTCCTCCGGCCGCCTACATCAGACATTGCACAAAGCGATTACGATCGACCACGAAAAGGTGGTGAGCCCTGCTGGGTTCGAACCAGCGACCTACTGATTAAAAGCCCGGCTTACAGCCTTTTGCAGGAGCCCGCAGATGCCCTAACTCGGCCTATTCTGCGGACTTTCAGCTCAGCCACATGTCCAAAATTCGCCCCTCCGCGCCTCACTGACGCGCAGACACCCGCATCATCCCCGGGGGCATGCGAGGGGAACGCAGTGGGAAAACGGTGGGCGAAAAAGCCGAACAACCGCCAACGGCTTTGATCAAGAACAACGACTATCCAACTCGGTCGCCACCATATTCACCAGCCGGTGAGGGAAGTGAGCCAACTGGCATCTTAGAGTGCATGGCTGACGGCAAGCCGACAGGCGGCTGGCATTGTCAGAACAGGAAGCCCTGTTGAACGTCGTTCTGCCGTGCATTGCTGGTTCCTGCGCCTTTAAGGCAATCCAGGAACGTCTCGCGGGTGCTGGCGACGTCCATCACGATCCCCCTTCGCGCCAGCGAAACACACAGGGCCACCGCGTAGGCCTGGCAGTTGATCGATTGCTGCGGGTTGAACTCGATGTCGGTGAAGGCATCATGGGCGAGGATCGGCTTGGCGAATTCCGGCTTGCTCAACAGAGCCGTGATGTAGAGCCAGTCATAGAAGGCTGTCTGCGGTTCAATCGGCCAATCCTGCCCATCGAACCGGAAGGCGGTCAATTGGCCCGAATCGCGAAGGCGGGGGTCGCGCTTCGCATCGCGGGACGTCATGTGAAGGAGGTCGAGAAACGGCCCTCCTTTCTGAAACACCTTACCCGCCTGAAACGCGCACTCCACACTTACCGGCCGCCCTACGACGGGATGATAGACCGGCAGATTGAATGCGCTAAGCGAGACGCCAAGCTGCTCGGTCGATTTGCTCGACACTTCCAGGATGGCCGACAGCCCCAGAGTTTCTGCGGCTGCCTCATGAAGCGACGCCACCGACTTCTGCTTCTGCGACGCGGAGAGGCCAGGGTGCCAAGTGAACGACACCATTTCGGTTCGCACGAAAACCGGGCCATCTGCCTCGGGAATGAATACCGGCCGAAGCGCCATCGTCTCAGTTACCTTCAATCTTGCGGGCCACGCTGCGCAGCCCGAACAGGCCCGTCCGGTCGGCATGGACGATCACATCTCGCTCGCCAACCACGGAATGCCACTGTGCCAGGCTCGCAGGATCACTGAAGACGACCCCGGTGATCGCCGAGGGGGGAATGTCCGCAAAGACCAGAACTTCAGCCTGCACATCCGTCGGATCATATGGCGCCAGCCCCTGCTCGGCCCGCGTGGGCTGGGCATCGCCCTTCACGAAAAGACCACCGAAGGCCTTGGCACTTCCCAGCGTCTTTCGGCCCTGCTTGCTGATCCGGCGATCCGCAGCGTTGTGCGCGCAAAATGCCACTTCGCTCTCCCACAGTATGGCCGGATCGAGCGAGAGCACTGCCCAGCGCTGCGCGGGATTGTTCATCCGCCAACGATAGAAGAGCTTCTCGTTCGGATGCGAAATGGAAACGCAGATCGCGTCTTCATGCCCATCGATCCGGTGCTCGTCATTCCAGCGGAACGGAATCCGATTGGACTGCAATGCCTGTACCGGGCGCAATCCGTGCCGGAAGATGGATGGGAGATTCTCGACACGGGTAAAATGATAGAGCGAGGCGATATCCAGCGATCCACAGATGGCCCGGATCATTTCCGCTTCCTTCTCGAAGGGACTGACCGGAGAAAGCTGAAGTCGTGTGTTCTCCGCCAAGGCCGCCGCGATAGCGCCGCGAAAAGGATTCTGGGGTGGGGGTGCCGGCATGATGTCGGCCAAGGCAGACTGTTGATCGGCTTTGAGGCTCACCGATGGCGAATGCGGCGCTGGCGGACCATCAATCCCCCGGCTTCTGGCATATCGCTCGAACCCACGCGCGATTGCCGGCTCTTCCAGTTTGGCCAGCCACTTCCAGAAATGCTTTGCGAGGTTCGCATTCTCTTTCAGCTGTGAACAGACATCATCGAGAAAGCGCTCATGCTTTTCCTTTGCCTGCAAAATACCCGCTTCAGCACCATCCGCTACTCGCGCGTCGGCGTGTCGTGGCGGGAATCCGAAATCCGGTGGGGTCGAGGGAGCACGCGGAGCGGATGCGGTTTTCGTCTGCTCCATAGTGGATGTGATTTCGACCAGTATCCTGTCGAACCGGGCGCGTCTTTCAGGAGTGTCGTAGGTCCGGTCAATCCGGTCTTCCTCGCCAGCCTGTCTGAGAGCCGCTTTCAGTACGGCCTGTTCAGGATAAGTCGTACGAACAACCGCAGACACTCTTTCCTGGATGGCAACCTTGACCTGAACGGCATCCAACAGTTTTTCAGACGCGACACGAAGGTCATTCGCTCCGGTCGACAGGCTATCGAGAAACCCTTCCACCACAGTGGGCGGACTTCCAGGCTGCTTGGCCTTGGCGGTTCCAATACCTTGGGCATTTGCCCGGTTGGTAACAGGAGTTGTGCTCGCCACGGATGGAATGGTGACGCTTGGGCCAGCACCTTTGCTCGTCCGAGTTTGACTGTCGCCGCCTCCCGACAGGACGCCATAGCTTCCCCAGATGACAAGCAATTGCAGCAGAATCAGCGGCGAAGCGAAGACCATCACGAACGTGAAGATCGTCCAGCCGATGCACAGCAGTTCAAGCTTGCCTCTGGCGATGACACGAACAGCCAGGATCGACAGAAAAATCGCAACCTGAAAGCCCAAGATCGAACCAAACATCTACCCACCCCCGGTCGGACGAACAGCATGCAGCGTCGCCCAGAAAATTTCCGCGCGATTACGCCCCTTCGTCGATCCGGGCCGCCAAGTGATTGCGAATAGCGTGCAGATCATCGCGGCGATTGCGGCGAAGCGCAGACAATTGGCCCTCCGCGCGCTTCTCCAGGAGCGCTACATCGGCCACGATGCCTGCGGAGAGCCCCGCTCGCTCAGCCTCATCGGCATCGCTCCATAGCGAAGCGTTGCGATGGGCCAGTTCCGGCAGATTGCGGCGGATCAGGACGGCCGTTTCCATGAGTTCAAGCGCCAGCGGCTGCGCGTCCGAAGCTGCCAGAAGCCGCGCGCAGGCATCACGGGCACGATTGAGGCCCCGGACGTCTGCCGCCGGAAGCATCCCGGTTAGCTGTTCCCATGCCTTCGAAACCTTGCGCTCTGCGCGCGGCTCGATCGCCCCAGCATAGGCTTCGGGCTCAAGAGCTACCGGAACGGGAAACACTTCTTCTCTTGCGTCCCAACCCCGCCGCCATCGGGAACTGCCACGCTGAAAAATCGCAGCAGCCGCCAAAACCGTGACGATCAGTCCAATCGCCCAAGCGTATTCGGACTCCACGCCAAACGCAGCCGCGCAAAGGCCAATGGCTGCGCCAAGAGCACCTGCCACGCACAGTATCCCAACCGCGCGCAGCACGATCACCAGCGCGCGGAGTATGGCGCCGATGATGGCCAAGACCACTACGGCAACTATCACGAATACGAAAAAGCCAAGCAATGCCGCCAATTCTCAAAACCGCCCAAGTTGAAGCAGCGCATGGGGGCATTTAAAATTGCAGCATCCCATCATGAGACAGCCCTTGCGCCGCGGTATTGTTTCTCTTCCCTTGGTAGCGCTTTGTCGGCAAGTAAGCATCTCGTAAATTAGGGAAATTAACAAACAGTTTGCCAGCGAGACGCCCCGAACATGGCGCTGCTCACGAATTCCGCCCTCTGCACGGACACTCTCTACCCCCATGGACATCGAGTTTCTCTCCCGTCGCCAAGCCGTGACCGAATGGCGCGATCGCCAGTTGTTTCAGGCGATGACCATGCTCAACGCCGCAGGCATCGGAGCGCGCACGGCGCTCGACGAGCAGATCAAAGACGCGGCCCTGTTCCAATCGGTCTGGGACCCCGCGGGATTCGTGAATGCCCGGATCGACGAATTGATGCGCGGTGAGGTTGCAGCGCGCATGGAGACATTCCTGGAACAGGCAGCAGAGGAACTTCGCGCGCTCGAATCCCGCTTTCAGCCTTTGGCGGATGCGCTGGTTGCCAGCGCCTCAGCAATCGAAATGCCCGCCGCACCAGAACCTGAGCCAGTCGCATCCACCGCTGTCGAAGCCCCCCTACCCCCACAAGTTCAGCAAAGTGAAGGCAGGCTGTCGCGCGCGACAAAGCGGGTCAGCGACTTTGCGATAGCACGCTCGGCGCGGGAATGGGGTGCCTGGGCTGCTGATGGCGTCGCTTCCGTCGCGGACACCGTGAGCCGCTCCTTGCAGGATAGCACCGGCCTATACGAGCGCCTCCGCCGTCTCGGTGCGGAACGGATCGCATCCGCCTGGATGGGAGATGCCGGCACGCCGCGCCCCCTCAAGGCCCAACTTGTTCTTCTCATCGAAGATGTCACCCATGAAGCCCGGAGCGTAAACCTGTGACCATTTTAGGCCTCGCTGGACAAATCCTGATGCAAGTCCCTCCGGCACATCGGCGCAAGCTCCTGATGGGCGCCCTCAAGCTTACCGGCTCTGTCCTGCGCGATACCAAGACCGGCCGCATCGTCGGCTTTCTGCAGGAGGCTGCGCCGATCGCAGGGCCCTTGTCCCAGCGGCTGTCAGGCACAGTTGGCAAGTTCGCCTCCGTCACGGTCGCCACAGGTAATCCAGGGCTCGGTGCTTTAGCAGCCGGGGCAGACTTGGCGCTGCAGACCGGTCAACTGGTGCAGGGCGAAGCAATCCGCTCCGGCGTGAACCGCGTCGAAAAGGGCGTGGACCGCCTCGAGCAGGGCATGGCGCGTGTGGAGGACAAGCTCGACGGCGTCAGCGACCAAATCGGTGCGCTCGACGAAGGGATGGACCTCCTCCAGAATTTGGGCGTCGCCAACCTCGCGATGGGCGCCGCAGGCCTGGGCGTGCCGATGGTCGGGTTCGGCGTCATGTCGATCAAGCTCGACCGGGTCCAGGCATCGATCCATGCGATGTCGGATCATCTCGACAGCATCAGCACCAGGATCGATCGCCTTCGCCAGGACGCCGTGGATGCAGATTTCGTGGAGGTCCATTCCCTCTGCCGCCTCTACGAAGAGGGATGGGATTTCAAGGACCGCGGGCGGTCCGAACAGCAGTGGCTGCGCATCGCCCATGAGGCACGCACCTTCCAGGATCGCTTCGCATGGCGCGCACGGGAACTGCTCACGGCCTCGCCATCCAACGCCGCACTGGCGGACCCGATGCTGGACGCACTTTCACTTGCAAGCGGCCTTCGCGTCACCTCGCTGGTCGCCTGCAACGAAGGGACACTCGCCTGCAATGTCTCGTCCGAAGCCGCGGTGCAATTGGAAGCCCTGACAGGCTCCATCGGCCTCTTCGAGCTGTCTGCCATGCAGCTCCCGGCCGATGTAGAGGCAGGCTCGACCGACTACGAACTCGCGCTGGTGGAAGCGCGCGAGGCGGCTCGGCCTTTGCTGCAAAAAATTCGGCACCGTGAAGCCGTCACCGCCACCCGCACAGCCCCACTTCCATTGCTCGAAAAACAGGGTGTCGCACCGCGCGAATGGCTGGAAGCAGCCCGAAATGAACGGCAAGCATCAGTGCTGATGCTGTCGATGGAGGAGGTAGAAGCGGAGGAAGCCGTGAACGCTACGGAAACCGCCAATAGCCGATGACGGCACCTCAACCTGCTGGTGAGGAATACGCCGGGCGGAGTCATACCTCTACGTGCCGATTAAAAAGCCCGCAGACATTCTGCTGGATTCATAGTTTCGAAAAGTTTCTTAAGCCAGTTTGCAACCGATCCGAGAATCAGCTTGGCGTAAAATCACAGTAGACTAGGGGGAATGATGGAACTCGCGACACGCTTGACGGAACTGGTTTCTCGCACGCAGAAGCACCGGGAAGTATTACTTACCGAGCAGGCCGCGAAAACGGCTCTAGTCATGCCCTTCATCCAGATGCTCGGCTACGATGTGTTCAATCCGCTGGAGGTCATCCCGGAATACACGGCGGACGTTGGTACGAAAAAGGGCGAGAAGGTCGATTACGCGATCTCAATCAATGGTACGCTTTCCATTCTCATGGAGTGCAAGCCTTCCTCTTCCGATCTGACGATCAACCATGCATCCCAGCTTTTCCGGTATTTCAGCGTAACAGATGCCCGCCTCGCGGTCCTGACAAACGGTGTCGTCTACAATTTCTATTCCGACATCGACCAGCCCAACAAGATGGATGCAAACCCGTTCTTTACGCTGAACCTCGACACAGTGCGCAAGGCGGATGTTCGTACTCTGGAGCACTTTACAAAGGGTGCCTTCGACATAGACACCATCGTGCGGGAGGCCGGCAACCTGAAGTTGGAATCGCTGGTGCGGAAGGAGCTCGAACGGGAGATGTCAGAGCCGTCCGAAGATTTTGCGCGCATTATCGCTGGACGCGTGCAGCCGGGCAAAGTGACGGCTCAGGTAAAGGACCAGTTCCAGCGGCTAATAGGTTCCTCATTCGGCGCGATTGTGCGTGACCATGTCAACGACCGGCTGACCAGCGCCCTCAATGCGTCCGCGCTACCAGAGGACGATGAACCAACACCCGCCGGCGAGCCGGAGGAAGTCATCACCACGGAGGAGGAGCTTTCCGGCTTCCGTATTGTCCAGGCGATCGTCGCACAGGCCGTTGACCCCAAGCGGGTCGTGATGAGGGACGCCAAGTCTTACTGCGCCATTCTCCTCGACGACAACAACCGCAAGTCCATCGCCCGGATGCACTTCAACGGGCTGACCAGCAAATACATCGGCACGTTCGCTGAGAAGGTGGAGACGAAGACGCTCATCACTGACCTGACCGACATCTACAAGCTTGCCCCGCAGCTACTGGGTCGGATCGCCGAATTGGAAAGCGGTAAGACTGATAAATCGGACTGACAGTCATCTCTGGCGCCAATAGCTTGTGCCGTTTTCGGCCAATCGAGCAGCTAGCCCGCCTCATTCACAAGGGCGCAGCGCTGGGGTTATCTGACCACGATCTATCATTGACCACCCGAAATGGCTGATCCGGCAAGCGCCACCCCGGCGAGGGAAGCGAGCCAACAACCATCTTCGATTGCACGGAAAGGAACATGGGACGCGATAATCGGCACGCGTCCCATGCCCTCACCCGCCAATCAACACGATCCGCGGCTGGTTTCATCGAGAATCTGAATGTGCCGCACCCGGACCTTTTCCAGCTGCGCCGAGACATCGTCGGGAGGCCCGGCGACGCATGAGAATGCCTCATAGTCATCCGGCGTGTCGAATTCCCCCAGCCCACGCTCGGCTCGCACCGCCTTGTCCCAACGCTCCAGAGCGCTGCTGACTTGGTCGTAGCCTGCAGAGTAGTGAATGCCGAGGAATTGGTTTGAACGTGACCCCGGGTAGGACAAGTCGACCGTAGGGTCCGCTGCATTGCCACACCCTGAGAGACAGCTGGCGATGTAGGTTCCCGAAGGTTCCTTTCTGTGTATCTGGCCATAGGTTGTCGATGGGGTGATTTTCATGCCCTGGACTGTTGGCTGGCAACTCGCCGTGACGTCGGCGTCAATGCTGCTGACGGCATTGCCCTCGACCCCGTAGTCTACGCGGCAACCGCTCACTTCGAAAACAAGCTGGTACTTCGTCTTCACCTTGGGGACGCCAAGACGTTGCTCCAAGTACCCCGGATTGGCTCCAATGGCTTCGGGCGAAACGGCAAACTGCAATGTTGCGGCAGCGCTGTCGCCTCCCGCCTCATCTACCTTCACAGGTTCTGCCAAACTGCCATCGCCCGGATCACCCGCCACCGAGCTTGACGATGCCGTTGGCGCGGAAGTGGAAGTCGCGTTTGGAGAACCATAGCCCATGGCGAAAATAGCGCCGCCGATCACAACCACGCCAACGCCGGCTGCAGCTGCAAACAACCGCCAGCGCCCAGAACCGGCCTCCCTCTCCCCCGAAATCAGCTTCTGCTTCTCTGCCTGGAATTCAGCGTCAGTCAGCACACCATTTTCTCTCAATTGGTGCAGCCGCTCAAATTGTTCGATCTTACTCACCCGTCCCCCGCCTGATTTAGCATGAAGGTCACAACCTCCTGCATTATAGGGAGAATCACCTAACAGCGCATGAAGTTTTGGGCAAAACTACTTCCGATTGTCTCGGCCAGCCGGCTTCCCTCAACTTGCTCGACGGGCATTCTCCTACAGGGTCTTTCCATTCGCACAGTTTCCACGTTCAGGAACGGCTAGAAATTCCTTCCATGTACCTCTACCTCCTTGGGATGACTGGGGGTTTTCGGAAACGATGAGCAAACGCACTCTGAGCGAACGGGACGTCTGCACCAAGTTCATCACCCCTGCCCTGCGCAATGCCGGCTGGGACGAGATGCTGCAGATCCGTGAGGAGGTCAGCTTCACCAAAGGCCGCATCATCGTGCGCGGCAAGCTGGTGACGCGAGGCCAAGGCAAGCGCGCAGACTACATCCTGTACCACAAGCCCAATCTGCCCATCGCCATCATCGAGGCCAAGGACAAGACGCATAGCGTTGGCGACGGCATGCAACAGGCGCTCGACTACGCCGAGACCCTCGACATTCCCTTCGTTTTCTCGTCCAACGGCGAAGGCTTCGTCTTCCACGACCGCAGCTCCCCCACCGGCGCCGGCGAAGTCACTCTCGGGCTGAACGAATTCCCCTCCCCCGACGACCTTTGGCAACGCTACCTCTCATGGAAGGGCTTATCCCTAGAGGCCGAGGAGGTGGTCCTCCAGGACTACTACGACGATGGGAGCGGCAAGACGCCGCGCTACTATCAGGTCAATGCGGTCAACGCCGCCATCGAGGCCATTGCCAAGGGCGACGACCGCGTCCTTCTCGTCATGGCGACCGGCACGGGTAAGACCTACACGGCCTTCCAGATCATCTGGCGCCTGTGGAAGGCGAAGCGCAAGAAGCGCATCCTGTTCCTCGCTGACCGCAACATCCTCGTCGACCAGACCATGGTGAACGATTTCCGGCCCTTCGGCGCCGCGATGGCAAAGCTGTCGTCCAAATCCAAGACGATCGAGCGAGTAGATGGAAGCACTGCCGATGTCGCACTGGCCGTCGACAAAAAGCGCCGCGTCGACACCGCTTACGAAATCTACCTCGGCCTGTACCAAGCAATCACCGGCCCGGATGACCGGCAGAAGCTCTACCGCGAATTCTCACCGGACTTCTTCGACCTCATCGTCATCGACGAATGCCACCGCGGCAGCGCGGCCGAGGACTCGGCTTGGCGGGAAATCCTGGACTACTTCTCGGACGCCACCCAGATCGGCCTCACGGCCACACCCAAGGAAACCAAGTACGAGTCCAACATCGGCTACTTCGGCAAGCCGGTGTACACCTACTCCCTGAAGCAAGGCATCCGCGACGGCTTCCTTGCGCCCTACAAGGTCATCAAGGTCCACATCGACCACGACGTGTCCGGCTACCGGCCCGAGAAGGGGCAACTCGATCGGGACGGTGAGGAGGTAGAGGATCGCCTCTACAACACCAAGGACTTCGACCGAAATCTGGTCATCGACGACCGCACCCGCATTGTGGCCAAGAAGGTCACCGAGTTCCTGAAGGAGAGCGGCGACCGGATGCAGAAGACCATCGTGTTCTGCGTCGATCAGGAACACGCAGCGCGAATGCGCCAAGCTCTCATCAACGAGAACCAAGACCTCGTCGCGCAGAACCACCGCTACGTCATGCGCATTACCGGCAACGATCCGGAGGGACAGGCCGAACTTGGCAACTTCATTGACCCCGAGGTCGCCTACCCCGTGCTCGTCACAACGTCGCGCCTGCTGTCCACCGGCGTGGATGCCCAGACATGCCGCCTGATCGTGCTCGACCGCGAGGTTGGGTCCATGACTGAGTTCAAGCAGATCGTCGGCCGCGGCACCCGCGTGCACGAGGACACCCACAAGTACTATTTCACCCTCATGGATTTCCGCGGGGCGACCAATCACTTCGCCGACCCCGACTTCGACGGCGAGCCCGTGCAGATCTACGAGCCGGGCGACAAAGATCCGATCGTGCCCCCGGATGACGAGACGCCCATCGACGACGATGGCAACCCGCTGCCGGACGAGCCCGGCGAGGACGAGGTGATCGTCGACAGGCCGGACGTCACCTTCGATCCGGACGACATCAAGAAGAAGTCGAAGAAGGTCTACGTCGACGGCATCGGTGCCACCATTGTGGCCGAGCGTGTCGAGTACCTCGACGAGAACGGCAAGCTCGTCACCGAATCCCTGCGCGACTTCACCAAGAAGGCCCTGCGCCGGCATTTCGCCAGCCTCGACGATTTCCTGCGCCGCTGGCAAGGCGCCGAGCGCAAGCAGGCTATCCTGGACGAACTGGAAGTCGAGGGCCTGTCGCTCGAAATCATCGCCGAAGAGCTCGGCAAGGACCTCGACCCCTTCGATCTCATCTGCCACGTCGCCTTCGACGCCAAGCCGCTCACTCGCCGCCAGCGTGTCGACAACGTGCGCCGCCGCGACGTGTTCGGAAAATATGGGGATCAGGCCCGATCGGTGCTTGATACCTTGCTGGCGAAGTATCAGGACGAGGGCGTCATCAACCTCGACGACACCAACGTGCTGCGCATCTCGCCCTTCACCAACCTCGGAACGCCGCTCCAGCTCATCAAGGCGTTTGGCGGCCGGGAAGGTTTCGAGCATGCCGTGCACGAACTCCAAGCCGAACTCTATCAGGAAACTGCCTAGCCCATGTCCGTCCGCACTCTCGTCAAATCCATCCAGGACATCATGCGCAAGGACAGCGGCGTCGATGGCGACGCCCAGCGCATCAGTCAGCTGTGCTGGCTGTTCTTCCTGAAGATCATCGACGATCAGGATCAGGAACTGGAACTCATGCGGGCGGGCTACCAGTCGCCGGTGCCCGAGAAGTTCCAATGGCGCACATGGGCTGCCGATCCTGAGGGCCTGACCGGCGAAGACCTGCTCGCCTTTGTCAACGAAGAGCTCTTCCCAGCCATGAAGGGCCTTCAGCCCACCGGGCAGAAGGGTGACCGGCGCGTCGTCGTGCGCGACGTGTTCGAGGATGCCTTCAACTACATGAAGTCCGGCCAGCTGCTGCGGCAGGTGGTCAACAAGATCAACGAGGTCGACTTCAACGACCTGTCAGAGCGCCAGCATTTCGGGGACGTCTACGAGCAGCTCCTGAACGACCTGCAATCGGCCGGCAACTCGGGCGAGTACTACACGCCCCGCGCCGTCACCGCCTTCATGGTAGATCGAATCGACCCAAAGCCCGGTGAGGTCCTGTTCGACCCCGCCTGCGGCACCGGCGGCTTCCTCACCTGCTCGATCCGCCACATGCGCGACAAGCATGTGAAGCGCCCCGAGGACGAGGCTTTGATGCAGTCTGGCCTGCGCGCTGTCGAAAAGAAGCCGCTGCCGCACATGCTCTGCGTCACCAACATGCTCCTGCACGGCGTGGAGGATGCCAGTTTCGTCCGGCACGACAACACGCTGGCCCGCCCCTACATCAGCTGGGAGCAGAAGGACCGCGTCGACGTGGTCCTCTCCAACCCGCCCTTCGGCGGCAAGGAGGAGGACGGCATTGAGTCCAACTTCCCGCCACAGTACCGCACGCGTGAGACGGCCGACCTGTTCCTGGCCCTCATCATCCGCCTGCTGCGCAAGGGCGGTGTCGGTGCCGTGGTCCTTCCCGATGGCTCGCTCTTCGGCGAAGGCGTGAAGACGCGCCTCAAGGAGCACCTGCTGGAAGAGTGCAACCTGCACACCATCGTACGCCTGCCCAACAGCGTCTTCAGGCCCTACGCCTCCATCGGCACCAACCTGCTCTTCTTCGAGAAAGGCGAGCCCACCAAAGAGGTCTGGTACTACGAGCATCAGGTGCCCGCCGGCCAGAAGGCCTACTCCATGACCAAGCCGATCCGGCTGGAGCATTTCCAGTCCTGCATGGACTGGTGGGGCGGCGCCAACCGCGAAGGCCGTGTCGAAGGCCCGCAGGCATGGAAGATCAGCATCGAGGACATCAAGGCCCGCGGCTACAACCTCGACATCAAGAACCCGCACAGCGAGGCCGTAGACCATGGCAAGCCGGAAGAACTGCTTCGGAAGCTCGACGCCGCGGAGACAGAAGCGGCAAACCTGCGTGACCAGTTGAAGGCGATCCTTGCCGAGGCGCTGGCACGATGAACGCGGAACAGTTGCTGGCCCACTACGAGCGCATTTCGGAGGCGCCGGACGCGATCGCGAGGCTGCGGCGGTTCGTGCTGGATTTGGCTGTGCGCGGGAAGCTGGTGGAGCAGGTCCCAGCCGATGAGCCTGCCTCAGAGTTGCTGGGCCGCATCGCCAGTGCAAAGGCGCAACTAGTGAAGACTGGCGCACTGAGGAAGCCCCGCGACCTGTCTGACAGCCCGTCGTGCGAGCAGTTATACGAAATCCCTACAAGTTGGAGTTGGTGCCGGCTCGACTCTGTTGGCGCAATTGTTGGTGGCGGAACACCCTCTGCTGGAAATGACGATAACTTTGCCGAGCCCGGAAATGGCATTCCGTGGCTGACACCCGCAGACCTTGGCAAGTTCAGCGGCCTTTACATCGAGCGAGGCGCAAGAGACCTTTCTGCCCACGGATTGCAATCGTCGTCAGCAACGTTGATGCCCGCCGGAAGCGTGCTGTTCACGAGCCGCGCCCCAATTGGCTACGTTGCCATCGCTGCGAACCCAATTTCGACCAATCAGGGCTTCAAATCGATCGTTCCCTACGTACCCGAATGTTCACGCTTCATTGCAACTGCGATGCAGGCTTTCGCCCCAGAAATCGACGCCAATGCTCCCGGGACCACGTTCAAAGAGGTGTCAGGAAAAATCGTTGCAGGAGTTTCTTTCCCACTTCCCCCCCTCGCTGAGCAGCGCCGCATCGTCGCCAAGGTCGACGAGCTCATGGCTCTGTGCGACCGTCTAGAAGAGGCGCGCAAGGAGCGGGAAGCCGCCCGCGACCGCCTGACAGCGGCCAGCCTCGCCCGCCTGAACGCGCCCGATCCCGATCCGGCCACCTTCACCACCCACGCCCGCTTCGCGCTAAACAACCTAACCAAATTGTCTTCGCAGCACAGGCAGATAGCTCAATGGCGAGCGACAATCATCGAACTCGCCACCAGAGGAAAGCTATCCCTTGATGACGCCAACGACACTCCCCCAGCTAAAGCGCTGGAAGCCATCAATGATGCGCGCGATGCGCTGGTTCACGCTAAGTTACTACGTCGCGAAAAGCCCCAGGCTGCGGTGCGTACGGAAGAAATTCCATTCCAAGCTCCTGTCTCTTGGCTGTGGACCCGATTGGGAGAAGTCGCTCTTTTCACCCAGTACGGGACGTCGTTAAAGGCAGAGCAGAGCACGACCGGCGTGCCCGTGTTGACCATGGGTAACATCCAGAGCGGCACCGTCGTATCTGCCAAAGAAAAGCGTATCCCTTCCCAAAGCTCGGAACTACCCGAGCTGTATCTCAGAAAATTCGATCTGCTGTACAACCGTACCAATAGTCCGGAATTGGTGGGAAAAACGGGCATCTACCTTGGCAATGACGATTGCGTCACGTTTGCATCATACCTAATCCGCCTTCGCTTCGTGGCAGGTCATACTGACCCACATTTCATCAACCTCGCTATGAATGCTCCCGGGTTCCGAAGCTCCCAGATTTCCCCCTACATCAAACAACAGACCGGTCAGGCAAACGTCAATGGCACGGCGATGAAGAATATGCTGATCGCCTTACCGCCCATCGAAGAACAGCGCCGGATCGTCGCCAAGGTCGATGAGCTCATGGCGTTGTGCGGTCGATTGGAAACCTGCCTCGCCACCGGCGACGAAACCCGCCAACGCCTGCTCGAAGCCGTGCTGCACGAAGCCCTCGAACCGGCGGAAGTGCGAGAACTGGAACTCGCATAACGATGCCTGAAGTCGACTGGGCAGAGGTTCGAGCCCTGCTCGACTCCCTCTACGGTTCCGCCGCGCGCCTTGAAGCCTTGTTCCCCGGCCGCAAGTTCACGCTCGACGGACACCTCGTCGGCAGCATCGGCGAGGTCATCGCCGCCTACATGTTCGACCTCACCCTGAATCACGCGTCGACCATGGCGCACGACGCCCTGTGCCCCGCCGGCCGCCGCGTGGAGATCAAGTTCACCCAAGGCCGCACCGTCGCCATCCGTCACGAACCCGACCACCTCCTCGTCCTCCATCGTGCCCGCGGCGCCAACGTCCGCGTCGTCTACAACGGCCCCGGCGCAACGCCCTGGACCGCCGCCCGCGCCACACAAAGCAACGGCCAGCGGCCCATCAGCCTCGCAACGCTTGCCCGCCTAGATGCCGCCCTAGCAGCCGGACAACGCCTCCCGCTCATCAGACCTGCGCCGATCTAAAGACGCTGGAGAGGAAGTAGAGTCAGCGAAGCAGCCTCATACCGATCGGCGCGTGAGCCGATCGCTCCGCGACTTCTCCTACAGGGTTCGCGGAGCGACACGGTTTTGGGATGTGATACCATCCCCTCCTTTCGACAAACCTCCGAAAGGCTACATCCCCACTTCCGTCAACTCTTGTGCCGATGCAGCGA
>NZ_DAISLT010000038.1:0-19180 GCF_036820275.1 Novosphingobium sp.
GCGAAGGTCGTGACGAACTGCCCGAGCCCGAGGAGCAGGCCGATGTTGATGTTGGCCAGGATCGCGCCCGAATTGAACGGGATCACCGCCCAGGAGAGCAGCGCCAGGGTGAAGGTCACGATCGGCGCGATCAGGAACAGGCCCTTGTTCGCCGCCGAAGGAATGATGGTTTCCTGGAGGAAGACCTTCAGACCGTCCGCGAAGGACTGGAGCAGGCCGAACGGGCCGACCACGTTGGGACCGCGGCGCAGCGCCATGGCGGCCCAGATCTTGCGATCGACATAGATGATCATCGCCACGGCCAGCATCAGCGGCAGCGCGATGAGCAGAATGCCGCAGATGGTGGACACGAACCATGCCCACTCGTAGCTCATCCCGAGAGTTTGGAAGAAAGCGGTCATTCCGCGGCCTCCGCGATCTCTTCTCCGTGCAGGAGTTCGGCCGAGCAACGCTGCATGACGGCGCTCGCACGGGCGATCGGGTTGGTCATGTAGAAGTCCTTGATCGGATAGGCGATCTGACCGGCAGCGGAACCGCCGCCGTTCGGCAGGACGTTCCCGTAATCGGCGAGCCCTTCGCTGCCAAGTGCAGGAACTTCCGCGATCATTGCGTCGCGCAGCTGATCGAAGGTGTCGAAACCGACGGTCACGCCGAAGGCATCGGCGAGCGCGCGCAGGATCGTCCAGTCCTCACGGGCGTCGCCCGGTGCGAAGACGGCCTTGTCGGCCCACTGAACGCGTCCTTCGGTGTTGACGTAAGTGCCAGCCTTTTCGGTGTAGGCCGAAGCCGGCAGGATCACGTCCGCCGCGTGGGCGCCCTTGTCGCCGTGGTGACCGATGTAGACGATCATCGAACCGGCGAACTGGGTGAAGTCCACTTCGTCGGCGCCGAGCGCGAGCACGACCTTGGGCTTGGCGGCGACGAGGTCGGCAATGCCGCCCTTCTGCGCGTAGCCGAGCATCAGGCCGCCCATGCGGGCCGCCGCCATGTGGAGGACGTTGAAGCCGTTCCACTTGGTGCCGTCTTCAAGATCGCGAACGAGGTTGAACTGGGCGGCAAGCGCGAGGCCTGCTTCCAGGCCGCCACGGCCGAGCGCCGCGCCGCCGAGGATGACGGCCGGACGCTTGGCGTTCGACAGCGCATCGGCGACGTTCTGCGGAAGGTTGCCGAGGACCGAGAGGTCTTCGCCCAGGAACTCGCCGCCGAAAGTGGTTTCCCACTCGGGACCGACGAGGAACACCTTGGCGCCGCGCTTGACCGCCTTGCGCAGGCGGACGTTGAGCAGCGGGGCTTCCCAGCGCACGTTGCTGCCGGCGATCAGGATCGCGTCAGCGGTCTCGATGCCCGAGAGGGTGGTGTTGAAGTTGACGGCGGCGAGGCTGTCGGTCGCGTAGTCCATCCCGGTCTGGCGACCTTCGATGAGCTTCGAACCGAGCGCACCGACCAGCTTCTTGGCGGCGAACATCGTTTCGCAATCGACCATGTCGCCCGCGACGGCGGCGATCGAATTGCCCGGGTTCAGCGTGGCGATGGCGGCAAACGCCTCGTTCCAGCTGACCGCTACGAGCTTGCCGTCACGGCGCAGGAACGGCTTGTCGAGGCGGCGCTTGGTAAGCCCGTCGACCATGTAGCGCGCCTTGTCGCTGATCCATTCCTCGTTCACGTCATCGTTGTTACGAGGAAGCACGCGCAGCACTTCGCGGCCGCGCGCATCGATGCGGATGTTGGCGCCGGTGGCGTCCGACACGTCGATGCCCAGCGTCTTCTTGAGTTCCCAGGGACGGGCTTCGAAGGCGTAGGGACGCGAGGTGAGCGCGCCGACCGGGCAAAGGTCGATCACGTTGGCCGACATCTCGTGCTTGGCAGCATGTTCGAGATAGGTCGTGATCTGCATGTTCTCGCCGCGATAAAGCGCGCCGATCTCGTCCACGCCGGCGATCTCTTCCGAGAAACGCACGCAGCGGGTGCAGTGGATGCAGCGCGTCATCGTCGTCTTGATGAGCGGACCCATGTACTTTTCAGTGACCGCGCGCTTGTTCTCGTCGTAGCGCGAAGCGCCGCGACCGTAAGCGACGGACTGGTCCTGAAGGTCGCACTCGCCGCCCTGATCGCAGATCGGGCAGTCGAGCGGATGGTTGATGAGGAGGAACTCCATCACCCCTTCCCGCGCCTTCTTGACCATTTCGGAATCCGTACGGATTTCCTGGCCTTCGGAGGCCGGAAGCGCGCACGAAGCCTGGGGCTTCGGCGGTCCGGGCTTCACTTCGACCAGGCACATGCGGCAGTTGCCGGCGATGCTCAGGCGTTCGTGATAGCAGAAGCGCGGGATTTCCTTGCCGGCAAGCTCGCAGGCCTGCAGCACGGTTGCGCCGTTGGGGACGTCGATCTCGACGCCGTCGACTTTGACCTTGGGCATTACTCGGCAGCCTCGCGGACGTTTTCGGCGATCCGGCGCTCAAGCTCCGGACGGAAATGACGGATCAGGCCCTGGATCGGCCACGCCGCAGCGTCGCCCAGGGCGCAGATGGTGTGGCCTTCGACCTGCTTGGTCACCTGCTGCAGCATGTCGATTTCCTCGACTTCCGCGTCGCCGGTGCGCAGGCGCTCCATCACGCGCCACATCCAGCCCGTGCCTTCGCGGCAGGGGGTGCACTGGCCGCAGGACTCGTGCTTGTAGAAGTACGAGAGGCGGCTGATGGCGCGGACGATGTCGGTGGACTTGTCCATGACGATGACGGCTGCGGTACCGAGGCCCGAACCGACGGCGCGCAGGCCGTCGAAGTCCATCGGCGCGTCCCAGATCTCGGCAGCCGGAACCAGCGGAACCGACGAACCGCCGGGGATCACCGCCAGCAGGTTGTCCTTGCCGCCGCGAATGCCACCGCAGTGACGCTCGATCAGTTCGCTGAACGGGATCGACATCTCTTCCTCGACCACGCAGGGACGGTTCACGTGCCCGCTGATCTGGAAGAGCTTGGTGCCCTTGTTGTTCTCGCGGCCGAAGCTGGAGAACCACGCGGCGCCGCGACGCAGGATCGTCGGCGCAACGGCGATCGATTCCACGTTGTTGACCGTGGTCGGGCAGCCGTAGAGGCCCGCGCCGGCCGGGAACGGCGGCTTCAGGCGGGGCTGGCCCTTCTTGCCTTCGAGGCTCTCGATCATCGCGGTTTCTTCACCGCAGATGTAGGCGCCGGCGCCGCGGTGGACGAAGACGTCGAAGTCGTAGCCCGAACCGGCAGCGTTCTTGCCCAGCAGACCGGCTGCATAGGCCTCTTCACGCGCGGCGAAGAGCACTTCGGCTTCGCGGATATATTCGCCGCGAATGTAGATGTAGGCCGCGCGTGCGCCCATGGCGAAGCCCGCGACCAGCGCGCCTTCGAACAGCAGGTGCGGATCGTGGCGCATGATCTCGCGATCCTTGCACGAACCCGGTTCGGATTCGTCCGCGTTGATCACGAGGAAGCTGGGCTTGGGGTTGCCGTTCTGGTCGAGCGGCGGCTGCTTGGGCATGAAGGACCACTTCATGCCGGTGGGGAAGCCCGCACCGCCGCGACCGCGCAGACCCGATGCCTTCATCTCGTCGATGATGGCGTCACGGCCGCGCTCGATCAGCGCCTTGGTGTTGTCCCAGGCGCCGCGCGCCTGCGCTTCCTTCAGGTTCCACGGCTGGTAGCCGTAGAGGTTGGTGAAGATGCGATCCTTATCGAGGAGAGCCATTACCACTCACTCCGATAGTCATGGTTTTCGGTGATCATCGCGACCAGGTTGGTCGGCTCGCCCACCGGTTCGACGGTGTGACGGGCGGGGTCCTGGGTGCCGGCCTTCGGCGTCTCACCACGTGCCAGCGCGTCGAGCACCGCGTTGAGGCGGTCCGACGTGAGGTCTTCGTAGTTGTCGTCGTTGATCTGGACCATCGGCGCCGAGGCGCAGTTGCCCATGCACTCGACCTCGGTGAACGACCAGAGACCGTCTTCCGAGATGTGGCCCTTCTTCATGCCGCGCGACTTGCAGGTCGCCAGCAGATCGTCCGACCCGCGCAGCATGCACGGCGTGGTGCCGCAGACCTGCACGTGGAACCGGCCGATCGGCGCGATGTTGTACATGGTGTAGAACGACGCGACCTCGACCACGCGGATAACCGGCATGTCGAGATAGGCGGCGATGTATTCCATCACCGGGATCGGCAGCCAGCCTTGCGTGTTCAGCTCGGCCCCGACCTGGCGCTGGGCGAGGTCGAGCAGCGGCATCACCGCCGAGCGCTGGCGCCCTGCGGGATAGCGGGACACGACATCCTTCGCCTTTTCGGCGTTTTCGGCGGTCCAGGCGAAATTGCCCCAACGGGCCCGAAGTTCGGGCGTGTCGGGTTCGATATAGCGGTCAGCCATGCTTACCCCTGCGCTTCAGCCACTGGTCCTGGCCGAAAAGAAACAATTCGAAACCGCCGATCGCGGTCACCAGCATCGGCAGCACGGCCGTGGGCTGGAGATCGAGATAGACGGCGGCAAAATACCACACCGCAAGGGCCACACCGGTAACGGCGGCCCAGATGCGGGTCAGTTCGAGCGTGTTGAATTTCATCGGATGAACTCAACCCGCGAGCACTTGTCGCCCTCGAAGCTGTAGACGGCGAGAACGTCGAAAGGCTCGACGAGATCGGAACCGTCCGTCGCCGGGCCGCGCGTCACGTGCTCGCGGAAGACGACATAGTTGTCGGTCTCTTCGCGCGAGACGATCTCGGCCTTGTTCTCGGGCCACTTGGCGAAAGCCGTCTTGAGGCCCGAGCGCGTGCCTTCCTTGCCCTCGCGAACGACAGCGCCGCGATAGTTCGCTTCGCTGGCTTCGTCGGTCATGTAGGTCACGTAGAGATCGGCGTCCTGCGCGTTGTAGGCGGCGATCATGGCCTCGGCGATAGCGAGCTTGCTCAACGGTCGCACTCCCCGAACACCACGTCGATGGCGCCCAGAATGGCGGTCGCGTCGGGGAGCATGTGCCCCTTCGACATGAAGTCCATCGCCTGGAGGTGCGAGAAGGCGGTCGGGCGGATCTTGCAGCGGTACGGCTTGTTCGAGCCGTCCGACACCAGATAGACGCCGAATTCGCCCTTCGGGCTTTCCGTGGCAACGTAGACTTCACCGGCCGGCACGTGGAAGCCTTCGGTGTAGAGCTTGAAGTGATGGATCAGCGATTCCATCGATTGCTTCATCTCGCCGCGCTTGGGCGGAACGACCTTGCGGTCGCTCGAAGCGATCGGGCCTTCGGGCATCTCGGCCAGGCACTGCTTCATGATCCGGGCCGACTGGCGCACTTCCTCGACGCGGACCATGAAGCGGTCGTAGCAGTCAGAGTTGGTGCCGACGGGGATCTCGAAGTCCATGCGGTCATAGACGTCGTAAGGCTGCGACTTGCGGATATCCCAGGGGATGCCCGCGCCGCGGATCATCGGGCCGGAGAAGCCCCAGGCCAGCGCGTCTTCCTTGCTCACCAGCGCGATATCGACATTGCGCTGCTTGAAGATGCGGTTGTCGACCACGAGGCTCATCGCGTCCTCGAACAGCTCCGGCAGGCGCGTGTCGAGCCAGTCGGCGATGTCGGTCAGCAGCTTGAGCGGCACGTCCTGGTGGACGCCGCCGGGGCGGAACCAGGCCGAGTGCATGCGGGCGCCCGATGCACGCTCGAAGAAGTTGAGGCAGTCCTCGCGGATTTCGAACAGCCACAGGTTCGGGGTCATCGCGCCCACGTCCATGACGTGCGAGCCGATGTTGAGCATGTGGTTGCAGATGCGGGTCAGCTCGGCGAACAGCACGCGCAGGTACTGCGCGCGGATCGGAACTTCGAGGTTGAGCAGCTTCTCGATCGCCAGGACATAGGAATGTTCCATGGCCAGCGGCGAGCAGTAGTCCAGGCGGTCGAAATACGGCAGCGCCTGGAGGTAAGTCTTGTGCTCGATCAGCTTTTCGGTGCCGCGATGCAGCAGGCCGACGTGCGGGTCGATGCGCTCGATGATCTCGCCATCGAGTTCCATGACCATGCGCAGAACGCCGTGGGCCGCAGGGTGCTGCGGACCGAAGTTGATCGTGTAGTTGGTGATGACTTCATCGCCGGTGGTCGGCGACTGTTCGAGCTGGATGCTCATTTCGCCTCTCCTTCGGCCTTTTCATCGCCGGGAAGCACGTATTCGGCGCCTTCCCAGGGGCTCATGAAGTCGAACTGGCGCAAGTCCTGCGCGAGCTTGACCGGCTCGTAGACCACGCGCTTGTCCTCTTCCGAGTAACGCAGCTCGACATAGCCGGTGAGCGGGAAGTCCTTGCGGAACGGATGGCCCTCGAAACCGTAGTCGGTGAGAATGCGGCGCAGGTCCGGGTTACCGGCGAAGATCACGCCGTACATGTCGAACACTTCGCGTTCGAGCCAACCGGCGTTGGGCCAGAGCGTGGTCACGGTCGGAACCGGGGTGCTCTCGGCCGCGGAGACCTTCACCATGAGGCGATGGTTCTTCGTCACCGAAAGCAGCATGTAGACGACTTCGAAACGCTCGGGACGCGACGGATAGTCGACACCGGCGATTTCCATCAGCTGCTGGTATTCGTGACGGTCACGCAGCAGGCGAAGGGCGTTTTCGATCTGGTCGCGCGCGACGGTGAGCACGACTTCGCCGTGCTCTTCCTTGGTCGCGACAACCATTTCGCCCAGTGCGGCCGAAAGAGCCTCGATCACGCCTTCGTTCGACGCGAACCTGGGGGCGGAATGCAGAACAGTCATCGTGCCCTTTACCTTTCGAGCGCGCCGACGCGGCGGATCTTACGCTGCAACTGCATGATGCCGTAGAGCAGCGCTTCCGCGGTCGGCGGGCAGCCCGGTACGTAGATGTCGACCGGAACGATCCGGTCGCAGCCGCGCACGACGCTGTAGCTGTAGTGATAGTAACCGCCGCCGTTGGCGCACGAGCCCATCGAGATGACGTACTTCGGGTCCGACATCTGGTCGTAGACCTTGCGGAGCGCCGGAGCCATCTTGTTGCACAGCGTGCCGGCCACGATCATCACGTCGGACTGACGCGGGGACGCGCGCGGCGCGGCACCGAAGCGCTCCATGTCGTAACGCGGCATGTTGACGTGGATCATCTCGACCGCGCAGCATGCGAGACCGAAAGTCATCCACCACAGCGAGCCGGTACGGGCCCACTGGAAGAGTTCCTCGGTCGAAGTGACGAGGAAGCCCTTGTCGGACACTTCCTGGTTGAGGTCCTTGAAAAAGGCCTGATCGGGCGGCACGATCGCGCCGCCCTGAGCGAGTGCCGGAGCGAGAGGCTGACCGGCGGAGTTAACGAGCGTGCTCATTCCCAGTCCAGAGCTCCCTTCTTCCATGCATAGGCGAGGCCGATGGCCAGTTCACCGAGGAACACCATCATCGTCAGCCAACCGGCCCAACCGGTCAGCTTGAGCGAGACTGCCCAGGGGAACAGGAACGCGGCTTCAAGGTCGAAGACGATGAAAAGGATCGCCACGAGATAGAAGCGCACGTCGAACTGGCTGCGCGGATCTTCGAACGCGGGGAAGCCGCACTCGTATTCGCTGTTCTTGTCGGCGCTGGGGTTGTGGGTGCCGGTCAGGCGCGAAACGCCCAGCGGCAGCAGCACGATCACCGACGAAAGCGCGAGAGCTACCGCGAGAAAGATCAGGATCGGCAGGTATTGTGACAGATCAGTCAATGGTTCTGGCCTCATACCGGATACGGTAGCCGGACTCATGCCAAAGCAGTGCCCGGTCGTTGCGGGCGCTCTTAGGCCAGCCCCCTGCCCTCCGCAAGGGTGTCGAAACGGAATAAATGGCGGAACTCTGCGGTGTTGCGAGTGATTCGCAACAACTTCAGGGGCGAAATGGTTCGTTACGATGCCGCACCAAGTGGAAACCCGCAGAAGGCGGGAGATCGGGCAATTTCAACGCCAAACCTTTCCATTGCCGCACGGATGCAAGAATTCGCATCCAGCTTGCGAAAATCGCCGCAAAGGACCTCCTCCAAACGCCTCCGTGATGGAGCATGTTCGGCGACGACAAGAGAGGACTCGCCAATTGCATTTGGTGCAGTGCAGCACTACCTCTCCTGTCAAGGATACCTGATTTTCAACGCGTGAAAGGCAACATAATAATGGCCCAGATCTCGGCTTCGGACCCGATTGTCATACTTTCCTATGCCCGTACCCCGATGGGAGGCCTCCAGGGCGCCCTTGCCGACGTCTCGGCAACCGAACTCGGAGCGACCGCCGTCAAGGCCGCCGTCGAGCGTGCCGGAGTCGCCGGTGAAGACATCGAACGCATCTACATGGGCTGCGTGCTGCCCGCCGGTCTCGGCCAGGCCCCTGCCCGCCAGGCCGCACTGAAGGCGGGCCTGCCCAAGTCGGTCGAGGCCACCACCGTCAACAAGGTCTGCGGTTCGGGCATGCAGACCGTGATCATGGGTGCAGAGGCCCTGGCATCGGGCTCGCTCGACCTGCTGATCGCGGGCGGCATGGAATCGATGACCAACGCCCCCTACCTGTCGAAGAAGCACCGGTCCGGCGCGCGCGCCGGTCACGACACGCTCTACGATCACATGTTCCTCGACGGCCTGGAAGACGCCTACGAAGGCGGCTCGATGGGCTCCTTCGCGCAGGTTACCGCGGACGAGTACCAGCTGACCCGCGAGAACCAGGACGACTATTCGATCGAATCGCTGCGCCGCGCACAGGAAGCGATCTCCAACGGCGCGTTCAAGGACGAAGTCGTTCCGGTGACCGTCAAGACCCGCAAGGGCGAAGTCGTTATCGATAGCGACGAGCAGCCGCCGAAGGGCAATGCCGACAAGATCCGCACCTTGCGCGCTGCCTTCGCCAAAGACGGCACGATCACCGCAGCCACGTCCAGCTCGATCTCGGACGGTGCCGCCGCCGTCGTCATGAGCCGCGCCAGCGTCGCGGCGGACAAGGGTCTCTCCCCGGTCGCCACCGTGGTGGGTGTCGCCGCCCACGCCCATGAACCGGCCAAGTTCACCACGGCCCCGGTCGGCGCGATCACCAAGCTGCTGGACAAGGTGGGCTGGCAACTTTCGGACGTCGACCTGTTCGAAGTCAACGAGGCCTTCGCCTGCGTTGCCATGTTCGCCATGCACGACCTCGGCATCCCGCATGACAAGGTCAACGTCAACGGCGGCGCCACCGCGCTCGGCCATCCGATCGGCGCCTCGGGCACCCGCATCATCGTCACGCTCATCAATGCCCTCAAGGCAAAGGGCCTGAAGAAGGGCGTCGCCTCGCTCTGCATCGGCGGCGGCGAAGCGACGGCCGTGGCGATCGAACTGGCCTGATCGTCTTATCCGGCTCTCAAGAAGAAACCCCCGTCCTTGCGGCGGGGGTTTTTCTTTGTTTCCGGCAATTTAAGAATGTAATCTCAGGATCGTAATTTCAGGGTGCCCCCACACCCCAGAGCATCTCCTGCTCCACGAATCCCTTGTGGCCCTGGACGTCGAACGGGCACCAGCCCTCCTTGCAAGCACCAAGCAGGCCGACCACGCCCGGCTCGATCCGCCAGAGCATTGCCGACGAGGAATTGGCCTCGGCCCGCATCTCCACCGGCGCCTTGCCTCCGGCGCCTTTGACGAGCGCGGAGCGCTGGCGGGAAAGCAGCAGGTCCCGCATCCAGCCCTTGGTGCCGTCGGGATCCTCGACAAGCCGCCACGGCCCTTCGCGGCGCAGGACCTTCACCGGCAGGTGCGGCCGCCGGTAGACCCAGTCGATCCTGTACGATTCGCCCGGACCTACGCGGAGATTCGCAAGATCGGTGTCGACCGAGGCCCAGTACGGCACCTTGTCGTCGTCGGCCGCATGCGCGGTGCCGGTCAGGGAGGAGATCGCCACGGCACAGGCCGCCATGATCGACTGTCGAACTTTGCGAGAAAACATCGCTGTTTCATACTCTGTTACAAGAGGCTTCTTCAAGCATTCTTGACCCCCGGCCTGTGGAAGGCCTAGCCCGGTTTTCGAGATGACTCTGGTAACCGAAACGCCGCTTGCGCCCAAGCTGACCGGCCGCCCCTGCGTCGTGGTCACCCGCCGCCTCCTGCCTGCCGTGGAGGCGCGAATGGCGGAACTTTTCGATGCCGAGTTCAATCGCGAAGACACCCCGATGACGCGCCCCGAGCTGGCGCAAGCAATGCAGCGCTGCGACGTTCTGGTGCCCGCCGTGACCGACCGGATCGATGCGGACCTGATCGCCGGGGCCGGAGAGACACTCGGGATGATCGCCAACTTCGGTGCCGGAACCGAACATATCGACGTGGCAGCGGCCCACCGGCGCGGCATTCTCGTCACCAATACTCCCGCCGTGTTTACCGAAGACACCGCCGATCTGACTTTCGCGCTTATTCTGTTCGTTTCCAGAAGGTTCCTTGGCAATTCTCGCATTCTTCACGAAGGCGGATGGCGTGGCTGGGGGCCTTCCGAGATGCTCGGGATGAGCCTTAATGGCAAACGCCTGGGCATAGTCGGCATGGGGCGGATCGGCCAGGCCGTGGCCCGCAGGGCCCGCGCCTTCGGCATGGAAGTGGCCTATCACAACCGCCATCGCCTCCCCGAGGCCATCGAGGCCGAATGCACCGCCCATTACGAACCGGACCTCGACGCGCTGTTTGCCGGAAGCGACGTGGTCACGCTGCATTGCCCGGCCCGATCCGGCGGCGCTCCGCTGGTCGACGCACGCGTCCTGTCGCTGATGAAATCGACCGCTGGCCTCATCAACACCGGGCGCGGATCATTGGTGGACGAGGACGCCCTGATCGCGGCCCTCACCGAAAACCGTATCGCCGGGGCCGGGCTGGACGTCTTCGCCCGTGAACCCGATGTCGATCCCCGACTGCTCGTCCTACCGAACCTCGTTGCCCTGCCTCATCTCGGCAGTGCGACTTTCGAAGGACGTCAGGCCGCGGGCGAAAGGATCATCGCCAATATCCGCTTCTGGGCGGACGGCCATCGCCCTCCGGACCAGGTAATCCCGGAACTCGCCTGAAACCCCGGAAACGCACGCCGGCGCAATCGCTTGTGCCCGACCGCTTCCCTGTTCTAGACCTACCCCCGGAAGACGACCGCCCGCGGCCGTCCATGGGGAACACCGATGAAGAGACGCGGGCTCACGCCCATTTTCGGCGCGCTGGCGGCCATGCCTGCTCCTGCCATGGCGCAGGCCGGACGAATCGACCTGGCTAACAGCGGCGATACCGCCTGGATCATGGCCTGCGCGGCGCTTGTCCTGCTTCTCTTCCTGCCCGGCATCACGCTTTACCATTCGGGTCGCGCCGATGCCAGGAACGGACTGTCGATCCTGATCCAGTCGGCCGCCGTCGTCGCGGCCGTGACGCTGCTCTGGCCGATCGTGGGCTATACTCTGGCCTTCGGCGACGTCACAAACGGCTGGCTCGGCAGCGGCAACGCCTGGATGCTGGGGCAGCTCGGCAATGTCCGCCAGGGCACGAGTACGCCCGAAAGCGCCTTCGCCTTCTTCCAGATCGCCCTGGCCGGGCTAGCCCCCGCGCTGATGATCGGTGCCTGGGCCGAGCGCGCCCGTTTCGGCTGGGTCGTGGCATTCTGCGCGCTCTGGACGCTCGTCGTGCAAGCACCGATCGCCCACTGGATCTGGGGCGGCGGCTGGCTGGCCCGCCGTTTCGGCGTCCTCGACTGGAGCGGCGGCCTGGTGATCTTCGCCAGTGCCGGGGTTTCCGCACTGGTGGTCGTTGCGATCCTGGGTCGCCGCCTCGGTTTTCCCGGCGACCTGCCGCAGCCGCGAAGCCCGGCGCTTTCCCTGACGGGAGCAGCATTGGCCTGGATCGGCGCCCTCGGGGTGTGCGGAGGTTGGGCCCTCGCCGCCAACGACGATGCCGCCGCGGCCATGATCGCCGCCCATATTGCCATCGCGGCAGCGACCATGACTTGGGCAGCGGCCGAACGACGGGCAACCGGCCGCGTCACCGCGCAAGGGCTGGCCAAGGGTATCCTTGCAGGCATGGCGACGATCGCCCCGGCGGCAGGCTATGTCTCGCCGGGCGCGGCCATGGTATTCGGCGTAATCGGCGCGCTGGCAGCCTACCATATCCGCCCACTCATCCGCCGGGGCCTGCACCTCGACGATGCCTTCGACGTCTTCGCCATCCCCGGCCTCTGCGGAATGCTGGGTTCGATCCTGCTTGGTCCGTTTCTCTCTCCGAACCTCGGAGGAGTCGGATATTCCGGCTCCAATACAATGGTATCGCAGGTAATTTCACAATCCATAGGTCTCGGCGCGGTCATTCTGTGGGCAGCCCCGGCAACGGCGATAATCGCGTTGATGGCGTCCCTTGCCTTCCCTATGCGCGTGTCCGAAGACGCGGAGCGCGCCGGGCTCGACCAGTCCAGCCACGGCCCGCAACCCGACGGCCTGCCGCGATGAGAGCCGGCGCATTGGACAGTCTGCGCCTCACGATCCGGCATAGCGTGACCTTTACAGGCCGATCTTCTCGCACCGATGTATGGACTTATCTTCTCGCCGCGGCGCCGGTGATTGCCATCCTCTCCAGCGTAACTTCCTGGGCAACCGAAGATCCCGCATCCGGATGGATAGCTCTGGCGATCGCCCTGATCTGCGCGGTTCCGGTACCGGCCCTTGCAGTCCGGCGGCTACACGATTTCGGACGCAGCGGTTGGTGGAGCCTCGCCCTTGCCGCAGGTGCAGCGCGCCTGCTCTTGCTGGACGTCCTGCAACTCGCTTTCGGGTGGAACGTCCGCGCCGCGGCCGAGAATGTCGTCGACTGGATCGACTGGGCCATTTTCCCGGCTTTCGGGCTGGCTTACCTGGCCTTGCTCGCCTGGCCGGGATCGAAAGGCAGGAACAGGCCCTCGCTCACCTGACGGCTTGTCGAGGGACGCACCCGTTACCCCGGTTTCTTCGGCAAGGCGATCTCGGCAAGGCCCGCGCACAGCAGCATCCCCTTCTGGTTCACCATCTTGTGCTTCACCTGCACGAGATGGCGCCCTTGCTCATCCACCATCCTGTCGACCACTTCGGCAGTCTGGATCGTCACATCGCCGGAAAGCGCCGGGCCTCGGTAGTTCGCGGTCGAATGAACGACCATGCCCCATTCGCCCGCCCAGCCCGACAGATAGTCCGTCACCCAGGCTCCCATCGAGGCTCCGTAGCCATAAGCCCGGGGCATGCCGATCTTGCGCGCGTACTTGGGAAAGAGATGCCCGCGAGACGGGCCGAAATAGGCGCCGTCGGTCAATTCGGGGTTGATGCGCTCCATATGCGGATCGTTCTCGTGCCCGGCCATTTCCGGCGTAAATCCGAGCGCGGCAAGATCGAGTTCGCGGCGATCGAGCGTTCCCCAGGTGGTGAAGAGGAAGGCCCGCCACTCGGTCGTGAAACTGGCAATGGTATGCGGCCCGAAGACTCGCTCGGGCAGTTGATCGCCAACCTGGACGTCGTCCCACCACCGCTCCGCATGACCGAGATCGTGCAGCATCCGGATCCAGGCAAACTTGCGTGCTTCCAGTTCTTCCAGCTCCCCTTCGCTCCACACCGGTTCGTCGAACTCCGCCTCGTTCACCGTATCCCCGCCGGCGTGAGCCAGATAGCGGATCGCCGTCGACCGCTGCTTGGCGATCAGGTCGCCGTTCTGGTTGCGATAGAAGTTGTCGCCGCGCTGGAAGCAGGTCGGGCCGAAGCCGGTATTCTTGACGATGTAATCGAAAGGAATGCGCTCGTTGGTCACGACATCGCCGCCGAACACGCGCGGGCCATAGTGCCAGAACTCGTCCCCGCCGAAGAGGAGATGCGAATTCGGAATGCAGCCCACGCAGGACGGTGCCGTGCCGTGACCGTCGTCCATCACGATCGGAAAGCTCTGCGGCGCAACCAGCTTTCCATAACGGCTGGCGGCAGCGAAGGCCGGGTCGAAATGGAGCAGGCTCGGATAATGCATTGCCTGTGCACAACGCCGGATATCGTTGTTTCCGAGCGGCTCACGGATCGGCGAGGAATCAATGACTTTCCCCAGGTACTGATCGATATCGGAGCAATCGAATTCCGCGACAGCTTGGTCGGACATGGCACAATCCCTCTCCTGGCGGCCGACTTGCGCAGCCCTCTTATAATCGACACCGTTGTTTATGATGAGGCGCCACCCCGGTCACGTGCTTTCGAACCGGTGGGGGCCAGGCAACGCCGGGGCGGTACGCCGCGCCTCTCGACAGGCGATTGCAGGCACTCTATGCCCATTTAATCGATCACTTAAACGGACCGAAAATGACCCTTCCCGCACCTTTCGAGAATCTGCGTCTTCCCGTGATTGCGGCTCCGATGTTCATCGTCTCGACCCCCGAACTGGTCGTGGCCCAGGTCCGTTCGGGCGTGGTGGGTAGCTTTCCGGCGCTGAATGCCCGGCCTTCCAGCCAGCTGGATGAATGGCTGTCACAGATTTCTGAAGAAACAGATGGTTGTGGATCGATTTTTGCAGTCAATCTCATCGTTCACAAGAGCAACAACCGGCTGGAAGACGACCTCAAGGTTCTGGAACAACACAAGGTCCCGCTCGTCATCACCTCGCTCGGTGCGATTCCCGAGGTCAATGCCGCCGTCCACGGCTGGGGCGGCATGGTCTTTCATGACGTGATCAACGATCGGTTTGCCCGAAAGGCGGTAGAAAAAGGGGCAGACGGCCTGATCGCCGTGGCCGCGGGTGCGGGTGGACATGCCGGTCCGCAATCACCCTTCGCGCTGACGCAGGAGATCCGCAGCTGGTTCGACGGCCCGCTTGCACTGTCCGGCGCCATTGCCTGCGGCCGCTCGATCCTGGCCGCTCAGGCCATGGGTGCCGACTTCGCCTATGTAGGGACCCCGTTCATCGCTACGCGCGAAGCCCATGCCGCCGAAGCCTACAAGCAGGCCATCGTCGACGGCAATGCAGGCGATATCGTCTACTCCAGCCTCTTCACCGGCGTGCACGGCAACTATCTGCGCGCCTCGATCAAGGCGGCGGGACTCGATCCGGACAATCTCCCCGAAGGCGACAAGAGCCAGATGGACTTCGGCTCCGGCGGCAATACGGCGGCGAAGGCCTGGAAGGACATCTGGGGATCGGGACAGGGTATCGGCGCCATTTCCTCGATCACCTCTGTCGAGGAAAGGGTGGCGGAATTCGAAGCCCAGTATCGTTCCGCGCGTGACGAACTGGCTTGCCGCACCGGCATGGGCTGAACGCGTTCGGACTGTGGCGAGGCCGTTCCCCGCCACAGCGTTTCGGAAAGCGCGTCCAATTCCGAAAAATCCGGTTCGGCCTGTTGGGGATCGTCGTAATTGAGCTTCGGCCATCGCCTCGATCCGCCAAGCAGCAATTTGCGCAGAGCGTGTTGCAACAGATCCACGCGCATGTTCGCTTCGATGGCCGCACCGCTCGGATCGCAGCTGCAGCATCGCGCCCAGGCTGCCTCGATCTGCCCGATCCGCTCGCTCACCAGTTCACTGTAGCGCCGATGCGGTCCGCGATGGAGCGGCAATCCCAACCGGATGCTGGCGATCTCGTTGCAGGGAAGCAGCAGGCCGTTCCGGCGAAAATCCTCGAAACGCATGCGCACGCCTCCCATTGCATTGAAAAGCGCTCGAAAGCACTCCTTTCGCCCAATCTGCAAGGGAAGCAGGTGGTGTCGCTGCAGGCCTGCATCATAGTCCGGCCGACCTCGGCGATTGACCGCGCGAAAGGAAAGTGGCTGTCTCAGCGGATGAAATGAAGATCAGTGCGGAGAATTCAGTTCTGGCGCCAGACCCAGACCTGCCGCCCCGTCTGCGACGGCTCCACCAGCAGACGGCCACGCGGCGAATCGATTTCCCGCGGCGCCGCCAGTTTGCCTTGGCGAACGAGAAAATCCACGACGCGAATGGCAAGCTTGAGACTGTCTGACGGAGACTCTCCGGCAGCGGCTTCCAATTGCATTTCCTGTCCGGAAAAGCGGGCAAGACCTCTCGAAGCAATGCTGCCGTCCTCCGCGCGCAGCAGCGCCGTCAGGCCGAGTGCAGGAAAAGCGCCTCCAGCCAGCCAGTTCACGACGATCTGCGCGAAGTAACGCGGCTCCATAACGGTCTGCGCGGATTGCCAGCCCACGGCGGCTACCGGAAGTTTCAGCGCCAGGCTTGCCGCCAGACCCGCGAGAACGCGAATGACCGGAAGCAGCCGCGCACCACCAACGATGTGGCCGCCGGGAACAAGCTCGACCGTTTCCAACCCTTCAAGCGAACAGGCGCCGTCGAAGCCATGTTCCTGCGCGATTTCCGTCAGCGGGGCGGGCGTTGCAGGCGCCAAACCGGCAAGATCGAATGTCAGGCCGTTTGCGAGAAGTTCCACCCATCCGGCCCTATCCGGCGGACGATGCGATACCCGCGCCGTGACGTGGCCGCCTGTGCCTGTTCCCGGCTCGGCATCGAGAAGGGCGGCAATCGCTGCGGCGGAAGGGCGCTGCCCCGCTGGAAAGAACAGCGAAACGCCGTTGCGCGGTGCATTTCCCAAGCGCCCGTCACGGCGCAGGGAATGAGGTTCCAGAATATCGAGGCCTGTCGTGTTCACGCCCATATTAAGCCTATAGTTCGGCGTGTCCGTCGAGTCCGTTTACTGACGAATGAAACCGAAACGGCGGCTTTTCAGAAGATGCCCAGTCCCAGACCTTCACCAAAGGCTTCTCCAAGCCTTCGACAGGCAGCAAGGTTCTGGTCCGAAACGGTCTTTTCCGCGCGAATCTGCTCCGGCGTCTGCGCGCCCAGATTGACGATCAGCGGCGGCGCCACGCGCTTCAGCCGCCACCCGGTCACGATCCGATCGATCTGCGCCTGGGCGCCCGCACCGTCCGATCCCGCAGCGATGGCCGTGGCATAGGGGCGTCCCTCCACGCGCCCGAGCATGGGATAATAGCAGCGGTCGAACATCTCCTTCATCAGCCCCGACATGCTGCCGAGGTTCTCGGGACAGACGAAGATGTAGCCACTGGCACCCAGCAGGATCGCAGGCATCGCCTCCGCCGCGCCCAACAACACCCCCTGCTCTCCCGCGCCTTGCGCGATCGCCGCCGCCATCGCGCGCGCAGCGCCGGTACGGCTGTGCCAGACTATAGCGAGCATCGCTCTCTCCTTTCGCTCGGAGCCGCCCTTTCCGCGCAGTGCCAGTTAGTCTAATCGCATCGCCATGGCTTCGCGACCTGTAACTTCCGTTTTCGGCATCGAACGTTCCCTCACCGGCAAGGCCTGGCGCTGGCGGGGCGGCAACATGGACCTTTCCGACAGTTCCTCAGGCTTCCCCGGCGGGCTTGAGGACGATATCGTCACCCAGATCCTGCTCTCTCGCGGCGTCCCGCGCGAGGACCTGGAGCGTCACCGCAGCCCCTCCCTGCGCTCGTTCCTGCCCGACCCTTCCGAATTCCGCGACATGGACGTCGCCGCCGAACGACTGGCGCACGCCGTCATGACGGGCGAGCCGATGACCGTCTACGGCGACTATGACGTCGACGGAGCGACGAGCGCAGCGCTGCTGATCCTGCTGCTCCGCCAACTGGGCCACGAGGCGAACTACTACATTCCCGACCGCCTGCTCGAAGGCTACGGCCCGAGCGGCGAGGCCCTCGTCCGCATCGCCGGGGAAGGCTCCCGGCTGATCGTCACCGTCGATTGCGGCGCCATGGCCTACGAGGCTCTCGAAATGGCCCACGGCGCGGGCGTGGACGTGATCGTCGTCGATCACCACAAGTGCGCCGCCGTGCTTCCCCGCGCCGCTGCGCTCGTCAATCCCAACCGTCTCGACGAAAACGAAGTGGCGGCGGGACACGGCCATCTCGCCGCTGTCGGCGTCGCCTTCCTGCTTGCCGTCGCCACCTTGCGCACCTTGCGCAAGCGCGGTTTCTTCAAGGATCGCCGGGAACCCGACCTCTTCGCCCTCCTCGATCTCGTGGCACTGGGTACGGTGGCGGACGTCGCCGCGCTCCACGGCCTCAACCGCGCACTGGTGGCGCAGGGCCTCAAGGTCATGGCGAAGCGCGACAATATCGGCATGGCCGCCCTGATCGATGCAAGCCGCCTCAACCGCGCGCCGACCTGCTCGGACCTCGGCTTCGCGCTTGGCCCCCGCATCAACGCCGGTGGACGCGTGGGGGAATCGACGCTCGGCGTGCGCCTGCTCACCACCACCGACGCGGACGAGGCGCGCGAGATCGCCGCCCAGCTCTCCCGCCTAAACGACGAGCGACGCGGCATCGAGCAAGTCGTGCAGGAAGCTGCCGAAGCGCAGATCGAGCGCCAGCATAACCGCGCGGTCATGGTTCTCTCGGGCGCGGGCTGGCATCCGGGCGTGATCGGCATCGTTGCCGGGCGGATCAAGGAAAAGACCGGAAAGCCTACCCTCGTCATCGCCATGGATGCCGACGAGGCGGGCAACGGCAAGGGATCGGGCCGCTCGATCCCCGGCGTCGATCTTGGCGCCGCGATCATCGCCGCGCGCGAGGCAGGGCTGCTGGTGGCGGGCGGCGGCCATGCCATGGCGGCAGGCCTGACCATCGCGCCGGACAAGTTGGAAGCACTTTCCGAATGGCTCGACTCGCTGCTGGCCGCAGATGTCTCGCGCGCCAGCGCCAACCAGTCGATGCTGCTCGATCTCGCTTTGGCGCCGGGAGGCCTCACTCCGGACCTGGTAGAGAAGCTGGAAAGCGCCGGCCCCTACGGCATGGGCTGGCCGGGGCCGCGCGTGGCGGTCGGACCGGTGCACGTCATCAAGGCCGACACCGTGGGCGCCGATCACGTACGCCTGATCGTCGGCGGGCGGGACGGCGGCCGGTTCAAGGCCATGGCCTTCCGCTCGGCCGAGAGCGAAATGGGACAGGCCCTGCTCCACAATTCGCAGGGTCGCCGCCTCTGGCTAGCGGGGCGTGCGAAAATCGACGACTGGGGCAGCCGTCCACAGGCCGAACTTCACATCGACGACGCCGCCTTTGCCGACTGAAAACGGCAGATTTTCGCGGCCCTGACAGCAAGTGTCACAGAGAGTTCAAATTATTATCGATGAGGGGGTTGACCCCCCACCGCCCCCCCGCTAGAGGGCCGGTCCTGCCTCCGGCGCAACCCGGAAATGGCCCCTTCGTCTAGCGGTTAGG
>NZ_DAISLT010000038.1:19280-58987 GCF_036820275.1 Novosphingobium sp.
ACGCGGCCCTTTCACGGCTGAAACACGGGTTCGATTCCCGTAGGGGTCACCATTTCGGTGGTGCGTGGATGCAGATAAAATGGCTTAACGGCCCCTTCGTCTAGCGGTTAGGACGCGGCCCTTTCACGGCTGAAACACGGGTTCGATTCCCGTAGGGGTCACCATTTTTCGCCACCTCAGTGTGGTCTGCGCTGGCTTAAGGCCCCTTCGTCTAGCGGTTAGGACGCGGCCCTCTCACGGCTGAAACACGGGTTCGATTCCCGTAGGGGTCACCAGCAGCATTTCCGGCTTTCGGGCCTTTCCCAAATCAGCGGCACGCTTTCCAACCCGCCATCCGGCGCGCCTGGTCGAGATGCAGATGGTCTGCATGGGCTGCGTTGTAGTCCGGCGAGAGCACCGTCGAGAAACTTTTGCAGGCCGAATCGCGCACCGCGTGGAGGAAGGCCGCTTCCTCGGTATCGCCCCTCCAGCCTTTGCGAAGCGTGATTCGGCGACCGTTCGCCAGCACGAAAGCCGAGACATCGATCGCATTGCCGGTCGCGTGCTCGCTCCAACTGCCTATGTTGCCGTTACCGATACGGCGGCAGTTGTAAGTGCCGAGTTGCTCGATCCTGACGACCTTGCTCGAGAATATCGCCTCCGCTTGCGGCTGAACGCCGTGTCGCAGCCACCAGGCCATCGCCGCATCGACGGCGCAGGCTGCCTCTGCCCTTGCCGGAGAAAGCGCGACACCGGCCGCTTGGGGTGCCGCAACAAGCTTGCGGTCGTCACGGCGGCACTCACCTTTGCCCAGCGGCGGGAGGGCTGTAGGCGAGATCCCGCTGCGCTCCAGAAAGGCACGGCAGAGATCGCGGTCGCCGCGAAGCGCTGCCAGTTTGCGCGGGGTCGCCCAGCCCGGCCTCTCGTCCAGCGACAGCGGCGCCCAGAGATCGTAACCGGGATGCTCCCGCAGCCAGCCTCGCCCGGCCAGCAGGATGCAGGCGGCAAGGAGCAGGGCCAGAACGATGCGGTCGAACGGAAAGGACATCGGGGGAAGCAACGCGCGGCGATCCCGCTTGCTCCGCAGGCGGTCACTCCATCATCGCGAAGAGCGCCCAGGCGAGCGCGGTAGCTCCGCAGAACAGCGGCCAGGACCAGTAGAGTTCATGCCCCTGATAGAACGTATGCGTGATCGACAGGACGCCTCCGCTCGAACCTTGCGAGCCGATGACCGTGGAAACGATCCAGCTCAGCAGGAAACCTGGGATCAACGCCTTGATAGCCGACATGATGGTGCCCGATTTTTTTGGATAGACCTGTCGGAATTATCGCAGCCATAGGTAAATTTCCCCTTATTGGGCCGAGGGACAAGCCTGTGGGTAACCTCTGGATATCATGGGCAACAGCGGTGGATGCCTTGGTGAAAACCACGGCATATCTCCGCATCCAGACAAAGAAAAAGGGGAGCACGATGGCTCCCCTTCTCCGTTTTGCACTGAAACGTCCTATCAGACCGGCGGAACCGGCTGCGGCGGCGCGTCGGCGTCGACCTCGTGGGTCTCGACCAGCCCACGACCGACATGGCTGCGCGAGCGGCTGTAGGTGTAATAGACGAAGAGACCGAGGATCGCCCAGGCGACGAACAGCCCAATGGTCTGTGGCGAAAGGCTGAAGAACAGGTAGATGCAGCCGAGGATCGCCAGCGGCGCGGTCAACATGATGCCCGGCGTGCGGAACGGACGCTTGCGCGTCGGATCGGTCTTGCGCAGCACCATGACCGCGATTGACACCGCCGCGAAGGCGAACAGCGTTCCAGAGTTCGACACGTCCGCCAGCAGGCCGACCGGGAAGAATGCCGCGAACAACGTCACGAACAGTCCGGTCAGCATGGTGATCACATGCGGCGTGTGGAAGCGCGGATGCACTTTCGAGAAGAACTCGGGCAGCAGGCCATCACGGCTCATGACGAAGAAGATGCGGGTCTGGCCGAACATCATCATCAGGATGACCGAAGGCAGCGCGATGATCGCCGCCGCGCCAACGAGCCAGCCGACGAACGGATAGCCGACCTGGCGCAGGGTCCAGGCAAGGGCTTCCTTCGAGCACACGACCGCATTCTCGTGAATGGCGGCGCAGGCCTGCGAAAGCTCCGGCGTGCCCGGCGAAAGCGCTGCGCCATTGGCGCCGAGCACGGGCTGCGCGCCGACGGTGCCGATCACGCCCGAAGCCACCAGCATGTAGAAGATCGTGCAGATACCCAGGCTGCCGATCAGGCCGATCGGCATGTTGCGCTGCGGGTTCTTGGTCTCTTCGGCAGCGGTCGAAACCGCATCGAAACCGACATAGGCGAAGAAGATCGAGGCGGCAGCGCTGGAAATGCCCGCGAAGCCGAGCGGGGCGAACGGCGTGAACTGGCCGCTCCGGATGACCGGGATCGTCAGGACCACGAACAGGGCCAGCGCCAGGATCTTGATGCCCACGAGCACCGCGTTGACGGTGGCGCTTTCCTTGGTGCCCTTGATCAGGAGAGCAGTAACCGCCGCCGCGATCAACATCGCGGGGATGTTGATGAGACCGCCGTCGAAAGGTCCACGCACGAAATCGAGCGGGATATGCATTCCGAAGCTGCTGTTGAGCCAGCCGACGAAGTAGCCCGACCAGCCGACCGAAACCGCGCCCGCGGCGATTGCGTATTCCAGGATCAGGGCCCAGCCGACCATCCAGGCGACGGTTTCGCCCATGACCGCATAGCTATAGGTATAGGCGGAGCCCGAAACCGGGACCATCGCCGCCATTTCGGCGTAACAAAGTGCTGCCACGCCGCAGACGAAACCGGCGATGACGAAGGACAGCATCATGCCGGGACCGGCTTTTTGCGCTGCTTCGGCGGTGAGAACGAAAATGCCCGTGCCGATCACGGCACCGATACCGAGCATGGTCAGCTGGAAGGCGCCGAGCGACCTGTGAAGAGATTTCTTTTCCGCTGTAGCCAGAATGGCGTCGAGCGGTTTTACGCGTCCGAACATGCGTGGACCCCCGAATTTTTGTATGGCGCGACGCTAGCGGGCTGCGTGGGCATGGCAAGCCCTATTGCCACAGGTTCTTCACAATTGCGGATTCGTACGCGAACAAGCCTCTTCCTGCGGCTTCGTGTTTGCTTCTTCTCGCAATCGGCAATGAAAATGCTCTTTTGCGCATCTTCCAACCCCGCGCTAGAAGCGTGTCCATGTCCACCACCTTCCAGCTCGACACCGCGACCAGTCGCGCCAATCCCACCCCCGCGCCGATGAAGCGCCTGACGGTTCCGTCCATCCAGCGCCGCAAGGTCGAGGGCAAGACGACCGAGCCGCTGGTCATGCTGACGGCCTATACCGCGCGGCAGGCCCAGCTTCTCGACGAACATTGCGATATGCTGTTGGTCGGGGATTCGCTGGCCCAGGTGATCTACGGCCTGCCCTCCACCCTGCCCGTCACGCTCGACATGATGATCGCCCACGGCGCCGCCGTCGTGCGCGGCAGCTATCACTCGCTCGTCGTCGTCGACATGCCTTTCGGTTCCTATGAAGGCAGCCCGCAGCAGGCCTTCGCCTCGGCCTCTCGCCTGATGGCCGAAACCGGCTGCGCCGCCGTGAAGCTCGAAGGCGGCGAAGCCATGGCCGAGACGATCGCCTTCCTCACCCAGCGCGGCATTCCCGTCATGGCCCATATCGGCCTGACCCCGCAGGCGGTGAACGCACTCGGCGGCTACGGCGCGCGCGGCCGCAGCCAGGAAGAACACGCCAAGATCATCTCGGACGGCAAGGCCGTCGCCGGTGCAGGCGCCTTCTCGGTCGTCGTCGAGGGCGTGCTCGAACCGATCGCGATTTCGCTCACCCATAGCCTCGACATTCCGGTCATCGGCATCGGCGCTTCGGCCGAGTGCGACGGCCAGGTGCTCGTCGCCGAGGACATGTTGGGCATGTTCGACCGCGTTCCGCGCTTCGTGAAGCGCTATGCCGACATGGCCGGACTGGTCTCGGAAGCCGCCGCGAAATATGCCGAGGAAGTGCGCGCCCGCAGTTTCCCCGGATCGGAACAGACCTACCAGCCCAAGTAAGGCACCAAGGTTGCGAGAGCCTCCGGACAGCGAGGCTCTCGCCCGCTTCAGTTCTGCAGATCGTACTGCTTGAGCAGGTCGTAGAGCGTCGGCCTGCTGATCCCCAGCATCTTGGCGGTGCTGGAGATATTGCCCTCGCTACGGGCCAGGGCGTGGCGGATGACCTTGCGGTCTGCCTGCTCGCGCGCGGTCTTCAGATTGAGCGCGTTCGCGACCTGCTCGTCCGGATCGGCGAGATCGAGATCGGCGGCACCGACGAGCTTTTCGTCCGCCATGATGACGGCGCGCTTCACCCGGTTTTCCAGTTCGCGCACATTGCCCGGCCAGCCCCAGGCGTCGATCGCCGCGAGCGCATCGGCCGCGAAGCCGCGCACGCCGGGATTCATTTCCTTGGCATAGCGATGCAGGAAGGCCTTCGCCAACAAGGTCGCGTCGCCGGGTCGTTCTGCAAGGCCGGGAATGCGCACGACGATTTCGGCCAGGCGATAGAACAGGTCCTCCCGGAAGCGCCCCTCGGCGATCATCGTTTCGAGATCCTGGTGAGTGGCGCAGACGATGCGGGTATCGACCGGAATGGATTCGCGCGATCCGACCCGCTCGATCACCCGTTCCTGAAGGAAGCGCAGCAGCTTGACCTGAAGCTGAAGCGGAATGTCCCCGACTTCGTCGAGGAACAGGGTGCCGCCGGCGGCCTGCTCGATTTTGCCGGGGGTGGTCTTGACCGCGCCGGTGAAAGCGCCCTTCTCGTGGCCGAAAAGCTCGCTTTCCAGGAGGTTTTCCGGGATCGCCGCGCAATTGATCGCCACGAACTGCCCCTTGGCGCGTCCGCTCGCCTCATGCAGGCCCCGCGCGAGCAGTTCCTTGCCCGTGCCGCTGGCGCCGAGCAACATGACCGAGACATTGGTATTGGCCACGCGCTCAATCGTGCGCGCGACGCGAACCATCTCCGGCGCCGCGGTGATCAGGCGCCCGAGCACTTTCTCGTCCTTTTCCACCCGCGAGGCGAGACGGCGGTTCTCATCCTCAAGCCGGTGAAGCTGCAGGGCGCGGCGCACGATATGCCCGAGCGCATCGATGTCGACAGGCTTCTGGTAGAAATCGTAAGCCCCGCGCGCGATCGCCTGCAAGGCCGATTCCCGCGCGCCATGGCCAGAGGCGACGATCACCTTGGTATCGGGCTTGAGTGCCATGATCTCGTCGAGCACGGCGAAACCCTCGGTGGTGCCGTCGGGGTCAGGCGGCAGGCCCAGGTCCAGCGTCACCACGTCCGGCATTTCCGAACGCAGCAGGGCCAGCGCCGTCGGGCGATCTCCCGCCACGACCACCTCGAAGTCCTCGTAGGCCCATTTGAGCTGCGCCTGGAGACCGGCATCGTCCTCCACGATAAGCAACTTCGGAAGAAGCTTGGGTCGGGCCTCGGTCATTCTCAGGCTACCTTCTGGTCCTTGCGGACGCTGTCTTGCTGGATGTCGTTCGAAAGGGCGAGCGGGATCCGGACGATGAAGCGCGAGCCCAGTCCTTCGCGCGATTCCACGTCGAGCCGCCCTTTCATGCCCCGCACCAGTTCGCGCGCCTCGAAGGCGCCGATGCCGAAGCCACCGCTCTTGGTGGAGACGAAAGGCTTGAACAGGCGGTGGCGCACGAATTCGGCGGACATGCCGCAGCCGGAATCGACGACCTCGAACCGGGCATGGAGGCCCTCGGCAGCCAGCGTAAGAAAGACCGGCCTGTCCGGCTTGCTGGCATCGACGGCGTTCTGGACGAGATGGACCAGGACCTGCTCCAGCGAATGGGCATTCGCCGTCGCGATCAATTCCTGCGCTTCGGTCAGGACGACCTGCCCGCCAAAACGCCGGACGACGCCGCGTGCGACGTCAGCGGCGCGGACCGGTTCGAGACGGTCCACCGCGCCGCTGCCGTAGCGCGAAAGCCGGGTCAGCAGCGCGTTCAGCTTGTCCGATGAATTGCGCAAGGTGACGAGCATGTCGGCACGGAATTCCGGCTTCTCGGCATGAAGCTCGGCGTTGCGGGCGAGCAGGCTGAACTGGCTGGCGAGGTTCTTGATATCGTGCATCACGAAGGCGATGCGGCGGTGGAAATCCTCGAAGCGGCTGGATTCCGCCAGCGCCTCCTGGCTGGCATTCTCGGCGAGGTAGCTGGCAAGCTGCTGGCCGATCACGCGCAGGAGGTCGAAATCCTCCCAGTCGAACTTGCGCGCCATCGACGGTCGCGCCAGGACGACCATGCCGACCAGACGGTCGTAATGGACCAACGGCACCAGCGCCCAGGCGCGGCGCTCACCGCCGAGCCACTCCGGCACCTCGACATCGAGACCGCGCGGGGTCCGGCCTTCGCGCAAGTCGTCGAGATCGGCGATATGGCCGGACTGCTCGAACGGTGCGAGCGCCGACAGCGGATAGGCGGTCGCGGGCACGTCAACGTCCGGCCAGTTCCAACGCGCGGCTAGCGTGAGATCGCCCTGCTCGTCAGGCGTCAGCAGCAATCCGGCGGGACTGTCCGTGATATCGGCCACCGACTGGACCACGCGCTCTTCCAACGGCAGCCCGCGGTCGTCGTTGCTGCCGATGGTGCGGGTGAAGCGCAGCCACTCCTCGCGGTAGTCGTAGCGGTGCTGGAAGAAGTGCTTGGCCAGGATCACCTTGAGCCAGCTTCTCACCCGGCGCGAAGGCAGCACGACGAGGGCAAAGGCGCTGGCAAGCGTCAGGAAGGCCATCTCGATCAGCCGCGCGAAGTCGCCGCCAGCATAGGACAGCCACTGCGCCACCGCCACCATCGCCACCAGATAGACGCCGATAACAAGCAGCGAGAAGGTCTGGAAAGTCACCGCCCGCGAAGGCTTGAGCCGCAGTTCATCGCGGTTTCGCGAGGCGGCGATGGCGAAGCAGGCGGCCAGTGCCAGCGCGGCTGCGCCCCGCAGCGCGCCTATCTCGCCCGGCCAACTACGCGCGAGATAGGCGACCGTGTAGAGATTGAGATCGAACGACCAGAGCACCGCCAGGCCGACTGCGGGCCAGCGCAGGCCGGCACGCATCTCGCGCGGGGCTCCGGCATAGAGATTGTGCACGAGCACCAGTCCGCCGACCGTCACCAGCAGACGCAGCATGACTTCGATATCGAAGCCGAGGCTGACCAGCCCCCGCTCCATCGCCACCGAGGACAAGGCCAGTATCATCCCGAGATGCAGCAGTTCGACGAAAGCCAGCGCGAAAATCACCGGACGGATCGGCGCGAGACTGGAATGGCGCCCGTCGCCTGCAAAGAAGCGATGGATCACCACCAGCCAGGCCAGATTACGCAGACTTTCCGCCACCGAGGCGAAGATCGGGACTTCCGCCGTCACCGCCGCAGCGGCGGCGATGCACCAACCCGCGGTGAAGAACAGCGCGGCGACGGTGGCGATCCCCGCCTCCGCCAGACGCGCGCGCCGGGGCCAGAGCCACAGGCCGACACTGGCAGCGCCGATAGCGCCGGTCAGGTCGAGAATGACGCCCACCGTGCCCCACAGGCCGAAACCGTCGGAGAGGCTCATCGCGCCCCTTCGCTCCACAGCACGACGCGCAGGGTCTGGAGAATGATGATGAGATCGAGAAACGGCGTGTAGTTCTTGGCGTAATAGAGGTCGTATTCCAGCTTGTGCCGGGAATCCTCGATCGAGGCGCCGTAGGGGTAGTTGATCTGCGCCCAGCCGGTGATGCCGGGCTTCACCATGTGGCGCTCGGCGTAATAGGGTAGCTGCTCTTCGAGTTCCGACACGAACTGCGGGCGTTCCGGGCGAGGGCCGACGAAGCTCATCTCGCCCTTGAGCACGCTCCAGGACTGGGGCAGTTCGTCGATGCGGGCCTTGCGGATGAAGCGGCCGATGCGGGTCACACGCGGGTCGTCCTTTGATGCCCACTGCGCGCCCGCGACTTCGGCATCGGTGCGCATCGAGCGCAGCTTGATGACGTCGAACGGCTCGCCGAACAGGCCGACGCGTTGCTGGCGGTAGAAGGCCGGACCGCGACTGTCGATCTTCACCAGCAGCGCAAAGAGCAGGATGACCGGCGCGGTCAAGCAGAGCGCCACGCCGCTGACGACAATGTCGAACAGGCGCTTGGCCACGCTGGAAATTGCGCGGCCCGAAGAAAACCCGTCGGAAAAGATCAGCCAGCTCGGATTGACGGTATCCAGATCGACCCGGCCCGTCTCGCGTTCGAGGAAGCTTGAGAACTCGTTGACGTGGACGCCCGTCGTCTTGATCCGCAAGAGGTCCTTGAGCGGCAGGGCGTTGCGCCGCTCCTCCAGTGCGAGGACGACTTCGGTGACGCCGAGATTGTCGACGAAGCGGGTCAGGTTGTTGATCGCCGCGCGCGAGATTGCTTCCTCGACCACCGCCGTGCCGTCGCTCATGGCCACGTAACCGACAATCACGAAGCCGCTTTCGCGCCGCTCCGCCAGATCGCGCAGGCGCTGGGCGCGATGCCCGGCGCCGAGCACCAGAACCCGCCGCCGGAAGGCCGATGTGCCGAGGAAACCGCCCAGAACGAGGCGATTAGCCACCAGCAGCACGATCGCGAAGGCCATCGCGTAAGCCAGTGTCGAGCGCCAGAAATTCTGCGCGGCAAAGATGAAATCGACGAAAGCCAGTGCGATAACGCCAAGCGAAACCGCTACTAGCAGGCGCGCGGCGGCAAACCGCATCGAGCGCAGGGCATCGGCGCCATAGACCCCCACCGCGACCATCGACAGCGAGATGACCAGCGCAAAGCCCCCGTGCAACGCCAGGCGCGTACCGAGATCGCCGGGATCGATGCCGATCTGATCGGCCCTGAGCCGCCAGGACAGCTCGTTCGCCCCGACCAGCAGGAGCATGTCCACCAGCCACAGCAGCGCCACCGCATGGGGGATGTAGTGTTTGAACAGGCGAATCATCGTCGCTTGGCGCCACTCTCCGTGCCGAAAACCGGCAATGCCGTCAGCCTAAGCCCAAGGCGTAAACTGTCGGTGAATCTGACAGCCGCGGCAGCCCCGGAATATCAGGATATGCGCCAAAGCCGTTGATATAACTTGGAAGTTTCTGATTTTCCTACAGTTTCCAGCCCGTCACTTCTTCGGCATGAGGCGCAGGGTCGTTAACGTCAGCGCCTCGCTGCCCGAGGCGATCACCTTGTCGGCCTGGGGCGCCCAGAACGGGCTGTGGAGCGAGGGCAGCGCCGGACCGCCCGCCTTCGCCGCCGCGATCTTCTGCGGATCGGCACCGCCGACCCAGAAGATAATCGACTTGATGTGCTCCTCGTCCGCGCGACGAAACTCGCCGAAGTCCTCACCGCCCATGACCGAAGGGGTGACGACGACATTGCCGTCTCCCATCTTGGTCTTGAGGTCAGCCACGGCTTCCTGCGTGAACTCGGGCGAGTTCCAGGTCGCGCGGGTGTAAGGCTCCTTCACCGAGACTTCGGGCATCAGCGTGTCGGGCAGGCCGGAGGCGATCGCCTCACCGCGCGCGATCCGCCTGATCCCATCGAGCAGGTGCGCGCGGGTCTCGTCGGAATAACTGCGGACCGTCAGCTCCAGTTTGGCCTGATCGGAAATGATGTTGTGCTTGGCTCCGGCGTGGAACGATCCCACGGTCACCACGGCCGGGTCGAGCGGACTTGTCTCGCGGCTGACAAGTGTCTGCAATTTCATGACGATCGAGCTGGCCAGGACGATCGGGTCCTTGGTCGCCTGCGGATAGGCGCCGTGGCCGCCCAGGCCCTTCACGAGGATGTCGACGCTGTCGACATTGGCGAGCGCCCAGCCCACCGCGGCGCCGACCTGCCCGGCGGGAAGATCGGCCGAATCGTGAAAAGCCAGCGTGTAGTCCGGCTTGGGAAAGCGCGTGTAGAGGCCGTCCTTCAGCATTCCCACCGCGCCGCTGCCGACTTCCTCGGCAGGCTGGCCGATCATGACGAGTGTGCCCGACCATTCCGCCTTGCGCTTGGCCATGAGCCGCGCAGTCTCGATCCAAGCGGTCATGTGGGTGTCGTGACCGCAGGCGTGCATGATGCCGCTCTCGACCCCGGCGGTGGACACGCCGCGCTTCTTCGAGGCGAAAGCGAGGCCGGTCTGCTCGACCACCGGCAGTCCGTCCATATCGGCACGGATCAGGACCGTCGGCCCCTCGCCGTTCTTCAGCACCGCGACGATGCCGGTCTGGCCGACTTTCTCGGTTACGGTAAACCCGGCCTCCCGCGCTGCCTTGGCCATGATCGCGGCGCTGCGGACTTCCTGATAGCTCAGTTCCGGATTGGCGTGGAGATCGCGATAGATCGTCATCAGCCCCGGCAGGTCGCGCGCGATGCTGTCCGCCACCGGTTCGGCCTCTGCTGCCAGGGGAGAAAGGGCTATGGCGAGGCCGGAAACGGTGAGAAGTGCCTTCATGGCGCGCAGACTATGGAGGCGTGCCACTGCGGGCAACAGATTTCGTGAAATCTCAATACCCAAGCAGCGCCTGCGCTTCGAGCGGAACCAAGCCGGCCCATGCGAAAGGCTGCCTGTGCATCGCCGCGATCAAGCGCGTCGTCCCCCTCCGGACCGGAAATGGTCCGGAGGGGGAGATTTGGCAAACGCGCTTCCAGTAGCGACCCGAAGCGGCCATCCAAACACCTTGATGTCGATTCGCGCCCGCCTCGTCCTGCGAGAACTCCAGCGGGAGCGGAACTGCCGAAAGCGAGCCGATGGTCCTTGTGGCCATCGGTGTCCCGCAGCCTCGTTTCCTCGGTTCGGAACGCGCTTCCGGCAGACCTCGACGTCTATCGCAGCCCCGAGGGAACGAAGGACATGCCACCGCAAACCGGCGGCGGGATTTCAAGGTTGTTACCAATGTAGAAAAATTGGCGCGGGAAGCATCCGTTTTAACTGTTAAATTCCGTCCATTTCCGCGAGATAGGGACGTTCCACGCGATGTTTCACGGCATCGCGTTCACTATTGCACACAAATAGATCGATCCGGCCTCCGGGCACCAGACGCGAAAAAGCCGCGAAACCCGATCGGGTTCGCGGCTTTTCGTTTTTGGTGCCCCTGGCCCGACTCGAACGGGCACGCCTTGCGACAAACGATTTTGAGTCGTTCGCGTCTACCATTCCGCCACAGGGGCATCCCTGCTGCCGTTATCCTTGCGGATATCGGCACCGGCGCGGCTGACTTAGCCGCGCCTTGGCTTCGGCTCAAGTCACTTGAGCGCGTTTGCCAACAACTTGTGGAGACGCGAGTGCAGCGCGTCGTTGCCGGCGAGGATCTGCGTGTCGTGGATGGGCAGCGAACGGCCCTTCCAGTCGGACACGAAACCACCGGCCTCGCGCACGAGCAGGCAGCCTGCCGCCGTGTCCCAGGGCTTGAGGTCGGCTTCCCAGAAACCTTCGTAGCGACCGGCGGCCACCCAGGCGAGATCCAGCGCGGCCGAGCCGAAGCGGCGGATGCCCGCAACCTGCGGTGCCAGCGCGTGATAGATCTTGGTCCACTCGCCCGCATCGCCGTGACCGGCGAAGGGAATGCCGGTGGCGATCACGCTCTCGTCGAGGTGACGGCGCGACGAGACGCGCAGGCGCTTGTCCTGGAGCCAGGCGCCGCGGCTCTTCTCGGCCCAGTAGGACTCGTCCGTTACCGGGTTGTAGATCAGGCCCGCGGTGACTTCGCCCCAGCCCTTTCCGTCCAGGCGCGGTTCCTGCACGGCGATCGAGATCGCGAAGTGCGGGATGCCGTGGAGGAAGTTGGTCGTGCCGTCGAGCGGGTCGACGATGAAGCGCGGCTTGTCGGGATCGCCCTCGATCTCGCCCGCTTCCTCGAAGAGGTAACCCCATTCGGGACGCGCCGCACGCAGTTCGTCCCAGATGGTGCGTTCCGAGGCCTGGTCGGCCTTGGAGACGAAATCCGCCGGTCCCTTGCGCGAGACCTGGAGGTGCTCGATTTCGCCGAAGTCGCGGCGCAGGCGGCTGCCCGCCTTGCGGGCCGCCTTTTCCATGACGCGAATGAGACCGGAGATGGCCATAAAACTTACCTTGTCCTTCGAGGTCCGGCCGTAGCCGGTCTGATTATCGGCCCTGCGGCGCGGGTTGTTGCGGAGTGGCGGGGGCGCCGGGAGCAGCGGGGGCACCGGTGGCAGGTGCCGTCGGCTTGTAGCCGCAGATCGCCACCATGGCGCTCAGCAGTTCGGTGGGGTTGTCGCGGCTGATCTTGCCGGGATTCTCGGCGATCACCTTGTCCATCGATTCGCTGATCTTCTGGAGCGAGTTGTTGTAGATGCAGCCGACGAGCGCCCCCTTGGCCGGGGCCTCCACCTTTTCGGACTGGAGGCCGCTGATCAGCACTTTCAGGTAGAGCATCGCGGTCTCCACTTCCGGAGAAGCGGCGTGCGCCCCCGCAGCCGGAGCTGCGGCGGGCTTGGTCGAAGCTGCCTTGGCAGGCGCCTTCTTCGGCGCAGCCTGAGCCGGAACGGCCAGGCCCAACGCCAGGGGGCCTGCCGCCAGGGCAGCCGCAGCGATGATCGACGCCAGCCCGCGCATCAGTCGGCCTTCTTCACGTACGACTTCTCGTAGACGTCCACGACGATGCGCGTGCCGCTTTCGATGTGCGGCGGCACCATCACGCGCACGCCGTTGTCGAGCACGGCAGGCTTGTAGCTGGACGAGGCGGTCTGGCCCTTCACCACGGCATCGGCTTCGACGATGACGGCTTCGACCTGTTCCGGCAGCTGCACCGAGATCGGGCGCTCTTCCCAGAGTTCGAGCAGGACCTGCATGCCGTCCTGAAGGAAGGCCGCGGCATCGCCCAGAAGGTCGGCGGGGAGCTGGATCTGCTCGTAGGTTTCGATGTCCATGAACACCAGCTGGTCGCCCTCGACATAGAGGAACTGGAAGTCCTTGGTGTCGAGACGGACCTTTTCGACGGTGTCGGCGCTGCGGAAGCGAACGTTGGTCTTGCGGCCGTCGATGAGGTTCTTCATCTCGACCTGCATGAAGGCGCCGCCCTTGCCCGGCTGGGTGTGCTGCGTCTTGGCAACCTTCCAGATGCCCTTTTCGTATTCGAGAATGTTGCCGGGACGAATGTCGACGCCACTGATCTTCATGGGATGAACCTTAAGATGGGAAAGAGCCGGTATTACCGAAAGCATGCGCCCTTAGCCGAGGAGACTGCCTGTGGCAATTGCTTCGCGCCGATGCTAGCGGTTCGTCATGATGCGCGCCCTTCGTAACGCTCCGTTCGCCGCCCTCCTCCTCGCCGCCGCTGCGGCGAGCGCCAGCCCGGCACCGCCGCCCGTTCCCGGCGGCCCGATCGGGACGATGGAACTCGGCCAGTACAATTGCGAGCGCGACGGGACCGCCGGCGGTCCGGTCGGCCTTCGGCTGCCGCAATACGACTTCCGCGCCGTGACCGGCTCCAACTACAAGACGCCGGACGGCGTGCGCGGCAGCTATCTGATGACCGGCAGCCAGATCCTGATGACCGGCGGCGAACTCAAGGGCACCCTTCTGCATCGCACTTCGAAGGGCTTTCTGCGCCATGTCGGCTCCGACGGCGCCGATACCGATGTGCGCTGCATCCTGACCAGAAGCGGCCGCGGTCCGCTCGATCCGTCCGGAAACGTCAACGAACCGGATAGCTGATCGCCTCGGCGGTTTGCCCCTCTCCCGATCCGCCCCAGCCGGAGCGAGTCCGTTGCGCCGATGGATGATTCTGAGGGGCTGTGGGGCTGAACGCCTCCGCTCCCTAGAACTCACATCGAAGGGGCATAACCGCCGTTGAGCGGATAAGTCTGCCCGGTGATCCATTCAGCCGCGCCCGAGCACAGGAAGGTGACCAGGCCCGCAACGTCTTGCGACTTTCCGAAGCGGCGGATCGAATAGCGTGCCATGACCGCCTTCATATGGTCGCTCTGGGTGATCTCGGCGCGCTGTTCGTCAGGCATGTCGGGAAGCAGGGCGGAGAGCGACACGCAATTGGCAGTGACGTTGTAGCGTCCCAGTTCCTTGGCGATAGACCGCATGAAACCCTGCACGCCGGACTTCGACGAGGCGTAGACCGCCAGCCTGGGCTCACCCACGCGCCCCGAATCCGAAACGATGGTGACGATCCGCCCGCGCGCCGCCTCGACCATGTTGGGAATGAAGGCGAAGCAGCAGTTGTAGACGCCATAGAGATTGGTGCCGAGATAGCGCGGCCAGTTGGCGGGATCTTCCTCCCAGAAGTTCTGTGCCGGGCGGATCGAGGCGCCGGGACCGGCCATGCCCGCATTGTTCACCAGCACGGTTGCCGGACCGAGCTGCTCCGTGATCGCCGCATTGGCCGCCTGCACGGCGTCGAGATCGGTCACGTCGAACGGCACCGCCAGTGCAGGCACGCCCATGGCGCGTACTTCCGCTGCGACAGCCTCGGCGCGCTCCGGCACGAAATCGTTGACGGCAATGCCGCCCGCATTGTGCCGCGCGAGTTCCAGTGCCGTCGCCCTGCCCGCATTCTGACCGGCGCCGGTAACCACAGCCACCTGCCCGCCCAGATCGATCAGATCTTTTCCCTGCATCCTTGTTGCCCTTTCTCCGCATGCCCCCAGAGCGCCTCCGCCGCCGCCAGCCCCTGCGCTCCGCGTCCGCCCAGTTCGGCCGTCAGCAGCTTGAGCCGATAGGTCCACAAGTGCAGCGGATGTTCCAGCGTCATGCCCATGCCGCCGAGGAACTGGTGATAGTCGTAACAGACCCGCTTTGCCGCCTCCTGCGCATGAAGCAGCGCCATCGTCGCGTCGGCCGGGTCCTCGCTCGCGGCCGCGCGCATGGCGAGCCAGTAGGCCGTGTTCGTCACCACTTGCGCTTCGGCAAGGCGGTGTCGCATCGCCTGGAAGGTCGCCAGCGGGCGGCCGAACTGCTTGCGCTCGGACACATAGGTAACCACGCTCGCCAGCGCCGCGCCCAGCAGGCCCGCCGCTTCCGCCGCCATCGCGACACGCCATGCCCTGGTGATTTCGGCCGGATCGGCATCGTGCGCGGTCATCGTCTCGGGCAGGCCGGAAAGAAATGCCACCGGATAGGCATAGAGCGTATCCTCCTGCGCCGATGCGATAAGGTCCTCGCTCGCCGTAAAGCTGCGCACGCCGGAGGGGCCGACGACAACCACGGTCGCACCGGGACGCAGGAAGCGCAGCGGCCCCGAAGTGCGCCCTTCCTCCACCAGGCAAAGCGGACGCGGCAGTTCAGGATCGATCAGTGGACGCACCAAAGCGGACGCCGCCGCCTCCACCGCAAACGGCAAACGTGCCAGCTTCTCGACCACCAGCGCCGCGGTGACGGGACCGAGTTCCTCCACCGCCATGACATCGAGGAAACCGTTCTCCACCAAGGCGGCGTCGAGTTCTTCGCTCTCCAGCGCCAGCCCGGCATCATGCAGCGGCGCGTTGGCGAAGGGCCGGGCAAGCGCTTCGACGAAATCGAGGATCTGGGTCTGATCTTCATTGAGGGCAAGCTGCATCAGCGCGGCTCCCGAGGCAGTTCCAGCACGTCGCTGGCGATGATGTTGAGCTGGATCTCCGCCGAACCGGCAGCCACACCCGCAACGATGCCGCGCTGGTGGTGCATCTTGAGATAGGGCGACTTGCCCGCGAGCGCTTCGGGCAGGAACTCCACCACGAATTCGCAGACCGCCCGCTCGGCCATGACGGTTGCGTAGCGCGCGGAACTGGACTCCGCGCCGATCGCCAGCCCGTCCACACGCTTCTGGACCACGGCATAGTTCGCCGTACCCGCTGCCTCGCAAAGCGCCGCGCAGCGCGCTGCCTCGATACGGACATACTCGCGGGTGAAATCGCCGCGCTCCTGTAGCATCGTGACGGCCCGGTCGAGCGCGGCACGGGCCAGCGTGAAGCGGGGGATGCCCAGCCGCTCGTTGCGGAGCGAATAGGCGACGATCTCCCACGCCTGTCCTTCCGCGCCGAAGCGCGCGGTTTCGGGCACGGTCACATCGTCGAAGAAAACCTCGTGAATGTCGCCCTCACCGATCAGCGAGGGGATCTGGCGTACGGTGATACCCGGCGTGTCCATCGGCACGAGGACGATGGTGATGCCCTTCTTGCGGTCGTCGCTGGTGCGGGTCAGCAGGAAGCAGGTGTCCGCAAGGCCCGCATAGGAGGTCCAGATCTTCTGGCCGTTGATGACGTAGTTGCCGTCCTTCAGCACCGCGCGGGTGCGCAGGCTGGCAAGATCCGATCCGGCATCCGGCTCCGAGAAGCCCTGGCACCACAGCGATTCCCCGCGCGTGATCGGCTCCAGATAACGCGCCTTCTGCTCGGCGGAGCCGTACTTCTCCAGCGTCGGGCCGATCCAGTTGACGTTCATGTACTGCCCGCCGCGCGGCTCACCGGCGATCCACATCTCTTCGGACAGGATCTGCTGCTCCCACGGGCCGAGCCCCTCGCCGCCCATCTCTTGCGGCCAGTGCGGGAACAGCAGGCCGACTTCGGCCAGCTTCACGCAAAAGCCGCGCGCGAAAGCCGTCAGCGCGGGCGAGGCGGGGCCGTGTTCGGAGAACTTTTCCCAATCTTCCGGCAGGTTCGCATGCAGGAAATCCCGGATCTTGTGCCGGAACGCGTGCTGTTCCTCGGTCCATTCGAACTGCATGACATCCTTCGCCCTGGTTTTCCCACGGCGTTACCCAGCAGGCCATGCGCTCACAAGCAAAGGGCCAACGCCCCGGCGAAATCCAACGCGTCGCCCCCCGAACACCGCAAGCCTCATCGCGTCGGCGCTTGCCTGCGGGCCATCGGAAAGGGCAACGTGCGGACAGCCGAAAAGAGCAACCGGGAAGATGATGACCGACAAGACTTTCTTTGCCGCAGCCAGACTGGAAGACCTCCCTCCCGGTGCCAAGATCGTCGTGGAAGTGGGCGGGATCAGCGTGCTTCTCTGCAACACGAATGATCGCATCTTCGCCGTGCGCAACTTGTGCAGCCACGCCTACGAGACGCTGGAATGCGGGCGGATTCGGAACGGCTGGATATCCTGCCCGGTCCACGGCGCCCGCTTCGATCTGGAAACCGGCGCGCCGATCAATCCGCCGGCGACGATGCCGATCGAGACTTATGTCGTGCGGGTGGTCGGAGATTTCATTGAAGTGGAAGTGTGAAAGCAGGGGAGCATAGCCCCCCTGCACCCCCAAGACCGTCTTCGTAGCGCGCGACTACTCGTTGTGCGCTCCTTGCTGCCGAAGGCCTCAATGTCTCCCGGCTCACCGTGGGCGCAAAACGGTTAGGTCAAGAACAACGTAGACATTCCGCGGGTCTGGGGGATCATCCCCCAGAATTCCTCTCTTACCGTCTTCCCCGATATCGCCGCAGCGACCCGCCCCCGTCTGGACGCCCCGACGCCCCCTCGGCACAGACAGGGACATGACCAACGACCTAGAAGCCCTGCGCCGCGAAGTCCGCAGCTTCCTCGCCGCCGAAGCGCCCACCGGCTGGCGCGATGCCAGCCGCACGCAGGACGATTTCGTCCGCACCCAGCGGGACTGGTTCGCCAAGCTCGTCCGCGCCGGCTATGCCATTCCGCACTGGCCCGCTGAGTACCCCGGCGGCGGTCGTAGCCTGGCCGAACAGAAAGTGATTTACGAGGAACTCGCCGGTGCCGATTGCCCGCGCCTGCTGCTCTCGTTCGTGTCCACTTACCACGCCTTCGCCACGCTGCACGAATGCGGCAATGCGGAGCAGAAAGCCCGCTATCTGCCGAAAATCCTTGAGGGCGAAACGTGGTGCCAGGGCTTTTCGGAGCCAGGCGCCGGATCGGACCTAGCCGCGATCAAGACGCGCGCCGAACGGAAAGGCGACGTCTACGTCATCAACGGCCAGAAGGTCTGGTCGACGATGGCGCAGTTCGCGGACAAGTGCCTGCTGCTGGCCCGCACGTCGTCGAACGGCGTAAAGCAGGCGGGCATTACCTACCTGCTGATGGACATGAAGGCACCCGGCGTCACCGTCCGTCCGATCCACCAGATCCAGGGCGACGAGGAGTTCGCCGAGATCTTCCTCGACAACGTAGAAATTCCCGTCTCCGAACGTGTGGGTGAGGAAGGAAAAGGCTGGGCCGTGGCGCAGGCGACGCTCGCCTCCGAACGCGGGCTGACGCTGATGGAGCTGTCCTACCGCATGCGCGGCGCGCTCGGCCGGGTCGCCACTCTGATCCGGGAGCATGGGCATGAGGACGATCGCGGCGTGCTGCGCGATTTCGGTGCGCTGGTCACGCAAGTGGACTCGGTCTGCGCGATTGCCGACCAGTTTCTCGACAACCGCATCAACGGGATCGAGCGCATGGGCGACGCCTCCATCGTCAAGAACGCCTATAGCCGCGCGCTGCGGGCTTATTCCGCGCTGGGCCTTCGGCTGGGCGGCATGGACGAACAATACGTGGCGCCGATCACTTTCGGCGATCTCAATACCGGCAACTGGATGGCCGATTTCATGAATTCCTATGCCTGGACCATCGCCGGCGGCAGCGAGGAAGTGCAGCGCAACATCATCGCCGAACGCATGCTGGACATGCCGCGCGAGCCAAAGGGGTGGGTGCTGTGATCGAACTGAACGAACTCACCGACGCCGCGCAGAAGGCATTCCCGGCCGAGAAGCTCTCGCCCTCGCGCGATGAAAGCTGGCAACTCGCCGCAGAAATGGGCTGGCTGATGGTGCGCCTGCCCGAAGAGGACGGCGGCCTTGGCTTCTCGCGAGAGGCTTCGACCGCACTGCACCTTGAGATGGGGCGCGTGCTCTCCTCCATGCCGCTGATCCCGGCGCAGCTTGGCCTTCAGGCAATTGCCGTCAGCCACGGCTTCGCCGAACGCGCGGACTGGCTGGAGCGACTGGCCGGAGGCGAATATGCGCCGCTGCCGATGCTCTCCGCCAAGCTGACCGAGGGATCGGACGGCACCGTTTCCGGCACGATTTCCGGTGTATTCGAGGCGGACATGGCCGTCGCCGTGGTCGCGCAACTGCCCGGTGGCTATGCGCTGGTCCCGCTCGACGCGCCCGGTGTCTCGCTGGTCGAGCGGCCGATCTGGGATCCCAGTCGCCGCCTGTTCGACGTGGTTCTGGATGGATACGCCCCTGCCCTGACGCTCACTGATGCAGACGGCGCGAAGACGCTGCACGACCGGCTTTCCGGCGAAGCGCAACTCGCGATAGCCGCCGACTGTATCGGCGCGGCAGGCGCAGCGCTGGACATGACGATCGAATATATGAAAGTCCGTCGCCAGTTCGACCGGCCGATCGCGCTGTTCCAGGCCCTGAAGCACCGCGCCGCGGACATGAAGACCCGCATCGTCGTCGCCGAGGCACTGCTGTGGAAGCGCGTGCGGGACGGGAGCGCCAGCGTCACCGAACTCGCTGCCGCCAAGGTTCTGGCCGCCGAAGCCTTCCGCTTCGTGACCGAGGAAATGGTGCAGCTTCACGGCGGCATCGGCCTCACCGACGAGCATCCCTGCCACCTGTTCCTCAAGCGCGCACTGCTCAACCTGCAACTCTGCGGCAATGCCGACCTATGGAACGAGCGCGTAGGACGTCAGGCGCTGGCTTAAATCGGCGGGGCTTGCGCAACCTCGTGCGTGCAGTGACAGTTGGGACTCTTCGAATTCCCGAGGAACCACCCCGCCGATGGACCAACCCGACAGCGTCGCCGCGCACTTCAAGGCCAATATCGTGCTCTACGGCGCGCTGGCGGCCAACCTCGGCATTGCCGTCGCCAAGTTCGTGGCGGCCGGGATAAGCGGTTCCTCCTCGATGCTGACCGAGGGCGTGCACTCTCTGGTGGACAGCGGCAATCAGGTGCTGCTGCTCTACGGCCAGAAACGCGCCAGTCGGAAGCCGGACCCGACGCACCCGTTCGGCTATGGCCGCGAACTCTATTTCTGGGCCTTCGTCGTCGCCATCCTGATCTTCGCGGTGGGCGCGGGCGTGTCGATCTACGAAGGGATCGTCCATATAGCGGACCCGCACCCTATCGAGGACCCGACGCTCAACTATGTCGTCCTTGGCATCGCCGCGCTGATGGAAGGCGCATCATGGTCGCTCGCCGTGCGCGAGTTCAATCGCGGGCGCGGCGAACAGACCTGGTGGCAGGCGATCCGGCGCAGCAAAGACCCGACGGGCTTCATCGTGCTGTTCGAGGATAGCGCGGCGCTGATCGGCCTCGTCATAGCGGCAGTGGGTGTCTGGGCCTCGATCCACTTCGCCGACCCGCGTATCGACGGCATTGCCTCGGTCCTGATCGGCTGCGTGCTGGCAGGCGTAGCCATGCTGCTCGCCCGCGAATCCAAGGAGCTGCTGATCGGCGAGGCGGCCGATCCGGTGCTGATCGCGCAAATTCGCGAAGTGCTGGACGGACACCCCCGCATCGACGCGGTGAACCACATCCGCACCATCCATACGAGCCCGCAGGCCATCTTCGTCGCCATCAGCGCCGACTTCGCCGACGATCTCAGGATGGGCGATGCCGAAACGCTGATCGAGGAACTGGAGCGGCGGATGAAAGCCCTCTCCCCCTGGATCACATCCATCTACATCCGCCCGGAAAAGCGGGCCGATGCGATGGTCTGGTGACCCGCCTCCGCGCTGCGTGACGGGTCATTGGAGATAACGTCGTTCTATGAACGGCCAGAACGCAGGCGCAGGGCACACGCGCTCGATAATGCCAAGCGAAAGCACCGAGAGCGCCGCATCGCGCGGCGACACGAAAAGGCCCCCGCATCGCTGCGGAGGCCCTTCCGTTTCAGCAACGGCAGTACCGTATCAGCCCATGGCGACGAGGCGCTGGGCCTCGGCGATGATCTCGGGCGGCTGCACGAGGAAGGCGTCTTCCAGCTTCTTGGCGAACGGCACCGAGCAGTACGGCGCGCCAAGGCGGCCGACCGGGGCCTTCAGCTTGCCGAACAGCGTTTCCTGCACGGTCGCGGCGATCTCCGCGCCGGGGCCGAAGTTGCGACCCGCTTCGTGAACGACCAGCAGGCGCCCGGTCTTCTCGGCCGAAGCCAGCACCGTTTCCTTGTCCCACGGCGAGATCGTGCGCAGATCGATCACTTCGACCGAGACGCCCGCCCTGGTAAGTTCTTCATGGGCCTGCATGACGGTGAACATCATCTGCCCGTAGGAAACGATGGTGATGTCGCTGCCCGGCGCGACGACGTTCGCCTTGCCCAGCGGGATCGGCCCCTGGTTCACCGGCACGTCCATCGGCACGAACAGCGTCTTGCCGCTTTCGACGATGATGACCGGATCGGGATCCTGAATGGCCGAGAGGTAGAGCCCCTTGAAGTCGGCCGGGGTCCAGGGGATCACCACCTTGATGCCGGCGGTATGGCAGAACCACGCTTCATAGAAGTCGGCGTGCTGGCCGGCGGTCTGGTTGCCCGCGCCGGTGAGGGTGCGGATCACCATCGGCACCTGGCTCTGCCCGCCCGACATGAAGCGCAGCTTGGCCGCGTGGTTCACGATCATGTCCATGGCCACGGCCGTGAAGTTCATCAGCATGATCTCGGCCACGGGCTTGTAGCCGCCCATGGCCGCGCCGATGGCCGCGCCGATGATCGCCTGTTCGGAGATCGGTGTGGAGCGCACGCGCATGGTGCCGAACTTGGTGGAAAGCCCACGCGTGACGCCGACGACGCCGCCGCCTTCGTTATCGGCGATGTCTTCACCCAGCACGAGGACCTTGGGATCGGCCTCCATCGCTTCGAACAGCGCGGCATTGATCGCCTGAAGGCCGTTCATCTTCACGGTCTCGACGACCGGTGCTTCCAGAGTTTCAGTGCTCATGCCGGAATCTCCTCGGCAAAGACGTCGCGGCGCAGTTCGTCGTCGGACGGATATTCGCAGGCCATCGCGAATTCGATGGCGTCGTTCACTTCGGCCTCAACCTTCGCGGTCAACGCGTCGAGTTCTCCGGCCGTTGCCACGCCGTCGTCGATCAGCTTCTGGCGGAACTTGGGCAGCGGATCGTCCGCCATCGCCGCCGCCTTCTCTTCCTTGGTCATGTAGGCGTCGTTGTCGCCGAAGACGTGGCCCATGAAGCGGAAGGTCTTGCACTCAAGAAGCGTCGGCCCCTCGCCCGCACGCGCCCGCTCGATCGCCGCGTGGGCATGGGCGTAGACGTCGACCGGGTCGTTGCCGTCCACGGTATAGCCCGGCATGCCGTAGCCGATCGCGCGCTTCGAGATCTGGTCCACCGAAGTGCCGTTCTCGTAGCGGGTATGCTCGGCAAAACCGTTGTTCTGGCAGACGAAGATCACCGGCAGCTTCCAGACCGAAGCCAGGTTCAGCGCTTCGTGGAACGCGCCGATGTTGCTGGCGCCGTCACCGAAATAGGCGACGGTTACCTGCTTGGTGCCGTCCAGCAGCGCCGCCCAGCCGAAGCCGTTGGCGATCGGCATCGAGGAACCGACGATGCCCGTCGTCACCATCACGCCGGTTTCCGGGTGAGTGAGGTGCATCGGGCCGCCCTTGCCCTTGCAGGTGCCGTCGACACGGCCGCAGATCTCGGCCCAGAGCGGGCGGAGCGGCATGTCCTTGGCGACCATGTCGTGGATGCCGCGATAGATCGTGCAGATCTTGTCGTCGTTGTTCAGCAGCACCGAGATGGCCGAGGGAATGCACTCCTGCCCGCGCGCCGAGTAATAGGGCGCGGTAATGCGGCCGCGACGGATCTGGGTGCGGGTGGCGTCGTCGTTGCGCTCGATCCGGATCATCCGGCGATAGATGTCGAGCTGGGTCTTGGCGTCCGGGGTTGCCCGGTTCTCCAGTGTCTGGCTCATGATTCCTCTCTCGATCAACCCGATCGTTTCGGGCTGGCTGAACCCTAGTTCAGTACGCCACCCGGCAGCGCGCACAAGAGGAGGCCGGACCGCCCCGGCGTTATCGGCCTGCGGGCGCCGCAAGATCGCCGCGAGACAGGCTGGAACCGAACGCCGTTACGTAACTTATTGCACATGGCAGACCGGGCTTCCGTTCACCTTTGCAGAAGCACGGCCGGCCAGAATCGCATTGTTCACGCTTTCCCGCTCGGCTTGGAGCATTGCGGGGCTGTTAAACAACATAGACAACAAGGAGTGAATGCGATGTCGCCTTATCTGACGAAACTTGCCCCTGTCGCCGTGATCCTCGTCGGATCGATCGGCCTGGGTGGCTGTGCCACCAAGGGTTTTGTACGAGACCAGATCGCCACCGTGAACCAGCGGATCGACGGTCTCGATTCCCGTCTCCAGCAGACGGACGCCACCGCGAAGCAGGCCCTCGCCGAGGGACAGGCCGCTTCGGGTCAGGCGCAGCAGAACGGCCAGCGCATCGACCAGCTCAATTCGCGCGTCGACGGCGTGGAGCAGCAGTTGGCTGCCAGCCAGCGCAAGCGGGCGCGCAACTGAGCGCCCTTTCGCGCAGGTTGCCGAAAAGACTGTGATACCATGGTCGGCGCTCATTCGAGGTGCCGACCATTTTCCGTGCCAAATTCCGTGAGTCCATTCCGACGATGATGAGCGTTCCTCTGGCTTTTGCCGCACTCGCGCTGGCAGGTGCCGCACCCATTCCTCTGCCCGAGACCCAGGCCGCTGCGACGCATCTGGCCAAGGCGCCTGCGGCCAAAGCCAAAAAGCCGGGTACGAAAAAAGCGGCAGGCAAGCGCCCATCGAAAACGCAGACCGCAGCGGAAGCGCAACCCCAGCCGGAACGCGAACTCTCGTCTGGAGCCATGCAAGTCGCTCGCTGGGTGGCCGGTTCCGGCGACAACCAGGCTCTTCCCTATATCATCATCGACAAGACCGCCGCTCGCGCCTTCCTGTTCGATGCCGAGGGCAAGCGGCTTGCCGACGCCCCGGTACTGATCGGCAAGGCCTTGGGCGACGAAGCCACGCCCGGCATCGGCGCCAAGTCGCTGTCCGAAATCGGCCCCGCCGAAAAGACCACGCCCGCAGGCCGATTCCTGGCGAAATTCGGCTGGGCTGCGGGCAGGCAGCGCGTGCTCTGGGTGGACTACGCGACGTCCGTGGCGCTCCACACGATTCCGCCCGGCAACAAGGAAAACCGCCGCGCGCGGATGCTGTCCGAAACCATCGACGACAACCGCATCACGTTCGGCTGCATCAATGTGCCGATGGCGTTCTACAACAAGGGCGTCAGCCCGCTGTTCCAGAAGGAGGGCGGCTATGTCTACGTTCTGCCCGACGTGAAGCCGCTGGAAGAAGTCTTCCCGCGCCTGCGGGTAGAAGCCGTGCTGCAAGCGAACGCCTCGACGCGCGGGCAGCAATAGGTCCGCAGGTTCAGACCTGATTTCCTAGCCCCGCCGCATGTTTCGCGGCGATCCAGCCGAAGGTCATCGACGGCCCCACGCTTGCCCCCGCGCCGGGATAGACGCGCCCCATCGGTGAAGCCGTGCTGACGCCGCAGGCGTAAAGCCCCTCGATCGGCGTTCCGTCGGACCGGAGCACGCGGGAATCGCTGTCGCAGACGACGCCGCCATAAGTGCCGACATCGCCCGGCACGATGGGGATCGCATAGAAGGGTCCCTCCTCGATCGTCCCCATGCAGGCGTTGGGACCGTCCTTGAAGAACGGGTCTCCCAGCCAGTTGTCGTAGGCCCGCTCCCCGCGATGAAAGTCCTCGTCGCGGCCGCCGCGCACGAACCCGTTCCATCGCTCCACCGTTGCCGCGAGCGCCGCTTCGGGCACTGCAATCTGCCGCGCCAGCGCTTCCAGGCTTTCCGCCTCGCGCATCCAGCCCGAGGCCAGCCACTTGGCCATGTTCTTCTTCGCCTTGCCTTTTCCGGCCACGGCATATTCGTCCATGTACCGCCGGTCCATGATCGCCCAGCTCGGAATGGCCGGATGGGTGCGGTTGCGCACCAGCATGTTCTCGCAGAATTCCTCGTAGGAGCCGCCCTCGTTCATGTAGCGGACGCCAGTCTGATCGACCTGGATCGCATGCGGCTTGCCGGTCGTGCCCTGGGTGCCGGGCTTGACGTAATCGGTGTCCCAGCCGGGTGCTTCCGACATCTGGAAGCCGACCATCTGGTCCATCTGCGCCAGAACCGCACCGTGGCGTTCGAGTTCGAGATGCATGTCGCCGGTATCGCTCTCGATCCCGTTCGACCACGCCGCGCGCGTTCCGGGCATGTACCTGTCGCGCATGGCCTGGTTCTGCGAAAAACCGCCTGCGTTCATCAGCACGCCCAGCCGCGCGCCGACGCGCCAGGGCTTGCCGTCGCGGACGGTAACCACGCCGACGGCCCGTCCGTCCTCGACGATCGTTTCGCTGACCGGGCTATCCGTGCGGATTTCCGCCGCGTTCCTGTCGAGAACGGCCTTGAGCATGCGGCCCTGCAAGGCGGCCCCCGCCGTGACCCAGTGCTTGCCTGTCAGCTTCCCCGCCACGATCTTCACGGCGGTCTTGAGCAGGATCTTCTTGATGGCCCACGAATGCTTGGCAAAGGGCAGCTTCATGCCGTCATCCAGCCTGACCGGCACTTCCGCGAAGCCCTGCCGCAGCTTCCCGGCCCAATCCTTGCCCAACTGGTTCTTGTCGAAAGGAACGGCGGTAACGGTACGGCTGGTCTTCACGCCGCCCGGGCGCTCGTCATAATAGTCCGGCCAGAAGCGCGAGCCCCGCTCCATCGCGACGCCCTGCGAAACGATGAAATCGAGCATCTTCGGCGCTTCGCGCGCGTAAGTCCGGCGGCGTTCGGGGCTGGTTCCGGGGCTGTCTTCTCCATCGGGAACAACCGCGTCGAGATATTGGCAGGCCTGCTCGAAGCTATCCTCGCCGGGGTCCATGAAGCGGTTGCCGGGGATCCACATGACACCCCCCGACTTGGCCGTGGTCCCGCCGATCCAAGGCGCCTTTTCCAAGATGAGCACCGACTTGCCCGCTTGCTTCATCAGCAAGGCCGAAGCCATCGACCCCGCCCCGCTGCCGACGACCACCCAGTCGAAGCTCTCGTCGAACTGCGCCATTTTCCGCTTCCTCTTCCCTGACCTGCGATATCGGCTCGCAGCTGGTGCCGTTCAGGCGTTCAGCAAGATAGAACGGACTTGCCCGGGCTTGGCAAGGCGCCGGCCCCGAACAAGCCTTGCAAGGCCAAAGGTTTCGCCCCGGCGAAAGGTGAGCGCCCTGTGCAATTCGCCCTGCCCTGCGGGCCGCGCCGCGCCTATGACCGGAGGAAACACCGGGAGACTTGCCGAAAATGAGCGAAATTCCGCCTCTGCCAAACCTGGCCACGATCGCCATGACATGCGAGGGTCGCCTGCTGCGGATCACGCTGAACCGCCCCGATGCGATGAACGCGGTCAATCTCCAGCTTCACGACGACCTTGCCGAAGCCCTGTGGTTCGCCCAGAACGACGCCGCGTCGGACGTGATCGTGCTGACCGGGGCCGGCCGCGCCTTCTCCGCAGGAGGCGATCTCGACCACATCGAGCACAATGCCCGGAACCCCCACCTCTTCGACCACGAGGCCCGCGTCGCTAAGCGCATCGTCTCGACCCTGCTCGATATCGACAAGCCGGTGGTCTGCCGGATGAACGGCCATGCCGTGGGTCTCGGTGCGACACTGGCCCTGCTCTGCGACGTGATCTTCGCGGCGGAAGGGGCGAAGATCGGCGATCCCCATGTTGCGCTCGGTCTCGTGGCCGGGGATGGTGGCGCGGTGATCTGGGCGCAGCGCATCGGCCTCACCCGCGCCAAGGAATACCTCCTGACCGGCGAACTGCTGACAGCGAGCAAGGCGGCGGAGATCGGTCTCATCAACCATTGCGTGCCGGTCGAGGAACTCGATGCGCGGGTCGATGCCTTCTGCGCCAGACTGCTGGCGGGCGCGACAATCGCGATCCGCGCGACCAAGGTGCTTACCAACCTTGAACTCAAGCGCCTGGCAACGGCGCTCATGGATGCCGGGATCGCCTATGAAAGCGTCTCCGTCCGCAGTGCCGACCATCTCGAAGGCATCGCAGCCCTGCGGGAAAAGCGCTCGCCGCGCTTCAATGGAATCTAAAGATCCCGCTCTCCCTGGCCGGGAGAGCGGGAGATCGGCTCATGCCTCCGGAACGACCCGCTCGCCCCGCTCGGTGAACAACGCGGTATAGCAAGTGGCCATGTCCTGGGCATCGCTCTGCGTGAGTTCACCGGCTGCCGTCGCCTGGCCGATCCTGCCGAGCAGCGCCATCGGGTCGTCGGTCTCGATATCGTAGATGGCGAGATAGGGATTGCTGTCGTTGCCGATGAGCTTTGCCACCAGTTCAAAACGCTGAGCGCCGGTCATGCCGAACTTGTTCACGAGTTCGGGCAGATGATGGTTGTCATACCAGCGATGATAATCCTCCTCGCGCCCCGATTGCGGGGTCGTGAGGGCGATAAGCTTGTACTTCGGCATGGTTTTCCTCTCCGGACGCCATTCGCGGTTCCGGAGGATTGTCGGTCGCCGCCCAGCCGCCAGCAAGGACATGGAGTGCTTGCCCGCGAAAGTATCGCCCCGGCGAGCCCGAGACATCACCGATCGGGACATGACGCTATCGCGCCTGCGATTGCGTGAGGCAGCCGATTGAACGGCCGGGCGAGGTATGATGAGGAACAGGGAAACGTCACAAGAAAAGCCCCGGGGAAAGCCTGAAACATGAACTTCGACCTCACCGACGAGCAGTCCATGATGCGCGACACTTTCGCGCGCTTCCTCGATGAACATTCGAGCATGGAACGCGTGCGCTCAGCTCAGGAAACCGGCGGTTTCGACCCTGCCCTGTGGACCGGCCTCGCCGAACTGGGCGCCTTTGCCATGCGTGTTCCCGAGGAGGCGGACGGCATGGGCCTTGGCCTGTTCGACGCCGGCGTGCTGATGGAGGAAGCCGGTCGCACGCTCGCCTCCGGACCGCTTGCCGAAACGCTGGTGGCGACGCGCCTGCTGGGGCTGCTGGGCGGTCAGCAAGACCTGCTGGCCAATGCCATCGGCGGCGAGGCGGTGGTTACGATCGCCATGCAGGATCTGGCGGAGTTCCCCAGCCAGTGGGTCGCGGGCGGATCGGTTGCCGAGGCCGTGGTCGCGCGCAAGGGCGGCGATGTGGTGCTGATCCCGGTTCCCGCCGAAGCGCGGATCGCCGAACCGACCCTCGCCGCCACGGCGATCGCGCAGCTCGATCTCGCCGCGCTGCCCGCGATTGTGCTGGGCAGCGGCGACGATGCGCTTGCGACTTTCGCCGCCGGGCTTGAGGAATGGAAGATCCTGATGGCACTGGCGCTGTCCGGCCTCAGCCGTGCCGCGCTGACGATGGCCGCGGAATATGCCGGCGAACGCAAGGCCTTCGGGGTGTTCATCGGGACGTTCCAGGCGCTGTCGCATCCGATGGCGGACCTGATCTGCGAGATCGATTCCGCAAAGTTCCTCGCTTGGCAGGCCATGCGCTCGATCGCCGATGGCGATGCCGCCGCCGGTGCGCAGGTCTCGCTTTCGGCATGGTATGCCGCCGGTGCCGCCGGACGCACAGTTCGCCACGCCGTGCAGACCTTCGGCGGCATCGGCCTTACCACCGAGCATGACGTCCACCTCTACAATCTGCGCGCCAAGGCATGGCCGTTGGTGGCGGGCGATCCGGAAGACTGGCTGGCCGAGGCGGGCCGCCGCCTTTACGCGGGAGAGAAGGCCGCACTTCCCGATGTCGGCGAAGTGCCGGTCGAGTTCGACCTCGGCGAGGATGCCCGTGCGATCCAGCAGGAAATTCACGCGTTCTTCGCCAGCAACGTCACCGACGAGCAGCGCGAGAAGTTCCACTTCTCCTGGGAAGGCCACAATCCGGTCATCCACAAGCAACTGGTCGAGGCGAACCTTGCCTATCTCCAGCTTCCGAAGGATGTCGGCGGGCGTGGTCTCAGTCCTTATGCCGTCACCGGCGCCCGCTCCGCCTTCGAGGAGGAAGGCTGGAGCAACCCGGTCGCGAACGTCGCCCAGATGGTGGCCCTCATCATGTATCGCTTCGGCACCGAGGACCTGAAGCGCGACGTGCTCTCCAGGGTCATGGCGGGCGAGGCGATCTGCTCGCTCGGCTATTCGGAGCCGGGCTGCGGATCGGACGTCTTCGCCGCGCAGTGCAAGGCCACCCGGCTTGAGGACGGTTCGTGGCGGATCGACGGCACCAAGATGTGGACCAGCGGCGCCAACCTCACCGACTATGTCCTCATGCTCTGCCGCACCGATCCGGACGCGCCCAAGCACAAGGGCCTGACGATGTTCATCGTGCCGCTGAAGGCCGAGGGCGTCACCGTGCAGGGCGTCCACACTTTCATGGACGAGCGCACCAACATCACCTTCTACGACAACGTCCGCATTCCAGACACTTGGCGCCTGGGCGAGATCAATGCGGGCGGCCGGACCATGGCGGCCAGCCTCGAACTCGAACACGGCGGCGGCTTTGCCAAAGTGCAGCGCGCGATGCTGGAGAACGCGGTCGAACTTTGCGAGGAAATTCCCGTGACCGGCGGCGGCAGGCTGATCGATACCGCGAAAGCCCAGACACGACTGGCGCGTACTTACGCCAATGTGCTCGCCTCCGAACTCATCGCCTATCGCGCCAACTGGACACAGGTTCATGGCAAGGGCAACGGTGCCTATGGTCCGATGGCGAAGATGTTCTCGTCCGAACTGTTCATTACCGATTCGCGCGACCTGCTGGACCTGACGGCGCCCTATTCGCTGTCCAAGCGCAAGGGCGCGGCCAATGCACTCAACCTCGCCTATCGCCACGCTCACGGGACGACCATTTACGGCGGGACCAGTCAGGTGCACCGTTCGATGATCGCCGAAAAGGGCCTCGGCCTGCCGCGGTCTCGCAATTGAAGGGGCGAACACGATGACCGAAGAAGCACCGCACCTGCTCACCGAGGACGTGGACGGCATCCTGATCGCCACGCTCAATCGGCCCGACAAGCTCAACGCCATCAGTCGCCAGATGATGGACCTGCTGACGGACGCCGTCCTGCGGTTTCGCGAGACGCCGGAACTGAAGGTCATGCTGATCCGCTCCGCCGGGCGCTATTTCAGCTCCGGCGCGGACTTGCGGGGCGGCAATCAGAATATCGTCTCGCCCGCCTCCACCGGCGGCAGCGCGCGCGGCATTCGGGAGAACCACCGGCTCAATCTCAACAACATGCAGCAGCTCTGGGACGAGATCGAGCATATCGAAAAGCCCTTCGTCGTCGCGCACCACGCCATGTGCGTGGGCGGCGGGCTGGAGATGAGCCTCTCGTGCGATTTCCGCCTTGCCGCCAGAAGCGCGGCCTATGCCTTCCCGGAGGGCCTGTTCGGCGTGCTGCCGGCCTCCGGCGGGGTCTCGCGCCTTACCCGCATCTGCGGCCCGCACTGGGCGCGCTGGCTGATCATGGCGAACAAACCCGCTCCGGCCGACATGGCCCTGACCATGGGGCTGGTTCATCAGGTCTATGAGGACGAGACGTTCGAGGCGGACGTCATGGAATTCTGCCGCCATCTGACCAAGCAGAACCCGGAGCAGATGGGCGCAGCGAAAGTCGCCATCGAACTCTGCGCCGAAGTCGGCCGCGACAGTGCCCGCCACGTCGAGCGCATGGCCAACAGCGCGCTGATGCTCAACCCCGACTATATCCGGGGTATGGAAGCCTATCTGAAGGGCGTCGGCAGCAAGGCGAAAGCCTGACGCCGGAGGACGGCGGCGCAGCGGCACCGCCGTCCCATGACGGGTTTCAGGCCCCGACCAGCCCGCGAATGGCGCTTTCGAACAGCGCGCGGCCGTCGGTGCCGCCGTGGGTATTCTCGATGGCGCGCTCGGGGTGCGGCATCATGCCCAGCACATTGCCCGCCGCATTCAGCACGCCCGCGATCTGGCGCGCCGAGCCGTTGACGTCCTCGGCATAGCGGAAGGCCACGCGGCCCTCGCCTTCGAGGCGGTCCAGCGTTTCCTCGTCGGCGTGGTAATTGCCGTCATGGTGCGCCACCGGGATGCGGATATGCTGCCCGCTCTCGTAGCCCGAGGTGAACAGCGACTGGGCGTTCTCCACCTTCAGCGAAACCTCGCGGCAGACGAAGCGGATGCCGGAATTGCGCAGCAGGGCGCCCGGCAGCAGGCCGCTTTCGGTGAGCACCTGGAAGCCGTTGCAGACGCCGAACACCGGCACGCCGCGGTTTGCCGCCTCGATCACCGCCTGCATGACCGGCGAGCGCGATGCGATCGCGCCGCAGCGCAAGTAGTCGCCATAGGAGAACCCGCCGGGCAGGCCGATGAAGTCGAGGTTGTCCGGCAGTTCGGCATCGCCGTGCCAGACGCGGATGCACTCGGTGCCCGAGACCTTTTCCAGCGCCACCGCCAGATCGCGGTCGCAGTTGGAGCCCGGGAACGTGACGACAGCGGAGCGGAAAGCCATCAGGCGACCTTCTCGATGCGGTAGTTCTCGATCACCATGTTGGCGAGCAGCTTCTTGCACATGTCGTCGATCGCTTCGTCGCTGACCGTTTCGGCGACGTCGAGTTCGAAGAGACGGCCGGCACGCACGTCGTTGACGCCCGAGAAGCCCAGGCCTTCGAGCGAGTGATGGATCGCCCGGCCCTGCGGGTCGAGGACACCAGGCTTGAGGCTGACGTGGACGCGGACTTTCATCTCAGGGCCTTTCGCTAAGGGCGCAGATTCGTTTCGCCGCCTATGGCCCCGGAGGCGCGCGGGGGCAAGGTTTGAGAATCACAGGAAGCGCGCCGCCCCACGAACTCGTGATTGAAGCGCCCGCCGCAACCTGCCATTTCCTTGCCCATGCAGGAAAAGATCTCATTCGCCGGACAAGTCGCCGTCGTTACCGGCGCCGGACACGGCCTCGGCCGCGCCTATGCGCTGGAACTGGCGCGCCGCGGCGCGAAAGTGGTGGTCAACGATATCGGTGCCGCACGGGACGGCAGCGGACACTCCGACACCGCGCTGGCCGTCGTGGAAGAAATCCGCGCCGCCGGGGGCGAGGCCATGGCGGACAGCGGCGACGTTTCCGATTTCGCACAGATGGAAGCGATGGCAGCCCGGGCCTGCGAGGCCTGGGGCGGCATCCATGTCCTCATCAACAACGCCGGTATCCTGCGTGACCGGACCTTCGCGAAGATGGACATGGCCGATTTCGAGCGGGTGGTGCGCGTCAACCTGCTCGGCAGCGCCTATGCGACCAAGGCCGTGTGGGAGATCATGCGCGAGCAGAACTACGGCCGCGTGCTGATGACGACGAGTTCCAGCGGCCTCGGCGGCAATTTCGGCCAGGCCAACTACGGCGCGGCAAAACTCGGCGTGCTCGGCCTCGCCCGCACCTTGCGCATGGAAGGCGCCAAATACGACATCCGCGTCAATTCGCTGGCGCCCACGGCGGGAACGCGGATGACGGCAGACATCTTCCCCGACGATGCCTACAACGCCTTCCGCCCCGAAGCCGTCGTTCCGGCGGCGCTGTTCCTCGTCTCACGGGATGCCCCCAACGACGCGATAGTCGGCGCCGGCGGCGGCGTGTGCCAGAGCGCCTTCATCACCATGAACGACGGCGTGTTGCTGGAAAATAACGACCTGACCGTGGAAGGCTTCGCCGCAGCCTGGCCGCAGATCCGCGACCGGGCGGGAGATGTCGTGCTGGAAACCGGCATGGAGCAGGCCCACCACGCCCTGTCTTTGCTTATGAAATCGCCTGATTAAGCTTCAGGAAGCCGATTGACCTCCTCCCGATGGCCGATACAGCATCGATCCTCAGACTGAGCGGGGGGAAATTCCATGAACGGTGGCGATTTAGAGCGGGGACTTGCCTCGCTGCGCAAGAGGGAAACGGGCTTACGCATCATGCTCGGACTCTACCTCGCCTGTACGACAGCGGCACTATTCCTTTGGGGAACAGTGATCGGACAGGGGCTGGACCAGAACGGAAACCAACCGTTGGTGCTGGCAGCAGGCGTGTCTGGAGGCCTCTATGCCATACTCTTTGTAGCCAGTATCGTTGCCGTCTGTTTATGGGTGCATCGCGCTCACGCCAACCTGTTCGCAGCAGGCGTCCAAAACCTGACGTTCAAGCCCAACTTGGCCGTTGGGTGGTATTTCGTGCCCTTCGCATTCTGGTTCAAACCGTTCCAAGCCATGCAGGAACTCTGGAAAGCGAGCCATCAAGGCGAGGAAGACTCTTCGAAGCGAGGCGGTCGGAAGCTGATTTTGTGGTGGGCATGCTGGATCATCGGCAACATGATCGCGAACGTCAGCCTGAAACGCGGTGACTGGGTCAGTCCGATAACGACACTGGACTTGGCCGGATACGCTTTTCATATCGTTGCGGCAGCAGCCCTGCTCTTGATTACGCGCGCAATCACGCAGGCCCAGTCGTCCGAAATGAGCGTTCGTCACGCTTTCGCGTGACAGGAGTGCGTCAGTCGTCAACGACTTTCAGCAGCTTGCGCTCCAGCGGGCTCAGCACGCCGGCGAGTTCGTGGCCGCGCTTGAGAACTTGCCCCACTTCGCCGAACAGGGTCCACATGCCCTGCTTGCTGCGCAAGGAAGGGCGCTTCTCGATGCGGGCCTGAGGGCGCTCCGCCGCGCGGCGGAAGGCGGAGAAGTTGGCCGCCTCCTTGCCGAAGTCCATCGCATAGTCGCGCCAGATTCCCGCCGCCACCATGCGTCCGTAGAGGTCGAGAATACGCTGGAGTTCGATCCGGTCGAAACCGATCTGAAGCGGCGACCGCCCCGGAAATGCGACGACGGTTCCGGGAAGAGGATGGCTGCCTGCCGACATCCGCCGGTCAGACGCCCTTTACGACCGGCTCGGCCTGCTTTTCTTCTTCGAGCTTGCGCATCAGCGTATCGACCTGGGCGCGCAGGGCTGCGACCTGTTCTTCCAGTTCGTCCACCCGCTGGCTGCCCACCGGCTCGCACGGCTCCTTGCAAGGCGTACCGTAGGGCATGAATTCCTTGGCGTACGTCTCCGCCTTGACCAACGTGGAGCGGGCCTTGACGCCGATCATCGTCGCGCCTTCGGGCACGTCCTCGGTCACGACCGCACTGGCGCCGACGCGGGCGCGCTTGCCCACGGTGACGGGGCCGATGATCTGCGCGCCGGAACCGACGATCACGTTGTCCAGCAGGGTCGGGTGACGCTTGCCGCCCTTGCCGTTGGTGGGATTCGAACCGCCGAGCGTGACGCACTGGTAGATCGTGACATTGTCGCCGATATGCGCGGTCTCGCCGATCACGGTGAAACCGTGGTCGATGAAGAAGTTGCGGCCGATCGTGGCGCCGGGGTGAATGTCGATCGCGGTCAGGAAGCGCGAGAGGTGGTTCACCACGCGGGCCAGGAGGAACAGGTCGGCACGGAACAGCCGGTGCGCGATCTTGTGGAAGAACAGCGCCCAGACGCCCGGATAAAGCAGGACTTCCCATCGCGAACGCGGCGCAGGATCGCGTGCGACGACGGAATCCAGATAACGAACCAGATCACCCAACATCGCACGAATCTCCCATCAATCGGCCCACATGGCAAGCCATGAGGTCAAGAGGCTTCCGGATCGCCGCCGATATCGCCATCGGCAGCCTCGCCCATATCGCCATCCACCGGACCGGCCTGCCCTTCCGAACCGTAAAGTTCGACCAGCGCCTCGCGCCAGATCGCCAGGGTCGGCGGCTGCTTGCGCTCCAGGCTGAGGCGGTCGATCGTGGCGACCAGCATTTCGACGCCCAGATGGCTACGCTCGCAGCGAGGTACAAGGTACTCCCTGGCAGAAGGATCGAGCGAGAGCCCCCGCATCTGGGCGTGGACGTCGATAAGCTCGCCCAGCATCTCCTCGTCGGGCTCGTCGACTTCCAGCTCCAGCGCGGCGCCGAGGCGCGAGCCGAGGTCGGGCAGCTTGACCTGCCAACGCCCTTCGGTCTCTCCTCCGCCGGCAGCGCGTCTGCGGCTGGAGATGATCAGCAGCGGACGGCGGCTTTCCTGCGCGCGGTTCCAGCTATGGAACACGGCGTCCTCGTCCATCCGGTCGGCATCGTCGAGGACATCGCCATGGCCGGATTCGACGAACCAGCGCGCCAGCAGCGACTTGCCCGAGCGCGGCGGTCCCGAAAGAATCGCGCTGTGGAACGGCCAGGACGCAGATTCCAGCAGCCCGTCCACCGCGTGGGCGTTGGCATTGCCGACGACAATGCGCGGCGGGCTGTCGCTCGCGGCCGACAGCGGAAGTGGGATCTGCTTCATCACCGGGAGGACCTAGCGGGTGATCCTCAGGGCGCCGCCGCCGCTCGTCACCTTCCAGCCCTGCCCGCGCAAGGCGGAGGCAAGGCGCTCGCTGCCGCCTTCGACGGTCACGCGCATCACCGAAGTCCCGCCGACGGCAAGGCTCATGGTGGCGGCACCGCGCACGCCCGGAACGCCGCGCACGGCAGCGAGTGCCGCGTCGACAGCCGCCGCATCGGGCGAGGCGAACTGGACGGAAACGGTCTCGACCGGCGCGGTGGACGTCGGCGAGGGAGTCGAACTCGGCACGATGACCTGCTGCGGCAGTGCCTCGATCGGCGCGCCGCCCTTGGGCATGAGCTTGGTGCGCAGTTCGGCAAAGGCGCGGTCGAGCACCTGGCCGCTGGTGGTCAGCGTGGGATCGGGCCGCAACTGGCCGCCCGAAAGCGCGTCGCGATAGAGCCCGTCCATGCGCTGCACGGCCTTCTCGAGCATGCCCGGAAGTTCCTGCTCGCTGCCCGCGTCCATCTCAAACGTGCCGAGGAACGTATTGTCCGGGCCGTAGCGCGCGGTGAACGTGGCGTGGATCGGACCGCCCGGCCATTGCCGTTCAAGGCGGGCATAGGGGATCAATACGTCGGCGGCATCGAACTGGTTGAGCACGTTGCGCCACCACAGGCGGCTGCGGCGCGAAGCCTGGCCTGCCGTGAGGATCAGCGATTCGCCGCCCGCGCCCACCGGACGCACATAGTCGATCGGGCTTTGCGAGGCCTGGAATTCCGCCCAGGCGCGCTGCCACGGGCCGCGCACTTCGAAGACCTGCTGCACGCCGCCCGAATAGAGCACGGGCAGGACCAGCATCGGCGCCGAACGGATCGTCGCTCCACCGGCGCCGACATATTGCCCGGCGCGGGCCTTGTTGAAGATGACACCCAGCGTGGCGATATAGCGGCGCGGGCCGACCTGTTCCTGGCCGATCACCACGGACGAAACCATCGCATCGATCGCCTCGACCGGCATGTCGGGGCCGCCGAGCTTCTTCCAGGCTTCCTTCTCGGCCTGTTTCCAGCCTTCCAGACGCGCATCGGCGCCGGTCTTGGCCGTCACGTCGACCTTGATGCCGTTGACCTGGATATCTTCGGAATTGGCTAGCGGGGCGATGCCGCGATCACCCTCCACTTGCGCCACGAGGCGATAGCCGCCTGCCGCGCCGAGCGCGAGAATCGCCGCGCCACCGGCGACGAGCGCCATGCGCCGCGCAGAAGCCGGAGCACTGCCGGCCACACGCCGGATTTTGGGGGAAAATGTCAGAGCCATCATCAAACCGTGTGGCCTTTTGCCCAAACCGATCCGGAAAACCAAGCCGTAATCCAAGTCCCCGCGCTCAGTTGACAAAGAACACACAGGCGAAATCGGCGGAACAGCGTGGACACGGCGATCCGCGATAAATTTTTCCGCCCGAATTGCCGGAAATATCCCTGCCGAAAGCCATGCTCGGGCGTGACAGCGGCGCGTTTGCACACTATGCGCGCGCAATGTCCGACGATAACACCCCGCAGAGCTATTCCTACGAGCAGGCCGGCGTCTCCATCGCCGCCGGCAACGCGCTGGTGAAGGCCATCGCCCCGCTCGCCAAATCGACCGCGCGCCCCGGCGCCGATGCGGAACTGGGAGGCTTCGGCGGCTTCTTCGATCCGCGCGCGGCGGGCTACAAGGACCCGCTGCTGGTGGCCGCCAACGACGGCGTCGGCACCAAGGTCAAGCTGGCCATCGATCATGACCGCCACGACAAGATCGGTATCGATCTCGTCGCCATGTGCGTGAACGACCTTATCGTCCAGGGCGCGGAGCCCCTCTTCTTCCTCGACTACTTCGCCACCGGAAAGCTTGAAAACGGCGTCGCCGAGCGCGTCGTCGCCGGCATCGCCGAGGGTTGCCGGATCTCCGGCTGCGCGCTGATCGGCGGCGAAACCGCCGAGATGCCGGGCATGTATGCCGCGGGCGACTACGATCTCGCGGGCTTCTGCGTCGGCGCCGTGGAGCGCGGCGAGCAGCTGACCGGCGACAAGGTTGCCGATGGCGACGTGCTGCTGGGTCTCGCCTCCTCGGGCGTGCACTCGAACGGCTACTCGCTGGTCCGCCGCCTCGCCGAGGACAAGGGCTGGAAGCTCGACCGTCCCGCGCTGTTCGATTCGGACACGCTGCTGATCGACGCGCTGATCGCGCCCACGCGCATCTACGTGAAGAGCCTGCTGCCGTTCATCCGGTCCGGCCGCATCAACGCCCTCGCCCACATCACCGGCGGCGGGCTGCTGGAAAACATCCCGCGCGTCCTGCCCAAGGGCCTCCATGCCCGCATCGATGCCGGTGCCTGGGAGCAGCCGCGCCTGATGGCCTTCCTCCAGGCCCAGGGCAACATCGAACCGGCAGAGATGGCCCGCACCTTCAACTGCGGCATCGGCATGGTGCTCGCGGTCCCAGCCGACGACGTGACCGCGCTCAAGGCCGAACTGGAAGCCGCCGGAGAGACCGTCTTCGTGATCGGCATCGTCGAAGAAGGCGACAAGGGTTGCACCGTGCAGGGTAGCGCCGAAGTCTGGTCTGCCCGCGAGGACTGGGAAGCGGTGCATCTTGCCTGACAAGGCTTCCGGGAAGGCCAAAGTCGCCGTCCTGATCTCGGGCAGCGGCACCAATATGGCCGCCCTGCTCTATGCCAGCCGGGACGAGGACTGTCCCTATGAGATCGTCCTCGTCGCCAGCAACCGTCCGGATGCGGGCGGCCTCGCCCTTGCCGCCGCCGAAGGCGTGGCGACGTTCGCGCTGAGCCACAAGGGCTTCTCCCGCGAAGACCACGATGCGGCAATGGATGCGGCGATCCGCGAATCCGGCGCGCAATGGGTCGCACTCGCGGGCTACATGCGCATCCTGACCGAAGGCTTCGTGCGGGGCTGGGAAGGCCGGATGGTCAACATCCACCCTTCGCTTCTGCCGAAGTACACCGGCCTCCATACCCACCAGCGCGCGATCGACGCAGGCGACAGCCACGGCGGTGTCAGCGTTCACCTCGTCATTCCCGAACTCGACGAAGGTCCGATCCTCGGTCAGGTTCCGGTCGCCATCGTGCCCGGCGATACCGCCGAAGCGCTTGCCGCGCGGGTGCTGATCGCCGAGCATCAGCTCTATTCCCGCTGCCTTGCCGCGCTCGTCGTGCGCGAATCGAGTCCGGAGTGGCTGCTGGAACGCGTGCGCGAACGCGCCATGGCCTTGCCCGAGGCCGACGAGGTCGAAAGCCACGGCATGCCTTGCTTCGGCGTGATCAAGGGCAAGAAGTTCGCCTATTTCACTTCGAACCACCATGCCGACGGCCGCACCGCCCTGCTCGTGAAGATCAGCGGCGCGGATGAGCAGGCCATGCTGATCGAACAGGACGAGGAGCGCTACTTCCGCCCCGCCTATTTCGGCGACGGCTGGATCGGCATCCGCCTGGATCTCGGCGAAAACGACTGGGACGCGATCGGAGCATGGCTGGCCCGTTCGTGGCGCGCGATCGCGCCGAAGAAGCTGACCTCGCTCATGGATGCCGCCGACCAGTTCTGAGGGCGCACAGCCTCCCATCTCTTCGTCATTGCGAGCGCAGCGATGCCATGACGAAGCGTGAGACTACCCTCCCCGATCAGGCGCCTACCGCCCCCGCATCGCGGATCATTCGGCCGAGCTGGTCGAGCAGGCAGAGCCGCTCCTTCTTGAGATCCTCCAGCCGCGCATCCGATGCGGCTTCCAGCGCCGCCTCGATGCGGTGGATCGCGCCGTTCACCTCGTCATAGCGGTCTGCCAGCACTGCGAAATGGCCGCGTGTGGCCTTGAGGTGATGCAGGACTTCCAGATCGTCCGGAAATTCCGCAGCGAGTTCGTGGACTTTATGGGACATCGGCTCTCCTCTTCGCTCGAAACGCATCGACGGGATGATCCGCGGGCTATCCTGCCCTTCCCGCATCCACCTTGCGCGAAATCAATCGTCAGACCTCGGAATAGTCGACTTGCGGCCGGCTTTCGCGGGTGCCGCGATAACGCTTCTCGGGCTCCTGGGGATCCCCGGCGATCACGACATGGTCGTCATGCACTTCGACAAGCGTACCGACGAAAGGAAAGCCTTCGAGACTGCCGTTCACCCGGTAGCTGACGATATCGCCGACCTTGAAGCTCTTCTCGTCGAAATTGAACGCGAACGGACAGGTTTCGTCCGAGGTGCCCATGCCTTGCATCTTCGCTCTCCGAATTTTTCGAAAGCCTAACGCAAAACCGGCTTGCCCCAAAAACAAAAAGGCCGCCCCGAAGGACGGCCTTTTTGTTGTTCGTTCCGGCTAACGCCGGATAGCGGCACCGGCCCTCTCCCCCACCCGACCTCCCAT
>NZ_DAISLT010000039.1:0-57194 GCF_036820275.1 Novosphingobium sp.
GTCAGGACCCACTCGCCGATCTGGAGGATCGCGCCGGATTCCTCGGCAATCGGAATGAAGTCGGCAGGGGAGACGAGGCCCTGCATCGGATGGTGCCAGCGCACGAGCGCCTCGTAGCCGGACAGTTCCCCGCTGCGCAGCTGGCACTGCGGCTGGTAGAGCAGCACCAGTTCCTGCCGCTCGATGGCGAGGCGCAAGTCGTTCGCGAGTTGGCGCCGTGCACGGGCGGTCTCGTCCATGCTGGGCTCGTAGTAGCAGATGCGCTCGCCGATCTGCACTTTGGCGCGGTACATCGCGAGGTCGGCATTGTTGAGCAGGGCTTCGCGGTCGGTGCCGTCATGCGGATAGGCCGCCACGCCCAGACTGGCGCCGAAGCTGAGGTCCTGCTTCTCGTGCCGGACCGGCTCGTCGAAGCAGGGGCTGACGCGGGCGAGGAATTCGGCAAGCTGCTCGTCGGTGTCGAAGAGCTTGGCCAGGCCGAATTCGTCGCCGCCGAGGCGCGCGGCGATCTCGTCCTCGCCGATCACCGACTGGAGGCGGCGGGCAAGCTCGGCCAGAACCACGTCGCCGTAGGCATGGCCGTAAGTGTCGTTGATTTCCTTGAAGCGGTCGAGGTCGATCGCGGTCACGCCCAGGCGCTTGCCGTGGCGCGAGGCCTGGTCGAGCATCTCGTCGATCCAGAGGTTGAAGCGCGTGCGGTTGGGCAGGCCGGTCAGTCCGTCGTGCATGGCCATATGGGCGATCTGCGCCTCGGACTCGTGCTGGCGGGTGATGTCGTCGAAGGTCGAGACCCAGCCGCCGTCGGACATCGGCCGGCTGGCAATGGAGATGACCGTGCCGTCGGGATATTCAAACAGGATCGGCGACTGGGCGGCGCTGGCAAGGTTGTCGCGGATCGCCCGCTGCGATGTCTCGACGCGCGCGTCGATCTGGTCCGGCGCGAAGCGGCAGGCGCTGCTGAGACGGATCACTTCGGAAAGGGGCATGCCCGGCTTCAGCGCATCCGGGGCGAGGCCGTACATTTCCCGGTATCGCGGATTGCTGAGCACGAGCCGTTCGTCTGCGTCGAACAGGCAGAGTCCCTGGTGCATGTGGCCAAGCGCGGCGTCGCGCTGGCGGCTTGCCTCGGCGATGCGATCCTGCGCTTCTTTGAAGCGGGACATGTCGCGGGTGATCTTGGCGAAGCCGATCGGCTGGCCGAGGTCGTCCAGCATGGTTTCCATCGTCACATGGGCCCAGAACTGGGTGCCGTCGCGGCGGACGCGCCAGCCCTCGCCGTAGTAGCGCCTCTCGCTGCGGGCCTTGCCGAGGGTCATCCGGTCGAGTTCGGCCTCGCGGTCTTCCGGGGTGTAGAAGTCGGAGACGTGGAGGCCGAGCGCCTCGGTTTCGGCATAGCCCTTGAGGCGCTGGGCGCCGGCGTTCCAGTTGACCACCCGGCCGTCGAGATCGAGCATGTAGATCGCGCAGTCGGAGATGCCGCGCACCAGGAACGAGAAGTTCCGCTCGCTCATGGCCAGGGCGGTGGCGGTGCGGCGGCTCACGATCAGCGAAATCGTCGAGATCGCGATGAGCAGGAGAGTGACGGCGGTGACCGCACCGGCCATCTCGCGCGGCGAGATGAGCAGCTGCGGCGCCGCCGTGCGCGTCGGGATGAGCGTCAGCCCGGTCATGCCGGTGAAATGCAGGGCGACCACCGAGGCGGAAAGCAGGCCGGTCGCCGCCAGCAATCCGCGCAGGCGGCGGTCTTCGAGGACGAGCGCGAGGGCGGGATAGAGCGGTAGCCAGGCGAGGATGATCGATGCCAGGATGAAGCCCGGCTTCCAGGTGATGATGGCCGGAAGTTCCAGCGCCTGGGTGCCGATGTAGTGCATGGCGGCGATGCCGCCGGCCGCCACGAGAGAGGCGGTGAGCAGGGCCGGGCGGTTCAGGCCTTTCAGGGCAATGGCGAAGGCGGTGCCGAGTGCCGCGATCGGGATGGCGAGCGAGGCCAGGGTCAGGGCGGGTTGGAAGCCGGTGACGATCTCCGGGGCATAGCCCAGCATGGCGACGAAATGTGTCGCCCAGATGCCGAATCCGGCGCTGGCGCCCGCCATGGAGCACCATCGCAGCCGCGCCTTGCCCGCGCAGGACTGTGCCTGGCGCAGCAGCGCAAGAGCCGTCAACGAAGAAAGCAAGCAGATCAACGCGGCGAGCACGACGAATTTAAGGTCATGCCCGTCACGGATGCAAAGATAGATATCGAACACCGCAACCCCGATTCTGTGCTCGAAAAATACGGATATTCGGGTTAGCAATCGATTAACGCAGATTTCGTCCGATTTGGTGCGGTCATCGGGTGAAAGCGCCAAACTGAGGGTTTCTGCGGATGGAACTCAGTAAGAAATTAGCCAAGATGCTAACTGTTTCTTAATCCTGTGCGGACAGGTTGCGATTCTCCTGGAGAATGCGCCATGCCGATAACGGCACACTTTGAAGACAAGTCCACCGACGACGGCCAGTCGTTCGACAGCAGCCACGAGGCTGGCAGGCCGCGCTCTGCCCGCAAACGGCTGTTGATCGAGACGCAAGGTGCCCTGTCTTCCGGCGTCGAGGCGTCGGTGACGATCCACAACTTCTCGGAAACGGGCCTCCTGCTGGAAACGCAGGTGGACATGGAGATCGGCGAAGCGCTCGATATCCAGCTTCCCGAAGCCGGACTTACGCGCGCGCGCGTAGTCTGGGCGAGCGGGAAACTTTATGGTTGCGCCTTCGACGTGCCGCTTCACCCCGCCGTGCTGAGCGCCGCGCAGCTTCGCAGTGCCGTGCAGGAAGTCGATCTGGCGCCCGTTCCGGCAGTGCCGGCACCGGCGGCCATCGGCGGCGAAAGCTTCGGAGAGCGTCTCCATCGCCTGCGCAAGCTGCGCGGATTCACCCAGGGCGAACTGGCTTCGCGCCTCGGCGTCAGCAAGCCGACCGTCTGGGCCTGGGAGCAGGGCCGCGCGCGCCCGATCGAGGAACGCCTCGATGCCATTGCCGAGGAACTCGGCGTCACCGCTGCAGAACTCCGTCCGGGCCGCACCGTGGTCGGATTGCCCGAACTGATCGCCCGCTGCCGGGACCAGATCGCCGCTGCCGTGGAAACGAGCCCGGACAAGGTCCGGATCATGATCGAACTTTAAAGTATAGAATTGCCTCCGTTTCCGTTCAGGAACAGGGTTAACGCGCTTTGCGACTCAATGCAGTGATGGTAAATGTATTGATAACAATAATTTGAGATCATGGCTGGTTAGATAACGGGGCTAACCTTCCATGGTAATGAGTTATTGGCGGGGTCGCCGGAATCCGTAAGCCGAATGTTCGTGTGTCGTCTTTTGAACGCTCGAACGTCTGCTAACGCGCTTCCGAATCACGGCCCGATCTGCGTTGGATCGTTCTGCGGTCCGTCTGAACCCGGGGCAATACGAAGATGGGCATGAATTTTACCGTTCAGGATAGCTCCGCGCTGTACGGACTGCTGGCGGAAACATCGTCCGATGTCATTCTCAAGACCGATAGGGACGGCATGATCGTCCACGCCTCGCCCGGTATCCGCAAGCTGGGCGTGCAACCTCAGGCGGACGTCGGCCCGCATCTCCTCGATCTGGTGGCGGAGCAGGGGCGCGCTGCGGTGGCGAGCGCGCTGGAGGCAGCGGTTTCCGGCGGTCGGAGCGCGCAGTGGGTGGAATTTCCTGCGCTTACCATCGATGCCCGTGAAAGCTGGTTCGAGATTCGCATTCGTCCGCTGACGGATGATGCCGGAGCGGTTTATGGCACGCTCGCGGTAATGCGCACGATCGACGATCGCCGCAGCCTGCGCGATCAGCTTTTCGCGGCTACTTACACCGATCCCCTGACCCAGCTCACCAACCGCGCAGCGTTCATTTCCATGCTGGAGCACATGGTAGCCCAGGGCATGGACGGCTGTCTGGCGATGTTCAGCATCGACTTCTTCCGCACCATCAACATGAAGCATGGCCAGACCGTGGGTGACGAAGTGCTGCGCGTCTTTGCCGACCTGCTCCGCGAAATGCTCCGGTCGGACGATATCATCTCGCGCATCGGCTCCGAGCGGTTTGCGGTGCTGCTGCCGCGCACGACGCCGGAGCAGGCGCAGGCCATCTGCGCGCGCGTGGTCGCGACCCTGGCCGACCTTCGCCAGAAAGTGGGTGACAGCCGTCTCGCCATTACCACCAGCGGCAGTGTCGCGCGGATCGCCGGCAGTATGGACAGCACGATCGAACGTGCCGAACTGGCGCTGTTCTGCGCCAAGGCCAAGGGCCGCAACCGCCTGGAAATGGAAAAGCCCCGCCGCGTTACCGCCTGAAATCTGCGGAAATCGGGTTCCGAATTCCTCGAACCAGCCGAGCCGGTTCATCACCCCGTTTTGCGAGTCGAACAGCGCGAAGAATAGAGCGCGGGCTGCCTGTTTACAGATCGTTCCGACAGGTGCGGCGCAGTTCGGCAAGTCCCTGTTCGACAGAGACGAGCGGCGCGTAGCCCAGCTCCCGCCGTGCCTTGGCGATGTCGAGCGTGACTTCGACCGCCATCGTCGCCAGATCCTGCCGGCTTACCGGAGGCCTGATCCTGCCGCCGGACAGCCTGTTCAGCCCCTCGCCCATACGGGCTACGGCCTGCACCAGCCAGGAGGGGACTTCCTTCGCCGGTGCTGCGATGCCCTGGGTTTCCAGGATCTGCGATACGAGGTCGCGAAACGCGATGGGCGGGCCGTCCGTCACGAAGTAGACCTCGCCGCTCCTGCCCTGGCGCAGGGCGAGATCGATGCCGTGGCAGGCGTTGGCGACATGCGTTGCGGAAGTCAGGTAATGCCCACCGTCGATCCAGGCCATCTGTCCCGATCTTGCCGCCTTTACCAGGATCGGCAGGGCCGTCGTGTCGTCGCGGCCCCAGACGAAGCGGGGGCGGACGGCCATGACCTCCAGGCCGCCTCTCGCCGAGGCCAGGGCGATGCGTTCCGCTTCTGCCTTGGTGCGCGAATAGGCCCCTGGAAAGCGCTGGGGGAAGGGGCGGCATTCGCTCGCGTCCATCAGCGGTCGACCATCGAGCAGGACGGATTCGGTGCTGACGTGAACGGCGCGTTTCACGCCGGACTCGCGGGCGGCGGCAAGAACGGCGCGGGTGCCCTCCACATTGACGGCGACATGGTCGGGCGTTTCAGGGCCGTGGCTGGTATGCGCCGCCGCATGCACCAGGGCTTCGCAGCCTGCCATGGCCTGCGGAAGCTGCGGGTCGGCCAGCGTGCCCGCGATCGGCACGGCTCCCAGACCGCGAACCACTTCGGCTGCTGCCGACGAACGTACGAGTGCGAGCACTTCGCGCCCGTCCGTCACGAAGTGACGGATGAGATTGCGGCCCAGATAGCCGCTGCCTCCGGTAAGGAAAATGGGCGAGTTGGGGCGGGGAGCGGAGGCTGGGCCTCCCTCCGGGATAGGGTCGGTCATGATCTGAAACTGCCTGTGGTTGGGAAGTACGGCCTGAATGGCGTCAGGCAGGGCGCGCGGCGGCGAGCCAGCGGATATCGGCCAGAAGGGCCTTGCGCTCGGCTTCGGGCCACTGGTGATAATCGAGAGATTCGAGAAGCTTGAGGCCTTCAAGCGCGAGATAGGCCAGCATCGGTCCACGTGCGCCGTCGGCTTCGTCGCGGATGCGGGCAATCACGGCGCTCTGGTTCTGCTGGATCGCCGAGCGCAAGTCCCGGTCCTGGGCGAGGGCCGCGCAGATGTTGAGGGCGACCGCACGGAAGGCATCGGGAAAGGGCTCTGCCGCCGCCGCGATGCGCCCATGAAGCGTGCGGTTTTCGCTCGCCTCGCAAGACTGGGCCGCAGCGTCGTTGAAGGCATTGTCGCGCGCCACGGCGCGCTGGACCATCGCTTCCAGCAGCGCCTGCTTCGACCCGTAGTCGTAGACGACGCTGCCTTTGCTGATTCCGGCTTCCTTGGCGACGCCTTCAAGTGTCAGGCGCGCGGCACCCACGCCGGCGACGACAGCTTCCGCTGCATCGAGGATGCGGTCCCGGTCGATCGATTTCTTGCGTCCCACCTTGCGATCCATTTATATCTGACCGGATGGATATAAATGGATCAGATGGCTTCGTCAATGCCAGGGGGATGGCCGTCAGTGGGAATAGGCGGTGAAGACCTGATCGGAACCGGCGTCGAGCTTCGCGTGGCAGGCGAAGCAGGAGCGGGTCAGGGCTTCGCTCGGGTTTGCCTTGCCGCTGTCGAACTGGCCGTAGCCCCAGCCGCCGCTGGCCGCGTAGAGCCGGGAATCCTTCACGCTGACCTGCACATTGGTCGGGGCCCCGGCCACGAAAGACTGCGGCGCGGGAAACACCGCGTCGTTGCGGGGAGAGGATTCGTATTGCCAGGCGAGCCGGACGATCACGGCGCCGTCGGGGAAGGGACGCTTGCCCTCCCGATAGGCCTTCACGGCGATGTCGTTGCCGAGAATGGCGCGGATATCGTTGTTCTTTCCGGCCTCATGCGCGACGCTGATGAGCTTCCAGTCGCGGTATCCCTTGGGCAGCTTCACGCCGTAGACGGGCGAGACGTTGGCGTTCTCTCCTTGCTCCCGGCCCCGTCCTTGCGCCGCCGCGACCATGGTGGAAAGGCCGAGCAGGGCCGCGGAAACCGCCAGGCAGCAGGTCGATATCCGGATCATGCGCCCAGCTTTCCGGCGTCGATCACTGCCTTCGCGAAGGCCTCGGGCGCTTCCTGGGGCAGGTTGTGGCCGATGCCGCCGGTGATCAGGCGGTATTCGTAAGGGCCGCTGAACTTCGCGCGATAGGCGGAGGCGGCGGGGTGGGGGGCGCCGTTGGCGTCTCCTTCCATCGTGATCGTCGGCACGGTGACGACCGGCCCGGCCGCAAGCCGCGCCTCGGCGGCATCGTACTGTGTCTCGCCCTGTGCAAGCCCGAGGCGCCAGCGGTAATTGTGGATCACGATGGCGACATGGTCCGGATTGGCGAAGGAAGCGGCCGAGCGATCGTAAGTGGCGTCGTCGAACGTCCACTGCGGCGAGGCCTGTTGCCAGATGAGGCGATTGAACGCCGTGGTGTTCTCGGCATAGCCTTCCCGGCCGCGCTCGGTGGCGAAGTAGAACTGATACCACCATTGCAGTTCGGCCTGGGGCGGCAGCGGCTTGGCGTTCCCGGCCTGGCTGCCGATCAGATAGCCGCTGACCGAGACCAGCGCCTTGCAGCGCTCCGGCCAGAGCGCCGCCATGATGTCGGCCGTACGGGCGCCCCAGTCGAAGCCCGCGACGATCGCCTGCCGGATGCCCAGCGCGTCCATCAGCGCGATGCCGTCCGCCGCCAGTGCCGCCTGCTGGGCGTTGCGGACGGTGGAGGCGGAGCGGAACACGGTGGTGCCGAAACCGCGCAAGTGCGGCACGATGACGCGGTAGCCCTGTGCCGCCAGGATCGGCGCGACTTCGGCGAAACTGTGGATGTCGTAGGGCCAGCCGTGGAACAGCAGGACCGGCTGTCCTGAAGACGGCCCCATCTCGACATAGCCGATGTCGAGCACGCCCGCCGCGATCTGGCGGATCGGGCCGAACGGGCCGGGCGCGATGCTACGTGCCGCCTTGGTCGCGGCAGAGGCGACGGTGGGGGCAAGGCCGCTCAGGAAAGCGGCGGCGAGGGCGGCCGTGCCGGACACGAATTCGCGGCGCCGCGCATGGGTAAGGGTGGGTTTTTCCTGCATGTCGAACTCCTTGCTACGCGAAATGCACATAGGCGCAGGACACGAAGATCGCCCGTTAGTTGGCGTGAGGACCTGTGAGGCCCTGGCGGTTTGCCCGGCTGCGCGCATGGTCGCGCACGAGATCAATGAACAGCCGCAGCTTGGCCGGAACGTGGCGGCGTCCCGAATAGTAGAGGCACAGCGGCGGCTCTTCCGGCATCCAGTCCATCAGCAGCGGCGTCAACCGGCCCTCCCGGACGTGCGGCGCGACCGTCTCTTCCGCCAGATAAGCGAGCCCCATCCCCGCCAGCGCCGCATCGAGCATCAAACCGCTGTCGTCGAGGATCAGGCGGCCGGGAAGGTCCAGTTCCAGTCGCTCGTCGCCGCGGGCGAATTCCCAGTGGTAGATGCGTCCGCTGCCCATCCGGTAGCCGATGCATTCGTGCGCGAGCAGGTCGCGCGGCACGATGGGAACCGGACGGTCCCGCAGATAGTCCGGCGAACCGACGACGACGAGACGCATTTCGGGAATGATGGGCACGGCGATCATGTCCGGCGGCACGGTGTCCCTTAACCGGACCCCGGCGTCGAAGCCCTTGCCGATCACGTCGACCAGCGCCGCTTCGCTGACGATCTCCACCTGCATGCGGGGATAGCGGTCCAGATAGTCGCGGATCAGCGGCGCCATGACGAACCGCGCCGCGCCCTGCGCCATGTTCAGCCGCAGCAATCCCGAGGGTTCGCCCAGATGCTCGCCCGCATTCTCGATCGCGCTGTCGATCGCGGCAAGAGCGGGGAGAATCTCCTCCAGGAACTGCGTGCCCGCCGCCGTCAGCACGACGCTGCGCGTGGTCCGGTTGAACAGGCGCAGGTTCAGGCGCTCTTCCAGCGCGGCAATGGCATGGCTGAGACCCGAGGAGGAGACGTCCAGTTCCCGCGCGGCGGCACGAAAGCCGCCGCGCCGGGCGACCGTGGCGAAGGCCTGGAGTTCGGCCAAGCTGGTTCGGGTCGCACTGGGTTTGGTCATTGCGCAATATTACTCATCAGCCTGTCCGTCATTGCACTTCTAATCGGATCAGCGGCGGCGATCCATATCGTTGGTGACGAATGGAGATGACAATGCGGACTATCGACAGAATCTACATCGACGGCGCTTTCGTGACGCCGCACGGGACGGAGCGCTTCGATCTCTTCAACCCGGCCACGGAAGAGCGGATCGGCACCGTCCGCCTGGGCGATGCCGAAGATGTGCGCCTCGCCGTCGCGGCGGCCCGGCGGGCCTTTCCGGCGATGGCACGCACCACGAAGGCAGAGCGGATCGCGATGCTTCATCGCCTGCGGGACGCCGTGAAAGCCGGTGCCGACGACCTCGTGGCGGCGATGACCGAGGAATATGGCGCCCCGGCCTATTTCACCGGCTTTTCCGTACAGAACACCGCTGCGGTCTTCGAGGTGATGGCCGCTTCGGTCGAGGCCTATGCCTTCGAGCGCCGGGCCGGTTCCAGTGCCGTGACGATGTTGCCGCTCGGCGTGGTCGGCGCGATCACCCCCTGGAACAGCAACTTCGGCTTCATCGCCACCAAGCTTGCCCATGCGATCGGTTCGGGATCGACCCTGGTCATCAAGCCCGCCGAACAGAGCGCGATCCAGACTCAGGTCCTGCTCGAATGCCTGCACGCAGCGGGGCTGCCGAAAGGCGTGCTCAATGTCGTGAACGGCACCGGACCGGAAGTCGGCGCGGCGCTGACGGCGCATCCCGACGTCGCGCTGATCACTTTCACCGGATCGACCCCGGCCGCGAAGATCATCCAGCGGTCGGCGCTGGAGACGATGAAGCGGCTGGTGCTGGAACTCGGCGGCAAGAGCCCGACGATCATCCTCGACGACGCCGATCTCGACGCCGCGATCCCCATCGCGCTGATGAGCGGTTTTGCCAATAGCGGCCAGGCCTGCGTCGCCGGATCGCGCATCCTCGTGCCGCGCGCGCGTCGGGAGGAGATCGTCATGCGCCTGAAGCGGGAGGCCGAGCGCTTCAAGGTCGGTGCTCCCGACGATCCCGAAGTGCGCATCGGCCCGCTTGCCAATGCCGCGCACTGGGAGCGCGTGCAGTCGTACATCCGGCTGGGGCAGGAGGAAGGCGCGACCCTCCTGACCGGTGGTGAGGGCCGTCCCGAAGGGCTGGACCGTGGCTGGTTCGCAAGGCCGACGATCTTCACCGATGTCGCCAATTCCATGCGCATCGCCCGCGAGGAGATCTTCGGTCCGGTGCTGAGCGTCATCGCTTATGACGACGAGGCGGAGGCCGTGGCCATCGCCAACGATTCCGAGTTCGGACTCCAGGCCTATGTCCTGTCCTCGGACGAGGCGCGTGCCCTGCGGGTTGCGCAGCAACTCGTGGCCGGGCGCGTGGTCGTCAACGGCGCACCGCACGATCCTCATGCCCCGTTCGGCGGATTCCGGCAGTCCGGCCTCGGACGCGAGATCGGCGCCTACGGCCTCGATGCCTTCCTCGAACCGCGCGCGATTCTGAAACCCGCCGCCTGATTCCTCTCCCCCGATCGAAAGCGAAAGACATGCAGAAAACCTGGATCATCACCGGAAGCGCGCGCGGACTCGGCCGTGCCGTCTTGACCGCCGTGCTGGAAAGCGGCGATAACGTGCTTGCCACTGCGCGCGACGTGGCGCAGCTTGCCGGCCTCAAGGCGCTCTACGGCGACCGGCTCGAACCTTTCGCGCTCGACGTGACCGACGAGGCGGGCACAGCCGAGGCCGCGACGGCCGCGATTGCCGCCTTCGGTCGCATCGACGTGCTGGTGAACAATGCGGGCTACGGCCATTTCGAAGCCTTCGAGCAGAAATCCGCAGCCGATTTCCGGGCCGAAGTGGAGACCAACCTGTTCGGCGTCGTCAACATGACCCGCGCGGTGCTGCCGTTCATGCGGGAGAGCCGCTCAGGGCATATCCTCAACGTTTCGTCGGTCGGCGGCCGTGTCGGTACGCCGGGCCTGTCCGCCTATCAGGCGGCGAAATGGGCGGTCGGCGGGTTTACCGAAGTCCTGCGCGGCGAAGTGGCCCATCTCGGTATTCGCATCGTGTCGGTGGAACCGGGCGGGATGCGGACGGACTGGGCCGAGACCGCCGGCACCGCCGCGACGAGCGCGGTTCTGCCGGACTATGCCGAAACCGTGGGCGCTATGCTTGCGCGGATCAGGGCCTATGCCGGGGGCGAAGTCGGCGATCCGGCCCGCATCGCGCAAGTGATCCTCGAACTGGCGAAGCGTGATGACGTGCCCGCCCATCTGGTGCTCGGCACCGACGCGCTGGCTTCCTTCGACGCGGCCGAGACCCTGCGCCGCGACGACCATGCGCGGTGGTTGCCGGTCAGCCGCGCGACCGTCTTTGATGGTCCCGAGGGCGAGGCGCTCACTGCATTGCTGCCCTGAGCGGGATGGCCTCCCCCGCCGCCGGTTTCCCGTCAAAGGGAGCGGCGGCGGGGGAAAGCGGCTCAGAACCGGTCGTCCCAGCTCAGCGTGAAGGTCCGTCCGCGACCGGCGAAGAAAGCCAGGTTGTCGGTCGGCAGGCGGGTGTCGCTGCTGTAGTCGATGTAGAACTTGTCGAAGAGGTTCTGCACGCTCAGGCTGAGGCCGCCCAGGTCGGTCTGGTAGCGCAGGCTGGCATCGGTGATCGCATAGCCGCCGAAGTTGTTGCGCTGGTCCGGCCGGGTCTTGCCGGCATCGGCATGGAAGCTACGCGACAGGTAGAACTGCGTCTGGACGAGCGCCGAGATGCGTCCCTTGGCGTAGTTCGCGTTGAGGTTGACGCGGTCCGGCGAGATGTTCGAACCGTCGAGATCGGTATCGACCACGCCGTCCGGATTGGCGGAATCGCTGTCGTAGCGGCCCTGGATATGGGCATAGCCGATCCCGGCGCGCAAGCCGTCGATCGGCAGCTGGGCCTTGAGATTGATCTCTAGGCCCTGGATCTCGACCCGCTGGCGCTGGACGTCGAACGTCCGGTCCGGACGGGCGATCAGCAGCTGTCCCTTGTCGCTCGACGACCAGAAATAGGCGACCGAGGCGTCGAGCGGGCCGCGCTTCACCTCAAGCCCGATCTCGCGGTTGTTGGTGACGATCGGCGAGATGTCGAGGTAGTCGTCGAGGTTGATGCCGGTGCGGTTCAGCGAGCGGGTGATGCGCCCGATGTCCGGCGCGGTGAAGCCTTCGGCGTAGCTGGCATAGGCACGGATGCCCTTCCACGGCTCCAGAATCACGCCCCCGTTCAGCAGCAAGTCGCTGAACTTGGGCTTGCCGCCGGTCACCGCCACGCCGCCGTAAGTGGACAGGCCGCAGGGCGTGCCCGCCGGGAGCGAGGCCGAGCAGGCGACGAACGTGGTGGAGGGCAGCGTGTGGAAATCGTCGATCTTGATCTGGACGTTTTCCCAGCGCGCGCCGCCCGCGAGGCGCAGCTTGCCGCCTAGCAGCTTGAGGTTGAGCTGGCCGAACGGCGCGAGGCTGCGGAAGTCGCTGGGCGGCACCCAGACGCGGCCGGTGGCGATCAGCGCCTGCTCGGTCTTGTCGAACAGGGCGTCGAAGCCGACGATCGCGGTCAGGTCCTCGAAGCCGGGCACGGGCCGTTCGTAGCTGAACTTCGCGCCCAGCTTGCGCGAGCGGTTCTCCGACTGGTCGAACAGCGTGCCGACCGGGGCAAGGACCGGGTCCTGGAAGGTCGCCTGCGGGGCCAGTTCGCCGCCGAAGGTGTCGTGGGTGCGGTTGAAGAACAGCTGGGTGACGAGATTGCCGCCGCCGAGGTCCTTGTCGGTCAGCGACAGCGCCAGGCTCTCGGTGCGGCTTGCCGCCGACTTGCCGGGAGGATCGCCGCGCACCGCGCTGGTCGGCACGAACGTGGGGTCGGCGGCGGTCGGGCGGCGGCCGACGAGCGCCACGAAATCGCCGTCGCCCTTCATCTCGAAGCGGCTGGCGATCAGGTCGATGCGGGCGCTGGAGGACAGTTCGTACCCGAACCGCGCGAAGAAATTCGTCGTCTTGGAATCCTGGGTCTCGCCCTGGGTCAGGTTGAGGCCGACCCGGCGGCTCTGGCCGTCGTAGTAGACACCGCGATTTTCGTAAGTCGCGCCGATCGTGGCGTCGAAGGCGCCGGTCTTGTACTGGAGCAGGCCGCCGCCCTTCCAGCCCAGGCCGTCGCCGTGGAAGTCGTTATCGGCGGTGCCTTGCAGCAGGACGCGGCCGGAAAGCCCTTCCTTCTGCGGCGCGCCCACGGTCACCTGGTTGACGATGCCGCCGGTGCCGCCGATGCCCTGGAGGGCGTTGGAGCCGAAGATCAGCTCGACGCGGTCGATGAAGAAGCCGTCGATGGTGAAACCGTCGCGGCTGCCGTCGCGCAGCGGCGTCGACTGCGGAATGCCGTTGATCGCGTAGAGCGGCGAGCGGCCGCGCAGGGTTTCGCCCGCGCCCGAGAGCTTCTGGCGGGTGGGCGAGAAGCTGGGGGTGAGCGTGGCGACGGCATCGGTGACCGATCCGCCGATCGTCATCTGCTGGTCGAGCGTGTCCTTGCCGATGATGTCGATGGTCAGCGGCAGCGCCGAAGGCGGCAGCGCCGAGCGCGCGGCGGTGACGACGATGGCCTCGCCGGGCGTCGTGTCGCCGTCCTTCCGATCGGTGGACTGGGCCAGCACCGGCGCCTGGGCCGAGACGATGGAGACGAGAGCGATACCCGCAGCAAGCCGGGCAGCGACGATTGGACGCACCGAAAGATCCCCCTGGTTGATCTGTATTGGCACGCGCCCCTAATGATGATGAGAATGAAAATCAATCGCATCTTATGGCCGTTGCGCAAAAGAAATGGGGCCGCTTTCGCGGCCCCATCCGGCTTATGCACTGCTGGAACCTCTCGTCATTTGGTGTCCGGACCCATCAGCTTCCGGCTGAGGTAGGTCACCCAGAGCGCGGCGGTCTTGGCGGACTGGCGGATGTCCGCACCCGAGCCGTGACCGCCTTCGGTGTTCTCGTAGAAGTAGAAGGGCAGGCCCAGTTCCTCCATGCGCGCGGCGAACTTGCGGGCATGTTGCGGGCCGACGCGGTCGTCGCGAGTGGTGGTGAAGATGTAGGGCTCGGGATATTTCACGCCCTTGCGCAGGGCGTGATAGGGCGAGGTCTTCAGCCAGAACTTCCGCGCTTCCGGATCGGCATAGACGTCGCCGTATTCGCCCTGCCAGCTTGCCCCGGCGGCGATCTTGCTGATGCGGATCATGTCGAGCAGCGGCACCTGGATGACCACGGCGTTGTAGAGTTCGGGGAACTCGGTCATTTCCACGCCCATCAGCAAGCCGCCGTTGGAGCCGCCGATGATGCCGAGGCGGCGGGGCGAGGTGATCTTGCGCCCGATCATGTCGCGCGCGACGCTGGCGAAGTCGTCATAGGCGACCTGGCGCCTGGTCTTGAGCGCGGCCTCGTGCCATTCGGGGCCGAATTCGCCGCCGCCGCGAATGTTCGCGACCGCGAAGGCGCCGCCGCGCTCGAGCCAGAGCTTGCCCTGGATCGTGGCGTAGTAGGGCGTCGAGCTGGACTGGAAGCCGCCATAGGCATTGAGCAGGACCGGCGTGGACCCGTCGAGCGGGATGTCCTTGCGGTGGACCAGGAAGTAGGGGATCGCGGTGCCGTCGGTCGACTTGGCCTCGCGCTGCTCGACCACGAGACCCTTGGCGTCGAAGCGGGCGGGCAGGCTCTTGACCGGCTGGGCCGTGCCCGAGGCCGCGTCCACCAGATAGAGCGTATCGGGCGTCGTGAAGCCTTCCGCCGAAGCGAAAGTGAGATTGCTGCGGGTGTCGGCGGAGCCGAAGTTCAGCGCCAGCTTGTCGGGCAGGGGCAGGCTGGCGGTGGTCCAGCCGCCGTCGGATTTCGGCGCCAGCGAGAGCAGCCGCCCGTTGACGTTGTCGAGCACCGAAAGCAGGAGGCGGTCCTTGGTCGCGGAAATCCCGTCGAGCGCTTCCTTCGGTCCCGGCGCCCAGGCGAGCGTGGCCCTGATCGCTTCGGGATGGGCGCGCACGGCATCCAGCGGTGCGGTCGCCACGGCGCCGCTCGGCAGGTCGCCCCAGGCTTCGTCGAGCCGGAACACGACGCGGCCGGACACGAGCCCGGCGACCGAGACCTTCTGCGGAATGGACAGTTCATGGGCCTTGCCGTCGCTGCCGACGATCAGGCTCTGCTGGTGGAAGAAGTCGATGCCGCGCGAGATCAGTGTGAGGCTGTTGCCCTGCCCGTCGTGCATCACCGCCGGGAACGAACCGACGTCGCTCTTCTGGCCGCGATAGATCTCTACCGCTTCGGACAGCGGCCGTCCGCGGGTGACGCGCTTGATGACATAGGGATAGAGCGATTCCGTCACCTCGCCCGGCGTCCATTCGGTGGCGACCAGCAGGTGGTCCGCATCTTCCCAGGTCACGCCCTGCTTGGCGCGCGGGATGTGGAAGCCGTCCTTGACGAAAGTGCCGGTGGCGAGGTCGAACTCGCGGACTTCCACGGCATCCTCGCCGCCGTCGGACAGCGAGACGAGGCAGAGCCGCTGCTCCGGCTCAAGACAGTCGGCTCCCTTGTAGACCCAGCTCTTGCCTTCGGCCTTGCCGAGCGCGTCGATGTCCAGCACGGTTTCCCACTTCGGCTGCGCGCCGCGATAGTCGTCCAGCGAGGTGCGTCGCAGGATGCCGCGCAAGTGCTGCTCGTCCTGCCAGAAGTTGTAGATGCGCCCGTTCAGGAACATCGGCGCAGGAATGCGATCCTTGGCGCCGTAGATCGCGAGCGCTTCCTCGTAGAAGGTCTTGTAGCGGGGATCGGCTTCGAGCCGCTTCTCGGTCGTGGCATTGTGCGCGGCGACCCAGTCCATCGCGCGCTTGCCGTCGAGGTCTTCCAGCCAGATCCAGGAATCCTTGGGATCGCGCGGATCGGCCGGGGCGACGGGCGCGGCGAAGGCGGGCATCGCGCCGAGAAGGGCGAGCGAAGTGGCAAGCGCGAAGCGCGTGATCGATTTCAAGTGGAAGTCCCCGGAATGTGTCTGCGCGGAACTCTAGCCGCTGCCGGTTTTCATGCAACCGGCTGAAACGGTGGGAGGCGGCGGGGTAACAGCCATTGACACAAGTTCATTCCTCGCCTCGCGCAGGAAACGGGGTTGATCGAAATGATACCGGTGTCATAAGGTTATCTGTGAACGGAGACCTGGGAGAGTGTGCTCCCCGGCCCGGCAAGGGAGAGATATCGGCGTGTCGCATTCCGGAAGGCCTATCGTGACCCGGCGGGTCTGTTCGCGGATCGCTCTGGCCGCTGCCTGTCTGGCGGGGGGCATCGCTGCACCTGCCCTGGCGCAGAACGCGGACGGTCTGCTGTTCCGCGCCCCGCTCGACAGCGGTTTCGATGCGACGGTTTCGGGCGGTGCCGCCGCGCCCAATTTCCGAAGCGACGTCTCGATCGTGCCGGACGGTGCGATCGGCGGTGCGGGGCGCTGGTCCGACGGCGGCTATGTCGCCTGGGAGGCGCCCGGCAATATCTATGCCCAGCGCGGCACGCTGTCGTTCTTCTGGCGCAGCCATACCCCGGTGGGCGAGGCGCCTTTCGTGATCTTCCGCGCCAGTGCGGGCGACCATTCGAGCTGGGACATGGCCTTCCTGCGGATCGACTGGAATGGACACGGCTTCGACGCTTTCGTCACCGACGCCAATCTCTCGCGCGTGCGGGTAAGCTGGACGCTGCCGGAAACGCTCTCGCCCGATGCCTGGCACCACATCGCCTTCGCCTGGGACGAGAACGAGGGCGTGAAGCTGTTCTGGGACGGCCGCGAAGTCGCTGCGAAACGGCAGGCGGCTGACCTCGACATGGCGCTCGACCAGTTCGGCCTCGCGGGCCGCGTCATCGCGCCGCATCAGGTGCAGAGCCGCTACAACTTCATGCGCGGGTCGGACCTCGACGATATCCGGGTCTACGATCACATGCTGGAGGGCGCGCAAGTGGCGCGGCTGGTGGCCCGGCAGGAGGCCCGGCAGGAGGTAGCTCCGACCGCTGCCGCCCCTGACCTGCGCAAGGCATGGCTCCACCGCTTCGGCTGGGACACGCAGAGTCCGCCCGCGCTGAAGGACAAAGTGACGACCATCCGCAAGGTCGAGTTCGCCGATGCGAAGGACCTCAAGGAATGGATGTGGAAGGGCGTAGACGGCATTGCCGAGACGACCTGGCCGGGGGTCTACAACCGCTCGCACCTGCCGGGGCGCGACGATTACTTCCAGCTGCCGGACTGGAACGTCTATGTCGAGGGCGGCAAGACCTATGAACTGACGGTGCCCGACAGCGCCGCCTTCAACCGGGTCGAGATCCGCGGCGCGGCCTATGGCGCGCTGGAATGGTCTCCGGACGGCAAGTCGTCATGGAGCAAGCTGGCGGCGCGGCCCAAGGGCGTGGTGCGCTCGTTTACCGATACGGCTACCCGGACCGGCGGCACTCTGCGCTTCACCAACGTGATGCAGGAACAGCCGATCCAGGAAATCTGGGCCTACGATATGCATGCCGGGGAGGTGCCCAAGGGCACGTTCCAGCTCAGCTATACGGTGCGCGCCGATGCGGCGTCGGACCTCGGCGCGCTGGAGCGGCTCAATGCGCATATCGCGGGCCGCTATCCGGCGAACGAGCGCTCGACCGTGGTGGCGCTGCCAAGCAGCGGCGTGAAGGCGGCGGTCGGCGCGGGCAGCGCGGGGGCTTCCGGCACGGCGAGACGCAGTGGACAGGACCTGCCGCTGGTCCATGTGCTGATCCCGTCGAACTTCGGCGATGCGCCTGCGGATCGTCCTCTGGCGCGCGCCTGGAATTACGGTTGGGAGAACGTCCATGACGGGCTGGACGGTCTGGCCATCGACCTGCCCGCGATCGACGCCAAGCCCAATGCGCAAGGCGTGATTCCGCTCGACATCCGCGTGAAGGACCCGATCTGGCCGGACCGCGACATGATCGACGTGCAGGTCTCGGTCCGGCCCGGAGAGCCGCGCACGCTCTGGCTGGACCTGCGCGACCGCATCCTGACGGCGGACAGTCTCTATCTGACGGTCGCCTCGGCCGCTTCGGACTTCGGGGCGAAATCGCTCGACGGCATGACCGTGCGCATGGTGTTCAAGGACCGGGAGGCGGCGAAAGCGGAGCATGTCGCCGACCGCTTCAACCAGGTGAAGGACAACTGGGCCTTCCTGGTCGAGGAGCATACCGCCTCCAAGCGGGCCGGGCTCTACCGCCGCCTCTACGGCGATATCACCGACCTGCTGCGCGTCGATCCCGGCCATCTGGAGGCGCGGCGCTACTGGGCGGATATCGGCTATTCGGAGGACCAGTTGCCGCCCTTCGTCCAGCCCGAGGCGCCTCAGGGCATGCCGCTCTGGGCCTTCCGCCAGCTTGAGGACCTGAAGCTCACCCGCCACTTCGTGAACTGGTGGATCGACAACCGGCAGGTGCCCTACGGCGATTTCGGCGGCGGGATTTCCGACGACACCGACCTGACCCAGCAATGGCCCGGCCTGGCGCTGATGGGCGTCGATCCGGACAAGATCAACGCCTCGCTGCGGGCGCTGTCGGACGCGGTCTACACGAACGGCATGATCGTCGACGGGCTCAGCTATATCACCACCGACGAGCTGCACGTCTACGAGGAAGGCATCAATTCCGATGCCGAGCGGCTCTATCTCAACTGGGGCGAACCCAGGGCGGTCGAGCGGATGATGGCCACCGTCAAGGCGCTGGGCAAAGTGATTCGGACCAACCCCGCCGGGCACATGCACATTTCCTCAAGCTGGTACGGCGCGCGCAAGATCTACACCGACGAGCCCTGGGCCTGGCAGAAGCCCTATGGCTTCGTCATCATGCACACGCCGGTGCTGCTGGGCACGTTCAATGCCGATCCCACCGCGCGCGGGCTGGTGACAGGGCTGATTGACGGGCTGCTGGCGCACGGCAAGCAAGGCGCGAACGGGCTCTGGACGTTCCCCAACGACATCAGCTTCCCGCACGATACGGAACGCGCGGGCGACGGCGGCGGGGCCTCGCTGCCGATGCAGTCGGCCTGGGCCGCCTGGCGCTTCACCGGCGACGACAAGTACCTGCGTCCGATCCTCGGCCGCGTCGGCAAGGACAACTTCGGTGCGCTCACCGAGATCAACGAGAATGCCCTGACGGTGCTCGGCAAGCGGGCGGACCTCAAGGATTCCGTGCTGCGTAAGGCAGGCGGCGGCGACGATTTCGCCCGGTTCGAGGCCTGGAACACCACCGGCGACAAGGCCTGGCTCGAAGCGCTCAATGCCCATGGCACCTCGGACAAGAGCCAGCACATGTACATGTACACCGAGGGCCATTGGTGGAGCGACCGTGTGGACGCGCCGAACGAGCACCTCCAGCGCGAGCGTCTCGGCGGCATCGCGCTCAAGCGCAACCAGACGTATCCGGGCAATGCGGTGAGCTGGCGCTTCGCCGATCCCGAGGCGGCGGTGAAAGTGGCGATCCTGGTGCGCGATGCGACGCCGGAGCAGTTCACGGTCGTCGCCTACAACACCACGGCCACCGAACAGCGCGCGGACATGGGGACGTGGAACGTGTTGGCGGGAACCTGGGAGATGACCCAGGGGCTGGCACGGGACGGCGGCGACAAGGCGCAGGGCAGTATCGCCACCCGCGACGTCGAACTGGAACGCAGCGGCTCGCTGCCGGTCGCGTTCGCGCCGGGCGCGACCACGGTCATGACCTTCCGGCTCAAGCAGAAAGCCGAAGTCCAGCCCGAGCATCGCCCCGACCTCGGCATCGGCGCCGACGACGTGATCCGCAAGGGGAACAGGCTGTCGGTCGCGGTCCACAGCCTCGGCTCGGTGGCCGCACCCGGCGGCACGCTGACGCTGGAGACGCCGGAGGGCAAGGTCCTCGCTTCCGCTCCGGTGCCTGCGCTGGCGGCGCCGAGCGATCTTTCGGCGAAGACGGCGGCGGTTTCGCTCACGGTCCCGGCAGGGGCACCCAAGTTGCTGCAGGTGAGGGTCTCGACCGGCGCGCCGGAAGTGACCCAGCGCAACAATGTCGTGATTATCGGGGAGACCGACTGATGCGGAAGTGGTGGCTCGCCTTGCTTGTGCTGGCGGCACTGCCTGCCCCGTCGCAGGCGAAGCAGCAGGTCTGGAAGTTCGACCGTCTCGACCGCATCGGCGGGCTGGCCACGCAAGTCATCGGTGAACCCAGAGTGGAGGGCGGCGCCACCGTCTTCGACGGGCGAGACGATGCCATCTACCTGCCGCGCCATCCCCTGGCCGGGGCGGGGGCGTTCACCGTGGAGGCGGTGTTCCGCCCCGACGGCGGCGCTTTCGAGCAGCGCTGGCTGCATCTCGCCTCCGACGATCCGGTGAACCAGACGCGGATGCTGTTCGAGATCCGCGTCGTCGGCAATTCCTGGTATCTCGACAGCTTCATCAAGGGGCAGGGCTATTCCCAGGTCCTGATCGATCCGTCGAAGCTGCATCCCGTCGGGCGCTGGTATCATGTCGCCCAGACTTTCGACGGAACGACCTATCGCAGCTATGTCGACGGTGTTCTCGAAGGGGAGGCGAACGTGGCGGGCTTCACGCCGCAGGGGGCGGGCAATACCTCGGTCGGGGTGCGCTACAACCGGGTGAACTTCTTCCACGGCGCCGTGCGGGTGGCCCGCTTCACCGATCGCGCGCTGCCGCCGGACCGCTTTTTGCGGAAGGAATGACCGGATCGGCCGACACCCCTTCGCCTGCCGCCGCGAACTTGCTATCTGCCGAAGAAGCACGGCGGCGAAAAGCCCGCGTGCATCTTGCGGATCGATATGTGACGAAGACAGGAAACGACAGGAAGAAACCCGGATCGCGGCGTCCCAATGCCGAGCGGCGCGAGGAGTCGATGACGCTGATCCTCGATCATGCGGAAGCGGAATTCGCGGTCAAGGGATACAACGGGACGACGCTGGCCAGCGTGGCGGAAGTGGCCGGCGTGGATACGGCGCTGATGCGCTATTATTTCGGCGACAAGGAAAAGCTGTTCGATGCCGTGTTCCGCCGCCGCGGGCCGCTGATCAACGCCGCGCGCTTCGAGGCGCTGGAAGCCTATCGCGTCCGCACCGGGGACAAGGGCACGCTGGAAGGCGTGATCGAGGCTTTCGTCCGCCCCGGTTTCGACCTGGCGCAGCGCGACGACGGCCATCGCAACTACGCAGCGATCGTCGCCTACGTGAACAGTTCCAAGGGCGCGATGCATTCGCTGATGTCGGAAGTCTTCGACGAAGTGTCGCGCGAACTGATCGAGCATATGGAACGGGTCATGCCGGAGGCGCCGCGAGAGGTGCTTTACTGGGGCTACCACTTCCTCACGGGCGCCTTCACCTTCTCGCTCGGCCAGACCGGGCGCATCGACCGGATTTCGGGCGGTGAAGTGCTGTCGTCCGATTTCGCGGGCATGGCCGATCGCCTTCCCGCGTTCGTGGCGGGCGGAATCCGGGCGCTCTGTGCTCTCGATGCGGGTGCCAGGCAGGCCGGGTAACGGCTTTCAATAAATTTCTTTCCTCAAAAAGAAATTTATTGACTCGAATCCGGGATCGCGAGACCTTCCCTTTCAGGAGAAGGATGGGCGGACGGCGCAAAATCGCCGCGGACCCATGACTGAAAGGGAGGGGGCCGTATGCTCCGAGGGATTCTGTTCGCATCGACTTGCGTTCCGGCACTGCTGGCCGTTCCTGCCCAGGCTCAGGACAGTGCGGGAGGCGCCGCCGCTGAGGAAGCGCAGGACGCCGGCACGATCGTCGTCACCGGCTCGCGGGCGATCCGCGACGGTTCGCAGGCGCCCACGCCGGTCACGGTCGTCTCGGCGGAAGTGCTGACCAAGGCGCAGCCGGGCCTGCTGGCTGAAGCGCTCAACCAGCTTCCGGCGTTTCGCGGTTCAACGCGCCCGACCGGCGGCTTCACCGCCGCCACCGGGCCGGGTACCGGCAGCTACCTGAACTTGCGCAATCTCGGCCCGCAGCGGACGCTGGTGCTGGTGGACGGTCGCCGCGCCGGGCCTTCCGCGCGTGACGGCTCCACCGACATCAACCTCCTGCCGCAGGAACTGGTCAAGCGCGTGGATGTCGTCACCGGCGGTGCTTCGGCGGCCTATGGCTCGGACGCGGTGGCGGGCGTGGTGAACTTCGTGCTGGATACGCGCTTCACCGGGATCAAGGCGACGGCGCAGTCGGGCATTTCGAGCCGGGGCGACGTGCCGACCTACAAGCTGAACCTGACTGCCGGGCACAGCTTCGCGGAAGGGCGGGGCCGCGTGGTGGCGAGTGCCTCCTATTTCGACGCGGGCGGCCTGCAAAGCGTCGCCGACCGAAGCTGGGGGCGAAAGGCCACCGGCTTTCTCAGCAATCCGGCGGTTCCGGGGCAGCTCATCTTCCGCGACGATCTGCGCGCCTCGACCGCCGCGCCGGGCGGCCTGATCCTCAGCGGCCCGCTCGCCCTGCGGCAGTTCGCTCCGGACGGCACACTGGTGCCGTTCTCGCGCGGGTCGGCGCAGTCCGGGCTGATCCAGGTCGGCGGAGACGGCGCGCAAGTGTTCAGCAACCTGTCCGCCGCGATCCGCACGCAAAGCTATTTCGCCCATGCCGAATTCGACGTGACACCCTCGCTCACGCTGTTCGGCGAAGGCAGCCTGGCGCTGGCGCGCAACCACTACAACCAGGTGCAGCAGTTCAATCTGGGCGGCTTCAACGGCTTCACCATCTACAGCGGCAATGCCTTCCTCGATCCTTCGGTGCAGCAGGTCCTGACCACGACCAATACGCCCGCTTTCGCGATGGGCCGCCTGAACTTCGACTTCGGCGATCCGGCCAATGCCACGGCCAAGGCGCGGACTACCGACTTCAAGGCGGGCTTCCGCTTCTCCGGCCCGAAGGATCTGACCGTCGAGGGGTATTATGGCCGCAGCAAGAACCGCACCCGCATCCGCACCGACAACAACGTGCTGCTCGAACGCCTCTATGCGGCGGCCGACGCCGTGCGCGATCCCGCTTCGGGGCAGATCGTCTGCCGGGTTACGCTGACCAATCCGGGCCTCTATCCCGGCTGCGTGCCGATCAACCTGTTCGGGCAAGGCGCGCCGTCGCAGGAGGCGATCGACTATGTGGAGGGCACCAGCGCCTATCGCACCGACTTCACCCAGGAAGTGGCCGACCTGTCCCTACGCGCCCGTCCGTTTTCGACCTGGGCGGGAGAAGTTTCGCTGGCGGCGGGCGGACAGTACCGCCGCGTCGAACTCGATCAGGTTTCGGACGATATCGCCTCGGGCATCAACGACGCCACCGGCATTCGCGGCTTTCCGGCAGCCTATCAGAACCAGCCCGGCGGCTATCTGCTGACCAACGTGTTCCCGGTTTCCGGCAGCTACCACCTCTGGGAAGTCTTCGGAGAAGCCGCCGTGCCGCTGGCCCGCGACCTGCCGATGCTCCACGCGCTCGATCTCAATGCGGCGGTCCGCTACACCGACTACAGTACCAGCGGCGGGGTGACGACGTGGAAGGCGGGGCTGGTCTGGGAGCCGGTCTCGGGCCTGCGCCTGCGCGGCACCGTCTCGCGCGATATCCGGGCGCCCAACGTGCCCGAACTTTTCGCCGGCACCGTGCAGAATACCGGCTCGGTGATCGAGAACGGCGTGACCGTGCCGATCATCCAGGTCACGCGCGGCAATGCCGCCCTGAAGCCGGAGCGGGCCAAGACCTATACCGCAGGCATCGTCCTGACGCCCACTTTCGCGCCGGGATTGACGCTTTCGGCGGACTACTATGCGATCGACCTCGACGGGGTGATTGCCTCGCTGACGCCGCAGATCACGCTCGACCAGTGCCGGGCGGGGGCAACCGCGCTCTGCGCCAACATCACCCGCAACGATGCCGGACAGATCACCCGTATCGAATCCCCGACGCTCAATCTCAATCGCCTGAAAAGCGCAGGCATCGACTTCGAACTCGGCTATCGCCCGAGCGGCGAAGTGCTCGGCGGGGCCGCGCAGATCCGCCTGATCGCCAGCTATCTGCAAAAGCAGCGGCAGGACATCAGCAACGGCACCTCGACCGACCGCGCGGGCGAGGTCGGCCTCAGCGCCAATCCGCGCTGGACCGCCACGGCCAATCTCAACTGGACGCGCGGACCCTTCGACCTCTTCGTGCAGGAGCGTTTCATCGGCGCGGGCCGCTACGACGTGACCCGTCACGAGCCGCAGACGATCGAGGACAATACGGTGAAATCGGTCTTCTACACCGACCTCACCGCGTCCTACCGGGTAGCGGACAGGTTCAAGCTGTTCGTCACCGTCAACAACCTGTTCGACCGTGATCCGCCGCTGGCGCCGAACGGTACGCTGGTGACTTTCGTGCCGACCAACCCGCAACTCTACGATGTCATCGGCCGCCACTTCACGGCGGGCGTGACCCTGACGTTCTGAACGGAGATCGCCGCTTGAGCGCCCCCCGCATCCTTTCCACGCCCGGTCGCGAGGCCTATGCCTATCCTCTCCTGATCCGCCACCTGCTGGGCCATGTCGCCGATCAGTCTAAGCAGGAGATCGTCAGCGGCGATCTGCGGTTCGATTACCGGCAGTTCGTGGACCGCGTGACCCGGCTGGCCGGTCTCCTGCACGCCTGCGGGGTAAGGGCGGGAGACACGGTGGCGGTGATGGACTGGGACAGTCACCGCTATCTCGAATGCTATTTCGCGGTGCCGATGATGGGGGCGGTGCTCCAGACGGTGAACGTGCGCCTCTCGCCGGACCAGATGGTGTTCACGCTGGAACAGTCGCAGGCTTCGTTTCTGCTTTACAACGGCGATTTCGCGCCGCTTTGCGCGGACTTGCTGCCGCGCCTCGGGGCCATGCGCGGCACCTTGCACATGGACGATTACGAAGCCGCGATCGCCGCGACCCCTGCCGACTACCTCTTCGCCGACTTCGACGAGAACGCGGTGGCGACCACCTTTCACACGACCGGCACGACCGGAGATCCCAAGCAGGTGTTCTTCACCCACCGGCAACTGGTTCTCCATACCCTGGCGCTGTCCTCGGCGCTGGCCAATCAGCCAGACGGGCAGGGCATGCGGCGTTCGGACGTCTATATGCCGATGACGCCGATGTTCCACGTCCATGCCTGGGGCATGCCCTATGTGGCGACCATGCTGGGCGCGAAGCAGGTCTACCCCGGCCGCTACGAGGCCGCGACCCTGCTGGCGCTCAAGCGGCGCGAAGGGGTGACGCTGTCGCATTGCGTGCCGACGATCCTGCGCATGCTGCTCGATGCCGAAGAGGCGGATGCGGAGACATTGGCGCCTTGGAAAGTGGTCGTCGGCGGTGCTTCCCTGCCCGAGGCGCTGGCGCAGGAAGCGGCACGGGCAGGCATCACCACGATCGTCGGCTACGGCATGTCGGAGACCGGGCCGGTGATCAGTCTGGCGCGAGGGGATGGGGAGGACAGCGCCGCCATGTGCCGCGCGGGCTTTGCGATTCCGCTGGCCCAGGCCCGGATCGATGCGGACAACGGCGGCGAACTGGTGCTGCGCGCGCCCTGGCTGACACAGGGCCATGCCACGCAGGCCGCCTCCGATGCGCTCTGGACCGGCGGCTGGCTGCATACCGGCGATGTCGCCGAAGTCGATGAAGACGGCGCGATCCGCATCGTCGATCGGCTCAAGGACGTCATCAAGACCGGCGGTGAGTGGATTTCCTCGACCGAAGTGGAAAACCTGCTGGTCGCCCAGCCCGATGTGAGCGAGGCGGCCGTCATCGGTGTGCCGGACCGTAAATGGGGCGAGCGGCCGGTCGCCTTCGTGGTGGCGGCGGGAACCTTCGATCCCGAGCAGGCCTGCGCCTGCCTGAAGGGTCATATCGCCGCCGGACGTCTCAGCCGCTATGCCTTGCCGGAACGGTTCGTCACGCTTGCAAACCTGCCGCGCACCAGCGTCGGCAAGATCGACAAGAAGGCGCTGCGGGCCATGGTACAGGAGGCATGATGGGGCGGCGAACGATGATCTGGGGCGGCGCGGCGGCGACGGCTGTCGCTGGGCTGGCGCTGTCGGGAAGGCGCCGTCCGGTCCCTCTGCCGCCACTGGCGAGCACGCCGCCGGTGCCCGACCGCGATGCGGTGTGGAACTGGATCGAGCGGCTGAACGCGTTCGGCCCGCGCCTCACGGCAAGCCCCGCCCATACCCGTTCGGTGGACTGGATCGCGGAGGAACTGGAAGCGCTTGGGCTTGAGGCCCACCGCACCACCCATCGCATCCGCCGCTGGACCCCCGGCCGCACGCAACTTGCCCTGGCGGACGGCACCTCGATTCCCGTCGCCGCGCCTTATCCCTATTCCGGCAGGACCGGGCCGGAAGGGGTGAGCGGCGAACTGGTCTGGTTCGACAAGGCGCCGAAGGACTTTTCTCCGGCGCGCGGCAGGATCGCGGTCGTCCCGGTCGGGCGGCTGGACCTGACGACCGTAACCACGCTGATGCTGTTCGAGCGCAAGTCCCGCCTGCCGGACGCGGGCGCGGATCTGGCGAACGGCGAGATCGTCCCGGTGTTGGGACCGCTCACCAACATATTCCTGTCCCGCGCGCAGGAGGCGGGCGTGCGCGGCGTCGTCTGCGTGTTCGAGGGGCTGTCGGAGGAACTGGCGCAGGATCAGGTCCTGCCGTTCACCACGCCTTACGCGGACCTGCCCGCCCTTTGGGTAAGCGCCGGGCAGGGCGAGCGGCTCAGGGCGGCGGCCCGGTCCGGGGCATCGGCGCGGCTGGTGCTGGAAGCGGAGATGGAAGACGCCGATACCGACACGCTCCACGCCGTGTTGCCGGGCCGCGATCCGGGGCAGACGATCATCGTCAATACCCATACCGACGGCCCCAACGCCTGCGAGGAAAACGGTCCGGCAGGCCTGCTGGCGCTGGCCAAGGCCCACGCCGCGCGCCCGGACCGGCAGCGCTCGATCGTCTTCGTATTCGCCACCGGGCATTTCCAGATTCCGCAAATGGTCGAAGGGCATGAGCAGGCGACATCGGCCTGGCTGAAGGCTCATCCCGAATTCTGGGACGGGAGACCGGGCCATGCGCGCGCGGTCGCCGGGCTGACCCTGGAGCATCTCGGCTGTCTGGAATGGAAGGATTCCGGCGAACCTTCGCGCCCGGCGCCCACGGGCAGGCTGGAGCGCGAGATCGTCTATACGACCAATGCCTTCATGGAGCGGGTCTACCGCGCCGCGACTGCCGGGCGTTCGAAGCTGCGCAGCCTCACGGTCGCGCCGCGCCTCAGTTCGGTGTTCCTCGGTGAGGGATCGACGCTGTTCCAGTGCGGCATTCCCTCGATATCGCTGGTTCCGGGGCCGGACTATCTCTGCCAGATCCTGCCGGACGGCGGGATCGACCGGCTCGATCCCGATTTCGCGCACCAGCAGGTCGAGAGCTTCTCGCGCATGATTTCCTACATCGACCGGGCTTCGGTGGCGGAAATCGGCGCGGTGGCGCCGACTTGGGACGGCCGCCTGTCCGCGATCGCAAAGCGGTTGTCCGCGCCTTTCCGATAGTGCGGCACTCCAACCGGGGATGAAGAATTTATCGCCGATCAATTTTTAATTGAACAGGCGATATTTTTCATTATCCTCTGGCACGGAAACGGCTTTCCCTGCTTCGGCAGACGGATTGCACGAGGCAGGAACGAGGAACCGACATGCGAAGCAGAACCTTTCCGGCGAAAGCACTGCTGGCCACGCTTTGCGCGATGGGCGCGGCGACCGGCGCAAGCGCGACGGCGAGCTGGGTCATTGCCGGTGGCGGGGACAAGCCCAATCGCGACCTCTGGGTCGTGGACGAGGCATCGATCAGCGACAGTTCCGACCTTGTCGGCTTCCTCCAGACATCGACCCAGGATCAGCAGTCGGCGTACCTCAAGCAGATGCGCCGCAAGGGCAAGCTGAAGGAGGGCGAAGTGCGCGCCGGTCCCGATCCGCAGTTCGACATCCGCGTGGACGAAGTGTTCGAAAGCGCTGCGAAGCCGAACCGGATCATGGCCAAGTACCGGGTCAACTGCGCGCGCGGCACGGTGGGGGTTCAGCACGGCCAGGTCCAGTGGCGCGATCGCAGGCCGGAGGACTTGTCCGAAAAGGCCGGGCATGCACCCGCCAGTTTCGGAGAATCGCAACTGGTCAAGTTCGTCTGCAACCGCGGCAAGGACGCGCGTGACCGCAATCCGGCGAAGACCTCGCCGCAGCTTGGCTTCCTGTTCATCGGCGAAACCGGGATGTCGCCCACCGACTTCATCTGGCAGCACTTGTGGGACGACGGCAAGCGCCCGGCCTTCACCTACAAGCCCAGCGCGGCCGAACTCGACGCCATCGAGAAGCGTCTGGAAAACAATCTCGCTCGCGGCACGGCCTTGGCGGGTCAAGTGATCGATTCCCACCAGCGCAGTGCCAATCGCTCCGGCCGCAATACCCTGATGGAAACCTGGATAGGCAAGGCGGAGCGGGACTTCACCGGTTCGTGGGGCGCACCCGACCGGTTCGTGGATGCCTATGGCGGCGTGCGGACGCTCTATTACCGCAAAGGCTACGTCAATCGCGGCAGCAACGTCTACGGACAGGTGCTCAGCGAGGACTACCACTGGTGCGACGTGACCGTGGAAGTGCAGAACGGCGTGATCCGCGACTACTCCACCAGCGGCAACGAGTGCACGCAGCTTATCCGGTGATCGTCCTTAGAGTCCGTTTGAAAATTCGCTGAAGGCGAATTTCGCGGCACCGGCCCACGCCCCCACCCTACCACCCATTGGTAGTATCCTGCGGGTGGTAGGGTGGGGGCGTGGGCCGGCGCCGCAGCAAAAATGCCCTTACAGGCATTTTTCAAACGGACTCTCAGCCTTCGGTAGACGCCGAAGCGGCCCGGTCCATGGCGATGCGCAAGGTTTCCTCCACGCGCGCACTGTCCGACTGGGCCACGTTGAAGCGCATGAAGGGCGCGGCCGATTGCGACGGGCTGAAGACGTTCCCCGGCGCCAGAACGATGCCGAGGTCCATGGAGTGGCGTGCGACTTCGGCGGAGTCCAGCCCATCCGGCAGGCGGCACCAGAGGTAGAAACCGCCGCGCGGCAGGGTCCAGGGCACGATGCCGAGACGCGCCAGCCGCTCCCCCGTGCGGTCTTGCGCACGGGCGAGTTTCTGGCGCAGTTCCGCCATGTGCTTGCGATAGCTGCCGCCGGTCAGGACATCGGCCATGGCTTCCGCCGCGACCGGGCTGGGGCCGCCGAAACTGGTTGCCACCTGAAGGTCCACCAATCCCTCGATCCAGTCGGCGCGCGCGGCGATGTAGCCGCAGCGGACCGAGGCGGAGAGGGTCTTGGAAAAGCTGCCCACTCGGATCACGCGGTCCAGCCCGTCCAGAACCGCAAGGCGCGGGGAGGGCGACGGCTCGAAATCGGCGAAAATATCGTCTTCCACGATCATCATGTCGTGCACGGCCGCGGCTTGCAGGATGCGATGCGCGACCGGGGCCGTGATCGTGGTGCCGGTGGGGTTATGCAGCGCGGAATTGGTAATGTAGAGCCGGGGCTTGTGGGCCTGGAGTGCCGCCTCGAACGCGGCCATGTCCGGCCCGCTCCGCGTATAGGGCACGCCGACCAGTTCGACGCGGTGGGCGCGGAGCAGGGCCTGGAAATTGAAATAGCCGGGATCGTCGACCAGCACCGTGTCTCCGGGGCTGAGCAGGAAGCGGCAGACGAGGTCGATCGACTGGGTGCCCGAGCCGGTGAGCAGCAACTGGTCCGCGCCCGCCTCGATCCCTTCTTCGGCAAAGCGCGCCAGCAGCAGGCGGCGCAGCGCCTGGGATCCGCGCGTCGTGCCGTAGTTGGACAGCAGCACGTCGTCGGCCCGCGCCAGCGAGCGCAGGCTCTTGCGGATCGCGGCATGGGGCATCCAGTCGGCCGGGAGCCAACCGCAGCCCGGCATCTCGACCGAGAGATCGGCGTCCAGCGATTGCCGCGAGACCCAGAACGGATCGACCGCGCGGTCACGCCTCGGCCCCATTTCGGCCAGCGGGACCGGCGGCAGGCGGGTATCGGCGACATAGAAGCCCGAGCCGGGACGCGCCCGGATCGTGCCCTCCGCCGCCAGCCGATCATAGGCTTCGACAACCGTAGAGGGAGACACTTTCATTGCCGCGGCAAAGCCCCGCACGGAAGGCAGGCGATCCCCGGTGCCGAGCGCGCGAGCGGCGATCTTCGTGCGGATCGCATCGGCGACTTCTTCGGTGCGGGTCTTCGGGCGTGGGCGTGACGGCATAAGTTTCCGGGAGATCGTATGGGCAAACGTACCCATACGGTTTGACGGCATTGTATGGGATCGTGCCTGTCGCTGCCAGGGCTTTTTCCGCAAGGGCCGCCGCGTCGTCATGGAAAGCGGAACATATGGAAAAGGCATCGTCGGGCCGGGTTTCGGGAGGTTGGGGCTCGGGAGGTTGGGGCTCGGGGCTCCTGGGCGTCATCATCTTCAGCGGGTCGCTGCCCGCGACCCGGCTGGCGGTGGCGGATTTCACGCCGGTCTTCGTCACCTCGGCGCGGGCGGTGATCGCCGCGCTGCTGGGCGGTGTCTTTCTGGCGGCCTTGCGGCAGAAGCGTCCGGACCGGGCCGATCTCGGTTCGCTGGCGATCGTGGCAGTGGGCGTCGTCGTCGGATTTCCGCTGCTGACGGGATTTGCCCTGCAACATATCACGTCCGCCCATTCGGTCGTCTTCATCGGCTTGTTGCCGCTGGCGACCGCGATCTTCGGCGTGCTGCGTGCCGGGGAGCGGCCGAAACCGGCGTTCTGGCTGTTCTCGACGGTCGGCGCAGCCACGGTCGCGGGCTTCGCGTTCCTTCAGGGGAACGGCGCCTCGCTGGCCGGAGACCTGCTCATGGTGGCGTCGATCCTGCTCTGCGGGCTTGGCTATGCCGAGGGGGCCAGCCTGTCGCGCCGCCTTGGAGGCTGGCAGGTCATCACCTGGGCGCTGGTCATGGCCCTGCCGGTCATGGCGGTGATCGCTGTCCTGACAATGCCGCAGGGGATGGCCGGGATCGGCTGGCGGGCCTGCGCGGGCCTGGCCTATGTCTCGGTGTTCTCGATGCTGATCGGCTTCGTGTTCTGGTATCGCGGGCTGGCGATCGGGGGCGTGGCCGGGGTGGGCCAGTTGCAGCTGCTCCAGCCGTTCATGGGCCTGCTGCTGGCGGGCGCGGTGCTGGGAGAGCCGGTCGCCTGGACGATGGTGCTCTCCACCCTCGTCGTCATCCTCTGTGTTGTGGGAGCCCGGCGTTTCGCCTGATGGTGCAGAGCTTGCTCGCCCCGTCCCACAGCTCGGCCGAGCGACGGGAGGCTTCCCGGTGCGCGACAACCAGCGCGCCGGTGATGTCGCCCGCCTTGAATTCAAGGCGCCGCGCGACGCCGATCCCGTCTTCCGCGAACTTCAGGGTATAGACTTTCATCGGGTTCTCCGAATGCCCGGACGGGGAATGCGCCGTGGAATGCATGTCGGCGATGAAGTCTTCTATCTAAGGGAAGTTCCCAAGATTCGGTTACGAGCGGCGGCCCGGCGGCGCCTCATGACAGATGCCGTCATGAAAGGGCGGAGGCGGGATTTAATTTGAACGATGTATAATTATCCGATAGCCTCGTCTTCATCAAATCGGCAATCGAGAAAGCAGGAACCCGATGAAGCCCTCCCTTCCGTTTCTGGCATTGGCGCTTGTGATGTCTGCTCCGGCGGCTCAGGCCCGTGACGGGTATCCGGCCAACGAGGCCGAGATGAACGCTGCGGTGGCGGCGCTAGGCGAGACGATGAGCCGGGCGGACAAGCTCGAAACGCAGGGCAGGATCGTGGAGGCGGAGCCGCTCTGGCATGATGCGCTGGCGCAGCGGCAGCGCCTGCTGGGCGACCGCGATCCGCTGGTGGCCAAGGGGATGGACCAGCTTGCCCGCAATATCGAGATGCAAGGCGATTATCGCCGGGCCGAGGCGCTACGCCGCTCTGCGCTGGCCCTGCGTGAGGCGGATGCCGGCTCCGCGGCCGATCTGCCGGACGCCTGTTCCGCGCTGGGTTACAACCTGACGCGGCAGGGCAAGCTGCACGAAGGCGCGGCGCAGAGCTACCGCGCGCTCGAACTGCTGCGCGAGGCGGGCAAGGCGGAAAACCCGGAAGCGGCCAAGGCGCTTTCGGTCGTGGGCCTGACGCTGGACACGCAGGGAAAGTTCGCGGAAGCCGAGCCGTTCTATCGCCGCGCGCTGGATATTAGGCGCAAGGCCCTGGGCGAAGACGATCTCGATACCGCGACCAGTTACAACAACCTTGCCACGGCGCTCAGCGGGCAGGGGCGCTATGAAGATGCCGAAGACCTGCTGCTCAACGCCATGACGATCCGCGAAAGGAACGGGACCGTCCCGGCGCTGGAGGCGGAGAGCATCTCGAACGTCGCGATCAATCTCGACCGGCGCAAGCAGCACGCCAAGGCCGCGATCCTGCACCGCATGGCCATCAACAAGTGGACGCAGGTGTTCGGCGCCAATCACGTCTTGACGGCTGCCGGCTACAACGGCCTGGGCATGAGCTATTTCCTGCAAGGGCAATATTCCTTTGCCGCCGTGGAGTTCGACCGGGCGCTTGAACTGCGAAAGGCCGCGCTGGGCCGCGACAATCCCGAAGTGGCGGAAAGCTACGGCAATCTCGGGATGGCCGAGCGCGCCATGGGGCACGAGGCGGCCGGAATGCGCCTGCTTCGCACCGCGCTGGAGATCGACTTGCGCACGATCGGCCCGGACCATCCCGATACCAAGGCGGTGCGCGCCGCGATCGACAGTCCTGCGCCCGAGCCGTCCGAGCAGCCCATGATCGTCACTCAGTCCGGCTGAACGCCTGACGGATCGGTGGGCCGACTGACCAGGAACTTGTCGATGCGGCGTCCGTCGAGGTCGACGACTTCGAAGCGCCAGCCGTCATGGACGAAGCTCTCGCCGACCTGTGGCCAGTGCCCGAACTGTTCGAGCGCGAAGCCTGCCACCGTGTGATAGTCGACATCTCCGGCGGGCGGGCGCCAGCCGAGGTTGCGGAAGGCCTCGTGGATCGGCATGAGGCCGTCGATCAGCAGCGAGCCGTCCTCGCGCACGGTGATCGAGGCGTCCTCGCCCTCGGCTTCGGCGAGTTCGCCGGCGAGGGCTTCCAGCAGGTCGGTCTGGGTGACGATCCCTTCGATCCCGCCATATTCGTTGACGACGATCGAGAGGCGGACGGGCGAAGTCTTGAAGTGATCCAGCAGTTTCAGGATCGGCGTCGCCTCGTGGACGACGTGCGGCTTGGTGACGGCCGCCTCGGGATCGAGCGGCTTGCCGTCGAGCACCTGATCGAGCAGGTCCTTCTTCAGCACCATGCCCACGAGCTGGTCGATATCCCCGCGCGCGACCAGAAGCTGTTCGTGGGGCGAGGCGCGCAGGACTTTCAGGGTTTCCTCGGGGCTGTCCTCCAGGTCGATCCAGTCGAGGTCGACGCGCGGCGTCATGATGTCGCCGACGCGCCTTTCGCCCAGCGTGAAGAGACGTTCGGCGACGGCCTGCTGGGTGTCGTGGAGCAGCCCGGCCTCATGGCTGGCGGCGACCAGCAGCTTCAGTTCCTCGGGCGAGTGCAGGGATTCCTCCGTCGCCCCCGGCTGGAGACCGGCCAGCCGCAGGACGAGATTGCCGAGGCCGTTCAGTCCCGCGATCGCCGGGCGCAGCACGAAAAGGAACAGTCCCAGCGGCCGGACCACCCAGAGCGCGGTCCTTTCGCTGCGCTGGAGCGCCAGGCTCTTCGGCGCGAGTTCGCCGAGGACGATGTGCAGCGCCGTGATCAGCACGAACGACAAGGCGACGGCGATGCCGTGCGAACTGACCGTGGCGAGGCTGTCGGGCAATGCGCCGAGCAGCGGCTCGATCAGATGGGCCAGCGCCGGTTCGCCGACCCAGCCGAGGGCCAGCGAGGAAATGGTGATGCCGAGCTGCGTCGCTGCCAGGTTCGCATCGAGATTGTCGATGGCCCGCTGGAGCGCCTTCGCATTCATCCGGCCCGTGTTGACGAGTTCCGCCACACGGCTGCGGCGCACCGCGACCAGCGAGAACTCGGCCGCGACGAAGAAGCCGTTCGCGACGACGAGGACAAGGACGGCAAGAATGCCAAGAAGCGGAGGCATGGGTTTCCCTGAAAATGGAGGAGTGGAGGACGTCGTCGGTGTGCGGTTTTAGGGCATCGTCTCAGTGAAGGAGGGCGATGGCGTCCGATTGCCTGCGGACGAGTTCGAACGGCAGGCGCAGGCGTTCGGGCCGGTGCAGCGTCTCGGGATCCTCGGGCCACAGCCGCTGGCAGAGCAGGGCCATGGCGTTGCGGCTCATGTCCCGGATCGGCTGGCGGATCGTCGTCAGGCTGGGCCAGATCGCGGCGGCCAGCGGGGTATCGTCGAAACCGCAGATCGAAATCTCGCCCGGCACGTTGATCCGCTGCTGGTGGGCGATGGTGATCGCCGCCGCCGCCATGTCGTCGTTGCAGGCGAAGATCGCGGTCGGCCGCTCCGGCAGTGACAGCAGGGCTTCGGCGGCAGCCAGCCCCGAACGATAGGAAAAGTCGCCGGAGGCGATGAGGTCTTCCTGCGGCGCCAGATCGTGCGCGGCCAGTGCTTCCAGATAGCCCTGACGGCGGCGCGTGCTGCTGCGGTGGCGGCTGTTGCCGCCGATGAAGCCGATCCGGCGATGGCCCAGCGCGATCAGGTGGCTGGTCATCTCGTAGGCCGCGCGGCGGTCGTCGGTGGAGATCGAGGCGATGCCCTCGCGTTCCTCGTCGGGAACCACGGCGACCACGGCGATTCCGGCGGCTTCAAGGCCGGCGAGCAGTTCCGGCCAGTCGCAGAGCGGCGCCGCCAGAATCACCCCGGCGACATGGGCATCGGCGACCTGCGCCACCAGATCGTCCGCAGAGGAAGTTGGCGGGCACTGTTCCACGGTCAGGTGGACGTTGTGTTCCGGCGCCTCGTTCAGCGCGCCCAGCAGCAGTTCGCCGAGATAGGCGGAGGTCATGCTCTCGCTGTGGAGCAGGGCGATCCGCCGCGAGGTGCGGCCCGCCAGCATGCGGGCGGAAGTGTTCGGCACATAGCCGAGCTGCGCCACCGCCTTCTCCACGGCCTCGCGCGCCTTGGCGCTCACGCGCGGCTTGCCGTTCAGCGCGCGCGATACGGTCATCGCGGAAACGCCTGCCAGTTCCGCGACATCGTGAAGGGTGGGCAGCTTCTGCTTGCCGTCATCGTTTCTGAACATCGTAGCCCAGCATTTAGCGCAAGTGCAGCGCAGGTAAACGGCTGATGTCGGATTCTCCTGCCGCTATCGACGCAACGGTGCTGTCGGAATATACCTTATAAAGCGACTGCCGACCTCTTGTGCAGTGCAACATAGTGTTACAGAGACGACCTGATCGCGAAAAGGCTCCCGGGGCCGATCCGCATGTTCAAGGAGCATCCAAGTTGGCCCAGCAGCCGAATCCAGCAGCGAACGGTTCGCAAGCGACCAAGACCCAGATCGTGATCGTCGGCGGCGGCGCGGCCGGGCTGGAACTGGCGGCGAAGCTCGGCGCGCATTACGGGCGCAAGCACCACGACATCATCCTCGTCGACTGCACGCGCACCCATATCTGGAAGCCGCTCCTGCACGAGGTCGCCACCGGCTCGCTCGACGCCAACCTCGACGAAGTGGGCTATCGCAGCCACTGCCACCGCTTCGGCTACCGCTATTTCTACGGCACGCTGGCCGGGATCGACCGGGAAAGCCGCCGTGTCCGCCTGGCGCCGATCAACGACGAGAAGGGCCGCGAGGTCATCGCCGCGCACGAGATCCGCTACGACTATCTCGTGCTGGCTTTCGGCTCGGTCACCAACGATTTCGGCACGCCCGGCGTGGCGGAGAACTGCACCTTCCTCGACAGCCGCGACCAGGCCGACCGCTTCCGCGACAAGCTGCTGGACCAGTGCCTGCGCGTCTCGCGCACGATGGCGGACCATCCGGAGAGCGATGCGCGGGTGCGGATCGCCATCGTCGGGGCGGGCGCCACCGGCGTCGAACTGGCGGCGGAACTGTTCAATGCGGCTGATGCGCTGGGCTATTACGGGCTGGAGGTGTTCGACCGCACCCGCCTGGAAGTGACGCTGATCGAAGCCGGTCCGCGCATCCTCCCCGCGCTGCCCGAGCGGCTGGCGGCGGCGGCCCGCGCCGAACTGGAAACGCTGGGCGTGCGCGTCCTGGTCGACACGCCGGTGGTGGAATCGACGGCCGAGGGCATGGTCATGCGTTCGGGCGAGCGGATCGACGCGGACTTGCAGGTCTGGGCGGCGGGCGTGAAGGCCAAGCCGATCGCGGACGGTCTCGACGGGCTGGAACAGGCCCGCTCGGGGCAGGTCGTCGTGCGCCCGACGCTCCAGAGCGAGACCGACGAGCGCGTCTTCGCCATCGGCGACTGCGCCTTCTGCAAGCTGCCCGACAGCGAGCGCCCGGTGCCGCCGCGCGCGCAGGCGGCGCACCAGATGGCCGATACCGCCTTCGCCAATCTCAAGCGCCTGATGGCGGGCAAGCCGCTGGTGGACTTCGTCTACAAGGACCATGGCTCGCTGGTCTCGCTGAGCCGGTTCTCGACGGTGGGCACGCTGATGGGCAATCTCGTCGGCGGGCGCATGGCGGTGGAAGGCCGCATGGCGCGCTTCATCTACCTGTCGCTCTACCGCATGCACCTGCTGGCGATCCACGGCTGGATCAAGGGTTCGGCGATGATCGTGATCAGCCACATGAACCGCATCGTCCGGCCCCGGCTCAAGCTGCACTGAGGAATCAGGGGAGAATCAGGCGGGGACGATCGTGAACGCGGGGTGGGCGGCGAAGATGTCCATCACGATGTCGAAATAGGTCGTTCCCCGTCCGGCAGCGAGTGCCTCCAACTGTTCGGCGATCGCGCTGCCGTTGAACATCGGCCGCAGTTTCTGCCGTTCCTCCAGGAATCGGCGCGTCGTCTCTGCGCCCAGAGCGCTGCGGCTTGCGGCCATGTCCCGCCAGACGAGCGTCACGGCACCGATTCCCTGGACCGTACCGTAGCCGCCGTGGAGCAGGTCATCCAGGGCGTCGAGACTCTCGCCCAGCTTCCAGTTTTCGCCCGACATGAAGACGCTGTTGATCTCATCGTAGAACGAGGGGATGCCGGTGATCCTGCTGCCTTCGATCACGAGGCGCTTGCGCTCGTCCATCGCCGCTACCTCGGATGACGGCGGGCCAGGGCGATCCCCGCGAGGTTCTGCTCGCGCTTGATCCAGCGGATGCGGGCGGGCGGAGTCCGGGCCGCCAGCGCCAGGAACGCGGCCTCGTGGGAATTGCGCGGTTCACCGCGTTCGAGGGCGGCCTTGGCCTGCCGGACGATTTCGATGGCGTCCCCGATCAGGTCCACTTCGCCCAGTTCCAGCGTCTGGACCAGTTCGAGGGCGCGGATCAACGCGGTCCATTCGGCATCCCGGTTGTCGCCTTGGCCGAGGTCGGTGAAGATGTGCGCTTTGCCCCGGATCACCGCGGCAGCCTCGATCGGGCCGGGGTTGGGGCGGCAGCCGCCGTCGAAGAACACTTTCAGCCGGGATCGGGACATGCGGGGCTTCTGGTCCAATCCGGAGCGGGATGCCAGCGGCGAATTCACGCTGCCACGCCTTCTCCAGCTGGCGGAATGCCGCACCGCCCATGTGCAGCCGGTCCCGGCACCACGCATGGCGCTGTGCACAGCGTGTCGGTCGCTGCGCCTTGCTATCCGCGAACCCTCCAAGGTACTCCGGAAAAAAGGCCTTAAGGCGGGAGAGTTTCCGTGTTCGACAGACGAAGCGTAGCAGGCGGTCTCGCCATTCTTGCCGGGAGCATGATCCTGTCAGGCTGCGATCGGGGACGATCCGCCGCGCCTGACCGTTCCGGGGAACGCGAAAGAACCGCCGTCGCGGCCCTGCGCCGTATCGAGGAGAGGGCGAAAGGCCGTCTCGGCGCCTATGTCTACGATCCCGCGCGCGATCGCGGCTTCGGCTGGCGCGACGGCGAGCGCTTCGCCCATTGCAGTTCGTTCAAGCTCTCGCTCGCGGCGATGATGCTGGCGAAGGGGCAGCGCGGCGAGATCGATCTGGACGAAGTGCTGCACTGGTCGAAGGCCGATCTGCTGTCGCACAGCCCTGTCACCGAGAAGCACGTGGTGAGCGGCCTTTCGGTGCGCGACCTTGCCCATGCGACCCTGGTGACCAGCGACAATGCCGCCGCCAACGTGCTGCTCGGCAAGTTCGGCGGACCGGCGGAACTGACCCGCTTCTGGCGGGGGCTGGGCGACGGCGTCAGCCGCCTCGACCGTCTGGAACCCGAACTCAACGCCGTCCCGGCGGGCACGGAACTGGACACGACGACTCCGGCGGCCATGGCGCGGACCGTGGCGAAACTCGTGCTGGGCGACACGCTGAACCCGCAGAACCGGCAGACGCTGAAAGACTGGATGACCGAAGTCGAAACCGGCCTGGACCGCCTTCGCGCCGGGTTCCCGGCCGGGTGGATTGCGGGCGACAAGACCGGAACCGGCATCGGCAAGGCGCGGCATACTTATGTCGATCTGGCTTTCGGGGGACCCGCGGGCAAGTCTCCGCTGTTCGTCGCCGCCTATTTCGAGCCTGCGCAGCTGGTCGAGCCGATGGATCCGGCCTCGCTTTCGGCATTGGCCGATGTCGGGCGCGTGGCGGCGGCGATGGGCTTCGGAGAGGCCGCGCAATAGCGGACAGGGAGTGTTGCGATGCGGGGAAAACCCCGCTAGCAGCAGCGCCATTCGCAAGGACCCGGTGAAATTCCGGGTGGCTATTCCGGCCGCCGATCCGCCGGACAACGCATTTCGCAGTGCCCCAAATCAGCGCCCCGCCCTGAAGCCGTTCGACGCGACGGCGGCCTGCGATCTTCGCGGACTATCGATACCCATGACTCCAGACTCCTTCGCCCGCTACCGCGCCGAATGGTTCGAGAATTTCGGCGCCGCGCGCCGCGATGTGCTGGCCGGGATGGTCGGCACTTTCGCCCTCATTCCCGAGGTGATCGCGTTCTCCTTCGTGGCCGGTGTCGATCCGCAGGTCGGCCTGTTCGCTTCCTTCGTGATCGGGATCGTCATTGCCGTGGCGGGCGGCCGTCCGGCGATGATCTCCGGCGCGGCGGGTTCTGTCGCGCTGGTGGTGGGCGCGCTCGTCCATGCGCACGGGTTGCAATACCTGCTGGCGGCGACGGTGCTGGGCGGCGTGCTCCAGATCCTGTTCGGACTGCTGCGGCTCGACGTGCTGTTGCGCTTCGTCTCGCGCTCGGTCCGCACCGGCTTCGTCAACGCGCTGGCGATCCTGATCTTCTCGGCGCAAGTCCCCCAGATGCTGGGCGTGACCTGGCATACTTATGCGCTGATCGCGCTGGGTCTGGCGATCATCTACCTCGCGCCGCGCGTGAGCCGCGCGATTCCCTCGCCGCTGATCTGCATCGTCGTGCTGACGGTGGTGAGCATGGCCTTCCCGATGCCCGTCCATACGGTGTCCGACCTCGGCCGCCTGCCCGCCGCGCTGCCGGTCTTCGCCTGGCCGCAGGTGCCGCTGGACTGGCAGACCCTGCGCATCATCGCGCCCTATTCGCTGGCGATCGCGGCAGTGGGCCTGCTGGAATCGATGATGACGGCCAGCGTCGTCGACGACCTGACCGAAACGACCAGTTCCAAGGCGCGCGAATGCACCGGGCTGGGGCTTGCCAACATGGCGGCGGGGCTGTTCGGCGGCATCGCCGGTTGCGGCATGATCGGCCAGACGGTCGGCAATGTGCGCTACGGCGGTCGCGGACGGCTCTCGACGCTGGTGGCGGGGGTGTTCCTGCTGGTGGTCCTGGTGCCGCTGCGGCCGTGGGTGGAGCAGGTGCCGGTCGCTGCGCTGGTGGCGATCATGATCATGGTTTCGGCCAGCACCTTCTCCTGGGGTTCGCTCGGCGACCTCGTGCGCCATCCCAAGGTCTCGGGCGCGGTCATGCTCGCCACCGTCGCGGTGACGGTGACCACGCACGATCTGTCGGCGGGCGTCATGGTCGGCGTGCTGCTGAGCGGCGTGTTCTTCGCCTTCAAGGTGACGCGGATGATGGACGTGGCCGTCCGCTACGATGCCGAGGCCGATACCCGCGTCTACACGGTGTCCGGCCAGATCTTCTTCGCCAGCGCGGACATCTTCACCGACCGCTTCGACTTGCGCGATACGGCGCGTCAGGTGCGGATCGACCTGACCGCCGCGCATCTTTGGGACGTGACGGCGGTGGGCGCGCTGGAAACCGTGGTAGACAAGCTGCGGCGCCATGGCATCGGTGTCGAGATCGTCGGGCTGAACGAGGCGAGCGCGATCCTGGTCGACCGCCACGCGCCGCTCGTTCGCGCACCGGCTCCCGTCTGAATTAGCGACCTTGCAGGATACGGGCGGCGTCGGAGAGGCTGCCCGGCAGGCCGACGATGTCGAAGGCGGTGATGACCAGCGCCGTCAACCAGCCGAGCACCAGCAGGACCCTTGGCCGGGGCCAGCCGTGCGCGAAGCGGCGCGCGGTCATGAAGTGGAGCAGCGGGAACATCGCGAAGGGAAGCTGCATCGCCAGCACCACCTGGCTGAGCACGAGCAAGTCGTTCACGCTGCCGTCGCCGCGCAGGCCGATCACCAGCACCGCGGGGAGGATCGCCATGGCGCGGGTGACGATCCGGCGCTTCCACGGCGCGACCTTCCATTGCATGAAGCCTTCCATCACCACCTGACCGGCAATGGTGCCGGTGATCGTGCTCGACTGGCCCGAGGCGAGCAGGGCCACCGCGAAGATCACGCTGGCGAGGGCCGAACCCATGGCCGGGGCGAACGTCAGGTAGGCGATGTGGATCCAGTCGGTATCGTCGCCCAGCAGGTAATGGCAGCCGTCCAGCACAAGATCGCTGCGGCCGTGAAAGACGACCGCGGCGAGGACCAGGATCGTCGCGTTCACGAAGAAGGCCAGGGTGAGCGACACGCCGGTATCGACCGCATTGCAGTGCAGGGCGACTTTGCGGGACTCCGTGTCGTCCTGATCGGTGCGGCCCTGGACCAGCGCGGAATGGAGGTAGAGGTTGTGCGGCATCACCGTGGCGCCGATGATCCCGACGGCCACGCTCGCCATGCCCGCCGTCGCCAGCGCGGGGTGGATCAGCGCGCTACCGATCTCCCGGAAATCTGGTCTCGTGCTCGGCAGGACGAACAGTTCGACGAAGAACGAGCCCGCGATCGTCAGCACCAGCACCAGCACGACGCGCTCGATCGTGCGCATGCCGTGATGCTGGAGCAGGAGCAGCAGGAACACGTCCGCCGCCGTCATGACGACCGCCCAGAACACCGGTACGCCGAACAGCAGGTTGATGGCGACGGCGGAGCCGAGCACTTCGGCAAGGTCGCAGGCGCCGATGGCGATCTCGCAGACGATCCAGAGCGGCAGGCGGCACCAGGGGGGATACCAGTCCCGGCAGGCTTCGGCGAGGTTCCGGCCGGTGACGATGCCGAGCCGGGCAGCCAGCAGTTGCAGCACGATCGCCATGGCGCTGGCCAGCGCCACGACCCAGAGCAGCCCGTAGCGATACATCGCCCCGGCCTGGAGGTCGGTGCCCCAGTTGCCGGGGTCCATGTAGCCCACGCTGACCAGCAGCGCCGGCCCCAGATAGGGGCGGTAGTGCCGAAGTCCGGGCCGCGTGCGCTGCGGCGGCCGAGGAGAGGACATGCCCCGGAATTTGAGAACGGAAAGCTTCACGGCATGATCCCCGGACGGTCTGGATTGCTGCGGGAAACGGAGCGGCTCGGGGAACGGGACCGGCGGTCTTGGCCGCTCCGGCAAACTCCGGTCACGCGTTTCCCGGCAATTGTTCCGGAGGATGCCCGCGGGCGATACTCATATGATGGTATGGACCCGGCTGGGCTTTCGCCTCCTGCCCGGCAAACCCATGGATACTGCACGCGCGGACACCGCACCCCCACGTCATGGCGGCGAGGAGGAAGTGCGAGACATGCCGTTCATTACCCATGACGCGCCGGCGCAGGATCGCGGATCGCGCGGCTCGGCCAATATGTCGATCGTCTTGCTGGGGCTTGCCGCCGACACGATGATCGCGCTGTTCAAGTTCGCCGCCGCGCGCGAGAGCGGCGGGACGGCGCTGTTCACCGAAGGCGTGCACAGCCTGCTGGACGTGCTGACCGAAGTGATCCTGCTCTACGGTCTGGCATCGGCGCGCCGCCCCTCCGATCGCAACTTCCAGCTCGGCTACGGCCGCTCCGCCTTCTTCTGGAACCTGATCGCGGCGATGCTGATCCTGTCGCTCGGGGCGGGCTTCGCCTTTCGCGAGGGCTGGCGGCAATATGTATCGCCCGATCCGCTCGGCCCGACGACGGCGAGCTATGCGGTCCTGATCGTCTCCTTCCTGATCGACGGGACTTTCGCCTGGTTCACCTGCCGCAAGATCGTGCGGGAATCGAGCGAGCACAGCCTCCTGCACTATCTGCGCAAGTCGCGGGACGGGGCCACGCTGACGGTGCTGTTCACCAGCTTCGCATCGCTTGCGGGGGTCGTCATCGCGGCGCTGGGCATGCTCATCGCCACGCGCCTGTCCTTTCCCGCGGCGGACGGGGCGGCATCGCTGGTCATCGCCCTGATGATGGCCGCGACCGCGTTGCTTCTGGCCAACGAGAGCCGCAGCCTCATCATCGGGGCTTCGGCCTCGCCGGAGATCGAGAGCCGGATCCTGAGCCTCGCGAGCGGCGTTCCCGAAGTGGCGAATGCCAACGGCACGATTTCCGTCCGCATCGGCCCGGACCGTCTGCTGGTCTCGATCAGCATCGCCTTTCGCCCGGAATGCCGGACGCAAGACATCGAACGTGCGGTCGTCCGGATCGAGGAGCAGATCAAGCACGGGTGCCCAGAGGTCGCCTTGTTGCTCATCAAGCCGCAGAGCGTCGAGACATACCGCAGCGTCCGGTCCAGGCGCGGCTGGTAGCGTGGGCATCCCCGACCCCGGGCAGGCCCGGAGTAAACCTTGGCATAGCTAGGCTGCGCAAGCCCCATCGGCGAAAACGGGGGCGAGGCGAGCGCAGAGGCGCGGGGCTTTCCGAACAGGACTGAGAGCGCGCAAGCGATGATCCACGGCGGCTACACATTTTCGGATGAAGAGAAGCCGCTGTTTCCCGGCGCGCCCTACTCGCCGCGCCTCGCGCCCCGCACCCGCGTCTTCTACGCGATAACGGCTTTCGTCATGGCGATCGCCAGCGGTCTCGCCAACGGCATCGTCACGTCGAACATCGCGAACATCGCCGGAAACATGGGTCTCTACGTTGCCGAGGCGAATATCCTGCTCGGCGTCTATGTCGCCTTCAACGCGGCGGCGAACCTGCTGCTGGTCAAGGCGCGCATGCAGTTCGGCATTCCCGCGACGATGCGCGTGGTACTGGGTTCCCTGCTCCTGGCCGAAGTGATCGCGATCTGTTTCCCCTCGTTCGGCACCGCGCTGCTGGCGCGGGCGGTGAGCGGGATCGCCAACGGCGGGCTGACCACGCTCGGCCTCTACAGCCTGTTCCAGGTCTTTCCGCTGAGGCACCGGCCGATCGCGTCGGTGATCGGGTTCAGCCTGCCACAGCTTGCGATTCCGCTGGCGCGGATGGTCTCCATCGATGCCGTGGGCTTCGACGACTGGCTGGGCTTTCATCTGATAGAACTCGCCTCGGTGCTGACCGCGCTGGCCCTGCTCAATCTCCTGCCCTTGCCGCCGACCGACTGCATCAAGGCCTTCGAACCGCTCGATGCCGCGACCATCGTGATGACCATCGTCGGCATGCTGGCAGGTTGCACGGCCTTGGCGCTCGGGCGGTTCTACTGGTGGACCGAGACACCGTGGATCGGCTGGGCGCTCGCCGCCGCGCTGCTGCTGGGCGGTGCCGTATTCTGGCTGGAAAGCCGAAGACAGCGTCCCTTGCTGCAAATCCGCTGGTACGGCACCGGCGACATCCTGCTTTTCACGCTGATCGCCGTCGTGATCCGCGTCGCCCTGACCGAGCAGACTTACGCCGCCGTCGGCCTGCTTTCGATGGGCGGACTGACCAACGACCAGCTCCACGGCCTGTTCGCGGCGGTCTTCGCGGCGATGGCGGCAGGCATCGCCACGGCGGCGCTGGTGTCGCGGCCGGAACGTTTGCTGGCGATGATGATGTGCTCGGCGCTGGTCATCGCTTTCGCGGCCTGGCTCGATACCCATTCCACCAGCGACACGCGGGCGACGCAGCTTTATATAAGCCAGTCGCTGCTGGGCTTCGGCACGACGCTGTTCCTCGGCCCGGCGCTGCTCTACGGCGTGGCCCGGATCATTCAGCGCGGCCGGACCCACCTCGTCAGCTTCGTAGTGCTGTTCAGCACGACGCAGAACGTCGGCGGACTCGGCGGCGCGGCGCTGCTCGCCTCGATCCAGGCCGTGCGCCAGCGCGTCCATGCAGAGGCCATTGCCGACAGTCTCTCGCTCGGTGACCCGGCAGTGCTTCAGCGTCTCGGTGCTACCGCCGAGCGGCTCGGCCCTTACATCGGCGATCCCTCGGCCACGACCGCGCAGGCGAGCGCCCAGCTCGGCCAGGCCTTGCAGGCGCAGGCGGCGGTGCTGGCCTTCAACGATACGTTCTGGGTGGTCTCGCTGCTGGCGCTGGCGCTCGCGGCCTTCCTCGCAATCGTCATTCTTTCAGGTGAGGTCGGCCGCCTGCGCGCGCGCGGGCCGACAGGGGCAACGACATGACCGACAACACGCCGCCCGCCGTTCCGGCCCCGGCTTCCGAGGCAGCTGTCTGGCACCCGCCCAAGGCCCGGCCCTGGGTCACGGCGCTGTGCATTCTCGCCCTGCTGATTGCCGTCGCGGCGATCCTCCAGGTCTGGGGCATCGGGCCTTTCGCGGGCCATATCGAGAAGACCGAGAACGCGCTCGTCCGCGGCCGCACGACGGTGATCGCGCCGCAAGTCAGCGGCTATGTCGCGAAAGTCATGGTGCGGGACTACGAGGAGGTCGCGGCGGGACAGCTTCTCGCCCTGATCGACGACAGCATCTATCGCGCCAAAGTCGCGCAGGCGCAGGCCAATCTCGACGTGCAGATCGCCGGGCTGGCCAACAGCCGGCAGGCCCGTTCGGCGCGCGCCGCCGAAATCACCGGGCAGGACGCGGCGGCGAGCGATGCCGTCGCCCAGCTGCTCAAGGCGCGCGCGGACATGGCCCGCGCCGCCGATCTCGTGGCCGACGGATCGATCTCCCGGCGCGAGCGCGATGCGGCGGCGGCGGCTCTGGCGCAGGCGGAAGCGGGCGTGCGGCGCGCGACGGCCAATACCCATATCGCGCAGGAAGACCTCAGGACCGTAGATGTCGCGCGGGACGGGCTGCTGGCCCAGGTCGAAGTGGCCCGCGCGGCGCTGCGGCTGGCGCAGATCGATCTCCTGCATACGGTAATCCGCGCGCCGGAGGCCGGGCAACTGGGCGAGGTGCATGTCCGGCGCGGGCAGTTCGTCACCAACGGCAACGCCCTGATGGAACTGGTGCCGCCCGATCGCACCGTGATCGCGCAGTACAAGGAAGCCCAGACCAGCCGGATGCGGGTAGGCCAGCCGGTCAGGTTCTCCGTCGATGCGCTCGACGGCGAGACCCTGCACGGGCACATTTCCCGGATCGCCCCGGCCTCGGGCTGGGAGTTTGCGGTGCTCAAGCCGGACAATGCCACGGGCAACTTCGTCAAGGTGCCGCAGCGGATCGGCATCCTGATTGCGATCGACAAGGGGCAGCCGAGCGCCGCGCAACTGCGCCCCGGCATGTCGGTGGAAACCCGCGTCGATACGGCAGGCGGGCGATGAGGCGCGGCGCGGCATCGTTGCTGGCGCTTCTGGCGCTTCAGGCCTGCGCCGGTCCCTATCGCCCGGCGCCGGGGGATGCACAGCTCCCGCCGCCCCCGCAATGGCGGCGGGAGGAGGGGGCGATCAAGCCGATTTCGGACGGCTGGTGGCGCGCTTTCGGCGACCCTGCGCTCGACCGGCTGGTCGCGCAGGCGCTTGCCGGCAACGAGGACCTCAAGATCGCCGCCGCCCGGATCGAGGAGGCGAGGGCGCAACTTCGCCTGACCGACGCGCGGCGCCTGCCGACGCTCGGTCTCGGCCTCTCCGGGGCATCGTCGCGGAGCGTCAATGCCTTCGGGACCGGGGTGGATCAGGAGCAGGGGCAGGCTGCCGTGTCCAGCGCCTACGAAGTCGATCTGTTCGGACGCCTGCGCCAATCGAGCGAGGCGGCGCGGGCCGACCTGCTGGCCACCGACCAGGCGCGCGCCGCGCTGCGGCTCTCGCTGATCGCGACCGTTGTGGACGGCTATGTCGGCCTTCGCGCGCTCGATTCTCGTCTCGAAATCGTCAACGAGACGATCGCCACGCGCGGCAAGGAGCGCGATCTCATCCACCGGCGCTACGCGGCGGGCTATGCCTCGCTGCTGGACGAGCGGCAGGCCGCTGCTGCCTACGAGGCCGCTGCAAGGCTCCGGCCGGCGACGCAGCGCGCGATAAGCGCGCGCGAGAATGCGCTCGGCGTCCTGGCCGGCACGACGCCGGGACCGATCGCCCGCGACCGGGATGTCTCTTTCGCCGCCGATATCGCGATCCCCTCTTCGCTCCCCTCGCAGCTGCTGCGCCAACGGCCCGACATCGCCGAGGCCGAGAGCCGGGTGGCGGCGGCGGACCATCGGCTGGGCGCGGCCCGCGCCGCCTTCATGCCGCAGTTGCAGCTTTCCGCGAGCGGCGGCGCGGCGGTGTCGACCCTGCTGTCCAGTCCGATCACGATCTTCAACCTCGGTGGCTCGCTGCTGGCGCCCTTGTTCGAGGGCGGCAGGCACCATGCCGAGCAGGACCTTGCGGCTTCCCGGCGCGATCAGGCTGCCTATGCCTACCGCGCGGCGGTGCTCCAGGCCTTCCGCGAGGTCGAGGATGCCATGGCGGGCGTGGCCTTCCTTTCCGAAGAGGCCCGGACGGCGCAGCGCGAGGTGGCGGCGGATCGCGCCGCCTGCGAGGCCGCACGGCGGCGCTACGATGCCGGCTACGCGTCCTATCTCGAACAGCTAGACAGCGAACGCGCGCTGCTCGCTGCGCGCATCGACGAGGACGACCTGCATTTCCAGCGTCTTTCGGCGATCGTGGCGCTCTATCGCAGCCTCGGCGGCGGCTGGTCGTCCGATCTCATGCCTCGGGACTATCCAGCCCAGACAGAGGGATAGGGCAAACCTTGGGATAGTCCCACAGTCTCCCTTCGGCACCCATCTGGCTTCTCGACCGATGGTCTCAACATGAGGAGAAAGATTATGTCCAAGCGTTTCGTCATTCTGCCGGTTCTGGCTCTGGCTGCCGCAGCAACGCCCGCCTTCGCGCAGGACGGCGGCGAATTCACCGGCCCGCGCATCGGCGTGATCGGCGGCTGGGATAACGTGCAGCACAGCGGCGACAATGCCTCGGGCTTCACTTACGGCGCGACCGCAGGCTACGATGCCGCCATCGGCCCGGTCCGCATCGGTCCGGAAGTCGAAATCAGCGATTCCACCCAGAAGAAGGCGTTCGGCACCGGCGCGACCCGCTATACCGAGCGCGCCGACCGCGACCTCTATGCCGGTGCCCGCATCGGCTATGTCGTCTCGCCCAGCTTCCTGCTCTACGGCAAGGTCGGCTACACCAATGCCCAGTTCACGATCCGCGACGACGGCAATCACCGTGACGACCGCTCGGGCGTGCGGGGCGGCGTCGGCGGCGAATATGCCGTGACTTCCAATGTCTACCTGACCGGCGAGTATCGCTACTCGCACTACTCGGGCAGCTATTCGCGCAACCAGATCCTGGGCGGCGTCGGCCTCCGCTTCTGAGGAAAAAACGGAAGGAAGGGGGCGAACCCGCGCCGCCCTTCCTTCGTTACCTGCCCATATGCCGCCCATCCCCGGCGCCCCGAGGCGCTACGACAAGTGAGACGAACGATGGCCCAGAACGTCGCCGAGCAGTTTATCGATATCCTCGAAGCCGCCGGAGTGCGGCGCATCTTCGGCGTCGTCGGCGACAGCCTCAACGGTCTCACCGACGCCATCCGCAAGCGCGGCACGATCGAGTGGATCCACGTCCGGCATGAGGAAGTGGCGGCCTTCGCGGCCGGGGCCGAGGCTCATCTGACCGGCAGCATCGCGGTCTGCGCGGGAAGCTGCGGGCCGGGCAATCTCCACCTGATCAACGGCCTGTTCGACTGCCATCGTTCCCGCGTTCCGGTGCTGGCGATCGCGGCGCAGATTCCCTCTCCCGAGATCGGCTCCGGCTATTTCCAGGAGACGCATCCGCAGGAGATCTTCCGCGAGTGCAGCCACTACTGCGAGCTGGTTTCCGATCCCTCGCAGATGCCCCGCAGCGTCGAGATCGCCATCCGCACGGCGATCGGCGAACGCGGCGTTTCCGTCATCGCCATTCCCGGCGACATCGCGCTCAAGCCCGCGGTCGGCGACCTCCGCTCGCTGCCTTCCGGCCTCTTGCCGCGCCAGCCGGTGGTCACGCCGTCCGAAGAGGACCTGGGCGCCCTGGCCGCAATGCTGAACGACGGCAGCCGCGTGACCCTGCTGTGCGGTTCCGGCTGCGCCGAGGCCCATGCGGACGTCGTCGCCCTTGCCGAGAAGCTGCGCGCGCCGGTGGTCCATGCGCTCAAGGGCAAGGAATATGTCGAGTACGACAATCCCTACGATGTCGGCATGACCGGGCTGATCGGCTTCTCCTCGGGCTACTACGCGATGACGGATACCGACATCCTGCTGATGCTCGGCACCGACTTTCCCTACCGCCAGTTCTACCCGAACGGTGCGGGCGTGCGGATCGCGCAAGTCGACATTCGCCCCGGCCAGCTTGGCCGCCGGGCGCCGCTCGACCTTGGCGTGGTCGGCGATGTCGGTGCGACCCTGCGCGCGCTGTTGCCGCGTCTCGACACCCGTTCGGACAGCACCCACCTCGACATCGCGCTCGATCACTATCGCAGCACCCGCAAGGACCTCGACGATCTTGCCGTCGGCCGGGCGGGGAAAGGTCCGATCCACCCGCAGCAGGTCGCCAAGGCGATCAGCGACCATGCGGACGAGGATGCGATCTTCACGTTCGACGTCGGCCTGCCGACGGTATGGGCCGCGCGCTATCTCCGGATGAACGGCGAACGCCGCCTGATCGGCTCGCTCTGGCACGGTTCGATGGCCAATGCCATGCCCATGGCCATCGGTGCGCAGACCACGTTCCCCGAGCGGCAGGTCGTCTCGCTGTCCGGCGACGGCGGGCTGGCCATGCTCATGGGCGATCTGCTGACCCTGCGGCAGTACAGGCTCCCCGCCAAGATCGTCGTCTTCAACAACGGCACGCTCGGCTTCGTCGAAGTCGAGCAGAAGTCCACGGGCTTCCTGCCGTTCGGCACCGACCTCGACAATCCGAACTTCGCCGCCCTCGCCGAGGCGATCGGCATCAAGGGCATCCGCGTCGAGGATCCCGGCGATGTCGACCGGGCGATCCAGGAGGCTTTCGCGCATGACGGCCCGGTGCTGGTCGATGCGGTCGTCGCGCGGACCGAACTGCCGATCCCGCCGAAGATCAACCTGGAAATGGCGAAGGGCTTCACGCTCTACATGCTCAAGGCGGTGATGAACGGCCGGATGGACGAGATCGTCGAACTCGCCAAGACCAATTTTCCGCGCTGAACTGAACCCGGCACACCCGTTTCCGTAACTTATAAAGGCGGCCTCGCGATGCGCGTGGCCGCCTTTCGGGCGTTTTTTTGGGGGGAGGAAGGGAAGGGCCGACCTGTTTGCCGACCCTTCCGTTCCGGTCACCAGCCGAGACGCGGACCGAAACCGTAGCGGCCCCAATAACCGCCCCAGGGTCCCCAGGCGCTCCAGTTCCAGGCGGGATCGGCGTAGTTGCGCGAGGCTTCCAACTGGTCGGATGCGATGCGCGCGGCCTGCTGCGTGGCGCGATAGGCGCCGTAGGCCTTCTCGGTGCCGACCAGCAGGCAATTGCAGTTCTTCGGGTCGGCGTAGACGTAGGAGACGTTGTCGCCGTTCACGCGCTTGAAGAACTTCTCGGCGGGGAGGCGGGTGAGCATGGCCACGCGCTGCGGGGTGTTCGCGGGCTTCGAAACGAAGCCTGCGGCAACGAGCTTGTCTTCCGTGCGGTTGATCGAGGCCTTCGACTTGGCCATCGCCGGCATCGAGACGACCATGGTGGCGGTCAGAATGGCGGCGAGCGCGCCGTTACGCATTGTGAACATGGATGAACCTCCTTGTTGGAACCCCTCGTCTTGAGGTGAACACCATATGTGCGGGCGGTTCGGACGGCGGCAGGTATCCTGAGGTATATGATTTCAAGTATCGGAAAATAAACGATTTAGTTCGGAATTGAGGGACGTTCTGGGCCTCGGGCAACCGGCGGTACAGGGGGGCGCATGCCAATGTATGTCTGCCTTCGGCGCCGCATTTGCGGGAAAGTGGCGGCAGGCAGACGCCGGGCGGATCCGCCCGTCATGGCCTGGATGCGCGCCGCCCGGTACAAGGACCGTCGCCCGCATCTTCGTTGAACTCTATTCGCGGGATTAGACGATGACCGAGGCAACTTCTTCCCTGACGGTTCCGAGCCTGACGAGCGACGACGGCTTGGGCCGCTACGTTTCCCAGATCCGCCGCTTCCCGATGCTCCGGCCGGATCAGGAATATTCGCTCGCCAAGCGCTATGCCGAAGATCTCGATGCGACCTCGGCGGCGCGGCTGGTGACCTCGCACTTGCGGCTCGTGGTCAAGATCGCGATGGGCTATCGCGGCTATGGCATGCCGGTCAGCGAGCTGATCTCCGAAGGCAACCTGGGTCTCATCCGGGCGGTCAAGAAGTTCGAGCCGGACCGGGGCTTCCGGCTGTCGACTTATGCCCGGTGGTGGATCAAGGCGCAGATGCAGGAATTCATCCTGCGGTCCTGGAGCCTGGTGAAGATCGGCACGACCGGGGCGCAGAAGAAGCTGTTCTTCAATCTGCGCCGGTTGAAAAACGTGCTCAACGCCTTCGAGGACGGCGACATGCGGCCCGAGGACGTTCGCCATATCGCCGAGGAACTGGGCGTCGAACAGACCGAAGTGGTCAACATGAACCGCCGCATGGCGCTGGGCGGCGATGCCTCGCTGAACGTTTCCCTGGCCGAAGAAGGCGGCAGCGAGTGGCAGGACTGGCTCACCGATGACGAGCCGCTGCCCGACGAGCAGATGGCTGCCGCGCAGGAATCGCAGGTCCGCCACGAGATGCTGGCCACGGCGCTCAAGGAATTGAACGAGCGCGAGCGCCAGGTGCTGACCGAGCGCCGCCTGGTCGAAGAACCGCGCACGCTGGAAGACCTTTCGGTCGTGTTCGGCGTATCGCGCGAACGCGTCCGCCAGATCGAGGTGCGGGCCTTCGAAAAGCTTCAGAAGGCCATCGAGCGGATCGCCCTGCGCCGCACCGCGCCGATGCGGATGGCACTTGCGGCCTCGATGTGAGGGAGTCTTTTGGAAAATGCCCTACACGGGCATTTTCGTCGCGGCGCCAGCCCACGCCGCCAAAATCCGCAGCAGGCGGATTTTCAAAAAGCTAACCTTCGAGCGGCAGGCGGAACTGGAAACGGGTGCCGCCTTCGGCAAGGCGCTCGACTTCCAGCTTGCCGTCGTGGGCTTCGATGATCGAGCGGCAGATCGCCAGGCCCATGCCCATCCCGGTCTCCTTCGTCGTGAAGAAGGGATCGAAGATGCGCGAGATCGCCTCGTCCGAAATGCCCGAACCGGTATCCTCGACGCTGACGGCGACCGTCCCCTCCGTGACGCGGGAGCGGATCGTCAGCCGGTGGCCGCCCTCCGGGGCTGCAATCTGGCCCATGGCATCGAGCGCATTGCTGACGAGATTGACGACGACCTGCTGAAGCTGCACGCCGTTGCCGCTGATCGAACAGTCCTCCAGCGCGACCAGCGGGCTGACCTGCCTGATTTCGATCTCGGCGCCGGTCAGCGCCAGCACGGTGCGGATCAGGTCGCCGAGGTCGATCACCTCGATCCGGGCAGGCGCCTGCTTGGCCAGGGCGCGGAGTTCGCGGATGATCTCCACCGCCCGCTCGGCGCCGCTGCGCGCGGCGTTCAGGCACTTGATCGCCTCTTCCACGTTCGGTTCGGCGCGGGACAGCCAACGCACCCCCGCACTGGCCTGTCCGGAGACGCTGGCGAGCGGATTGTTGATCTCGTGCGCGATCGAGGCGGCAAGGCTGCCCATCGTGATGAGGCGCGAATTGCGCGCGAGGTCGGCGCGGGCATTCTGCAGCGCGGAATCGGATTCCATGCGCCGCTTGTGCTCCACCACCAGCTCCGCATAGGCCCGCGCGGCGTCGAGGGCATTGGCGGCCTGCGGCGCGAGCATGTCGAGCATGGCGATGCGCTGCGGGTTGAAGACGTGGGCGGTCAGCTCGTTTTCCAGATAGAGCACTGCCGTCAGCCGGTTCTGCTTGATCAGCGGCAGGGCCATCATCGCGCGGGTGCTGAAGTGCCGGGGGGCCTGGGCAAGATCTTGCGTCGCATCCTGGACGATCTGCGGGACCTGTTCCTCCACCGCCTTGCGGATGAGGCCGATCGGCACGATGTCGTCCCGCGCGACGCGGGTCTGGACATCGACGAGCACGTCGTCGCCGATCACCGAACCCGTCGCCTCGATCAGCAGCGCGTCGTTGCGCGTGGTGAGCAGGACGCCCCGGCGGGCACCGGCATGGACGATCATCGCGCGCATCAGCTTCTCGATCACCTGATCGAGCTGGATTTCGCCGGAAAGCGCCTTGGCGGCCTCAAGCGCGACCGCGGCGTCGAGCTGGTGCTGCTCGATCGTGCCGATGCGGGTTTCCTGCTCCCGATCGAGCGCAAGCATCGGATGGCTCTGCTCCAGCCGCGCCGCGAGACCGCGTGCGCCCCAGCGGATGAAGGCATTCCGGGCCGATCGCGCGAAGTGCAGCGCGGCCGATTCCAGCCCGCATTGCCGGGCCAGTTCGGCGGCGCGCTCGTGGACCATGCCGAGTTCGTGGACGCGCTCATTTTCCGAACAGGCGGCGGCGGCCTGTTCGTAGAGGCGCAGCGCTTCCAGGCCGGCATCTGCGTGGCGTGCGGCTTCGGCTTCGAGCAGCAGATGCCGTCCCAGGAATGTCGCCGGGTTCAGCGCAGCCAGCGCATTGAAGCGCTGGCGGCTTGCAGCGACGTGTCCGGCCACGGCGGGATCGAGGGGGCGACCAGCACTCAGGGTCAGGATCGTCAGCGTGCGGTAGAGGTGCAGGTCCGCGAGGTTGATATGGGCCGGGACGGCCCAGGTCAGGATCTCCGCATGGTCGAGATAGGCCTGCGCGGCCTTGAGGTCGCCGTAGTGGAACGCGGCCATACCGGCGTAGAGCCACTCGAAGAACAGTGTGGTCTGCGAGGTATCCGCGGCGCCGAGTTCGTCGAAACCGGCGTCGGCGCCGCCGAACGGTGCGTGGAGCGAGACGTTGCCGTTTTCCAGGCGATCCGCGAACAGGATCTGCGCGGAGATCAACCGCACGATATCGCGGAAGCCGAAGCGCCGGGCCAGCGCCAGCCCTTTCTGCGCCTCATCGATCACGTGTGCGATCGGCCTGCCCATCGCCAGCAGGTCGGAGACGATGTGGTTGCTGGCATAGCAGGCATAGGCGGCGTCGCCGTGGGCCAGCGCCTGCCGCCGCGCTTCCGTGGCGAGCGAGAGCGCATAGCTCATCGGCTTCGTCCAGGCGCTGACCTGGTCGGCGGCGACCAGCGCGGCGGCACGGGCGGCCTGCCAGCCGTTGCGTTCGCTCAGCATGATCGCCAGCTGGGCATAGTCGCAGCCCTCGGCATAGGCACCGTAATGGTGGGCGACGAGGACGCCGAACCAGGCAAAGCCGTGGGTGGAGGACGGTGCCATCCCCTCGGTCAGCGACAGTTCCGCCATCTTGGCGGCGTGGAGGAAGCTCAGCCCGTCGTCGACGAAGATGGAGGCGATCAGGGTCGCCAGAAGCGACATCTTCGCTTCCGTCTCCGCCGATGCGGCGACCGGCAGGCCGACGAGTTCGCCGATGCCGCGCTGTGCACGGGCACGCACGACCGCTTCGTAGGCGGCGCGCAGTTCGGCGTCGGAAGGGTGCCGTTCGAGCAAGATCCCGAGCTGTGCCAGACCGGCCAGACCCGCGTTGATGGCGCCTTCATAGTCGGATTGCAGGGTCAGGATATTGGCGCGCAGGCGATAGGCCTCGGCCCGGTCGCGAGCGCTTGTGGCCCGGTCCAGCAGCGTGTCGGCAAGGGCCGATGCCGCGTCCATCCGCCCTTGCAGGACCAGGCAGTCGCAGCGCAGCAACAGCACCTCGCGGGCGAGCGCGGGTCCGTCGCCCTGCTCCGTCGCCAGGCGGTCGGCGAGGTCGAGGTAGCGTTCGGCCTGCTCCACTGCCGCTGCGCCCTTTGCCCGGCGTGCGGCGACGATCAGCGCGTTCAGGAACGGCACGCGGTCCGCCGCAGCGAAACCGGCGGGTTCGGCCTGCTGGATATGATGGGCGATGTCGAAAGCGGCTTCGGCCTCGCTTTCGTTCTGGGCGGACAGCAGCAGACGGGCGATGCGGGCATGGTGGATCGGGCGCTGTTCGGTCGGGGTGAGCGCATAGGCGGCTTCGTAAACGCGGTCGTGCGCGAAGGCGACCCGGTCGCTGTCGCGGGTCAGCAGCCCGCCCGCGAAGGCCGGAGCAGCGGTTTCATCGACTTCGGCGAGATCGCAGTCGAGCGCCTTCGCCAGCAGGCTCCGGCAAGACCGGGGGCCGATCCACGCGAAAGCGCGCAGCAGGTCGAGCGTGGCCGGCGGCAAGGCGGCAAGGCGGCGCTGCATGAGATCGGCATCGTCGCTGCCGCGATACCGGGCCAGTGCCTCCTCGTCCCAGTCCCAGGTCTGGGCGAGCGGATCGAAGCGGAGAACGCCGTCCTCGGACAGGGCCCGGAGCAACTGGGTCGCGAAGAAGGGATTGCCCAGCGTGCGATCGGCAATGGCGCTGACGAAACGATCGCGCGCGGCGACTTCGCCAAGCTGGCTGTCGATCAGTCGCCCGAGTTCCGCCGTTCCCAGCGGGGGCAGGGCGAGACTGGTCAGCCGGGTGCCGGATTCGCGCGCACGCTCGCCCAGAAGGTCGAGCAGGTGCCGGGCAGGCGGCTCGTTGTCACGCAGCGCGAGGACGACGAGCAGGTGCGAGAAGGGGGCGGCGGCCAGGTGGTGCAGGAACGACCAGGTCGAATCGTCCGTCCACTGGATATCGTCGATGAACAGGATCGTCGGCGCGGGCGGCTCGACGGTGATCGAAACGACTTTGGCCAGCGTCGCGTTCAGGCGTGCCAGGGCCTGGTCCGCCGGAAGCTCGGGAACGGAAGGCAGGTCGCTGACGATCTTCGCGAAACCGGGCACGAGTTCGCTGATGAGCCTGCCCTTTCCGTCCAGCTGGTCCTGGAGGCGGGTGCGAATGGCAGCGGCCTGCTCCGTGCTGTGGCGGGCGAACTGCTCGATGACCGCGGCGATTGCCTGGGTCAGGGGCAGGTAGGGCGTCTGGCGCTGGTTCTGGTCGCTTTTGCCGGCAAGGCCGGTCCAGCGGGGCAGCTCGGCGCGGACATGTTCGACAAGGCTGGATTTCCCTGCCCCCGGTGCGCCCCGAATGACGACGATTTCGGCCTGTCCGGTCGTTTCCACGCGGTGCGCGGCCTCACGCAGGGCGCGAAGCTGCGTTTCCCGGCCGATTACGCGGGCAACGCCGTTCCGGCCCGGCGCTTTCTGTCCGGCGAGCGGGAACGGGACGATCTGCCCGGTTTCCTCCAGCATGCGGCGGCAGATCGCGAGATCGGCGCTGAGCGCGGAGGCATTGGAATAGCGTTCGGCGGGGTCCTTGGCGAGCAGGCGCAGGAGGATGTCGTCCAGCGCTTCCGGCAGCCCCGTGCGGACCGTGCTCGGTCGGCGCGGGCGCATGGCGACATGCGCATGAAGCCACTCCGCCGGGGTGGAGACGGCGAACAGGCGCTGGCCGGTCAGCAATTCGTAGAGCGTGGCGCCGAGCGAGTAGAGGTCGCTGCGGACATCGCCCCTGGGATTGGTGCGGTCGGCAAGTTCGGGCGAGGCATAGGGCAGGCTGACGTCGCTGGCCGCGCGCGGCAGGTCCAACGGGTCTTCCGCATCGATCGCCCGTCCGAACCCGGCCAGGATGATCCCGCCGCCGGGCCGTCGGCGCAGGTTTTCCCGGTTGATCGCGCAATGCACGATCTTGTGGCTGTGGACATGCGCCAGGGCATCGGCGGCGCTCGTCGCGATATCGAGCCAGGCGGCAAGCGGAAGGGGCTGCTCGCTCCGCTGGAGAGGCTGGACGCCGTGATCCTCGAAGACGAGCACCGGCCCGTCCTGCGTCTTGACGAGAGCCACCGGAAATTCCGCGATCTCGCGGCTCATGCGTTCGCGCAGGCCGAACTCGCGCTCAAGCTGCCCGGCCGAGTCCGGCGCCGACCAGCGCGCCGCCAGCGACAGCCACGCCTTGCCGGAACCGAGATCGACCAGCCGCTGTCGGCCCGTCCCATCGGAGAATGCGCTATCGGGCTGAAGGCGGGCCAGCCATGCTTCGTCGTACATAGGCTCTTGGGCTGCTGCGGGTGGACATATTGCAGGCAAGAAGCGTTACTTGCCTGCAACAGTCATACCGGCACGATGCCGCAGGGCGAAGGCAAACTTAGGTATAGGTCCAATGACTTGCAGCTCGGCTGCGTGCCTGTCACGCCTTCTGGCGCACCAGAAAATCGTTGATCCGGATGAGTTCGGCGAAAGTCTTCGCACCCAGTTTCTTCATCAGGCTGGAGCGGTGCAGCTTCACGGTGATTTCGGTGATGCCCAGTTCGCCTGCGACCTGCTTGTTGAGCAGGCCCCGGCATACGCCGGCCATGACTTCCTTTTCTCGCGGCGTCAGCCGGTCGTAGAGTTGCTGGCCCGCCTGAAGGTCGAGGCGCGCGGACCGGCGCTCGCGGTCGCGGGACAGGGCGGTGGTAACCGCGTCCAGCAGGTCCTGATCGCGGTAGGGTTTGGGCAGGAAGTCGATCGCCCCGGCCTTCATCGCCTTCACGCTCATCGGGATATCGCCGTAGCCGGTCACGAAGATGATCGGAATGTCGTCTCCCCGGTCGGTGAGGCGGGTCTTGAACTCGAAGCCGCCGATC